>CAVRUU010000003.1:0-821565 GCA_963724515.1 Candidatus Eiseniibacteriota bacterium | reverse complement strand
CTTGCCAAGCTCGGTAGAATCCCGGCTCTCGCTGCTCTAGTTGCTTTCTTACTCCTCGGAATCTGGACCCGAGGGATTCACGCGCAACAGGAGGCGGTCTGGAGTGAACCGGTCTTCGTTGAGGCGTCACGTGCGCTCATGGTAGTTCGCGCAAACTTCCGGAAGGTCTTCCCGAGCCTCCCGAAGGGAAGTCAGGTCGTTGTTTCGGTTGGCACGACGGGCGCTCGGGGGATTCATAGCACCCTCCTGGATGCCCAGGCACTCCGGATCTGGTATCAGGACCCCACCCTCCGCACGGTCTCGACGCTAAGGCGGACGCCGGGCGCGCCCTCCGAATACCTTGTTCGTGTCACGACAGACCTCGATGTGATCTCGATCGATCCAGAGACACATCGTGTCCGGGCCTCCATGCCGCAAGCGCCCGACTGGGCGGAGATCAACCGTCCACTGAACAACTACGCGCGTGCTGTGGCGGCTGGTGGGGAGACGGACCACGCAATCCGACTCCTCGACGGTCTCGCCAAGGCCGAGCCGGGCGCCCCAGCTGCCTACGACCGCCGAATGATGGCGAGCATTCTCCTAGCGGCCGGCCGCCAAAGAGAGGCCGATTCAATCATGGCTACGACACCGTCCTTTTCCAGAACCGACGCCCTCATACTCGTGAAGCGCCTTCTCGGAGAAGCAAGCATGAGCGAGCCGCTCGACGAGGCGGCGTTCGAGGCATTCGGAATCTCGAATAGCGATCCGGAAACCATCCGTTGGATCATGAGGGAGTTCCGGAGAGAGGGGTCGTTAGGACAGTCGGCATGGTTCGCGCTCAAGCTCCAGAGGCTGAGACCGGGTGACCCGGAGAGCGCGGAGCTCGTCCGCGATACGGCTCGAAGGGGGGTCAAGCCGAACCGAGAGCCCACATGACCCGCTGGGCCAGGGGAGTGGAGCCTCTAATCAGCCAACAGAGTTCGAAGAGGGTTACGTTCGGGGAGCCAGTACCCCAAGCGTAACCCTCTTCAAACTCGGGCTTGGGATCGCGAGGCCTCGACGGTCATCCGTCGGGGCCTTCGCGCATATGACGTCAGGGCGCGACGTTGTGGCGCTCTCGCTTCCCACTTCGTCGTAGTTCCACCTGAGCGCTGGCCAGCCCAATCCACACGCGAAGTCACGGAGAGCGGCTCACGTTGGGGACCTGTCGGCTCTCTTCCTCTCTGGCTCTCTCGCAAAGACGAATTGGAGATGGGAAGCGGTGACTCGGCTGGACTCTGCATCCCGGAGCGCCGGTCGCTAGAGGTCTTGCTAGAGCGAATCTTCCGCAATGGGGATCGTGATTCGCTCACGGGCGGGCACCAGCGCAAGTCGCTCCATAACAGAGTTTGCCTCTGGATCACCCGGCCTGAGGGCGAGAAGCCTGTGCGCGAAACGGAGCGCGACATCGCGCCTCTGGCTTACCTCACACTCCCTCATTACAACCCTGATCGCTTCCAGGTCAGCGCGGTCGACGTCGAAGGCGCGAAGCACGTACTCATCGAAAATCTGTCCGGGCCTTGAATAATATTGGAGAAAGGCAACAACGGCTGCGAGACTTGGAATGCTCCCCACTTCGACTGGACACCCATGGAGCGTAAGATGACCCTGAAGGAGGGGCCATGGGTGATTTCCCACAGAAGGCTGATGGACGGCGCATGTTCACGCCGGAGTTCAAGCGGGAGACGGTTCAGCGCCTGTTGACCGGCGAGAAGACGCTCGCGGAGTTGAGCCGAGAACTCGATATCCTGCCCACGGTGATTCGCAATTGGAAGCGTCGGTACGAGTCGGGGGCGGCTACCGCCGTGCGGGCCGATGAGGACGTCGTGCCGGCGAGCGAGCTTCGTGAGGCTCAGGCGAAGATCCGGGAGCTGGAGCGGGCGCTGGGGCGGAAGACGATGGAGAACGAGATCCTGCGCGCCGCGGCGGAGGTTGTAAAAAAAAGTCCGTCGTTGCGCAAAGGGTCCGGTCGGTGACGGGGTTTCCGGTTGCGGCGATCTGTAGAACCCTGGGGATGGCGCGCCAGACGGCCTACCACGTGATCCGGCCACGGCCCGAGGGATTCTTATCGCCGTCCCGAGGACGAGACCGTACTCCGTCAGATCCGCGCGGTGACGAACAGCCGGGCGAGCTACGGATATCGGCGCGTGTGGGTGATGGTGAATCGCGCCTGCCGCACGGAGTACAACCCCAAGCGAATTCGGCGGGTGATGAGGATGAACGGGCTGATGCTTCCGCCTCGAGTCCATCGCTGTCACGGGCGGCCTCACGTAACCATGGCTTTCCGCACTGCCGACCTAGGAGTATGCTGGGATTCTACCTTGTTTGCGCCTGGCGGCAGGGACGCCCCGGAACTGCTCAAAAATCTGAAGGGGACCTCGCCCCATGCGTGCAGGAATCGCAGTATCGATCGCGTTCTTCGTTTCCCTCGCTCTAACCGCCGTCCGCTCCTCTATGAAGACCCCACCGCTTCGACCGGCGGCTCCGCGACGGACGACACCCGGCTGCTCTTGTCTTAGCCCAATGGCCCAAAGGCGGTAATGTCTGGTCTTCAATAGGGGGTGCTGTCATGAGTGGTTCTCCGGTGTCCGCTGCTTGCTGTTCCGGTCGTCGTCACAATTTTGTGCCGCGATTGGGGCTTCTGCTTGTCGTGTGTGTGTCGGCCATCTCGGTCAATGCGGGGCACTCATGGGGTGAGCCTTTGTTTGCGGCGGCGTTTCTACCGTTCGACACGGGTTCTTTGCCCCTCTCCGTCGCGACGGGAGATCTGAACGGGGATGGAAAGCCGGATCTCGTGACCGCGAATTTCAACTCCAGCACCGTTTCCGTTCTCTTGGGCAATGGCGACGGGACCTTCGGGGCGAAGGTGGACTACGAGACGGGGGACGGTCCCACCTCCGTCGCGATCGGGGATGTGAGTGGGGATGGGAAGCCGGATCTCGCGGTGGCGAACTACAACTCCAACACCGTGTCCGTTCTCTTGGGCAATGGGGACGGGAGCTTCGGGGCGAAGGTGGACTACGGGACGGGGAACTCTCCCTCCGCGGTCGCGATCGGGGATGTGAACGGGGATGGGAAGCCGGATCTCGCGGTGGCGAATCTCTTATCCAACTCCGTGTCCGTTCTCTTGGGCAATGGGGACGGGACCTTCGGGGCGAAGGTGGACTACGGGACGGGGAGCCATCCCTACTCCGTCGCGATCGGGGATGTGAGCGGGGATGGGAAGCCGGACCTCGCGGTGGCGAATTACAGCTTCCAGCACCGTTTCCGTTCTCCTGGGCAATGGGGATGGGACCTTCGGGGCGAAGGTGGACTACGGGACGGGGAACGGTCCCTACTCCGTCGCGATGGGGGATGTGAGCGAGGATGGGAAGCCGGATCTCGTGGTGGCGAATGCCGATTCCAGCACCGTGTCGGTTCTCTTGGGCAATGGGGATGGGAGCTTCGTGGCGAAGGTGGACTACGGGACGGGGAACCATCCCCTCTCCGTCGCGATCGGAGATGCGAGCGGGGATGGGAAGCCGGATCTCGTGACGACAAACCAGAACTCCAATACCGTGTCGGTTCTCTTGGGCAATGGGGACGGGACCTTCGGGGCGAAGGTGGACTACGGGACGGGGAACTTTCCCCAATCCGTCGCGATCGGGGATGTGAGCGGGGATGGGAAGCCGGATCTCGTGACGGCAAATGGCAACTCCAACACCGTTTCCGTTCTTTTGGGCAATGGGGACGGGAGCTTCGGGGCGAATTTGAACTACGGGACGGGGAGCGGTCTCACATCCGTCGCGATCGGCGATGTAAGCGGGGATGGGAAGCCGGATCTCGTGACCACAAACCAGAACTCCAATACTGCGTCGGTTCTCTTGGGCAATGGGGACGGGACTTTCCAGGCGAAGTTGGACTACGGGACGGGGGATCGATCCCTACTCCGTCGCGATCAGGGATGTGAGCGGGGATGGGAAGCCGGATCTCGTGATGGCGAATATCGGCTCCAACACCGTGTCGGTTCTTTTGGGCAATGGGGACGGGACCTTCGGGGCGAAGGTGGACTACGGGACGGGCAGCTATCCCCAGTCCGTCGCGATCGGGGATGTGAGTGGGGATGGGAAGCCGGATCTCGCGGTGGCGAATGGCAGCTCCAGCAACGTTTCGGTTCTCTTGGGCAATGGTGACGGGACCTTCGGGGCGAAGGTGGACTACGGGACGGGGAGCTATCCCCAGTCCGTCGCGATTGGGGATGTGAGCGGGGATGGCAAGTCGGATCTCGTGGTGGCGAACGACAGCTCCAACACCGTGTCGGTTCTCTTGGGCAATGGGGACGGGAGCTTCGGGGCGAATGTGGACTACGGGACGGGGAGCGGTCCCTACTCCGTCGCGATAGGGGATCTGAGTGGGGATGGGAAGCCGGATCTCGTGGTGCGCGAATAGCGGCTCCAACACCGTGTCGGTTCTCTTGGGCAACGGAGACGGGAGCTTCGGGGCGAACGTGGACTACGGGACGGGGAAGGTCCCCGATCCGTCGCGATAGGGGATCGTGAGCGGGGATGGGAAGTCGGATCTCGCAGTGGCGAATGTCTTTTCCAACACCGTGTCCGCTCTCTTGGGTAATGGGGACGGGACCTTCGGCGCCAAGGTGGACTACGGGACGGGGCTCGCGCCCATATCCGTCGCAATCGGGGATGTGAGCGGGGATGGGAAGCGGGATCTCGTGACGGCGAATCAAGGCTCCAACACTGTGTCGGTTCTCTTGAATACGGGTCCTGCGCCAATCACCCATGTGCCGGTCATCACGGCTCCTCCGGGATTGAGTGTCGATGAGGGGATGGCGTTGACCTCTGCTGTCTCGGCGACGGACGCGGATGGGGACCATGTCACGCTGTCGATGCTTCCCGATGCCCCGACGGGCGCCACATTTGTGGACAACGGCGACAATACCGGCACCTTCAACTGGACTCCGGACTTCAGCCAGGGGGACCCGCCTCCGAGCCATGCGTACTCCGTGACGTTCCAGGGCACGGACGGCATTGGCGGCGTCGGGACCGCCACGACGGCGATCACGGTCAACAACGTCAACCGGGCACCGGTCGCGAATCCGGGCGGTCCGTACAGCGGGACGGTGGGGTACGCGGTCTCCTTCGATGGCTCACATCGTCCGATCCTGACGGCGATGCGCTGACGTTTGCATGGAACTTCGGGGATGGTGGTACGGGGAGCGGCACCCAGCCGTCGCACACGTACGCGTCGAAGGTCGGGAGCCCCTACACCGTCACGCTCACCGTGTCGGACGGCTCGCTGACCGGCACGGCCACCACGACGGCCACCTTGCGGGACTTCTTCGCGGCGAAGGCGTTCTATCCCCTCAATCTGAACTACATCTTCCCGCAGCTCCTGCCCACCTGGGTCTGGATCGAGCCGATCAATGGCTCCTTCGCCATCACCGACGTCGTCCTGTCATCCGTGTCGATGAGCTACAACGGAGTGTCGATTGTGACCGGGTGCAGGAGCACGTCGGGCGGCGACAGGAATCGCAACGGAGTCGCGGAGCTCAGGGTCTGCTTCGCCCGAAATGACTTGAAGGCCCTATTCGCGAGCCTGCCCAACGGCACGAGCAACGTCAACGTGACGCTCGAGGGAGCCCTCACGTCAGGGGGGAGGTTCCAGGGGACGACCCTGGTCCACGTGATCAAGCTGGGCTTCCTGGGTTCGGGGTCGTCTGGCGTCGGTATCCCCGAATCCGCTCAATCCTCAGGGGAAGCTCACGTTCGTGACGACGCAGCCTGGCGCGGCGAGCGTTCAGGTGTTCGACCTGAACGGGCGTCTGGTTCGGACCCTGATGCCGCAGCAGTCCTTGTCACCCGGCATCCATGAGGTGACAGTGGATGGACGGAACGAGCAGGGGAACCGGCTCGCATCTGGCATCTACTTCTATCGTGTGCTGTCGGTGGACGGCGTCGTCGAAGGGCGCGTTTACGATCTTGAGGTAAGCGATCCGTCCCGCTGGGCCTCGAGACCTGATCTAGGGTCCCGCGGGCGGATGTGGCCGGCTCTTTCCGAAGAGGGTTACGTTCGGGGAGCCAGTACCCCAAGCGCAACCCTCTTCAAACTTCGGGCTTGGGATCGCGAGGCCTCGACGGTCATCCGTCGGGGCCTTCGCGCATGTGGCGCATAGGCAGCTAATGAATCAGGACGACCCGCCGCGTTGCGACCTTGCCACCCTGTGTCAGGCGGAGAAAATAGACACCCGAAGCGAGGTGTTTGCCTGATACTCGATCTTCAAGGGCGCCTTGTGCGGACGTTGATGGAAGCGCCGGAGTTGCCCGCGGGTGAGCACGCGGTTAGGATTGACGGTCGGGGAGAGCGAGGCGAGGCGCTTCCCTCGGGAGTTTATTTCTACCAGGTAAATTCAGCCGATGGGCCCGTTACGGGGCGGTTCGCGATTCTAAAATAGGCTACTCCTAATCCCTTGCCTCAGCCTGCCCCGGTGGCCCGGGAGGAGGAGAGGGGAATTCCGAAGCCGGTTATGTTCGGGGAGCCAGACGCTCGGAGTCGATCTCCCAGGGAAGGCATTGTGGACACCGCAGAGCCCGATCGGTTGGGACGTGTCGAAGTCCGTCGAGGGCTCACAAGGGGGAGCACTTGCTGAAGATTTCCTTGCTGGCACTTGCTCTGTTACTCCTATGTGGGTCGCTGGTTGGAGGGGCCGCATCCAGCGCGGCAGGTGATCCTCTGTTTGCATCGCCGTTTCGATCATTTGATGCGGGGTATGGCACCCGGTCCATCGCGATGAGCGATCTGAACGGGGACGGGGAGCTGGATCTCGTGGCGAACGGGGACGACTCGGTGTCCGTTTTCATGGGGAACGGAGATGGCACGTTTGAGATCAGGACTAGCTATCCAACTGAAAACGCTCCCTACTCCGTCGCGCTTGGAGACGTGAGTGGAGATGGGAAGCTGGACATCGTAACAGCGAACTTGGCACCCCCAAGCGTGTCGGTGCTTCTTGGCAATGGAAACGGGACGTTCGGGACGAATGTGGAGTATGCGGCGTCGGGAGCACCCTATTCCGTCGCGATTGGGGATGTGAGCGGAGATGGGAAGTTGGATCTTGTAACTGCGAATTCCGCGGGAGTCACGGTGTCGGTTCTCCTGGGGAATGGCAATGGGACCTTCGGGTCGAGCGTGGAGTACGCGACGGGCGGAGCACCTTACTTCGTCGCGATCGGTGATGTGAGTGGAGATGGGAAATTGGACATCGTGACGGCAAACTCCACAGGGTCCACGGTCTCGGTCCTCATAGGAAACGGGAACGGGACGTTCGGCGCGAACGTGGAGTACGGGACGGGCGCCAATCCGCAATCCGTCGCAATCGGTGACGTGAGTGCGGATGGAACGCCAGATCTCGTGACCGCGAATAGCGGTTCGAACAACGTGTCCATTCTACTGGGCAACGGCGACGGGTCATTCGCAGCGAAGACGGATTTCGGCGCCGGACTTATCCCATACTCCGGTGCGATCGGAGACGTGAACAACGATGGCAAGCCGGACATCGTGACGTCGAATGCACTCTACAACACGGTTTCGGTCCTTCTAGGTCTTGGGAACGGAACGTTCGGGACTGGCACGGAATACCCGACGGGGAGCGGGCCCTTTGACGTATGGATCGGAGATTTGAGCGCAGACGGGAACCCGGATCTCGTGACCGCGAACATCACCGATGGGACGGTGTCTGTTCTCCTGGGCCACGGAAACGGGACCTTTGGGGTAGATGTCGATTTCCAGACGGGGTCTGACCCCTCCTCCGTCGCAATCGGCGATGTGAGCGGAGACGGCAAGCCCGATCTCGTGACGGCTGGTGTCGGTTCCGGCCCCGGCCCGGGCTTTGGTCGAGTGTCGGTCTTACTGGGAAACGGGGACGGCTCGTTCGCGATGAACATTGACTACGGGACGGGGGACACGCCCTCCTCCGTTTCGATTGGGGACGTGAATGGGGACGCCAAACCAGACCTCGTGACGGCGAACTCCAGCTCCAACACCGTGTCTGTTCTTCTGGGTAACGGGAATGGCACGTTCGCGGTGAAGGTGGACTACGCGACGGGGAGGCATCCAGAATCCGTCGCCCTCGGTGATGTGAATGGGGATGAGAATTCGGATATCGTGACGGCGAGCGACAGCACCAACTCGATATCGGTTCTCTTGAACAATGGGAACGGGACATTCGCGACGAAAGTGGACTACGGAACGGGGAACAATCCCCAATCTGTCGCGATCGGCGATGTGAATGGGGACGGGAAACCAGACGTTGTGACCGCGAATTACTTTCCGAGCAGCACTTCTGTCCTCTTGGGGAACGGGGACGGCTCCTTTGCGGCGAAGGTGGACTATGGGACGGGAGGGGGGCCTCATTCTGTCGCCATCGGCGATCTAAATGGAGATGGGAAACCAGATCTCGTGACTGCGAACCTCGCTGGGACTGCATCCGTCCTTCTGGGAAATGGCGACGGATCGTTCACCGCGAAGGCGGACTTCCAGGCTTCGAAGGAGCCCTACTCTATCGCGATCGCGGACGTGAGCGCCGATGGAAAGCCCGACGTCGTAACTGCGAATTATGGTGCCAAGACCGTCAGCGTTCTTCTGGGAAACGGGGATGGGACGTTGGGCATGAGAATGGATTACGGGGCCGGAGACTATCCCAGCTCCGTTGCGATTGCCGACGTGACCGCGGACGGGAGGCCGGACATCGTGACCGCAAACTGGTTGAGCTCCACCGTTTCGGTTCTTCGAAACCTCGGCTCCCCCACGACGGCAGTCGCCCTCACAACGTTGAGCACGGAGGCCGAGGTGGGGCGCGTGCGCATCCACTGGTACGCGCCAGGAGATGAGATCGTTCTGACCAGCGTCTATCGGAGGACGTTGAATACGGGTTGGACGCTCCTCGGCCATCCGCAGTCCGACGTGAATCGCAACATCCTCTTCGAGGACACCGCTGTTTCGCCGGGAACCCAGTACGGCTACCGGCTCGTAGTGCTCGATATCTCGGGCACGGAGACGACCTCGAGCGAGACCTGGGTGACCCTGCCCGAGGGAAGTATGCCGATGGTACTGAGCCTCGGTCCAGTCTCTCCGAATCCGTTTGGTAGCCGAGGGGAGTTGGGCTACGGCCTGCCGCGATCGGGCCGCGTACGCATCGTCGTTTACGACGTTCAGGGCCGGCGCGTGGCGACTGTGATTGACCGTGTGGAGTCCGCGGGTCGCCGGTCGGTAGCGTGGGACGGACGGGACAAGCAGGGGCGTCCGGTTGCTTCGGGGACTTACTTCCTGCGGTTGGAGGCAGGGGGCGCGGTTGAGGTCCGCAAGGTAGTAGTGGCAAGGTAGGACGACGGGTTTATTGCGGCTCGGAGCTTATGCGCGTCTGTCAGCAATCAGTCACGGACCGCGTCTCGACAGTATCTCCGGCGCAAATTCGCGTCGTTCGGTAATTCCGAAGAGGGTTACGTTTGGGGAGCCAGATCGCGGAATCGCGAACTTTCGGGTTCGCGGTGCTAGTGAGACCGGTCGCGGGTCTTGTTAGAGCGAATCTCCGGCAATGGGAATCGTGATTCGTTCACGCACGGGCACCAGCGCAAGTCGTTCCACAATGGATTTTGCCTCGGGATCGCCAGGCCTGAAGGTGAGAAGCCTATGCGCGAAACGGAGCGCGACATCGCGCCTCTGGCTTACCTCACACTCCCTCATTACAACCCTGATCGCCTCCAGGTCAGCGCGGTCTACGTCGAAGGCGCGAAGCACGTACTCATCGAAAATCTGTCCGGGCCTTGAATAATATTGGAGAAAGGCAACGACGGCTGCGAGACTCACTTCACGACCGAGCGGGGAAAGCTCGGACACGACCTCCTGCGCCGCCTGTGCTCGTCCCTGGGACAGCAGGAGGGTCGCCGCGAAGCGGTGATCCATGTTACGGAGCACCGGGTCGACCTCGGGCATCCGCACGAGTATTGAAACGGCGCGATCGAGCTCACCCGATGCGGCCAAGCCTTGAGCGTAGTTGCGGAGAACCTTTTCGGTATTCAAAGCTGTTCTCAGGTCCACCCTGGGGCCTATGCGCCAGCGTAGCTGGGTCGACCTCGAAGACCTCAAGGGAGGGCGTAATCCAGAAGAGAAACTCGGCGTCGCCGTTCGCGTGGCGCCGCTCGGGCCGAAGAGTTAGGAGAGTGGGATTGCGATACCAGATGCGCAGCGCCTGAAAGCGATACATGTGCATGTGGACGCTCTGCACTCCGGAGTACTCTGTACGGAAACGCGGGCCAGTGCGCGGGGCGGAAAGGACTGATGGAGTGCTCGGAATCCTCTCTCAACCTGAATCAGGGCCGCGGCGGCAGGTTTCAAGTTTCTCTCTGTGGGTGTCCCAGGGCTGATCCGCTGCAGCTCGAGACCAGATGCCCATTACAGCCCACAGTGCGACAGCAATCGCAGAGAACCGGGGTGACAGTTTCCCAAGCAATCGTCCTGCCAAGATTGCGATACCGAGGAAGGGGATACACGTGTAGTACGGTGCCCAATGGCGCACGAGTCCCGAGGTTAAGAGGAGAGGAAGGACCGTCAGAAGCGACCCCAGAATCAGGAGTCCCCGGTCGTATCCCGGTCCCACTCCGGGCACGCGCTTGGCTTTGTACACGTGCAAGAGGAAGCCGAGCGTTCCAATCGCCAGGGCGATAGCCAATCGCAGATTCAACTCCGCGGGCCACGGCGTTGAAACGCCGCTAAGCGGAAGGTTCAGGAGCGTGACGATGCTCTTCCCCAACGATCCCAGGCGCTCCGGATTGTCGAGGCCCCACATAGCCCCCGACCGTCCGCTGCATCCGGTTCGCCAGGAGGGACTGGATGCCCGGATGGATCCCCGCCCATGCAGCGGTCAATGCACCGTACGCGACCACGTTGATCCCCAGCTTGTATGGCCTTCGTCCGAGTACCCAATCGAACGCGATGAGGACCGGCACGGCCGCAAGTGCGGTCTCCTTGGATAGTATGGCCGCAGCCAAGGCGAGCAGTGCCAAGATCGGTCGGCGAGCCAGGCGAAGATGTAATGCGAGAAGAATGAACACGAGAGCCATCAAGTCCTGAACGGTGCAGATGAACGCTGCAAGAAGGGGTACCTGGCTGAAACAGGCAAATACAAGACCGGACAAGAAACCCGCCCTGACACCCGAAAGCCGCGAGACCAATCCGGTGAGTAAGATGGTCGCCGCAATCAACAAGACCACGTTGAGGATATGGCCCCAGAGCGCCCCGGTCGCGCCCAGGGCGTAGACGACGCCAAAGTAGATCTCACGTGAGAGAGGCCGATAGAAGATCGTTGCCGGATCCGGAAGCAGTTGCCGCAGGCTAAAGGTCTGTGCGCGACCAAGGAAGTCGTAGTCATCCCAGAGAAACGGAAATTGGAAGCCGTTCGAGGACAGAACCAGAGCGACAAGGGCCGGAATTGCCCAAACCGGAATGGTGAAACGCCTCAGGTTGTCCGGAATCGCGTGCCTAGCAGCAACTTGCTTCACCAGCCCATACTATCCACTGGGGTTGGATTTCTCCAGCGCCTGATCGCGACTCGGACGATTCGGCCTGGGTACCACCTCTCCCGCCCGGGCGAAGCCCCGTTGGTTCGAAGAGGGTTACGTTCGGGGAGCCAGATCACGGAGACGCGAACTTTCGGGTTCGCGGTGAAGTTATGGGCCCCGGTGGCGCGAGCTGCCGGGGCTTCGTGTATTTGAGCGTGTGTGTGCGGGTTGCGGCACCCTGTGCCGCCGGGCTCGACCCTGTTTGCCTTCTCTGCGGTTCCTTTGCCGACGGGCCTCTTGCGCAGATCCGGCCCGAGGCGTCAGAATGCGGCTCCTTTGATCTCTGGCTCTCTCGCCTGCCGAATCGTGGTGGCGGGTAACAGGGGGCTGGACGCTACTTCCGTCGCACGGAGTGCGCCAGCACTGAAAGTCAACGATAGGGGAGGGTACATGAAGACCTGCCGTCCGATTCCTGCCGTGCGTCGGATCACCTCTCGAACGACTCGGATTCTGTCGGTAACGATGGGGTTCCTGTTACTGGCCTGCATCGGTCAGGCCGGGGCGACACCCTTCGTTCCGGAGCGCATCGATTCCATAGGCCCCAGTTCTGCGTCGCTGGCCATCGACGGCTACGGGACCCCTTACATCGTCTACGAATCCAATTTCCCGACGCTGGACCTGAGATACGCCTATAAGACGTCTGGTGGATGGGTCTTCGAAACCGTGGATGCCACTGGGATCGTGGGCGGCGCGGCGGCGATCACCCTCGATCTCCTGGGTAACCCTCACGTGAGCTACTACGACGAGACGAACGGAAACCTGAAATACGCCACGAAGTCCGGTGGGGTTTGGACGGTCGAAACCGCTGATGGGGCAGCGGCAAATGTCGGCCTCAGCACGTCGATCCGCGTAGACAGTCAGGGTAATCCCCATATCGCCTACTTGGACCTAACCACACTGGACTTGAAGTATGCCAAGAAGGCCGGGGGGGTCTGGACCATCGAGGTCGTGGACGCGGCGGGGGACACGGGACATTCCCCATCCCTGGCGCTGGACAGCCGAGACAACCCGCGTATCGCGTATTGGGACGTGACCAACGGCGATCTGCGGTACGCCTCAAAGGCGGTCGGAGCCTGGACGCTTCAGACCGGGGACGCCGCGGGTAATGTGGGCGCCGAGCCGTCGCTCCGGCTGGACGCGTCTGGAAACCCCCACATCTCCTACAAGGACGTCGGAAACGGAGAATCTCAAATACGCCTCCAGATCGGACAACATCATCTGGACCACCGAGATCGTTGACGCTGGCGGGAACGTCGGAAACTACACCTCACTGTTCTTGGACCCGAACGCTAATCCGCGGATCAGCTACTACGACGTCACCAACACGAGCCTGAAGTACGCCGTCAAGAGCGGCGGTGTTTGGACCTTGGAGACCCCCGATTCGGGACCCTATCTCGTCGGTCAGAACACCTCGCTCGCGTTCGACGCTCAGGGGAACCCCAGCATCGCCTACAACGAGCAGGCCTCAAACCCGGAATTCCTTCCCTTCATCCGATTCGCCAGCTCGTCGGTGCGCGTGGCGACCCAGCTCGCGGGGGCCACGTGGCCCGTGGGAAGCATGCGAACGATCGCCTGGTCGGGGATAGGTCCCGTCACGGTTTCCCTCTCGGCGGATGGCGGCGCGACGTACCAGACCCTGGCGCAAGGGACCGTGGCGAACCGAATCGACCTGCGTGTTCCTCATACGCCGACCAAATTCGCCCGGATTCGCGTCGAGCGCGCGAATCCGCTTTCGACATCGGAATCCGATTCGCTCTTCACCATCCAGACCTCAGTTGCGTTGCTCGCTCTCCTAGCGGCACCGGCCCCAGGCCGGGCGGGGGCGGTGGTGACATGGCGTACCGATCCCGGCCCGGACGATCTCGCTGGGTACCGCCTCGAGAGGGCGTCCAGCTCGAGCGATTGGCACACGATCGTCCCGCTGACCAGGGAGACGAGCTACGCGGATCCGGGGGCGGGACCCGCCACACGGTACCGCCTATTCGTGGTGAACGGACTCGGAGAGGAGCTTCTGGTCGGCGAGACTTCGTTCCGTCCCGCGGCGCCCCTCTCTGCTTGGCCGCTGCCGTATCGCGGGGGGAATCTCTCGATCGCGTTCGCGACGCACGGCGCGCTTGGCGGCGGATCGGGCCCTGCGGAGGTATCGCTGTACGACGTTTCGGGGCGACTGGTGCGAACGGTTGCGCGAGGACAATACAGTGCGGGGTATCAATCAGCGATTTGGGATGGCCAAGACGGGCAGGGGAACAAGGTGGCGTCTGGCACGTACTTCCTGCGCACCAACACGGCGGGCGATGATCGGGTGATCAAGCTCGTCGTGGTTCGCTGAGGTAGCGTTCCATGTTGCGCTTGATTCGTTTGGTCACGGCGCTGGTCTTGACCGGCACTTCCTTTGTAGGAATCCCCTCAAGGCTGGAGGCGTCGAATCTCTTCGGCCTTATTGATACGGGCGAGCTCTACAAGTCGACGACCGGTGGCGCGACCTGGTCCGCGATCGGCGCGGTTCCGGTGCACGACGCTGTCGGTATCGCAGCCGGGACGAGCAGCCTGCAACTCTACCTCGCGTCCCGGTCGGGAACTGTCTACCGCACGACCACTGGCGGTACCTCCTGGTCTCCCGTCGGCGCGGTTGCGGCGAGCGACATAGCCGGGTTCACGCTCTCACCGTACGGGAACGTGCTCGTCCTCACCGAGTCGGGGACGCTTTACTCGTCCGCAAACGAGGGCGCCACATTCACCGCGATCGCCGCACTCGTCGGGATCCGACTGGGTGAGCCTCGCACGGGGTCCCCTGGGGAGGTTGTATGCCCTCACGAAGACCGGCCAGGTCGCCGAGAGCCTGGACCAGGGGGCGACGTGGGCCACGGTGGGCGTGATCACAACGTCCAGTGCGGTCGCCATCCGCAGGCTCGGGGCTCAGCTCTTTGTTCTCGTGTCGACGGGCGAGGTGTATCGCAGCATCAACTACGGTGCAGCCTGGACCCCGGTCGGCGCGCTCTCGCAGGGGAGCATGAGCGCGCTGGTGGATCTCGACGCGCAGCTCATGGCGGCGGCGAAGGAGGGAGAGGTTGCCTCCTCCGCGAACGGTTCCACCTGGGGCTGGGTAGG
Organism: Candidatus Eiseniibacteriota bacterium; assembly: GCA_963724515.1. Lineage (GTDB taxonomy): Bacteria > Eisenbacteria > RBG-16-71-46 > SZUA-252 > SZUA-252 > WS-7. Next base: position 806,833 of record CAVRUU010000003.1, on the reverse strand, counting down.
CGCGATCAATCAACTTAACGTGGTCGCGCTCGGTACGGACGCACCGCAAGTGACGGGAGTCGCGGACGATCATTCACCGCCCAAGTTCGCGGTCGCGGCACCGTATCCGAATCCGCGTGTAGGTGTGGGTGGAGCCACGTTCCCGTTCACGGTCTCGCAAGCCGACCGCGTGCGGCTCGAGCTCTACGACGTCCAGGGACGGCTCCGCGCTGTACGGCCGTTCGAGTCGGTTCCCGCCAGTGGCTCCTACGCCATCCCCTGGGAGCCCAGGTCGCTCGGGCCGGGTACGTATCTGGTTCGCTTTGTCACCGCGTCCAATCGTTCAGCGCACGTAAAGTGGACCTTCGCACGATAGAGGCTGTCGCAGTCCGATAGAATTTCGAAGAGGGTTACGTTCGGGGAGCCAGATCACGGAAACGCGAACTTCCGGGTTCGCGGTGGAGATAGGGATTGACCGCATCTGGGACGCATTCTGGTCCGGCGGAATCTCCAACCCACTCGAGGTGATAGAGCAGATCACCTACCTCCTCTTCCTGCGCCGTCTGGACGATCTGCACACGCTCGAAGAGAACAAGTCCGCCCGGTTGAAGAGGCCGATGGAGCGCCGTGTCTTCCCGGATGGCAAGGACCCAAGGGGCCGTCCCTACGAGGACCTGCGCTGGTCGCGCTTCAAGCACCTGGTGCCAGCGGAGATGTACACCGTCGTCGGGGAGCACGTCTTCCCCTTCCTCCGCACGCTGGGCGCCGACGACTCAACCTATGCGCACCACATGAAGGACGCGCGCTTCACTATTCCCACCCCTACAACGGTGCATCTTTTCGGCTAACGTGCTGTGCCGCCTGGGATTCGACCCTAGAGGTACCGATTCGAGACCCTAGCCACTCCCACGATTTTCAGCACGGCTCCTGCTCTTTTCCTGTCCGCCTGATCTCCCGGATGCGTTTCATGAATTGGGAAGGGACGGGGTGGGCCGACCGGATATCACTTGCCGCCTCCGTCGGCGACGGTGACCCGGGTATACTCGGCCCATGGATCGTAACGACAGCGGGGGCGGCACGCATGGCCGTCCAGGACTCACCGAGCCGGACGAAGTTCCTTCCGTCGAGCTGGTTCGACGCGCCCAGGCGGGTGACCGCCGAGCACTCGAGCGCCTCTTCCAACGCTATATTCCGGTCCTTCGACGCTGGTCAGCGGGACGACTGCCGCGATGGGCGCGGGACCTAGTGGACACAGACGATATGATCCAGGAAACGCTGGTCAAGACCTTTCAGAACATCGGAGGTTTCGTGCCACGGCATGACGGCGCCTTCGGAGCGTACCTGCGACAGGCCCTGCTCAATCGGATCCGGGACGAGGTTCGAAGGGCCCGGGCCAGACCCCGACGCGAGGATCTGTCGCTCGACCATCCGGCGGAGGGCGCCTCGCCTCTGGAAGAAGCGATTGGCAGCGACGCGCTGCAGCGGTACGAGCAGGCTCTCCTTCGGCTCGGTGACGATGACCGTGAGGCGGTGCTGGCTCGCATCGAGATGGGGATGAGCTACGAGCAGATCGCCACGGCTGCGAAGCGGCCGAGCGCCGAAGCCGCGAGGAAGGCGGTCGGCCGGGCTCTGCTGAGACTCGCCACGGAGATGGCTCGTGAATAAGAACCGCAAGCAAGCCGATGGCCTCGCGCAGCTGGTCGCGGACGGCGAGTCGACGAATTGGAGCGAGGCGCTGCGTTCCACGACCGACAAGGACGCGCGGCGCGTGATCGAGTCCCTTGCGCCTGCTGGAGAGCGTCGCCCGGGTTCATCGCGGAGAACGCTCGCCGATGCCTCGGTCGGGGGAATCGCCGACCATGGCGGAGACAGTCGCTATCCGTCACGCTGCACGGCTGTGGGGCCACCTCGAGATCCGAGAGACGCTGGGCGAGGGCGGCTTCGGCGAGGTCTTCCGGGCGTGGGATCCGCAGCTCGAGCGCGAAGTGGCGCTCAAGCTCCTCAATGTCCGCGATCCAAGCGAAGTCGACACCGCATCGAAGGTCGTGGACGAGGGCCGACTCCTGGCGAAGGTGCGCCATCCGAACGTGGTCATCGTCCATGGCGCCGAGATCCGCGACGACAGGGTCGGCCTGTGGATGGAGTTCGTCCGCGGGCGCTCGCTGGAGCAGATCCTACGCGATCAGGGTCCCTTCGGCGCGCGCGAGACGGCGTTGATCGGCATCGACCTCTGTCGTGCCCTGGCCGCCGTCCATCGCGTGGGGGTGGTTCACCGCGACGTCAAGGCCCAGAACGTCATGCGCGAAGCGGGCGGACGGATCGTGCTCATGGACTTTGGCGCCGGCCTCGACCTCCGCGCGCAGGGTACCGACGGGCCAGCGGCGTCTCGGGAACGCCGCTCTACATGGCGCCCGAGCTCTTCCGCGACCAACTGGCGACGCACCGTTCCGACATCTACGGCCTTGGGCGTGCTCCTCTACCACCTCGCCACCGGCTCGTTCCCCGTCCGGGCCGAGTCGTGGGAGGAGCTCCGCTCGCGCCACACGAAGCGCGAGGCAAGGCTGCTCCGGGACGAGCGCCCCGATCTTCCCGAGGGATTCGTCTCGGTGGTCGAGCGCGCCGCTGGCCTGGGAGCCCGGTGATCGCTTCGCCACGGCCGGGCAGATGGAGCAGGACGTTGGCGCACGCAATCGGCGTGGGGACCGGCTCGACGATGGCCCACGAGGCCGCAGCGCGGAGGTCGATTCGATCGACGGGCGTGCGCCGCTGGATACCGGTCGCCCTCGGGGGGATGCTGCTCGTGGCCTCTGCTTTGGTCGTCGGGCGCGTGGTAGGCCCGACCGGCGACCGGCGGCCGCCCGTGGGGCCTTCCGGACCGGCAGGAGCCGCCGATGGTCGCGTGACCGAGAACGAGAGGCCCGCCCCCGCCAGTGCCACGGGACCTTACACCGTGGAGGCAGCCGTCTACCGCGTCCCGGCGGGAGCCACTGAGCGGGAGCGTCTCGAATCAGGAGCCCGCCTCTCGCTCGGCGACCACGTCACGCTGGAATTCGAAGCAACTGCCCCGCTCTATGTCTACGTCATCAACGAGGACGAGGCGGGGCACTCCTACGCGCTGTTTCCGCTGCCCGGCCTTGACCCGCAGAACCCGCTGCCCCCCGGTGAGCGGCACGTTCTACCCGGCGCTCGCGGCGGCACGAACCTGTCCTGGACGGTGGATTCTCCCGGCGGACGCGAGCACCTCATGGTGCTCGCCAGTCCGACCCGGCTGGTCGAGTTCGAGGCGGACATGAACGGGCTGGCGCGACCGGGTCAGATCGCGATTCCGATCCCGGATGCGGCGAGGGTCCACCTGCGCGGCCTGGGCGGCCTGGCCGAGTCGCCGTCGAGCAGCGGTGGCGGGACGGCTGGCCCGCTCTTCGAGATGGCGCAACGTCTGGCGTCGCGCTCTGAAGTGACCAAGGGAGTCTGGATGCGGCGGATGGAACTGGAGAATCCTCGTCCGTAACAGGGACCCGGTGCGCCTCGATTTCGTCCGATGGCTCTCGTCCCCAACCATGGAGGACCGCAAGTGAAGCCGACCGTCCGCTGCAGCGTCGCTGTGATCGCCCTCGCGATGGCGCTCGCGGGCCAGGTGCAAGTCGCGGAGTCGGCCAGCGTCGGGCTCGACTCGCTCCGGGCCATGCTCAACGCCGGCAAGCTCGCCGAAGCCGACAGCCTGGCCCGGGTGCACCTTGCCGAACTCCAGAAGAGCGGCGCGGCCGACTCGACCGTCGCGCGCACGATCGACGTGCTGGTGCAGTCCCTCTGGCAGCGGGGGCAGACCGGTGGCCAGGAGGATCACCGGATGGCCGAGCGGGCGGTCAAGCTGAAAGAAAAATCCTTCGGCAGTGGCCACACAGAGGTGGCGTCCAGCGTCAACAACCTGGCGATCCTGTTCGCGGTGGGGGGTGAGTATGCCGCGGCCCGAACCCAGTTCGAACGCGCCCTGGCGATTTACGAGAAGCGACTCGGCCCCGACCATCCGAACGTCGCGAGGGTCCTGATGGGCCTCGCGAACGTGCTCGGGGACATCGGGGATACGCCCGCTGCGCTTCGCGCCTACGAGCGCGTTCTGGCCATCAACGAGAAGAAGGATGGGCCCGAGAGTGATCAGGTGGCGTTCGTCCTGTTCAACATCGGGTCCACCAACTTCGACAGCCGCGAGTACGTCGCCGCGCGCCAGGCATTTGAGCGCGCGATGGCGATCTGGGAAAAGGTGCACGGCGCCGATCATCCGTTGGTTGCGCGTGGGCTCAATGGCCTCGCGAACGTGCTCTCCGCCCTGGGCGACCCGGCCGCCGCGCAGCCGCTGATCGAGCGCGCCGTGGGAATCTGGGAGAAGGCCTATGGCCCGGAGAATCCCTACGTGGCCATGGGCCTGAACAGTCTCGCCGCGGTACTCACCGCCCGGGGTGACTACGTCAAGGTCCGCGCGCTATTCGAGCGAGCCCTGGCGATCAACGAGAAGTCATTCGGGCCCGAGCACCCCACCGTCGCGCGCGTCCTGAACAGCTTCGGGGCCTTCGAGCAGATCATGGGCGACTACGCCGCGGCGCGTCCGCTCTATGTGCGCGCACTGGCGATCCGAGAGAAGGAGTTCGGATCCGAGCACGTCGATGTGGCTCGCACCCGGATGAACCTCGCGGGCGTGCTTCGCGGCGCGGGCGAACTCGACTCGGCGAGATCCCTGCTCGAACGCGCGCTCGCCACGGATGAGAAGTTGCTCGGCCCGGAGAACCCCGACGTCGCGCTCATCCTCGAGAACCTCGGAGCGCTGCTCGAGGACACGGGCGACTACGCCGCGGCGCGACGAGCGCACGAACGCTCGCTAGCGATTCGCGAGAAGGCGCTGGGAGTCGACCATCACATGGTGGCCACCAACCTGGACCACCTAACGGACATCCTCAGGACCTCTGGCAATTTCGAGGCCGCACGAGCGTCTGCGGCGCGCAGCCTTGCCGTCCGTGAGAAGGCACTCGGCCCCGACCATCCAGACCTTGCCGAGAGCCTGAGTCGACTGGCCTGGCTCGAAGCTGCGCAGGGCGACGGCGGCCACGCGTTGGAGCATGCGCTGGCCGCAGAGCGCATCACACTCGATCACCTGCGACTCACCAGCCGGGGGCTTTCCGAGCGCCAAGCGCTGCAGTACGCGTCCGTGCGCAAGACTGGTCTCGACGTGGCGCTGAACCTGGCGGCGGCCGGGCTCGATGCTCCCTCCCGGCGACGCAGCCTCGACGCGCTCGTGCGCTCTCGGGCGGTGGTAATGGACGAGATGGCCGCACGCCACCGTTCGGCGGGCGACACGGCGAAGCCGGGGGTCGCGCGTGCCGCCGCCGACCTCGCGAGTGCACGGACACGGCTCGCCAATTTGGTGGTGCGCGGGGTGGGAGATGATGAGCCCCCGATCTACCGCAAGCTGGTGGCCAATGCTCGAGACGAAGCGGAAAGGGCGGAGCGTGCGATGGCCGAGGTCAGCGCCACCTTCGTGCTCGAGGGGTCGCGCAGTCGAATCGGCATCGCGGAGGTCACCGAACACCTGCCGGCAGGGGCCGCCCTCGTTGCCGTTGCGGAATTTCAGAGGAGCGACCGTTCGGCGAGAGGCGCGACGCTCCCCGGGACCACCGCGTCCTATCTCGCGTTCGTGCTTCGCTCGGGGGAATCAGACCCCACGGTCGTGGACCTCGGCGCAGCCAGTCGGATCGACAGTCTGGTCGGGACATGGAAGAGGGCGGCCTCCGCCGGCGGGCAATCCACCGGGGGTAGGGGCTCCTCGGAGTCCGCCTACCGTGAGGTGGGGTCGGCCCTCCGCGTTGCGGTATGGGATCCAGTCGCCTCCGCGATGGGGGGCGCCCGCCTGGCCTTCGTGGTTCCGGATGGGTCACTGAATCTAGTGAGCTTTGCCGCGTTGCCGGTCGAAGGCGGCGGCTATCTGGTAGAACGAGATCCGATGTTCCACTACCTCTCCGCGGAGCGCGACCTGGTGCAACTGTCGCCGCCCGCGCGCAGCGAGGGTCTGCTGGCGCTGGGTGGACCCGACTTCGACGCCGCGTCGCCGTCCGCTCGATCAGAGAGCCAACGTCGTCCCCGCGGGCGAGTCGCGTCCACGACACCTCCCTCCGCGACGGCGTATCGCGGCCCACGATCGAGTTGTGGCGCGCTGGCCGGGATGCGTTTCGAGCCGCTGGGAGCCACGGGCGAGGAGACGCGCGAGATCGCCCAGCTATGGAAGCGGCGCGCGGGCGGGTCCTCGGGCAGTGGCGACGTGCTCGACCTTCGAGGCGGGGCCGCGAACGAGGCGGCGCTCAAGCAGGCCGCGCCCGGGCGCAGGGTCCTGCACCTGGCGACACACGGCTTCTTCCTGGGCGGAGAATGCGGGTCGGTACCTGGCCCGGGACGCGGGATGGGGAGCCTGGCCGAGGTTCCGGCGCCACGAGACTCCTCCCCCACGGCTCCGATCCTGAGCGAGAGTCCCTTGTTGCGCTCGGGCCTTGTGCTGGCCGGTGCGAACCATCGCTCGGATGCGGGAGCGAACGACGACGACGGGATCCTGACCGCCGAGGAGATCGCGTCGCTGGCTCTTTCCGGCGTCGAGTGGGCAGTGCTATCGGCCTGCGAGACCGGTGTCGGCGACATTCGCGCGGGCGAGGGCGTGTTCGGGCTGCGGCGCGCGTTCCAGGTGGCGGGAGTCGGCACCCTGATCATGAGCCTGTGGTCGGTGGACGACGAAGCCACCCGCTCCTGGATGAGGGCCCTCTACCAAGGGAGGCTCAAGGACAGGCTCGACACCGCCGCGGCGGTACGACACGCAAGTCTTGAGATCCTCCGCGAACGCCGAGCGAAGAAGAGCAGCACCCATCCCTTCTATTGGGCTGCATTCGTGGGAGCCGGAGATTGGCGGTGAGAGGGCTCACCACGACTGCGAATTGCCGTAGGCCCTTGAAGTCAGAAGCAGATCCGGCCCGCGGCGCTCACCGTTCCCTTACCCGCCTAGCGATCGACAACGTGAAGGAGCCGTGTCTTCCGCTTGAGAGTTCTGAGTACGATGTATACGACTGCAGTACACGTGAAAACGATTCCCCACACCCGATCAACCTCGAACCGTCCTAATTGGACCAGTTCGCGAACAACCTTGAGAAACGTGAAGGAGGCAACCAGGGCGAAGAGCGCCGAGTATTCGCGCCTCAACACATGCCTGAAGGAAAAGCGCTGCTCCGGCCATCGCCACTTGTTGAAGGCCGGCACAAACGCCGGCGTCCGTGCGGCCCAGGTCTCCCACGCGACCCCGAATCGGCGGCGCAGGAACTCCTCCTCCGCGAATGCGATCCGCTCGTAGTACAACCAGAAGGCGAGACTGCAGATCACGGGGCACCACCACAAGTGCGGGAACAAGGTCACGCCCAGCCACATCAGGTAGTTGCCGAGATAAAGAGGGTGCCTCATTATCGAGTACAGGCCGGCCGTATTCAGGGTATCGGCATTCGGGTCCAGAGTACCTCGGCCCGAGGTGCTGGGGGCCGCGTGGCTGACCGCGAACACGCGGATGGCCAGTCCGCTGAGGGAGATCGTGAAGCAGATGGCCTCCCAAACGAGATCCTCTGAATGGCTCCCATCGGCGTATTCGGTCTTGGCGACTGCCGGCAGTAATACCGCCAGGAGCAAAAGAGGCAGATGACTCCTTCGGCGAAAGAGCCAATTGCCTGAGCGCTCGAAGTGGTCTCGGAGGGTCATTTTGCCCTGGGTCAAAGTGGGAACGAGAACATGAGGCCGATCAGGGAGCAACTGCACACCTGCTCCCGGTCATGGAACACGCGCCGCGCACGGCGACCACCGTTCTTGGACATGCCGGACATCGTATCCGCCTTTCGGAATATGTCCACCAGAACGGGTCAAGCCCAGTGCGCGATGTACTCACCGACCCAAACGATGCCGCCATTGCCCGCACCATCATGGCCCTGGGGCAAAGCCTGGGTCTGGCCGTCATTGCCGAGGGCGTGGAAACCGGGGAGCAGCGGGACTTTCTTGCCCGCCAAGGCTGCCACGCCTTCCAGGGCTATCTCTTCGGCCGGCCGGGACCCGTCGAAGTTCTTGGGGAGACGGCCATCACGAGGCTAATAGGAGGAGGTCTGAGATGAAAACGCTCGGAAAAGCTCAAGCGTTCGCGTGGGGGATCGTTCTAGTTGGAGTGACCGTGTTTTTCGTCGAAGGTCACGGGGCGGAACCGACGAGGACACCGAAGATCACGGCACGCTCCACGAGCATACCCCGTGTCCTCGTCTTCAAGGGGACTTCCCAAGAGAGAGCCGGGCAGCTCATGCCCACGCTCCAGACTTCCGACCAAACACCCAAGATCGCCGCGGCGCCCGCGCAGCTCTCCGCAGCCGAGGTGAGTGAAGCGCTCGCTGCTGCGGGAGTATCGATGCAGCCCGCCATGCTGGGCTCCAAGAAACCCTTCACGCTGACCCCGGCCTCGCCTCGTCTGGCGAATGGAGCCTATATCTCGTTCATGAACGTGTTTCAGGGCGCCTTGGGCGGAAACAACCAGGACGGCTTCTATCACTTCTTGGGTCCGCAAGGCGGGATCCGTTGCGTCGAGCTGTATGTTTCCCCCTCAGCGCTGATTGTAGGGAAGTCCTATCTCGTGGACTTTGCCGTCTCTTGTGGCGAGCCCGCCTCTTGGAGAGTGTATATGCCTGGAGGAGGTCAAGAGCTCAAGCTCCAACCAGGCAGTCAGCATGTACCCGTACTCGTTTCCTGGCAGGGGCCCGCACATTCTTCGTTCCATCTGAACCTCTCGAATCTGAGCTCTCCCTGGACCTTCTACTCGGCTACGGTGACTGAGTTGCCGTAAGCGGGCCTACCTAGGGTCCATAGACGGCGCGACTACCCGGTGAGTAGGATGCATTGTTAGCTTCCTACCGCAATGAGTTGAGGGGCCACGGAGAGGAGATGAGATGCCGAATCGGAAACGAAAATCGTCGAAGGGTAGCCGCGGGAAGATGATCGCTCTCTTGAACGAAGATCTCTCCGGTGAGTTGAGCGCCATCATCCAGTACACGACGTACGCGGCCAAGGTGACGGGGCCCTACCGCCCGCAGCTTGCCCAGTTCTTCCTGTCCGAGGTACCGGGCGAGCAGGGGCACGCCCAGTTCCTGGCCAACAAGATCGTCGCCCTGGGCGGGGAGCCGACGACCGTGCCGCGGCCCGTGCCCGAAGCGCGCGGCAACCGCGAGATGCTCGAGGCGGTGCTCGCCGCGGAGAAGCGCGCACGTGCCGACTATACGAAGCGGGCCCGGCAGGCGGAGACGTTCGGGGACAAGGGGCTCCAGGTCCAGCTGGAGAACATCGTCGCCGACGAGAGCGGCCACTACGAGGAGACGGAGCGGATCCTGCGCGAATGGCCGATCTGAGCTGCGTGGAAAAGTGGTCCGAGTCGGGTCGCTCGGCGCGTGCCTTGTAGCCATGCGGTTGACCCGGTCAATGCCCGATTTTCCCCGGTCAAGCGTGGGCCAATCATTGATTCTTCCGATTGTCTTACTCTGCGTCAGCTCGCTCGTCCCTTCTTCCCTTCATGCGCGGCGAGGCGCCACCTGGCCCGATAGACTCGCCAATCCGGTCCCGCGGTACGCGTCGGTCGACTCGATCTCCCCCGCAGCGGAACGCGCGATCCGGGGGATCGTGATCAGGGGCGCCGCGGCCGGAATCATGGCTGCCCTAGCTGCCAATGTCTCGTCCTCCAATAACAGAGGCAACGAGGGATTGGCTGGGCTGTTTTTCGGCGCCTCACTCGTGGGGGCCACGTTCCTCGTAGCCGACATTGCCGGTGCTGCGCATTCAGCGCGCGTCCATAACCAGAAGCTCGCGGGCCGGGCCGGCATTTGCGTGTCCCCACTGGTACGCCCCATAGCGGGAGCCCCCGGTATCGAACTGCGCGTCGCGTACTGAACGCTTCAACGCGAGAGGGAAGGCTCTTGTCGTCCGCGCGAGTTTTCCCTGGACAGGGAGTCGGAGGGGAGTACGCTTCGAGCGTCCTCGCTGTTCTCCTCTGCAGGGATGTGGAGTAGCGCTCCGTTTCCCCAGGCCTAGGGCCGACGGGATTGTTCCAAGGGGGTGCCCCATGCGCCGTGTCATCCTCACCTGGTTTCTCGCTTTCTCCCTCATAGCCCTCGCGATAACGCCGACACCTGGATGGCCCTCGCAGCGGCCGGGCAACACGAGATCATTTCGTCGGGCCCCGTCGCTGATCGACAACTCGGCTCGAATGGACGTCAATAATCTCGACATGGTTGTGACGAACCACGGCTCTCTCGCCTTCGACTTCACTGGGAACGCGGGCCTCGTCTACCCGAAGGGATCCGGCCACACGGCCGTTTTTGCCTCGGGGCTTTGGATCGGCGCCCGGGTGAACGGATTGACCCGGGTGGCCGTCGCGGAATACGGCCAGGAGTACGTTCCCGGCCCGATGGAGAACGGAACGTTCCTGCCGGATCAGCCCGACTTCAAGACCTACACCATTCGGCGCGGCGACGTCACGAGCCCCGACTATTTGAACTGGCCGGTCGCCCAGGGGGCTCCGGTGGGAACGGACGGGAAGCCGCTCCTCTTCGGTGACGTCACGATGTGGGGCGTCTATAACGATGCCGACCCGGGAGCACACGGCGCGGGGCCCGGACGGACCAGCCCGCTTGGGATCGAGGTTCAACAGACCGTCTTTGCGTACAATCGAGCCGGACCCGCCGGCAACACCATCTTCGTGAAGTTCAAGTTGATCAACAAAGGCGTCAGCACACTGGACGATGCGGCCGTCGCCTTCTGGGTCGACCCTGATCTGGGCGGTGCCTCCGATGATCTCGTTGGGTGCGATCCAGCCCTCGATCTTGGCTATGCCTACAACGCGACGAATTCGGATGACCAATACGGTGCCGAGCCGCCGGCGGTCGGCATCCTCCTGATCCAGGGGGCGGTCGCTCGAGCGCTCGGAGTGACCGACCAGCTCGGAATGACCTCCTTCACGAAATACATCAATGGAATGGACCCTCTGAGCGGCGAGGAAAGCTACGCCTCAATGCGAGGGCTCACCAACGACGGCACCGAGATGCACGAGTTCGGCGACCCGGCTCAGCCTGTCACGAAGTACGCGGTGTCGGGGGATCCTGTCGCGGGGACGGGATGGCTCGATTCGGACCCGGGCGACCGCCGGATGGTGATCTCCACCGGCACGTTTGCCATGGCTCCCGGGGACGTGCAGGAGATCCTCCTCGCCATCACCTTGGGCCAGGGGAGCGATCGTCTCTCGTCGATCTCGGCGTTGCGGGCTGCGGCGCCGATCCTGGCTGCGTATGCGGACAGCCTCCCTGCGGAGGGCCGGGCGGACCAACCCCCGGTCGTTGCGGCACCGGGCACAGTGCCCGCCCATGAGGGTCAACTCGTGACGTTCGATGTGACCGCCTCCGATCCGGACGGCGATGTGATTGCCTCGTTGACCGCGAGCCCGCTCCCTCCGGGGGCGACCTTCGACTGGACGGCTCCATCCGAGGTCGGCCGCTTTTCGTGGACACCCGGATTCAGCGCCGCGGGGAGCCATACGGTCATCTTTACGGCGACCAGCACGCTCTCGGGCTCTGCCTCGACGACGATCGTGGTCCAGGACACATTGCGGCCGCCGGTCGCAGATGCGGGCGGTCCCTACTTCGGCATTGTCAACGTGCCCGTGCAGTTTGATGGCACGGCGTCCTACGATCCGGACGGAGACCTCTTGGCCTTCCTCTGGACCTTTGGCGACAGCGTCAAAGTCGCAACCGGACCCACGCCCCAATTCACCTATACATCGACGGCGGGGAGCCCCTACATCGTGGAGCTATGGGTCTCGGACGGCGTGCTGGCCGACTACGCGGCCACGAGCGCAACCATTGTCGATGTGATTCCCGCGAACGTGTTCTTTGCGCTCAATTGGAACTACGTTCTCCCCCAAGTCCTTCCGACCTGGTTGCGGGTGGAGCCCGTGAACGGCTCCTTCAGCGTCAGCGACATCGTCGTCTCATCGACGACGATGTCCTATGGCGGGGTGTCGATCCGGACGGCGTGCAAGGGCGGCCCCGTCGGCGACATCAATCACAACGGCGTCCGCGAGGCTCGTGTCTGCTTCGCGCAGCGCGATCTGAAGGCGCTCTTCGCGGGCCTTCCCGACGGCGTGAGCGTGGTCACGGTGACTGTGAGCGGCGACCTAGTAACCGGCGGCAGATTCAGCGGCGACGTCGCGGCACGAATCGTCAAGTTCCCATGGCTCGGTGCCGGGTCGCTGGCCTCGGTCTCGCCGAACCCACTCAACCCTCAGGCAAAGCTCACGTTCGTGACGACGCAGCCTGGCGTGGCGAGTGCGCAGGTTTTTGACCTGAACGGGCGTCTGGTACGGACTCTGATGGCGCAGCAGTCCTTGTCACCTGGGATCCACGAGGTGACGGTGGATGGGCGGAACGATCAGGGAAACCGGCTCGCCTCCGGCGTCTACTTCTATCGTGTGAGGTCGGTGGACGGCGTCTCGAAGGGGACGTTCGTGATGCTGAAATGAGCTAGGACAACGAGGCGAGATAGGCCCCCACGGCGTCCTCGACTCCACGCCTCGAAAGGCTGGGGTACCTGGTATATGCGGAGTCCGGGATAGCAGCCACCAGCTTCCGGAATCGTTCGGGATCCGCCATCCCGCTGCGCATGAATTCCCCCGCGTCATCAAGATCCCGCTGGAAACCACGGACGACCTTGGACAGAAGCTGCGCATAAGGGTCATAGTGATAGAAGGAGATGCGTCCTATCGTTTCGACGAAGACGTGCCGATCCGGAGTTCCTTTCAACGGTGGGACGAAGTCTTCCGGTCGAGCGAACTCGATGTTCACGTTGAGGCGCTCTTTGATTGCCTGGATATCCCGGAAAACGTCCTGCTGATCAGAGAAGATATCCACATCAATCGACGACCGTCGCCACCCGAGGTAAACCGCAGTTCCTCCTCCCAGCAGATAGACTCGGTACGTACCACCTCGTGGTGCTGTTCGGGCCAGTTCCTTCATGAGCGAGATTAGGCGATCTCGGGTGAGTTCCTCACGCATCCGGGTCTCAGGTTGCGTGCGCGTTGGCGCACGCGTCCGCGAACGACGCCGCTTGGCGCAGATAGGCGAGGTATCGCGCGTGGGCGAGGTTACCGCCCGCTCGCTCGAGCAGGCGATAGAAGCGAATGTCTGCATCCGCCCAAACGTTGCGGGGAAGGGGCACGCCCTCCCTCTTGAGCCGGGGTGCAGCCAGTGACACCAGCAGACTCTCGGCCGTCTCCTCGCCGGCGGCGAGGGCGGCCAATCCCGCATCGATGATCTCGCCACCGGGGAATCCGAGGGACTCGAAACTCGGCGCGCCGAATCGGGCCCTGATCCAGCGCCGCACAGCGGCTCGGCAAGCGATCGCCCTAAGCGCTTCGGGGCTCATATGTTCGGCGCGGGCACGGCCACCCTCTCGGCCGTAGGCCCGAAACCGTTCTCGAACGTACCGCGGGAGTCTCATAGCACAAGGATACCAAGGGGGTAAGCATTTGTCAAGGCTGACTAGCGGCTGGGCCAGAGCGGAGAGCAATCGGCACAACTCCTCTTGAGCCGGTGACATCCGTCCTGCATGATCATCCCCAGGATGCCAACCCACGTCAGCGCCGCGGGGGCAGGAATCCGCCCGCGCGCGCTTCGTAAATCATTGTGAGTCAAATGAAACCGACCGATACCCGACATCCCGATTACTACCACAAGGTCGTCGATTGCCAGTGGGCCTGCCCGGCGCACACGAACGTGCCGGAGTACATCCGGATGATCGCCCAAGGGCGCTACACCGACGCCTATATGCTAAATCGTGAAAGCAACGTCTTTCCCGGCATCTTGGGCCGCACCTGCGACCGTCCCTGCGAGCCCGCCTGCCGGCGCGGGCGGCTCGAGGGGGATAAACCCGTAGCCATTTGCCGCCTCAAGCGGGTGGCCGCCGACCTCAAAGGGGAGATCGGCCATCTCTTGCCCAAAGCTCCGGCCCAGAAGAACGGGAAGCGGGTGGCCCTGATCGGAGCCGGTCCGGCATCCCTGACCGTGGCCAACGATCTGATGCCCTTGGGCTACGACGTGGTGCTTTTCGAAAAGTACGACAGGCCGGGAGGGCTGATGCGTACCAACATCCCATCCTTCCGCCTCCCCGAGAAAGTCCTCCAGGAGGAGTGCGATGCCATCTTGGATATGGGGGTCGATGTTCGTTACAAATCTCCGGTGACGAGCATGCGAACGCTTCTGGAGGAAGGATTCGACGCCGTCTTCGTCGGCAGCGGCGCCCCCCGCGGCAAGGATCTGCAGCTCCCAGGACGTTCCGAGGCGGCCGCCAACATCCACATCGGTATCGACTGGCTCGAATCGCTCGCGTTCAAGCACATCGACAAGATCGGCGAGCGGGTATTGATCATCGGTGTCGGCAATACCGCCATGGACTGCTGCCGCTCGGCGCGACGATTGGGGGGCCGAGATATCAAGGTGATGGCCCGCCGCCCGCGGGGTTTCTTCAAAGCTTCCCCTTGGGAACTGGAAGATGCCGAAGAGGAAGGAATTGAAATCCTCGTCAACCACGCCCCGAAGCGCTTCGTGCTGGAACGTGGGAAACTGGTCGGCATGGAATTCGAGCGGCTGGAGTGGGACACCGACGCCAGACATTCGAGGACAACCGATTCCGTCATTCTCCCTTGCGATGATGTGATCCTGGCCATCGGTCAGGAGGCGTCCTTTCCCTGGATCGAGCGGGATACCGGCATCGAATTCGGCGAGCAAGACCTCCCCATCGTGGACGAGACCACCTTCATGTCCACCCGGCCCGGCGTCTTCTTTGGCGGCGACGCGCCCTGGGGGCCGAAGAACATCATTTGGGCCGTCGCTCACGGGCACGAAGCCGCGATCTCCATTCATCAGTATGCGCACGCCAAGCCGGTGACCCTCCGGCTGCCCCGCGGTCTGAATCTAACGAGTCAGAAGATGGGAATATCGGAGTGGAGCTATTCCAACGACTTCAATCCCGTCCTGCGCCAGAAGATGAAGCACGTCGATTTGGCCAAGCGCTTTCGGGAATTGTCCGTCGAGGTGGAGCTCGGTTTCACGCCCGAGCAGGCGGCCCGCGAGGTAGAGCGCTGCCTGAATTGCGACGTGCAGACCGTTTTTGCCGCTCCGCGCTGCATCGAGTGCGACGCCTGCATCGACGTCTGCCCCGTCGACTGCCTGACCATCGCCCGCGACGGCGACGAGATGGATCTGAGGAACCGGCTCACGGCCCCCGCCATCAACCCCGACCAGGCCCTTTTTGTCTCCGAAGAGCTGCCCCAGACGAAACGGCTGATGCTCAAGGATGAGAATCTCTGCGTGCATTGCGGACTCTGCGCCGAGCGTTGTCCCACCGCCGCCTGGGATATGCAAAAGTCGGATGTCCTCCTGCCCTACGCTGGGAACGGCCCGTGCCCGAAGTGAATTCCCGCGTAAACGATTTCGCCTTCAAGCTGGCCAACGTCAACGGCACCGGCTCGGCCTCCGCGAACGGGCTCCTGATGCAGACGATCTTTCGGATGGGGATTCCCGTCTCAGGCAAGAACCTCTTTCCGTCCAACATACAGGGGCTCCCCACCTGGTATGAAATCCGAGTGAACAAGGACGGTCGGACCTCACGGGCGTTGGAATATGACTTGATCGTCGCCATGAACGCTCAGACGTACGCGCGCGACGTAAAGGAAGTTCGCCCGGGGGGCTACCTGCTCTTCGACTCGACCTGGCCTCTCGACAAAGGTCTTCAGCGTCCGGACGTGACCTTCTTGGGGGTTCCGTTCGCTCAGCTCTGCGTCGAACACTTCCAAGAGCCCCGCGAGCGGATCCTAATGAAGAACATAGCCTACGCGGGCAGCGTGATCGCCCTTCTGGACATCGAGCTGAGCGTGGCCGAAGAGCTTTTACACGAATTGTTCGGTAAGAAGAAAGCCCTGCTCGAGTCCAATTACAAAGCGTTGAAGCTGGGCTATGACTCCGCCAAGCAAAACCTCGAGTGCCCCCTCCCGTTCCGGGTGCAGAGGATGAACGCCAACGGCGATAAGATCTTGATCGACGGAAACACCGCCACCGCCCTGGGAGCGCTTTATGCGGGCTGCACGGTCGCGGCCTGGTATCCGATTACCCCCGCGACCTCCGTGATGGAGTCGTTCAAGAGCCTGTGCGAGCGTTACCGCAAGGACCCCCAAACCGGGAAGAACAACTTCGCGATTCTGCAGGCCGAAGACGAGCTCGCGGCCATCGGCATGGTCATCGGCGCGGGCTGGGCCGGCGCCCGTGCCTTCACCTCCACTGCAGGGCCGGGCGTTTCCTTGATGAACGAATTTCTTGGGCTCGCCTACTACGCAGAAGTTCCGGCCGTCCTGGTGGACGTGCAACGGGTCGGCCCCTCCACGGGAATGCCTACCCGAACCCAGCAGGCCGACCTGCTCCTCTGCGCCTACGCATCCCATGGCGATACCAAGCACATCCTACTTTTTCCGGCCCATCCGGCCGAGTGCTTCGAGTTCGCCGTGAAATCGTTCGACCTGGCCGAGAAATTCCAGACGCCGGTGATTCTAATGAGCGATCTGGATATCGGGATGAACGACTGGGTGGTGCCTCGCTTATCCTGGGACGACAGCTACAAACCCGACCGCGGGCGCGTGCTCTCCCCCGAGCAGATCGAGAAACTGACCGCCTTCCACCGCTACTCGGACGAGGACGAGAATTTCGTGACGCCCCGCACCCTTCCGGGAGTCTCTCCCAAAGGGGCGTATCTGACGCGCGGCTCCGGACACAACCGGCTGGGCGGCTACACCGAGCTGCCCGAAGAGTATCAGGAGGTTGTCGACCGGCTCGCCAAGAAGCACCGTGCGGCGGCCCAGTTCATCCCTCCCCCGGTCATCGACTTGTCCCGGAGCCCGGCCGGGAAGCGGAAGGGGAGAGCACCGTTCTCCCTCGTAACCCTGGGCGGGTGCGACGCGGCCGTCCGCGAGGCCCTCGATCTCCTGTCGGAGCAGGGAATCCCCGGCGACTACATGCGCATCCGCGGCTTCCCGTTCGGTGCCGAGGTGGAAGCGTTCTTGAGCGCCCACGACGTCAATTACATCGTAGAACAGAACCGCGACCACCAGCTGAAATCCCTGATCGCGCTGGAAACGAATGTCCCCAAGGAAAAGCTCAAGTCGTTGCTCTATTACGGCGGTTATCCCCTGAGCGCGGGTCAAGTCGTGGAGGGCTTCCTGTCGGCCATCGGGAGACCGGATGGCGAAACCGCGCGCCGTCTCGGGGGCATGCCGAAGGCCCTGAGCGGGGCCGAAGGATGAGACACGGATGCCATCGATTTCCAAACCGATAGCCGTCCACCCGGGTCTGCAAACAAACGACCTCGGGCTGACCGTCCGCGATTACGAGGGGGCGATGTCCACGTTGTGCGCCGGCTGCGGGCACGATTCGATCACCGCTGCCTTGATCCGGGCCCTCTGGGAGCTTTCCATCCAGCCGCATCGGATCGCCAAGATGAGCGGCATCGGCTGCTCGTCCAAGACCCCGACTTATTTTGCGTCCGGCGCCCATGGTTTCAACTCCGTACACGGCCGGATGCCCGCCGTGGCCACCGGCGCCGCGGCTGCCAACCGGGAGCTCACCTACATCGGCATCTCCGGCGACGGCGATTCGCTTTCGATCGGATTGGGACAGATGGCTCACGCCATCCGCCGAAATGTCAGGATGCTCTACGTCATCGAGAACAACGGCGTCTATGGGCTGACCAAAGGGCAGTTCTCTGCCTCTGCGGATATCGGATCGAAGTTGAAAAAGGGGGAGGGGAACCAGATGGCGCCGATCGACCCTGCGTTTCTCGGGCTTTCCATCGGCGCGACGTTTGTAGCTCGGAGTTTCTCGGGCGACAAGGAGCAGTTAGTGCCGATCCTGAAAGCCGCCCTGAAGCACCGCGGGTTGGCGCTGGTGGACGTCATTTCCCCATGCGTCACCTTCAACGACCACGAGGGCTCCACCAAGAGCTACCTGTACACCCGCAGGCACGACAAGCCGGTCGCCCAGGCCGATTTTGTTCCGCCCGCGGAGGAGATCTCAGTTCCGATCGGCAAGGGCGTCACCACAATTGCGATGCACGACGGCAGCCTCGTGCGCTTTTCAGCCGTTCCGGAGGGGTATGACCCCCGCGACCGGGCCAAAGTCCTTCACTACCTGCAGCATCAGGGGCAAGGAGTGATTCCGACCGGGCTCTTGTATTTGGACGAGTCCGTCCTCGACATGCACGAAATGAACAATACAAGCGACACGCCCCTGGTCCAGGTCCCCTTCGAATCTCTCTGCCCCGGCTCCAGAGAGCTGGAGAAGCTGATGGAGGATTTTGGATAGGCTTTCCCCATCGGCCACCTGGATCTCATGAAGAAACCCCTCCTGTTACTCTTACTCGTCGCCTCTCCCTGCCTGGCCTCAACGACCCGTCATGTGGGCGTCGGTCAGACCTATGCCACCCTTCGCGACGCCCTGCTCGCCGCCAATGCCGCCAATACCGGCGATTCCATCGTCGTCCACCCCGGCACGTACCGGAACGACCACGGGGAGATCATCGCCCCCAACATCACCATCAAGGGCTTGGACCCCAGGCCGGTCTTCGATGCAGAGCTGGATTCCACACACGTCGAAGATGAAAAGGGAATCATCGTGGTCACCTCGACTGCCTTGAACATCACGATCGACAACCTGGAATTCACCGGTGCCATATCGATCACACAGAATGGCAGCGGCGTGCGTATCGATCCGGAGGATAGCCCAGGCTGGGTGGCAATCAGAAACTGCTACTTTCACGACAATCAGATGCACATCGTGGGCTCTCCAGACTCTCTCCTGGTCGAGAATTGTGAACTTGGCAGAACCCTTCCGACCTACACGAATGGGTTCCAACACTGCATCTATGTCAGTCAGAACGTCTGTCGGGTGTTTGTATTCCGTTACAACTACGCGCACCGATCCCACAATGGGCACCAGGTCAAATCTCGCGCCCAGAACACGTTCATTCTCTACAACAGGCTCGCTGACGAGGACGAGATTGGAACGTACAACATAGACATTCCCGACTGTGGCACCGCGTACATCATTGGAAACGTCATCGTCCAGGGAGTGAACTCTCCCAACGATAGCGTGATTCGATACGGTGCCGAGAGCGGAAGCGTCCCAGGGCGGGATTTCTACATCATCAACAACACGATCGTGAACCGGCAGGGGTCCGGGATCTTCGTCAACACGGACCTCTCGACCGGTGGCGTCACGGGAGTCTCGAGGAACAACATCTTCTACGGGGCCGGCACGCTGTACAGCGATCCGTCCGCGATCACCTCCAGCAACAACTACGTGGACACGAGCCTTGATAACGCGCCGGGATTCCTGGATCCCGCCGGTGACGACTACCATCTCACGGCGGCGACTCCTATGGGAACCATCGTGGACGCGGGCGTGGACCCGGGAACATCCGTCGAGGGATACGCGCTTGCCCCTACCATGCAGTACGTCTACGACGTCGCCGGCGAAGCCCGCCCGACGGCCGGTGCGATCGACATCGGGGCCTTCGAGTATCCGACCCCGACTGCGATCTCAGCTCTTCTCTTGAGCGCCGACGCGGACGCGAACGGTGTACGGCTCCAGTGGTACGCGCCCGGGGACCAGATCGCCTCGACGAGCGTCTATCGCCGGACCAGCGGCACCGATTGGGTTCTGCTCGGACACCCGCAGGCCGACGTACGACATCAAATCATCTACGAGGACCGCACGGTGGTCCCGGGCATGTACGAATATCGCCTGGCCGTACGGGATGTGTTCGGTGCCGAGAGCCTCGTCGATACGTGGGTCGCGGTTCCGGAGGGTGACGGCGTACCGCGCGTGACCTCGTTGGATGCGGCGAGGCCGAACCCCTTCGGGGAGCGCCTGGTGCTTCACTACGGGCTTCCAGTCTCGAGCCACGTGCGGCTCGGCGTTTATGACCTCCAAGGGCGGCGCGTGGCGACGGTGGTGGATGGGGTGCAGCCCGCGGGCTGGCACTCGGCGGTGTGGGATGGAAAGGATGTTGCGGGCCGCCTCGTCGCGTCGGGGATGTACTTCGCGCGGCTGGAGGCGGCCGGCGGCGCGACTCAGGTGCGGAAGATCGTGGTGGCGAGGTAGTGACCGAATGAAAACAGCACATCGCAGGAAGGGCGGCGTCGGCGCAATGATGGATGAGTACGAACGAGCGGTCGCGGAGCTGAGCGGGCTCGTGTCCGGTCTCAGCGATGCCGAAGCCCTCGCGGGGGGATTGCGCGAAGGAGCTCGACAAAGTCATGGCGTACACCGATCCCACGCTCGAGGGGAGGTGGCTGATGTCGGACCCAGAGAAGCATGCCATCGTGCACATTCTGCGGCATCGGAGACAGATCGAGAGGTTCCTCTCTGAACCGCAGTTCCGCCCGAAGGATCCCAGCCGTGCTTGATTTTTCCCCGTGTGCGGAGCTCTCACATCCCGTCAATGGTTCAGGCCAATTCTCGGCCTGCCAAAACGCCGCTCAAGACGTCGATCCCGATTCCCGGAGTGTGCGATAGGCGACGGCGATCGCGGCCACGGCTTCCAGCACGGCCAGATCCTCCTCGAGCGAGGGGTTCTTGTCCCGGAGCCCCTTCCAGTCCACCGGCATTTCGTCCGTGACCGCCTCGGCGACCGAGGCCAACGTGGGATCGTCCGGTTCGTTCATGGCCGCTCCTTCAAGAGCCGTGCGAGTTGGAGAAATGCCCGGGACGCCAGAAGTCGAGCAGCATTCCCCGAAGGCAATCCCATCGCCTCCGCGATCTCGCGATATCGAAAGCCCAGCTCCAATCTGAGGATCAGCGCCTCGCGGCGGGTGGGACTCAAGGCGGCGAGGGCCTCCTCGTACCGCTCGAGCTGCTCCCGCTGAATCAGCCGCTCGAGAGGAGCCATCTGGGCGTCGGGAACCGAGTCGTCGATCTCCTCGTGCACCGGCCGCCGCGAGGACCGGCGGGACTGGTCCCGGATCTGGTTGAGGAGGATCTGCCGGACGTAGGCGAGAAATGCGCCCTCTCCCCGATTCTCGAACCCATCGAGGCCGGAGAGGCCGCGGCGCAGAGCCGACTGAACCAGATCATCCGTGTCGACCAGATCTCTCGCGCGGGCGGGCAGGCGACCGTGAGCCCAGCGCTGGAGCGCCTTGAAATACCGGGAGGCCAGCTTGTTCCGCGCCTGCTCGTCGCCGCCCTGGATCTTGGCGATGAGGATCGCGGTCGAGTTCTGTGGGTCGATCGGCGTGTCGTCGGATTCGGGCGCCGTGGCGCGCGGCTCCAGGGCATTCATCGAACGACCGCCACAGTCCGGCGTTCGGTCTTGCCCGCGGCCTCGACCGTGACCAGGTAGAGGCCGTCGGTCACGGCAACACCCGAGTGATCCTTGCCGTCCCACCGAACCAGCGAGGCTCCGGGTCCCATGGTCTCGCCGGACGAGACTTCTCGGATCATCCGCCCGGCACGGTTGTAGACACGCACCGTGACTGGCGAGGAGCGACCCAATGTGAATCCGATCGCGAGGTGGTCTTGCGCGAAGGTTCCGGTTGGAGAGAACACGCGGGGCGTGAACGAGAGAGAGGACAGGGTAGGCACGCCATCGGGCACGGGAGCGGTGTCCGTGAAGAGCGCATAGGTCCCAGGTTGTGTGATCGCGAGCGAGAGCTTTCCCGGCTCCCGCGTCCCGCCGAGCCGGCGCCACGAGGAGCCATCGGTCGATTGATACACGGCAAGCGCTGTTCCAGAGGCAGGCATCGAGAATTCCAGAGTCGCCGCCTTGCTCAAGGGCGACGACCACGAGAGCACGTAGTCCGGGCTCGTCTGGGCGGCGCCCGACACGAGGGTGTCGGAGGCGGCAGAGGTGGTGATCGACACCAGCGCGTCGTCCTGAAACGCGTGCGGTGCGAAGAAGAGGTGAAGCTCCGCGCCATTGGTGTAGAGATCTCCACCTGAGACGGAGGAGACGACCGAGGGTGCCGTCTGATCGGCGAAGGGGAATGCGTTGTCCACGAGGACGGTCACCTGGGCTGCGCCCGTCAGCCCAAGCGAGTCCGACACGGTGAGCCGGATGTCGTAGAGGCCGTCCGCAAGAGAGGCAGTGTCCCAGGCGGTGAGGTCTCCGCTTGCGACCGGCGTGACTGAGTCGACCAACAGAGCGGCCCCCGACCAGGAGTCGCCGCCCGAGGGTCGCGTCTCCACGCGATACGAGGAGAAACGCGCGTCTGCCGCCTGACCTCGGATCACCGTGGTCCCGCGTATGGCCGTTCCGAACGACGGTGACGTGAGCAGAGGCGCCGGCGGCGATGCGTCGATCTCGAACACGGCGATGGCGGGAGTGGTCTCCACGTTGCCTTCGGCATCACGGGAACGCGCCTCGAGCGAGTGGACTCCGTTGCTCATGCCGGGATTCGACCAGGATCCGGTCGGCGACCATTCCGACCAGGGGCTCCCGTCCAGCCGGTACGAGAACTCCACATCACGCTCGCCCATGGCCGCCACGAACGAGGCACTGTGTCCGATGTTCCCCGAGACATGAGGGGGTTTCGATAGGAACGTCGTCCGGGGTGGAAGGCGATCCGGCTCGTAGCGGACTACGCCCGCCCCGTCCGAACCAAACCACAAAGATCCTGTCCGATCCTCCAGAATGAAGAGGGAGTACATCGAGGGCGCGATCTCCGAGATGGGATAGCTTCTCCATCGCGAGCCGTCGAAGCGAGCGACCCTCGGGCGGCCGTGTACCGCCAGCCCGCTTGCCCATATGTCGCCATGGCTGTCCTCGAGGAAAAAACCGATAAAGTCCAGTCCGATTCCGTCAGCGATCGAGTATCGCGTCCACTGAGAGCCGTCGAATCGCGCGGCACATTTGTCGCTTCCTAACAGCATCGATTCCATACCTACCCAGATGTTCCCGGCTCGATCCTCGAAGAGGTTGTAGATGCCCGTCCCGCCCAGCTCTGAGGCGGTGATGGTATCCGTGGCGGCGCCGTTGAAGCGCAGGATTCCCAGATACCCAGCGATCCAGATCCGATTGGAGCGATCTTCGATCATGCGGCTGATGCCGCCCGCCCACGTGCCGATCGGGTATGAGGTCCAGGATGTGCCATCGAAGTGGCTGACGTTGTTCCTTGACGCCACCCATAGGTCCCCGGCGCGGGTTTCCAGAACCTGCTCGATGAACAGCTCTCCGCTTCCAACGGGGACCAGCTCCCAAGTCGTCCCGTTGTATCGGCTCAAGCCCTCGACTGCCGAGGCCCAAAGAGTTCCAGACGGGCCGGCAGAGAGGGTCAGGATCGCATCACTTGGAAGGCCGTCATCCACCGTGTATCTGGTCCAGGAGCCGTTAGAGTAGCGGCTCACACCCCCGCCAAGCCCGCTATGCCATGCCCATACGTCACCGTCCCGATCGAGGAGAAGCGAGACCGTCGAGTCGCTTCCAAGACCATCCACCGTGGTAAATCGACTCCATGCCCCCTTGTCATAGACCGTGATCCCAGACGCGGCCGAGCCGGCCCAGATACGACCCGCGCCATCCTCCACCAAACCCCAAACGACATCGCTGGCGAGCCCGTCGTTGGTGGTAAACGTCCTCCATCCAGCCCCGTCGTACCGGAGCAGGCCCGAGAACGAATAGTCCGTTGCAATCCAGAGGTACCCATCGCGATCTTCCAGAATCACGTCGCCACTCGTGGAGGGAAACCCTGCCGGTGGCGCGACCCTCTCGAATCGGTATCCGTCGTAGCGGACCGGATCGCCGGGGGGGAATCCTCCGATCCATATCCGTCCTCGGCGATCTTCGTAGAGGTTCGTGATCTCGAGTTGCCCGTTCTCGTTCAACGGGATCCCGTCGGCCGAAGTAAAACCTGTCCAAGCAACTCCGTCGAAGCGGTTCAGGCCGCCATCTCCCCCGGCCCAGATCGCTCCGACCCGACTCTCCATCAGGACATGAACCGCGCTCCCCACGATTCCGTGGGTGAAGTTGAAATTCTCCCACTGGCTGCCGTCAAATCGCGCGATCAGAGGATTGATACTCCAACCTCCACCCGCCCAGATTCCCCCATTGCGATCCTCAAGGAGCGCCAATATGGGACCTCCTGCCAACCCGAGCGTGAAGGTGGTCCAGGTCGAGCCGTCGAATCGACCCACGTTTCCGTTGAGACCGCTTCCGCCGACCCATAGATTCCCCTCGCGATCCGCGATCATGGCGTTGACAGCAAAAGGCGCTGTGATGGTTGCTCTTCCCGACTCGTCAAATCGATTCAGGCGATCCGACATGCCGGGCGTGCCGCAAACCCAGATGGACCCGGACGAATCCTGTGCAATGCCGCCCACCTGGCCTTGGGGTAGGTCGACAGTGCTGGTAGTCCACGATTCCCCGTGATACCGGAATAGTCCATACCCGTTCATCCAGATCGAGCCGTCTCGACCCTCGAAGAGGAGATTGCTGATGCCGCCCAAGCTACCTACCCCAGGGAACCGGTTCCATTTCGTTCGGTTCGCATCCAATACCGCCACTCCATCGAAGGTGGCAACCCACAGTCGTCCCGAACGATCCTCCAAGATGTCCCTGACCCACCCGTTGGGCAGACCATTCGTGACGCCGAACGATTGCCACTCACAAGAGGCGATCCGCGGCGAGAGAAAGGTGAGCGTGAGCATGAGCTGGAGAATTCGAAACTTCATGCCGTCCTCCCCGCGAACTCGCCCGCCAGCCGCCGCTTCATCTCCACGGCGCTCCCAGGCCGCTCGCTCGGATTCTTCGCCAGTGCTTCCATGACGACACGCTCCAGCGCGGCCCCAACCTTCCCGTTCAGCACACTCGGCCGCGGGGGAGGCTGATTCACGATCATGTACATAAGCTCGTGCGGGGTATCGTCCGGAAAGGGCCGCCGGCCCGTCAGCATCTCGAAGAGCAAGACGCCCACGCCGTACACGTCGGTGCGCTCGTCCGCCCGCTCGCCTCGCAATACCTCGGGCGCCATGTAGGCGAGGGTCCCGACGATCTGGCCCGACTCGGTCATGCTCCCGGTCACGGTCGCCATCGTCCCGCCGACGTCGGTCAACCGCGCGATCCCGAAATCCAGGAGCTTCACCTCTCCGGACTCCGAGAGCATCACATTCCCGGGCTTCAGATCCCGATGGAGAATCCCGCGCGCGTGCGCCTCGGTGAGCGCGTCGCAGACCTGCGAGGCGACGCTCACGGCCTCGGACTCCGGAAGGGGACCCTTCTTCACGCGATCGAGCAGTGACTCGCCCCGGACGAACTCCATGGCGATGAAATGGACTCCGTCCTGCGACTCGAACTCGATCATCCGCGCGATGTGGGGATGGCTGAGCCGGGCCAATGCCACGGCCTCGTGCCGGAAGCGCCGCAGCAGCTTCTCGTCGGCCAGCTCGGCCGCGGGGAGGATCTTAAGTGCGATCTCCTGGCCTGACTCCATGTCCGTAGCGCGGTAGACTACGCCCATGCCTCCGGCGCCCAATCGCGAATCGATCCGGTACCGGGACAGCCTTCGGCCGATCATGGCTTCCGGAAGGAACTGCTGCTGCACGGACATGCCCTCGCGGATCTCCGCCTCGCGCTGCCGGGATCGGCGCGTGAGGAAGAGGTACCGGTAGCCGCCGGTGCCCGCGTAGACGAGCGGCAGGATCGCCAGGCTGATCACACCCGGAACTTCGACGCCCGACGCAAGCGCCAGCTGGAGCCCCAGCGCGGTCCCGAGGAGCGCGACAAACGCGACGATGGCGCCCATCGGGACGGGGATCGACGCGAAGAGAATGCCCGCCAGGAGGCTCACGACCGCCAGGCCGGCAAGGTAGACCGCCCCGGCGGGACGCGTCAGGAATCGACCGCGGGCCAGGTTGTCGAGCAGATTGGCGTGGATGTAGACCAGCGGGGTCGCCACGGCGAACGGCGTGGCGCCCACGTCCTCCGACGCCTCCTGCCGCGACGTGAGGCCCACGAGAACCGTCCGGTCCTCGAACGTGGCCCGGAGGCGTTCGAGATCGCCGTCGCGGTACCACTGGAGCACGTCCAGCATGGAATAGGAGTTCGGAAACGATTCACGATCTCCGGCGAAATCGATCGACGTGGACCCCTCGGCGTCCAGCTGCACCGGGATCTCTGGTCCATCCGACCAGCGGATGACCGCGGCGCCCCGCCGTCGATGCAGGCTGGGGCCGGTCTTCGAGCCACGCTGGACGCCGAAGAGCGTGACGGCGAGCGCGGGGTAGGCTCGATCCCCGTAGCGTACGAAGAGGGGAACGCGGCGGATCGCGCCGTCTTGGTCCACGGCCACGGATACATGGCCCAGGTGCGGCGCGGTGTTGAGGAGGCCGTCGAACGGGAGGGCCACGCCGGACGCGGTTGCCACGCCGACCGCAACCGGCGAGACGCCGTGACGCGTCACGGTCTCGGGAAGGTCTTCGTTCTCCGCGGGCGCCCTCGACGGACCCTGGGCGTGAAACCAGATCGAGTGGATCACGTTGGCGTAGCCGCCCGTTACGTGTCCCAGAAGCTCGTTCCACTCCGGGTGCTGGTTACGATCGCTGGGAAACTGGAGGTCGACGCCGATCGCCTTGGCCCGCCCTTCCTCGAGCGCGGCCAAGAGAAGCGCGTACGCGTCCCGGGGAAGTGGCCAACCCTTGTATCCGCGGATGGTCTCGTCATCGACACCGACAAGGGCGATGGAGCTGACGGCGGGGCGCTCTCCCCTCAGTCTGAATTTCAGGTCCAGCAACCGGAGATCGAAGGGAACGAGCAAGCCCGAAAGGTGGGCGAGGGTCAGGAGTGCCCATGAGGCGAGACCGATGCCCGCTCCCGCGAGGATCTCGTGCCGCCGGGCCCCTGAATCGGTCCACGCCATGGCGAAACCTCACCGCTTCCAGTAGAGGACCGAAGCGGCCTCTTGATCTCCCGCGCGTGCGGCCGCAGATCGCCAGACCGGGCCTCGATGACGGCGCGATGCCCCTTCCTTGGTCGCGCCCGCGCGCGAGCGTGTGGAATCCGACGGAACGCCGACCGAAGCGGCCTTCAACAGGCGGAGGATCTCTTCCTGGCTCACCCGAACTCCGGCCGCAGCCTTGGGAACGTCCTCATCGGCGGTTCGGAGACCCAGGAGCCGCGCGGCCTGACGCACGCCCCCCGCGCGACGCGTGGCCACCGACGCTCGCTCGCTCGCCGCGTCCTCCTCCCCCAGGAGAAGCAGGGCCGTTGCCTGGTTGAGGACAATCCCCGCGTCGGTCGTGTCGGATTCCTCCGCGCGCTGGTAGAAAGCGAGGGCGACGTCCGGATCTCCCTTCATCAGATTTAGGTTTCCCAGATTGGTGAGTGCGCGGGAGTCCCCGGGGGATGAGGCCAGGACCCATACGAACGCGGACTCGGCCCGGGCGAGGTCGCCCGTGAAGGCCATAGCGACGCCGTACTCGCAGGCATTTCCGCCGGCGGACCGGAGCGGAGCCTGAGCCGACGCGACACTCGCCCCGAGCAACCCGGTGAGAAGCAACCTGAGAATGATCCTGGCGCGCATGGCTCAGCGCTCTTTCCAGTAGAGGTGATCTTGCAGGGCCATCCGCTCCGCCGACCGCCCCGCCGCAACGCGGCTCGTCCAGGGCTTGGCCTCTCCTTTGCCGACTCCCTGGCTCGGGGGTGTCACGCCGGGCGCAACGCGGCCGGGCACCCTCCTCATCGCTTTTTTCAGGAGTACCCGCGCTTCCGCGTCGGTCATCTTTCGCGTTCCCTCCCGGGGCAGATCGTCCGATCCCGGCGAGAGCGCGAGAAGCGCGCACGCCTGCTCGAAGCCGCCGCTTCGGGCCACGCCCTCCGCGATGGGCTGCTCCGCCCCCGTGGTATCGCCCTGGGCGTAGCGAACCAGGCCGAGGTTGAGCCAGGTGCCCGGATCGCCTTCGCCCCCGAGAGCTTCCTGATACCGCGCCTCGGCCTGATCCAGATCTCCCTCGGCCGCCAGCACGTTCCCGAGGTTGTTCAGGAGAGCCGCGTTCTTCGGGTTCCCAGACAGAGCATCTTCCAGGCGCTTCCTGGCCTCGCTCCACTTTCCGGCGCCGTAGTAGACACGGGCGACTTCCATCGCGGCGCTCACCGCCGGCGCTCCCGAGGCCGGCGTGTTCTCGTAGAGGGTTCGCAGGTGCAACTCACGCCATCCGCGGATCGTTCCCAGATCCGCCGTCACGCTCGACTCGAGCGCGTGGACGTCGAGTGCTACGGTCGGGGCCGCGGCGGCGCGCGGAATGGAGGGCTCGTAACGCGCCATCGAGGTTTCCACATCCACCACCGTGGCGCGGTCACGGGCCGTCCAGGTGGAATAGGACTCGGCCCCATCGGTCCAAGCCTGGGCGAAGCCCTTGCGGATGGAGGTCGTTTCGATCGGAATCCAGACCCGTTCGTCGGCGACGACGGTACGCTGGTCCTCGAGCCCCAGGGCCACGCGGTTCCGCTCGTGCACGCCGGTGTCCATCATCAGAAAGATGTGGCCCGGCACGTCCACGAAACGCGTCGCGATGCCCACGTTGCCCAGGAGCGCGGCGAGGAGGACGGAAGAGTCGTCGCAGTCCCCGGTCTTCCGCCGGAGGGACTCGCGGGGATACGCGATGGTGTCCACCGCGCGAGGCGTCTCCGAGATCGTGGAGAACGGGTTGTTGGGATCCGGAACGTACGCGAATCCGATCGACGCGAGCGCGTCCACGATTGCCGCCGCAAACACGATGCTGCGATAGGCGGGCGCGTCCTCCTGCGACAGCGCCGCGATGCGGGTGGCTTCCCGGGCGAAGGCGTCCACGACCGGATCTGAAACGGTCACGTAGGCCGCGGCCTGCTCCACACCACGGCTCCAATCGATCGCCCCGGGCGCGTAGACGATTCCCTTCGAGGAAGCCTTCTCCGTACGCGGGAGCCTGGCGCTCTGATAGGTCGCCGTGACCTGCATCTGGATCGATCGATTGCCCGGGAGGTCCGTGATTCGATCTGGCAGGACGGCCGTCAGAGGGATGTCCTCCGTCGCTTTGGGGCGCAGGATCACGTCCCGCTCCGTCGGAGCGTCCATTATTTCAGGGATCAGGATGCGCACCTTGGCTTCCAGCGGCCGGTCGTCCAGGTTCCGGACCCGCACCGTGACCACGGGCTCGCGCGTGTAGGTCTTGGCCAGCGATGCGAACAGATCCTCCGGCTCGACCTTCTCGATGCGGATCGCCGCCGGATTGAAATTGAATTCGAGAGCCAGTCCGAAGTGGCTCGTGGAGCCCAGGACCGGGTGGTCCACCAGGGCGTAGTCGAAACGGAAGATCCCGGCCTTGATTCCGGCGCCGGCCGACCAGGTCGCGGCGTCAGGTCCCGTCCAGTCATCCTGAAGTCCCGCACGGAGTGCGATCCTCTCGAGCGCACGGGCCTCCACTCCCAGGTGCCACCGATCGTCCGCGTCGAAGGAGACCACGGCGTTTCGCAGCGGTGAGTAGGAGACACCGGCCCGGAAATTCATGGGAATGGCCGGTGTCGTGCCCATGCCGTCCGAGTAGGAGATGTTCGTGTCCAGCGCGTCCTGCAGCACAGCGCCGATCCGGACGCGGTCCAACGGTTTCACGATCACCCCGGCGTCGAACCCGACACCATGACCCCGGCGCACGCTGGAGCCGTCCAGCTCGGTGTTGCGACTCAGGTACTTCCCCGTCGCTCCAACCGACAGGAACGAGGTGATGCGCCGGCCGTACCCCAGATCGATCCGGCTCTCTCCGAATGCCAGCTCGGAATCATCGAATCCTGAGTGATACCAGTCCACCGCGACCGCGCTCACAGGCGAGAGCGGAAGGACGAATGAGGCGAGGTCGTCCCTGATCTCGGTACCGTAGAGATCGGCGTGCGTGCCCGAGATTTCCTGATGGC
Organism: Candidatus Eiseniibacteriota bacterium; assembly: GCA_963724515.1. Taxonomy (GTDB): domain Bacteria; phylum Eisenbacteria; class RBG-16-71-46; order SZUA-252; family SZUA-252; genus WS-7. The sequence goes on along the minus strand of CAVRUU010000003.1, from coordinate 776,791 downwards.
CGATCCAGGGGAGGCTCGCGGGATTCCAGAAGAGGGCCGAGGCATCGTCGGCGATGGAGGAGAACGCGCCGCCCATGCCCAGGGCGCGAACACCCACAGGGGTCTGCTGGCTGGGGCGGGCGAAGGCGGCTCGTGGGGCCACCGCGATCGTCATCAGGAGAGCCAGGACTGCTGCGACGCGGAAAGAAAACCAGATCCGTGCACTCACGGGAAACCCCCCGGCTCCGTTCTGTGCCAACTCCGAGTACTCCTGCGGTTCTATATGGGGAAACCGACAAAGACCCTGATTGTGGTCAGGGTCTTTCGATGTCTGGGAAAAGTAATGGAGAGCCCACGTTCCGGACGCTTCTGTGAACGCGGCAGCGAGAGGATACCGCATAAGTCTATAAAGTCAAGCGACTTATGTGCAATGGAGGGCCTTCGGCGGGGGTTCCTCGCCAACCGCTGGTCCTGGCGCCGGGCGCCGCATCATAGTCAATTACTACACAACGAATTACCGCTGCTCGATCGTACGGACCGCTCGCGCCTCAGTCGCTCGATTCAGAAGGACCCCCTCCAGCCGATAGAAAGGGCCTGGACTCCTCCCGGCCGCTTGCCCAAGCGGGCCCGCCCTTGAAAACCGCGCGATGGAAGAGACGAATTTGAACTGGAACCCATGGACCCGGATCCACCGCAGCGGTCGCGCGCGGGGCTTCACCCTCATCGAGCTTGTCGTCGTCATCGTCATTCTCGGGGTCCTGGCCTCAGTGGCCATTCCGAAGTACATCGACGTAAGGAAGGATGCGGAGAAAGCCAGCGTGGAGGCAACGATCGGAAGCCTGGCTTCGGCGCTCAACGTTGCCTTCATGAAGAAGATGGCGACCAACCAGGGCCTTGCGAACCACAACCCATTCGACGATTTGGCGATCAGGCCCGACAACTACGCCGGCGCCTTCGCCGACGTGACCAACGACAACTGCCCGGCCGGGCATTGGGCGTTTCAATCAGGCGACCCGGCGAACGGCAACTGGCCGGTCATATGCTATCGGGCCAAGGCTACGTTAGCCGTGGCGTTTGGGTGGAGTGCTTCACAGTGGATATTGTACGAGGTGAAGTCGACGACGAACGCCTCAGGTCAGACCGTCACGATGGGCCTCGTGGAGTATCCACCACCTCACCAGTGGTAGCTCAGCGCTTCCGCCTCGAGATGAAGTGGTGGAGCAGAATGGCGACCGCGATGACTACCACGGCGGTCACCCAAATGGGCATGCTCGTGACCGCCCCTGACGACTGACCCGCGACCTCCCCGGAGCCCGGTTTGGGGCGCGAAACGGCCTCGGCGTCCAGGGAATGGATGGACCCGAGCAGGATGCTCCCCCACCGGAGTGTCCTCTTCATATCCTACCTCAGCATGATCATCTTCCTCCCCGAGACAGTCCCATCGGGGTAGTTGATTCGATAGAAATAGACTCCGCTCGAGGCTCGTGCGCCCGAATCCAGCTCCCCGTACCAGCGAATCTCGTGCGGGCCCGCAGGCAGGATTCGGTCTGTGAGCGTCCGGATCAATCTCCCGCCGACGTCGAAGATACGGATGGCAACGCGCCCCGGAACGGCGATCTCGAACGAGATGATCGTTTCGGGGTTGAAAGGATTCGGCCGATTCTGGCGCAGCATGTTCACGCGAGATGGGTACGTGCCATCCTCCCCGGGAACCGGGACCGCCGTGATCGCGCCCGGGTCCTGGATCGCGTACAGAGGGCCGTAGGTCCCTGTTTGGAACCCGGCGAGCGTGGCCCAATTCCCGAACATCGAGGAATCCGTGGGGCACGGCCAACAGCTTGCGGTGTCCGACGCGGCGCGTCCGGCGCGGCAGCTCGTCAGAAACTTGTAGAGGATCCGCATCCGGTTCACGAACCCTCCGTTCTCGTGGGACGTGCCGGCAGGAGAAAATCCAGTCTGCCGCACGGATTGGATCGAGAACCCGTATCCGATGGCCTTGTTCCGGTCGTGGTCCAGGGCTGGATCGCGTTCGGCCATTTGGGCCACAGCTCCCGCTTGCGCGGACGGGTACGTGACGACGTTCGCCGCTTCAGGAATCGCCATCTTCGTCAACGCGTCCGGCCGCGGCGCAGCGGGACAACCGCCATCAATGGGGTACGTGAAGCCGCCCGGCGCTCCCAGAGCCGGTCCCGCTGAAGGCGCCGAAAATCGGTCGTCCATGACCGGGGCGCGATTGGCCCCCCATAGGGACCAGGTATCGGCGGCCGCGTCGACTCCGAGGATGTTCCGGGTGAACGCCTCCTGCCGCGCCCCGGGAAATCCGGGAGCAGGGTTCAGCAGGGTCAAGAACAGATCGTCCCCGGATACAAACAGACACCGGTCTCCACCGTCCGTCCCCGTCGGCATCTTCCACCAATCATCGAGAACCTTCGCGTCCTGGTCCTCGAGCGATGGCCAATCGCGGTTCCGGTTGTCCGAGTGAATGACGATGCGATACCACCTTGCGAGCGAATCGATGATGCCGTACTCCTCTGGATTCGGGAAATGGCTCCGCCTCCAGTGCTCCGCATCTCCGGCGAGGGTGTGTCCCCCGATGTTCGCTCCCGTTCCGAGGCTTTGCAGGAGCCGATACCTGTCCGCTCGCACTCCGAGACCCAATAGTGCTTGCTGGATCGGATCGGGCGCGTGGGACCAACCCGTGTAGGCCCCATCCACGACCAGCACCGGGGTCGCATTGGCGGCTCCGAGCTGCGAGCCCATGGATCCAAACGGATAGGCTCCCGGCAGCACGTCGAACTCGATGATGTCCGGCGCGCGAACCGAACCACCGGGCAGGGTCGGTAACTCGGCCGCCTCGAGACTTGGGGCGTCGGGTTGAAACTGATAAGTCGTCCTGCCCAGGATGTCGACTGCCTTGAGGTAGTACTGGATTCGCGTTCCGCGGCCCAGAAACGAGAGGGCGGAATAGGAGCCGGCGCCGTTGATGGTGAATCCGCCCGGCAGGGACGCGGAGGCCGCGACTTTGTCCCGCGGCGGCCAATCGAAGCGATAGCGGTCACCGAAGACAAGGGTGTCGGCTCCCCAGATGCGGAGATTGTCCACGTCCAAGGCGCTGGAGTCCCAGGGGCTCCAGGTCGTCGTCGCGGGATCGAAGATCCGGTAGATCCAGCGGGGCGTATCGAACGCGGGGTTGAATGCTCCGTTCGTGTGGGCGATCGTCGTTCCCTCCGAGACGCGGAGGTCGTACGCAAACTGCCAATTGATCCCCATGCCCAAAGGTCGAACACCTCCGAGGATCATGACCGTGGAGGAATCTCCAGTCGGACTATTGAAGTTGTCGGTGATCGCGCGCCCCGCCGGGCTCAGGGCTTGGGATCCTCGAATGCCCGGCCAGCATGGAATCGCCGAGCAGTTCAGGCCGGGCATCGTTCCATCAACGAACGTGGACTGAGGCAGGTCTCCCGGGAAGATGGAGAATCCGGGCCGAGGAATGCCCGCCGTCGCGATGATCCCCAGATTGTCATACATCACGCCGTACGTCGTCGTCTCACCGCACGAGGTTCCATCGCCGGCCCACTCGTTGCTACAGCGTGACGTGAATCTCACCTGGATCGAATCGGCGGGCGCCGCATCCGGAACGTCCTGGATCTGGTCCGTCCATGTCTGCGGAGCGCCCGTACGCGTCGTGAGCACCTTCCAGCCGTGCCAACGTCCACCCTTGAAGACTCGGTAGTCCACGAGCTGGACGTAACCGCTCCCCCGTGGCATCCAGCTGTAGGTCGTCCATCGGAGCCTGATCGAGCCGCTCCCCGACGGAACCGGAATCGGAAACGTCTCCGCCGAATTGAATGAATGCGGAATCAGGTAATGGGCCGCCGGATGCGCACCGAGAAACATCTTGTCGGTCTGGAGGTTCTTCTCTGGGGCGCACGCGTCCCCGGTGGGAACATTGTTCCCTGGGACCAAATGCCAGAGCTGCCCCTGTCCAGGAGGCGGACTCGAACGGTCGATGTTGCGATACGGACCGGTCGAGAGGGCTGCGTATGAGTTGAGACTATCGGCTTGCTCACCCGGCTTCGGCGCCCACGTCTGGTTGAGGATGTCCACGTCGGCTCCCGTGTAGAGAAGCGAGGTCCGGGCACCGGACGGGTAGGGCACGGAAGGCCGGCGTGCCAGCGCCCTGACGATCCCAGGCTGCCGGTACACCGGGTCGTTTCCTGCGGGGAGAATGTGCCATGGGATACCATTCGATTCGTCGCGGAGAACGTTTCGATAGACAGGTGTTGGCGGGGCATGGACGTACGAGTATTTCTCCATCTCGTCGACGCCGCCGTTGCCGTCGAGGTCCGCCTCCAGCACCTTTCGCGCCCCTGTGATCGCGAGGGTGTACAGGCTCCCCGTGAGCATCACGTTGTCCGGCCCGACGAACGCCCCAGCCTGGTCATCCGAGGCGAGAAGGTCCCACGACGAGACCATGACCGTACTTCCGGCCGGGAGCCCCCAGGTCGGGACATCCGCGAATTGATCGTCGTCCTGAAACTCGAAGAAGACATGAATCGGGACTCCGAGGGCCGCCAAGTCCTGCATGACGGCCGTCATCTCTCCTTGGGTCACATGCCCGTCGCGGAATCTCACGAGGAGGTCGTTGCTGTGAGCGCTAACGCGAAGGTAGATCTCGCTCGGCGGTGGTGAAAGCGCGAGAAGCGCGTCCACCGCGTCGAGAAACTCCGCCTTGCCGCCTCCGTTGGCTCCCGTGACGAGCAGCACACGCGGAGCGGGGATCCCGAGATTCTCGATCAGATCGGCCGCGTGCAACGTCGCGTCGTTCTGGAAGTCGATCCCCTTCGCCCCGTGGACGACGATGGCCGCCGCGTTGGCCGAGCTTGCGATGGGGTTCGGAGGGGGCGTGAAACTACGTGGAAGAGTTGCCATGTCCGACGCTTTCCACGCAATGCCCGCGATGAGCCCCTGGGGATTACCGGCGCCGCGAGGAGCATTGGTCGACCGCTCTTCGATCGATTCGAAGAAAGAGAGAGGTGGTTGCCCCTTGTTCGCCACGATGGGCCACGACTTGTGGAAGAGTGGGAGAGTGATGGCGCCCGTCGACGCGTCCATGACGTAGCAGGCGGTCACGTGGCCGAAGTGTTGGTCCGGCACCCCGTCGCCCCAGAAGATGTAACAACTGTCTGGTGTCTCCGTACCCAAGGCACCTAACGCGGGCCCGCCGTAGAACCCCGAATAGACCGCCAGGCTGTCGCCGGTGAAGAGCCCATCGTATTCCGTCCCGGATCCAAAGTTGGGGCACCAGACGGAGGACTGGGTCGTATCGGCCCAGAGCCCGCTGCTGAGGAACACCTGACACGCCTGACTCCGGGTGAGGGCCCCTTCGGCGTGCTTGGGGCTGAGTCCACCCAACGCGGACAGTGCGATCACCGCGGGGATGAGGCGTGCGATCATCTTCGATGGGCGGGAGTAGGTTAGGGAGCGGTCGCGGTCAGGTGCCATGGGTCCCCCGGTGAGGTCAGCGCTGAGATGACCGTGTATGAGGTCCGGGAGGATACCAGTGTTACGGTCTAAGGTCAATCAATATGGGTGATTAGCGTTCCTTGCCCGATCCGCATCTGCCGATGAGATCGGCGCCGGCGTGCGCCGCGCGGCCGACACGCTGGAGTAGTTGCTTCTAGGGTGCTCCGAGTCTACACTCCGTCACCCGAGGGGCTCGAAGCCAGCCGCAACTCCCCCAGAGCCTTTCTCTGCCGGACAATGGGTACTTGAAACATGAGCCGCGCGTTCACGCCCCGAAACCGCCGTACGCTCGACACCCGGATGCGCCTCCGCACCAATTTCGTGGTATCCCTGCTCTTCCTCGCGGCCTGCACGTGCCTACCCACGTACGCACTCGCGACGGGCGGTGCGCCGCAGTTCCTGGATGTTGAACTCGCCGCGTCTTCCGCGCCTAGAGCCATCGCGGTGAGCGGCGTCGCGCCGGTGCTCGTCGCCCCCTCGGCGATGAGGGTTGACCCGGGGAAGACCGCGGACCAGGCCCTTCACGCGACGGATTCCGACGGCGACCCCCTGTCTTTTTCGAAGGGATTCGGTCCGTCGTACATGACGGTCACGACGACGGATCCCGGAACCGGGTCCGCGACCGGGAATATTCACCTCGCCCCACCGGATCTCACCGAGGTCGGGCCAACCTCCGGAAGCGTCGTCGCAAGCGATGGCGTTTTCTCCGACCAAACCGTGTTCCGCATCGTGGTCCTCAATACGTCCCCGGTGCTGGAGCAGCCCGCGGACATGTCGGTGTTCGAGGGGGGATCGGCCGACCAGACCCTGACGGCGACGGACGCGGATGGGGATCCTCTCACGTTCCGGCTGGTCTCGGGCCCGGCCTACGTCACCGTGACGACGGTCGACCCTGGAGCCGGGGCCGCGTCCGGAAGCGTACGTCTCGCACCCGTCGCGGGGGACGCGGGCACGACGTTCGCCGATGTCGGGGCCAGCGATGGAATCGCCGAGGACGTGAAGCGCTTCGCGATCACCGTGGCGCGGATCAATCGTCCACCTGTGCTCGACGCGGTCTCTCCCATGACGGTGATTTCCGGAAGCGAGGGGCTTCAAACGATCCAGGCCACCGATCCCGACCTCGAGCCACTCACGTTCTACCTCGTGGGGGGGCCACCCTATGTCAGCGTCACGACCACGAGCTCCGATGGCGCCGGCGCGACAGGCGTCATCCGTCTCGTCCCGACCGTATACGATCTTGGTCCTGACTCCGCTGAGGTGGGTGTCACCGATGGGAATCTGGCGGACACGCAGCGGTTCCTGGTTCAAGTCGTACCGGTCCCGCCCATGGGGGCTTGCGGCCCCAGCGGCGTGCCCCAAGAGCCCTCCTTGCGCCGCGTCCCGGAGCCGAAGTTCGCTTCCGGGTTTCGCGCCTTCGACGCGTCCCTCGCGCCCCAGGCTTTCGAGCTGGAAGATATCGATGGGGACGGCGTCGAGGACGTAGTGTCGGCCTCGAATGACTGTGGCGTCATGATCCTCTACGGCTCGCCCGACGGGACGTTCGGCCGATCCGTCCGCTACGACACCGGAGGCTCCGGCTCGCGGGCCGTAGCCGTAGCCGATTTCGACGGAGACGGAGGCTCTGGATCTCGCCGTGCCGAACGAGTGGTACAACACCTTCGCGGTACTGTTCGGGGCGGGTTGGGGCACGTTCCGGAGCCCGGTCCTCTATCAGGCGGGGACGAGACCCGTCCACATCGCGGCGGGCGATCTGAACCGGGATGGAAGGCCGGACCTCGTAGCCACGGACGAGGTGACCAACGTCGTGAGCATATTCCTGAACGCGGGAAGCGGGGTCTTCGGCCTCGGCGGAGTCGAGGCGGTGGGGGTGAAGCCCTGCTACACGGAGATCGCGGACTTCAATCGCGATGGGCTGCTCGATCTCGCGACCGCCAACGAGAATTCGAACACGATCTCGGTGCTCCTCGGAAACGGAGACGGCACGTTCCGTCCCCAGATCCAGTACCCAACCGGCGGCAACCCCGTTTCCGTCAATGTGGGCGACCTCAACCGAGACGGGATCCTGGATCTCGTGGTGCCCAACTTCGATGGCACCGTCAGCACCCTCGTGGGCAACGGCGACGGCACGTTCGCCCCCCGGCGCGACTTGCAAGTCGGGAGCCTGCCGTGGTCGGTGGCCCTCGGCGACGTCAATGCCGATGGGATCCTCGACGGTGTGGCCGCGAACGTGGGTTCTTCGACATGCGCCGTGCTCCTCGGCCGCGGCGACGGGACGTTTACACGTGGAAGCACGTTCCCCGGAGGGTGGTTGGCCCGCTACGCGGAGCTCGCCGACGTGAATGGGGACGGGCGGCTCGACCTTCTTCTCGCGAGCGAGGGGGGAAACACGCTCAGCGTGCATCCCGGGAACGGCGACGGTACGTTCGGAGACCACCGCGCCGCTCCGGTCGGATCGCATCCGTCGGGTCTCGCGCTCGGTGACTGGAACCGCGACGGGCGGCTCGATCTGGTCACGACGAGCACCGACACCCCCGCCCTTACCGTCCGGATGACCCGCGCGGATGGCACGTTGGGCTCCGCTGTGAGCGTCGCCGCCGGCGAGCCCACGTCGGTCGTGCACGCAGCCGACTTCAATCGGGACGGGATCGAGGACCTCGCCGTGCTCCCACTGAGCGGGAACGGGATCGTGACGATGCGCGGGAACGGGGACGGCTCGTTTGGTCCGACGATGCTCGTCTCCGGCGGGGATCGACTTGCGCAATTCGCAGCCGGTGACGTGACGGGGGACAGCATCCCGGATCTGGTGGCGGTGGATTCCCTTGGAAGCGTGCTTGAAATATTCGTGGGCGATGGGGACGGCTCATTCGCCATGCCCGCGCGGATCGGCGCCGGGGCGCGCGTTTCGAATGTCGCTCTGGGCGACTTCGACGGCGACGGCGTGCTCGACGCCGTGACCGCGAATGGCAGCGACGAGAGCGTCTCGATCCTCCGCGGTCAGAGAGGGTCTCCGCTCGAGCTGGTCGCCGTCCTTCCAACCGGCGGCCACGTGACCGACGCCGCACTGGGGGACCTCGATCGCGACGGGCACCCCGACCTGATCGTGGCCGGAAGAGATCGCCTTCTCTCCTTCCGCGGACGCGGAGATGGGACGTTCGGGGTGGCGGAAGTCGCGCCCAAGCTCGGCTCTGGCGGAGGGATTGTAATCGGGGACTTGAACGGCGACACCATTCCCGATGTCGCGACCGCAGGAGCAAACTTCGTGTCGGTGTTCCCAGGCGCAGGCGATGGGACTCTGGACCCATATGTCAACCTTGGGACCGGCGTCGTACCCATGGATTTGGCGCTCGGGGACCTGGATGGGGATGGCAGGCTCGACTTGGTAACGGCCGACTACGGAGACAATACGGCGAGCCTTCTTCTCAACGAGGGAGCGCGGCCGCAACCGACCGTGACCGCTCCGGAAACCATGTCGACTGATGAAGGGGTGGCGCTGAGTTTTGCCGTGTCGGGGTCGGGTGGTGGCGTTGGTCATATCGCTCTCACGATGGCGGCAGGGTCTCCGACCGGCGCCATGTTCACGGACAACGGCGACAACACAGGGACGTTCGCCTGGACCCCTAACTTCAGCCAAGGGGATCCGCCTCCGAGCCATGCGTACACCGTGACTTTCCGCGGGGAAGATGAGCACGGTGGAGCTACAGACGCCCAGACGGCGATCACGGTCAACAACGTCAACCGGGCTCCGGCCGCGAACGCCGGCGGTCCGTACAACGGGACGGTGGGGTACGCGGTCTCCTTCGATGGGTCTGGCTCCTCCGATCCCGACGGCGACCCACTCACGTCTGCGTGGACCTTCGGAGACGGCGTCACGGGAAGCGGGCCGAAGCCGTCGCACACGTACGCGTCAAGGGCAGGGAGCCCCTACACGGTGACCCTCACAGTGTCCGACGGCTCGCTGACGGGCACGGCCACAACGACCGCCACCATGCAGGACTTCTTCGCCGCGAAGGCGTTCTATCCCTTCAACCTGAGCTACATCTTCCCGCAGATCCTGCCCACCCTGGTCTGGGTCGAGCCGATCAATGGCTCGTTCGCCATCGGCGACGTCGTCCTCTCCTCGGTGTCGATGAGCTACAACGGGGTGACGATTCTGACCGGGTGCAGGAGCACATCGGGTGGCGACAGGAATCGCAACGGGGTCGCGGAGCTCAGGGTCTGCTTCGCCCGGAACGATCTCAGGACTCTGTTTGCGAGCCTGCCCAACGGCACGAGCAACGTCACCGTGACGCTCGCGGGCGACCTGACGTCAGGTGGGAAGTTCCAGGGGAGCACGCTGGTCCACGTGATCAAGCTGGGGTTCTTGGGTTCGGGCTCGCTTGCGTCGGTCTCCCCGAACCCACTGAATCCTCAGGGGAGGCTCACGTTCGTGACGACGCAACCTGGCGCGGCGAGCGTTCAGGTGTTCGACTTGAACGGGCGTCTGGTCCGGACACTGATGGCGCAGCAATCCTTGCCGCCCGGCGTCCACGAGGTGACGGTGGATGGACGGAACGAGCAGGGGAACCGGCTCGCCTCCGGCATCTACTTCTATCGTGTGCGATCGGTGGACGGCGTGTCGAAGGGTGCGTTCACGGTCTTGAGATAGGCGATCCGACGCCCTTCCTCGAGATCAGTTCAAGGCAGGGACATCGATAGCCTCGAAATGAACGCCGCGAAAAGCGCGACCACGAGCGGCGCGATCAGCACAAGGAGAGGAAGGGCGGCCAGGGCGAGAACTACGCCGACTTGTTTCCCTGGATGAAGGGACATACACGACTCCCGGAGACTTGTCGGCCGTCAGCGGTCAGGAGGCGGGGTCCCAAAACCCCCGAACGGACCGCTGCCCGCCATCACCGTCTCCTCCAATAGAGACGATACACAACTCGTTCCCGATTTCAATTCCACGAAAGTAGTAGGCCTACCCGGAACCCCTAGCCGCGCGGTCCACGGTCGGCAAGCGGTATGTACTTCCGTTTCGGCGGCCCGACGTAGATCTGTCGAGGGCGGGAGATACGGAAGTCTTTGTCGCGGCGCATCTCCAGCCATTGCGCGATCCAGCCCGGCAGCCGACCCATGGTGAACATGACTGTGAACATGTTCTCGGGGATGCCGAGCGCCTTGTAGATCACGCCCGAGTAGAAATCGACGTTGGGGTAGAGCTTACGGCTCACGAAGTAGTCATCCTTGAGCGCTACCTCCTCCAGGCGCATCGCGATCTCGAGGAGCCGGCTTGTTCCTCCCACTCGTCCGACTACATCGCTGCACGTCTTCTTGAGGATGGCGGCACGGGGGTCGTAGCTCTTGTACACGCGGTGGCCGAATCCCATGAGCCGAGTCGTGTCGTTGCTATCTTTGGCCTTGGAGATGAAGCGGTCGGCGGTTCCCTCCTCGGCCGCGATTCTCTCCAGCATCTCGATGACCTGCTGGTTCGCTCCGCCGTGAAGCGGTCCCCAAAGCGCGCTGATGCCGGCGGCGATGCTCGCATAGAGATTCGCCATGGAGCTTCCGACCATTCGGACCGTGCTGGTGGAACAGTTCTGCTCATGATCCGCATGCAGAATGAGGAGAAGGTCAAGCGCTCGGGCGAACACCGGATCGATCTCGTATTCCTCGCACGGAACGCCGAACATCATCCGGAGGAAGTTCTGAACATAGCCGAGCCGGTTCATCGGGTACATGAACGGCTGCCCGATCGAGTGCTTGTACGAGTACGCTGCTATGGTCGGCATCTTCGCGATCAAACGGATGATCGTGTCATGCACCTGTCGATCGCTCTCGGGCTCCTGATAGAAAGTGGCCAACGCCCCTACCGCCGCGGCGCAGACAGGCATGGGGTGGGCGTCCTTTGGGAGGGCATCGAAGAACCGCCAAAAGTCCCGGTGCAGCATGGTATGAGTGGTCACTTCGCGACTGAAACTCTCCAGCTCGCCGTTGGTAGGGAGCTCTCCGTATAGGAGAAGCCAGGCGACCTCGAGAAACGTGCTCTTCGCTGCCAGCTCTTCGATCGGATAGCCGCGATATCTGAGAATTCCCTTCTCGCCGTCGATGAAGGTGATCGCGCTCTTGCACGATCCCGTGTTGCCGTAGCCTGGGTCGAGGGTGATGAGATTCAGGGAGGCGCGCAGCTTCCCGATGTCGACAGCGGTTTCCTGCTCGGTACCGACCACGATCGGTAGGTCTGCCGAGGTCCCGTTAACGGACATGGTCGCGGCCTTGGCGCTCTTCTGCTCATGGAGATTGGTCGTCATGGCAGTCCTCCGCGGACAATTTGGTGTCGCCCTGCCAGACTCTCAGGCAGCCGGGGGGCGACACACGCCTACGTAGACGCAAATCTTCCTTCACGCTAACACGTTTCGGCACCTCGTGGCGGCGGGCCGCTTCATTTGCAGAGCACAACCAATGCCAGAGGAGACGTGGCCAGGTCGCGACAAGGCGAGCCTAGGCGGAGCGACCGGACCCCTACTGCCGCTTCGCGGGCGCGATGAATCCGGCGAGCTTGTCGATGACGCGGCCGTCCACGTGTCCCGGCTTGTCGTATTCGGAAGGTCCAGGCTTTCCGCTGCCCGCGATGAAGAGGTGGTTCAGGCCGGTGAGCGTCACGATGTCCACGTTCGGCGTGCCGGCCAGGCCCTTTCGCCAGGCATCCACGTCCTCCTCGAGCACCTGATAGTCGCGATCCCCACGGAGGACGAGCACGGGCGCCCCGAGCTTCCTTGCCATTCTGATCCCGTCGTGTGCGGCCAGGTCCTTCCAGTAGCTCTGCGGGGCTCCAAGAAGACGCTCCGAGCCGAGGGTGCCGGCCTTCAGCCGAGCCAACTTCTGCTCCAGCTCAGCGAGGTCCTTGGGAGGCGCCCCGATATAGCGTATCTGGGATAGAACGAGGTCCCAGGGCGGTCGACCCGGAGGCGCCAGAAGGGCGACACCCGCGACAGGCGCCGATCGCATCCCGATCTCGGGCGCCAGAAGGGCCCCCATGCTGTGGCCGATCACGAGAATGCGCCGGGAATCGATCTCCGGCCGGGCTCGCAGCGCGGTGACCGCTGCGATCGCGTCCACCATGACTTCATCGTCCACGGAAATGCTGTCGCCGAGCTGGGCTCCGTACACAAAGGTCCGCTTGTCGTAACGAAGCACTTCGATTCCGCGGGACGCGAGTCCTTCAGCCAGATCCTTGAACACCTTGTTCGCGCCGACCGTCTCGTCTCTATCCTGCGGCCCCGACCCGTGCACGAGCACCACGCCGGGAAACGGGCCGAGTCCCACAGGAACCGTGAGGGTCCCGCCCAGTACGAAAGGCGCCGTGCCGACGGAAATCTCCGTAGAGCGAAAATCGGAGGGATGGACATAGGGCGCCGGCGGCGCGGGTTTGGCGGACGAGGGCGCGGGTTTGATGAGGAATCCGGCCACCTCCTGGTTCTCAGGATGGACCGCTACGGTTGCCTGGAGCTCGCCGTGGTCGAACTTGAGCAGCGCGATGCGCACATCGAGCCCCTGAGCTTGCGTGCGCTGCGTGACCGTCCACGAGACCAGCGGCCCCAATGTGCCCAGCTGGGCCGACCACACCGCCCTGAGCTTCTCTTCGGACACGGCGGCTCTCATGTTCGAGTCGAACATCTCGAACGCCGCGGCGTAGTTCTGCGCCTTCATCGCGGAGAGAAGTGCTTGCGCTGTCTGATCGCTCGCATTGGTCTCCGGGGCCGGCTTGTCCGCCGCAGGTGCCGAGGAACCCGCGAGCTGAAAAGCGCAGAGAACGAGGAGAACTGCGGTGGCTCGATTCGTGGGAGACATGCCGGCTCCTTCCATTCGATGCGACGAGCGTTGCTACGGGTCTGGGGCGAAAATGACTACCGGATGCTGCTCCGAAGAGGGTACACGATCTCAGAACTTCTTCGCATCGACGTTCCGGATGAACCGGATCAGTCCGTCGAAGTACGTTCTCTGGTCGTCGTAGAGGGCAAGGTGGCTCCCGTTCTCGCAGTAGAGGAAGCGCCCCCGCTTCACGAGCCCCGCCATCTTCTTCATCACCTCGGGATCCATCGTGTCGTACTTGGCGCCTATCATAAGCGTCGGGACCGTGATCTTGGCGAGATCGGCCATGCGATCCCAGTGGACCAGCTTCCCGCTTGCCCCCAACTCGCTCGGCCCCTGCATTGGCACGTAGACCTTGGGGTTCATGTGCTTGAACACGCGTTGGACCGGTTCGGGCCAATCCGCCGCAGGCATCCTGAGGATGTGCTTCTCGTAGTGGTGAGGGGTCAGCAGCGCCATGTAGCGCGGATTCTGCGTGTCGCCAGTTTCTTCCAGTTTCTTGATCTCGCCCAGCACCGTTTGATCCATCTGCGGGAAGATCACCTTCGTGGCGTACTCGTTGTAGAGAGGGATGCTTGCCACCATGTTGGAGACAATCAAACCCTTCAGGTTCTGCTGATACTTCAGCGCGTACTCGATGGCGAGGAGCCCGCCCCAGGACTGTCCGAAGAGATAGAAGTTTTCGGGCCCCAGACCGAGCGCCTTCCGGACCGCCTCCACTTCCTCGACGAAGCGCGGCAATTCCCAGAGAGAAGGCTCGTCGGGCTGATCGGAGTAGAACGACCCCAACTGGTCGTAGTAGTAGTACTCGATGCCCGCGCCGGGAAAGTAGCTGTCGACCGATTCCAGATATTCGTGGGTGAAGCCGGGCCCCCCATGAAGGAGGAGGACTTTGATCTTGGGATTGTTCCCGACCCGCTTGGTCCAGACGTGGAAGGTCCCCTTGGGGGTTTCTACGGGGATCATCTTCACACCGCCCGAGAGAACGTCGTCGTGGCCGGAGTAGTCGAGGTACGAAGCCGGGATTGGGCTCGGCGTGGCGGCTTGCCCGTGGGCGACCCGCGCGCCGACGGACAACGCAAGAAAGACAGCGGACATCGCGACGAGACGTCTCACAGTTACCTCCCTTGGAAACGCGCAGCGAGGTTAAGACTCTGGTAGCATCGAGGCTACCGGGCAGTGGCGCTCACTGCAAGCATGGCAACACGGACGGATACTCGGAAGGCAGAGGTGATGGTCGACCGCCTTGGGCAGGAATTGGCATCGTTTCAGGGACTGTGGAAGGGCGGATTCTGGGCAGCTGATCCGCTGCACCATCAAGGCAGCGTGTACGGGCTTTTCGGTCAGATGGGGACGTCCCACGCCACCTACTTGCGCTGCATCAAGCCGTATGTGCACGAGCAGTCCACCGTGCTGGAGATCGGCCCGGGGAGGGGCGCCTGGACAAGGACTCTTCTTCGCGCCAAGCGCGTTCATTGTCTGGATGCACTATCCGCGGAACACAATGGTTTCTGGGAGAACATCGGAAGGCCCGACAATGTGACTTATGAGCAAGTGCGGGACTTTTCATGCGAGTCCCTACAGCATGACTCCTTGACCTACGCGTTCTCGTATGACGCGCTTTGTCACGTGTCCTTTGAGGGAATCACTGCCTACGCGAAGAATCTGTTTCCGAAACTGCGCGCGGGGGCCAATTGCTTCTTCATGATTGCCGACTACGAGAAGTACAACTCCTTCTTGACGACTCTCGATGAGCACAGCGCGCTGGCAACACTGCTGCCGAAGAACAAGATGCCCTGGCTGAAGGCGCTTTGGCGGCCTATCAATCGTTACTACGCGAGGAGATACGGCCTGCACCGTCTCGATGTCCTGGAGGACGATTCTCCGAAGCCGGGCCGCTGGTACCACGCGGGGATGAGTCGCACCTGCGCGTTGCTCAGAGACGTGGGTTACAAAGTCTTGGACGAGGACGTAGGAACGGACTTCCGCAGTCCCATCATCCATTTTGCAAAGCCGTAACGGCTGTTGTATGCCCGCCCCTGGCGAAGAAGCCGCCGGGCTACGCGGAGTTCTCTTTCCCAAACGAGCCTTCTCCGCCACCGAGAGTTTGCTCCTGCTCAATCTCGCGGTCGCCGCGGCCCTCTTTGTTCTCTGGGGACGCAGCTACCAGCTTGAACTTCACGCATGGGCCGAGGATGCGTGGCACGCCGTCCGATCCCACCACGCATACGGGTGGTGGGTCGCCGCGATCTTCATCCACGCAACCCCCGAACACCTCGCCCGGAACATGGTCGCGCTCCTTGCGGGTGCAGGCGCGGTGGAATTCTTGATGGGCGGGGGGTGGGTGATTGCCGTGTATCTGCTTACCGGACTCGCCGGGGCTTGGGTCTCCTTCGAGGGCCATGGGCAGGCGGCCCTGAGCGTCGGCGCCTCCGGCGCAATCTTCGGCCTCCTCGGGGCAGCGCTCACGTTCGTCATTAGAAGGCGGAAGATCTTCCAATACGCGCGGCGCTGGAAGGTCTGGCGCGTTTACGTCCCGCTCTTTGTTCTGCTGTTCCTCCCAGCGCTCGCCAACGCGGATGCGCACGCGCACCTCGGGGGCTTCGCGTTGGGACTCCTGCTCGGATTGATCATCCCACCCCATCCGCGCGTGCCGCGGCTGGCCGCGGTCGATTCCCAGGCGGATGATGGCGAGGGGGTCGCCTAGTGTTTTGTGCCACGGAATCCCACCCCCAGGCCCAGATAGATCTGGAAGTAGGCTGGCTCGACTCTCATGGAACCAGCCCCGAGCTGTTGCGGCACGCCGAAGCTCTTGAGGAACCGCGCTCCACCCTCCAGCGCCACGATGTTACGGATGTTGAAGTCGGTCCCGACGGTGACATCCCATCCCAACCCCGTCTCCGTCCGACTCCGCAAATTCTGCCGGATTTCGTTTTCCCGGTTTACGTCATCGGGAACGACGATGTCGGTGCTGATGCCATAGATGACGAGCGCGATATTGCTGCCGACGTGTGGCCGAATAAAGCCGGGGCCATGGGGACCGACCTGGCCGCCGAGGTAGAGCCGGTAATAATTCTGACTGGTCTGCTGCTCGACACGCAGGCCGGTCAGGCCATCCTGGGTCGCCGTGGTTTGGCTGAGCATGTTGGCGGCCTCGATCCCGGCCACTCCGGCGAGGAGGTTATGAACTCGACTGAAGGGTGCAACGACGGATAGCCCCCCGCCCCAGGTGGGACGACTGAAGCGACTGGCATCCTGTCCCGTCGGAGTCATCCGCAAGACGTAAGCCTGGATCTTTCCCGCAGCGTTGGCCGTGAGCGGAAATCCGGCAATCAGAGTCGCGCAGAGAAGAGATTGCCACCAAGCCCGATGAGACCGCATGGAATTCCCCCAGTCAGTCGCGGGATGAATTGGACCCGACCCCTAGGAAGGCCGCCATTGTAGTGCTGGCGCGCCGAAAGAGGGAGTGAGAATGTGCCCCGAGTGCTATGCTGCGCGCTCCCACCTGCCGGGTTTCCAAGACCGGCGCGTCACGAGTTGCGGCGTCCCGCACCAGTGGGATACCGCCGATCTCAGCGGAGGGATCATGCGGACCCTGCGAGTGGTCGTGCTCCTGTTTGTCATCGCTGCATTTCCCGGTTGCTATGCTGCAAGGGTCGAAACCGGCCTCAAGCCATCCGCGACTGTCATCAAGAAGACATTCGCTTCCAGCTGGATATACGGGCTCATTCCCCCGAAGACTGTCGAAACGGCCGCGAAATGCCTGGATGGAGTCGCCATCGTGGAGACGCAGTTATCCTTCGTAAACCAACTCGTGAGCCTTCTTACGATAGGGATTTACACCCCAATGCAAATTGTCGTTACCTGCGCCGAGCGCCCCTCGAATAGCCTGCTGGATTTCGAGCGGGACTTCACGATACCCACGGAGGCCTCGACCGAAGAAATCCAGAAGATCTTCTCGCAGGCCGCAGATGAGGCGGTGCGCACGCATCGCCCGATAGTCGTGGCGATGGCCCGATAATCGAAACGTGAACTCTTGCGTTCGCAGTTGAAATGGGAGCCCCGGTGCGGAAGAGCACCGGGGCCCCAATGATCCGAACGAGCATGCCCCGAACGCAGCCGCGTTCCCCGAGTTTCGCCGGCAGGGGTCCGCGCCGCTCCCTGATAGCCTTCTTCTTCCTCTTGGCGATCCCGCTCTATGGAAACTCGCTCGGGAATCGCTATGCGTTGGACGACGGCCTGTTCATCACGAACAACACATACACGAAGAGCGGAATTCGCGGCATTCCCGACATCTTCCGCCACGACAGTTTCCAGGGATACCTGCAGGAGCAAAGACAGCTCGTGAGCGGGGGTAGATACCGCCCCCTCTCCATCGCCACATTCGCGCTCGAGTACCAGGTTGCAGGGCTCGCCCCCGGGCTGAGCCATTCGATCAATCTGGTGCTCTATGGCCTCACCGGCGCCCTCCTGTACCTCCTCCTTGCCCGGCTCCTTCCGGCCGAGGCGAAAACCCGCTGGTGGACCGCGCCTCCGTTCCTGATCGCGCTCCTCTTCATGACGCATCCTCTCCATACCGAGGTCGTCGCGAATATCAAGGGCAGGGACGAAATCCTCGCCCTCCTATTCGGCATCGCGGGATTTCTCGCGTTCCTGAGCTACTGCGAACGCACGGGCGGTAGAGGAATCCCGAATCTCGTCTGGGGCGGACTGTTCATTCTGCTCGGCCTTCTGGCCAAGGAGACCGTGATCCCGTTCGTCGTGATCATCCCGCTGGGTTTGTGGTTCTTTCGAAGGGAGCATCGGCGACGTCTCGGGGCCGTTTTCGGCGCGCTGGTTCTTCCGACCGCGATCTATTTCGCGGCCCGCATGGTTTTCGCCGGTCCGATGGAGGTCGTGCGTACTACAGAGCTCCTGAACGACCCGTTCGCCCTCGCGTCGACGCAGGAGCGGGTGGCCACCGTCTTCAAGACGTTCGGGATCTACCTCCGGCTCTTCTTCTTCCCGCACCCGCTCACTCATGACTACTACTACAACCAGGTGCCGCTCACACACCTTGGAGATCCCTCGAGCTGGCTGCCCGCCGTCATCGCTCTTGGCCTTGGGGTCTTCGCGGTTGCGGGAACACCTCGCAGGAGCCCGATCGCCTTTGGTCTGCTCCTCTTTGCAATCAGCTTCTCGATCGTCTCCAATCTTTTCTTCTCCATCGGCACGACGATGGCGGAACGCTTCCTCTACATTCCATCACTCGGGCTCGCGATCTCGGTTGTCTTCGCCGCTCGGTCCTCGTCTGAGAAGCTGCTGGGCAGAACGGGACAACGCATCGCCGCTGTTCTTCTCATCGTGGTGTCGGTCGTGTTCTCCGTGAAGACGGTGGTTCGAAACCCCGTCTGGAAGGACAACTTCACCCTGTTCTCGACCGACGTGAAGGTGTCTCCTCGTTCGGCGAAAGTGCGGTCTGCTCTGGCGGCCACGCTGACAGATATGGCAGAGAAGCAGAAGGATCCGGTCGTCCGCCGCCGGTTGATCGATGACGCCATATCGCACCTCAGGAGGGCAGTCGAGATCTACCCGGGGTTCAGCTCGGCATGGTTCGATTTGGGAACCCTGTTGTCGAAGGAGGGGGGAGAGAAGGCCGCCGAGGCGATCCGATGTTATCAGCGAGCCATCTCTCTCGAGCCGGGCAACGCACTCGCGTATCGGAATCTTGCCTTGGCTGCCAATCAGGTTGGCGACTACCAGGCGGCACTGAAGAGTATTCGTCATTTCCGTTCGCTCAAGCCCGGTGACACCGAGGCGGGTCTCCTGGAGGCCGGCTATTTGGAAAATGCCGGCAGCGTAGACGAGGCGGTCGGAGTCTATGAAGATTTGGTTCGTGCCCAGCCGCGGAACGCCCAAGCTTGGGAAGAGGCTGGCCGGTTCTTTGCCAGGACCCGGCACGATTACGCGAGAGCCACCGATTATATGACGAGGGCGATCGCTCTCGATTCCAGCAAGGTGTCCTACTACGAGAACTTGGGTAGCGCACAGATCCTGAACGGGCAGCAACGCGCCGCGGTCCAGACGCTCGAGGCAGGACTCGCTCGGTTTGGAGACACGTACCTACTGGAGTGGAACCTCGGGGCGGCCTGGGAGCGGCTGGGCGATCGAGGGAAGTCGGAGCGATATTTGGCCCGTGCCAAGCAGCTTGGCGGCAGCTCGCGGTAGGCAGCGGCGGCGAGTCCGCGTGCGATCAGTATGTTTGCGCGACGAGGAGGCCGGCCGCGATTCCGACGGTTTCGCCGAGTATCGCCTGCCGCCAGGCCCGCCCCGAGGGTAGCGCCACCGGCCGGACCGCGGAACCGATGTAGTGATGCACTAGGGGTACCGCCACGCCGGTAACCGCGCCGATGAGCCCACCGGCGATCGCGTCCGAGGGGAAGTGCTGCCCGCTCTCGATGCGCAAGCCCGACGTCGTGCCCGCCAGGAACCCGCCGACAAACGCACTCCCGACGCGCTCTTTCCAACCCGCATGCGGCCGTGAGATGAGGTGGTCGGCCATCGCGAAGCCGGACGCGCAGAACGTAGTGATCGCATGCCCCGAGGGCATCGATTGGAAGGCATAGTCGGCGGTGACATCGTACGCGGGGTTGTTCGGCCGCTGATTGATGGACAGGTAGGTGAAGGGCCGCGGTCGGTCGGTGGCGCCTTTTATTAGCTTGGATAATCCCTGCGCGACCAAGAGTGCCTCGGCGTACAGAAGCGAACGCCGCAGGGTACCGCTCACGCGCGTCCCCGAAGGCTGGGAGACGAACGCGAGCGCCATGGGATAGGCGAGAGCCGCATCGCGGAAATAGTCGCTCTGAGTATCCGCGCGCGTGCTGGCCTCGCCGATGACCCCCCGGTCGAGAGACCATCGGACGGCGCTGGGATCGAGGCCCCCGGGCGGGACGGACCGTTGGGTGATGCTCAACTTCTTCCCCACGACGAGGAGCGTCGCACCGGCCGCGAGGAGTGGCGTCTCGACCCGCCACCGAAGTTCAGGATGTACCGATTGCGCCGGCGCATCGCTTTGGGTTTGAGCGAGGCATGGGGCGCCGAGGAGTGCGAGGCAGATGACCGCACGGACCACCCCAGCGCCCAGCACCGAAAGGCCGGTTCTCATCCCAGCCAGTATCGCACACTCCAGCGTCGTAGACTTGGATGGCTCGCGGGCCTAGAGTGATCGGAGCCTTTCCTCTCCGGATCACCATGGGGGCCCGGTGGAAACCCTGATCGGAAAGACCCTATCCCACTACCGCATCGTGGAGCAGATCGGCGCGGGCGGGATGGGCGTCGTCTATCGCGCGCATGATGAGACCCTTCGCCGTGACGTTGCGGTGAAGGTCCTTCCTCCGTCCTTCGCCAAGGATCCCGATCGCCTTCGGCGCTTCGAACAGGAAGCACGGGCCGCCGGCGCCCTGAACCATCCGAACATTCTCGCGATCCACGACTTCGGTGAGCACGAGGGGTCTCCGTACGTCGTCTCGGAGCTCCTCGAGGGGCGGACGCTTCGGGATCAGATGGGAGGGCGCGCCCTCCCGGTGCGGAAGGCCCTGGAGTACGGGGTTCAGATGGCGCGGGGGCTTTCGGCGGCGCACGAGAAGGGGATCGTGCACCGGGATTTGAAGCCGGAGAACCTGTTCATCACGAGCGACGGGCGCGTGAAGATCCTGGATTTTGGGATCGCGAAGCTCACACGGCCCGCGGGAGTCGAGGAAAGCCGGGCGGAGACCGTTGTGTCAACTCCGACCGAGGCGGGTACCGTGCTCGGAACGACCGGCTACATGTCCCCGGAGCAGGTTCGAGGGGAGACGGTGGACCACCGCTCGGACTTGTTCGCCATGGGGGCCGTGATCTACGAGATGCTCTCGGGTCGGCGGGCCTTCTCCGGCGCGACCTCGGCGGACACGATGAGCGCGATCCTGGCCCACGATCCACCCTCGCTCTCGACGCTGCGTGAAGAGATCCCTCCGGATCTGGATCGGACCGTTCGGCGCTGTCTCGAGAAGAGCGTTCGGGAGCGGTCTCAATCGGCGTGGGACTTGGCGAGCGAGTTGGAGCGATTGGCCGAGGTCAGGTCCCCGGCGCCACGGGGCGGTCTTCGGCGGTGGCTCTTGCCTGCCGCGGTGGGTCTCGGCGTCGCCGGACTCGTGGGGCTTGCCGCGCTTACCAATCTGGGCGGGTGGAAGAGCCGCTTCCTCGCCGGGGGCCGCGCGAGTTCCATCCGCTCCCTCGCCGTGTTGCCACTTCAGAACCTATCGGCCGACCCGGAGCAGGAGTACTTCGTAGACGGGATGACCGAGGAACTGACCACTTCGCTCGCGCAGGTAGGGGCGCTGAAGATCATCTCCAGAACTTCCTCCATGCAGTACAAAGGAACGAAGAAGACTCTCCCCGAGATTGGCCGCGAGCTTGGCGTGGACGCTGTACTCGAGGGCTCGGTGTTGCGCGCGGGGAAACGCGTGCGGGTCACGGCGCAGCTCATCCGAGCGGCGACGGACGAGCATCTCTGGGCGCAGAGCTATGATCGAGACCTACAGGACGTGCTGGCGCTCCAGAGCGGGGTGGCGCGCCTGATCGCCGGAGAGGTGGCCAAGCTGGTGTCTCCACGCGGAGCGACCAATCTTGCGGCCGACCGTCCCGTTGATCCGGCGGCCCACGAGGACTACCTCATGGGTCGTTTCTTCTGGAACACAAGATCGGGAGAGGGTTTGGCCAAGGCGATCGACTACTTCCGCCGTTCCGTCGAGCGAGATTCGACCTACGCCCGCGCGCACTCAGCGATCGCCGACTATTACAACGTGCTGCCGTTCTACATACGAGTTTCTCCCCGCGATGCGTTCCCGAAGGCGAAGGCGGCAGCGCTTCAAGCGCTTGCGATCGATGAGTCGCTGGGCTCGGCGCACGCGGCGCTTGCCTTTGAGATGGCCTATTACGAGTGGGACTGGGCTGGGGCCGAGCGGGAGTTTCAGCGTGCGCTCGCGCTGACCCCGAGCGACGCGGGGGTACACCATTCGTACAGTCGGTACCTGGTATCGACGGGTCGAAGCGAAGAGGGGATGGCCGAGTTGAAGCGGGCGCAGGAATTGAATCCGCTCTCGACCGGGCTCAAGGCAAACGAAGGGATGGTGCTCTTCTTCGAAGGCAAGTACGACGAGGCCATTGCGCAGCTACGCAAGGTCGTGGAGCTTGATCCGGAACATCCGGTCGCGCATTGGGGACTCGGCCTTGCTTTTGAGCAGAAGGGGATGTACTCCGATGCCGCGAGCGAGATCCAGAAGGCGATCGCCACGGATAGTGAGCCCGATCCGAATTTCATGGCCTCCATGGGCCACGTCCTCGCCGCGCAGGGGAAGCGGGAAGAGGCGCGGCGCTTGATAGAGCGGCTGCGTGAGGAATCGAAGAAGAGCTACGTCTCCTCCTACCATGCCGCGGTGATCTATGCCGGACTGGGCGAGAAGGACAAGGCGTTCGAGCAACTGAACGGGGCGGCCGAAGAGCGGTCCACTCTGCTGGTCTATCTGAGGAAGGACCCACGGCTCGCGAATCTGCACTCGGACCCAAGGTTCCAAGCACTCCTGGATCGCGTGGGGCTCCCGGGGTGAGGTAGAGGCTCGGACGCTGGCAAAATGCGCCCGCACAGTGTATAATCCTCAGTCCGCAAGCGGAGATCTCGGCTCCCGCATCCCAGGGGGACTCACGAGTGGCAGTCGGAATCGACCCTAAATTTCTCCGCCCCTTCACGAAGCACGTCGCAAGGGTCGCCCTCCTCAGCCTTGCCCTCCTGCTCTGCGCTCGAGAGGGCGCTGGCCAATCCGCACGCATGCTCGGCTTCAGCGGCCCGCTCCGTGACGCGCAGGGGAAGGCGGTCGCGGGCCCCGTCGATCTGGTGTTCCGCATCTATGACGCTCCCATCTTCGGCAATCTCGTGGCGGGGCCATTTGGGCCCACTCGAGTCGCGCCGGTCGGCGGCGAGTACCCGATGACATTCGGCCCGGTCCCCGACGACCAGTTCGACGGACAGAGATGGCTCGAGATCACGCTCGCTGGAACGCCCCTTCCCCGCCTCGAGATGGAAAAGGTCTACTACGATTGGATCGATGAGAGCGGAAAGCTGACCGGCGATCGCACGCTCGCAGTATCGACGCAGAAGGCGCTCGCTGCTGGGACGTTCGGAGCGCTCGAGCGTTCGGCCGCCGCGTCCGTCAGCACGATTCTGAACAGCGGTCCACCCTCCAACCGCATCGATCTCGTCTATGTCGGGGATGGATACCTCGAGTCGGAGCTGGGCATGTACGCGACCCACGTCCAGGGCGCGCTCAACGCCCTGCTTTCGCAGGAGCCGTTCGCCGGCTACCGCACCTTCTTCAACGCCCACCGCGTCGATGTGATCTCGAACGAATCTGGCATAGACAACGATCCCGACCCGGGCATCAACCGCGACACCGCCCTGGACATGGGCTTCGGGTGCGGCGGGATCGCGCGGCTGTTGTGCGTCGACGTCGGGAAGGCCTATCAGGCCGCGGCCGCGGCCCCCGCAACGGACCAAGTGTTCGCGATCGGCAACTCCCTCACGTACGGTGGTGGCGGCTACTCGGGGAGCAATCTCGCGACCATCTCGGGAGGCAATGGACTCGCCGCCGAGATAGGCGTGCACGAGACGGGGCACAGCCTCGGAAATCTGGCCGACGAATATGAATACGATGGCCCCTTTACGTACATCGGTCCTGAGCCCGTTGAGCCAAACATCTCCACCCTTTCCGCCGGCCCCATGGCTGCATCCGGGACCAAGTGGACACGATGGCTCGGAGACCCAGGGGTCGGCTTCGGGGGGTTGGTGGGCACCTATGAGGGCGGCGGGTACAGCTATCTGGGCATCTACCGTCCGACGTTCGACTCCAAGATGCGCAACCTTGGCCAACCGTTCAATCTCCCTTCCGTCGAGAACCTGATCGTCGAGTTCTACAAGATCGTTCGCCCCATCGACAATGCGACACCCGCTGGAACACTGCTCAACGAATTCTCAATGGTGTCCGTCGATCCGGTCGACCCTCCCGGGCACCCGCTCGAGATCCAGTGGTATCTCGATGGAAACGCGGTCCCGGGCGAGACGCATGAGACATTCCGTCTCTGCAGCGGTCAAGTCCCACTCGGCGATCACGTGGTTTCCGTCACCGTCAGGGACGCCACTTCCCTGGTGCGCGATGAAGCGGCTCGCAGCCTGTGGATGACCGAGTCGAGGGCCTGGAATCTTCACGTCGGCGGACCGAACAACGGTGACTGTGCGCCGTTCGTGACGGCTCCGACCGCAGTGAGCGGGGACGAGGGCTCGCCGCTCTCCTTCACGGTCGGCGCGGTGGATCCGAACGGCGACGCGATAGGCTCTCTGACCGCGGCGGGAGCGCCGATGGCCGCAGGCGCGACGTTCACGTCGGGTCCGTCGAACACTTCGGGCACGTTCCAGTGGACCCCGGGCTACGACCGAGCGGGCGTGTATGACGTCGTATTCACCGCGGCCAACACGACCGACGGCTCGGCAACCACGTCGATCACGGTGAGGAACGTCAATGTTCCACCTTCGGTTTCGGCGCCTGCGAACGTGAACGGGGCAGAGAACGTCTTGATCACCTTCGCCGTGTCCGGAGCGGATCCGGATGGGGAACCGCTTGCGCTCTCCACCGGAACGCTCCCCGCCGGCGCTACGTTTCTCGATCACGAGAACAGCACGGGAACGTTCAGCTGGGTGCCGGGCTTCGACCAGGCGGGGAATTATCTCGTGACGTCCACGGTGCTGGACGGAAGCGGCGCGACCGCCACGGGCCAGACCGCGATCTCGGTGGCTCAGACCGATCGCGCTCCCGTGGTGCTGGCGCCGACCGCCCGGACGGTGGGTGAGGGGGAGCCGTTGACATTCCAGGTGACCGCCTCGGATCCCGACGGGGAGTCGATCGTGGCGCTCACGGCGCCCGTCCTCCCGAACGGGGCTACGTTTGTTGCGGACGGAACCAATACATCGGGCACGTTCGCATGGACCCCAGACCACACGCAGGCAGGGACGTACCCCGTGACGTTCGCGGCGTCGAACGTCTTTCATACCACGGCGACGACGGTGATCACCGTGAGGAACGTCGCGCAGCAGCCTGTCGTGACCGCCCCGAGCTCGGTTAATGGAGCGGAGGGAGCTGCCCCTCGCGTTCACGGCCGGCGCATCGAGTCCGGATGGGGAGGCGATCGACTCCCTGACCGCGGAATCGCTCCCTCCGGGTTCCACGTTCACGGTGGACTCGGGGAGGACGTCTGGGGTGTTCCACTGGACTCCGGACTACGCCCAGGCGGGGGAGCATGCGGTCAAGATATCCGCGCGAAGCGCGTGTCGCGCGTCGGTGGTGAGCGGGGTCATCCAGGTCGAGTGCGAGACCGGAACGGCGACGGTCGAGATTCACGTCGCCAACACGGATCGACTCCCGGCCGTGGTCGCCCCGCCATCTCGGACGGTCGATGAGGGGAACGCGTTGACGTTCTCGGTGAGCGCGACGGACCCGGACGGGGAGGCGATTGGGTCTCTGGCGGCGCCCGGTGTGCCCCCGGGCGCGAGCTTCACGCCCGCCAACGACAACAGGTCGGGGACATTCGAGTGGACTCCGGGCTTTGCCCAGGCGGGGAGCTACTCCGTGACGTTCACCGCGTCGAATCTCTCGTCCGGGTCCGCGACGACGATGGTGACGGTGAACAACATCAACCGATCACCTGACGTTTCCGCCCCAGCCGCCGTGAGCGTCGAGGAGGCTCAGCCCTTGACGTTTGACGTGACCTCAACCGATCCGGACGGCGAGCATGTGGCACTGGCCGAGACTGCGAGCGGCCCGGCCGGCGAGACCTTCGCGGACAACGGCGACAACACTGGGACGTTCCATTGGACCCCGGACTTCAGCCAGGCCGGCTCGTACTCCGCGACCTTCCAAGGCACGGACGGCAGTGGCGGCATTGGGACCGCCACAACGGCGATCACGGTCAACAACGTCAATCGGGGGCCGGCGGCGAACGCCGGCGGTCCGTACAACGGGACGGTGGGGTACGCGGTCTCCTTCGATGGCTCTGGCTCCTCCGATCCCGATGGCGACGCGCTCGTGTTTGCTTGGGCCTTCGGGGACGGCGGTACAGGAAGCGGTGCCAAGCCGTCGCACACATACGCGTCGAAGGCCGGTAGCCCCTACACGGTCACGCTCACCGTGTCGGATGGGCCGCTGACCGGCACTGCCGCCACGACGGCCACCTTGCGCGACTTCTTCGCCGCGAAGGCGTTCTATCCCTTCAACCTGAACTACATCTTCCCGCAGATCTTGCCCACCTTGGTCTGGATCGAGCCGATCAATGGGTCCTTCGCCATCACCGACGTCGTGCTCTCCTCGGTGTCGATGAGCTACAACGGGGTGACGATTCCGACCGGGTGCAGGAGCACGTCGGGCGGGGACAGGAATCGCAACGGAGTCGCGGAGCTCAGGGTCTGCTTCGCCCGAAATGACCTGAAGACTCTGTTTGCGAGCCTTCCCAACGGCACGAGCAACGTCGATGTGGCGCTCGAGGGAGCCCTCACGTCAGGGGGGAGGTTCCAGGGGAGCACCCTGGTCCATGTGATCAAGCTGGGCTTCCTGGGTTCGGGCTCGCTGGCTTCGGTCTCGCCGAATCCGCTCAACCCGCGGGGGAAGCTCACGTTCGTGACGACGCAGCCTGGGGTGGCGAGCGTGCAGGTATTCGACCTGAACGGGCGGCTGGTTCGGACACTGATGGCGCGACAGTCGTTGCCACCGGGTATCCACGAGGTGGCCGTGGATTTACGGAACGAGCAGGGGAACCGGCTCGCATCCGGGATCTACTTCTACCGTGTGCTGTCGGTGGACGGAGTATCGAGGGGTGCGTTTACGGTTCTGAGGTAACGATCCGTCCCGGCGGGGAGGGGCCCTGGTGCGGTAACGCGCCGGGGCTTCGCGTTTTGGGCCGCCGGCCTCCTGCCCCCCATCCCGGCTCTGGTATCCACAAGTCCCATGTCGCGGCGGCCGCGATCCAGCTAGCATTGACGCTCACGGGACAAAGTTGCGCAGGATCGAGGTAATACCCGGCCTCATCGTTGTCGATACAGTTCTTGTGTAGTCTCGGCGCGAAAATACGCGTTGGGAGAAACGAGAATATGACGCACATGCCGGCGGATCGCTTCTTTGAAGTCAGGTTCGAGTCTATTGGTGGACTCGGCGCCCACGCCGCCGGCCAAATCCTAGGCAATGCCGCCGTGCTCGGAATGGGCCTGAACGGCGCCCACTTTTCGTCCTACGGGTCCGAGAAGAAGGGCTCGATCATCCGCTCCTTCGTCCGCCTTGGCTCGGCCGACCGTCCTGTCCGCACGAGCGCGCCCGTCGAGACGCCCGACGGCATCGTCGTGTTCCACACGGCGCTGCTGCGCAATCCGGCGACGTTTGGCGGCCTCAGGAAGCAAGGCACGTTGATCTACAACGCGCCCGCCGGCCCGATTCCCGCGCCACTCGAGGCGCTGCCTCGAACAGCCCGAGCGGTTCGCGTCGATGCCCTCGGCATTGCTGTCGCGGAGAAGTCCCGCCCGAACGCGGTCCTGCTCGGCACGCTCTGCGCGGTCTTTCCATTTCTCAAGGCCGACGATGTGCTGCACGCGTTGAGTGAGGAGTTCGCCGGCAAGCATCCGGAAGCCGTCGCCTCGAACACGCGCGCATTTCAGCGAGGCGCCACGGAATTCGAAACACACGAGGGTGTCGGCCGCGCGGAAGGCGACCTTCCGGTTCTCAAACCCGAACCGGTGTGGGGCTACGAGACACAGCCGCCGGGCGGCGTCATCCCGCAAGCAGGCAACACGGCCTGGAACGATCTGTCCATGTCGCGAACGGGATGGATCCCGATGCTCGATCGCGACAAGTGCATCCATTGCGGGTTGTGCGATCTCGTCTGCCCGGATCTCTGCCTCGTCTGGGGTGATGGCACCGAAGGCAGCAAGTTCGAGCGCGAACTGATGGGTATCGACTACCGCTACTGCAAGGGCTGCCTGCGGTGCGTGGAATCGTGCCCGTCCGGCGCACTCACTCGCGTAGCGGAGACGCCCGGCCTCGCGGACCAGCGTCGTGTGCCGCTGTTCCCCGACCTCATAGGATAGGCAAGGGACATGACGACTCAGGTCACACTGTCACCCGCCGCCGGGACCCGACCGACCGGCCTCGTCCGACAGAAACTCGAGTTCCGCAGCGGCAATGAGGCGGCCGCGCTCGCGGCGAGAGACATCGGCTTCCACGTGATGGGGTATTTCCCCATCACACCGTCCACGGAAGTGGCGGAGAACCTCTCGAAGATGCAGGCCAACGGTGAGCACGAGATCGTGATGATCGCGGGGGACGGCGAACACGGCGCGGCCGGGATATGTTATGGCGCAGCGCTCGGCGGTGGCCGTGTGTTGAATGCGACGAGCTCACAGGGGCTGCTCTTCTCCCTCGAACAACTGCCGGTTCAGGCCGGCACACGCGTGCCGATGGTGCTCAATCTGGCCGCGCGGGCCGTCTCGGGGCCGCTCGACATTCGCGGTGATCACTCGGACGTCTACTTCGCCCTGAACACAGGCTGGATCATCCTGTGCGCGCGCGATCCGCAGGCGGTCTATGACCTGAACTTCGCGGCCGTCAGGATCGGCGAGCATCCCGACGTGCGGCTGCCGGTCATCGTCACCTATGACGGGTTCATCACGAGTCATCAGAAGCGGCGAATCCAGGCGTTCGACGATCCGGAGGCTGTGCGCCGTTTCCTCGGCACGCGGCCGGATTTTCCGACGCCCCTCGACATGGACCACCCGAAGACCTTTGGCCCGTACATGAATGATCCGGATCTCATCAACAATAAGGTGCAGCTCTCGCAGGCCATGGAGGCCGCGCGCCGCGTGATTCCGGAGGTTCTCGGCGAACTCGAAGCCCTAACCGGCCGGGCGTATCCGATGCTGGACGAGTACCGCATGGATGATGCGGACGTCGCCGTGGTTCTGGTGAACTCGGCCGCCGAGAACGCCAAGGAATCCGCCGATGAGCTGCGGGCGAAGGGAAAGGCTGTGGGTGTGCTCTCACCGAACGTCCTGCGCCCGTTCCCCGCGGAGGCATTCCGTACCGCGCTCGCCGGCATCCGCGCCGTGACGATCGGCGACCGCGCCGATTCGTATGGCGCGGACGGCGGCAACCTGTCACTCGAGGTCCGCGCGGCGCTGCAAGTCGATCCGGAGAATCACACTCGCGTCGTCTCGCGCGTGTATGGCCTGGGGGGCAAGGACTTCTATAGCGCTGACGCGGCCCAGTTCTTCGCGCTGGCGACGGAGGCGGCCGAGTCGGGCAGGGTCGCGGTTCCCTTCGCCTATCACGGCGCCACCCCGGGACGGCCTGATCGCGGACCGCGGCCCGGTCTCCCACCGATTCCCGCGGACAAGACGGGCGGCATGGCGCACGTGCACCGGGACGAAACCACCGGGCGGCTGCGCGTCGAACTCGAACCGATGTGGAAGATGACGGCGGTGCCCAGCCGGATCGCGCCGGGCCACGGCGCGTGCCCCGGCTGCGGATACTTCCCGACGTTCCATCAGATCAGCCGCGTGCTCGAGGGCGACGTGGTCGTGCTCTACCAGACAGGCTGCGCGATGGTCGTCACGACGGGCTACCCGAACACGGCCCATCGCGTGAACTACGTCCATAACCTGTTCCAGAACGGCGCGGCGACCCTCTCGGGCTTGGTGGAGGTGTATCACGAGCGGGTGCGCCGCGGAGAGCTGCCCGAATCGAAGGACATCACGTTCCTGATGATCTCGGGCGACGGCGGCATGGACATCGGCATGGGTCCGGCGCTCGGCGCCGCGCATCGGAACCACGCGATGATGATTTTGGAGTACGACAACCAGGGCTACATGAACACCGGTGCGCAACTCTCGTATTCGACGCCGTTCGGGCACCGCACCTCGACGAGCGAGGTGGGCGGGTCGGCGTCGGGCAAGCGCTATCACCACAAGGACACCGCTCAGATTTTCGCCGCGTGCCACCTGCCGTACGTCTTCACCGCGAGCGAGGGTTATCCGGAAGACCTGATGCGCAAGGTCGCCAAGGCGCAGTGGTACGCCAAGCGCGAGGGCATGGTGTACGGCAAGATCCTTTCATTCTGCCCGCTCAACTGGCGCACGACCGATGACGCCGCCGAGCCGGTTCTGCAGGCGGCGATCGACACGTGCTTCTTCCCACTCTACGAAGTTGAGCATGGCCACACGTCGATCACGTACGATCCCGAAGCAGCCGATCGCCGGCAGCCGGTCTCCGAGTGGCTCAAGTTGATGGGCAAGACACGCCACCTGCTTGTGCCGGACAACGCCGACGCGGTGCGGGGCATCCAGGCAGAGGTGGACCGCCGGTGGCTCCGGCTCAAAGCCATGCACGCGCACCCGGAGCTGTAGACATGGCGCTAATCCTCGAAACGCGCCGGCTCACCCCGGTCACGAAGCTCTTCCGCATCGATGCGCCGATGATTGCCTCGTCGGCCAAGCCGGGGCAGTTTGTGATGCTCCGCGTGCGAGAGGGCGGCGAACGCATTCCTGTTACGATTGCCGACTACGATCGCGACAAGGGCACGCTCGTCATCGTCGTGCAGGAAGTCGGCGCCACGACCAAACGCGTCTGCGCGCTCGAGGCCGGCGACCAGATTCTCGATGTGGCGGGACCACTTGGCAGCGAAATCGATCTGCCGCCCAGCGGCCACGTGTGCGGCGTTGCCGGCGGGTTCGGAGCTGCCGCGTTCCTCTGCCTGATGCGCGAGCTCCGCGTGCGCGGCAATCGCACCACCGCGATTCTCGGCGCCCGGAGCAGGGATCTGCTCATCCTCACGGACGAACTCGAGAAGGTCTGTACTGTCCTGGAGATCTGCACCGACGACGGATCGGCGGGGTTCAAGGGCCTTGTCACGGAACGGCTGGCGCAGCTGATCGCGGGCGAGGGACCCGGCCGGCCGGACTACGTCGTCGCGATCGGCCCGATGGGGATGATGCGGGCGGTAGCCGAAACCACCCGCGGACCGAAGGTGAAGACTCTCGTGTCGATGGATCCGCTGATGGTCGACGGCACCGGCATGTGCGGCGGCTGTCGGGTCATTGTCGCCGGCAAGCCCCAGTTTGCCTGCGTGGATGGTCCGTGTTTCGACGCTCACGAAGTGGATTTCGGCGTCGCCATGCGCCGCAACAAGGCCTACGTAAAGGAAGAGCGCGAGGCCTTCGAACGCATCGGCTGCATGTCGGGGAGGGGCTGAGGGTCATGCCGGTCAAACGATCGGACAAGACGCCGATGCCGGTCCAGGAGGCCGAGGCGCGCGTACGCAGTTTCCAAGAGGTCAACGAGGGTTACTCGCGGTTCCATGCCGGCTTCGAGGCCGAACGCTGCCTGCGCTGCCAGGATCCGGTGTGCGTCGGGGGTTGCCCGGTGCAGGTTCCCATCCCGGACTTCATTCACGCAGTCGCCAACGGCGACATGGCCGGCGCCGCGAAGCTCCTCCGGTCGGCGAATCCCCTGCCGGCCATCTGCGGGCGGGTCTGCCCGCAGGAATCGCAGTGCGAGGCCCTGTGCAGTATGGCCGGGCGTTTCGCGCCGGTCGCCATCGGCCACCTCGAACGCTTCGTTGCCGACTGGGAACGTTCGCGGCCCATCACGATCACCCCGAACATCACGCGGAAGGAGAAGGTCGCAATCATCGGAGCCGGCCCCTCCGGGCTGGTCTGCGCGGGCCAACTCGCCCGGCAGGGCTACGCCGTCACCGTCTATGAGGCGCTCCATGCGCCGGGTGGTGTGCTGCGCTACGGTATCCCGGAGTTCCGCCTGCCGAAGGCGATCCTCGACTGGGAGGTCGACATCCTCAAGGCCATGGGCGTCGAGATCATGTGCAACGTGATCATCGGCAAAACGCTCACGCTCGACGAGTTGTTCACGAAACATGGATACGCCGCGGTGTTCATCGGCACGGGCGCGGGTCTTCCGCGGTTCCTCGGCATTCCCGGGGAAGACCTCAATGGCGTATATTCCGCCAACGAATTCCTGACGCGCGTCAACCTGATGCGCGCGTACGATTTTCCGGACGCGGACACCCCCGTTCGCGTCGGGAAGCGCGTGGCCGTGGTCGGCGCGGGCAATACGGCGATGGATGCCGCGCGCACCTCGCTCCGGATGGGCGCGGACGAGGCGATGATCGTCTACCGGCGCAGCGAGACGGAGATGAGCGCAAGGGTGGAGGAGTATCACCACGCCATGGAGGAAGGCGTGGAGTTTCACTGGCTCACCAACCCGCTCGAAGTGCTCGATGACGGTAACGGTTGGGCGGGCGGCCTCAGGTGCCAGCGCATGCGGCTCGGCGATCCGGACGCCTCGGGTCGCGCGCGGCCGATTCCGATCGCGGACTCCGAGTTCGTCCTGCCGGTTGACAATGTCGTGCTCGCCATCGGCACGACGCCCAACCCGCTGTTGACACGGACGACGCCCGGGCTGGCGACCAGCGAGCAAGGTTGTCTTGTAGCGAACGAGCAGACCGGGCTCACCTCGAAGCCGCTCGTGTTCGCCGGTGGCGACGCGGTGACGGGTGCGGCGACGGTGATTCTTGCCGCGGGCGCGGGCAAGCGCGCCGCGAAGGCGATTCACGAGGCGCTGGATCGAAAACTTCACGGAGGGGTGCCATGAGACTTCAAGTGAGACTCGCAGCGATGATCGGCGCGGGCGCGCTGACGATGGCTCTGTGGGGAGTCGCGGGGGCAGCCGACCCGGAGGCCGCGCAGGTGCCGGCGGACTCCGCGACCGCCGGGCAAGCGCCGGCCGACTCCGCGGCGGCGGTTCACCAGTACGTGGGTGTGAAGAAGTGCAAGATGTGCCACGTCTCCGAGAAAGGGGGGGCGCAGTACGGGAAGTGGCTCGAGTCGAAGCACGCCAAGGCATATGAGAGTCTCGCCGGCAGCCTGGCCAAAGACATCGCGAAGAAGAGAGGGATCGCGGACCCGCAGAAATCCGCGGAGTGCCTCCAATGCCACCAGACGGGATATGGCGAGCCCGCGGATCACTTCGGGGCGGCCTTCGTAGCGACGGACGGCGTCCAATGCGAGTCCTGCCATGGTGCCGGCAAGGACTACATCGGGATGAAGACCATGAAGGGGATCACGGACGGAACGCTCAAGGGTGCGGACTACGGTCTTGTGCTTCCGACCCAGGATCGGTGTGTTCATTGCCACAACGTGAAGAGCCCCACCTTCGTGGAGATGAACTTCGCCGCGGACAGCACCAAGATCGCGCACCCGATCCCACCGGGTTACAAGCGCGGTGCCTCGGAGGCGGGGGCGAAGTAGCGCAACTCTTGGGTCGCGGTAGATGGGGGCCCCGGCGCGTTCCCGCGCCGGGGCCTTCGTGTATGTGGGGACGTGGGCGTCACTTGGGGCGAGGACGACCCGCGACCTCCGAGCGGAGCAGAAGTCAAGTTAGCGTGGAACATGACGATAACGTGACTTGAGGGGCATTCTTCCAGGCGCGCCGAGCGCGCGAGTGCCTCTTCGATCTTCTTGCAACGACACGGAGGTCCTGATGCCCGAGCCGCGCATTCTGGTTGTGGATGACGAGGAGACGATCCTCTTCGTCATCACCAAGACGCTCGAGGCTCACGGATGCCGAGTCCTTGCCGCCGGCTCTGCGGAGAAGGGTCTGTCACTTCTCGCAACCGGCTCCGTAGACGTCGCCATTCTGGACCTCGTGCTCCCCGGTCAGAGCGGCCTCGAGCTGCTGCGGACCATCAGGAAGGAGCACCCCCACACCGACGTGATCATGATGACGAGTCACGCATCGATCGACACTGCGGTGCAGGCCATGCGGGAGGGTGCATACGACTATCTGCACAAGCCCTTCGAGGACATCGACGAGGTCTGGACCTGCGTCTCCAGAGCCCTGGATCGCGGTCGCCTGACTCGCCTGAACCGGGAGCTTCTCGCACAGCAGGAGCAGGCGAATCGCGAGCTATCTGTCCTCGTCCAGCGGCTGAAGGCGCTGGTTGAAGCGGGACAAGCGCTGGGAAAGCTCCGCAGCGAGACCGAGCTCCTCGAGTTTGTGCTCCAGCAAATCCGTCTCGAGCTCGGGGCCGAGCGCATCTCCATCATGCTGGTCGATCCCGAGAGCGGCGGACTTCGGATCGCCTCGTCGCTGGGACTCGAACACCTTCGCGTAAGTGAGATTCTAGTTCCGATGGGCAGCGGAATCGCCGGGCGGGTCGCGGCAAGCGGCGAGCCCGTGCTGGCCGTCGACGCCGACGACCCGGCAGACTCGTTCATGTCGGCGCCGATTGTCATGAGCGCGCCGCTCGTCGGCTGGCACCGCACGCTCGGGGTCATCAACGTCACGGCTCGCCCGTCCGGCAATCCCTTCGAGCAGCAGGATCTTCAGTTCCTCGAGGGGCTGGCCGGGCAGGTCGCGACCTCGATCGAGCGCGTGCGGCACCTCGACGAGTTGCAGAAGGCCTATGACTCTCTCAAGTCCGCCCAGGAACATTCCGTGGCCATCGAGAAGCTGAGAGCCCTGGGTCAAATGGCCGCCGGGGTCGCGCACGATTTCAACAACACCCTCGCCGTCATTCTCGCCCGCTCCGAGGCGGCCATGTGGGAGGCAGACGGCCAACCCCTCGATCCGGTGCGGGTCCGGGGACAGCTACAGCACGTCCTGCAGGCAGCCCGGGAGGGTGCCGCCACGGTTCGGAGAATTCAGGAGTATTCGGGCATTCGACGCGACCAGCCGGCGGGCTCTGTGGATCTCAACTCGGCCATCCGAAACGTGGTCGAGCTCTCCAGGCCGAAGTGGCAGTCGGACCCAGGCGCCCGGGGGGTCCGTATCGAGGTGCAGACCGATCTTCGGGAGATTCCCTCCGTCCGAAGCAATCCCGCCGAGCTGAGCGCGGTTCTCTCGAACTTGATCTTCAACGCGGTTGAAGCGATGCCTGGCGGCGGCCGAATCACATTTGCGACCCGCCGCGACGGAGAGCGCGTCCGGCTCGAGATCACGGATACCGGCGTCGGTATGAACGAGGAGACGAAGCGCCGGATGTTCGAGCCGTTCTACACGACGAAGAAGACCGGCCAGGGCCTCGGCATGAGCATCGTCCAGGGGATCCTGACCCGCCACGGGGCGGAGATCGAGGTGGCGAGCCGGGAAAACAAGGGCACGACGATCACCATCCTGATGCCGGTTTCCACACAGCCAGCGGCCCCGGTCGCTCCCGCGGCGCAGGCAAAGAGGCCAGCCCGTCAAGGCACCGCACGACTTGCCGTTCTCCTCGTGGATGACGACGAACGCGTCCGGTCCGTGATGCACGACATGCTCGAGATCGGAGGCATGGACGTCATGTCCGTCGACGGCGGAGAGGCGGCGCTGTCTGCCCTGAAGCGCAAGAAGTTCGACGTCGTTGTGACCGACCTCTCGATGCCCGGAATGGGTGGAATCGATCTCGCAACGCGCGTCAAGGAGCTGCACCCGGACATCCCGGTCGTGCTCATGAGCGGGCGCGCCACCGAGCAAGAGGATCAGGAGATCCGGCAGGCACGGATCGACCATGTGTTGCAGAAGCCCTTCGAGATCGCATCCCTGGTAGACGCCATCGCGGGGCACGCCAAACCCTCCGCAAAGCGCTGATGGCGTGCGGGGCAAACCCTTGATGCGACCGCTCGCGCTGCTGATTCCCCTGTTCCTCGCCGCAGGCCTTGCGCCAAGCTCCGCCCAGGCGGCCGCCATCAACGGCACCGTCTTCGAAGACGTCAATTACGGCGGCGGCGCGGGACGCGATTCGGCTTCCGCGAATGGCATCGCGCGGTCCAACGCGCGTGTCGAGCTCTACGATACAGGTGGCGCCTATAGCGCTTCGGTTACGACCGGCGCTTCCGGCGGGTACTCGCTCTCCGGCCTCGCCGCCGGCACCTACTACGTTCGTGTCGTGAACGGCTCGGTCTCCTCCTCGAGGACGGGCTACGTCGGCGGGACGCACCTCCCGGTTCAAACCTTCCGAACAAACGCCAGCACGGGCGTGGCGGTCGCCGTGACCGATTACGTCGGAGGCACCGACCCGACGGTCACCGATCCGGGAAACGGTGGCGCCGGGACCACATTCAACACGGCTACCTTCGTGTTCACGGCGGGGCTCTCGGGCACGGCCCAATCGGTGACGAGAGTCGTGCTCGGCGCGAGCGACATTGTCGAGGTGGATTTTGGATTCAACTTCAACACGATCGTAAACACGAACGATGCGGGGCAGGGCTCGCTCCGGCAGTTCCTGACGAACGCGAACGGTCTGTCGAACGCCGGACTCGCCATCGCCGGACAAACGCCTGGGACCGACGTCTCGATCTTCATGATCAGCAACGGGCTGGCCCATCCGGGCCAACGGGCCGGACTTCCGAACCAGCTCGACGTCTCTGGGACCGCCGTCATAACCCCGACGACGGTATTGCCCGTCATTGTCGACGCGCAGACGATTCTCGACGGCACGACACAGACCGCGAACATCGGCAATACAAACCCGACCGTCCTCGGCACCGGGGGCACCGTCGGCGTCGATGCCCTCGCCATCGGCCAGGTCGCGGGGCCAGAGGTGGCCATTCGAGACACCGGTGCCCTGACGACCGGGGTCGAGATCGGCGCCAACGACGTAACCGTGCGGGGATTGGCGATCTACGGTTTCGGTACTGCGGCTCCCGATGGCGGCATTCTCGTAGACGACGTCATCACAGGCGCGCTCATCGAGGATAACGTCCTCGGCACTACCGCCTCCTCATTTACCGACCCCGGTGCGGCCCTGTATGACAGGGCCGGCGTCTATGTGAACGGCGGCGACAATGGAACGATCCGCAACAATCTCTTCGGCTTCAATGGCGTTACGGGAATTTACATTGCGACCGGCTCCACGAATTGGACCGTATCTGGTAACGAAATCCGCGACAGCGGGACGACCACGACTGACGGCGACGGTATCACGCTCAACGCCGCGTCGGCGAATGCGGTCACTGGCAATCGCGTGAGCGGGTCATCCAGCCAGGGAATCGTCGCCACCGTCGCCGGCTCGACAGGGAATACGATCACCAATAACACCGTGACCGGAAACGGCGTCGGGACCCCCACGAGCCTGGTTCAGAGCCCTGGGATTACGATGCGTTCCGGAGCCGCTTCAACGACGTTGGATCGCAACGTGGTCACGGCGAACTACGGCGCGGGGATTCAGATCAACAACGGTGCCACGGGCATCCTCATGACGCGGAATTCATTGTCGGCGAACGGCACCATCACTGCAAGGAACGGCGCGGCCGCTACGGGGCAGATCGGGATCGATCTCAACGCGGCGGGCGACAATATCGACCTCGGCACGGCGCCTTTTTACACGCTGAATGACGCGGGGGATCCCGATGCGGGCGGCAATTCACTCCTGAACTTCCCCGTGCTCACCGCTGCCAGCATTGTGGGCACCAATTTCGTGATGACCGGATTCGCACGACCGGGGAGCACCATCGAGTTCTTCATCTCTGATGGCGACGCAAGCGGCTTCGGTGAAGGGCAAACCTATCTGTTCACGGCCGCCGAAGGCGGTGGATCGGATGGGGATGCGGGCACGGGAACGTACGGCCCCGGTCCCGTGAACGGCCTCACGCAAGGGACGGACACGACCAACAGATTCTCGTTCACGGTTCCGCTTCCAGGCGGGGTTTCTGTAGGAACCCGGATTACGGCCGCGGCAACGCTGGCCGGGGAGACTTCGGAGTTCAGCGGCGTTGTCCTAGCGGCAAAGGTCCCGGGAATCACGGTGGCCCCCACCTCCGGCCTCGTCACCACGGAAGCTGGTGGGACGGCGACGTTCACCGTGGTTCTGGACACCCAGCCCACCGCGAATGTAACAGTTGGGCTGACGAGCAGCGACCTCACAGAGGGGACGGTCGCGCCGGCGAGCGTCACCTTCACCACGGTCAACTGGAACGTCGCCCAGACCGTCACGGTCACCGGCGTCGACGACCTCGTCGTGGACGGCAACATCGCGTACACGATCGTGACCGCCGCCGCGACGAGCACGGATGGCGCCTACAGCGGGATCGATCCGGCTGACGTCTCCGCCACCAACACGGACGACGACGTGGCGGGGATCACCGTGAATCCTACCTCGGGCCTCACCACGACCGAGGCGGGTGGGACGGCGACGTTCACCATCGTGCTGACCAGCCAGCCCACAGCGAACGTCACCGTGGGGCTCTCGAGCAGCGACCTCACCGAGGGGACGGTCGCGCCGGCGAGCGTCACCTTCACCACGGTCAACTGGAACGTGGCTCAGACCGTCACGGTCACCGGCGTCGACGACCTCGTCGTGGACGGCAACATCGCGTACACAATCGTCACGGCCGCGGCGGTCAGCGGCGACCCTGTCTACAGCGGTATCAACCCGTCGGACGTCTCGGTTACGAACACCGACAATGATGTGGCCGGGGTGACGGTGAACCCGACGTCGGGTCTCATCACCACCGAGGCGGGCGGGACGGCGACGTTTACCGTGGTTCTGGACACCCAGCCCATCGCCAATGTCACCGTGGGGCTTTCGAGCAGTGACCTCACCGAGGGGACGGTCGCGCCGGCCAGCGTGACGTTCACCACGGTCAACTGGAACGTGGCTCAGACCGTCACGGTCACCGGCGTCGACGACCTCGTCGTGGACGGCAACATCGCGTACACGATCGTGACGGCCGCGGCGATGAGCAGCGATCGCGCCTACAGCGGTATCGATCCGGCGGACGTCTCCGTCACGAACACGGACGACGACGTGGCGGGGATCACCGTGAATCCTACCTCGGGCCTCACCACGACCGAGGCGGGCGGGACGGCGACGTTCACCGTCGTGCTGACCAGCCAGCCCACAGCGAACGTCACCGTGGGGCTCTCGAGCAGCGACCTCACCGAGGGGACGGTCGCTCCGGCGAGCGTCACCTTCACCACGGTCAACTGGAACGTGGCTCAGACCGTCACCGTGACCGGCGTCGAACGACCTCGTCGTGGACGGCAACATCGTGTACACCATCGTCACGGCCGCGGCGGTCAGCGGCGACCCTGTCTACAGCGGTATCAACCCGTCGGACGTCTCGGTTACGAACACCGACGACGATGTGGCGGGGATCACCGTGAACCCGACGTCGGGTCTCACGACGACCGAGGCGGGCGGGACGGCGACGTTCACCGTCGTGCTGACCAGCCAGCCCACAGCCAACGTCACCGTGGGGCTCTCGAGCAGCGACCTCACCGAGGGGACCGTCGCGCCTGCGAGTGTGACGTTCACCACGGTCAACTGGAACGTGGCTCAGACCGTCACGGTCACCGGGGTGAACGACCTCGTCGTGGACGGCAACATCGCGTACACGATTATCACGGCCGCGGCGGTCAGCGGCGACCCTGTCTACAACGGCATCAACCCATCGGACGTCTCCGTCACGAACACGGACGACGATGTGGCGGGGGTGACGGTGAATCCTACCTCGGGCCTCACGACGACCGAGGCGGGCGGGACCGCGACGTTCACCGTGGTCCTGAACACTCAGCCCACAGCCAACGTCACCGTGGGTCTTTCGAGCAGCGACCTCACCGAGGGGACCGTCGCGCCTGCGAGTGTGACGTTCACCACGGTCAACTGGAACGTGGCTCAGACCGTCACGGTCACCGGGGTGAACGACCTCGTCGTGGACGGAAACATCGCGTACACCATCATCACGGCCGCGGCAGTGAGCGCGGACGGCGCCTACAATGGCATCAACCCATTGGACGTATCGGTTACGAACACGGACGACGATGTGGCCGGGGTGACGGTGAACCCGACCTCGGGCCTGACGACCACCGAGGCGGGCGGGACCGCGACGTTCACCGTGGTCCTGGACACTCAGCCCACCGCCAATGTCGCCGTGGGGCTCTCGAGCAACGATCTAACCGAGGGGACGGTCGCTCCGGCCAGCGTCACCTTCACCACGGTCAACTGGAACGTGGCTCAGACCGTCACGGTCACCGGGGTGAACGACCTCACCGTGGACGGCAATGTCGGCTATGCGATCGTCACGGCCGCGGCGGTGAGTGCCGATGGCGCCTACAACGGCCTCAACCCATCGGACGTCTCCGTCACGAACACGGACGACGATGTGGCCGGGGTGACGGTGAACCCGACCGCGGGTCTCACCACCACCGAGGCGGGCGGGACGGCGACGTTCACCGTGGTTCTGGACACCCAGCCCACCGCGAACGTCACGGTAGGGCTCTCGAGCAACGATCTAACCGAGGGGACGGTCGCTCCGGCCAGCGTCACCTTCACCACGGTCAACTGGAACGTGGCCCAGACCGTCACCGTCACCGGGGTGAACGACCTCATCGTGGACGGCAATGTCGGCTATGCGATCGTCACGGCCGCGGCGGTGAGTGCCGATGGCGCCTACAACGGCCTCAACCCATCGGACGTCTCCGTCACGAACACGGACGACGATGTGGCCGGGGTGACGGTGAACCCGACCGCGGGGCTCACCACCACCGAGGCGGGCGGGACGGCGACGTTCACCGTG
This sequence comes from Candidatus Eiseniibacteriota bacterium, assembly GCA_963724515.1. Lineage (GTDB taxonomy): Bacteria > Eisenbacteria > RBG-16-71-46 > SZUA-252 > SZUA-252 > WS-7. The sequence continues at coordinate 735,768 of CAVRUU010000003.1, read as the reverse complement.
GTCCTGGACACCCAGCCCACCGCCAACGTCACCGTGGGGCTCTCGAGCAACGATCTAACCGAGGGGACGGTCGCGCCGGCCAGCGTGACGTTCACCACGGTCAACTGGAACGTGGCCCAGACCGTCACCGTGACCGGGGTGAACGACCTCATCGTGGACGGCAACGTCGGCTACGCGATCGTCACCGCCGCGGCGGTGAGCGCCGACGGCTGCCTACAACGGCCTCAACCCCGCGGACGTCTCGGTCACGAACACGGACGACGATGTGGCCGGGGTGACGGTGAACCCGACCGCGGGTCTCACCACCACCGAGGCGGGCGGGACGGCGACGTTCACCGTGGTCCTGGACACTCAGCCCACCGCGAGCGTCACGGTAGGGCTCTCGAGCAACGATCTAACCGAGGGGACGGTCGCTCCAGCGAGCGTCACCTTCACCTCGGTCAACTGGAACGTGGCCCAGACCGTCACGGTCACCGGCGTCGACGACCTCATCGTGGACGGCAATATCGGCGTACGCGATCGTCACGGCCGCGGCGGCGAGCGCGGACGGCGCCTACAACGGCCTCAACCCGTCGGACGTATCCGTTACGAACACTGACGACGATGTGGCCGGGGTAACGGTGAACCCGACGTCGGGTCTCACAACGACCGAGGCAGGCGGGACGGCGACGTTCACCGTGGTCCTGAACACTCAGCCCACCGCGAACGTCACGGTAGGGCTCTCGAGCAACGATCTAACCGAGGGGACGGTCGCTCCAGCGAGCGTCACCTTCACCACGGTCAACTGGAACGTGGCCCAGACCGTCACGGTCACCGGCGTCGACGACCTCGTCGTGGACGGCAACATCGCGTACACGATCATCACGGCCGCGGCGGTGAGCGCCGACGGCGCCTACAACGGCATCAACCCATTGGACGTATCGGTCACGAACACGGACGACGACGTGGCCGGGGTGACGGTGAATCCGACCGCGGGTCTCACAACCACCGAGGCGGGCGGGACCGCGACGTTTACCGTGGTCCTGGACACCCAGCCCACCGCCAACGTCACCGTGGGTCTTTCGAGCAGTGACCTCAGCGAGGGCACCGTCGCCCCTGCCAGCGTGACGTTCACCCCGGTCAACTGGAACGTCGCCCAGACCGTCACGGTCACGGGGGTCGACGATCTCATCGCGGACGGCAATGTCGGATACACGGTCGTCACGGCCGCGGCGGTGAGCGCCGACGCCTCCTACAACGGTTTCGATCCATCGGACGTATCCGTGACGAGCACCGACGACGACCTGGGCGGTGTGACGGTGAATCCGACCTCGGGCCTGACGACCACTGAGGCTGGTGGGACGGCGACGTTCACAATCGTCTTGACCAGCCAGCCGACCGCCAACGTCACCGTGGGACTTTCGAGCAGTGACCTCGCCGAGGGGACCGTCGCCCCCGCCAGCGCGACCTTCACCACGGTCAACTGGAACGTGGCCCAGACCGTCACGGTCACCGGTGTCGATGACCTGATCCTCGACGGCAATATCGGGTACACGGTCGTCACGGGCGCGACCGCCAGCACCGACCCTGCATACGCGGGCCTCGCGGTTGCCGACGTGAGCGTCGTCAACATCGACGACGAATCGGCGCAGGTCGTGCAGCTCGAGCTCATACCCGATCGGGAAAAAGTAGAAATCGGCGAGCCCGTGGGCTTCACCCTGCACGTTCACAGCCTGGTGACCTCGAACATCGCCGCGCTCGACATCGTGCGTGAAATGCCCACCGGCTTCGTCGTGCTCCCGGGCACGGCGACCCGTGACGGGAACCCCATCGCCGATCCGGGGGGAGCGCAGGTGGCGATCGGTCCCCTCGCAGCACTCGTGGATTCGAACGGGAACGGGCGCGCCGATCCGGGTGAGCCTGGGTACGCGGTGATCCGCTGGCGTGCGGTCGCGGGCTCGGGGGTGTTTCCGGGACCCAAGGTCGCTGCCGCGACCGCGGTCGTTGGCTGCCCCACGTGCGTCGCCTCGAACCGGGCCGAGGCGCAGCTGACCGTGGAAGAGAGCGCGCTCCTGGCGCGCGGCGCAATCCTGGGGCGCGTGTTCGAGGATCGCGATCGCGACGGCTTCCAGGACCGCGATGAGCCGGGCCTTTTCGGGGCGACGGTCGCCCTCGATGACGGGACCTCGGTCATGACCGACGCCGACGGGCTCTTCCACGTGCCTGAGGTGGACGCCGGCCAGCGGCTTCTCAAGCTCGACGTGGCGCGGTTGCCGTACCCCGCGACGCCGACGACCGATGTGGCGACGATCGCGCGCGTGACCGGTGGGCTGATGACTTCGGTCCGTTTCGGTGTCGCGTTCGACCGCGACACGCTGCGCGTCGGAAGTCCGCCCGTACGCGGCCTGGCCTTGATCCCTGAGAATCTGGAGCTGGGCGTCGACGTCGCGGGAAATGCCCTGCGACCCACGGTCGTGATCAACGGCGCGAAGGTGCCGATCCGCGCGGCCGACGCGCGGACTCTCGCGGGAGATTCAGGGGAGGTCCTGCGCCTCTCCGGGACCCGGCTCGATCCGCCCGCGGTGTTCGAGCTCCAGGCGCCCGAGCGAGAGCAGGTACGTCGATGGTCGTTCGAGATCCGCTCCTCCGCCGACTCTCTGGTGCGCGTGTTCGGCGGGTTGGGGGCGCCCCCGCCCCGCATCGAATGGAATGGAGATCTGCCGGGCGGCGCCGTGCTCCGTGGAGGAGAGGTCTACGCCCAACGGCTGCGCCTGGAATACAACGACGGGAGCCTGATCGAGGGGCCGCACCGCGTCTTCGGCGTGGATCAGCACACGTCGTTTTCACTGACCATGACGGGGAATGCGTTCGCGACCGGCTCCGCGGAGTTGACGGCAAAGGCGAGAGAAGCACTCTCGCTTGTCGCTCGGGATATCCGCCGATCGGTTGGGGAGAACGTGTTCGTCGAAGGGCATACCGATTCGGTGGGTCGCGCCGAGGCCAACCTGAAGCTCTCCCGGGAACGCGCCGAAGCGGCCGCGCGATATCTCGTCGATCATGAGCGAGTCCCCCGCGGGCGGCTCACGGTTCGCGCATACGGGGAGGCGCGCCCGATCGCCAGCAACGGAACGGTCGAAGGGAGGGAGCTCAACCGGCGCGTCGAGATCTTCGGGAACCGGACCGATGTCCGGAAATCCCCACTGCGGGACGTGTCCCGCCGACGGCCCACCGCCCGCGTCAACGGCCAGGAAGTGGCAGTGGACGCGGAGGGACGGTTCGCGTGCCGGGTCCCCGTGCTGGGCGATTCGCTCGAGGTTGTGATGACCGATCGGAGCGAACGAACGGCACGCACCCGGGTGCGCCTCCCGCGGTTGGAGATTCTGGAGCCGCGCGGCGAGTTGCGGTTGCCATTTGGAGGCGAGGCGCAAGGGGCGCGGATCGACCCTACGGAACCGTGGCCGATCGAGAAGACCGAGGTGGCGAGTCTGGGGAGCGTGGAAAGGGGCCGTCGGGCCGCGCGTCTCAGGCTCCGCGCGCGGACCGACCCCGGGATCCGCGCGAGCGTGGATGGTCGCGATGTGAAGGTCGCGAGCGATGGATCGTTCGAGGCCGATCTGCCGCTCCATCTGGGCAGCAATACCCTGGGCATCGTGCTCCGGGATTCAACCGGCGTCATGACCGTGGGAAATTTCGTCGTGCGGGCGCTGGATCGGACCGACGACGGCGGAGCGGTGATCGCGATCGAGAAGATTCCGAACATGACGGTCTACATGCCGCCGAGCGGAACCGTCCTCACCACACAAAGCCTCGCGATCGCGGGAGAGACCGGCGCGGGGAACAAGGTGATCGCGAACGGAGACTCGCTTCCAGTGGCCCCCGACGGCACATTCTCGGGCTACGTCCAGCTGCCCGAGGGCCGCAGCCGGGTCACGGTGGAGGTTGAGGATCCGGCCGGGAGGCGCGGGCAGCTCGAGCGCTACGTGGAGGTTCACTCGAAGAGGATGTTCCTCGTGGCGCTCGCCGACGGCGTGGTGGGCGGAGGCGGCGGCGGGCCGCGAGGCGAGACCGGCACGTGGACCGACGGGCGCATCGCGTATCAACTCCGAGGATGGATCGCGGGGCGTGTGCTAGTCACTTCGGCCTTTGATTCGCAGAGGCGAAGCTGGGGATCGCTCTTCAAAGATCTCGATAACAGCGGTCGCGACCGCCTGATCACAAACCTCGACCCCGACCGCCTCTACCCGGTGTTCGGGGACGCGAGCGCCGTGACATACGGCGCGCCGGGCGGAGGCCGCTTCTACGTGGCGCTGGAGGCCTCCGCGGTGAAGGCCTCCGTAGGAGATTTTCCGATCGCTCTCGACGAGGTCGAGCTGGCGGCGTTTCACCGAACGCTCTTCGGCGCCCAGTTTCAGATCCAGCCGATGGCATTGGCAAAGGGCGCTGATCTCGGGTCAGGCGGCAGCGGAACTTCCCTCAAGGTCTTCGGTGCCCAAGCGGGGCACGTCCACGTTCGCGATGTGCTCGAGGCCAGCGGTGGGACGCTCTATTACCTGAGCCATCGTGACGTCATCGAAGGGAGCGTGCAGGTGACGATCGCCGTCCACGATCGGAACACCGGACTCCCCCTGACGCGCCTGCCACAAATCAGGGGCGTGGACTACATCGTGAAGGAGGCGGAAGGACGCATCCTCTTCAGCCGTCCCATCTCGAGCGTCTCCGACGACGGCTCGCTGCTGGATGCCGGGCATCTGGGCGGAAACCCGGTGTCCATCGAGGTGGACTATGAGTCGGGCGGGTCGCTCGCGGAGAAGGCGGCGATCGGTGGAAGGCTCACTCAGGCCGTCGGCCCGATCCAGGTGGGCGGCACGATGGTTCAGGACGAGACCGGTGCGTCCCCCTACACGCTGCGCGGCGCGGACGCGCGCCTCAAGTTCGGATCCCATTCCTGGTTGGGTACCGAATTCGCGCAGAGCGAGGGCCGCGCAGGCCGCGTGTTCGGGAGCGCGGACGGCGGCCTCTCGTATTCCCAGTTCGATACCGTGTCGACGCGCGCCGGTGATGCCTGGAAAGTCGCGACAGAGGTCGATGCCGGCGAGTGGTTCGGCTCACCGGGTCGCGTGACCGTGGGCGGATTCCTCAAACACGTCGACGAGGGATTCGTGTCCGACTCGGAGACCGGCTCCGTCGGGAGCCGCCACATCGGCGCCAGCGCCCAGGTCAACTCCGGGAAATGGGGCGTCTGGAGTGGCCGATTCAATCGGGATGAGAGACTCGCTTCCGCTGCCGCTCCGACGCCGTCGCAGTCGGATCTGCTGGGTGCCCAGTGGCGCCGGGACGGGCGGCGCATGGGCATCGCGGCGGAATTCGAGGATCGGCGGGCAGACTCGACCCTCTCGAACCGGCTGGGGGCGATGCGCCTCTGGTACCTGCTCGCGAACAGCCTGCGCACGACGGTGGAGCACCAGCGTTCCCTGGGCGGACCGGAGCTCGGTCAGTCGGCCATAGGCGTGGAATGGCGTCTCCCGAAGGGCTTCGCGCTGGAAGGGCGCGCCAGCGACGGCACCGCGGGGCGGGCGTTCCGCGGCGGCGCCAGCTTCACGGTCGGGGGGCGGCGGCTCTACTTGCGCGAGGAACTTCTCGACGCCCCCGCCGGGCGACAGGGGATGACGGTGCTCGGAGCGCAGACCCAGCTAGGCCGCATGAGCCGCGCATACAGCGAGTATCAGTGGCTGCGCCGGGACGGCAGTTACAGCGCGTCCTCGGTCGTGGGAGCCGAGCAGGGATGGCAATCCTCCTCCGGCCTTCGCGGGAGCGTCTCCGGCGAGCACGGGGGGCGCGCGGGTGGGAGCACGTCGCTGCCGCACACGTCGGTAGCCCTGCAATTGGGCTACAGCGGCAAACTCCCACTGGCACTATCGACACGCGGCGAGTACCGAAGGATGGAGGCCGGCAGCCTCGACCGGCAGTTCCTCGTCGCGACGCACCTGGACCTTCGCCTTGTGGGCGGGCTTTCCCTGCTCGGGGACCATCGTCTCAGCGACGCCAGACCTCGGGGCCCGGGTGAGTCGACCCGCTACGAGGAGAGAAGTGTCGGGATGGCGTATCGGCCCAAGCACTCCGACCGTGTCGAGGCACTGGCGCGTCTGACCGACCTGCAAGATCGGCGTGCCGCGGCGCCCTTCGATTCGCTCCGCGCCACCAGCGGCCTTACCGTCGCGGCGGCGGAGGTTCGGATGCGTCTCTCGCCGGACCTCGAGTGGGGCGTCAAAGGGGCCGCCCGCGTGATACGCGAGGGAGCGGGGGACATGGCGCCTTCGGACGCCCACAGCATGCTCTGGGTGAGCCGCGTGGACTACAAATTCGCCGGACCGCTCAGCCTGGGAGTTCAGTACCAGCGCCTTTCGCAGCGGGAAGCCGGAGATCGGCGGGGCGGGTGGCTGCAGGAATTGACAATGGATCCGGACAAGCATCTGAGATTCGGGGTCGGCTACAACTTCACCCGCATCTCCGGGAACGAATTCGACCGCACGAGGAGCGATGCCGATGGCTGGTTCGTTCGAGCGCAAAGCCGATACTGAGATCATCGGCCGCGCGGGCGGCATGGAAGTTCGGGCACCCCGGTCACAGCCCGCGCTGGAGATCGCGCCCGCCCCTGGCCCGTCTCCTCCTCCTGCTCCCCCTGAAAGCGGGGGCCGCAAATTCCGCCGCCTGCTGGCGGAGTCGGCGGTCGTGGCTGCCATGCTGTTCGGCTGCCTCGCGATCTTCATCCTGTTCTTGAACCTCTCGTTCCCCGCGGGACACGACCTGAGAGAATTGCTCCGCTCGAATCGTGGCGCATCGGCGGCGCGTGCGGGACGGGGCGCGGATTCCACCACGCACTCCATCGCGACGCTCTCGGTCCTGAAGGCGTCGGTGCACACCCGGTCAGCCGGTTCGATCGCCTGGAGCTCCGCGCCGTCGGGCCTCGGCCTCCGGGCCGGCGATGGCATCCAGACCGGAGCCGCGGGCACGGCCGAGCTGAAATTCGAGCACGGGGCCGTCCGCCTCGAGAAGAACTCTCTGGTAATCCTCGGTGGTGGAACGGACGTGAGCGACCTTCTGGCGCGGACCCCGAGCTCGCTCACCGTCGTGCGCGGGGAGCTCTTCGCGAAGCTCGACAAGGATGCTCCAGATGAAATGACGCTCATGCTTCCGCAAGGCATCGCGCGGCTCCATTCGCTATCGCACGCGCCCGCCACGCCTCAGGGAAGCGGGGTCGGCCCGTCGGGATTGGCCGGCCGAGTGGCATCCAGCAGGAGGGCGCCGGCGGTGACGGATTTGGGCGGCCCCGCCGAGTTCCGGATCACCACCGGCCCGGATCGAACTTCCGCCGTCACGGTGCTATCGGGTTCCCTGGCCCTCGAGGCGAACGGAAAGACCGTGAGGGTGGGACCGGGCCAGTTCAGCCGAATCCGCGGGGATGGAGCGCCGAGCGGTCCTCTCGACTTGCCCGAGGCACCGGTCCCCCTGGCCCCTGCCCGGGGGTCGCGTTTTGAGTACCTCGATCTCCCGCCGCTCGTGCCGTTCCGCTGGAGATCCTCGGACGGCGACGGTCTCTACCGCCTGCGCGCAATCGGCGGCCCGAAGTTCAGGTACGAGATCGTGAACCAGGCCACGACCGATTCCTCTCTCGATTGGGGCCGATTTGCCCCCGGCGTATACGAATGGCAGGTCAGCCGGGTGGTGAACGGGGTCGAGGGGCTGCCGTCCGCGCCGCGGAGGCTGACCGTCGAGCAAGCGAGCGGGGCGATCTCCTTGGAGGTCGATTCGCTTCCCAGACACGTTTCCGGGTCAGGGCTCTCGGTCCGCGGGCGCGCTCGCCCCGGTGCTTCCGTCTACGTGATGGGTCACCCCGTCAGCGTGCGCTCGGACGGGACGTTCGATTTGGAGATCAAGCTTCCGCCGGGCGCCAACGTCGTCCTCGTCGAGGCAGTGGACGCCGCGGGCAACAGCACGTACTCGAGCCAGGTCGTGTACGCAGCGAACTGAGGCACGGAGCAAGAACCATGGGCAGGCCAATTCTGATTCCCTACAGGCTCAAGATCCTCGCGACGCTGTTCGTGATCGTGACCGCGGTCGTAAGCGTCATCGCATTCACGATGGCACGCATGTTCCACGCGGACAAGCGGGCGTACGTTTCAGACCTCGCGGCCGTCGTGGCCGTGCATGCCGCCGAGGAGGCTGATCTGGTTCTCTCGGCGCATCGTGAGCGTCTCCTCGCCCTGGCGCGCGTCATCGACGACGCCGACCTTTCGGCCGGCGGAAAGTCCGCCTTGCTGCGAGAGCTTTTCACCGCGATGAACGGATGCGTCGCCGTGCGTTTCTTCGAGGGAGGTGTCGAGGTCGGCTCCCTCGTCGATAGCACAGGCTCCGGTGGAGGTTTGCTGGCACGTACGGCGCTGGCCTATCCCCTCCGCGATCGGATTCGCGACGTGGCCGCGGGAGGAGAGAAGATTCTCAACACGACCACCCGAGCCGATGCGCCGACGCTCACGCTGGCGGTCGCTGCGCCGCGCGGCCCCCGCCGACCGACCCTCGTGGTGGCCGGCGTGCTCGACGTGGATGGCGCCCTCACCCTGGGCAGGAGCGCGGGCGCGTTCCAGGTATTTCTTGTCGATCGCTCCGGTCGTGTCATCGTGCACAGCGATCGACGAATCATGGCCAAGGCTCCGTCTCTCGAGTTCGTTCCCGAGCTCAGCCCCGGAACCCGCGTGGTCGCCAAGGAGTACCGTCAGGGGCAGGAAGCCATGATCGGCGGCTTCGCCCGGATGGAATTCCATGGGCTGCGCGCCGGGGCGCAGCTTCCGAGCGCGGCAGCGTACCTGGCATCCAAGCGACTCCTTACGACGCTCGTCACGGTCTCTCTTCTGCTTCTGGCGGGGATCGCCATCGCGAGCATCGCATGGTCGTCCCACCTGACGCGCTCCCTGGCGTCGCTCGCGAGAGCCGCGCAGGAGATCGGGCGAGGCAGGTTCGATTCCCAGGTCACCGTGCGTACGCGAGACGAGATGGGCCAATTGGCGGATTCGTTCAATCAGATGGCGGCCGAGCTGCGGGCACGCGAGCAGGCTCTGCGTCATGCGCAGGCCCAGCTCATCCAATCCGAGAAAATGGCGGCCTTCGGCCAACTTGGCGCCGGGATCGCCCACGAGGTCAAGAATCCGCTCGCGGGCGTCCTCGGACTGGTCCAGCTCACGTCGCGCGCGATGCCGGAGGGCGACCCCACGCGGGCGACGCTCGCGACGATCGAGAAGGAGACGAAGCGATGCCGGAACATCATCGACAATCTGCTGCGATTCGCCCGTCCGGAGAAAGTGGCCCGGGAGCCGGTGCCGGTTTCCTCCATCGTGGCGGACACGGTGGCGTTGATGCGCCACTCCGTGAGCATGCACGGGATGGAGCTCCGCATCGAGGTGCCCGAGACCCTGCCCCCCGTCCACGCTAGTGCGAACCAGATTCAGCAGGTGCTCATGAATCTGATCATGAACGCGGAGCAGGCCATGGAGAGTCGCGGCCGCGGCGTCATCACGATCACGGCTTCGAGCGCGGCCGACGGCTTCGTCGAGGTGCGTGTCGCTGACGATGGTCCGGGGATCCCCAAGCAGACCATGGAGCGGATTTTCGAGCCGTTCTTCACGACCAAGCCGGCCGGGAAGGGCACCGGGCTAGGGTTATCCGTCTCTTTTGGAATCGTGCGGGACCATGGCGGAACGATCTACGTGAATAGCGAGCCGGACCGAGGCGCGACTTTCGTCGTCCGGCTTCCCGTTCGCCCGCCGGTGGAGGATGAGTCGAGCGCCGCGGGTGGCGCCGGCGTCGCCCCTGCGGCGTGACCGGCGCCGGCCGGCGCACCTGTAACAAAGAAACCCCCACCGGCGTGCGCTCCGACAGGTAAAATCCCCGCTTCATGACAGCCCGCACGCTCCAGCCTGAAGACCAGATATCCCACTATCGGATTGTCGGCCCGCTTGGCGCCGGTGGCATGGGAGAGGTCTACCTGGCCCAGGATCAGACTCTCGAGCGGAGCGTCGCGCTCAAGATCCTTCCGCCCGAGCTGGTCCGAAGCGAAGAGCGCGTCCGGCGTTTCGTGCGCGAGGCGAAGTCGGCTTCATCGCTCAACCATCCGAACATCGTCACGATCTACGAGATCGGCCAGGACGAGGTTCGCGCGCCCGAGGGCGAGGGCGGCAGAGATCCCAGCTCGTCCTCGGTCCACTACATCTCCATGGAGTTGATCAGCGGCGAGACGCTCTCGAACAAGATCCACCACGACAAGACCGACCTTCGCACGCTCCTCGGCTACCTGGCGCAGGCGGCCGAGGGGCTCGCCAAAGCTCACGCGGCCGGGATCGTCCACCGGGATCTCAAGCCCGGCAACATCATGGTCTCGAAGGACGGCTTCGCGAAGGTCCTCGACTTCGGGCTCGCCAAGCTCACCGAGAAGCAATCCGACGCCGATGTCACGACCGGGCTCACCGATGCCGGGGACGGCACACGCGCGGGCACGGTCGTCGGCACGGTCGCCTACATGTCCCCCGAGCAGGTGCGGGGCGGCTCCGTCGATCACCGGTCCGATATCTTCTCGTTCGGCTCGCATCCTCTACGAGGCCGCGACGCGGAAGCAGCCGTTCATCGCCGAGTCCAACGTGGAGACGATGCACAAGATCCTGCACGACAAGCCCACGCCGGTGGAGGAGTTCAACCCGGGGGTCCCGGCCGAGCTCCGGCGTCTCATCCGCCGCTGCCTGGCCAAGAACCCCGAGCAGCGCCTTCAGTCCATGAAGGATCTCGCCATCGAGCTGCGCGAGATCGTCGACGAGTACGATGAGCTGTCGCCTTCGGGAAGCTCGGGGAGCGGCTCATCGGCCCTCGGGGCGCCCGCGCCTGGGCGGCGTCGCTACCCGCCCGCTTCGCTGATCGTGGGCGGGCTGATCATCGCGGCCGCAATGATCGTCGGCGCTTTCATGCTCCGGCGTGGCGGGGACCGCGGCGGCCCGTCAACCGCGGCCCCGATGAAGATCACCACCATCGCGCGCCGCGGTTCGACGGTCTCCGCCGCCCTGTCTCCGGACGGCCGCTACCTCGCCTTCGTACAGGCAGTGGGCGCGCAGTGGAGCATTTGGGTGCGCCAGGTCGCCACCGGAAGCGATGTCCAGACCCTATCGGGTCAGAAGTATGTGCCGTATGCCCTGTCATTCACGCCGGACGGAGACTATCTCTTTTACCTGAACAACGATCCCGATCGCGAGGGATACAAGGCGCTTTTCGAGGTCCCGACCCTCGGCGGGACTCCACGCAAGCGGACCTACGATGTCGATTCGAGGGTCACGTTCTCGCCCAACGGCAAGCAAATCTGTTTCTGGCGGGGCGAGCCGCAAGAGAACCGGGACGTACTGGTCGTTCTGGATCTCGAGCGAGGCCAGGAGCGGGTGCTGACCAGCGCGTCGCCTCCCGCGGGCCTTGGCCCACCCGCGTGGTCCCCTGATGGAAAGAGGATCGCGGCGGTAGAAACGCATGGCGGGGTCGCCGAGGGCAGCTCCGTTGTCACCTTCAGGGTTGCGGATGGTCGGCGCGAGCCGGTCGGAAAGAATGCATGGGTCCAAGTCGATGCCGTCTCGTGGCTCCCCAATGGAAGCGGGCTCCTGGTCGCCGCATTCGATCGATCCACCTTCACGACGGGTCAGCTCTGGATCGTCGGATATCCGGACGGGCGTGTGCGGCGCATCACCAGCGACGCAAACACCTATTCCGACCCGAGCATATCTGCCGATGGCGCGACGATCGCCGCGGTGCGAGTCCGGCAGGAGGCGGACCTCTGGCTCGCCTCACCGGCCGGCGTCCGAAAAGTTCGCCAGGTTACTTTCGGCTCTCGTGAGGAGAGCCCCGTCTGGGACTTTGATCCCGGCCCGGACAGCACCATCTTCTACGACACGGTCAAAGATGGATCTGCCCAGATCTGGGCGATTGGTTTCGACGGGGCAGGTCAGAAAGCGATCACATCCGGACCCAATCTCGCCGCGGATCCCCGATTCAGGCCCGGCTCCGGCGTCTTCTACGTTCGGGCCGAAGATGATCTGACGACCCATATCTGGCGCTCGGATGAGAACGGAGAGAATGCGCGGCGGGTGACGTCGGGCAAAGGGGAAAGGATTGTGGATATTTCTCCCGACGGCCGAACGGTGCTCTTCACGCGTGACGACACGCCGGAGGTGTTGTGGAGCATTTCAACGGACGGGGGCGAGCCCACCCGAGTTGCGGCGAGCTCCGGTTCTTCTGGGCGTTTCTCTCCCGACGGCACCCGGATCGGTCACATCCTCGTCCACGCGATCGACGGACGCGGAGCGTACACGCCGCAAATCATGCCCGCGAGGGGCGGCGGGCCGGCATTCACACCCGCGCTCCCCCCGCGCGCCCGCGACGTGTCCTGGACTCCGGACGGGAACGGACTTACCTATCTCCATGCGTCGAACGAATCCAGGAATCTCTTCCGACTCCGGCTGGACGGCGGGAAGCCGGAGGAAATCACGCGATTCACGGATGGCCGCATCAGGCTCCATCGGTGGTCGCCCGACGGGAAGCGCCTCCTGCTTTGCCGCAGAATCGAGAACGCGGACAACCTCTGGGTCACTAGCGCGGACGGGAGCAATCCGGTCGCGCTGACCGATTTCGAGACAGGCGACATCACCCGCAGCAAGTGGTCGCGCGACGGTAGCCGCGTCATCTTCACGTACGGCGAGTCCAGCCAGAACGTCGTCTTGATCCGGAATTTCAAGTAATCTGGCTGAGCGGGCGACCCCACCAGTATCACGCCAACCGCAAGCAATATAAACACTTAAGGGATGGGCAAGTTCCTGCGGGCTCACGCCGATATTTCCGGGGATATGCGTCAGACCGGGCAACGTCCTCCTTCCACCTCGAAATCGGACAAGGCACGCGACCTGATCGCCGCCTCGGACACAGCGCTCGTCGCGGGCTGGGTCGATGCTCTGGTGCGCACGATCGAGGTACGGCGAACCCACTCGCGAGACGACTCCACGCTTCACAAGATCCACAGCGATCTCGAAGCGGCTACTCAGTCCTGCCTCAACCAGATCGGCGATTTCACCATTCGAGTGGAAGAGTTCAATCTCTTCTTCCAGAGCGGGTGCGTCTACCACAGTACCGCGCAAAGCGGCTCGCTATCCGCCGCGCTCTTCAGGGACGGGTTGAGGGAAATCGTCATACGATGGGGCCTGGAGCCTGATGAGCTGCGCATCTTCGTGGACATCCTGGTGCGCGCGACAGCAGGCAACGACCAGGACTCAGAGGACGTCGTAACCCCACTCTGGGAGGAAGGCTTTCGACACATCGGCTACGAGTGTGTCCCCTTTGAAGAGTGGAACCCGGAATCGCCGACGAACCGCGGAGATCTCGAAAGCAGCGCGGTGAGCAATGCGCTTCCGTGGCCGACGGGAGCAATCGCGGAGGGGGAGACCGGTTCGGACCTGGGCGATTCCGCGGAGGGGCGCTCGGACGATTGGTCATTGCCCATGGACGGGGGGTCTGTTTCGTCCCAGCCTCCGCCGACCATATCCAACCTCACCAAGGTCGAGGCTCACAACATCTGCATGCTCGCCAGCATCGAGGACGCCCTTTCTCCCCGGGACCGAATCTTGGAAATCCTCTGGGCATTGCTGAGCGCGGAAGAGAGACCGGTCGAGTTCCTCGAGATCGCGTTGAGCGTCGGTCGCCTCGCCGAGCAAGCTGTCACGGCAGGGGAAATGGAAGAGGCGAGCAACCTGCTGGACCGCCTCCGGGGCATTTCCGACTCCAAGACCACGACGCCGAGTGAATTCCAATCGGCTACGAACCAAGTCCTCCTGCACGTCGGGCGGAATGACCTTCTGAACCAACTCGGCTCAATCCTCGGCCGGCACCGGGAGCTCGACCTCGGCGCACTCACGAAATTCCTGGCACAGCTCGGTCCGTCGGCAGCACCGACCCTGTGCGGGCTGCTCGGTGAAATCCAGGAGAAGAAGGTCCGCCGGGCGATCTGCGAGGCGCTCGTGCTCTCGTGTAGAAGCCACGTCTCCATCTTGCTCGACCGGCTCTCGGACACCCGCTGGTACGTCGTGCGGAACATTCTCTACATCCTGGGCCGGATCGCGCACCAAGGCGTGGAGAGAGCTCTCGGGGACGCGCTCACTCACAGCGATTTGAGGGTACGGAAGGAGGCTGTCCGCGCCCTGGGTGGGATCGACAGTCCGGCGAGCCGCGCGTATCTCAATTCGGCGTTGCGCGATTCCGACAAGAGCATCCGCATTCTGGTCGCACAGCTGCTTGCATCCAGAAAGGACGAGCGCGCCGCGCGAATCATCTGGAGTGTGATCGAGTCACCTGAGTTCCTGGCCCGAGAGGTCGATGAGAAGGTTGCGTTTTGTGGAGCCCTGGGGCGCGCAGGCTCGGATGCCTTGATTCCCAAGATGGAGCGGATGCTGACCCGTGGAGGGCTGTTCCAGCCCGCGGATCAAGGGGGTCAATTGGAAGCGGCGATGGCTCTCGCCTGGCTTGGCACCCCCGCCGCGCTCGAAGTCCTGAGCCGCGAGGCAAGAAACAAGAGCGACTCGGTGCGTCGCGCGGTGGCCGAAGCGCTCGAGACGGTGCGGGAGTCCGCCGGCAAGGATCAGCGAAAGGGTTGAGCAGGGGATTCTGCCATGGGACGGGTGGCCGTGCTCCGTTAGTCGGCCGTGTTCGTGATGAGGACGGCCGCGAGCCCCGCCGCTCCGGCGTTGTCCTGGTCCCCATAGCCGACGGTCCTCAGATTGGCGGGGTCAGCCGCCCTCCATCCGCTCTTCGGCGTGTGCTCGTAATAGGACTCCTGGATCATCATGCGCGGGCGTACGGGGTCGAGGAGCCTCTGAAGATGCGTCTCGTCGAAATTCCGAAACCAGCCGTGATCCTCATAGCGGCCGTACGGGACCGTGATCAACAGGGAGCCTCCCGGCCGCAACAAGCGAATCATCTCCGACAGCGCGGCTTCCGGCGTGGCCTTCCCGGCGGCACCAGCCTGCACATACTGGGAGTTGTCCATGCCGATGTGCTCCAGAGAGGAAATACACCAGATCAGATCGAACGAGCCGTCGCTGAAAGGAGTCGCGTCGATGCTCGCGCGCACCGACCTGGAATAGTAGGCCGACGTGTCGTACGCGGGCTCCGCGATGTCGACTCCCGTCAGGTCGCGTGGCGCGGGTAAAGACCTGAGCATCGCCTTGTGGCACTCCATGCTATTCGCGTGTCCCACGTCCAGTACCTTCATTCCCGGCTCGTAGAGGACCCGCGCGAGGAGGAGCTCCACGACGCGCTCCGGCAAGTACCTGCCATACGGGGAAGGCAAGTCCACGCGCCCCGGGACGTCATGCCGGCCATTCCGGAAGGCGCGCTGGCTTTCCATCGCGATGTCCCGCTGGAGGTCACGTCCCAGCTTGCGTCGCACCAGACTCGCGACCCGATCGACTAGCGTCTGGAAAGGTCCCGGTTTCATGGCTCGCTGAACCACTCCTCGTCCACAAACGAACGCTGACCGCATCGAGCAGCATGGCGTAGCTCTCCTAGGTCAAGCTACGTAATTCGTCCCTGGTCGGGCTTGGAACTGGCCAGGTAACCCGCAAGTCTGTTATGTTCGGCGGGCAAGGCCGATCCGTCCCGGACTGCTCCGCGCCATCTCCACACTGAGGAGCTGGGCCATGCCAGGAGAATCCAGATAGCTGCCCTACCATTGAGTCCTAATGCCAGAAACGCAAGG
Organism: Candidatus Eiseniibacteriota bacterium; assembly: GCA_963724515.1. GTDB lineage: Bacteria > Eisenbacteria > RBG-16-71-46 > SZUA-252 > SZUA-252 > WS-7. The sequence goes on along the minus strand of CAVRUU010000003.1, from coordinate 719,969 downwards.
GTGACATTCGCCTCGGCCGCCGCTGGATTTGGCGAGGAGGTGAAGTGCCGCGTCGCGGAGTACTTTGCGACGAGAAACGTCTCCACGAAGGCTGATGCCTCGATGGTGGCGAAGACGCTTATCTTGCTATTCGTCACATTCGGGTCCTACGGCTTGATCCTCAGCAATCGCTTCTCCCCTTGGCAGATGCTTGGCCTGGCTATCGTCATGGGGGTTGGAGTCGCCGGCATCGGCTTCGGCATCGCGCACGACGCCCTCCACGGGGCGTACTCATCGCGCCCTCGGGTGAACAAGCTCCTCGGCTTCAGCTTCGAATTGATGGGCGCCAGCGGTTACATGTGGAAGATCACCCACAACGTCATCCACCACACATATCCGAACATCCACGGTCTGGACGAGGATCTCGAAGCGTCACCGCTCTTGCGCCTGTCACCTCAGGCGGAGCTGCGGGGCATTCACCGGTTCCAGCATCTCTACGCGTTCGCCGCATATAGCCTCACGACACTTTCCTGGGTGTTCATCAAGGACTACCGGCATTTCCTCCTGCGTGACCTGGGGCCGTTCCGTGGCAGGCAGCACCCCAGATCCGAGGTGGCGACACTGGTCGCGGCGAAGCTCCTATACTACGGATACACGATCGTGATTCCCCTCATGGTCTTGAAGATCGCCTGGTGGCAGTTCCTGATCGGATTCCTCGCGATGCATCTGACGGCTGGAGTCATTCTCGGCATCGTATTCCAACTCGCACACGTGGTCGAAGACACCGAGCATCCGAGTCCTGAGCCCAACGGCCAGATGGACAACGCCTGGATGATTCATCAAATGGAAACGACATCGAATTTTGCCACCTCGAATCGGATCCTGTCCTGGTACGTCGGTGGGCTGAACCATCAGGTCGAACACCATTTGTTTCCCAAAGTCTGCAGCATTCACTATCCCGCTTTAAGTCGGATCGTTCGCGACACGGCACTGAAGCACGGCGTGCCGTATCACCACCACGAGACCATGCGTGCGGCGATCGGTTCCCACTACCGAACGCTGAGAAGGCTCGGGAACCCTCTCGCATCGGCCCCTTGAGCCCCCGGGCACCGTGGAAACCCTGATCGGGAAGAAGATCGCTCATTACCACATCCTCGAGCAGCTCGGCGCGGGGGGGATGGGCGTTGTCTTCCGGGCGCACGACGAGCAGCTTGACCGCGACGTAGCCTTCAAGCTTCTGCCCGATGAGACGGTCGAGAGCGAAACGGCCCGATCGAGGCTCCTCAGAGAGGCCCGCACAGCCTCCCGGCTCAGCCATCCACACATCTGCCACGTTTATGAAGCCGGCGAGGCGGACGGTCACGTCTACATCGCCATGGAGCTTCTCGACGGCCGGGCGTTGTCGGACGCAATCCCTCCCGGTGGTTTTCCGCTCGAGACCGTTCTTCGAATCGGGACACAAATAGCCGAGGCGCTCGCGCACGCCCATCGCAACGGGGTCATCCACCGCGACCTCAAGGCGAACAACGTGATCGTCACGTCCGAGGGCCGGGCGGCTGTCCTGGATTTCGGCCTGGCCAAGCGCGAGCTGACAGAAGACGAGAGCACGTCCGAGCGCTTGAGTGTCGCGCCCACCGCGACGGGCGTCGTCGTGGGCACCCCGGCGTATCTGAGCCCGGAGGTTCTACAGGGAGGGCGCGCGACGGCCCAGAGCGACATCTGGGCGCTTGGAGTCGTGCTCTACGACATGGTCACAGGCGAGCTTCCCTTCCACGGACGATCGATCGCGGAGCTGGGCAGCGCGATCTTGAAGGACCCGCCGGAACCACTGCCCGAGCGGACGCATCCGGGGCTGCGGGCCATCATCCAGCGCTGCCTCGCCAAGGAGCCGAGCCAGCGTTACAAGCTGGCGGGCGAAGTGGAAGCCGCCCTCCATGCATTGCAACCCGGCTCGGGTCCGGTCGGCGGCCACGCCCATCCGCGGTGGGGGCGTTTGGCAGCCTACGCGGCCGGAGTCGCGGTGGCCGCGGTGACGGTACTCATGGGGACCGGCGTGATTCGCTGGCCCGGGCAAATCGGTGGCGGCTCCTCCAAGACCCCCATACGATCGCTTGCCGTGCTGCCGCTCGCCAACCTGTCCGGCGATCCGCGACAGGAATACCTGGTCGACGGCTTGACCGATGAGCTGATCGCGGATCTCGCCTCGATCAAGTCGCTCAAGGTGATCTCCCGCACCTCCGCCATGCGATACAAGGGCGCGAGCAAGCCGCTTCCCGAAATCGCGCGAGAGCTCGGCGTGGACGGAATCGTCGAGGGCTCCGTCCTGCGATCAAACGACCGGGTGCGCATCAAGGTTCAACTCATCGAGGCCGCGAACGATCGGCACCTCTGGACGCAGAGCTACGACCGCGACATGCGGGACGTTCTGACAATGCAGAGCGAGGTGGGACGCGACATCGCCGAGAGGATCGATGCAGAGCTTACTCCGGGCGCGCAGGGTCGCGTCACGAGCCCGCGGCAGGTCAACCCCCAAGCCTATGAGCTCTACCTCAGAGGGCGGTACTATTGGAACAAGCGAACGGAGGATGCGCTCCTCGAGGCTTTGGACAACTTCGATCAGGCGATCCGGATTGATTCGACGTACGCGGTCGCCTACGCCGGCCTGGCGGACGCGTATCTTCTCATGCCCGTGTACGCTGGCAGCCCGCCGCGGGAGAGTTATCCCCGGGCACGGGCCGCGGCTCTCAAAGCGCTGAAGATAGACGAGCATCTCGCCGAGGCGCACGCCTCCCTGGGGCGTGTGAAGCTCTTCTATGATTGGGATTGGGCCGGGGCGGAGACTGAGTTCAAACGCGCCATCGAGCTGAAGCCGAGCCTCTCGACGGCTCATCACTGGTATTCGATCTGCCTCCGGGACGTGGGACGGCTCGACGAAGCGCTTGCCGAGGCGAAGCGGGCGCTGGAGCTGGATCCGGTCAACCTCATCATCAACACGAATCTGGGCGACACCTTCTTCTACGCGGGGCAATTCGATCAGGCGGTCGCGCAGCATCGAAAGACTCTCCTCCTGGACGCAGACTTCGCTCAGGCGCATCTGTATCTCGGCCGCGCTCTGGAGCAGGAGGGGAAGCTCCAAGACGCCGTCGCCGAATTCCGGAAGGCGGGAAAGGGCCCCCATGCGCTGGGAGATCTCGCGCGCGCCTATGCGCTGGCAGGGAAGAGAGCGGACGCCACGAAACTCCTAAACGAGCTGCTGGACCTTTCCAAGCGAGGCGCCAGTCTGGAAGTGGATATGGCGCTCGTCCACCTGGCGCTGGGAGACCGCGATCAGACGTTCCAGTATCTGGAAAAGGCCTACAAGGAGCGCTCGGGTCTGAACGATCTCAAGGTGGATCCAAGATTCGGATCGCTCCGTAAGGATGCGAGGTTCCAGGACCTGCTCGTGCGGCTCGGGCTCGCGTCCTGAGGCGCGACCCGTCGATCCTAGAATCGGAGATAGTGACCGGCCCAGAGGGTGAGGAAATGAAGCCGATCGCCGCCCATGCCCGAGCCGCCGGGCCCGGGAGTGTCTAGATACCGAACCGCGATGTCGAAGGCGACCCTCGGCCTGAGGTAGTACTCCACTCCGATCCCGGCCGTCCAGCCCATACCCCATCCGGACGATAGGAGCTGGGCGTTGCTGTTTGGAACGCGTATGCGCGACTCCCAGCCGGATGGTCCCGCCCCGGCGACCGCATAGGGCCTGAGAAGAGCCTCCGGGGCGCGCAACACGAAGTTGGCGGTGATCGGGTACACGAAGAGCGAGCCTCCGACTCCCTCGGTACGTGGGAACCTCTGGTATCCGCCCATGAACTCGATTCCGCCGAACCGGGCCTTTGCCCAGAGATTCCGCCAGAGCGAAATGCCTTTGGAATTGCCGTACAAGCCCGCGAAGCCGTCCCGCGGGTAGCCCAGGCTCACGCCGAGAATCGTGGAGCCGAGGCCCCTCTCGGCCCATCCGCTGCGCGGGACGAATCCCAGACGCTCCAGATCATCGCGGCTGAGCGTGCCTCTCGTGTCGTGAACGTAGCGTGGATGTCGAAATGCGTAGAGGTAGTACCAGGGCTGGATCAGATCCTCGAGACACGAGCGCAGGACCGGGATTTTCCTGATTCGATAGCCGGGGTAGGTCAATCCCGGCCCGGCCCGGTTCCACCCCGCGTTGAACGCGGGGCCGAACGGCGCGCGGTTTCCCACGTCGGCCGCCAGCATCTGGGATCCCATGGAGGGCGCGCTCGGGAATCCCCAGCGTACGGGGAGAAGGAGCCATGCCCACTCCCTGAGGACTTGCGGTTTCCGATGGTAATCGACCCGACTCGGCTCGGGCGTGAGAACGACCTGAAAACGACCATAGGGAACGATTCGTGTCGAGTCTCTGCCGGTACCGGAGACCGTCTCGGTGTGCCCCAATCCGGCAACCGCCTCCCATTCGCCCGGGTATGGGTAGTTGCCGTGGGAGCCCGAGTTCCGGTCGTGGGAGAAGAACCGGATGGGGTAATCGAGGACCATGTAGGCCCGTCCACCCACATAGACCACCGGATGCGTGCCATCGTTGATCTCGGGCCGGTGATTCCCCTGGGGCAGGCTCGCGCTTCGAGAATGGAAGAAATAGTGCACCTCCTCGATGCCCGACCGATCGGAGGTGAGAACCACATTGATGTGCTCCCAGTCTCCCTCGTGGTTCGCGATGTAGTCGTTCATCGGATAGAAGTACCAGTACTGAACGACCACCCGATTGCGTTCGTCGAGGAAGGGATGGGCGAAGACGGTAGGCTGGCTCCATGCGGCGCTGTCGGGTCCGGTGCGCAACCTGCCGTACGCGTCCCACCATTCACGTGGTCTCGTACCGGGGAAGTCGAAGTACCAGACCTCGAGTAGCTCCGGGTCGCTCTGGGAACGCTGACTCAACTCGACCAGGCGAGAGAGAGAGTCGAGGCTCAGCCCGCGAAAGGGAAGGTCCTGGAAATCCTTGAGCTGGTAGGGAGCCGCCCGAACCCTGTCCAGACGAAGGGTGTCGGCGAAGAGGGCGGGATGGACCGGGAGCAGCTGTGTCTTTCGGCCATGGATGCCGATGTCGTCCCCCGAGGGGAGGACCAAGGTGGGAGCGAATCGCCGAACGAGCGCCTCCAGCTCGGCGCGATGAGATTCCGCAATTCCATCGCCTCGCTCGCTCTCATCGGCGGGACCGAAGAGCGAGTCCGCCGCGGCACGCGCGCCGACCAGGGGCGGCCTCTGATCGGCCCGTATCACCTCGAGGTAGCCACCGCGGTGATCGCGGGTGGAGGCGCAGCCCGGCGCAAGCGCGGCGGCCAGCAGCATGAGTGCGTATGGCAGGGCGCGAGGGGAGGATCCTCGCGGGATGCTCGCCATGGCAAAGACCCCCAATCACCGAGCGGCTCTTCCAGCGCTGCCCCGGAACCCGGCGATGGTAGTCTTCGTACGTCGGGGGTCAATCTCCAATGTCGATCCGAGGCGTTGCGTGTACTCTTCCCAGGGTATGGCGGGCGATCTCTACGTGGCACTCTTGCGTGGCATCAACGTCGGGGGCGAGAACCGGCTGTCGATGAAGGATCTCGTCGCGATCTTCTCCGAGGCCGGGTGCGGCGACGTGCAAACCTACATCCAGAGCGGCAACGTCGTCTTCCGCGCGACCGAGGCGCGCGCCTCTCGCATTCCAGCCGCGATCGCTACGGCCGTCTCCGACCGCCTCGGCTTCCGAGCGCCGGTCGTGATGCGCACGGCCGGCGAGCTCCGCGCCATCGCTCGGGGCAACCCGTTCCTGCGAGCGGGCGCGGATGCAGAAGGGTTGCACGTCATGTTCCTCGCGGATCGGCCGTCTCCGGGCAAGGTCGCAACCCTGGATCCGAAGCGCTCGCCGCCCGACGAGTTCGAGGTGCGGGGTCGTGAGATCTACCTCCGTTGCCCGAACGGCGCCGCGCGCACCAAGCTCACGAACGCGTACTTCGACACGAAGCTCTCGACGACGAGCACCATGCGCAACTGGCGGACGGTGCTGAAGCTCGTCGAGATGGCTGGAAGGCCATGACGCGGCCCGGAGGGGCACCACGTGCGGGCTCTCTTCCCTAGGGCTCGGGCCTCCTCTACAATCCCGGGACCATGACCACCCTCCGCGACCGTTACCGCGGCACGCTCCTGGGGCTCGCGGTCGGGAACACGCTGGGTTTGCCGGTAGAATCCTGGCCCAGCAGGGAAATCCGACGGCGATATCCCCGGGGAATTCGCGAGATCGATCCTCTGGAGCTGAAGCTCCCATGGGATGACGATCTGGCGCAGGCGGTCATTCTCGCCGAAGCAATTCTAGAGCACGACACCCTGCGAAACGACGACCTCGCGGCGCGCCTCATGGACTGGTTCGAGTCGAACGGGCGCGGAATGGGCTCGCAGACGAGAGCCGTCATCAACGCCCTCCACCAGGGCATGTTGCCGTCCGAGGCGGCCAAGCACGTTTGGGAGCGGGACGGTGGGCTACCCGCCGGCAACGGGGCCGTCATGCGGTGCGCGCCGGTGGCGATGCGCTGGCCGCGCGATCGGGCGAAACTGCTCGAGGAGACCGAGAACAGCTCGCGCGTGACGCACGTCGATCCGCGGTGTTCCTGGTCGGCATTCGCCGTCAACCTCGTTGTGGCCGAGGCGCTCAACGGAAGGACGGCCTCGATCGACTCCGTCGCGAGCATCATGGAGGGTGCCGGCGTGGGCCCGCACACGCTCCATGCCGTTCGGGACGTCGCCGGCCACACCCTGGAGCACCTCCGACTGGATGGAAGCACGATCGGGTTCACGTTGAAGGCCATGCAGGCGGGGCTGTGGTGTTTGGAGCACCCAGAGGATTTCGAGGAGTCCTTGGTCCTCGTGATTCAAGCGGGAGGCGACACCGATACCAACGGAGCCGTAGCGGGGGCGGTTCTGGGCGCTCTTCGCGGCGCGAGCTCGATTCCGGATCGCTGGACGGCGCGCATCGCCAAGGCCGACCAGCTCATCTCGCTCGCCGATCGTCTACTGGATCGGGCAACGGAAGCCGGCGAAGCCCGATGAAGTGGTCCGACCAGTACGCCACCGGCATTGAGCAAATCGACGATCAGCACAAGTTGATCTTCAAGATGGCGGAGGACTATCGGGCCGCCCTCGACGAGGGAATGGGAGAGCGGGTCTATGAGGGGATGCTGCAAAACCTGGACCTCTACGTCCGGACCCACTTCGGCTTCGAGGAACGGTGCATGGACAAGTACGCCTGCCCTGTGGCCAAGGGGAACAGGGAGGCTCACGCGAGGTTCGTTGAAGTCCTGTCCGGGTTCAAGCAGCGCTACGCGGTGAGCGGATTCGACCGGGCGGACGCTCGCGATCTTGTAGACGCCGTGGACCATTGGCTGGTTGATCACATCTGCCGCATCGACGTGCGCCTCAAGCCGTACGTGGTGAAGCCATGAGCGCAGCCACCCCCAACCACTACTACCATCGGCTACCGGAGGGCGGTACGCCAGGGTAGTGTGTGGTCGCGGCGCCCGTGGAGTATTGTGGACATATGACCTCGTTGCTCAAGACCACTGTGGCCTCGGCCCTCCTGCTTGCGTTGCTGCTTCTCGTCGCCGTCGCGTCGTACGGCCAGACGGCCGCCAAAAAGGGGTCACCTGCCCCGGCGGCCCAGCGGGCGGGTACTGGAGGACCGGGGCACAGGAAGTCCGTCACCCTGACGGGCGAGATCCTGGACATGGGGTGCTTCACGTCGCAAGGGCTCCGGGGCGCAATGCACCGCGAGTGCGCCCTCAGGTGCCTTGCCATGGGGATACCTATCGGCCTCATCACGGCGGACAGCACGGTCTACGTGCTCACGCAGAACCACGATAGAGCCATGGCGCCTCTGAACTTCCCTCCGCCGGATTTCTACACCCAGTGTCGTGGCTGGCCCTCCTTTCAGGTCGAAGTATCCGGCTTTGTTTGGGAACGAAAGGGAATGAAGTTCCTCGAAGTCCTCGCGTCAAAGCCCGCGCCGCCTCCGGCCACGGCGCCATGACAACCTGGGGTCTGCGAGCCGTATGGCGTGCGGCTCCGTTGTGTCTGCTCTTGGCTCTCGCGCTCGCGGCGGGCCCCCAGAGCGCGAGCCGGGCCTCGAAACCGGCCCCGGCGCCCCAGCAGACGGGTTCGAACCGGCACTACGTCACGGTGCGCGGGGAGGTCGTCGACTACTACTGCTACATCGAGAAGGGGCTCACGGGCCTCGCCCACAAAGCCTGCGGGATGCGCTGCGTCGCCGGCGACATCTGCATGGGGATCCTCACCGACGATGGGGTCCTCTACATGATTTCCGTGAACCACCTTCGCGCCATGGATCCCATCGGCATGAGGTCTGTTCCCGATCCGTGGGTAACCTGCCGGAGTCTGATCGCGGAAAAGGTGGACCTGAGCGGCTACGCGATGGAGCGGAAGGGCCAGAGGATCATCGAGATCATGGATGTCAAGAAGGCCACCGGCGACCCACTGTCACAAGCTCGCTAAGAGACAAGAAAACACCTAAACTCGCACCATGGCGGCCCTTCTCCCGGCGATCGCCGTCGGACTGCTCGGCGGGACCCTCGTCGGGCTAACCGGCGTTGGAGCGGGGTCGGTGATCGCCGCGCTCCTGCTCCTGTGTTACCAATCGGCTGCGCCCCAGACGATCGTCGGCTCCGCGACCATCCAAGCCGTCGCGATGAAGTTGGTCGGCGTCTGGGCGCGGCGGCAGCATGATCTCCGCGAGCGGAGGCTGGGCATCGCCATGGCGGCGGGCGCGATTCCGCTCGCGGTGGCGGGAGCATGGGTGAGCAGCCGATTGAGCGGTGCGGCGCTACGGCCGATCGTCTCGGCCGTCCTGATGGTGGTCGGGGGAACCCTGGCTGTGCAGGCGGCCCAGGCGCGACGGAGGGCACGGCCGGTGGCGTCACCGGCGGCGGGCGATCCGTCCCCCACCCAAATCGCGAGTATCGGGGCCGGCGTCGGTTTCATCGCAGGGCTGACGAGCATCGGCACCGGGACCATCTTCGTGAGCGCGCTCGCGGGGCCGCTTCGCGTGCCCGCACACCGCGCGGTCGGCGCGGCGCTGGTGGCGGGCCTCCTGACACTCTCCGTCTCTGGGACGACTCACTTGCTGCTCGGGCACGTGGATCCGGGGATCGTTCTCGGCACCTGCCTGGGCTCGATACCCGGTGTGCTCTTCGGAACCGCGTTCTCGAAGAGGCTTCGCACCCCCGCCTTGCGCGGCCTGATCGGCGCTGGAATCATGGTGGCGGCGCTCATTTCGATGGTGCAGGCAAACAACCGGTGACTCACTCCGGAATATCGTAGAGGAAGGCGCGCCGGAGCCGCTCCGGCTTTCGTTCCGGGTCGAACCCCGAGCAAAGCCACGAATGCCAGGAGCGGATGGCCGTTTCGGTTATCTGTTCCGGGCGGAACTCGACGCCGCCGTAGCTGAATCGATCCTGGCTCCACGCCAGATTGCTCCGCTTGTAGAAGAAGGCGCAGAGCCGTTCCTTCCCCTCGCGTGGCGTGAAGAGTTTCAACCGGCAGCGACTCGCGGGGACCCCGGTCGGAGCTACCGGGACCAGCTCCAGACCGGCCGCGGCCTCATCGACCTCGAACCCCTCGGCAGCCGATTCAAACACGTCGAGGATCCGCGCGAGGGCTGGGCTGCGCTCGAGCTCCCCGGCGATCTTCAGAGAGACGAGACCGTCCCCCCGGTTGATCAGCACGGCTGAAGCGCGCCGGAACGCGTGGAAGGGGTTCGCGGGCGGAGCTTCCTCTCGAAGATGGGTCTCGCCGCCCAGCGGGCAACCTCCAGCCGGCGTTCGTAGGCCCACGTCGAAAGGCCGGGGCGGGCCAGATAGCGGGTGTCGTCGGGCTGGCAGACCAAGCTCACCTCGATGTTCGGCGCGACCCCGATGGGAATCCGGTTTCGCTTGCAGGCTTCGTATACGTGGGCGAACACGCGGCGCATGTCCTCGTAGCGCGGGGAGGGATGGCGCTCCATATCCGATCCAATCACCGGGCGGAAGATGCACACGGTCGGAAAGGCGCCGGCGCCGGTGATGTAGTCGATCGCCCGCAGCGTGTCCTCGATCGGCTCGACCCCGGCGATGATCTCTCCCGAGACAGCGCCCTTTCCCATCTTCCCGGCGGTGTACTCGAGCGCGTCAAAGAAGGCTTTCTGACCGAGGAGCGCCTGCTTCCCTGGGAGATACTTGGCGAAGTACTCGGGATTGTGGAACTCGTAGCAGAAGGAAAAGTGATCGGCTCCAAGGTCGATCAGGCGATCGTACTCGGCCAGGTCGCGACTCGGCGTGAGTTGCACTCCCACGAGCGCGCCGACCTCCGCCTTCACGGCGCGGACATAGGGAGCTGCCTCCTCCAGCCCGCGCTTGGAATATCCGCTGTTGAAGTGGACGAAGGTGACCCCGGACTCCTCCTTTGCCGCGAGGCAGACCTCGATGACGTCCTCCAGCTCCTTGAAGGCGACCTCGTTCACCCCGACGTTGGCCCCCGTCGTGCAGAACTTGCAGTGAAGAGGCGGCTCCGAGTACCAGAACAGGCAGGAGTTCGAAATGTAGATGCCGAGATAGCTGCCCTGGAGAACTCCGACACGGCGCATCAACGTGCCCCGCTGGGTCCGCCGCGAGTACCATGCCGGCTCCGGTGGGAGGCGGACCGGATACCGCCACCCGCGGCGCTCGTCGACGATCGAATACTCCACGCCGACCTTGTCGAGCCGATACGGGGACGCCCGCGCGAAGTCCTCTTCCACGGGAGCGTTCATCCAGATGTCCTTCAGCCGCCCCGGAAGAACCAGCTCCAAGCCGGAGCCCAGGCCGGCGCGGGTCCGGGAAAGCGCGCGGCCATCGTCCAGGATCGTGCAGGAAGGGTCGACGCGGAGCCCGTTGCAGAAAAGGTCGAGCTCCAGCTCGCACGGATTGAGCGGACTGCGGTGCATGGGGCCCTCCAGCGAAGAGCCATCCGGCATTGACTCGGGGACTACTTGGTGGCCGGGGTCTCCTGCGCCGCGGCGAGGCGCGCCCAATCGGCCGGCGTGATCTGCGAGACGATCTTGAAATTGCCGCCGCCGAACGGTTGGATCACCAGCGCGTCGCCTTCCCTGAGCTCGTCGCGGTGAAGCCCCGGGATGATGGGGATCATCGGATCCTGTTGTCCGACGAGGACTCTGTTGGTGCCCGCACTCGGCGCCGTGCTCAACATCTTGATACGCGTGGCGCGGTATCCGGCGCGCTCGGTCGCGGCCGTGACGGCCCCGTCAGGAGATTGGGGAACTTTGCCGAAGAGCTCGATCTTCTTCTCATAGCGGCCGAACGCGATCTCAGCCGTGTCGCGGCAGCGCCACATTGGACTCACGAAGACGCTGTCGATCGGGATCCCGAGCGCCTTGAATGCCTCACCGATGCCGGCCGCGTCCGCCTTGCCCGCCTCGCTGAGGTTCCGCTGCAACGTCCGGTCCTCGAAGTCCGTTCCCATCCGATCCCTCTGCGACCAGTCCGTCGCGGCGTGGCGGAAGAAGATGACGTAGCCACCCTTCCGGAGGTTCGCGACCACGGTCGGATCGCCGACCCCGGCGATGTCAGCCAGGCGCGGGATCTTGGGGTTCACGGTCGTGGAAGGCGTCGTTCCCTGTGCGAGCGCAATACTCGGCACCGATGAAAATAGTCCCAGCGCGAACGCGACCAGCCAAATCCGAGTGGCGCTCATGTTCTGCCTACCCCCGCTTTCTTAGTTGGCTCTGACGGCCCTCGTCACTCCCATACCAGATAAGGGTGCGCCACGAATCGCGCGCCCGCCATGGTCTGGGAGGAGGTACCGGGAGTAGACGAAGGTGGTAGGGCGCACGGACTACTTCACGGCGGCCTTCTTGGGTTTGCCCGTCTCGTCCATATTCAGCGAGGCGATCCATTGGGTGAGCGTCTTCAGCTCGGCATCGGTGCCTCGGAACTTCTTCATATGCGTCCTGCCCTCCACGGTCTCCTTCTTCTGGAGCCACTTGGAGAACCAGGCCGCGTCGTGATCGAGACCGACTCCGGACAAGTCCGGCGGCTTCCTCTTGGCCTTGGCCGCCTCCGCGGCGCCCTCCTCCGCGTCCCCGGCCTTCTTCTCGATGCCGACCGCCTTGACCGAATGACACGACGTGCAGCGGTGTTTCACGAATAGCTTCTCGCCCTTGGATGCCTCAGCCGCTTCGGCCAGGGGAATCGCCGCGCACAGTCCGAGCGAGACGACGGCCGCGGTGATCCATGCATTCACCTTCTCCACGTCCCTCCTCCTTTGCGATTGTCTGCTACCGCACACTACCCGAGCTTTAGCGCCTGCTTCTGTCCAGCTGGCGGATCTTGAGAGCGAGACCCGTCAGGACGAGCACCACCAACACGAGCGATACCGCGAGGCCTTTGCGGCGAACCTGAATCTCGTCCAAAGCCCGGTTCCCAGCGGCTTTCGCTTCCGCGGCGGCCACGCGGCCCTCGTTGGCACGCTTCACAAGCCTGGGCGGATCGAAGGAATGGATCAGAGAGCGCGCCTCGATCGCCGCGGTCGTCCCCTTGCTCTTCAGGTCGAACATGGGGCGGCTCACCTCCATCCCAGCGAGCTCCGCCTTTCGAAGCAGGGCTGTTCCGAGCCGTATCTCTCGATCGAGCCCGCTCAGAGTAGCGTACATCGTTTCGGAGGCGACGTCGCACGAATCCCCCATCTTGTGACATGTCATGCAGGCAGCCCCGGCGATCGGATGCACCGCCTGGCCCGGCCGATCGAAGATGCGGAGGTCCTGCACTGCTTCGATTCCGGCAGAAACCTCGAGGCGGAAGAGAATCGCGTCCCCGGCTTCCACCGGGATCCCGGACAGCGGCTCGATGGTGAGCGCTGTCGCGAGGCGGGCGGGGGTTCCGGACGGGCCGGAGGACCGGGGCGCCGCAGCGGCGCCGGGACGCACGGTCGCGTCCAAGACGACGGGAGCCATGCCCTTCGCGGTGATCTCGATCGTGTGCCGGTAGCGGGGATCCGCCGCCTCGACATGGGGACTCAGGACGTCCCGCCAAGTCGCCGTGACCTTCTGACCCTGCGCCAGCTCCCCGACATGGGCGGTAAATGGGTCCTTGCCCGTGATCGTGCCCGCCGTGATCTCGGGCGCCGATCGCCCGTGGAACAGCTCGGGCGTTGGGTGCAGGATGCGATGATTGCTGTGGCACACGATGCACTCGGGCACCTTCAGCCGCTCGAAGAGCGCCTTCTTCATCGAGCTCTGATAGAGGCCCGCCTCGCGCGCGTGGCATTGGCCGCAGACATGGATCACCGACTTCACCTCGGGTGGCGCCGCCCCGTGGTTTCCGTGACAGTCATTGCACGCCGGAGCCGAAAGGTCCCCCTGCTCCAGGAGCGCGCCCGCATGGACGCTCCTCTGATAGTCGGCGTACTGGTTCGTGGGGATCTTGTAAGGGGCCATGAATGACGAGTCCGCGTGGCATCGGGCGCACGTCTTCGGCACGTTCTGGGCGTAGACCGGCGAGCTGGGATGATTGACCGGACGGATCCCGTGGACATTGTGGCAGTCCATGCACGTGGCCGGTTTCGAGTCTCCGGCGGCGTTGAGCTTCCCGTGCACGCTGGTCCGGTACTCGGCGTACTGGTCCACGCGCAGCTGCGGGTTGTAGCGTTTCATGTAGGCCGCGTCCGAATGACATCGTGCGCAGAATTGAGGAATCTCGAGACGATCGGGAGGCGGCTTGAATCCCTTGGCGGGATCCATCGCGTAGTCCGCGGCTTCATCCGGGTCCTTGGTGGCGGCCCGTCGCGGATCCCCCCCATGGCAGGACTCGCATCCCAACCCGGCGGCGGCGTGGACGTCATTGGACCAGGCCACGACCGGGTTTCGTAACCGGGACTCGTCCGCGTCCCGATGACACGAGATGCAGGAGCTCGTGTCGGGGCGGGCCGGCGCTCCCAGAGCGTGGTCCGTGAAAGCGGTCGAGAGCAGAACGAGGAAGCCCAGGAACCACGCCCGCGCGCTCATCCGGCACCGCCGCGCTTGGAGACCATCGCCCTGCCGGAGAGCCATCCCGCCGCGGCCACGACGAACGCGACCGCGATGGGCCACCACGCGTGGTAGCCCCATGCGGTCATTCCGACGAGGAACGCGAGCGCCACCACGCCGAGAAGCGTGAACGCCGGGCTCCTGCCGCTTTTGACGACCGAACGATCGAGGAATGGGATCAGGAACCCGAGCGCCCCAATCGCACCGAAGGCGAGGATCACCGCGGCCTCGTTCTCGATCCCGAGCAGCGCGCCCCCGGGAACCAACCGCAAGGTCTGGAACATCGCCACGAAATACCACTCGGGACGGATGTTCGAGGGCGCGGGCGCGAACGGATCCGCCTTCTCCCCCAGCTCCCAGGGAAAGAGGGCGGCGAGCGCGGCCAGCACACCGAGGGCGAGGGTCCATCCGAAGAGATCGCGAAGGAGGAAGTCCGGCACGAACCGCATGCTTCGCTGCGGGCCGGGCTCCTTCTCGACTGAAGGCGGCACGCTCATTCCGTGCCGCTGCACCAGGACGAGGTGGAGGACGAGCAGGGATGTCGCCAGCGCGGGCAGGATGGCTACGTGCCATCCATAGAAGCGGGAGAGGGTGCTTCCGGTGACGTGATCGCCTCCGCGCAGGAACCGAACCACGAAGTCGCCCACGAGGGGCACCGTCCCGGCGATATCCGTCCCCACCTTCGTCGCGAAGTACGCCAGCTTGTTCCACGGGAGGAGGTACCCGGAGAACCCGAACCCCATGGCGAGGATCAGGAGGGCGAATCCGGTCATCCACGTCAGGTCCCGGGGCGGACGGTAGGCCTTGAGGAAGAGAACGGAGAACAGGTGCGCGAGCGCGGCCGCGATCATCAGATTTGCCGACCAGGAGTGGATCGAGCGGATCAGCCACCCGAAGGGGACCTGGGTCAGGATGAACTGGATCGACTCGTACGCTTCCTGGGTGGAGGGGCGGTAGTACAGCATCAGGAGGATGCCTGTTCCGACCTGGATCATGAAGAAGAAGAGCGTCATCCCGCCCAGGTAGTACCAGGGGCTGTGCCGGTGCAGCGGGACGGTCTTCTCCTCGGCGACGTGCCGGAGCCCGCCGAGCCCGATCCGAGCGTCGAGCCACTCGCCGATCTTTCGGATCATGGACGGCGCCTCCTTCACTTCAGGCGCGGCTGACGAAAATATCGTCTCCGCTCACTTGGACCGTGAACGGCTTGAGAGGCCGGGGCGGGGGACCCGCCACGTTCCTGCCTTCGAGGTCGTAATAGCCGTTGTGGCACGCGCACCAGATCCGGTGGGAACTCTTATCGAACTGGACGGTGCACCCAAGATGCGTGCAATTCGCCGTGAAGGCGCGGAACTCGCCGGGAGTGTTCTCGATCAGGATGCCGGGCTCCGAGCCCATCGGGAAGATCTTCCAGCCTTCCTTCGAGACCTCGGAGACCTTACCGGCGAGAACGCGGGACCCCACATCCTCCTCGACATGGGGCGGGCTCAGAAACCGGGCGACGGGATAAAAGACCGCCGCGCAGAGGGTGCCCACGGAGAGGCTCAGGAACCGGGACAGGAAGGCCCGGCGCGGGAGCGGCGTTGTTCTCGTTCCGTCGGATTCTCGCAAAGGCCCTCCCTGACGAAAGCGCGGGCCGCCGGGGCATCGCCCGGCGGCCCGCGAGCTGGTTCAGGCGCCCGTCAGAATCTCTGGCGAACCACGAGGGCCACTCGGTGCGCTCGGTAGCTCTGGAAACTGTCGCCGAGGTAGATGAAGTTCGCGTTCGAAGCTCCAACCGCGATACCGATATTGGGGATGTCCTGCGCGGAGAAATCCGTGACGTCGAACTGCTCCCACGCGTACTGGACCCCGACCTGCGTCTCGGCGGCGAGGTCATACTTGGTCTCGAACGTGAGGTCGATCCGGCGGTACCTGATATACGGCGGATTCTGTGCGCTGATCACCGGCGTCAGAGTCGCGAAGACGAACGACGTCGGAGAACGCGCGTAGTCCAACCCCAGGTTGAACCCCAGGCGATCGGGCTTGGCGCGCCAGTCGATGCCCACGTTCCCGAACAATCCCTCGTTCTTCTCGCGGGCCGTCCACGTGGAGTCCGCCGTGCCCATGGCCGCGCTCCGGCTCTGGCGCGATGCCTGGCGCGAGATGAACTGCTCCCAGCCGAGCGACCCCGACAGGTCCATGTTCGCGGAAGCGTGATAGTTGATGTCCACGCTCGTGTTGCGCTGGTGGACCCTGCGAAGGCCGATCCGGACGGTGTCCGCCAGGTCGTTCTCGTACTTCTCGAAGAGGTACGCGAAGCTCGCCGTCAATTCGAAGCGATCGGTCGGCGTGAATCCCACGCTTCCACCCGCCTGGGTCTGCTTCCGATCCGCCACGTCGAACCGCCGCAGAGCCGTCTGCTCGATACCGCCGTACGAGAAGTCCGCATTCCGCGCCCAGCGTTTGGCGCTTCGGGCATGGGCCTCGAGCGAGACCTTGTCGATCGGCCGGACGCGAAGCTTGCCGCCGTAGGACTCTTCACGATCGGAGAGGACTTCGCGATGCGTGCGTGTGCGATCGAGACGCTCCGCCGTCCCGGAAAGGCCGATCCGCTTGAGCGGGTTGTAGTCGAGATCGATTCCGTACGACTGGTGCTTGTAGCTGGCCGGCTCCGTCTCGATGGCACCCACGGCGAAGGCGGCGTCCGCCACCGACTCGCCCGAGAAGATGTGCTCGGGGGTGCGATTGAGGTAGTGGTACTGCCGGAACCGCAGCGTCCCGCCCAGATCCGCCAGAGGATGCGACGTCACACGGTAATCCTGAGTGAAGATATCCACCTTGGCATGCGTGCTGCGCTCGGGAGGAAGCGAGTCCAGGCTGGAATAGGGGCTCGTGGTGTTCGCCGTGAATGGCACCCACGGATCGTTCTGGGTGTTCCGGCTCAGCCCTACGGTTCCGTTGAAGGCCGTTCGCATCGGGGCCTGGTACGCCAGGGCGAGCGTTCCACGGACCGAGCGGTTGTCGGGATAAAGATCGGCTCGCCCCTTGCTCTGAGCCGTCAGGCGGGCCGGGTTGTCAAACGTGAGCGTGTCCACGTTGTTGGTGAATTCCGACACCCCCGCGGCCGCCATCAGGGTCATGCGGTTCTTTTGGTAGCTCGCGCGCGCCTCTCCATC
Organism: Candidatus Eiseniibacteriota bacterium; assembly: GCA_963724515.1. Taxonomy (GTDB): domain Bacteria; phylum Eisenbacteria; class RBG-16-71-46; order SZUA-252; family SZUA-252; genus WS-7. The sequence goes on along the minus strand of CAVRUU010000003.1, from coordinate 702,725 downwards.
CAGCATCCGCTGGGAGATCGGTTCCCAGACCTCCACGCCGTTGCCCGGGCTGAACCCGCCGCCCCAGGGCTTGCGCCCCGAACGCAGGCGCCGGCTCCCCTGCAGATCGAATTGCCAGGAGCGCGCCGGCCGCGCCCTCACCCGTGCCTTCGTGAGATCGGTCCGGAACCCCATGTTGAGACGCGGAGAGGCCGCGAGCGCGGACCGCATTCGGGCGACGTAGCCGGCGGCGTTCGCCTCGTTTTGGGCCTGCAGCGAATCGGGCACGACCTCCACTCCCGGAGCGATTTCGGTAAAGGGGGAATGCACGATGAAACTCAGGTTGTGGGGAATCTCCCGGTAGCCGACGTCGATCCGGAGCTTCGCGCCGTGCCACCAGTTGAGCGTATTCGACTGGTCGGTTCGGAACGCGTGCTGACCGTAGAACAGAAGGAGATTGCGATCCCGCCAGGTGCGCAGAGCGTAGGAATCCATGAACGCGCCGCGAGGGACCTGATTGAACTCCTGAAACTTCGCTTCCGGGGCCGTCTGGTTCCACCACTGAGTGCCGAACGTGACAGATCCATCGGCGTTCTCAGCGGCCGGAGCCGGATCCCCCAGCACGATCGCTACGAGAAGCACTGAAAGCGCCACCAAGGTCCGAACCATCGAGTTCCACCTCCCCCTATCTCAGGAAGAATTCTCCGGATGGGTGATTCGAGCCGTGAATCTGGCTGTGACAGTTCGTGCAGGACCGGTTGATGACCTTATTGGCTCCGCTGGCCGTGAAATCCGGCACGTCATAAAGGGTGCTCGGATGCCGCGAACCGACGTGGCACCGCTGGCACAGGTACGGGCGCCTCCCGGCGAGGATCTTGTCGCTGTTCGACCCATGTGGCTGATGGCATGAGACGCAATTCTCTCGAACCGGCGGATGCTCGTACATGAAGGGGCCACGCTTGTCCATGTGGCAGGTGACGCAAAGCTCGGTGTTCGAGGCGGCACGGATCATTCTCGGGCCGACCGAGCCGTGGGGATTGTGGCAATCGACGCAGCTCATGGCGCCCTCGCGGAGCGGCATGTGCGCGGTGTGCTCCAGCGCGGCCCGCTTGTCGCCGTGACACGAGATGCAGAGGTCCGCTGACCTCTCCTTCACGAGCAGCTTGGCCTGGGCCTCGCTCTTCGCGTTGTGGATGGAATGGCAGCTCTGGCATGCGACGTCGTTCCGCGAGTGGGTGCTCTGCAGCCAGTAGAGCTGCTCCCCGGTCTTGTGGCACGTCTGGCAGACGGCCGAGGCTTCGTCCGGTTTCATGCGCTTGAACACGCGCATCGTGGCGAACCCCGGGTCGTCTTCATTGCCGTCGGCCGCGACGTGACGCGAGCCGGGGCCGTGGCATGCCTCGCATCCGACGTGCTCGGCGACCAGCGAGCCGTCCAGCTCCGCCTGGTGATGCACGTTGCTCTGGAACGCCTCGAACTGCTCCTCGTGGCACGTGGCGCAAGTCTTGGAGCCGACGTATTGGGACCCGCTATCGTCTGCGAACGCGGGAGCGAAGCAGGTGGTGAGGAGCACCGCGGCCGTTGCGAGGCCGACTTGGTAGACGCGCGCTCGATTCATGACCCCTCCCCTACGACCACCATCGAGTCGCCGGTTGCGAGCCAGCGGACCGTTTCCTTGTCTACGGCGGAACCTATCGACTCTGACGCAGTTACGTCTACCTTACACAGGTTGCATCTGCACTGGTCCATTGGTAGCATAGCGCCGTCATGACCCCACACACAGAAAAGCCGACGCGCCCGCGAACCCCCCGTATGCGAAAGGGGGCGCGCAAGATCCGGATTATCGTCGCAGACGATCGACCGATCGATCGTCGGGGGCTCATCGCGGTTCTCGAGTCCCAGCCTGATTTCGAGATCGTCGCCGACGCCGCGACCGGGCTGGAAGCGGCGAGCCGGTGCAAGCGCCTTCGGCCCGACGTCGTCATCATGTCGATCGGCCTTCCCGGCCTGGACGGCGTTTCCGCGATTTCGTTCGTCCGCGCAGCGCACCCCGCGACCCACGTCATCGCCGTCGCGGAACGGGGCGCGGGACAATGCCTGATCCTGAACCCTCCTCATCGGGTTCGTTCGGACCTTCCGGCTTCCAATTCGGCCGCGAGCATGTGCACCGATTGTCTGCAGATCGCGGTTTCCGAGGGAGCGCTCGGGGCGCTCCGGCGCGATGCGGAGCCGGAAGAGCTTTTTCGGGCGGTGCGCACTGTGGCGGAGGGCAATGCGTGGTACGAGCCACTCACCGCATCGGCGATCGTGAAGAAGGCTCTCTCGAGTGAGTCGCCGGGCGCTTCGCGCGAGCTCTCCGCCCGGGAACTGGACGTAGCCGGGCTCATTTCGGACGGACGATCGAACAAGGAGATCGGAAGGGCGCTGGGGATCAGCGAACCGACGGTGAAGAAGCACGTGGGGCACATCCTCGCGAAGCTGGGGCTCCAGGACCGGCTCCAGGTCGGCATCTACATCGTGCGGAATCCGCTCCTCCTGTACGCAAGACGGCTTCGGCGTTAGGCCCCGGGCGGGCCCCAGCCGAGCGCCGGCTCAGGCGGGCCGATACGGCCGGTAGACGGGTTCCCAGACCATCTCCAGAACGCTCCGCTCCACTTCCGCGGCGGACAGAGGATCCGCCACTCCCTCCTCAATCAGGGCCGCTCCGACCGCGAGCGCCACTTGGAGGGACACGTCCCGCAGCCGCGAAAGCGGCGGGTAGATCGCCTCCCCAGGTCTGCCGGTTATGTCGGTGAACCGGTGCAGCGCCTCACCCGCTGCCGCGAACGCCGCATCCGTGATTCGGCGCGCCTCCACCGCGAGCGCCCCAAGCCCCACCCCCGGGAAGATCAGCACGTTGTTCCCCTGGCCGATTTCGTAGGTGACTCCGTTCTGGGTTACGGGCGGGAATGGGCTCCCGGTCCCAACGACTGCAGCGCCGCCCGTCCAGTGAAGCAGATCGGCCGGGGTCGCCTCGGCATTGTCGGTGGGATTGGAGATCGGGAGAATAATGGGTCGTGCGCAGTGGCCGATCATCCCGCGGACGACGGATTCGGTGAACGATCCCGGCTGGCCGGAGGCGCCGACCAGAATCGTGGGGTGGAAGTTGTGAATCACATCGTCGAGCCCGACCCTTCCCGCATCTCGCAACCGCCACCCACGCACAAAGGCTGGATCCGTGGCGAGGATCGCCTTCTCGCCAACAAGCCCTGGCCGGTCCCGAAGGATGAGCCCTCGCGAATCAAGGCAAAGCACCCGGGAGCCGAGCGCTGATTCCGGGACTCCTTCCGCCTGGAGCACCCGCCTCAGGGCGAGCGCGGAGCCCGCCCCTGAGGCGCCCGCTCCGAAGAAGACGATGCGCTCCCCGGAGGGATGCCGTCCGATGTGCTTGAGCGCGCTCCGGATGCCCGCGGTCACGACGGCGCCGGTCCCCTCGATGTCGTCGTTGAAGGAGAGGATCCGGTCGCGGTGCCGCGCGAGCACGCGAAAGGCGTTCCGGCTCGCAAAATCCTCCCACTGTAGGAGTGCGCGCGGGAACACCTCGTGAATCGAATCGACCAGCTCGTCCACGAGGTCGTCGTACGCCTGCCCACGCAGCCGCCGGCTCGAGACGCCGAGATAGAGCGGATCGTCGAGAAGAGCCTGGTTGTCGGTTCCGACGTCCAGATCCAGGGGCAGGCAAGAGGAGGGGTGGATCCCCGCGCCGGCCGTGTAGAGAGAGAGTTTTCCGATGGGGATCCCCATGCCGCCGACGCCCTGGTCTCCGATCCCCAGAATCGCCTCGTTGTCCGTGGCGACGATGACGCGAGGATCCGAATAGGGAGCGTTGCGAAGGATGGACGCGATACGGCCGCGATCCTGGGCGGAGACGTACACGCCGCGTGACCGGCGGTAGATGTGGCTGAACTGCTCGCATACCCGCCCAACCGTGGGCGTGTAGACGATCGGGATCATCTCCTCGAGGTGATCGAGGAGGAGACGGTAGAAGAGCGTCTCGTTGCGGTCTTGCAGTGCATTGAGGAAGAGATATCGCTGCACGTTGCTGCCCGAGCGTTGAAAATTCTCGTACGCGCGGGCGCGCTGCTCCTCCTCCGTCGCGACTCCCGGGGGAAGAAGGCCGCGGAGCGCCAGAGCGGCTCGCTCCGCTTCCGAGAAGCAGGTCCCCTTGTTCAGAATCGGATCATCGAGAAGCGCCTCTCCGCGTTTCGACACCGCCCGATACCGCTCCCCGGTCACAGGGTCGATCCGTTCGTCCGGCTCCATGGCCGCAGTATAGCCCAGCCGAGTTTCGGCTCTGTCATGGCATCAGCCGCCACCGCGTCATGCTACCTATGGATAGGTTGGCGCTGGATGCGCGACGGCGATATGATCGCCGAGAAGAGGAGAGAGAGGAGGTAGATACGATGAAAGTGCTGATCGGTGTAGATGACTCGCCTTGTTCGGACGCCGCCATCCGGTACGCCACCGGAGCAGCCTGGCCGAAGGCAACGAAATTTCTCGTCCTCTCAGCCGTCGCCCCGATCTTCGTCGGGCCCGGCGAAGCCACCGCACCCAATGCCATCGCCCAGCTCCTGGAAGAGCAGCAGAAGTACCACAGAGACATCGCAAACCGTGCCGCGGCGCGGCTCATGGAGGCGGGCCAGGCCGCCGAAGCGCGAATGGTGGTCGCGGACCCTCGCGTAGCGCTTCTGGAGACGGCTCGGGCCGAGCACGTGGAGCTCATCGTCGTGGGATCGCACGGAAGGACCGGAATCAAGAAGCTGCTGCTCGGGAGCGTGGCTTCACACGTGGTGACGCACGCGCCGTGCAGCGTCCTCGTCGTCAGAGAAGCGAGCCGCCATGACTGAGACCGACGTGACCCTGCCGGCCCCCGTGATCCCGGGGCCGCGGAAGACCCGGGGCACCATGAAGGCGGCGGTCTTCGTGGAGCCGGGCCGCATCGTGCTACAAGAGAAGTCGATCCCTGCGATCGGCCCGACCGAGGCGTTGCTTCGCGTCAAGACGACGACCATCTGCGGCACCGACGTGCATATCTTGAAGGGAGAGTACCCGGTGGCCCGCGGCCTCACCGTCGGCCACGAGCCGGTCGGCATCATCGAGGAGCTCGGGACTGCAGTCACCGGGTACCGGGTCGGCCAGAGAGTAATCGTCGGAGCGATCACCCCGTGCGGCCAATGTTACGCCTGCCTCGGGGGGAGCCCGGCCCAGTGCGGCGGAAAGGCGATCGGGGGCTGGCGGTTCGGGAACACCATTGACGGATGCCAGGCCGAATACGTGGCCGTCCCGAACGCGATGGCCAATCTCGCCCCCATTCCCGACGAGCTCACCGACGAGCAAGTGCTCATGTGCCCCGACATTATGAGCACGGGATTCGGCGGCGCGGAAAGCGGCCGAATCCGGATCGGAGACACGGTTGCCATTTTCGCTCAGGGCCCGATCGGCTTGTGCGCGACGGTAGGCGCAAAGCTCTTGGGGGCCACGCGGATCTACACGGTCGACACATTGGCCCAGCGTCTGTCCATGTCATCCAAGCTCGGCGCCGACGTCATCATCAACCGCAGGCTGCAGGATCCGGTGAGAGCAATTCTCGAAGACACCTCTGGCCGCGGCGTCGACGTGGCGATCGAGGCCCTCGGCACCCAGGAAACCTTCGAGAGCTGCCTGCGCGTCCTGCGACCAGGCGGCGTCCTCTCGAGCCTGGGGGTCTACTCCGGAAAGCTCAGCCTGCCTCTCGACGCTCTCGCGGCGGGGCTGGGGGACCACACCGTGGTCACCACCCTGTGCCCCGGTGGCAAGGAGCGGATGCGGAGACTGATGGGCGTGCTCGCTTCGGGCATGGCCGATCTGCGGCCGCTCGTGACGCACCGATATCGGCTGGACCAGATCGAAGAGGCCTATGAGCTCTTCGCGAACCAGCGCGACGGAGTGCTCAAAGTCGCCATCACGCCCTGAGCGTTGATGCTCCGGCTCATCAAGCTGTTCCCGCTTCCCGCGATCGTGGCCGCGGGCCTTGTGGCCGGGGTGATCGCGCGCCTCCTGTTCCGCGCCCCCGAGCCGGCGCGATGGATCTTCCTGGCGACACTCCTCGTGGGCGGCGTGCCGCTCGTCTGGCAGACATTGCGCGGAATCGTCAGGGGGCGGTTCGCGGCGGACATCGTGGCGATGCTCGCCATCGTCACGGCCCTCGTCGTCGGGCAGTACTTCGCGGGGGCGGTCATCGCTCTCATGCAGTCAGGGGGCGAGGCCCTCGAGCGATACGCCATGGGAAAAGCGTCCAGCTCCTTGGAGTCGCTGCTCGCCAGGGCGCCGAAATTCGGCCATCGCCTCCAAGCGGGACAGGTAACGGTGGTCCCCGTCGGCGAAATCCAGGTAGGGGACCAGCTGCTGGTCCGCCCCGGCGACCTCGTTCCGGTCGACGGCGAGGTGACCGACGGCACATCGGCCGTGGATCAGTCGGCCCTCACCGGCGAACCGCTTCCGATCCGCGCGGTTCCGGGGACGCGGCTCCTCTCAGGGAGCGTCAACCTCGACGGGGCGCTCCGGATGCGCGCGCTCCGAGCGGCGGACAGCAGCCAGTACCAGCAGATCGTGCGCCTCGTCGAGCGGGCGCGTCGCGAGAAGCCACCGATACAACGGCTGGCGGACCGCTTCGCCGTGTGGTTTACCCCTCTGACGCTCGCGATGTGCGGTGTCGCGTGGCTCCTCACGGGCAGCGCGACGAGCGTGCTCGCGGTGCTGGTGGTCGCGACGCCCTGCCCGCTCATCCTCGCGACCCCGATTGCCGTGATCGCGGGGATCAGCCGCGCGGCGGACATCGGCGTCATCGTGAAAACCGGCGCCGCGCTCGAACAGGTGGGGCGGGCCCGCGCGGTCGTTTTCGACAAGACCGGAACGCTCACGCTGGGCCATCCAACGGTGGGCCGCATCGAGACGATGAACGGGACCACGTCGGACGATCTGCTGCGCCTCGCGGCTTCGGTCGAGCAGCTCTCGTCCCATCACTTGGGCAAGGCGGTCGCCGATGCGGGCCGGGAGCGGCTCGGGCTCCTTCCCGAGGCGACCGACTTTCTGGAAACTCCGGGCTCAGGGGCTTCGGGCCGGGTCGAGGGTCACCTGGTGGCTATCGGATCGGCCGGGTACATCGCGGCGCGCGGCGTCGCGGCGCCGCCCGCCCCCGATCACCACACCGTCGCCTACGTGACCGTGGACGGGCGTCTCGCCGGAACGATCGAGTTCGACGACCCACTGCGACACCAGGTGCCGTCCCTGATGCAGCGGCTCGCGGTGCTGGGCGTGATCGAATCCGTGATGCTCACGGGCGACCGGGAGGCTACCGCCGACGTCATCGCCGCGCAGGCGGGCATCCGGACCGTGCGCGCGAACCTCCTGCCGGCCGATAAGGTCGCCGCGATCAAGGATCTGAGGCGCCGCCACGGGACCGTCGTGATGGTTGGGGACGGGATCAACGACGCCCCCGCCCTGGCCGCCGCCACGGTCGGGATCGCGATGGGCGAGCACGGCACCGCGGTTTCCGCGGAGGCCGCGGACATCGTGCTCCTCGTGGACGACATCTCGCGTGTGGGTGACGCAATGGCCATCAGCGGCCGCATGCGGCGCATTGCGCTCCAGAGCATCGGTGTCGGGCTCGGCGTGAGTTTCCTGCTGATGATATTCGCGAGCCTGGGGCTGGTGGCCCCCGCGGTCGGCGCGGTGATGCAGGAGGCGCTCGATGCGGCGGTGATCCTGAACGCGCTCCGGGTTCGGTAGGCAGTACACCCTCCGTCTACTTCCTCCTCCTCCCAACAGACCATGGACCGATCCCGTCCCGGCGCACATTGTAATATGTGGTAGATCGAGCGAGAACGATGGGCACAAACGAAGGCGGAAGGGGGAGGAGATCATGAAAGCGATGCTGCCGGGAAACGGACTGACGGTTCTCCGTAACGAGATGGACCGCCTCTTCGACAGGATCTGGGAGGGGGATCTCCCGGAGCGGACAATGGGAGAATGGAGCCCCGTTCTCGATTTCTCCGAAACGAAGGAGTTCTTTTTCGTGAAGATGGAGATTCCGGGGCTGGATCCCAAGGAGATCAAGATCTCCCTGCAAGATCACATCCTCACGATCTCGGGTGAAAGAAAGAAGGAGGAAGAGGAGAAGGACGAGCGGTTCTATCGGATCGAGCGCTCGTACGGAGTCTTCACGCGGTCCATCCGCCTGCCAATTCCGGTGGATGACAACAAAGTGAACGCCGTCTTCAAGAACGGCATCCTCACGATCGCGATTCCGAAGGCCGAGGCGAGCAAAGGGATCTTCGTACCGATCAAAACCGCGTAGTTCGTCCTTCCATAGGGGGCCGTCACGTCTCGGCGCATGATCTTCGGTTCTCGTGCTCGTCGATTGCTCGATCGACGCCCGAGGAGAACCGCCGAGAAAACGTCGCGGCCCCTACCCATTTTGGGGGGCCTACCGACTGCTCCCCGCCACGGTTGCTTCGAGGAGCCTTCATGTGGAACCCACATGAATTGGATTGGATGCGCGGGATCGCGGAGATGTTCGAGCGCGATGCGCTCCGCCAGGAAGGAGACGGCCATGAAAGTCGAGCACCTGATGACGCGGGATGTGGAGACGTGCGCGCCCGAGGCGGATCTTGCCCAGGCGGCCATGATCATGTGGCGCCGGGACTGTGGGTTCGTGCCGGTCGTGGAGAGTTCCTCGGGACGATTCGCGGGGGTGATCACGGATCGGGACATCTGCATGGCGACCGCCACGAGACATTCCTCCGCCAGCTCGATTCCGGTGCGGGAAGTCATGGGCAGTCACGCCTTCACGTGCGCGCCATCGGACGACGTTCGGGTCGCGATGCATCGGATGAGCGAGGGACAGGTTCGCCGGCTCCCGGTGGTCGACAAACAGGGAAAGCTGAGCGGGGTAATTTCGCTGAACGACCTCGCCCTCGCCGCGGAGAAGAGCTTGCGCCGAGAGGATGACGGGATCGGTTACGCGGACGTGATGGGTGTACTGAAGGCTGTTTCGGCGCATCGCCTTCCGACGAAGGTGCCCGCCTAGGCAACCCCTCCAGATCCCTCTCTTTCCCCCCGCGGATACTCCTGGCGAGCGCCCCCGCGGCGCGCTGAATAGCCCTTCGGAAGGTGGGCCGCTCCTGCTACCGTAGACGGTGTAGCTCCGAGCCGTACTGAAGAACTCACCCCACTCCGAGGCAACTGCTGATGAGCAAGTACATGAAGTCGGATATCGAGCGTCCGGCGGGGTTCCGATCCACGGAAGCCGCCCTCTTCATCGCGCAAATGGACGATCAGCTCCGGCTCCTCCGGGAAGGCATCCAAGGTATGACACCGGAGGAGCTTCAGTGGCAACCAAAGCCGGGCATGAACACGATCGGGATGCTACTCGCCCATTTGGCGGTCGTGGAGGTTTGGTGGACGATGGTGGCGTTGAAGAATGACCCCAATGCCGATCTGGTCCCGATCCTGGGAATCGGCGTCGACGATGACGGCATGCCTCTCAAGGAAGGCGGAACGGCGCCCGCGAAGCTGGCGGGGAAGGACCTCGCTTACTTCGACGATCTCATGACCCGCGCGCGCCAATTCGTGAAGGAGGCAGCCGCAAGCGTGAGCGACGCCGATCTCGCGAGCGAGTTTTCGCGCACGCGGGACGACGGATCCACGCGCTCCATCACCCGGCGCTGGTACCTCTACCACATCCTCGAGCACTTCAGCGGCCACTTCGGGCAGATCTTGCTCCTGCGCCACCTCTACCGGATGTCGAGCGTGCCTGCGCGGGCGTGACAGCCGGATCCGTGATCGGTCAGCAGCTTTCCCACTATCGCATCCTCGAGCCGCTCGGCGCCGGCGGCATGGGCGAGGTGTACCGTGCCCACGACCTTCATCTCGACCGCGACGTCGCGGTCAAGGTGCTCCTGCGCGGCACGCTTGCGGACCCGACGGCGCGCGAGCGATTCCGTCGCGAGGCGCACGTCCTGTCCCGCCTGTCGCACCCCGGTGTCGCGACCATCTTCGACTTCGACACACAGGACGGCGTGGATTTCCTTGTCATGGAGCACGTCCCGGGCGGCACGCTCCAATCGCGACTGCAGAAAGGGCCGCTTGATCTCGACGAGCTGACCCGGCTCGGGGCGGAGATCGGCGACGCCCTCGAGGCCGCGCACCGCATGGGCTTCCTGCATCGCGACCTGAAACCCGGGAACGTCGTTCTTACTGCGGCCGGGACACCGAAGATCCTCGATTTCGGCCTGGCCGGGCTGCTGCACGCATCCCAGACCATGACCGACCTGACGCAGACCGGCGCGATATTCGGCTCGCTTCCCTACATGGCGCCCGAGCAACTGCGCGGCGAAGCGGACGATGTGCGCACCGACGTCTATTCGTTCGGCGCGATGCTCTACGAGATGGTGACCGGACGCCGGCCGTTCGAGAAGGAGCGGCCGGAGGCGTTGATGTTCGAGATCCTGCACGGGGCCACGCGTCCCGTTCGCTCGCTGCGGCCGGAGACCCCTCTCGAGATCGACCGCCTGATCGACTCCTGCCTGAGCAAGGACCCCGCGCTGCGTCCCGCGTCGGCGGGAGCCGTGAGCCAGACGCTGCGCGGCAACCGCGAGGCGGCGCGGCGCGGCGTCGAGCCGGAGCCCGCGCGGGACGTCATCCGCTCGCTGGCGGTGCTTCCGTTCGAGAATGTCTCGCACGACCCGGCGCAGGAGTACTTCGCCGACGGCATGACCGAGGCGCTGATCTCCGAGCTCGCGCGCCTCAAGGCGCTGCGCGTGATCTCGCGCACGTCGGCGATGAAGTACAAGGGCGTCCAGAAGGCGCTGCCCGAGATCGCGCGCGAGCTGAACGTGGACGCGATCCTCGAGGGCTCGGCGCTGCTCGTCGGCAAGCGCGTGCGCGTCACCGTGCAGCTCGTCTCCGCGCGGACGGACGAGACGCTGTGGGCCGACCGCTACGACGGCGAGATCGAGGACGTGCTCGATCTGCAGAGCGGGGTCGCGGAAACGGTGGCGAAGGAGATCGCGGTGCAGGTGACGCCGCGCGAGGCGACGCAGCTCGCGAAGCGGCGCCCCGTGAACCCCGAGGCGCACGTCGAGTACCTGAAGGGCCGCCACACGGCCGCCGCCGCGTCCCCGCAGGCGATCGAGCTGGGCCTGCGGCACTTCCAGCGCGCGCTCGAGCTGGACCCGATCGTACGCCCCCGCGTGGGCGGGGATCGCGCATGTGCCACAACGTCCGCGCCGGCCGCGGCATGGCGCCGCCGGCCGAGGCGAACGCGCGAGGCTCGCAGCGGCCGCGATGAAGGCGCTGGAGCTGGACGATTCCCTCGCCGAGGCGCATGCCGCGCTGGGAGCTGTCGCTGCGGACGAGATGGATCTCGCCGGCGCGATCCGGTCCTGGACGCGCGCCATCGAGCTGAATCCCGGACTGACGAGCCCGTACACCGGCCTCGGGCTGCTCTATTACTGCTCCGAGCGTCACCGCGAAGCGCAGGAGGCGATGCTGAAGGCGCTCAGCCTCGACCCGCTTGTCGATGCTGATCCACACCGTGGTCGGCGACGCCTACTACTACGCCCGCGAGTACGAGCGCTCGCTCGTCTACTACCGAAAGGCGATCGAGCTCGATCCGCGCTTCGACGGCGCGCACACCGATCTCGCTCGCTCGCTCGAAGCGCTGGGTCGCTTCGACGAGGCCCGCCGCGAGTACGAGGAGGGCCGGCGCCTGAGCGGCGGCGTCGCCGGGCCGTCGTTCGGCCTCGCGCACCTCGAGGCGAGCAGCGGAAACGAGGCGGAGGCGCGGCGCATCCTCCAGGAACTGATCGCCGCCCGCTCGCACCGCGTGGTCTCGGCGTGGGGCATCGCCGCGCTGCACGCGAGCCTCGGCGACGTGGACGAAGCGTTCCGCTGGCTCGACGTCGCGGTCGAGGAACGCGCGACCGGGCTAGTCTTCCTGCGCGTCCACCCGCGTCTCGATTCGATCCGCAAGGATCCCCGCTACCTGGCATTGCTCCGGAAGGTAGGTCTCGACGCCGCATGAGGCCGGGGGCCCTCGAGTCTGGCCAGTAGAGTCTGGATCATTTTCGCCGCGCTCGCATTGGAGCTGAACCGGAGCGCAGCGCGATACTCGACGATCGCCTCGTCCCTCCTGGATAGAGCCTCCAGCGCCATCGCGTAGTCCAAGTGAAGAAACGGTGACTCCGGAAAATCATTCAATCCGGCGCGCGCTGTCGCCGCGGCTTCCGAAGCCCTTCCGAGCCGGACCTGTGCGAGCGCCAGGGTCTCGAACAGGTCCTTCCGGAACGCGCGGTCTCGGACGGTCAGCCCGCGCGTGGCCCATTCTTCGGCTCGGGCGTATTGGTCCCGCTTCAGGAAGACCATCCCCATGTCCCGACACCAGTGAGCGAGTCGCAGCTCGTACATCGGCTTCCGAAGTGCCTCATCCCACAGCCGGTCGCGCTGCTCACGATCGCTGATGCGCTCCGGGAGTGTCCAGACGTCGATCCTCGGGCCTGAAGCGGCCTTCGAATCCGTCGTCCAGACGAGGGTACCGCGCGACCGAATCCACCGATGGAATGCCACCTCATCCGGGTAGCGATCGGCAGCGGCCACGAAGCGACGGAAGATCTCCTCCGATGTGACGTAATAGCGAAGACCATCGAGCCATTCGGGATGGTAGGCAGCTCGAACGTAAACGGCTTGCGTCGCCAGGAACGGCCATAGGAGAGCCAGCCTTCCGCCCCTCTCCGGGTTGAACTCGGGGCCGTACAGATCCACCGCAATCGGCTCGGAGCGTGGGATCGAGGCCTCGATCCACCGATGCGCGAGATGCCTTGTGTCGGGCAGGCGGAGCGCCTCGCGGGTGCGTAGATACTCAGGAGCGGTCCAGACAATGGAGACGGCCATCGGGAGCATGAGCGCTGTTGCCGTCACCACGCGCGCCGCTCCCGCCGGCGCCGCGAAACGCTCCTTCCACCAAGACGCAGTTCGGACGATGGTGTACGCGGCAGCAACGATGAGGGACCCGAGGGCCGGCGCCATGAAACGTTCCTGCGCCACGGCAAGAAGACCGGTCGGGAGGAGCAGCACGACAGGGATCAGCGGCACGACCCACCCCCGCGGCCGGCGAGCAAAGAGAAGGGCGCACCCGGCAACCGAGAGGAGATAGGACGGCCAGCCAAGCATGTGCGGGAGTGTGCGAACCAGGTATGTGGGGAGCGAAACGCCGGACTCGGACAGTCCGACCCATTCACCGAGCAGCCGCCCGCGCTGCAATTGCAAATCCTGAGTCTTGGCGCTCCAGTCGAGCAGCGTGTACGGCGACGCGAGCGAGAAGGCGAGCAGCGACGCCAGAAGCCCCACAGCCATCCCGCGCCAACGAATGCGCAGGGCGCGAGGCGAATGCCCCTCGGTCCGGTCGATGTTGGCGAGCACCAGGACGAGGATCAAGACCAGCGGTACGTACTTGGACGCTCCCGCGAGACCGATCATCGCGCCGGCCGTCGCCGGCACGCGCCAGCCATGCTCCTTGCCTTCGCCTACGAGGAGAATGGCCGCAAACAGGACAAACATGAGCGCGAGCAAGTTGGGATCGGCGACGCGCTGAGAAATCAGGATGTGAAAGGGATTGAAGGTCAATAGAAGCGCCGAAATGAACCCCAGTCGCCTCCCGCCGAGCAGGGCACCGAGGCGGTAGGTCAGAAATATGGTAAGCACGCCGATCAGGGCATTGAAGAACCGCGCGAAGAGGAACATCCCAGCCGGATCGGCCGCGACGTGTCGCGCGAATCCCTCCGCCGTGACGCCTCCGTGCGCGATCGAGTAGCACGTGCGGTACAAGAACTGAAGTCCGAGGGTGACGTGGAAGGGCAGACCGGGCCAGTCGCCCGTTCTGGGATTCAAGTCGAGGGCGTGCGTTCCTCCGTGCCACATCTCCCACGCGTAGGACATCGCCCGCCGGTCCCCCTCATCGACGGAAGAGTCGCCGATGATCGGGTTGAGACCGAGCGTGGGATCCGGCAGACGGTCCGCGATCCCCCAGAGCCGGACGGCCAGGGCCACGATCATCAGGCCGATGAGGAGCCGGTTGCCGATCAGTCGATCTGTGCGACTACCCACTCGCAATCCTCCCTCTGCGCCATCTTACGATCGAAGAGCATGAGGTTGAAACGGGCTCCACGCGCCCAGGCTCCCCATTAGTATTGCGCCGCAGGGCCGCGTGGGGCCACAATCCACCCTCTCGCCAGTACCCCCTCGATGGAAGAAAGGAGTGACCTCCAATGGCCACCGTACTCTGTGTGCTGTACGACGATCCGAAGGGGGGATATCCGACTTCCTATCCCCTGACCGAAATCCCCGAGATCAAGCGCTATCCGGACGGACAGTCGGTTCCGAGCCCCAAGCGAATCGATTTCAAGCCAGGGGCGCTTCTCGGCAGCGTCTCGGGAGAGCTGGGCCTCCGCAAGTTCCTCGAATCCCAGGGACACAAACTGGTCGTCACCGCCGACAAGGACGGCCCAAAGTCCGCTTTCGAGCGGGAGCTGCCCGACGCCGAGATCGTGATTTCACAGCCGTTCTGGCCGGCGTATTTGACCGCGGAGCGCATCGCCAAGGCGAAGAAGCTCAAGCTGGCGATCACGGCGGGGATCGGATCCGACCACGTGGATTTGCAAAGCGCCATCGATCGAGGAGTGACGGTCGCCGAGGTCACCTACTGCAACAGCATCAGCGTTTCGGAGCACATCGTCATGATGATCCTGGCTCTGGTGCGCAACTACATCCCGTCATATCAATGGGTCGTGAACGGCGGATGGAACATCGCGGACTGCGTTTCACGTTCGTATGACCTCGAGGGAATGGCGGTGGGTACGGTCGGCGCGGGCCGCATCGGCACGGCCGCGCTCCGGCGGCTCAAGGCGTTCGATGTGAAGCTGCACTACACGGATCGGCATCGGCTTTCCACAGAGGTCGAGCGGGAACTGGGAGCCACGTTCCATCCCGATGCCGAATCTCTCGTCCGGGTCTGCGACGTGGTCACCATCAACACGCCGCTTCATCCGGAGACCGAGAACCTGTTCGACGACGCGCTAATCGCGAAGATGAAGCGCGGCGCCTACCTGGTCAACACGGCGCGGGGGAAGATCTGCGACCGGGAGGCGATCGCGCGGGCGCTGAAGAGCGGACAACTCGCGGGCTATGCGGGGGACGTCTGGTTTCCCCAGCCGGCGCCCAAGGACCACCCATGGAGGACCATGCCGCACCACGGGATGACACCCCACGTGTCCGGCACGAGCCTCTCGGCCCAGGCGCGCTACGCCGCGGGCGTGCGCGAGATTCTGGAATGCTGGTTCGAGGGCCGGCCCATCCGGGAGGAGTATCTGATCGTTTCCGGCGGAGAGCTGGCGGGCGCGGGAGCGCATTCCTACAGCGCCGGGAACGTGACCGGCGGCTCCGATGAGGCGGCGCGGTTCAAAAGGTAGGCACCGGGCTCGAAAGTTGCCGGAAGATTTGGCCGATGGCGGCGCGTCTACCCTGGAGGGTAAAGAGCGCCGCATCGCGCCGATAGGATTGTCGACTCGAGGAGGCTTTATCAGGGTGGCCGCGTCGGCAGCCGGAGCGTGCGATCGGCGACATTTCCCTGGCGGTTCGCAATCCGCAAGCACTCCGCGGACTTGGCGTGGTCGGATCGGACCACGCAGTCCCTAAATTTCCCCAGGCTCGGACGGCCTGGAGAGTTCGATCGGCGCCATCTCCCTTGCCAAACGTTCGCTTGCCCATCCCGCGCTATAGGAACGAGGCATCCCGAACGTAAGTGCTGTCGCGGCACGACACTTGCATTCTCTCCGTGTCATGCGCAACCAAACTGCTCGCAGCCCACGTGTTCTGTGGGGTCACGGGCGACTCGACTCGATGGGTCTTACGCTCGTCGAGCTCATGGTCGTGATGGTCGTCGTGGGCATTGTCCTCGCTGTCAGCGTGCCGAAGTTCGCACGCTTCATGCGCTCCACTCAACTCCAAGGCGCGACGAACACGTTGATGGGCGACCTCGACTATGCCCATTCCCTCGCCACGATGCGGCGCAAGACGTACCAAATCGCGTTCGCCGGGGCCACGTACACCATTTCCCAGGTGGCTCCCCCTGCGAACATCCTCACCCGCTCCATGCCGTCTGGCATGGTCTGTACGGCTGGCGGTCCGGCCACGTTCTTCTCCTGGGGTCTTTCCGTCCCCGTTGCCGTCACGGTGTGCGGGATAGGCGATTCCACGACCGTCCTGGTCGCCGCCAACGGGAGCTTGTCGCATGACTAGGACGCGCACGAGGCTTGCGGGCATCGATGAGGAGGGATTCACGCTCGTCGAGCTCATGATCGCGATGATCATCATCGGGATCGGGATCCTGCCCATCGCGGCCGTGCAGACCGTGTCCACCCGGGCCGTGGTCGCCACCGGACAGGACACACGAGCGTTGAGCATCGCGCAGGGGCAGATGGAAGCGGTCGTCGGCGCCGGCTACACGGCTGCTGTAACTGACTCCGGCGTCGTAAGCGGACTCAACTGGAAGACCATCGTGACCACCGTGGCGCCGGGTCTCAGGCAGGTGGACGTGACCGTCACTTGGACCGAGAAGGGCGCGTCGCGCACCCTTCTGCTCCGCAACCTGATTTCAATGCGATGAGAGAGGCCATGCGAAACTCCAAGCACAACCGCCTCAGCTCCGGCATGACTCTTGTCGAGCTCATGGTCGTCGTCACGATCCTCGGGCTCGTGCTCGCTACCGTCATGAAGATCACGCTCGCAAGTTCTCGCCTTCATGGGAAGACGTCTCGCCTCGCCGGAGTGCAAATGAACGCCCGGCGGGGTCTGTCCCTCATGGAGATGGAATTGCGCCAGGCAGGCGCGGATCCCGGTGAACCGCAAATCGGCCTCGCCGGTCTCGTGGCTGCGCAAGCGAGCATGGTTCACATTCGCGCCGATCTCAACGGCGACGGGGTCATCCAAACCGCGGAGCCGTCCGAGGACGTGACCTACAACTACGACGCTGCCGCGAAGGCGATTCTCCGGAATCCCGGCTCGGGTGCCCAAGTCGTCATGCCCAATGTGCGTGCCATGACGCTCACCTATTTCGATGGAACCAACGCGGTCCTCGGCCCGCTGCCCCTGAGCGTGACCAACGCGGCACGGGTGCGTGCCGTCGGGCTCACGGTCACGGCTCAAGACAGGGACTCGATGGCGATCACCCTGAACACACGGATCGCCCTCAGGAACATGTAGATGCAAACACACTCGCACACAAGGGGAGCGCACAAGATGTCAAGGCGTCTGGCGGACGAACGCGGGTCCGCGCTCGTTCTGGCGATGGGCGTACTGGTGGTGCTGACCGGCATTGCCCTCATCATCGTGGCGCTCGCCGTGTCGAACAAGAAGTCGGAGTTCGCGACCGTCACCCAGAACCGCGCCTTCTACTCCGCGGACGCGGCGGGGGAGGCCGGAATCAACTGGGTTCGGACCCAGCTGAACCCGCCGGGCCTCCTGGACGGTCAGAACCACGTCTACATCGCCGCCGGATACGTCCCGCTGACGACCGACCAGAACTACAAGTTCGACGTTGCATACGTACGGAAGCACTTTCGTCCGGGCTGGAGCCTCGAATACAAGGACTTCGAGTATCGCATCGATGCCGGCGGGACGAGCGTGCAGCAATCAGAAGCGGCAATCGAAGTGGGTGCGTTGCGCTTGTATAAGGAGGGTTACTGATCATGAAGGCGAGACTTCTTCTTTTTGCAGCTGGATTGGCGATCGCGGGATTCGCGGTCGCTGTGGTACCCACCGACTCGATTGCCGGGTCATGCGACATTCCGCTGCCGATCGTACGGACGGTCGGAGAGGCGAAAGTGCTCATCATTTTCGACAACTCTGCCAGCATGAACGCCCCGTTGTACCACGACGACTACGACGACACGGTGACTTACCCGGGGAACTTCACCAGCGACCAGGTCTACCTCGTCTCGAGCGACGGCAACAAGACGCCGAAGAGCTTCAACAATTCCTGGCCGAATACGCCCTCCGCCTATCTGGTGGACAGCGACGGAGGGGACGATGCCTGGTATGACGGGAACTATCTGAACTGGATCTACTTCACGGCGGACGCGACCCAGCGGGCCCAGATTCCAGCGGTGACCCGGATTCAGGTGGCGAAGCAGGTGGTGAACAGCGTGATCGCGAGTGCTTCGACCAATGTTGCGTTCGGTCTCCAGAGGTTCAACTTCGACAATGGTGGAACCCTGATCGCCCCGATGGGCAGCAGCGTGGCGACGCTTCAGGCCGCGGTGAACGGGATCAGTGCCGACGCGTATACTCCGCTTGCCGAGAACATGGTCGACGCGATGAACTATTTCAAGAGCACGGGCGCGAGCGCGCCTCTCAAGGCCGCCTGCGAGAAGCCGTTCGTCCTCCTCGTGACGGACGGGCACCCCACGAGGGATGAGAATGTGCCGGCGTATCTGCAGGACGCCGACGGCAGCGGCGACGCCCCCGGTTCCTGCACGAGTCTTGGCGCGCCATTCCCGGACAGCTATAAGTGCACCAACTACGTCGAGGGTGTCTCGTACTACCTGTACCGGAACGACATGCGGGCGGACCTGAGCGGAATGCAGAACATCACGACCTATGTCGTCGGGTTCAACATCACGGCGCCGATCTTGCAAAACGTGGCCGACTTCGGCGGCGGGCTGCTGTACAGCGCCAGGAACACGGCCCAGTTGACCGCATCCTTGACCCAGGCGCTGGCCGAGATCGACAAGAAGGTGTCGGCCGGTACGGCCGTGTCCGTGGTATCCGCTGAGGATCAGACGAACAACCGGCTCTATCGCGCTAGGTACGAATCGGTCTCATGGAGGGGATTCGTGGAGTCGTTCGCGTTGCCGTACACGACCGGAAACTCGCCTCTGTGGGAAGCGGGCGCGCTCCTCCAGAGCCGTGCGCCAAACACCCGCACCATCTACACGTCATCCACCGGCCTGAACAAGGTGAACTTCACGACGGGTAATGCCGCTGCGCTCCAGGTCCTGCTCGGAGCGGCCGATGTCGCGGCGGCTACGAACATCATCGATTACACGCGCGGAACGGATCTCGCGGGCTACCGTGATCGGGACGATTGGAAGCTCGGTGACGTCGTCGATTCCTCTCCGATCACGATCGGGAAGCCCGCTTCGTTCCATGACTTCCTCTCGTATCCCGCGTTCCGGTCGGCCAACGCCGGGCGGACCGAGGTGCTCTACGTGGGAGCCAACGACGGCATGCTTCACTGCTTCAAGGCTTCGGACGGAACCGAGAGCTGGGCCTACGTGCCGAAGAATCAGCTGTCGAAGCTGAAGGACTTGATGAGCCCGTCTTACTGCCATGAGTATTTCGTGAACATGGCGTCGGCGGTCTACGACATCTACATCAATGGGAGCTGGAAGACGGTCCTGATCGGCGGGCAGGAGCGCGGCGGCAGCGGCCTCTTCGCGCTCGATGTGACCGATCCAACGCCCGGCAACGTGAGCGTTCTCTGGGATGTCAACCTGCCTCTGCTCAAGGGATCCTGGAACCGCCCGGCGCTCGTTCGTGACAAGACCCTCGACAAGTTCGTCCTGGCTGCCAGCACGGGTCTCGACTCTTTGACCGGCCAGGCGTCCATCTTGGCCCTGGACCCAGCCAACGGATCGGTCCTGGCGACATACAATCTCGGGTCGGCTGTCATACCCAACATGGCGACGGCCGCCACGGTGTTGGACAAGGACTTCGACGGATACGATGACCTGCTCTATGTCGGCGACCTCGCGGGGCGTGTGTGGCGCGTCGACGTCAAGACCAATCCTTGGACCGTAGCCCAGCTCTTCAGCAACGCCCAGCCGATCCAGGCGGCGCCGGCTCTGAGCATGGACGAGCAGGGTCGCGTCCTTGTCTACTTTGGCACGGGCAAGTACCTGACCAACGCGGACCTGTCCACGACCTCATCGCAAACGATCTACGGGCTCTTCGATACCTACTCGGGTCCTGCCCTCACGCGGGCGAGTCTGGTCAATCAGACGAACAGCATCACGGCGCTGACCGGCGCTGACCGAGGATGGTACGTCGACCTCGTCCAAAGCAGCGGCGAGCGCGTGGTTCGAGCGGGAACGATCGCTGCGGGGACCTTCTACGTGACGTCGTTCCGCCCCAAGAACGGATCCTGCGAGTCCGGTGGGGAGTCGTGGCTCTACAGCCTCGATTTCAATGACGGCTCGGGGAAGGACAATCAGGACGGGTCGGAAAACAACGTGACTGCCGGTCGCATCGACTCAAAGGGCGACGGAATCCTGTCGAACCCCGCCGTCGACTTCGCGAACGGGGCGATCATCTTCCAGAACTCCAACACGACGATGATGACCCAGGATATCAGCGCCTCGGTACGGAAACTCACCGTACGCGCCTGGCGTCAACGGTACTAATCGAAAGGAGTACCCATGAGCCATCGAATCGGTGTGAACCTGCTTGCCGCGACGGCGCTCCTTCTCGCGCTGTCGCTGGCGGCGGACGTCGACGCGGGAAAGACCGGACCCAAGGCCAAGGCTCGCGCCCCGCGTCAAAACACGACCTTCTCCCTGTCGACGAACTACACGGGGTACATCGGAGAGACACTTCAGATAGGCAGGGTCCGATACACGGTGGCCCCCGACGCGTCGCTCTACGTGATCGGAGAGGGCGCCGCGCCATTGGGCAAGATGGTTCTCAACCGCTACCTGTACATCGCCGGAGAACGCAGCGGCAACTCGTTCGTCGTGCGGACGATCATCGTAAGGCCCGCCGCGACCGACACGGAAGCCGCGGGGCAATCGGGCACCCGCATCCTGGCAAACGACCCCATGCCTCCGCGGTGATTACCGTGGAGCGCGGTTCGTCGTTGAGCGCGACGACGGCACGACTGGTACAAGTCTGTCTGGGCGCCCTTGCGGGCGCCCTCGTCGTGGCCGGCTGTTCCGGCGGCTCGACCGGGAGGAGCGATGTAGGTCACGCGCAGGCCGGGTCGAGACAGATTCACCTGTCGCCCGATCCGGCGTACGCGGTTTCGCGTATCGACGTGGTCTTCGACGGTCCGTGGATCGACCGCGCCAAGTGCCGCTATCAGTGGAGGCGCGACGGCGCGGTCATCGAGGGAGCGCGATCCGGTTCGCTCGAACCATCCCAGTTCTCCAAAGGGCAGCGGATCTCGGTCGAGGTGGCTCTCGGAGACTCGGCGCCGTTGAATCTGACCGCGACGGTGGAGGTGAGGAACACCCCGCCCAAGATCACCGGCGTCGACCTCTGGATGACATCGGCCTCCGGGACGCCGAGTCTCCAGGCGAACGTCCAGTCGTCGGATCCTGACGCCGATCGCGTGTCGTATGAATACCGATGGTTCAGGAATGGCGAACAACTCGGAGGCGAGGGCGGCGCCACCATGACGACCGACAAGCTCGTTCGCGGCGATCGTGTCGCGGTCGAGGCCGTCGCATCCGACGGTCAGAGCAGCTCCGCGCCTCTTCGGAGCCCGGCGCTCACGATCGAAAACCGGCCCCCTCAATTCACCTCCCAGCCACCCGCGCCGGGACCGACCGACGCGGCGTTTCGCTACCAGATCGTCGCCGCGGATCGCGACGGCGACGCGCTTTCCTACAATCTCGTGAGTGCGCCGGCCGGCATGACCGTAAACCCGGGCGGCGTCGTTGTCTGGCCGCTGCCCCCGCCGGATCAGCGGCGGGGAGATTACCCTGTGGCCGTCCGGGTGACCGACTCGAAGGGCGGGGAAGCGACCCAGGAGTTCTTGATTCGATTCGAGACGGGTAAGAAGGCCGCCGACGTGGCGGCGCGTCCGCAGGCCCCCTAGAGCACCGTCGGCAGCTGTTCGAAATCCCCGCGCTCCCTAAAACCTTAACTGTACGGTACTTACGCTCGCGCATTCGGAAAGGAAACCCCATGAACCAAGACGCGCAATTTTGGATCGAGACCATCGCGCTCTGGCAGCCGATGAAGAGCGCCTTTCTCTTTGCCTGGGGCGCGGGCGACCCGTCTTGGCTTCTCGTGGCGAAGCGGGTCTTCCTGATCATGCCGCTCGGCGCGATCGCCCTGGCCTACTGGTCGAGCGTCCTGAGCCTGCCGACGATTCTCGTGCGCGGCAAGCGACGCACGTTCGTTGGTCTCATGCTCGTCACCTGGTGGGACATGGCGCGGGCGACCTTCACGTTCTGGGGCGGCGTGTTCCGCTTCGTGCTCCGACTCGTCATCTCGCTGCTCGGCGTGTGCCAGATGCTGCTCGTCGGGACATGGGCGATCATCCAGGAGCTGGTCGCGCTGCCGTTCCGCATGATCCGCAGCATCGGCAGCAACGTGCTCAACCCGGGTGTGCCGTGGATCGCGGTGGCGATGACGTTCTTCTGGTGCGTGTTCGAGGCCATCATCTTCACGTACGTGATGACGTCGCTCGTCATCGACACGCTCTCGAACCTGGCGGGCACGCAGATGACCGAAACCGCGGTCCGCATCCCGCTGTTCCTGTTCATGCTGTTCATCGTGCTCGGCAGCTACGCCGTGCTGTCGACGTGGGCCTCGGCGCTGAAGAGCCGCGACTGGCCGACGATCGTCAAGATCGGCGTGGTCGAGTTGGTGGCGATGTTCGTCGAGATCGTCTTCCTGTACCGCGAGTTCGTCGACGCACTGGTGCCGTGGTTCGCCCAGCACACGTCCGGGAAGTTCGAGCTCGGCATCGTCGGCACGCTGGCGATCGCCGGCGTGATCTGGCTCGGTCTTCGCAGCCTGTCCTGGTTCCTGTTCGCGTCCGCCGGGACGCCCACGATCATGGCGATCATTCAGCGTCAGGGAGTCGGCAACCGTGAAACCGCGGCGAAGCTCGGCCCGGGTTCAGGCTCTTTTCCGACAGCTTCTCGAGCCAGCTCACCAGCGAATTCCAGTGGGTCGGGGCGGAGGGCGAACGCCTCCTGGACGCGTTCCTCGTGCCGCCGATGCAGGTTGTCGCCGCGGCGCTGAACTTCGTCACCCTGCTGCTCTCGAACCGGCACCTCATCGACCTGCCCCTCAAGAATGTTCAGGACTTCAAGGATGCGCGATTGCTGGTCGCCGAGCTGAACAGCGCGCGCATCAGGAAGGCGGCCTGACATGCGCGCCCTTGCCCTTTCGCTCCTCGTAATCGGGACCCTTCTCGCCCCGGCGCGCCTTACGGCCGGCGTGCCCGCGGACCCCGATGCCTCTGATCGGCCGGTCGCCAACGCGGGCCGTCTCGTTCTGTTCATCGGCGTCGATATCAGCGGCTCCTTCATGGACGGGAAGTACTTCGACAACTCGATCGAATTCCTCGCACGTTACATCCACGCGCACC
Source organism: Candidatus Eiseniibacteriota bacterium (assembly GCA_963724515.1). Classification (GTDB taxonomy): domain Bacteria; phylum Eisenbacteria; class RBG-16-71-46; order SZUA-252; family SZUA-252; genus WS-7. Next base: position 679,291 of record CAVRUU010000003.1, on the reverse strand, counting down.
TGAACGGGCTCGGCGGCATGGAGATTCCGCATTCCATGTTCGTCGGGACGATCGGCGGCGTGAGCAAGGGTGAAGCGAAGACGCTGTTCCCGATCCAGACGTTCCAGGACCGCACCGTGGAGGAGATCGAAGCACAGCTGAGGGTCCTCTTTCCGAGGAAGAAGGAGAACCCGTTCACGGACTTCAACGCCTTCTTCGCGCAGGTCGCCGACATGGTCGACTCGAAGAAACTGATCTTGAAGCCCATCTCGATCGTGCTGCTCAGCGATGGCATGCCGGATCTGGGCGGCGTGAGCCGGTCCGCCAAGTTCCGAGGCATCCGGCTGAAACCTCTCGAGAACCTCTCCCGCAACATCACCCTGCGCATCCTCTACACGGACGCGGTCACGGCGAAGAGCTGGCGGGACGAAGTGCCGCGCAAGCGCGTCAAGGTCTGGACCCAGGACGCGATCGTCATGTCGGAATGGAACAATCCGAAGATGCTCGTCCCCGACAGGCCGTTCGCACAGCAGCAGAAGTTCTTCTCCTGGGTGAAGGACAACGTCGACTTCCAGCCTCGTCTGCGCCGGGTGGACTGACACCGGAAAGTCAGTCGCGATCTTCGCAGTTCTTGCACCCTGCGGGCCCGTCCGACACAATGGGGCTTCGGTTCTTTGTGACGCACCAAACCCTGGAGGAATCGGGCCATGAGTAAATCCAATTCAGTAAATCAGATCCGCCGCGCGTTTCTCTTCGCCGCGCTCGTCGCCGTCGCCCTCTCGGGGGCGGGGTGTGGCCAGCAGTCGGTCGCGGACAGCAAGAAGACCGAGACCTTGGCCACCGGGACGGAGTTCGTCGCCGCGCTCCAGAACACGATCGACACGGGGAAGAACCACGTCGGCGACAAGGTGACGCTACGCACGCTGGAAGAGGTTCGCGTCAACGAAGTGACCGTGGTGCCTGCCGGCGCGACCATCAACGGCGAGGTGACCCACGTCGATCCCGCCGGGCGCATCGCGGGCGGGGCCGAGCTGACCCTCCGCTTCACGGAGCTGGTCACGCAGGACGGCAAGAGCTACGCGATCGCCGCCGTGCCCCTCCGGATCGAGGGGAAGGGAGACGCGAAGGAGAGCGCGCTCGAGGTCGGTGGGGGTGCCGTCGCCGGAGGAATCCTCGGAGGAGTCCTGGGCGGCAAGAAGAGCATCGGGAAGGGCGCCGCGGCCGGGGCCGTGGTCGGAGCGGGCGTAGCCGTCGCCACGAAGGGGAATCAGATCGTGCTCCCGGCGGGACAGAAGATGAAGGTCACGCTGAGCGAGCCGGTGTCCATCGCGATCAAGCCCGCCCCCATTGGGTGAGCAGCGCGGGGCGTCGACGCCGACTCCATAGAGCGCCGTGGGTCTTCGCGACCTGCGGCGCTCTTGCCGTCCTCTGGCTCCTGCTCGGCCGGCTCCCGTCCGTCGCCCGGCCCGCCGCCTCCGGGCCGGCCCTCAGCTACTCCGACGCGATCGCTCGTTTCGATTCGCTCCGCGCCGGAGATGGCCCGGAAATCAATTCCGAGTGTCATCCGCGCCTCATCTCCGTGGGCGCCCGGACGGAACGTGTCATCGTCCTGCTCCATGGCTTCACCAATTGTCCGAAGCAGTTCGATCTTCTCGCGGACCACTTTGCCCGGCTGGGCTGCAACGTGCTCATTCCGCGGCTCCCACGCCACGGGATGGCGGATCGCATGACCGAGGATCTCGGCCGGCTGAACGCCGAGGATCTGGCGCGGGCGGGAGAGCGCGCGATCGACATCGCCCATGGTCTGGGTGAGCACGTCACGGTCGTGGGTCTTTCCTCGAGCGCGGTGCTCGGAGCGTGGCTCGCGCAGCACCGAACCGACATCGATTGTGTCGTGCTGCTGGCGCCCTCGTTCGCGCCGCACGGGATGCCGGCCCCGGCAGCGCGGCCGCTTGCGTGCGCGCTGCTCCGGTTGCCGAACTTCTTCGTCTGGTGGGATTCGAAGTCGCGGGCCGACGTCGCGGGCCCCAGGCAATGCTACCCGCGGTTCGCGAGCCACGCCCTGGCGGAGGTCTATCGGTTGGGGTTCGAGGTCCTCGATGAGGCCGGCCGGCGCAAGCCGGCGGCGAGGATCGCTCTCGTGACCTCGGCGGTGGATGATGCTGTGAACAACGATCTGGCCCTCGAGCTGGTGCGCCGATGGCGGTCAAGGGGCGCGGACGTGCGGACCTTCGAGTTCCCTGCCTCTCAGCAGATCCACCATGACATGATCGATCCGGAACAGCCCTATCAGCGGGTCTCGGTGGCCTACCCGGTCATCGAGGAGCTGGTGGCTACTTCAGGACTACAAACCGGCCCGTCGTCGCGCCGTCGCTCGTCGAGACCTGATAGAAGTACACGCCCGAGCTCAAGGCGCTCCCCGCGCCGTCGCGCGCTTCGACGCGAAGCTCGAGAGGGCCCGCCGGCGCGAAGCTCGTGTCCAGAAGCGTCCGGACCAGGCGGCCCTGGGTGTCGAAGATCTGAACGCGTACCGGCCCCGGATGGGAGAGGCTGAGCGTGAGAATCGCGTCCGGGTTCAGTGGGTTGGGGGAAATGCTGGCATCATCCCGGTCGCGCCCGCTTGCGACCACGTTCAAGGTCACCGCGGCGGAGAACTTCGCGCCCGAAACGAGCGTGCCATGAATCGTCGCGGTCAGCCTCCGCCTGCCCTTGACCGCGCTGAATAGCCTCCCCAGATCCTCGTTGGCGAAGCAAAAGGCGATGTCCGCCACGCAATTGCGATCCCAGTCCTCGACTACGATCCTCTTCCTGCTGTACGGGGAAATCCGATCGACGGTCCCGGTTCCATCCGACACAAGCTCGACGCTCGCGAGGTCGATGTCGGTGAGGCGAAAGTCGGCCTTCACTGGTTCCACGTTGACGCACCATGGAGCCCTGTGTGAGTGATGCCCGTGGGAGGACAGGCGGAGCGTCCTGTTCCCGCCGATCGTGAACGCGCGCGCGGCCAGCTCCTCCACGAGCGTGATCCTCGTCGTCGCGGTTCCTGTCTGGACGGTCGCGGGGTACCCGTAGTACTCGGGGTACCCGCTGCCGAGCGATGTGCGGGCTGTGAAGGTCACCGCGTACGTGCCCCCGCCACCGGCCCTGGTTGGCCAGACGAGTCTCCCCATCGTGTTTCCCCCGCCGACGGTGAACGTCGCCCCGTGTCCTGATGGAAGCCCGGAGAGATCCGCGGTCAACCCGGCAATCTCATCGCCGTCGGCGTCCGATGCCGAGACGTCCACGGTAACCGTATCGCCCGGGATCCCTGATACGGAGCCGGGTGCGGCCGCGACCGGCGGGGACCCGAGTGTGCTCGCGGCATCGTTGACCAGGTGGTAGCGCATCCTGCCCTGCCGTCCGTCGGGATCCGTCGCGACGACCGCGAACTCGCGCGAACGCACGTTGGCGAGGTCCGGCCCGGCGGGATCGATCAGGACGATCGTCTGCCCAAACTCATCCGTGGCCAGCGACACATTGCTCGGCGCGTTCTCCAGGGCGAAGGTGAGGCTCTCGGGCGGAGCCCCGAGGAAGGACAATGAGAGGACGTCCTGCTGCCTCTCGGTGGAGAGGTGGAGCGACTTTCCGGCAAGCCAATGGAATCGGGGCGCGTATCGGCTCGTCTCGCCGACCGTGAAGCGGTCCGTGCTCACCGGCACGCCGCCGAACAGGATCTGCGCGTACCACTCGCCATAGTCAGCGGCTGAGACCCTTCCGTTGAAGGGGAAATCGTAGTACTGGTACCCCTCCCCCCAGTGCCGCACGTAAGCCGTGACTCCGGACTCGACCTGGCCAAAGATGGATCCGTCGGGGCGGTGGACCTCGACGCGATAGGGCTCTGTCGGTTGACCGGAGAGCAAGACCCACACTTTGAGATTCGGCTCGTCGGCCCCGAAAACCACGGGCTGGCTCGGCTTTTCCTTGAAGGCCGACCAATCCAAGAGCGAGCCCTCATCGAAGAAGGCCGAACCTGTCGTCACTCCCAGGATGTGGACGACGAGATGATCGTCCCCGTAATAGTCCTCCTGGTGCTTCCAGAGGCTCGGAAATGGATTGGCGGGGCCGCTCCAGGGATCAAAATTCCCGGTCGGATCACGGCCCTCGAAATGGAGATGCGGCGTCATCGTGAAGCCGGAGCTGCCCACGAACCCGAGCTGCTGACCCTCGCGGACGTACTCTCCCAGCTGAACCATTGTGGAATTCGTCCGGAGGTGCCAGTAGAGGCTCGTCGATCCGTCCTCGTGGACCAACTGAACTCCATTGGCGGGTACCGGAGATGCCTCGTACATTCGATCATAATTCCCGTCGACGACGTAGATGACCCGTCCGTTCGCGGCCGCGAGCACCGGGACCCCCTCGTCCATGTCCGCGAACGAGTTGATGTTGATGTCTGTCCCATAGTGGCCGTCGTAGGTGAAGCCCAAGCCCATGTAGTCGAGGATGAGCCCGAAGTCCGGGGCATGGTCTACGTAGTTCGTGATCCTGAGCCTCGGATCCGACTGAGGCCAGGGCAAGGGCCACGCGAACCTCACCGGCACTTCCTGGACATGGGCTCCCGAGGGCGTGCTCGGGTGAAACTGAAGGGCGCTCCCGGGGCGCGCGCCGGACGCACGGAGCTTGTCGAGGATGGAACGCTCCTCAGGGGAAGGGCCGTCCGCTCGAGCGTTCGCCGCGAGCAGGGAGCCGGTCAAGACGAGGACCGCGATGCAGATACGCGGTGTAGTACGGGACTTCCCCTGAGTTCTTCTCACGGTGCGTGGCCCGGTTGTAGGGTTTGCCGCGACTGCCCTCAGCTTAGCTCATGCTACCGCAAACTCGAGGGGGGACGCCACTTTTTTGGCCACTTGTGCGCGCGCCTCATGCATGCCAAACTGGCCGGCATCATGCCTCGGGCAATTGCCGTAGCTCTGCTCTGCGCCCTGCTTTCCGTGGGGCGGCCCGCGACCTCCTCCGCGGAATCCGGCCAAAGGCCGAGGGTATTCCTCGCGTTCTTCGGTGGGCTCCAGTCCTACAGCATGTCCGACGTCAACCGCGGAATCGACGAAGACAACCGGTTGCTCGCTGGTTCCGGCTTCACGGCCAAGAAGCTCGGAAGCGGCGCCGCGTTCGGAGCCGGCATCCGGGTCTGGCCCCACAAAGACAAGATCTGTCTTCTGTTCGACTACAATCATCTGGGCGCGAGCGCCTCGAAGGCGGGTCTGGCCTTCGTAACGGTGCCGATCGACGAGGGCGTCTCGGCTCCGGCAAACGCGCTCACCGCCACGCTCGGCTATTTTCGATCCTGGCGGGCGGGTCGCTACGGCATCGGAGGCGGCGCCGGCTACTACATCTGCAAGGGCGACGTCCATGCGAACGTGGGCGCCCAGCGCCGCTCGTACGTCTTCGATGGAACGGGGCTGGGATTCCATGGGCTTGCGATGGCCGATATCGCGATCTCCAGAGGACTCCACTTCGATGCCGCCCTTGGCTATCGGTCCGCGAAGACCGGCGACCTCAAATCCAACGGCACGCCGCTCCGGCTCGACGACGGATCCAGCGTCCGCGCCGACTGGAGCGGAGTGGTGACGCGATTCGGAATCTCGATTCCATTCGACCCCGGTCCCTATCCATCCCCCGCCGGAGCGAAGTAAGGGGAGAAACGTCATGAAGCGTCTTGTCTTGGACGGCCGCTGGAGGGTCGTCTTCGACAAGGGGTGCGACGTCTGCGAGCCCGAAAAGAAGGAATAGGCTCACGTTCGACGAATGCAACGGGGCCCCGGCGCGCAAGCGCTGGGGCCCTTTCCATGGTGCGTCGACGCGCGGCTAGTCTTTGAGAATGAACGTGATCTTCATGTTCACGCGGTACTCCACGATCTTTCCGCCCTCGATCTTCAGCTTCTGCTCCTGGATCCAGGCGCCCTTCACGTTCTGCAGCGTCTTGTTCGCTCGCTTGACGCCGATCCGGGTGGCGTCCTCGAAGCTCTTGCTGGATGAAGCCGTGATCTCGGTGACCCTCGCTACAGCCATGCGGGGAACTCCTTTCATTGCGTGATGCGGTGGACCGGCGCGATCAGCCCGCGTGTTCGGACCGCCCGACGCCGCTACTTGCCATGACCGGATCACCGATCACGGCTCTAATCTGATGTCTTCCCCCGTCGTCGCGGAAGGGAATCGCATGGGCCGGGACCGGAACGCCATCCAGTTCCACCTCCGAGACCCCGCGGCAGCGCTGCTGGGGGTTTTCGACCGAGATCTCGTAACGCGTATTCCCGGTACGAAGCACGACCGAGAACCCAGGCCACGCGAATGGCAGACAGGGATTCAGGGAGAATGTGGAACCGCGGCGCTCGATCCCGAGGATGGTCTCCAGACCGGCACGATACATCCAGCTCGCCGATCCCGTTTGCCAGGTCCAGCCGCCGCGGCCCGCGTGGGCGGGGTGCGCGTACACGTCCGCCGCGACCACGTAGGGCTCGACCTTGTAGCGCGCGATGTCGGCCGGCATGCGCCCGTGATTGATCGGGTTGAGGAGATGGAAGAGCTCCACGGCCTCGTCTCCGCTGCCGAGGCTGCCCACCGCCATCAAGACCCAGATCGCCGCGTGCGTGTACTGGCCGCCGTTCTCGCGCACGCCGGGGATGTAGCCCTTGATGTAGCCGGGATCCAGCGGGGATGAGTCGAAGGGAGGAGTGAGGAGAAGGACCACGCGGGCGTCCCGCCGGACCAGATGGCTCCGCACGGAGTCCATCGCGCGCTCCGCGCGCTGTGAAGGCGCGACACCGGACAGCACCGCCCAGGACTGGGCGACAGAATCGATGCGGCATTCCTCGCTCTGCGCCGAGCCGAGAGGCGTGCCGTCGTCGAAGTACCCGCGCCGGTACCAGTCCCCGTCCCAGGCCTGTTCGAGAACCACCGCGAGGCGTCCGATCTCGTTCCTGTAGCGGGCGGCTCGCTCGCCGTCCCCACGCTTCTCGGCGAGGCCGGCAAAATCCCTCAAGATCCTCGACAGGAACCAGCCCAGCCAGACGCTTTCTCCCCGACCCTGCCGCCCCACACGGTTCAAGCCGTCGTTCCAGTCGCCGTTCCCGATCAGCGGGAGCCCGTGCGATCCCGAGGTCATGCCCCGGTCGATGGCGCGCGCGCAATGCTCGTAGAGCGTCGCGCTCTCGCCCGATACGCCAGGATGACCGTAGGCCTCCTGCTCGTCCGGACGGAGGGGTTGCCCTGTCAGGAACGGCACGCGCTCCTCGAGAACCGCGCGGTCGCCGGTCGCATCGACGTAGTGCGCGACGGCGAACGGCAGCCACAGGAAATCATCGGAGCAACGGGTCCGCACACCCGCCCCCGTATGGGCGTGCCACCAGTGCTGCACATCCCCCTCGATGAACTGGCGGCCGGCGGCGCGCAGCAGGTGCTCCCGGTAGTGCCGGGGACCTGCAAAACTCAGCGCCATCACGTCCTGAAGCTGGTCGCGGAACCCATACGCGCCGCCCGGCTGGTAATAGGCGGTCCGTGCCCACAACCGGCTCGCGACGGACTCATAGAGAAGCCAGCGATTCATGAGGAGATCAAAGGAGTCGTCCGGCGTATGGACCTGAACCGCGCCGAGGATGTCGTCCCAGGAGCGTTCGACATCCCGGAGCGCCGAGAGCGCGGCGGATGCGGATCCATGAGCGCGAACGAGACGGAGAGCGGCGTCACGATTCTCGCCCTGCCCGAGCAGGAAGACGACCTGGCGGGTCTCGCGAGGTGCCAGGTCCACGGCGACCTGGAGCGCGGCGCAGGGATCCAGCCCCGCGCCGAAGGCGTTCGACAGCACGCGGCGGCCGAGCGCGGCCGGTCGCGCCATCGTGCCGTTCCTGCCCAGGAATTCCAGCCGGTCGCCGGTCGCGGAAGTGAGCGGGCCGGCGTGCGCGAATGCGACCCGTCCCCTGAAATCCTGGTTGTACGGATTCTCCGCGAGCAGTGCCGAAGTGTCTGCTTCGAGCTCCGTGCGGACGTGGATCTGCTCGCCGGCGCGCGGCGGGGAGAGCCTCCACTCGTTGTAGCTGAAGACGCTCAGGCGCCGCGGCCGGCCCGTCTGGTTCGCGAGCGTGAGCAGCGCGAAACGCACCGGCTCCGTAGGATGGACGAAGATCGCCAGCTCGTGCCGAATCCCACGCTGGCGGCGCACGTAGCGCGTCACGCCCGCGCCGTGGCGCACGATCCAGCGCCCTCCATCGGCTTCGCGCCGCATCGGGCCGGGTGTCGCGCCCCATGCCGCGCCCGTCTTGTCGTCGCGCAGGTAGATCGCCTCTCCGGTCCCTTCCGTCACCGGGTCGTTGATGAACGGGGTGAGCCGGTTCTCGCGGCTGTTCTCGGACCAGGTGTAGGAGGGGCCGGCGGCCGTCACAACGCTTCCGAAGCGCGGATTGGCGAGAACGTTGGCCCAGGGGAGCGGCGTCTCGTCGGCTCCGTTCAGAACGATCGCGTATTCCTTCCCATCGGGCGTGAAGCCCCCGCGCCCATTCCAGAACGTGAGCTCCGGGATCTCGATCTCCGGACCCGAATCCTCCTCGGACGGCTGGGTGGAAGGTCCGGCGACTTCGAGCGCGGGCGGCCACGCGGGTTCCGAATAGGCGCGATTCAGGTGAGCCTCGAGATCCCCCGCGTCACCGCTCAGGACCGCGCGCGCGGCGGCGGAGAGGAGGACGCGCTCGGCCTCGCTCATGCCCTCCGCGGTGAGCAGGAACGCCCCGCCGGCGCGATCCTTCCACGCACCCCAGGGACCACCCTGCAGCAGGACCTCGAGCTGCTCGTGGATCTCGTTCCGATAGCTCACCGGATGCTCGTTCAGGATCACCACGTCGGCGCTCAAACCCTTCACTCTCCAGTAGTCCTGGGCCCGCAGCACCTGGCGCACGAGTGCGACGTCGTCCGGCTCGAGCACGCGAATCAGCAAGATTGGGAGATCGCCCGAGACGCCGTGGCCCCAGAGTCCCGATTGGCCGAGGACGTTGCGCGCCAGAACCCCGGGGGCGGCTCCCAGAGAGCGGTCGGTGTTGAAGACGCGCGAGGCGAGACGCTCGTAGAGCTGCGCCTCCTCGACCGGGATGCCGAGGTGACGGAGCGTGATCGAGAGCTGGGTCGCGGCGAGCGCGAAGGTGCGTGGCGCCGAGGTCGGGTCCGCGTACTTCATGCAGAGGGCGATCGCGGCGTCACGGTCGGCGGCCATCCCGGTCGCAAAGGCGACCCGCGCGAACCCCCCAGGCGCGAGCCGGATGCGCTGCCGGAGGCTGAAGATCGGGTCGAGGGTCGCGCCGACCGTGCCCGAAAGCGGCCGGCCGTCGAGCGCGACCGGGTCGTCGGGACCGCGGCCACGGCCGAGGAATCTCATCCGGTCCGTTTCCCACTCCACGGCGCTCTGCGTGCGGCCTTCCAGGCTCAGCACGTGGATCGCCCAAGCGCCGGGCTCCTCCTCGGAGCGCCGCCGCCGTCCGCACAGGAGTGAAGCGGTTTCCGGGCTGCATTCGGTTTCCAGGAAGAGCTTTCCGAAGGCCGGGTGTGCGAGGTCATCCGCCTGCGGGGCAAGCACTACTTCTGCGTAACTCGTGATCTCGATCTCGCGCTGGTGCGCGCTCCGATTGGTGAGCGACAACCGCCGCACCTCCACGTCGTCCTCTGCAGAGACCGCGATCTCGAGCAACGTGTCAATCTCCTCTGCGCTCTGCTGGATGACCGCTTTGTCCGCGAGGAAGGTGACCCGGTATTCGTCCGGTTCGCGCCGCATCGGTTGATAGGTCGCGGACCAGGTCGCGCCGCTTCGCACGTCACGAAGATAGAGATACTGGCCGCCTGGGTCGCGGATCGCGTCCTCCCGTTGGCGCGTGACCGCGAGACCGCGGCAAGAGCTGGCGCCGCCTCCCGCGTTCGTGACCACCGATACGTAGCGGCCGTTGGAAAGAAATGCCGCGTGGGGATAACGGGTATGCGGCGTGCGGAACCGCCGCGGCGAAACGGGCAGAATCGCCGGCGCGACCCGCGTCACCTCGATCGGCCTGGGCCGGATCACGGGCACGAAGCGCGGCACCCTCTCTTGCAGCAGAAGCTCGGTCGCCTGGATTCCCGGGGAGGCGTGGAAGCGGGACACCATCAGATCGTTCAGCACCGCGTTGGCGAGCGCCGCGACGGTCATTCCCTGATGATGCGCGAAGTACGCCTGTACCGGCACAGGTCGGGCGCGGCCGCTCGCCGCCGCCGTCTCCGTCGCCTTGCCGCTCTCGCGCGGCGTGTAATCCAGGGCTTCATAGAAGCCGTACTTGCCCTGGGCGCCTTCGCGCGCGAGGCGCCTCAGATTGGCCACGGCCTCTATGGGATCGACCATGGCCGCGAGCGCCGTCGCGTACGGCGCCACGACGAGATCTTCGGACAATCCGCGCTTCAGCCCCAGCTCGGGCACGCCGAACGCCTTGTACTGGTACGTCCCGTGCCGATCCAGGAGATTGAACGCGCACTCGGAAATTCCCCAGGGGACTCCCTGGAGGCGCCCGTACTGGATCTGCGCGTGCACGGCGGCCCCGCTCGAATGGTGGAGCAGCGTGTCCGGATAGCTCCGCATGAGCAGAAGCGGCATGAGGTATTCGAACATCGAGCCGCTCCATGAGACCAGGGTAGGCATCCCGCCGACGCCCACGAGGGCGCGTCCCAGCTGAAACCAGTGCTCCTGGGGGACGTCCCCCTTGGCGATCGCGACAAAGCTCGCGAGCCGAGCTTCGGACGCCAGCAGATCGTAGTACGAGGGATCGAGACGTCCCGGGCCCTCCATGTCCGCAAGCCGGAACCCGATGGAGAAGATCCGACGCTCGCGGTCGTAGAGAAATTTGAAGTCCATCGCGTTCGCGAGGGCTTCCGCCCGGTCGGCGAGGGCGGCGCGCGAATCGCCCGGCTTCATCGGAGACTCGGTCGGGCCCCGCATGAGGCGCAGGAGCATGCCGCCCCAGAAGGCCGCCTCCGCGGCCTCGTGCCCGGGAATCGCGCCGAGGCCGGCCGTTTCCAGCGCGGCGGCCGGATCCAGGGCGTCCAGCTCGCGAATGGCCCGCGCCAGGCGCTCCTGGATCGACGCGTCAGGGCTGTTCTTGGCGCAGGTATTGAGACTCTGGCGCAGGAGCGCCGAGGTGTCCTCGATCGTCGTGGCCAAGCGGAGGGCGTTCGCCGGGGCCGTGCCGAGCCGTCGCAGCCCCTCCGCCACGGCGAGCAGGGACCCCGCGAGGTTGGCGCTATCGACGGTCGACACGTAGCGGGGCTGGAGCGGAGCCAGGCTCGTGGTGTCGTACCAGTTCAGCAGATGCCCCTGGAATTTCTCGAGCACTTCGACCGTCGCGATCGTCCGCTCGATCCGATCGAGAGTTTCCTGCGCGTCGATGAAGCCCAGGTCGTGCGCGGACAACGTGGCGAGCAATGCCATGCCGACGTTCGTCGGTGACGTGCGATGCGCCGTCTTCTCCCCCGGTGTCTCCTGAACGTTGTCCGGCGGGAGCCAGTGCTCTCCCTCCCCGGCGAACGTCTCGAAATACCGCCAGGTGTTCCGGGCGACGCGGCGCAAGAAGATCCGATCGCGCGGCGCGAGAACGATCACGCGCGGGCGCGCCGGGCGGCTCAACCAGAAGGCAACGAGAGGCGCGGACAACCAGAGGAGCAGCAGCGGCGAGGCGATCCGGAGCGCTTCGGGCCGCGACGCGAGGATGGCCGCGTAGAGCGCGATCGCCGTGGCGGGGCTGGCCCACATTCCGTTCGCGAACGCGCGCAGTCCCTCGCGCCCGGTCAGCCCGGCGGCGCGGGCCGCGGCGGCCGCGGCAGGCTCCCACTCGAGCATCCTCCGCTGCGTGACGATCAGCCGCACCAGCGTGACCCCGATCGCATGGACCATCTCGTAGGAGTGGTAGGCGAGCAGGAGGAGGTCGAGGAGCACCTGCGCTCCGGCGGTCTTCACTTCCTCCCGCACGTCGCGGAGGAAGACCCCGGTGGGTTGGTGCTGGGCCGGTCCTCTCAGGCCGCGCAACAGCTGCGGATAGATCGGAAAGCTGGAGACGGCGACCACCGCAAGGGTCCACGCCCAGGGTGCCCCCGGCAGCCACGTCCATCCCGAGGCGAGAAGGGCGAGCGTGCTGGGGGCGACCAGGCTTCGCCTCAGGTTGTCGAGAATCTTCCATCTGCTGATCAGGGGGAGGCGATTCCGCTCGAGGCCATGCCGCGTGGGCACCCAGGGGAAGAGCCAAGCCAGGATCTGCCAGTCGCCGCGCACCCAGCGGCGTTGGCGCCCCGCGTGAGCCAGCACGCTCGACGGGAAGTCGTCCACGAGCTCGATGTCGGAGACCAGAGCCGTTCGGGCATGGAGACCCTCGAACAGGTCGTGCGACAGGAGCGCGTTTTCGGGCACGCGCCCTTCGAGGGCGGCCGTGAAGGCATCGACGTCGTACAGCCCCTTGCCGGTGAAGATGCCCTCGCTGAAGAGATCCTGGTAGGCATCCGAGACCGCGGTCGTGTAGGGGTCGACCCCCGTGTGGCCGGCGTAGACGCGCGCGAACAGCGAGCCCGCTGCGCTCGACATGGTGACGCTCACGCGCGGCTGGAGAATTCCATAGCCCCGAGCGACGCGGCCCAGCCGCGGATCGAAATGCGGGCGGTTGAGGGGATGCCGGATGACTCCGATCAGCCGACCCGCGACGTCGCGCGGCAAGCGGGTGTCGGAATCGAGCGTGATGACGTAGCGGACCTTCTCGAGAATCGATCGGTCGCCCACCATGATCTGGAACGACGTGTCATCGGAACCGCGCAGCAGAGCGTTGAACTCTTCGATCTTACCCCGCTTTCGCTCCCAACCCATCCACACGCCCTCCTGCGCATTCCACTGTCGGGGCCGATGGAAGAGGTAGAAGCGGTTCTGCTTGCCGCCTCCGTGACGGGCGTTCAGGGCTTCGATTCCGGCCACCGCGACCGCGAGTATGGCCTCGTCCTCGGGCCGCTCCGCCTCCGTCGCGTCGGGGAAGTCCGTGAGAAGCGCGAAGTGGATTTGTGGATCCATGTTCCCGAGCGCCTGCACCTCGAGATGCTCGATCCGCGCTCTCGCGCTCCCGACGCCCCCGAGCAGCGTGGGCACGACCACCATCGTGCACGCCTCTTCCGGGACGCCGCCCTCGAGCTCGATTCTGGGCAGGCGGCGGGGCCGAGCGACACGGTGCACGAACTTCTGGACGGTCAGGATCGCGAGTTGGCTCGCGGGGATGAGCGCAAGCACACAGACCCAGGGGAGAAGGGTCACCGGAGCGCCCTGGGATCGCGCGTAAACCGCCGTCGCGGCGACGCCCAAGGCGGTGAGGAACGAGACCGGGCCCAGATAGAAGAGCACGGCGCGTGCGAAGATGAATCGGCGGATCCTCTGCTTGAATCGCGGGACGTATGCGACATCCACCTCGAACTCGCGGCGCCCGCCGCCGATCAGGTGATACCCGATGTGCCCGCTCGGTTCGCCCGGATGCTTCTCCGCCGCCTGGCGTGCGCTCTCAATCGCGCGGAGAGCCACGCGTATCTGAGCCTCTCCGCTCGGTTCGGACAATTCCTCCACCGCCTGCCGGTAGCGATCGCGGCTGGCGAAGTCCATCGTGCCGTAGACGCCGGCGGGATCGCGCTGGAGAACCTGCTCCATCAAGCTCACGCGCTCGATCGCGCGATTCCAATCGATGGTGGCGACCAGCCTCAGCGAGGTGATCGAGTTGCCCGTCGAGGCATGCCCCATGGTCTGCCGCTGGTGCTCGGCGCGCACCGCCTCATCGACGCTGGAGCCGGCCGCGTTGAGCGTTCGCTCGAGCGCGGCCCTCAGCTCGGAGATACGCGGGCCGAGTTCTCTCATGTGCTGAGCGAGCTGGACCACGAACCCGTTCGAAAGACTTTCGGGGAAGGGTGGAAGCGGGTCCGTGGCGGCTGTCGATTCGAAGCGCGCGAAGTGGCGGTCGGCTTCCGCCTCGCCCGCGCGGCTCTCCATGATCTCGTCCGTGAGTCGCCTCAGATTCTCGATGAGGCTGAGCTTGAGCATGCTCGGCCAGGCCCACAGCTCGCCGAGCGTCAGGGGGGCCACCGTTTGGTAGGCGCTCACGAAGCGTGTCAGGCGATGGAGGTCGAAGCGCGCATCGCTGTGCCGGATGAACTCGAGGGCCATGGCGTGGACGCGCGCCATGCCCGCGACCTCACGGGATGCAAGCTTGGGAAGCTCTAGATAGTAGAGCTGCGGGAGGTTCTTTCGGACCTCGCCGACTTCCGTTTCGACCAGATGGAAATTGTCGAGCAACCATTCGGCGGCCGGAGCCACCGGCCGTCCGCGGCGCACATCTCCCGCCAGGGCGAGGTAGGCGCGGCGGAGGGCGCGGGCGTTTTCCTGGAGGCGAGGCAGAAATCGGTGCGGCCGGTGGCGAGGATTGCGGGCGAGGGTATAGCTTGCCGCCAGAACGCGAGCCCGCTCCTCGAGGTGCTCGACGCTGAGGAGCTCCCCGCGAAGAGGGCTCTTCTCCGAGTCCGGCCAGTGGCGACCCGACTCCAGCCATTTTCCGAAGGCCCAGCTCGTGCCCATGCGAATCGCTGTCCTCCGTGGATTCCCGCCTGGTTCCTATCTTCTCATTGGACCGAGAATAGCCGATTCGGCCCACGTCATGGTGTCCTCGCCCACAGGGGCGAGGATCGTCAGCCTGGTTCATTTTCCCCTCGGCGGGAGTCTGAAGAGGGGACCCAAAATACGTGCTTCTTTATGGTATAATCTTCCACCTATGAAGAGCCGAATCACGCACCGACGAGCCGCCTTGCGGCATCGTAAGTATATGCACACGAGTCGTCTAAGGGCCGCCGTGTCGCCGGCCCTCCCGGGCCGATGTATCTGTAGCCCGCGGGTCCGCCTGGCCTAGGAAACCGGCCAAGGCCGGATCCGCTCCCCCCGTATCTCGTTTCCCGATAACAAATTGACCATGGATGGCGGCGTCTCCGGACGCGGAGCGCCGGGCCATCGAAGGAGAAACATACAGTGAAGACACACGCATATCCGGAGCCCCAGACGTGATTCGATCCCTTCTTCAGGGGCGCACCCGAGAGCCGCTTCGCGAGCGCCGCCGGTATCGCCGTCCGGCATCCATCCTGAACCTGATCGGCGGGACCTCGCTCGTGAAGCTCCGCCACATCGGCTCCGAGCTTCGGGGCGCGGAGATCCTCGCAAAAGCCGAGTGGGAGAACCCCGGCGGCTCGATCAAGGACCGGGCCGCCCTCGCGATGATTCACGAGGGCGAGCAGAGCGGCGCGCTCACTCCGGACCGCGCGATCCTCGACGCGACGTCGGGAAACACGGGCATCGCGTACGGGATGATCGGCGCCGCGAAGGGATACCGAGTCACGCTCTGCCTTCCGGCGAACGCGGGTCCCGAGCGGATCCGAATCCTGCGCGCGTACGGAGTCGATCTGAGGCTCACGAGCGCGCAGGAAGGCTCGGACGGCGCCATTCGTGAGGCGCGGCGCATCGTCTCGCGCGAAGGGGATCGGTACTTCTATCCGGACCAGTACTCGAATCCGGCGAACTGGAAGGCGCACTACAACACGACCGCGGTGGAAATCTTGGAACAAGCCCGCGGGCGCGTAACGCATTTCGTCGCGGGCCTCGGCACGTCGGGGACCCTGATGGGCGTGGGACGGAGACTCCGCGAGCAGATTCCCGGCGTGCGGATCGTCGCGGTCCAGCCCGACTCACCCTTCCACGGCCTCGAGGGCCTGAAGCACATGGAAAGCGCGATCGTGCCCGAGATCTACGACCCGTCGTTCCCGGACGAGAATCGGACGGTTTCGACGGAGGCGGCCTATCGCATGGTGCGCCGCGCGGCGCGCGAGGAGGGGTTGCTGATCGGGATATCGTCGGGCGCAGCACTTCACTGCGCGCTCGAGGTCGCCCGCGAGGCGATCCGCGCGGGTGAGACGCCGCGCGTCGTGACGATCTTCCCCGACGGGGCGGACCGCTATCTGAGCGAGCGGTTCTGGGAGGCGGAGCTGTGATCCGGATCCCGGTCGACCTGTTGCGGCAAATCCGCGCGAGGGGGGCGGAGGCCTACCCCGCGGAATGCTGCGGCGTGCTGCTCGGCCAGACGCAGAACGGAAGCAAGGTGGTTCACGTGGCCCGACCGTTCGAGAACCGAACCGCGGAATCGCCGGAGCGTCGCTACTACGCGGGGCCCGAGGCGTACCGGGAAGCGGAGGCATGGGCGCGGAGCCACGGGCTCGACGTCGTGGGGATCTACCACTCCCATCCGGACCATCCCGCCCGGCCGTCGGAGTACGACCGCGAGCACGCGTGGCCCTGGTATTCGTACTTGATCGTGAGCGTGGAGCGCGGCCAGCCGAGCGACCTGACGTCGTGGGTGCTGGCGGAGGAACGCGATCGATTTGACGCGGAGGAAGTCGAATGCACGTGAAGATCCTGATCCCGACCCCGCTCCGGAGCTACGTAGGCGGGGCCAATGAAGTGACCGTCGAGGCAGGCACGGTCGGCGACGCCCTGAGCCGCCTCGTCGAGCGTCACGGCCAGCTCAAGAAGCACCTCTACTCCGAGGACGGGCGGCTTCGCTCGTTCGTGAACGTCTACGTCAACGACGAGGACGTCAGGTACTTGAACAAAGGCGAAACCCTCCTCGCCGAGAAGGACGTCGTCAGCATCGTCCCGTCGGTCGCGGGAGGCGTCGGAGGGAATGGGGACGCGTCCCCGCTCCCTCTCTCCCAGGAGGAGATCCGCCGCTACAGCAGGCACCTCATCATGCCCGAGGTGGGCCTCGAGGGTCAGGTGAAGCTCAAGAACGCGAGCGTGCTCCTGATCGGGGCCGGCGGGCTCGGCTCGCCCCTCGCGCTCTATCTCGCCGCCGCGGGCGTCGGGAGAATCGGAATCGTCGATTTCGACGTCGTCGATGAGTCCAATCTGCAAAGGCAGATCATCCACGACACGTCGGCCGTGGGCCGGTCGAAGCTCGATTCCGCGCGCGACCGGCTCCGAGGGGTGAATCCGCTCATCCAGGTCGAGACGCACGAGACGCGGCTCACCTCGGAGAACGCCCTCGAGCTGTTCCGCGAATACGACATCGTCGCCGACGGCACCGACAATTTCCCGACGCGCTACCTCGTGAACGACGCGTGCGTCCTGACGGGCAAGCCGAACGTGTACGGGAGCATTTTCCGGTTCGAAGGGCAGGCGTCGGTCTTCGCGACGAAGGACGGCCCCTGCTATCGATGCCTCTACCCCGAGCCTCCGCCCGCCGGACTCGTGCCTTCATGCGCCGAAGGGGGAGTCCTCGGCGTGCTGCCGGGAATCGTGGGTCTCATCCAGGCAACCGAGGTGATCAAGCTCATCCTGGACAAGGGGGTCTCGCTTGCCGGGAGGCTCCTTCTGTTCGACGCATTGGCGATGAGCTTCCGCACCCTCAAGCTGAGGAAGGACCCCAATTGCCCCCTCTGCGGCGCCAATCCCAGCATCCGGAAGCTCATCGACTACGCGCTCTTTTGTGGACTGGAGGCGGAATCCGCGGGGGTCGCGTGCGATTCGGAGCTGGCGCCGCGCGATTTGAAGAATCGAATCGATGGCGGGGAGGACATCTTCCTGCTCGACGTTCGCGAGAGGCAGGAATGGGATATCTCGCGGCTTCAGGGCGCGAAGCTGATCCCGCTCGGGACGCTGCCTTATTCGCTGGGGGAGTTGAACACCGCGGATGAGATCGTCGCCTATTGCCGATCCGGCCCGCGCAGCCGCAAGGCCGTCCAGCTCCTGCGCGAGGCCGGCTTCCGCAAGGTGCAGAACCTGACCGGCGGCATCAACGCCTGGGCGGAGACGGTGGATCCGTCCGTGCCGAGGTACTGAGGGGCGAAACGAAGCGAGGCGACACCCTTCGGTGCCGCCTCGAACGTTTCTACCGCTGGCCTAACCTATGCCTTGCGGACGTTTGCTGCCTGGAGACCCTTCGGCCCCTTGACGACCTCGAACTCCAGACGCTCGCCCTCGGCCAAGGTCTTGAAGCCCTCGCCGGAGATGGAAGAGTAATGCACGAATACGTCCTCGCCACCCTCTTGCTGGATGAATCCGAAACCCTTCGCCTCGTTAAACCACTTCACGGTTCCAACAGCCACTCTTTGCTCCTTGCGAACTGGGGCTTTGTGCCCCCACTCACCGAGCCTCTCGGCTCGGCCAGCCCGGCCTCGTTGGTCGGGCCCCCGGGAAAACCTGACTCCCGGATACAAAAAACGCCGCAGGGGGTTTCTCCTGCGGCAATGCATCGCATCTCTGCGCTACGTACAACCGACAGGCTACTGCTTGCAAGGAGTATCGACACCAACGGCGGAGAAGTAAAGCTTTATTTGTAGAGCCCCGCACAGGCTGAAATCCCCTTGACAGACGCTCGCTCACCGGGCAGATTCGCGGTTCGGAGCTTTCCCCCCCCGCGATCAATCCCCCCTCGGCCGATTCTATGCTCCCCCCGTCTCAGTATCCGATCCACGTAGAGCCGGAAGTCCTCGGGGGAATGGTCGGATGAGATCCGCGCTCTGGCTTCTGGGCATCCTCAGCCTCTGGTCTTCTGTTTGCGCATTTCAGCCCCTCGATCCGGCGGCAGCGCCCGGCCGGCCGGATCAACGACGTCTGGTCCGGACCGACGGGAAATTCGTCCACAACGTCGGCCAGCTGCAGCTTCAGATCGGGAACTACGGCGTCACGGGAAATCCATTCTACGGAGTCTTCTCGACCGTCCCCGCGGCCGAGTGGCCTCCGGGGTCGGGGAACGACTATCTGTATGCCGCCGGCCTCTGGGTGGGAGCGCTCGACGCGAGCGGGATCCCGCATGTCACCACCTCCATCGGGAGGACCCGATTCGACTACGAGATGTCGCCTACGCTCACTCCTCGGGCTGCCTGCGTCCCGCTTCCACCGGACCGGGTCGCGGACGTCCGAGAGTCGTACGAGGGAGCGCCCGGCGCGAATCGGGTGATCTCGGGCAGCGTGAACCCCGACGACGATGGGGACGGGCTGGTCGATGAGGACTTCCTCAACGGCGAGGACGATGACGGCGACGGGCGATGCGATGAGGACTATTCCGCAATCGGCCAGCAGATGCTCGCTTGCGAGTACTTCGACGACACCGAGAACGTCAGAGCCACGAGCCCCGAGCACATTCCACTCGGTCTCAGAGTTCAACAGACCTCCTACGCGTGGGCGACCCCGGGACAGAATGATTTCGTGGGCATGGACTACAAGATCATCAACCAGAGCGGCCGGGCGTGGCGGAACATCTATGTCGGCATCTTCGCCGACATGGACATCGGAAGCCGAGCCGTCTGCCGCGATTGTTACTACTCCGACGATCAGGCGGGGCTCATCGATTCGGTCGTGACCTTCGTGGGATCCACCGGGAGTTTCGTATCGCGGCGAATTCAGATGGGGTACATGTGGGACAACCCGGACGATCCGGCCCGTGTCCAGGATCACAAGGGGGGAGACGCGCCCGGGTACTTCGGATGCATCTTCCTGAACCACACGACCGACCCGAGCGGGGCGTCGGCGCCACGAAGAGTCGGCATCACTTCGTTCAAGTTCTTCTCGGGGGATGCCCCGTTCGCGGCGGGGGGCGATCCGCAGAACGACGCCCAGCGCTACCTGCTCATGTCCGACCCGTCTCTCAATCCCGACCTGGTGGGGCAGATCATATCGGCGAGGGCACTCGATTACCGAATCATGATGGCGACGGGGCCCTTCCGGACCATCCTTCCGGACTCCTCGCTCACGGTTTCGGTCGCGTGGGTCATGGGCCTGGGTCGCGGTCCGAGCCCCGGCGGCGGGACTCTGATCGACAATGCGATCCGGGCCCAGCAGGTCTTCGACGGTCTCTATTCGGACCTGGACGGCAGCGCGCTCACCGGTACTTGTGGAAAGGAGACCTGCCTCCTCAACACGCAGGTCGGCGGTCGCGGCTTCACGTACCAGATCCCCGAGTCATCGCTGTGCCGCCTCCGGTTCCACTCGGATGTGAACACGGTGCCTGGGTTCTTCGGCGTGCCGCCGTGGGATCCGAACACGCCGTGCGAGCTCCAGCAGAGCGGGAAGTACGTGTGCCAGGACATCCTCGGCGGAACGATCCCGGACGGCGCCCACTGCGCGAGCGACGACACGATGAATATCCAGATCGTCTCGCCCTCCTGCACCTACGTGGATTTCGACTGCGACGTGAACACCGGTCAGGGCGGGCGGGAGCACCTCGTGAACTGGGTGGCCGCGGCGCCGCTCCCGTCGCCGTTCTACGCCGGCGAGAACGGCCGAGGGGAGGTCGCGGACTTCCTGCGAAACTACGGGAGCCACCTCGACTCGACGCGCCTGTCCGCGTGGTTTTTCCCCGGGGATCGGAGGGTCACGCTCAAGTGGAACAACTTCGCCGAGCACGTGCGGGACGCTCAGAGAGGGAACCTCAAGGAGTTTCTCGGCTATCGAATCTTCCGCGCGGCGGGGTGGACGCGGCCCCTCGGGACCAACGCCCCCTCGCGCAGCCTCTGGTCGCTCCTCGGCGAGTGGCGGACAGACCCCAAGGACACTCCGGCGCGGCCCCTATCGGAGCTCATCGATCCTTCGATCCCGTTCGTGAACATCAATCCGACCCTGGTCCGGTGGGATCCGAACACGCGGTCCGTTCGCGACGATTCGAGCTACACGGAGATCGACACGCTGTTCGCGGTCGGGCGGTACAGCTACGTGGACAGCCACGTGTTGAACGGCTTCCCGTACTTCTATTCGATCGTGCCGGTTTCCGTCGTACCGGGCGACTCGGCGGGCGCGGACGCGATCTTGCAGGGGAATCCGAGCGCTTCGAACGCGCAGGTAGTCTATCCGCGCGGGGATTCGCGAAACGACCAGAACCATGTCTTCGTCGTGCCGAACCCCTACAAGGGAGGAGCGGAGTGGGACCTGGTCCCCACCACGGAGGATCCTTCGGGCACGAAGGTCGTCTTCATGAACCTGCCGCGCACGAGGGGGACGATCCACGTCTACACCCTGGCGGGCGACCTGGTGAAGGACATTCCCTTCAACGGGAAGCCGCCGTCGGATCTCCAATACGGCAGGAACGCCGTGACCGCCGGCGAGGGATCGGTGCCCTGGAATCTGATCTCCCGCAACGGCCAGAAGATCGTGAGCGGGATCTATCTCTTCTCCGTCGACACCGAGCTGGGCAAGGAGATCGGGAGGTTCGTCGTCGTGCGGTAGGGGTGTACCCAGTAACACATTGATTAACTGCTAGTTACGCGGCCGAAGCGGGGGAGCGTCGAGTGCCCGCGCGCCAAAGCGGGGTCCCGGGGCGACGGGTCCCAAAGACGGCGTAACCAATTCGCCGTTTTGGCCGTATTCTTAAGGCGATCCCAAGCAAGTCATCGGGTAAGAGTCGGTTAGCGACCGGAGGTATCCCCACCATGAAACTGAAACTCCTCAAGAGAAAGCCTCTCTTGATCGGCGCCGTGATCCTCCTGGTAGTCCTCGCCGTCAGCGGAATGGCCATGCGCGGCCGCGGCGGCAAATCACCCGAAGTCCAGACGGCGAAGGTCGGCCGCCAGAAGATCGTGCAGAAGGTCAGCGCGACCGGGAAGATCCAGCCCAAGACCCAGGTCGAGATCAGCGCCGACGTGAGCGCGAAGATCAAGAAGCTCGCGGTCGTCGAGGGGCAATCGGTCGAGAAGGGGGCCTTCCTCGTCGGGCTCGACCGTGAGCGCTACATCGCCGCCGTCGAGAGCGCCGTGGCGAACGTCAGCTCCGCGGAGGCGAACGCGGCGCTGGTGCACGAGAACATGAACCGGGCCGAGAACGAGTTCGAGCGCTCCAAGGAGCTCCTGGCCGGCGGGCTCGAGTCCCAGGCCGCCTTCGAGGCGAAGCAGGCCGAGTACCAGGTCGAGGTGGCGCGCCACAAGTCCGCGATGGACCAGGTGCAGCAGGCGAAGGCCGCGCTGAAGCAGGCGCGCGACGACCTGTCCAAGACCACGATCTACGCCCCCATGTCCGGGACGATCAGCGCGCTGAACAAGGAGCAGGGAGAGATCGCGCTGGGCTCCCAGTTCCAGAAGGACGTGATCCTGGTGATCGCCGACCTCTCGGCGATGGAAGCGCAGGTCAACGTGGACGAGAACGACGTCATCTCGATCACGATCGGCCAGGCGGCCGAGATCCAGGTGGACGCCCTCCCGAACCAGACGCTGAAGGGCGTCGTCTCGGAGATCGCGAGCAGCGCCAACGTCCGCCGGCGCCGGCACCACGGAGCAGAAGACCGAGTTCGAGATCAAGATCACGATCCCGGATCCGCCGAAGACCCTGCGTCCCGGCATGACGGCGAGCGCGGACATCATCACCAAGACGAACGACCACGCGCTGAGCGTGCCGCTCCAGAGCGTCGCGGTCCGGACCGTGGACCAGCTCACGCCGAAGGGGGAGAAGCGGAAGGACGCGGAGGCGGCTCCGGAAGCGCGTACAAGGCCGACAAGGACGGCTTCGTCGAGATCGTGTTCTGCATCGAGAACGGCAAGGCGGTCGCGCCGCAGGTCAAGACCGGCATCCAGAGCGACGACCTGATCGAGATCCTCGACGGCCTCAAGGAGGGCGACGAGATCGTCACCGGCAGCTACCGCGCGATCTCGAAGGACCTCGAGAACGGCGCGGTCGTGACGATCGACAACACGAAGAAGCCGACCGACCGGGCCAAGGAGAGCCGTTCTCAGGGTTGACGGGACCGCGATGAATCCGCGCTCGATGTTCGAGAATCACTCCAGATCGCCCTGCGCGCGATTCGCGCCAACAAGGCGCGCGGCGCCCTGACGACGCTCGGCATCATCATCGGCATCGTCGCCGTCGTGCTCACCATGACGGCGGCGAACGGGCTCCAGAACAAATTCCGCGAGAGCTTCTCCGCCGTCGGCACCGACGTGATCTACGTGTCGCGGATGCCCTGGGTGGTCGATGAACGACTTCTTCCCCTTCCGCAACCGCCCCAATCTCGAGCTGCGCGAGGCGCGCGCGCTCGAGGACAGGCTGCGGGGCAGGGCGATCGTCAACCCGTCCATGGCCGGAAACCAGGACGTGAAGTACCGGGACGAGACGATGGAGGGCGTCAACATCATCGGCACCACCGAGAAGGGAATCCTGGTTTCCAGCGCGCAGCCGCAGATCGGGCCGCTTCCTGCTCCCCTACGACGTGAACTACAAGAAGGACGTCTGCGTGATCGGGTCCGACGTCCAGAAGGGCCTGTTCGGAACCGTGGATCCCCTGAACAAGAAGATCAAGATCGGCCGGAGCGATTTCCGCGTGATCGGCGTCATGGAGAAGCAGGGCGGAAGCTTCCTCGGCGGTCCGAACTTCGACCGGCAGATCTTCGTCCCGATCACGTCGTACGTGAGAGCCTTCGGGGGCGGCCACGGGCGGCGGGACGTCAACATCGCGGTCAAGGCGCCGGCCCAGGGGTCGCTCCGGGATCTCGAGTACGAGGTGATCGGCGAGATGCGGAAGATCCGGAGGCTCCGGCCCGTCGAGCCCGACAACTTCTCGATCAACAAGCTCGACACGCTGGTCGGCACGTTCAACAACATGATGGGGATCGTGCTCCTGGTGGGCCTCATCGTGACGAGCATCTCGCTCTTCGTCGGCGCGGTGGGCGTGATGAACATCATGTTCGTCTCGGTCACGGAGCGGACCCGCGAGATCGGAATCCGCAAGGCGATCGGCGCCACGCGGCGGAGCATCCTGCTCCAGTTCCTCTTCGAGTCATCCGTGATCTGCCTGCTCGGGGGAACGATCGGAATCGTGCTGGCCGCGCTCCTCGCCGGCGTGATCAACGCGACCGTGATGCCCGCGAGCCTCTCGGTGCCGATTCTCGTCGTCGCGGTCGCCGTCTCGATCGCCGTCGGCGTCACGGCCGGAATCGTCCCGGCGTACCGGGCGGCGAGGCTCGATCCCATCGAGTCGCTTCGCTATGAATAGACCCGCGGGGAGGCTCCGTCTTGCGTCCGCTTGATACGCTCTTCATGTCGATGGGTGCGATCGTCAGCAACAAGCTCCGGTCCACGCTGACGCTCGTCGGGATCGTGGCCGGCGTCGCCTCCATCATCGCCGTGATGACGGCCATCTCGGTCATCCAGAGCACGCTGGAGCGGGAGATGAGCGTGCTCGGCGCCCAGACGTTCCAGGTGCAGAAGTGGCCGGCGGGCGGATTCCACTCCGACGCGGAGCGGCGCAGGGCGATGCGCCGGCCGCCGCTCACGCTCGAGAACGCGAAGTCCATCCGGGAGCACGTGGGGACGGTCGACCTCGTGGGGTCCGAGATCTGGGACTTCGGTTTCACGGCGCAGTACAAGGGAGAGTCCACGAACCCGAACATCTCGATCTGCGGCGGCACCCCCGAGTACCCGCCCAACAACACCCACTACGTCGGGCTGGGCCGCAATCTCTCCGAGATGGACGTGAAGACCGGGCGAAGGGTCGCGGTCATCGGCCACGCGATCGCCAAGAAGCTCTATCCCTTCACCGATCCCGTCGGGAAGGACATCCGGGTCGACGGGCGCAAGTACGAGGTGATCGGCGTATTCGACGAGAAGAAGTCGGCGTTCGGAGGGAGCTTCGACAACTACGTCCTGATCCCGGTCTCGACGTTCGTGAACACGTACGGCCTGATGGGCCGCGACGGATTTCCACGCTCGGTCAACATCACGGTGCGCGCGAAGACGCCCGAGCTGATCGACGACGCGATCGAGGAAACGCGCCAGGTGCTGCGGCGCGACCGCGGCGTCAAGGCCGGAGAAGAGGACAATTTCGATTTCTTCAACAGCCAGAGCCTCATCACCCAGTTCAACAAGATGAGCATGGGCGTGAAGCTCGCCGCGTTCGTCATCGGCATCATCGCGCTGGTCGTGGCGGGCATCGGGATCATGAACATCATGCTGGTCGCGGTGACCGAGCGGACCCGGGAGATCGGGATCCGCAAGGCGCTCGGCGCCCAGCGTGCGAGTATTCTCGGGCAGTTCCTGCTCGAGGCCGTCATCCTCTGCAACATCGGGGGCGTCATCGGGGTGATCGTCGGCTTCGGACTGGGCAACCTCGTCGCCGTATTCGCACACTTCGACGTCAGCGTGCCCACGGAGTGGGCGGTCATCGGGCTTCTCTTCTGCTGCGCCGTGGGAGTCGCGTTCGGCCTGCTGCCCGCGATCCGGGCCGCGAGCCTTCACCCGATCGATGCCCTCAGACACGAGTAGCATCTCCCGCAATCCAATCGCTGGAAACGGCTGAGCCGGCGCGATATAGTTAGGGACCGTCTCGTCCACCAAGCTCGACAGGAGGTTCCATGTTCGCGTCTCGCAGCCTCGCCCGCTTCTCTCATCCGGTCTTCGCGCTCATCCTGGCCGGCGCGCTCGGCTTCCTCGCTCTCGCGGGTTGCAGCGACGACAAGACGACAAACCCGCCGGGTGGTACTCCGGGCACATCCTCCTTCATCGGCATATTCACGAGCGGAGACCAAAGCGGCAAGCTCACGGTCAACGTCAGCACCGCCAGCCTGGCCGGCCGCTGGGGGGGAAATCGCGCCGCCCGCGCCACCATCACCGCGACCGGCACCGCCTCGCTCGGGAGCACCGACTACGCCCTTACCGGAACCTACGACACGGGCACGGACGGCCTCACGCTGGCCGGGAGCGGGTTCACGTTCGGCGGGCAATATGAGGCCGGCACGCACGGCAGGCCCAATATCAACGGGGTCTGGTTCGGACCCGGCGGCGCGGCCGATCACGGCGAGTTCCTCTGCTTCAAGGGCTCGGCGGCCACCGTGAAAGCCTACTGCGGCGTCTACCATTCCACGGCCTCGTCGGATTCGGGCAGGTTCTCCTTCTCCGTTGCCGACTCGGTCCTGACCGGCGTCGCTCACACCGCGGGGGATACCACATTGACGGGCGGCATCTACTTCGAGGGCACCGTGACCGGGAGCGGCAACCCGCGAACGATCGATATCGACTACGACGCCGGCGCCTTCACGCTTTTCGCGCCCGGCACGGTCGACACGACCACGGGACACCTCTCGGGAACCTACACGTTCACCGACGTGATCGGCGGCGGAACGGACGACGACGCGGGCACCTACGTCGGAGACCTCTGCCCGTAGCCTCCACTCCGATTCGAAGCGCCGGCCCGAAGGCGGCGTGGTGGCTCCCCCCGGTCATCGCCCTGGTGACCGCGTTCGCGTTCTGGCCCGCGATCCAGAACGGGTTCACCGATTGGGACGATCCCCAGTACGTGACGGAGAATTCGTTGATCCGCGATCCGTCTCCCGCCGGCATCGGGGCGATGTTTCGCACGTACGTCGAAGGCAACTACCAGCCGCTGACGATGGCCTCCTACGCGCTGGACTACCGCCTGTGGAAGTTGAACCCGAAGGGCTACCACATCACGAACATCGCCCTTCACGTGCTCGCGACCGTTGCCGTTTTCTGGTTCCTCCTGCTGCTCACGGGCTCGACCGAGCTGTCCGTGATCACGTCGCTCTTTTTCGGCATTCATCCGCTCCACGTGGAATCGGTCGCGTGGGTGTCGGGCCGGAAGGACGTTCTCTTCGCGGTCTTCTACATTGCGTCGTGTATCAGCTATATCCTCTGGGCAGGGAAGCATCGAAAGGGTGCTCTCTACTACGTCGGCTCTCTGTTCCTGTTCGTTCTCTCCCTCCTGGCCAAGGGGATGGCGGTGAGCCTGCCTCTGGCGCTCGTGGCGATCGACTTCCACCTGCGCCGGAAGCCGAGCGCTCGTACGCTCGCCGAGAAGGCTCCCTTCGTCGTCATCGCGCTCGTGTTCGGTTACCTGTCGATCGTGGCGCAGGCGCGCCAGGGAGCCCTGCAAGACCTCGCTTCGTTCGCGTTCCACGAGCGGATCCTCTTCGCCTCCTATGGCATCTGCGCCTACCTGATTCGCGCCATCCTCCCCCTGGATCTCTCCGCCTTCTATCCGTATCCCCTGAGGACGGGTGGAGCGCTGCCGATGATCTTCTACCTGGCGCCGCTCGGCGTTCTGGCGTTCGGCGCTGCCACATGGCTGGTCGCGAGGAAAGAGAGGGCGGCCGCGTTCGGAGCCCTCTTCTTCCTCGCGAACGTGGCGCTTGTCTTGCAATTATTTCCCGTGGGCAGCGCCATCATCGCGGATCGATACACGTATCTCTCCTACATCGGGGTGGGGCTCATCCTCGCGAGCATCTTCCGGCTACTCGTCCGGAGCCTGCCGGCGCGGCAGGCCGTCTGGAGGACGGCGTTCCTCGTTCTCCTCGCTGTCTCAGGCGTGCTCGCTCTCTTCGCGACCCGGGCGCGGTGCGCGGTCTGGAAGGACAACGTCGCGCTCTGGACCGATGTGCTGAGCCACTACCCGACGCTTCCGCTCGGCTACACGAAGCGGGCCCGCTCCTACATGCTCCTGGGTGAGAATGACCGCGCGATGGCCGATGTCGACAAGGCGCTCTCGCTCGACGGGAACAACGACCGGGCGCTGACGATGCGGGGGACGCTCCGCTTCCTGGAGGGGGACAACCCGGGAGCGCTGGCGGATCTCGAGAAGAGTGTCGGCATCAAGTCCGACGACGCCGTCGCGTGGAACAGTCTCGGAGCAGTCCAGCTCACGCTTGGATCGCGGGAGGAAGCGGAGCGCGCGTTCACGCGGGCCATCGAGCTGAAGGGGGACTACGCGGAGGGCTACCTGAACCGCGCCCTCTCGCGGAGCGCCTCGAACCGGTTGGATCGGGCGCTGGCGGACTTCGACGCCTCGATCGCGCTCCAGCCGAGCAACGCGAAGGCCTACGTCTGGAGAAGCGGCGTGAGGATGCGGACGGGCGATACCGCGGGCGCGCTCGAGGACGCCCTCAGGGCCCAGGCGCTCGGATACCCGGTCGATCATGCATATCTGGAGGCGCTGCGGCGGAAAGTCGCAGGGAACCCCGAGAACTAGGCAAAGCGGAGTATGCTAGCGGGGATCCCTGGAAGCCACGCCACCGTCGAACCGAGGATCCTGTGGATATACAGGTCGGAAAGGCCATTTCGCGCTACCGCATCGCGGAGCGCCTCGGCACCGGCGGCATGGGAGTCGTCTATCGCGCGCGCGATGAGCGGCTCGGCCGCGACGTGGCGCTCAAGATCCTCTCCGGCGACGCGCTCGACTCCGTGTCCGCGCGCCAGCGTTTCATCCGCGAGGCCCAGCTCGCCGCAACGCTGAACCATCCCCACATCGTCACGATCTACGAGGTCGAGGAGGCCGACGGATACCACTTCATCGCGATGGAATTCGTGGAAGGGGAGACGCTACGCGCCCGCGTCTCCCGCGGGCCGCTCGAGCTGGAGGAGGTGGTCCGGATCGGTGGCGACGTGGCGGAGGCGCTGGACGCGGCGCACGCGCTCGGTCTCATCCATCGAGACATCAAGCCCGCGAACATCCTGCTCACACGCTCGGGCCGCGCCAAGGTCGCCGACTTCGGCCTGGCGAAGCGCGTGGAGGGAGAGGCGAGCCCGGCCGCGCCCGCGGCGACCGTGAGCGATCTGACGCGCGCGGGCGCTATCGCGGGGACGGTCTCCTACATGTCCCCCGAACAGACGCGGGGGGACACCCTCGATCCGAGGTCGGACCTCTTCTCCCTGGGGGTCGTGCTCTACGAGGCCGCGACGGGACGCGTCCCGTTCGAAGGTCCGAGCGCCCTCTCGATCATCCACGAGATCACCCTCGTCGAGCCCCCCGCCCCGAGCCGGGTAAGGCCCGGGCTGTCCCGCGCATTCGACGCGATCGTGCAGCGCGCGATGACGAAGGACCGCGACCGGCGGTACTCGCGCGGCTCGGAAATCTCCGCGGCGCTGCGCTCGCTTTCCGACGAACCTCGGCCGCCCGCGCCATCCCCAGGCGCCGCCGATGCTCCCACCCGCGTTCCGAACAACCTTCCGCTATCGTTGACGAGCTTCGTCGGCCGTCAGGAGGAGATGCAGGAAGTGGCGCGCCTCCTCGGCTCGGCAAGGCTCGTGACGCTCCTCGGGTCAGGTGGATGCGGGAAAACGCGGCTTGCCGTCCAGGTCGCAAGGAATCTTCTCGAACGGTTCACGGACGGAGCATGGATCGTGGAGCTGGCCGCCCTCTCGGATCCTTCGCTCGTGCCGCAGAGCGTGGCCGTGGCCCTGGGGCTTCGGGAGGAGCCGGGACGACCGATCGCCGAGACGATCGCGGAGCATCTCGCCTCGCGCTCCCTGCTTCTCGTTCTCGACAACTGCGAGCACGTGACTCCCACCTGCGCGGCGTTGGCCAACACGCTCCTCGCCGCGGCACCCGGGCTCCGCATCCTGGCCACGAGCCGCCAGGCGCTCGGAGTCGCCGGGGAAAACCTCTGGCGGATTCCCTCGCTCAGCGTTCCGGATCCCGCCGGCACGCCGCTCCCGCGCCAGGCGGTGAGCCGCTATGAATCGGTACGACTCTTCGTGGATCGCGCCGCCGCGGTACAGCCCGCGTTCACGCTCACGGATCAGAACGCCTGGACGGTGGCGCAGATCTGCGGGCGCCTGGACGGGATCCCGCTCGCGATCGAGCTGGCGGCGGCCCGCATCAAGGTGCTCCCGGCACCCCAGATCCTCGGCCGCCTCGAGGATCGCTTCCGGCTTCTCACGACGGGGAGCACGGCCACGCTGCAGCGCCAGCAGACGCTTCGGGCCGCGGTGGACTGGAGCTACGACCTGCTCGAGGAAAAGGAGCAGCAGCTCTTCCAGCGCGTCAGCGTGTTCGCGGGAGGGCTCTCGCTCGAGGCCGCGGAGGCGGTCTGCTCCGGAGACGGAATCGGCGAGGAGGAGATCCTCGATCTCCTGGCTCACCTGGTCGACAAGTCCCTCCTCACTCCGGAGGAAGGCCGCGAAGGGACCGCGCGCTACCGGTTGCTCGAGACCCTGAGAGCCTACGGCAGGGAGCGGCTCCAGCGCGGCGGAGGATGGGACGCGCACGTCGGACGACACGCCGAGTTCTATCGCGCGCTCGCGGAGCGCGTGGAACCCGAGCTCATGGGACCCGAGCAGGCTTCCTGGCTCAACCGTCTCGAGGAGGAGCACGACAACTTCCGCCAGGCGGTCGAGGTGGCGCACGAGCGCGGCGACGGCTCGAGCGGACTCTCCCTCTGCGCGAGCCTGTGGCGCTTCTGGTGGATCCGCGGGCTCTGGCAAGAGGGAAACCGCCGTCTCGGGAAAGCGCTGGAGTCGCCCGGCGCGCCCGCGCGCGGCGCGGCGCGCGCGAAGGCCCTGCACGGCGCCGCCGTTCTGGCCCGCTGTCTCGGAGACTACGCGGGCTCCCACGACCGGATCGAAGCGTGCATTGCGATCGCGCGGGAGGAGGGCGACCGGGAGGGGCTTGCGTCGGCGTTCAAGGAGCTGGGGAACCTCGCGTACATGAAAGGGGACCACGCCGCGGCGAAGTCCGCCTATGAAGAGAGCCTCGTCCACTGCCGCGCGATCGACGATCGTCACGGAATCGCCGCCGTGCTCCACAATCTGGGGAGCGTGGCGCTGGGTCAGGAGGACTACGCGCGCGCGCGCCAGTTCTACGAGGAATCGCTCACGCTCGAGCGAGAGCTGGGAGACCGGACCGGAGAAGCGATCACGTTGAACGGTCTGGGCACTTCGGCCCGCGCGCAAGGGGACGATGCCGCGGCCCACGCGTACCACGAGCAGGGGCTGGCGCTCCAGCGTGAGCTCGGGGAGCGGTCCGGGATCGCGTACTCGCTGGGAGAGCTGGGTCTCCTCGCGGCAAACGATCACGATCTCCCGCGCGCCCGCGCGTACCTCAAGGAGAGCCTCGAGATCCTCCACGAGATCGGGGACCGGCAGGGAATGGTGGACGCGCTGGAGCGGTGCGCGGCGCTGGAGTTCCGGCAGGACCAGCCCGAGCGCGCGCTCACCCTGTACGGCGCGTCCCGCGCGCTCCGGGAAACCCTCGGCGTGAAACCCATGCCGGAGGATCAGCGGAGAATCCAGGAGGACCTGGGCTCGCTGTGGGATGAGGTGGGCGCCGATGGCGCGGCCGCGGTCTTTTCGAAGGGGCGCACGATGACGCTCGAGCGGGCATTCGAACTCGCAATCGGGGGACTTTTGTGATAGAATTCCGCTCTGTTGTACTCCGTTCCGGGGCGCGGAACAGTGCGAGGTTCGCATGGATTTGCTTCTTGTGCAGTCACGGAATCGCGCCCACGTCCTCCTCGTAGTCCTTTCGCTGACGCTTCTCCCGATCCTGTCTCCCGCGCCCATCATGGCCGCCGAACGCGTCAAGGGTGGGGGCTACCCGCCGCCGCCGTCACCTGTCCCTGCACCGACGTGGGCTGGCTCGATCGTCAGGTCCGCGACCGCGACGACTACGTGGTTCCTCTACCCCGGCGCGTGCATCGATCGCGCGAACAGCACGTGGACTCCCCGGACGACCCCGCAAGCCGACTCGCTGAACTCCTACACGGCCGGCACGACGGGGCCGTACCAAGTCGTGGACCAGTCGCTGAGCGATGTTCTGTGGCACGTCTCGGACAACGCGACCTGCACCACCGGTGGGAACTGCCCCCCGGCGATCGGGGGGAGTCGGATGCTCTGGTGCGGCAAATTCGACGCGAATTGGGTCGTGAAGTATGGCTACGCGAACTTCACGTACCAGATCCTCTACATAGACACCGGGACGCACGGTGCGAGTTACAACCTCACGTTCGATTATCAATTCAGCACCGAGGGCGGCTACGACTTCGTCTGGTTGATCGGCGGGGGTGGCGGCGCTGTCGACCCGATCGGGAACTCCAGAAGCGTGCTGGACGGGATCATCGGGGCCGGGACGTACCTGATTCAGTGGACGGGTAGCATCTCCCCGACCACGCCGAACGCAACCGGCGGAAGCACCACGGGTGGCCCGATCATGGTCACGAGCGGCGCGGGCGCGCCGGCCACGGTGACGGGCGCCTCGTTCACGATCGACGCCTCGAACCGCGCGCTCTACTTGGTGTTCAAGTCCGACTGCTTCAATTCTTCGGAGGACGGCCTCTGGCCCGAGGGCCATGGCCAGCTTTTGGACAACATCTTCACGAGCGACAACGGCACCATCTACACGGACCAGGCCGCGGCGGGAGGCGTCGACGCGTTTCTGGGCGCGGTGCTTGTCGGCACGCCCGGCGCTCCGATCGTCTCGGCTCGCGTGGCGCCCGGCGTGGGCACCCTCTGGCAGCTCGTGCAGGGCTCGAGCCTGCCTACTCCGGATACCTGTACGCCGAAGAACACGGCAACCGACCTGATCTTCGAGGGCGGCAACGTGGGCAACTTCCACACCGTGCCCAACCAGTTCAACTCGATCGTGTCCTGTACGTTCCCCATTCCTCCTGGAATTGCATCGGTTGTCGGCCAGTGGTCCCAGTATGAGGATCTGCCCAGGTTTCAAGGCTACATCCAATTCGCCGAGTATCGCTTCTTCAAGGACGGCTCTTGGAGAAGATGGAGAAACACGTTTCTCGCCGGGACGAGACGGGGAGCGGCTCTTCAATACTGGTACGATGTCCGTGCCGAGCTGGCCGAGGCCACTCAGGCGGACTCGGTCCAGCTCCGCTACTCCGTTCAATGCGTGCCTTTGCTGTCGGCTGACCTCAACAACTGCGGCGACGTCATATACGGCCTGCTGTACGACAACTTCCGGCTCGAGGTCGTGACCGGCGTGCCGTCCCCAGTTTTTGGGATTCTGCCGGCATTTCCCGCCCAATCCACCTTCATCGACGGCACCATGGCCGGAACCGGATGCAACGCGGCCACGGTAACCGCTGGCGCCTGCTGGCCGGGCATACGGGGAAGCGATATCGCGGGCGGCGTTGCGGGTGGCGCGGTGCGCGACAACTTCAACAGCCCTCTCGGTGATTCGATCACGGTCTCGATCGGAACGGGGCTCCGTCGCGATGGAATGGGTATCAACTGGCATCATGGGTTCGACAAGAGCGTGAGTCTTGGTCTGACCATCGCCCACACCAACCCGAACTTCGTCGCTGCCTTCGACGCACCTCGCGTCATTTTCCGCATTTTCGACCCGGCGACGAAGACCTGGAGCCCCTTCGATTCGAGCGAGCTCGACGCGAACTCCGTGGCGCTATCTTCCCCAGACACCGTGCTGATCGACACGAGATTTCGAATGAACTGGCCTCCGCGCGACAAGATTGGTTCCTCGCTTCCCGGTGGATTCAGCGTGAACGGCAAATCCCTCTACAGCCAGCTGGCGTTCCTTCCGCGCGGAACCCGGCTGCAGTACTACCTCAAGGGCGTTGACTTGAACGGCGGGACCACCTACCGGTTCAGCGCTGACTGGCGGGCCTACGAAGTGGAGGACCTCCCGATCCTTCCAGGCGGATCGATCGTGGCCCCGGACATCTTCGAGTTCAACGTGCTCCCGCGTGTCTATTCGCCTGGAGCGGTCGGCACGCAATTGGCGGGGAAGACCAGCACGCCGATCCTGAACCTGGACGGCAGTTACACGAAGTGGAACTACTACGTCGATCCGGTCACCCAGGCCCTTCGCGCGCTCGGAGTCCGCGCCGATCGTTACCGAACGCTCCAGGGGGATGATGAGGGAAACCACATCGGCGGCCATGAATTTGTGGGGACCCGCGCGGGACGATTCGGGAACTATTTCCCGAACATGGACGAGTACAGCATCAAGGACTCGCTGGCACTCTGGTATCGCATCATGATCGAGTCCTCGCATGTCTCGACCGTGGTTGTCGATGAAGAGTCGAGCGCGAAGCTCATCAAACAATGGTGGGAGACCCCGACACCGGGCGCCGATGGGGGTGACCGTTGCTTCTTCGCCTCGGGCGATAATTTCTTCGACGAGTTGCTGGCGGTCGGCGGCCCGTCGCACCCGAACGAGAACGCGTTGGCGACGAGCGTGCTAGGCGTGGCCGCGGCGGCGAATCAGTGGAACGGCGGCGGTTCGATCACCCAACCGACAATCAGGGATCTGTTCGCGGATCCGGCCGCGGGTCCTGGCCTTGGGACGCCGGGTGCCTACGTCTACTTCGTGGACGGCGGCTGTCCGGTCGCCAACCGATTCGACGCGCTGGTCGGGATCGGGAGCGCGGAGGCACAGAACTCGGCGACCTATCCGACCTTCGCATCCGTGACGAACGTCGCGGCGGTCTCCCACGCGACCGAGCGTGACGTGCTCAACGATCACGACCGGAACAAGGCTCTGGGCTACGGCTTCTCGATCCAGTTCATCCGCCAGGGCGGCTCGAACCTGGTCGACACCCGCGCCCAGGTGCTCTACAAGTTCCTGACGAGCTGCCGCGGACCGCGGTCGGGCTCGGACACGGCATCCTGCTGGCCGTGCCCGACGGATGCGAACAAGTACGGCAATTGGGCGACCCTGACCGGCTTCAGCACCGGCACCTACGGCCCGCTCTACCCGATTCAGGACGCGACCCGGGTATTGAGCACCGTCGACGTGACGCCGCCGCCTTCATTCGTCGATGCGCTGATGCAGAATCGCCCCAACCCGTTCAACCCCGAGACCGTGATTCCGTACAGCCTGTCGGCGGCGGGCCGCGTCACGGTCCGCGTCTACGACGTCCGGGGAAGGCTGGTCCGGACCCTCGTGGACGCCGTGCAGCCCGCGGGAATCCACGCGGCGCGTTGGAACGGAATCGTGGAGTCGGGGAAGAGGACCGCGAGCGGCATCTACTTCTATCTGATCACCTATCCCGACGGGCACACGTCCTCCAAGAAGATGGCGATCCTGAGATAGCGCGCCCCGGAGGTAAGACCGGCCCACCGATCGTCGTGATCGGCGCGGGCGCCGCCGGTTTCATGGCCGCCATCTTCGCGGCGCGTCCCGAGACGGGCGAGGACCCCCCGCGCCGCGTGCTGCTCCTCGAGCGGACCCGCGACGGCGGCCGGAAGATCCTCATGAGCGGGGGCGGCCGCTGCAACGTCCTCCCGTCGGCACTCTTGCCCTCCCGCTTCGTAACAACCTCCTCGCCGAATACGCTCAAGAAGATGCTTCTCTCCTGGCCGCTGCGGGAACAGCGGCGGTTCTTCGAGGAAGACCTGGCGATCCCGCTCGCGCTCGAAGAGGAAACGGGAAAGCTCTTTCCCGTCTCGAACAGGGCGCACGACGTCCGCGACGGGCTGAGGGCGTTCGCCGAAGGATGCGGCGTCGAGGTGCGCCCGGAATCCCATGTGACGGGACTTACCCCCGGGTGGCGGGTCCGGCTCGCCGGCGGCGCCGAGATTCGCGCCTCCGCGGTGATCGTCGCGACCGGCGGGCTCTCGGTGCCGGCCACCGGGAGCGACGGCACGGGCCTCACGATCGCGCGCGGCCTGGGGCATACGGTCCACGATACCTACGCGGCGCTGACGCCCCTCACCGCGGATCCGCACCGGTACTCAGCGCTCACCGGGGTCTCGCTCCCCGTGACGATCGAAGCGCCGATGCCTCGCGGGAAGCTCGTGACCGAGGGAGGGTTCCTGTTCACGCACAAGGGATACAGCGGCCCCTCGGTGCTCGACGTCTCGCACCTCGCGGTTCTCTCGCGCGCGAGCGGGGGACCGCCACAGAGATTCTACGTCCGCTGGACCGCGCTCGGCGCCGAGCAGTGGGACCAGCGTCTCCGGGAGGCGGAGGGCACGATGCTCTCCACGCTGCGCGCCTACCTCCCCTCGCGGCTCGCGGAGGCGCTGCTCGAGGATGCCCGTGTGGAGGGGGGTGTCACCCGGTCGCGGCTCAAACGGGACGAGCGGGCGCGTCTCGTCGCGGCTCTGACGAGGCACCCGCTCCACTGGACCGGGGACGAGGGCTACAAGCGCGCGGAGGTGACCGGAGGCGGCGTGGCGTTGGGCGAGATCGATCCGCTCACGATGGAGAGCCGCCTTCATCCCGGCCTCTTTCTTTGCGGGGAGATCCTCGACGCCTTCGGGCCGATCGGCGGCTACAACTTCGCCTGGGCCTGGTCGACCGGACGCGCGGCCGGGCGCGGCGCTGCTATACTGTCGCGAACCCGCGCCGGAAAGGAGCCGCGATGATCTCGTGCCGTCATTTCCGTTCTGCTTCCGCTGCCCTCGCCATGCTCGCCCTGACATCCGCCGCGTCCGTCGTGCCGGCGCTTGCCCAGCCGAGGTTCGAATGGCCGGACCGGGCGAAGAACCTCAAGGTGCTTTCCAAGGACACGCCCAAGGAGAAGCTCAGCGCCACGATGATCGGATTCACGCGCGGGCTCGGCGTCCGCTGCCCGTTCTGCCACGTCGGGCAGGAGGGCCAGCCCCTCACGACGTTCGATTTCGTTTCCGACCAGAAGCCCACGAAGCAGATCGCGCGTGGCATGATGAAGATGGCCAACAACATCAACAAGGACCTCGGGAAGATGAAGTTTCCCGAACCCAAGCGGGTAACGGTGGCCTGTGTGACCTGCCATCGCGGGCGGCCGCGGCCGCTCACGCTTTCGGACGAGCTGGCGGGCGTCTACGAGATGTCGGGGGTAGACAGCACGGTGGCCCGGTACACGATGCTGCGAGAGCGATACTACGGCTCGGGAGCCTACGATTTCAGCGAGCGCAGCCTGCAAGAGCTTGGCTCGAGTCTCATGACGCAGGGGCATCCCGCCGATGCCGTCAGGATCTTCCAGCTCAACGTCGAGCAGAACCCGAATTCCTCGTTCGCCTGCTCGAGTCTCGCCGACGCCTACGCCGCGGCGGGGCAGAAGGACCTCGCGATCCAGAACTATGAGAAGGCGATCCAGCTCGATTCGAGAAACCGCGATGCCCAGGAGAAACTGAAGGCGCTGCGCGGCGAGACGAAGTAGGCGGGCGTCATCGGTCCATGAGCGCCCGCGCGATTCCCTCCCCCGTCCGGGTCTGGACGGCCCGCGCGATCGCGCTCGGGGCGGATGCGATCCAGATCCTGGCGGTGCCCGCCTTCTTCGAGGGCGCGGCGTCGCCGCTGAACGACGCGCTGGACCTCGCGATCGGAGCGGTGCTCGTGGTGCTCCTCGGATGGCACTTCGCGTTCCTGCCCACGTTCGTGGCGGAGCTGGTTCCGGCGCTCAATATCTTTCCCAGTTGGACCACCGCCGTGCTTTTTGTCACGCGGGGCAGGAAGTAGAAGGTCGGGCTACGGAGGCTCATCATGCGCCAAGAACAACTCACCCGAATCACGCGAATCCTCGCGTTCCTCCTCGCAATCCTGGGAGGGGCGCGCGAAGCGCGCTCGGAGACCCCCCTGACAACGGTCCGTGTCGCACAGGGGCTTTCGCTTCCTCTCTTCGTCACGGCGCCTCCCGGCGACACCACCCGGCTGTTCATCGTCGAGCAGCGTGGATCCGACCAGCGCGGCCGGATCAAGATCCTGCGTAACGGCACCGTGCTGGGGACCGAGTTCCTGGCCACCGCCCCGCTAGCCACGTCCAACGAGCAAGGCCTCCTCGGGCTGGCCTTCGCGCCCGACTACGCGACGAGCGGGCGTTTCTACATCTACTACACGGACGCCGACGGCACGATCCGGATCGCTCGACACACGGTCTCCGCCGATCCCGACGTGGCGAATCCTGTCGGAACCGTGATCGGCTCGATTTCTCATCCCGTTCACGAACCACAACGGCGGGTGGATGGGCTTCGGACCCGACGGATACCTCTACGTCGCGACGGGGGACGGCGGGAGCGGCGGAGATCCAGGGGATCGCGCGCAGAACGTGGACAGCCTGCTCGGCAAGATGCTGCGACTGGACGTGAGCGGCGCCGGCTACACGATCCCGCCGGGGAACCCCTTCGCGGGGGCGATCCCAGGGCGCGACGAGATCTGGGCGATCGGGCTCAGGAATCCATGGCGGCCGAGCTTCGATCGCAGGACCGGGGACCTCGTGATCGCCGACGTAGGACAGAATGTCCGTGAGGAGATCAATTTCGCGCCCGCGGGGACCGGAGCGGGCGCGAACTATGGCTGGCGCTGTTTCGAGGGGTCGCTCCCCTTCGCGTCGAGCAACACGACACCCTGCGGGACCTGTGCCGCCCCGGGGTGCGGCATCCTTCCGGTCCACGAATACGATCACACGCTCGGCCGCTGCTCCGTCACCGGGGGATACGTCTACCGAGGCTGCGCGATTCCCGACCTCGACGGGCAATACTTCTTCGCCGACTACTGCGGCCGCCAGATCTACACGGGGCGCTTTCAGGGAGGATCCTTCGTGGGCCTGCGCGAGCGGACCGCGGAGCTCGCGCCGGGGGGCGGGCTGGCGATCGGGAACATCACGAGCTTCGGGGAGGACGCCCGCGGCGAGCTCTACATCGTCGATCAGTCGGGGCAGATCTTCAAGATCGTCGCCGAGGCCCCGGTGCTCGAATCGGACATGCCGGCGCTCCGCGCGCGCACCGCGCTCGGGGACACCTTGGGTGCGTCGTCCCCGGGCAACGTGCTGGTCACGGGCGTGACGCCGTTCGCCGACGCCGGGAGCCGGATCCGGGGAGTCGGATACATCAAGAATTCGCTCCTCCGGGACTGCGTCGAGGTTTCGGGGAACTGTCTCCATTCGCGCCTGCGGCTCGATCCCTTCGACATCGATCTCCGGGCGTGCGTCGATTCCGCGGCGGCGACGCTGACACGGACGTTCGTGTTCACGAACAGCGCCGGCTCGGCGCAGCAGCTCGCCTACGTGGACGTCGTCACGGCACAGCTTCGGAACGAGCCCAACACCGCGCTCATGAAGCCGCCCGGAGGTTCCGGGCAGACGCCGGTGCTCGTCCAGGCCAATTCGTCCTCGCCGGACCGCTGGATCGTGCATGCGGGTTCGGGCTCGGCCGGAGTCGTCACCAGCGCCGACGTGGACACCGCATCGCAGCTCGTGGGGCGCGTCGCCCAGGACCAACCGCTCCAGGGAGGTACCACGGCCGGACCAGGGACCGTCGGGCTTGCGCTCGGGTTCGATTTCGGGGCCGTGGCGCCCGCGGCTCCCGAGACCGTGATCGTCGTCACGAGAATCCAGACGTCCGGACCGAGCGGGGTGGCTCTGGGTCAAGACCTCCCGGCCCGGAACGGATTGCGCATCCTGAGCCGGGTTCCGTTCAGGTCGAATCTCAAAATCGAGGTGGCGCTCGCCCGGGCGGGGCGTGTTTCAGTCGATGTGTTCGATCCCGCGGGGCGGCGCGTCCGCACGCTGGAGCGCGGGTACCTGCCCGCCGGGAGGAGCTTCATCGGATGGGACGGGAAGCTGGAGACCGGCGGCGATGCGCCCTCCGGCATCTACTTCGTCAAGCTCGGCGCGGATGGCGAGTCGCTGATGAAGCGCGTGGTTCTGGTTCGCTAGCGGGTGCGGGCGGGAGGGACGGTGCGGCTCACGACGGGTGGGGCGCTGCGGCTCAGGGTTCCGGGTTGGGCATCACGATCCATAGGATGATGTACACGAGGATGCCTGGAAACGCCACGCTGAGGATCGACACGAGCACGTACAGCACGCGGACCAGCGTGACATCCCACCCGAGCCACTCGGCGATCCCGCCGCAGACGCCGGCGATCAGCCGGTTTCTTGATTTCCGCAGACGCTTCGAGGGATCCGGCATCGTCGGTGCTTCTCGGCTAGTCCTCGGCCGCGGGGGGAGTCAGGGCGTCGGAATCTGGAACCTGCGTCTCCGGTGATGCCTCGCCCGAGTCCTTCGCGGCACGGGCGGCTGCCTTCTCGGCGTTGCGCGCCTGCCGGGCGGCCCGTTTCTCGGTCGCCTTCTCCGCCCGCTTCTTCGCCTTCTGGTTCTTGAGGAACGACGGGTTGCCTCTGCCTGCCATCGGTGGCTCTCCCTGAGTGGGGTGGTGGGCGCCAGCGCGCCCGGAGCCTCAGTCTCTCCTCTCGGGAGTCCGGTTACAACATGAAAGCGACGCCTGAGAGCGGGCTAGTTTCGGGCCAGGAATTCCCGCTCGTCCTCGCCGCGCATCCGCCTCACGACCTTCCGGCCGATGATCTTCCCGACCCGCGTGCCCTCTTCGTTGTCGTGGCGGAAATGGATCCCGCCGTAGAGGCGCGACATCGCGGCCTCCTCCGACTGCTGATCGAAGTATTCGCGCTCGCCGGGAAAGACCTCGCCTAAGACGACCGCCGCGGCGGCCGAGATCGTGGAATGCCCCGACGTGTAGCTCGGGAAGTTCGGGGTCGTGATCACCGTCACGAGACCCGGGGTGCGCTGGAATGGCCGCGCGATCCAGAACCTGTACTTGCAGGCCCAGCATTCGATGAAGGCGTCGGCCATCGCGGCATTGAGGAACGCGTGCGCGCGCGCGGCCCGGATGAGATTCATCCCGCGAGCCTCGATGCGGTCGTTCAGGAGATCGTTCCAGATCGCGGGAGGCGATGTATCCGCCCACTTGTGGACGATCGCGATCTGCTCGGGCGTGCGGTGGAGCGATACATCCAGAACTTCCTGGGTTTCGGCCAGATCTTTCACCGAGCCGTACGCGTAGGGCGGCTCGGGCTGGATCGCGGAGCCGGAGCGGATCACCCACGTCTTCCAGGTTCCGCACATGGGAAGCACGGGATTCGTCCCGGTCCAGATCCCGTCTCCGGTCGGCATCGTTCCCGTGAAGGGCGTGTCCGAGCCGTCGCGCTTCCCGCGCGCCACGGCGGCGCGCCCGACGGCGCGTCCCATGGTCCAGCCGCGGAGCGCCCGTCGATCCGAGCCGGGGACGAGCGCGAGCTCTTCCCCGACCGCCGACCCGATCCGCTCGAGCTTCGCGGGGAAGAGGTACTCGAGCACGCGCGACGCCACGCCGGCCGCGACCGCGCGCCCGGGCAACCGTCCCCTGCGATCGTCGTCCGATGCGACCAGCGCATCGTAGATTCCGACATGAACCAGAGCGTAGGCGCGTGCCAGGAGCGGCGGCGGCAGTTTTGCGTCGATGCCCAGCTCCCTCGTGATCCGGTTCCAGAAGACGACCGCGTCGCCCCCGGCCTCGGCACCCGACCGGTCATCCCTCTCGTCTCCGGACGACGGAGCGCGATTCGAGAAGCGTTCGAAAAGCGCCCGATCCTCGGAGGTCGCCCCTTCCGCCTCCCGTCCGGGCGACGGCAGGGCGGGATCGTCCAAAGAGTGGATCACGAACTGAGGCGAATATGAGGCGGCCGTCGACAGCGTGCTTGCCGCCGGCGCGGTCGGGTTTTCGCGGCCGCAGCCGATCGCGGCGAACAACAGGGCGAGAGGGAGGACGGACGTGACGTGCGTGCGCATGATGTCTGCCTCGGTCGCGGTGTGTGTTGGCGGGTGGAATCGAGGATACAATCTAGCACGCCCTGCTATACTCGCCTCCATGAAACTTCTGATTCTCGGGGGCACCCAGTTCGTCGGGAGGCATATCGTCGAGGCGGCCCTGGCTCGGGGGCACGACGTGACGACCTTCCACAGAGGGAAGACCAATCCGGGTCTCTTCTCCGAAGCTCGGGAGGTTCTCGGAGATCGCGACGGCGGACTCGGGCTCCTCCGGGGGGGGATGTGGGACGCCGTGATCGACGTGAACGGGTACGTGCCGCGCCTCGTGCGCGACTCGGTGCGTCTGCTGGCGAGCCTGGCCGATCGATACATCTTCATCTCGACGCTCTCGGTCCTCGCCGACCCGAGCGTGCCCCACCAGGTCGAGAGCGCACGCCGGGCCGCGTTCGAGAGGATCTCGACCGAGGTGATCACCAAGGAGACATACGGCCCGCTCAAGGCGGCCTGCGAGAATGTCGTCGAGGTGGAGGCCGCCGGAAAGTCGGCGATCCTTCGTCCCGGGTTCATCGTGGGACCCTGGGACCACACCGGGCGCTTCAACTTCTGGCTCCGGCGCGTGAGCGAGGGAGGGGACATGCTGGCGCCCGGAGAACCCGGGGCGCCGGTCCAGTTCATCGACGCGCGCGACCTGGCCGGGTTCGTGCTGCTGGTCGCGGAGTCGTGGAAGGTCGGGACC
Organism: Candidatus Eiseniibacteriota bacterium; assembly: GCA_963724515.1. Classification (GTDB taxonomy): domain Bacteria; phylum Eisenbacteria; class RBG-16-71-46; order SZUA-252; family SZUA-252; genus WS-7. The sequence continues at coordinate 637,286 of CAVRUU010000003.1, read as the reverse complement.
TATCACGCCGTCGGCCCGAGCAAGGAGCTGTCCTGGCTCGGTCTCCTCGAGGAATGCAGGAGGGTGACGGGAAGGGAAACGCGCCTGGTCTGGGTCCCGGAAGAGTTCCTCGAAGCCAGGAGCATCGGCCCCAATGAGCTTCCGATGCGATTTCCCGGGGCGGACGGCCTCGCGCGCACCAACTGCGGCAAGGCGATCGCGGAGGGCCTCACGTTCCGCCCGATCGCGGATACGATCGAGGACACCCTGGCGTGGGATTCGGTCCACGGCCGGCGCGACGTGGGTTTGTCGCGCGAGCGCGAGCGCGAGCTTCTCGCCGAGTGGAACGAGGTCGGGCAGGCGGTCTAGTCCGGCCTCACCCACCCTTCTTCGGGTAGAAGCGCCTTGTGCCCGGACGGACGGATCTTCCGATAGACCTCGGAAGGCTGACGCTCCACCCCATGGACCGTCAAGAGCGCTCGAAGCGGAATATCGAACAGGCGCTCGTTTTCCTCGAGATAAGGCCGCGCCACCTCCCAGTCCTTGGAGCCTAGCTCCGCGAACTCTCCGCCGTTCAGCTGGTCGTCCGTGAGCTTCCGCTCCGGATCGCGCACGTAGATGGCGCCCCCCGAGGCGAGCGAGAAGAGATTTCCGCCCGGGTAGGGGCTTTCGAGATCGCGCATGACGCCATCCTCGTCGAAGGCGACGCCGTTCAGGATCACGAATCCGCCGCCGTGAAGCGGGTCCCCGGCCATGAAGGACTCCGCCAGATAGTCCAGGCAGGTTCCGTTGATCACAACCCGGGGACGACCGACGGCGTTGATCATCGGACGCCCGGCCGCGTTTCCGAGGACGAAGGCGCTGCCCCCTTTCGCCGCGTACATGAACGTCTGGCCGATGTCGCCGTGCACGACGAGCGTCCCGTCCTTCATGATCTGCGCGAGCTGGTCTTGCGCCGATCCGTGGACATGGATCGCGGTCCCATCGATTCCTGATGCGAGATAGTCTCCCGAGGATCCGTACACGTCGATGTGGATTCCGCCCGATTCCGGCCCCAGGCCGCATCCGATGAAGCGCTGGCCGCGCACGCCGAAGATCAGCATGCGGCGGAACCCCGCGTCGCGGATGTCCACGATCGCGCGAGCGAGCGAGCCGGGGCCCTCCGCCGGATAGCGGCGCGCGTCCACGATCGCGACGCTCTCGGCGCCGGCGGGGGATGGGACGGAGCCGGCGGTGGAAGCGAATTCGAACCACGCCGACCGGCCGCCCCGCGCGTCGCGCGCGCCCTCGAGAATCCGGACGAGCGAGCGGTCCACCATGGAGAGCACGCAGCTGCGCTTCATCGTTCCGACCGGGTAGCGGCGGTCCATCAGGAGCGTGAGGATGGAGACGATGGAGAGGCGGTCGGCGCCCCCGCGCGCGGCTTCCTCCAGCTCCTCGAGCAGGGTCGAGACCTCCGTATAGCTCCAGGCCGGGATCCGCGCCCGGATCATCTGAAAAGTCCTGGCGGGATCTTCGATCTCCTCGACGATGTCGGCGGGATTCGCCCCGCGCACCGGCGCTGGATTCACGGGGCCAGCGGGAGCGCGCTTGTGCGGATCGGGCTCGATGCGCCTCCCGAACTTGTCCTCGCAGCGGAACTGGTCCGAGACCGTGAACGTGAAGGCGCCCCCGTCCGTGTGGCTTCCGCCCCGGGCGTTCCAGAAGAGGTCGGCCCGAGACCAGTACCTCGGGTCCTCGCCCGCCAGACTTTCCAGGAATGCGTCGATCGCCTGCTTCTCCGAGGCGGCGAAGCCGATGGACCGAGACCCGCGTTGCATCGCGAACACTTGCGGCCGGAGCATGGACGTGTCGGTGATGCCGATCAGTCTCTTCTCGCGGCGCGCGGGATCGGACTGCGCGATGAGAAAGAACCAGGGACCGTCGGGCGAGCCGTGGACGTGGACCGCCGAGAGCTTCCGGTAGAGGGCGCGCCGCTCCTCCGACAGCAGCGAGAAGTCGCGCTCCGTGGTCGGAGCCATCGCCTCGATCACGTATTCCAGGGGATAGCCATAGACCCTGCTCAGGAGATCGAAGGCGAGAACGGCCACCTCCGTGTCCGTCAAGAAGAGCGGGTAGATCCTCCGCTGCGCCAGGTAGCTCGAGATCGAAGCGTAATTCGCGAAGTCGCCGTTGTGGACGAGCGCCTCGTGCATTCCGATGAAGGGATGCGCGCCTCCCGGATGCCAGACCCGGCCCTTCGTCGGATACCGGTGGTGGCCGATCCAGATCGACGCGCGGAGATCCTCGAGCCCGTACGCCAGGACCACGTCTTCTCCGTAGCCCACCATTTTCAGGACGAGCATGTCCTTCCCGTGGGACAGCACGAACGCCCGCTTTTCACCCGTCGAGGCATAGAGCTCACGATTCAGCCGGTACGTGTTCTGGTAGACGATCTCGTCTTCCGCGGCGGCCGGATCGGTGAAGGCGTGCTCCCGCGCGAACGCCGCGCGCCTCTCCTCGCGAACGCGGACGAAATAGCACGTCACCTCCGGAGGGGGCACGTCGAGGCCGAGGGCCGCCTGGGCGTCCGCGAGGAGGGGAATCTCGGTCACGTGGTCGACGAGGAACACCGGTTCGAGGTAGGTCCGCTCCACGTGGGCGCGGGCCGCGGGGTCGAGGTAGGCGACCGCGAGGAGATAGTTCTCGGCGAGCAACCGCGCGGGCACGCCGAAGAACGCGGGATCCAGTCCCACGGCGGCAATCCCGCCCCCTTTCCCGTTGCCCCGGTTCCGCATCTGGCGCAGCGACCTCAAGAGGTGCCGTCCCGCCACCGGCTCGCTCGAGGCGACCCCGATGACCCCGCAGCCCCCCTCGGCCTCGACCGCGCGAACGGGCGCATCCGGTGGAGGCGCGAGGATGCCCCGCGAAGCCAGGATCGCGTCAGCCTGCGCGCGCCGCATCGGCCTCCTCTCGGGAGCGGTACGTCAGCACGTCGGTGCGGCCGCGCAGCTCGCGCACGCTCCGCATGCCGAGACCGCGAAGCAGCTCCACGATCTGCCACCGGAACGATTCGTAGAGGCGGCTGATGCGCTGCCGCCCCCATTCCGGATCCACGAGCTGGGATAGCTCGGGGTCGGTCGTCGTGAGCCCGAAGGGACACCCGCGCCCGCGCTCGCAGTTGCTGCACCGCGTGCAGCCGAGCGCCACCAGCTCGGTGGTGCCGAGCACGCACCCGTCCGCGCCCAGGGCGATGGTCTTCGCGACGTCGTACGCCGTGCGGATCCCTCCCGATGCCATGAGCACGATCTCGTCGCGGATTCCCTCGCTCACGAGAAAGCGGTGCACGCGGGGGATCGCGAGCTCGATCGGCATGGCGATGTTCTTCTTCGCGATCTCGGGAGCGGCGCCGGTTCCGCCGTAGCTTCCGTCCACGTGAAGGATGTGCGCGCCGGTGTAGTAGCTTCCGACCGCCACCATATCCACGTCGGTCGGCGTGGAGACCTTCACCGAGACGAGAGCCGTCGGGTGCATCGCCTTGATCCAGTCCACGTGCTTCTTGTGGTCCTCGACCGAGTAGACGCTGTGAAAGGGAAACGGGGAGAAGAGGCTCACCCATGGGACGCTCTCGCGCATCCTCGCGACCGCCATGGTGGCCTTGTCCCCGAGCAGATGGCCTCCCAGGCCGGGCTTCGCGCCCTGGGCGTACTTGAACTCGACGATGGGGGCGCGGAGGATCGTCTCCTCGCGCACGCCGAACATCCCGGTCGCGATCTGGGTGATGACGTGGTCCTTGTATGCGGCGACCGAGTCGGGATAGCCCCCCTCGCCCGTGCACGTGAGCGTGCGCCACTCCTTTGCGGCCATCGCCCGGGCCAGCATGATCTGCTCGCTGATCGAGCCGTAGGACATCCCGGCGCCGTACCACGGCACGGGGATCTCGAGCTTCCGGTCGTACGGCCTTCGGTTCAGCGAGATGGAGGTGTCGATCGGCTCGGAATCCGGAATCCGCTGTTTCGGATCGGCCCGACGGAAATCGAGACGGTCGAATCCGCCCCCCGATCTTCCCACGCGGTACTCGGCCCCGTTCCGCGGCGGCCGGCCGGTCTCCGCCTGCACCCAGGTCGCCAGGATCAGCTCCGCGGGCCAGCGCAAATCTCCCAGCGCCGGAGGCATGGATTCACGCGTCGGCCACTCGTGGAAGCCCCTGTGAAGCGCGTGGCGGTGCTTGTCGACGATGAGCGGAATCGCGCTCACGGCCTCACCCCTCGTACCCCTCGATCCCCGCGAAGGCCTCGCGCTCGAGGTCTTTCTGGAACATGCATCGCCCCACCTCGCCGCGGAGTCTCCGGACCTCGCGGATGCCCATGGCCCCCAGGATCTCGAGCAGCTGGTCACGCCAGGATCCGGAAAGATTGACGAGCCGCTGCACCGCCCAGTCCGCCTCCATTCGCGGGAGCAGGACGGCCTCGCCCCGAAGCGGGCCTGGAGCGCCACGAGCGGCGCAATGTCGAGGCCCACCACGTCGAGCCCGCAGATGATCGCCTTGGGGACGTGCTCGGCGAGGACGATGCCGCCACTCCCGATCAGCGTCACCTCCTCGCGCACCCCCTCCTCGACGAGCTTCTTGTGGATCTCGAGGATCCGGTCGCCGAAGAACTTTTCTTTCGCGTGCGCGGTCCGGTCCGCGACCAGGTGGATCACGCGGACTCCCGCGCCGACGATCTCCGAAACGTCGTGATCGGCCGGAACGCGGACGCCGACGATCGACTCCGGCAGGCGTCGGCGGAGACGATCGAAGCGCTCCCGGTCCCAACCCTCCAGAAGGAGGAGCCGCGGGACCCAGCGCAGCCGGTCCAGATCGCGATCCTCCCCGGCGCGGACTAGCGGAACGATGTGCGCACCCCCCGAGAGCGCCGCCGCGTAGGAGACCGGCACGACCACGAGCGAGTCGATCTTGCGCGCGCAGTCGGCCAGGATGCCGAACAGCGCGTCCGACTGGGCGGCCCGAGGCGGAAGATCGAAGAGGAACGGCACCTGGATCGCGAACACGCGAGGCTCCGGGCCGCTTGTCAGACCGTCGGGTCCGATCGTCAGCCGCATCGGCTTCTCGCCGATCTCGGTCATTGTCGAGATGAACTCGCGCCCATGGATTCCATCGCGGGTGGGGCGAACGATCTCGGACATGTCGGTCCACATCCCGTCCCACCCGGGGCCGCCGAACGCGCCCCGGTATCCGGCTCCGCGCACCGGGACGCGCCCTGTCCGCGACTCGTAGAGAATGGTGTCCACCTGGTCCGGGCCGAGTGCTCCCTCCCCGATGCCGGAGCGCTCCGGATTGGGCTCGATCCGAACGATGTCAGGGTACTGGGTGGTGCAGCGAAGGCATCCCACGCACTGGGCCTCGCGCGGAGCGAGGCCGCCGAGCGGGCCCGAGAACACCCCATACACGCAGGGACGACTCAGGACCACGGGCATGTTCGCGCGGTACTCGACGAGCTCTCGGAGCAGCAGTCCGATGAGGCGCCTCTTTCGGACGCGCACGCGGAACCGCGTGGGATGCGGATCGGATGTCCGCCGTGGCCCGGATTTCTATGTGGTAGCGATGGTAGGTGTTCATTTCCTCATTCATCGAACAGGACGGTGCTCTCCTCGTAGAAGCGGACGTTTTTCTGGGCCATGCGCTCCGCGACCCAGGAGGCGAGCCACCGGTTCTTCTCCTCCAGCGATCTTCCGGGGTCCGCGAGGGTCTCGAGGGGAATGTTCAGGCGGAGTGCGCGCCCCGGGATCACGTGCCGCGTGATGCCCGCGGGGAGGCGCGCTCCGCTGGTTGCGATCTCGAGGATCTCGTCGGGTTGAAACGTGGGATACACGACGAGGGCCGTCACGTCCGGAAGGCGGGCCTTCGCCCCGCTGAGGGAGTCGCCCGAGACCCGGTGGAAGGGCACGCGGTCGCGGTAGAGATCGACGACGGCGTTCAGGAGGGCGTTCTGCTCGTGGAGCTCCCGGCCGCCATGGAGCGTCAGCGCGCCGTCCTCACCGGAAACGACGTACGCGACGGCCTCCCGGCGGGCGAGCAACGCGCGCGCGTGGCTCAACCCTTCATGGCGGAGCGTGAGGCCCGGGATCCCCGCCAGCTCGCGTTCCAGGCTTTCATACGCGAAGCCGGAGAGGGCATGGTGCCACGTCGTGAGCTCGATCCCGGGATCCTCGTAGCGGACGACCTGAACCAGGAAGTGAGGCAGGTCGGAGGCGCGGGCGGCGGAGACCCGGTTCGCTCCGTCGAGGACCACGAGGCATTCGCCGCGCTCCGGCGAGCGGACCTCGGTCACGATCGGCGGATTCTTGAGGACGCCCGAATGGCGCAGGCGCTCGGACAGGCGTCCCGCGCGGGTCTCGTCCTCGCGCTCGTGAGGGACGAGCAGCTCGGACGGGACGATGCGGAGGTCCGGAAGCTTGAAGACATAGGGCACGGTCTTGGACATGGGCGCTGACTCTACCGGATTTCTTCACCGTCCGTGAGCCGGTCGGCCAGGTCGGCGAGGTCGCGCACCTGGACGTCCGCCGCGACGCCGATACGGGCGTGCGGCCGGGCCACGAAGACACATGTGAGCCCGAGCCGGCGGGCCGTCTCGAGGTCGTAGTCGGCGTACGCCGAGACGTGCCACCAGTCGCGGCCGAATCGAACGCCACGGCGCGCAGCCACGCCGCGCCAGAACTCAGGCTCCGGCTTGTAGCAGCGGGTCTCCTCCGCGCACACCCAGCCGTCCAGGTCGAAGCCCAGCTCGCGCTGCGCCTGCCTTCCATGGCTCTGATCGCTGTTCGTGCTGGCGACGCAGGGCGCGACCCGGCGCAGGCGCCTCATGCCCTCCCGCGCGTCCGGATAGAGCGGCCACGTGCCCGCTTCCTCCCCGATCAAGCGGGCCGACGAAGCCGGGAGCCCGAGCACCTGGACCAGGCTGTCGCCCACGATCGATGCGTACGAGCGGTAACGCCCGCCCTCGAGCTCAGCCTGGAGATCGATCACACGGTCGAAATCCTCGTCGCTCAGCCCGGACCCGTGCCGCCGAAGCGACTCGCCGAGCCCGCGGCGCCAGTCGATTACCGTGCCGAAGATGTCGAAGGTCAGGAGCCGTGGGCGAGAGGACATCGCGGCAGTCTAACGCCCAGCGCCCGCGGGTGTACAATGGTTGTCCCCGGTTCAACCAATGAGGTGCAGCTCATGCCCGCGAATCTGACGCCACAGTACAAGGAGGCGGAGCAGCGATTCCGCCAGGCAACCACGCACGCCGAGAAGCTCGAGATGCTCCGCGAGATGCTGGCTTTGCTTCCGAAGCACAAAGGCACCGAGAAGATGCAGGCGGACCTGAAGCACCGGATCGCGAAGCTCGAGGAGGAAGGGGCGGCGCCGCGGCGCGGGGGAGCACAGAAGTTCGATCCGGGCCACGTGCCACGGGAGGGCGCGGGGCAGTGGATCCTGATCGGACCGCCGAACGCGGGAAAATCGGCGCTCGTGCGCGCCCTGACCCATGCGCATCCCGAAGTCGCGGCCTACCCGTTCACCACGCGCGTGCCGCTGCCCGGGATGATGCCGTTCGAGGACGTCCAGATCCAGCTCGTGGACACGCCGCCCGTGGCGGAGCACCACACCGAGCCCTACCTTCCCAACCTCGTGCACGGGGCGGACGGCGTGCTCCTCGTCCTGGATCTCACCGCGGACGATCTGGACGAGAGCGCTCGCGCGCTCGCGGCGATTCTGGACAAGGCCCGCGTCTGGCCGCATGGACGGCCGCTTCCCCCGGACGCGCCTTCGTTCATCACCGTGAAGCCGGCGTTCGCGATCGGAAACAAGTGCGATCTCGATCGCGACGGCACGTTCGCGGCGCTCGCCCGCGAGGCGATCCCATCCGGCATTCCGTTCCATCCGGTCTCCGCCGAGCACGGGACGGGGCTCGAGGAATTGAGAGCGCGCCTGTTCGGGGCGCTGGATCGGATCCGCATCTACGCGAAGGAGCCGGGCAAGAAGCCCGACATGGAAAAACCGTTCGTGCTGCGGCGCGGCGCCACCGTCCACGCGCTCGCCCTCGCGGTTCACAAGGAAGTGGCGGAGCACGTCAAGTACGCCCGCATCTGGGGCGCGGCCCGCTTCGACGGCCAGCAAGTGGACCGGGACCACGTTCTCTCCGACCGCGACGTGGTCGAGCTTCACTCCTAGCGGCCGCTACCGGATGATGCAGCGGTCGCAGGCCACTTGTCCCGTCCTGATGTAGTACGCCGCGATGTGCGCGTTCTGGTCCGCGTCCTTCTCCCCGAGCTTGCTGCTGGGAGTGCATTGCACGGAAAACCGGATCCCCTCCGGATCCCTGGAGCGCGCGATCGAATATCCGTAACGGATGCTCGACCCGGTCTCGACGGGGACCGGCACCTGCTGGTACGTGGGTTCCTCGTAGGTGACCAGCACGGAGTCGGTGACCGAACGGAGCTTCATCGAATTGAACCGGTCGACGAATTTCTGGGCACGATCCCACGATTCCAGGGACCGATCGCGCGGCACGACGAACGTGAGCGGGGACTCCATGGCCAGGCGGAGCGAGGCCCGCTCGTCCTCGGAGAGTTGGAACACGGAGCTGGATGCGCATGAGAGCGCCGCGAGTGAAAGAACGCAAGCCGCGGCCGCGCGCGAGAAAGGCGATCGCACGGGGGTATTCTACCCGCGTGCCCGGTCCCTGTTCCAGGCCCAAACCCAGGCCCGGCGTAGATTATCTATAGTTCTGATGCGAACTTGCCGAGAAATGGGTCTCGGAGACGACTACCATGAAACCCCTCGCACGCATTCGGCCCGGCCCTGGCGCCGCCCTGATCATCGCCTGGCTGGCCGCCATATCGATTCCCGCTCCCAGCGCGTCCGCCAATTCCGGCGCGGAGGGAGAGCCCGGGTTCGGGATCTCCGGATACTTCAAGACCGCGCCGCGGCTCGACGAGCCGACCACGCTCCTGGTCCGGGTCTGGGGGGAGGATACCTACGATCGGCCCATCACGAGCGTGGCGAGCATCTCGGTGCCCGAGGGGATCGAGGTCCTCCGGGGCGACACCGTGAGCGTCGTGCACGTGTCCCGATATGCGCGTAAGCACGCGGGGCGCCTGATTCAGCTCGTGATCCGGCCGGTGCGGATCGGGATCTATCAGATTCGGGGCTGTCTGCGGATCGAGGGCGGGGACGAGCACGGGTCGGACGAGACCGATTTCCTTCTCCCGCTCACGGTCGAGCCTGACACGGTGATCTACGCGCGTGCGCCGCGAGCGACCCGCTTCGAGAACGTGCGGCGCGGGCAACGGTATCGCTACGCCGGCCCCTACCTCGTTCCGATCGACAGCACACAGGCCCTGCTGCAAGAGGAGATCACGGACAAGGCCAAGGCGAAAACCCAGGAGCCCGCCGATTGTCCGAACTGCCCGGGACCGCTGCCCGCGGTGGTGCCCTTCGTGGTCATGGTGGGGAGTGACGGACGCGTTCGCGAGTCCCGGCTCCTCGACATGGAGTACGCGGGGACCGTCGATCCCGCGCTGGTCGCGGCCGCGGCGGGTGCGCTCGCGCGCTGGGAGTTCACGCCCGCTCTGGCGGGAGACCGCCCCGTGGCCGACTACGTCGTGGTCCGCGTGCCGGTGAGAAACGGACAGCCGTAGCGGGCGCTAGTCGGGATCACGCTTCCCGCCCAGCTCGATCGCGGTGCCGGCGCCGGTCTCGAGCGCCGCCGTGTAGATGTGATGCGCCGCGGCCAGATCCTCGACCGCGATTCCCAGCGACTTGAAGAGGGTGATCTCATCCGCCGAGCGGCGCCCCGGCACCTTGCCGAGGAGCGCCTCGCCGAGCTCGCCCACGATGTGATCCTCCCCGATCGCTCCTTCGGCCTTGGGGATCAGGAAGTCTCCCGCTTCGTGAAGCGCCGATTCGCGGCGATCCACATAGAGCCTCGAGCGCACGACCGCAGGGGTGTCGAGCTCACGCCACGCAGGGAAGCAGGCGCCGACCGCATTGATGTGGGCGCCTTTTGCGATCCAATCCCCCCGGAGCACCGGTTCGCGCGAGGCGGTCGTCGTGCAGATCAGGTCCGCGCCCTCGACCGCCGCGCGCGCGTCCGCGACCGGCTCGATCGCGCATGGGCTTCGGCGCGATTCGTGCCCGGCGAACGCGCGCGCGCGGGCGGGATCGCGGCTCCAGATCCGGACGCGCCGGAGAGAACGCACGGCGCTCATCGCATCGAGGTGGGTCCTGGCCTGAACGCCCGAGCCCAGGATCGCGAGATCGTGCGCGTCGTCCCGGGCGAGGAGTTGCGTCGCGGCCCCGCTCACGGCGGCGGTCCGGATGGCGGTGATGGAGGAGGCGTCGATCACGGCGAGAAGGCAGCCGTGCCCGGTCTCGAAAAGGAGCACCGCGCCCTGGTGGGAATCGTACTCCGTCCCGTGGTTTCCCGGCATGACCGAGACCACCTTGAGTCCCATCGTGCGCGGCGATCCGAGATACGCGGGCATGAGGCCGAGGAGACCCGATCGGTCGGGGAGCCATACCATCTCGCGAAGCGGAAGCACCACGTCCCCGCGGCTCGCCGTCCGGAGCGTCTCGGCCATGAGGTCGACGCACTCCTTCATGGGGAGAAGCCGGGGAACCTCCTGCTGCGTGATGATCAGCGTCTTCATGGGCGCGCGGCCGCCGTCAGCGCGGCACAGGCTCTTCCGAAATCCACGTTGCCCCCGGAAACGACCGCCACCGTGATCGTCCCGGCGGGCAGCCGGACCCGGGCCGCGAGGAGCGCGGCAGCGGCCGCGGCGCCCGAACCCTCCACGTAGAGCTTGGCGCGCGTCATGAGAAGCTCCATGGCCGTGATGATCTCCTCCTCGGAGACCATCACGATCTCGTCCACGAACCGGCGCGCCGCTTCGAGCGGGATCGCGCCCACGAAGGGAGGGGTCATGCCGTCCGCGAGCGTTCCCTCGGGGCGGCTCACCGTTACCGGCTTTCCCGCCTCGAGCGCGGGCTTCAACCCGGGTCCTGCTTCGAGCTCCACGGCGACGACGCGCGCCCGGGGGAGCAGCGCCTTGATCGCGCACGCGATCCCGCACAGGAGCCCGCCGCCCCCCACGGGAACGATCACCGCCTGGACCTCGGGAACGTCCTCGGCGATCTCGAGCCCGGCCGTGCCTGCACCGGCGAGCACGACCGGATCGTCGAAGGGATGGACGAAGGTCGCGCCCCGCGCCTCACGCTCCTGATGGAGCCTGTCGAAGAGCGTGGCGCGGTCCTGATGGAGGATCAGCTCGGCCCCGTAGCCTCGCACCGCATCCAGCTTGGATCGGGGCGCGTCCTGGGGCATGACCACCGCGCAGGGTGCCGCGACCTGGCGCGCGGCCCACGCCACCGCCTGCGCGTGATTGCCGTGCGACACCGTGATCAAACCCTTGGTTCGCTCGGCTGGGGAGAGGCAGAGGATCTTGTTCAGCGCTCCGCGCGCCTTGAAGGAGCCGGTCTTCTGGAGATTCTCGCACTTGAGGAGGAGCTTCACCCGCGCGCGGTCGCCCAGCGACGAAGCCGAGAGGACCGGAGTGCGGTGCACGCGGCCGCGGATGCGCTCGGCGGCGTTTCGGATTTCGGAAAGCTCGATCACGTCCGAGGCTCCTAGCTGCGAGAATCCCCGGCCTTCGTGCTCGTGGCTCGCCGGGACAGGGCGCCGTGGGCCGCCGCCGCGCACTGATCGCATCCCGAGCGGGCGCGCCGCTTCAGCCGCCAGCGCCGGAAGAGCCACGCGCCCGCGATCAGGGCGGCGAACGCCGCGATCAGGTCCTGCCAGGTCGCGCCCGCGATCATCCGAGCCCCAGGAGCTTTCCGCCCTGGAACACCGCGAACGAGGCGATCCAGGCGAGCGCGTTCATCATCACGACCATGAAGATCGGCCAGCGCCACGAATTCGTCTCGCGGCGCACCACCGCGACCGTCGACATGCACTGGCAGGCGAGCACGAAGAACACCATGAGGCTGACCGCCATGAGCGGCGAGTAGGCTCTCCCCCCGGTTTTGGGATCCTCCGCGTCGCGCAGCTTCTCCCGCAGCGAGACCGAAGTCTGATCCGCGTCCCCCAGGTTGTACACCGTGGCCATGGTCGAGACCATGACCTCGCGCGCCGCGAACGACGTGATGAGCGCGATCCCGATCTTCCAGTCGAATCCGAGCGGGGCTATGGCCGGCTCGATGAGCCTTCCCGCGCGTCCGGCGAATGAATCGCGGAGGGAGAGCCCCTCGATCTCGTTCTCGATCTGCGCCGCCTCGGCGCGCTTCAAGCCCGCTTCGGCGCCCGCGCCGCGGGCCTCGGCGCTCGCGGCGCTCTGCTCGGCGGTCTGAAGCCGCTTCTCCAGCGGCCGCACCGCGGTCGATTCCGCGGATACGAAGCGAGGAACCAGAGCACGATCGAGACCGCGAGAATCACGGTGCCCGCCTTGCGCACGAAGAGCCCCGCGCGATCGCGCACGGTGAGCAGCACCGAGCGCCACGAGGGCATGCGGTACGGGGGCAGCTCCATCACGTAGAGCGGCCGCGCCCCGCGGAGCACGGTGCGCTTGAGCGCCCACGCGACGACGACGGCGGTCACGATGCCGAGCATGTACATCGAGAAGAGCATGAGCCCCGGGAGGCTCAGGATTCCGAGGACGTGCCGGTTCGGGATGAACGCGCCGATCAGGAGCGCGTAAACCGGCAGTCGCGCGCTGCACGACATGAACGGAGCGATCAGGATCGTGGTGAGCCGGTCGCGCCGGTTGTCGATCGTGCGGGTCGCCATGATGCCGGGGATCGCGCACGCGAACGACGAGAGGAGCGGGATGAAGGCGCGGCCCGAGAGACCGACGCCGCGCATGAGCCGATCCATGATGAACGCGGCGCGCGCCAGGTAGCCCGAGTCCTCCATGAGCGAGATGAAGAGGAACAGGATCGCGATCTGCGGGACGAACGTCACGACGGCGCCGACGCCCGCGATCGCTCCGTCCACGACCAGCGAGCGGATCGGCCCCGCGGGAAGCGTCGGAGCGATGATCCGGCCCAGCGCGGAGACTCCGGTGTCGATCGCGTTCATGACGGAGTGGCCCAGAGGAAGACCGACTGGAAGATGACACCCATCAACGCCACGAAGATCACGGGACCGAAGACCCGGTGCGTGAGCACGCGGTCGATGCGCTCGCGCATCGGATTCGGTGGTCTTTACCCGGAGCGTGGCCCTGCGTATCAGGTCTTCGATCGCCCGGTAATGCCCGATCGGCTCGTGCGAGCGCCATTCGGGAATCTCGCCGTCGAGCCTCCCGCGCAGCGAGATCACCTCGCGACGCACGAGAGTCGGCACCGCCCGCATGAGCGAGTCGTCCTCGCCGTCGTCGAGCAGGAGTGCCATCGCCACATGGAAGCGGCTCAGCGCCGCGAGCGGCCCCGTGGGCGGCAGCATTCGCGCGAGCCGGTCGGCGGCGTCCCGGAGCGGCTCCGGAAGCGTGCGCGTCACCGGCCGGGGCGGCCCCACCTCGCGGTCGATCGCGTCCTTGAGCTGTGCCATCCCGCTGCCGGTGCGCGCCGAGATCGGGACGACCGGCGCCCCGAACGCGCGCTCGAGGAGGGCGGCATCCACGTCGAGCCCTTCGTCCGCGGCGGTGTCCGTCATGTTGAGCGCCACCACGACCGGTCGGCCGATCTCGATGAGCTGCATGCAGAGGTACAGCTGGCGCTCCAGACAGGTGGCATCGAGGACCACCAGCGTCAGGTCGGGCAGGGGCGTGTCGGGCTGGACGCCCAGGAGCACGTCGCGCACGATCACCTCGTCGGGTGAGCCGGGGCGCAGGCTATAGGTGCCCGGCAGATCGAGCACCTCGACCGCGCGTCCCGAAGCGAGCGGGCAGATGCCCGCCTTCTTCTCGACGGTCACGCCGGGATAGTTGGCGACCTTCTGCCTGAGCCCGGTGAGCTTGTTGAAGAGGGTGGACTTCCCGCAATTCGGACTGCCGGCGATCGCAACGAGCTTGCGTCGGCTGCGGCGTGGGGAATCCTGACGGCGTCCCGCGCGGTCTGCCGGCGCCGGCCGGACCGCGGCGAGGTCAGCAGGGATCGACATCGATGCGGTCCGCCTCCGAGGTTCGGATCGAGAAGTGCGTGCCGCGAAGGCGAAGCTCGATCGGATCGCCCATCGGGGCGCGCCGCACGAGCGTGATCGGCGTGCCAGGCACGAACCCCAGCTCCAGCAGGCGGCGGAGAAGCTCGGGCTCGCCGGTGACGCGCCGGACGATCGCCTTCGCGCCGGCCTTCAGCTCGCCGAGCTTTCGGGTGGTCCGGTCCGCGCGGCCGTGTGGAGTCACTCGGCCACTCCTCCCTCGAACTTGCCGCCGAGCCCCGGGAAGGTATCCGCGAGACAGCGCCCGTCCTTGCACACCGGGCACTCCTTGGCGGTCTCCTTGGTCGCGCAGCGGTGCTGGTACTGTCTGAAGGCCGTGCGGAAGCTCTCGGCATTGGGATCGTCCGAACCGATGAACGCGGTCAGGCGCAGAAACTGCACCATCGACTCGGGGCCGACCAGGTGCTCGATCATGCACGCGTCCTCGTACGCAATCTCCTTCGGGACGCGAAGGATGTGGGTCAGGAACATCGTGAGCACCTGGCGGTTGCTCTCGGTCCGGCGCGCGAGCCGCATTCCGTCCTCGGTGAGCTCGACGCAGCCGTAGGGCTCGTGCGTGACGAGCCCGCGGGAGGAGAGGGAGCGCAGCATGGAAGTGACGCCGCTCTTCGAGACGCCGAGCCTATCGGCGATATCGCCGACTCGCGCGTGCCCCTTTTCCTCCTTGAGGCCCGCGACCGCCTGGAGATAGTGAGCCATGGAATGCGTCAACTCCTTGACATTGAAACGCTTCCATATCTCCATGGAACGCTCCTCGGTGCCCATGCGCAGCATGCTGAATAAAGTTAACAATGCTTAATATCGGAAACGGGCGGGGAGCTGTCAAGGGGATTTCCCGGTCCTCAGACCCGGAACCAGATCTTCCGATGCAGGGGACTTTCCTCGTGCCCGATCAGGATGGAGGAGACCGGATCCGCGTCTCCGACGTAGAGGCGCGGTTCGCGGACGCCGGAGGGCAGGTCGAAGACCAGCTCCGTCACGTAGGACTCGCCGGGGATGAGCGGGCGCGAGAGCGGCGTCGAAGCGATCCCCATGTCCTCGAGGGCGCGCTGCCCCGCCTCGGAGGGCAGGTAGCGGCGGCCGGCGGCATCCATGACGTAGACCCGGCGCGGATTCGGGTAGAGCGGGGCCTCCTTCGGCCGCATCGTCGAGATCGTGCTCTCGTCGAACCAGGTCTTGAGCGAGATGCGGTAGAACTCTCCGCTCGCGCGGGCGTCACGGGGGGGCGTCCCGATCGCTTTCTCCTTCGCCACCCGCTCCACGGAACAGGCGAGGTGGCAGTCGATCTCGCAGAAGTATTTCTTTCCGCCGTGTGGGAGGATGACCTCGCGGCTCGTCAGGGAAGCGGCGAACACGATCGCGGCGTATCCCAGGGGGATCGCGACGAGGGCGACCGCGGCCCATCGCCGCACGGGCGGCTGCCGGCGCACGGCGCCGTAGACGAAGACGGCGGCTGCGAGCATGCCGGCGAGCACGGTGCCGAGAAACGCGAGAACGACGAACGGAGCGAACTGGGGCATGAACGCCATGGGATCCTCCTCGAGCGAAAGCCTAACGCGTCGCGGCGCCGGCACCGCCGCTGATTGTGCAAACTACTTTATATTACAAAGTATCGGCCGTCAATCGAGTTCCTTGACCCCGTGATTCCCGCCGTTCCCGTATCGCTGCCCACCCTTCTGGGCCTCGTGGTGGCGGCTTTCTTCGCGGGCGCCATCGACGCGATCGGCGGCGGCGGCGGCCTGATCACTGTCCCGGCCCTTCTCGCCGCGGGACTGCCCCCGCAATTCGCGCTGGGGACCAACAAGGGCCAGTCCCTTTTCGGTTCGTTCGCGGCCACGCTCCGCTACGCGCGGGCGGGCCTCGTCGACCGCGACGCCGCGCGGGTGACGTCCCCGCTGGCGTTCCTGGGGGCCCTGGCGGGCGCGGCGCTCGTTCTCCGGGTCAGGCCGGATGTGCTGCGCCCCCTCGTGCTCGCCCTGCTCGTCGTGGCCGCAGTTCTGGTGACCGTCGCGCGGCCCCGGGAGGAGGGGCGTCCCGCCGGAGGGAAGCGGCGCGCCCTGCTCCTGGCCGGGTGCATCGCGCTCGTGGTCGGAGCCTACGACGGGTTCTTCGGGCCGGGCGCGGGGACCTTCTACATCGCGGGCTTCGTGGGTCTCCTGGGGCTCTCCATGGCGCGCGCCAGCGCGGACGCCAAGGTGGCGAACTTCGCGTCGAACGTCGCGGCCGCCGCGATCTTCGCGGACCGGGGCGTCGTCGTGTGGACGATCGCCCTGCCGATGGCGGCGGGGCAGCTCCTCGGGGGATTTCTCGGCGCCCACGTCGCGGTGCGGCGCGGCGACCCTCTGATCCGGGCGGTCGTGCTCGCGGTGGTGCTGGTGCTCGTGATCAAGGTCGGGCGCGACCTGTATCTGGGAGGCTAGCGCTAGAAGACCGACGAGGAGAGCTTCACGTCCGCCCGCAACCAGGCGCGCCTGAAGCGCTTCTTCGCCGCGACCGACTCGGTCACGCGTCCGCGCGCGCTCAGCGCGTCCGCGAGACCGTAGAGCGACCACCCGTTTCCTGGGTAGCGTTTCAGATCCTCGCGGTAGACCGCCTCGGCATCCGCGGGTTTGCCCGCCTTGAGCAGCGCCAACCCGAGCGACTGGCGCACCGGGTAGTACCAGGCCGGAGGCTCGTCGTAGTGAAGCGAATCCTCCTTGGCCACCCCCGCGCGGAAAAGCGCGACGGCCTCGTCGAAGCGCCCCGCCCGCATCGCGGCCTCTCCGCGCAGCACATCGGTCGCGAGACCCAGAAGCGCCGCCGAGGAGTTGAGCCCCACGATCGCGTCGGGCGGAGTCGCCGCCGCGATCGCGGCCAGGCTGTCGCGCTCCGCCATCGCCTCCTCGGGCCTTCCGGTCGCGGCCAGCGCCACGCCGCGCGCGTAGTGCCACATCCCGTTCGTGTAGCGCATGTCGGGATGGGGCGCGGGCTCGCGCAGGATCTCATCCCATTTCCCGAATCGCGCGAGCGCGAAGTAGGGAATCGGAAGCCAGGCCTCCATCGACGGCATCTCCCGCACGTGCTCGATGGGGGCGTGATCCGCGACCGTCCGGCCCATGCGGATCGCCTCCTTGCTTCGACCCTCGAAGCTCATCGCGGACCAGGCCATGTGCATGTTGTGGACGGAGTACATCATTGGATAGAAGCCTGTCGGCTTTTCGGCATCGATATAGGCCTGGTCCACGGCGATCGCGCGCCGGTTCAGCTCCGCCGCGTCGTGATAACGGCCCACCCGCATGTAGATGTGCGAGGGCATGTGGACCAGATGACCGGCGTTGGGCGCGAGCGCCGCCAGACGGTTCGCGGCGGGAAGGGCCCGCCCCGGCGTCGGCGACATCTCGACCGCGTGGATCAGAAGGTGGTTCGCGCCGATGTGCGCCGGATTCTTCGCGAGCACGCGGTTCAGGGCGGCGATCGCCTCCTGCGTTCCCGGCTGCGGTTTTCCGCCGGGGGTCCACCAGCTCCCAGGGCCTCAGGTCGAGGAGCGATTCGGCGTAGATCACGGCCGCGTCCAGGTCGTCGGCATACTTCGCCAGAGCGTCCACATCGCGTCGGCGAAGGCCTGGTCGAGCGCCTTAGATCGGCCTTCGGGTCATCGGAGTAGCGCGTGGCCAGAGCCTCGATCCAGGCGCGCTCGCGCGCCGTGCCCTTGGCGCCCAGCGCGCGCGCCTTCCGCACCTCCTCGAACGCTTCCTTCTCCCGCGCGGCGTCGACGGGGAGGTTCACGTTCGGTCCGAGCGCGAAGGCGATTCCCCAATGCGCCATCGCGCAGGAAGGATCGAGGCGCGCGGCCTCACGGAACGCGCGGATCGCCTCGTCGTGGTTGAAGGCGTAGCAGAGCTTCAGGCCCTGGTCGAAGTACCTCTGCGCATCGGGTGAGCGCGTGGTCACCACGTGGTGCAGCGTACCGAGCCCGGTGTAGAGGGGGACCCCGCCGAAGGCGCGGGCTGTTGAAACTGCCAGGAAAACGAAACCGCAGAGCATCGTGAGCCTTCGTCCCACATCCACCTCCCCGGGCCGCGCCCGCGTGTGTTTTCGATTCCGATCCAGTAAGATAGCCGCTTCCCGGCCAATCGCAAGCTCGGAGACCCCTCGTCTCGTGGACCGACTGTACCAAGAGCTCCAGAACCGGATCGAAGGCTCCGTCTCGACGCCGGATCAATTCCACCCGGGCCTCCTCACCAATTTCGGAAATCTCTTCCACTGGAACGCCGCGGCTCGTCGTCTCGCCCGCGTCCGCCCGCGACGTCGCGGCCACGGTCGTCTTCGCGCGCGAGCAAGGCCTCACGGTCTCGACGCGAGGAGCCGCGCACAGCCAGAGCCGCCTCGCCATGAGCGACGGCGGAATCCTGTCTACGGATGACCTCCATGCGGCGAATTCTCCACGTCGACGCTTCGGCCCGGACGGTCGACGTCGAGGCGGGCGTCGTGTGGCGCGACCTCGTGCACCACCTCGCAGCCCGGCGACCTCGTCCCGCCCGTCCTCACGAACAACCTCGGCGTCACCGTCGGCGGCACGCTCGTCGATGGCGGGCATCGGCGTCGCGTCGTTCAAGTACGGCACGCAGGGAGACAACGTCGTCGAGCTGGACGTCGTGACCGGAACCGGGGAGCAGTCGTGACGTGCTGCCCGCAAGCGGACGCCGACCTCTTCTGGGGCTCGCTCGCGGGCCTGGGCCAGGCCGGGATCATCACGCGCGCGCGTCTCAATCTGCGCCGCATGCAAGCCGATGACGCGCACCTACTACCTCCTCTACGACGATCTGCGCCGGTTTCTCGAGGACGCGCAGCTCGCGATGGAGCGCGGCGTGTGGGACCACCTCGAGAGCTGGGCCTCGCCGTGCGCCGCAGGGAACGAAGCCGGTCGCGGGGCGCCGCCAGGTGTTCGCGCGCTGGTTCTACCCGTTCCACCTGACCGTGGAGTTCGACCCGGGCAGCCCTCCCGACGACGCGGAGATGCTCGCGGGGTCTGACGCCCTACGAGCACCTCTACACGGACGATGCTCCCACCCTCGACTTCCTGGAGCGCATGGTCCCGGTCTTCGATCTGTGGAAGCAGGCGGGAACGTGGGAGCACGTCCACCCCTGGATCGAGACGCATCCTGCCCGTGGGAGCACGCCGCGGACTGCATCGAGCAGGTGCTTCCGGACCTTCCTCCCTCGATCCTGGTGGGCGGGCACGTGCTGCTCTGGCCGGCGAAGGGGAAGGCTTCGCGCTCGCGGTTCTTCATGCGCCCGCCCGGCGAGAACCTGATCGGCTTCGGGGTGCTTCCCGCGATTCCGCCCCGCTTCTGGGAGCGGGCCCGCCCGACGCTCGACAACGTGAGCCGCCTGACCGAGCTCATGGGCGGCAAGCGATACCTCTCGGGCTACATCGACTTCGCGCCCGAGGAGCTGGAAGGAGCACTTCGGCGACGCAGTGGGACGCCGTTCCGCGCCGCTCAAGCGCAAGTACGATCCCGACTCCATCCTGAATCCCGGGTTCGTCCCGGTCGAGCGGACTGATGGCGCTCGAGTTCGGCACGCCCGAGTGGGCGCGGTCGCCTCGAGGAGACAGATCAACGCCTCGAGCGAGTACCGCAACGCCGCCGCCGAGTTGGGGCGTCGGGTTCAACGGGAACGTCCTCCTCGCGTTCGAGGCGGAGCGATGCTCTGGCGACCCGGCATCGCACCTCCTGCTGCGGCTGGCGAAGGGCGCGCTGTCTGGGCGCGTCGTTCGTGCCCGGCCCCGCGCACCCGGACGCGGGCTTCGCCCTGCGCGCGCCGTTTCCCATCTGGCGGGACGATCCTCTGACCGCGAAGACGCTCGCCGCGACCGCGATCCTCACCGGCAGGATGCGAATCGAGGGGGACACGATCACGCTGCTCAAGCACGCGGCCGCGCACCGCTCGCTCGTCCATTGCGTCGCGTCGCTGGACACCCGTTTCCCAGGAGCCTAGGAGGGACACCATGCCGAAAACCCCGCGCAGGATGAAACGGCGCCGCTTCGTGACGCTCGTCGCGTTGAGCGGCGCGGCCCTGGTCACTTCTCCTCTGTCCCGCGCGGCCGCGGCCGTCGCGCGCGCCACGCCGCCGGAGTCCGGGAAGCGCAGGCCGCCCTCGCCCGCCGTCCGGCGCGAGATCGCGACCCAGGAGAAAGCGCTCGCGGATCAGCTCAAGGTGATCCGGGCCTACGAGCTTCCTCCCGGCAGTCCGATGGCGCTCGTCTTCACGCCGCTCCGCGCGCGCGCGAGGAGGTCCCGCACATGATCGGCGAGGACGTCCTCTACCTCTCGGTCGCGGAGCTCGGAGAGCGAATCCGCTCGCGAAGGCTGAGCCCGGTCGAGCTGACACAGGCCTACCTCGATCGGATTCAGCGGCATGCGCCCCGACTGAACGCGTTCGCGACGGTGACGCCGGACCTGGCCCTCGATCAGGCGCGCGCGGCCGAGCGGGAGATCGCGAAGGGGCGCTACCGGGGACCGCTGCACGGAATCCCGTACGGCGCGAAGGACCTCCTCGCCACCGCGGGGATCAAGACGGGCTGGGGCGCCCGCCCGACGCGGGACCAGATGTTCGACAAGGACGCGACCGTCGTTCGCAAGCTCCGCGACGCGGGGGCCGTGCTGCTCGGGAAGCTCGCGATGGTGGAGTTCGCGGGGTGCCTCGGGTATCGCTTCGCGGACGCCTCGGTCACGGGGCCGGGGAGGAATCCCTGGGATCCCGAGCGGTGGACCGGCGGGTCCTCCTCGGGCTCCGGCGCGGCCGTGGCTTCCGCACTGGTCGGCTTCGCGATCGGGACCGAGACCTGGGGCTCGATCCTCTGCCCGTCGGCATTCTGCGGCGTCACGGGACTCCGCCCGACCTACGGTCGCGTGAGCCGCGCGGGCGGAATGGTGGGCGCCTACACGTTCGACAAGATCGGCCCGATCGCGCGCACCGCCGAGGACTGCCGCCTCGTGCTCCAGGCGATCGCTGGGCCCGATCCGGACGACCCGAGCGCCTCGGAGGAGCCGGTCCGGCTCGATCGCGGCCGCCTCGAGATCTCACGGCTCAAGGGTGCCTTGGTCCCGCTCGATTTCGTGAAGTCCAAGGGGGCGGAGCCCGAGGTGAAGGCCGCCTTCGAGCAGGCGGTCGGAGAGCTTCGGGGGGCGGGACTCAGCCTCGAGGAGGCGGCACTGCCCGATTTTCCAGCCAGCGAGGTGGCGAGCGTCATCATCAACGCCGAAGCGCTCTCCACGTTCGAGAATTTCTACAAGACAGGCGGCGTCTGGGAGCTCACGGACGCCTACGCGCCTTACCAGCGCGAGATCACGCGCGCGCTGAACGGGGCCGATCTCGTGAAGGCATCGCGGATGCGCCGGGTTCTCCAAGAGAAGATGGCGGATTTCTTCTCACGCTACGACGTGATCGTGACCCCGAACTTCATGTCGGTCGCGCCCTCGATCCACGAGGATCTGGTGAAGACGCTGCCCTACGCCGATCCGGTGGGGGCGATCGGGAACTCGTGTGGTCTCCCCTCGATCGCGCTTCCCTGCGGGTTCGGCAAGGGACGGATGCCGGCCGGATTCCAGATCGTGGGGTCCACGTTCGAGGAGCCACTCGTGTTAGGGCTGGGGGAGCTCTATCAATCGCGCACCCGCTTCCACCGGGAGCGCCCGCCGCTCTTCGCCTAGCCGCGGAACTTCGTCTCGACCAGAAAGCAGCTTCCGTCCGCGATGACCTCGAGCCCGCGCTCGCGGGCGATGCGCACCGCCTCGGGGCTCTCGGCGCCCGGCTGCATCCAGACGAATCGCGCGCCGGCGTCTGCCGCCTCGGCGACGATTCTCTCGGTGACGGGCGGGGGCGTGATGATCGAGACGCCGCGCGGCTTCTCGGGAAGGGACTTGAGATCGGGATACGCCTCGAGCCCTTCGATCTCGGGCTCGCGCGGGTTTACGGGGAACACCTTCAAGCCTTTGCTCTGGTACGCGCGGAGCACCCTGTTGCCGTACTTCCGGCGGTCGTTGGACGCTCCCACGACCGCGTAGGGCCCCGCGGCCAGGAAGTCGGCGATGATCTCCCGGACCGGGCGGTCCCGGGCGCCGGTGCTACGCTCTCCGCTCATTCCGCCGCCGCCGCTTCATCGAGGGCCCGCCAGAGGTACCAGCTCGCCACCGTGCGAAACGGCCGCCAGCGCTCGCCGCGCCGCGCGATCGATTCGGGCTTCGGGATCCCGCGCGTGCGGAAGGCGCGCTGGTACCCCTTGCGCACGCCGTAGTCATGGACGGGAAGCACGTCGGGGCGGCCCAGTCGGAAAATGAGGAACATCTCCGCCGTCCAGCGTCCGATGCCCCGCACGACGCTGAGCTGCTCGACGATCGCCTCATCCTCCATCGCGCGGAGCCGCCGCATCTCCGGGACGGTTCCGTCCAGCGACTTCGCCGCGAGATCCCGCAGGGCGGCGCACTTGCCCCTCGAGAGCCCCACCGCACGGAGAACCGGATCGGAAGCTTCGAGCACGCGCTCGGGCGAAGGGAAGCGGCCGTCGCCCAAGCTTTCGCAAAAGCGCCCGGCGATCGCGGAGGCCGCCTTCCCCGAGATCTGCTGATAGATGATGCTTTCGCTCAAGGCCTCGAAGGGTGTCGCGGCCGGATCCAGCTTGAGGCGGAACGCGCCGACCCGCCCGATCAGGTCCGCGAGCTTGGGGTCGCGCTCGCAAAGATGGGCGATCGCCTGATCGCAATCGAATCGGACGTTCGTGCCGCGGGTCCTGGAAGAGCGTCCTGCCATGGGGAATCCATTGTACCGGCGCCGGGCGGTCCCGCATACTCCTAGTCATGAAGCTCAAGGGCATGAGACTCAACGAGAAGCTCATCGTCAAGCCGGGGAGCAAGATCGATCTCGAAGACTTCGACCCCGACTCCACCCCCGGATTCAAGGAGAAGCCCGACGTTGTCGCCATCCTCCAGGAAACCGCCGCCCGGATGGCGAGCCTCCAGTACACGATGTACGCGGAGAACAAACGGTCCCTCCTGATCGTGCTCCAGGCCATGGACACGGGCGGAAAGGACGGCACCATCCGCCACGTGATGACCGGGCTCAATCCGGCGGGGTGCGACGTCACCTCGTTCAAGGTCCCGAGCGATGAGGAGCTGGACCACGACTTTCTCTGGCGCATACACGA
Source organism: Candidatus Eiseniibacteriota bacterium (assembly GCA_963724515.1). Classification (GTDB taxonomy): domain Bacteria; phylum Eisenbacteria; class RBG-16-71-46; order SZUA-252; family SZUA-252; genus WS-7. The sequence goes on along the minus strand of CAVRUU010000003.1, from coordinate 613,948 downwards.
GCACGTCCCGCCGAGAGGCGAATTCGGCATCTTCAACCGGTCCCACTACGAGGACGTGATCGTCGTGCGAGTGCACGACCTCGTGCCGCGCCCGGTCTGGAAGCAGCGCTACGACCAGATCAACGCATTCGAGCGGCATCTCGTCGAGAACCACGTGACGATTCTGAAGTTCTACCTCCACATCAGCAAGGAGGAGCAGAAGAGGCGCCTCCTGGACCGCATCAAGGATCCCGACAGAAACTGGAAGCTCTCGGCCTCCGACTTCACCGAGCGGAAGCGCTGGGACGACTACCAGGAGGCCTACGAGGAGATGCTGAGCAGGTGCAGCACCGACTGGGCTCCCTGGCACATCGTTCCGGCGAACAAGAAGTGGTTCCGGAACCTCGCGGTGGCGGAAATCATGCTCGAGACGCTCGAAGGCATGAAGATGAAATTCCCCAAGCCCAAGTTGGATGTATCCAAGCTGAAGCTCCGTTGAGTAGTCTCATCTCGTGCAGACCGTAGATTCCATCCGCAATATCGCGATCATCGCCCACGTGGACCACGGCAAGACCACGCTCGTGGACGCGATGCTCAAGCAGAGCGGCACCTACCGCGACAACGAGCGGATCATCGAGCGGGTCATGGACAGCATGGATCTCGAGCGCGAGCGCGGGATCACGATCATGGCCAAGAACACCTCGGTCCGCTACGGCGGGGTGAAGATCAACATCGTGGACACCCCGGGGCACTCCGATTTCGGCGGCGAGGTCGAGCGGGTGCTCAAGATGGTGGACGGCGTCATGCTCCTGGTCGACGCCTCGGAGGGCCCGCTGCCGCAGACGCGGTTCGTGCTCCGGAAGGCGCTCGAGCAATCGCTCCCGGCCATCGTGGTCGTGAACAAGATCGACCGCCAGGACGCACGGCCACAGGAAGTCGTGAACGAGATCTACGACCTCTTCATCGATCTGGACGCGAACGAGCGGCAGATCGAGTTCCCGATTCTCTACGCCGTGAGCCGCGACGGGATCGCGAAGAAGGCGATGGCGGACTGCGGCGACGGACCTGCGCCCGCTGTTCGACGAGATCGTCCGGAGCATCCCGCCGCCGCGGGCGCGCATGGAGGACAAGCTCCAGCTCCTCGTGGCGAACCTCGACTACAACGACTATGTCGGACGGATCGGCGATCGGCCGGATCTTCTCCGGGAAGATCTCCGTCGGTGACCAGGTCTCGGTCTGCAAGCTGGACGGAAGCGTAGATGAAGACCAGGATCACCCAGCTCTACACCTTCGAGGGGCTGAAGCGCGCGCCGGTCCAGGAGGCCGGCGTGGGCGAGATCGTCGCGCTCGCCGGCATCGAGGGGATCTACATCGGAGAAACCATCTCCTCGCTCGAGGACCCCGTGCGCCTTCCGCCGATCACGGTCGACGAGCCGACCATCTCGATGATTTTCACGGTGAACAACTCCCCCTTCGCGGGAAGGGACGGAAAGTACGTCACCTCGCGCCAGGTCCGCGATCGCCTCTTCAAGGAGACGCTGGGGAACGTCTCGATCCGCGTCGAGGACGCGGAGGGCGTCGACGGGTTCAAGGTCTCCGGCCGCGGGGAGCTGCAGCTTGCGATCCTGATCGAGATGATGCGCCGCGAAGGATTCGAGATGCAGGTCAGCAAGCCCGAGGTGATCACCCGCGAGGTGAAGGGCAAGCGGCTGGAGCCGATCGAGCTGGTCGTGGTCGACGCCCCGGAGATGTTCATCGGCGTGATCACCGAAGCGCTCGGCCGCCGCAAGGGGCAGATGACCAAGATGGTGAACCACGGGCGCGGCGGCGGACAGCACCGGGTCCGGATGGAATTCGAGGTGCCGACGCGCGGGCTGATCGGATTCCGCTCGGAGTTTCTCACCGACACGAAGGGGACGGGCCTCCTGAACACGCTTTTCCTCCGATGGGACGAATGGCAGGGAACGATCACGAACCGCCTCACGGGCGCCCTCGTGTCCGACCGCGTGGGGCAGGCCACGCCGTACGCCCTCTACAATCTTCAAGAGCGGGGTGAGCTCTTCATCCGGCCGGGGACGGCCGTCTACGAGGGGATGGTCGTCGGCGAAAACGCGCGCGAGGCCGACATGGACGTGAACGTGGTCCGCGAGAAGAAGCTCACGAATATGCGGGCGTCGGGCTCCGACGAGGCCGTGCGCCTCATCCCGTTCCGCGAGCTCTCCCTCGAGCAGGCCCTCGAGTTCATCAACGCAGACGAGCTGGTCGAGGTGACCCCCGCCGCCATCCGCCTGCGGAAGCGGATCCTCGCGGGGAACGTGAGACCGAAGCGCCGGGACGATTAGCCCCTCCACGCGACCCTTGACAAGCCTCGCTTCGTCCGCTATTGTTACGATATCGTAATATACGATGTCGTAGTAATTATCGGTCCGGCCCGGAGGCGCGCGTGGCGCTTCGATATCTGTCCCCGATCCACAAGGCGGTACGCCAGATCACCCTCTACCTCGAGCCGCAGTGCTCGGAGATGGGGGTGAGCCCGGCGGAAGGGCACCTGCTCTCCTATCTCGGCGCGTACGCGCCCTGCACGATCGGGGAGATCCTCCGTGTGTTCGGGATCCGGCCGTCCACCATGACGAGCATGCTGGAGCGTCTCGCCGAGCGCCGTCTCGTGACCCGCGAGCCGGACCCCGGCGACCGGCGCTCGGTTCGAGTGAAGCTGACGCGCGAGGGGAGGTCGGTGGCGGAACGAATCAACCGCCTGATCCGCGATCTGGAGGGGCGGATCGGGACCCATGTCGGAAAACGGGAGCTCGAAGGCTTTCGATCGGTGATGGGCGCCGTCGAAGCGGCCACGGGGGTTTCCGTCAGAGAGGAGCGTTCGAGATGACGGCCGAGGGATTGAAGCTCTTGTTCCAGTACAACCACTACGCGATCGGGGTGAACGCCCGCGACCTCACGCATGCAGAGAGCCTCGTCGGGCCGGAGCCGGCCGGCAACTGCGCGAACTGGGTCCTGGGGCACATCGTGCATACACGGGGGGCGGTCCTCTCGCTCCTCGGCGAGAAGCCGGTCTGGGAGGAGGCAGAGGGGGAGCTCTACAAGCGCGGCTCCAAGCCGATCGCGATGGCGGCCGCCAAGCCCTTCCCGGAGATCGTCGAGGCGCTGGACCGGTCGCAGGAGCGACTCCGGGCCGGGCTCTCGCGCATGAAGGACGCGGACCTGGGCTCGGCGGAAACAAAGGGGAGCCTGGCCGCGAAGCTCGCCGGGCTCCAGTTCCACGAAGCCTATCACGCGGGGCAGCTCGGGCTCCTGCGCCGCGTCGCGGGGAAGAAGGGGGCGATCGCTTGAAGCACTTTCTCCTGATCTACCGTCCGCCCCGCCCGACGTTCGGCAGCGACGCGACGCCGGAGGAAGAGCGGATCATCGGCTCGCATTTCCAGTATCTGAAACGCCTCCTCGCCCAGGGAACGCTCCTCATCGCCGGTCCCTGCGAAGATGCCTCGATGGGAATCGCGATCGTCGAGTGCGAAAGCGAGGCGGACGCGAAACGGATCCTGGACGAGGATCCGGCAGTGGCGGGACGCGTCTTCACCTGCGAGGTGAAGCCCTATCGGGTATCGCTCATCAGGAAGTAGCGGTCGAAGCAGCCCACACTCTCGGGAGGAACACCATGATGCGTATCTTCGGTCTCGCGCTCGTCGTCGCTCTATCGGCTGGATGCGCCGCCGTGCCGCCGCAGCACGTCGGTGTCCTGGAAACGTTCGGCAAGGTGCACGACGGGACCTGGGGGCCGGGCCTCCATCCCTGGGCGCCGTGGCTCGGGGTCCACCGGATCAATTGCCGCACGCTGCAAACCGAGGAGCGGACCACGACCCCAACGGGGGAAGGGCTCCTGGTGGGACTCGACGTGAGCCTCGTGTACCACGCGAACCCGGACAAGGCGGCCGAGATATTCTCGCGCTACGGCGGACTCTCGGGACTCGAGGCGAACGTCCTCGCGCCCGAGTTCCGCTCCACGATCCGCGACGTTACGGCGGGGTTCAGCGCGGTCGATCTCTACTCGAGCCGCCGCACGGAGGTGAGCGCGACGATGGTATCGGAGCTGCGGAAGCGCCTCGAGGGCCGCGGGATCACCGTCGAGGCGGTGCTCCTCCGTAACATCCAGATGCCGAAGCAGGTCTCCGACGCGGTCGAGATGAAGCTCGCGGCGGATCAGAAGGCGCAGCAGATGGAGTTCGTGCTCCGGAAGGAACGGAGCGAGGCCGACCGGAAGCGGATCGAGGCGCAGGGCATCGCCGACTTCCAGAGGATCGTGACGGCCGGCATCACGCCGGGGCTTCTCACCTGGAAAGGGATCGAGGCGACCGAGAAGCTGGCCGAATCTCCCAATTCCAAGTTCGTCGTGATCGGAGGGAAGAACGGGCTGCCGCTCATCCTGAATCCCTGAGCCGCCCGGCCCCGTTGCCGTTCCGGGGCTTGACCAGCCTCGCGCTCAGGAGGAGCGCCACGCCGACTCCCGCCGGGATGAGCCCGACGGCCCAGGCCCGCTTTTCGGTCTCCATGATCGTCAGGAACGCCGCGATCGAGATGCCCACGACGAGGCAGACGATCCCACCGATCAGGAGGCCGTGATAGCGGCGCATCGGATCGTAGGTCCCGTACGCCGGTCCGTAGTCGAGGACCGGAGGGGGCGGGAGCTTGGACGGGTCCACCCCGCGCTCGAGGGCCGCGATGCGCTCGCGGTGAGCCAGTTCGGCGAGCCTCTGCTGGCCGATCGTTCTCACGACGGCCACCGTGATGCCTCCGATGATCGCGATGATCGGAACCGCCATCGCGAAGATGCCGATGAAGGAGTCGGGGTGAAGGTGGAACATCCAAGGCCTCCTTTGTTGTGAGAGAGGATAAGATCCGCGCGGCATTCACTCCCTTGGACCGGGAGGACCGGTCGTGCGGTTTCACCCGACACCATCCTCGCCCCAGCCACGATCTTGAAACCGGCCCCCCCGCGCGCCCGGTCCAACCCAGCGGTGTGCACCGTCCCTGAGCCGGCGAAGACCAAGGCTCCCGAAAGCTCGGAGGAGCGTGAATGGATCGAACGGGCGCGCGCTGGGGACACGGCGGCGTACCGGCGGCTGGTCGAGCGCTACAGCGACCGGGCCTACGGTCTGGCGCTCCGCATGCTCGGTTCCCCCTCCGAGGCCGAGGAGGTGGCCCAGGACGGGTTCGTGAGGGCCTGGCGCGCGCTTCCCCGGTTCCGGGGTGACTCGAGCTTCTCGACCTGGCTCCACCGAATCGTGGTCCGTCGCGCTCTCGACCGCTCCGCCGTGCTCAAGGCGAGGCGCGCACGGGAGACCGGGCTGGAGGATGCCGCGACGCTGGAGGCCCCCGGGGGCGGAACGGGGGGATCGGAGGCGCTTTCGAGGCGGCTCGATCGCCTCCTCGGGTCGCTCTCCGAGGTGCAGCGCGCCGCGATTCTGCTGTATTACTACGAGGACCGTTCCGTGGAACAAGTGTCGCGGACTCTCGGTATTCCGATCGGAACCGTCAAGACGCACCTGCACCGGGCGCGAGGGCTCTTGCGCGCGGGCTGGGTCGAAGAGGAGCGGAGGAGCGGCGGCGAATGAACAGCGCGGACCTGGAGATCGAGGCGCTCCTGACACCGGAGCGCGCCGGCCGGCTCGCCGACCGTTCTCGATTCGTCGATCGGGTCATGGAGCGTGTCGCGTTGACGGAGCGGCCGGGCGCGCGGGTCGATCTCTGGCCAGCCATGACGCCCCTGCCCTGGTGGGTCCAGGCGGCGGCCGATCCCGGAGTCGTCCTCGCGTGCGCGTTCGCGGCGCTGCTGATCTGGAGAGCGGACTGGCTCGAGCAACTGGGCCGCCTCGACGCCGAACGGTGGGTCGTGCTGGCGTGGCCAGCACTCGCTCAGGCCCGCGCCGCGCTGGGCATGGACCGCCCGGCGGTGATGCTCGGGTTCCTGCTCCTCGCGGTTCTCGGCCTCGGATGGACCTCGATTCACCTCTTCCGCTGGTCGGAGCGGCTCGTGCGCCGATCGGCCGGGGCTTCCCGCTACTGACGTCTCCGGCGCCGCGTCGCCCCGTCGAACGAGTAAGGTCCGCCCCCGTGCGCCGCGAGGAAGAGGAAGAGGAAGCAGAAGAGCGCCGCCAATTCCCCGTGATTCTCGATCGGGAAGGCGCCCTTGGGCTGGTGAGACTTGAAGTAGGCGACCGCCATCTCGCCGGAGAGAAGGAACGCGACGGGCCGCGTCAGGATGCCGAGCATGATGAGCGGACCTCCCACCAGCTCCAGCCAGCCCGCGAACCAGGGAAGCTCCGGAAACGCGAACGACATGACCTTTCCCGGTACCGGGAACCAGCCCAGGATCTTCTGTGCCCCGTGGCAAAAGAAGAGAAATCCCGCGACGATCCGAAGTGCCGTCAGCGACCACTCGCTCCATTTGTTTCCCATCGTATTTCCCCCTTGGTTGAGGATCGTCTTCGATTAGATGCCGTGAGACGGGCAGCGGCTCAGCGCCGTTCGCGCATCGCCGTGATCAGCGCTTCCATGTGATCCAGATAGCGCAGGAGCGCCCGCCGGCCGGTCTCGGTGATCCGGAACTCGGTCCGTGGGAGCCGTCCCTCGAAGCGTTTCGAGCAGGAGATGTACTTCGCCTGCTCGAGCTTCCGGGCGTGCACGCTCAGATTGCCGTCCGTCGCGTGCATGAGGGTCTTGAGCTCGCTGAACGTGAGCGAGTCCTGGACTGCGAGCGCGCTCAGGATGGCGAGCCGCAGCCGCTCGTGGATGAGCCGGTCGATCTCCATCGGGCCCGCCGGGCGCGGCCGCGTGCGGGTCCGCGTCCGACGCGTGCGGTCGGGCTCAGCCACCGTAGCGTCTCGCGATCGCGATTCCGAACGCGATGTGAAGGCCGCCGAAGCCCGCCGCCATGAGCGCGTCCCCCCACGTCGTAGGACCGTAGAGCCCGCAGGCGCCGAGAAGGACGAAGCAGATCCCCATGACCGGAACGACCGCGACCGAGAATAGCCCGCCGGTCACAATCCCGGTCCCGTAGAGCGCGAGCCACATCCCGGGTATCCGGTCCGCGGCTCCGGAGCGAAGGAGCGGGGGCGTCAGGAGGGCGCCCACCACGATCGGAATGCCGAAGCTCAGCGCGAATCTCCGGCTCGCTCCGGTGAAAAGGGGCAGGTCCGCGGCGTGCGCTTTTCGCGCGATCGCCCACGCGGAGATCAGGAGGGCGACGAGCGCTTCGGCGATCCACACCACGATCCAGCGCTCTCGCGAGGACTGCCCCGCCGCGATCCACGCGGCGGCCAGCGCCGTGATGCCGACCGCCGTCTGTCCTTTCCCGGAGACCGCGGTGAAAGCGCCAGCGCGCTCGATCGCGCCGCGGATGAAGGAGAGGTTGTCCATCGCGCGGAGATGCAACGGGAGGGGAGAGGGACGCTTCGAGACGGGGGTCTTGACCACCCGGTGATGCTAGGAAGCCAGGGGTGGCCGGTCAAGCCATGCTTTACGGCCCAAAGTGCGGGAGGGCGCTATTGCTCCTTATCGTCCTCGTCCTCGTCGGAGTCGCACTGGGAGCGGGCCTCCTCGGGCCTTCGGAGGAAGATCGTTCCCTGGAAGGACTCCAGCTCGAATCGGGCGAGGCCCGAACCCAGCGTGGTCAGGAACCGTCTGGACCTGATCTTCTTCAGCGTGACCGGGAAGCTCGAATCAATCCCGCCGCTGAACGTGGAGAGCGAGACGGTCGCGTTGGAACGCTCCGGCATGGCGACGTCGATGCAGCCGTTGTGGGTCGCGAATCGATAGAACCCTTTGTCCGATACCTGGCCCTCGAACGTCACCGGCCCGTTGACGGTGGACGCCTCGACCGAATCGGACTGGGAGCCTTCGATCACGATTCCGCCGTTCACCGACTCCGCGAAGATCGGGCCCACCACGTTCGCGAGGCGAACGCCCTGATTGACCGAGCTTGCCTCGATGCGGCCCCGGACCCCCTCCGCGACGATCTCGCCCTGCACGGAGCTGAGCGATGCGAAGCCCTGGCTTCCCTTCAGCGTGATGTCCCCCTGAACGGTCTCCGCCCGGACCTCGCCGTGCGAGTCCTCGACGTCGATGTCGGTGTTCACACCGGAGAGCTCGAGCTTCATCCAGCGGGGCGCCACGATCCGGTATCGGACCGTCGACGGGACCCACCGCTTCGATTTCACCTTGATCTGGATCGCGGAGCCGGTCCTGTCGATCACCACCCGGTCGCGCAGCGAGTGGTCCGCGGCGATCTTCACCGCGTTCTTGTCCCACGTCTTGACGCTGATCGAGCCGCCGAAATTCTCGATCACGAGCATGACTCCGGGCCGCACGGCGATGGTCGTGTCGGGCTGGGGAACCGTCTCCTCCCCGTCCCCCTCGTCCCCGGCGTCGGAGTCGGCGGACCAATCACCGGAATCGTAGAATGCCTCGAGTGAAGCCTCGGAAGCCTCGGCCGAGCGATCCTCCGGAGGATCGGGGCAGACGGCGGCCCGCGCGGCGGGCGGCGCGATGAGGAGCAGGGTGAGCAAGGCGGCCGCATACGCTTGGAGCATTACCGGGCCTCCGAGTTGGATGTGCTGGCGAGCATGGTTGCGCGCTGCAAGAGCTCGACCTTGCGGCGCATCGTCTCCGCGAGGTGTTCCTTGACGTAGGTGTTTGCCGGATCGGCCGTGAGCGCGCGCTTCGCCTGATCGATCGCCAGATCGATGATGGCCAGATTCGACTCGAGCGTGCGGATCGTCGCCGGATCCAGGCGATCCCGCTGGCGCGCGAGCGCCTTCCGAAGCTCGGAGATGGCTGCCTCGTGCGGCGAGCCGGAGTTGCCCTCGGCCGCGAGCGTCCCCGCGCCGGTCCGGGGGGAAGCAGAGGCGGGCACGGCCTCCGGAGCCGGTGTGAAGGCGCTTCCCGCCGGCTCGGTCGGGCTCGGCGCGCCGGATTCGGGCGACTTGGCCACGATCCGTCCCGGGGCCGGCGCCCCGGTCTCACGATATTTCACCAGCGCGAATACGGCGCCTCCTGAAAGGATCGCGATCGCTACCGAGGCCGCGATCAATTCGGGGAGCGAAAACGAGAACCGGGCGCCGCGGGAGCCGCGCGGGGTGCGCGTCACCTCTAGCTCCGTCACCGGGGCGGGACGCGTGCGCGCCGACTCGATGCGCGCTTCGATTCGGGGCCACAGGTCCGTGGGAACCGGCGAATCTCCGAGCCCGGCTCGCGCCCGCTCGCGCACCGACTTGAGCTCCGCCAGCACCGACGCGCAGTCGGCACAGCCCTCGAGGTGCGCCTCCAGCGACTCGCGCTCGGAGCGCTCGAGATCCTCGTCCAGATATTCCGACAGCCGTTCCATCCAAGCGTCTTGCATCACGTCGCTCCCGTCATCGCGTCAGGTGCTTGCGCAAGATCATCCGCGCCCGGTGAAGCTGCGCCTTGGACGTGCCCGATGAAATTCCCAGCATGTTCGCGATCTCCTGGTGCTGGTATCCCTCTACGTCGTAGAGCACGAACACCGTCTTGGCCCCCTCCGGCAGCCTTTCGATGGCCCGCTCGAAGTCCATGCCCAGATCCGGGCCTCCGGCCCGGGCGGGGATCACGTCCAGGATTCCTTCCTCGTCGCAGATGCGGCTGTTCTCGGTCCGGAGCGCGGAGCGGCGAGCCAGGATCACGTTGATGGCGAGCCGGTGAAGCCAGGTCCCGAAGGCGGCCTCGCCCCGAAACGTGCCGAGCTTCTCCCAGGCCCTGAGAAAGATGTCCTGGGTGATGTCCACCGCCGACTCGCTCGTCGTCATACGGCGCGCCAGATTGAAGATACGGGCTGCGTGCCCGCCGTAGAGGCGTGCGAATGCCTGGACGTCCCCCCGGGCGGCCCGGGCGGCGTCCTCTCGGTCCTCGTTCGTGGATGGCATCCGCTCCGAGTCCTGCCTCGGTGTCATGATCCCGCCGCCCGAGTAGCTCATTCACACCCTTGGATCGAGGAAAGGGGCCCGGGGTTGGAACCCCTTTGGGAGTCGCCGCGATTCCAACCAAATCCCAACCCGGACCATCATAGGACTTACGCCGGCCCTTGGCACCCCGCTGGCGTGCGGGGATTGGGGGATTGCCCGAAACCGGTTCCTTCAGGATTGGCGTAGAGTGCTCGTGCGAGGCGCCGGTCGCGCCTCCTCCCGGTGTCCCACCCATCGAACCCGAGAGAGGTCGTGGATGCGTCGGATCGGCCCGATTCTCTTCATCCTTTGCTTCCTTGTCGCCGGATCCGCCTGGGGGCAGGCCCCCGATTCCTCCCACGTCTACCGCCACGAGGACGCGCCGGCGATCCATGCCTTCCCGATCGCCGAGCACATCCGCGTGGACGGCAAGCTGGACGATCCCGCGTGGTCCCAGGCGACGCCGGTCGACCGGTTCACGCAGCGGGATCCGGATGAGGGGAAGCCCGTCTCCGAGCGCACCGAGGTCCGGATCCTGATCGGTGATGATGCGCTCTTCGTCGGGGCGCGGCTCTACGATCGTGAGCCGGGGAAAGTGCGCCGACGGCTCGTCCGGCGCGACGAAGATCTGGCGTCCGATTTCTTCGCGCTGCTCCTCGATTCCTACCACGACCACCTGACCACCTACCGCTTCCGCGTGAACCCGGCCGGCTCTTACGATGACTCCTATATCGACTCGCGCGGGAACGCGGATTTCTCCTGGGATCCGGTCTGGCACGTCCACACGGCCATCGATTCCCTCGGCTGGACGGCGGAGATGGAGATCCCCCTCTCCCAGCTCCGTTTCAACCCCTCGGCCGAAGCTGTGTGGGGAATCCAGATGCGGAGGTGGATCGACCGGAAGCAGGAGCTGGCGGAGTTCTCGTTCACGCCGAAGAAGGAGCAGGGCGACGCGAGCCGGTACGGGCACCTCGTGGGGCTCGGGGAGCTTTCCACCCCGCGGCACGTCGAGATCCTCCCATACAGCCTCGCGAAGGCGGACTATCACGCCGTCGAGCCGGGGGACCCGTTCCAGGACGGTTCCGATCGGGTCGGGTCGATCGGAGCGGATCTGAAGTACGGCCTCACCAGCAATCTCACCCTCGACGCGACCGTGAACCCGGACTTCGGGCAGGTCGAGGTGGATCCCGCCGTGGTGAACCTCAGCGCGGTGGAGACCTTCTTTCCCGAGCGGCGTCCCTTCTTCATCGAGGGCGCGGACCTGTTCCGGTTCGGCCAGAGCCGAAGCCAGAACAGCTTCAACACGACCATCCCGTTTCACGCCCGGCGGATCGGAAGATCGCCGCAGCTTTCCCTGGGGGGCGGCGGCTTCAACTTCGTGGACGCTCCATCCGTGACCACGATCGACACGGCGCTCAAGCTCACGGGAAAGTCCCGGAGCGGATGGTCGGTGGGGGTGCTCGACGCCGTGACCTCCCGAGAGCGGGCGCGGTATCTCGACGACGTCGGGCTCATGCACCGGGACCCGGTCGAGCCGCTCACGAACTACTTCGTGGGGAGGCTCCGGCGGGAGTCCGGGGGCGGCAACACGTCGGTCGGCTTCCTGGGCACTGCCGTCGCGCGCGACGGATCGGATCCGACGCTCGCTTCCATGCTGCGCTCGCGCGCCTATGCCGGCGGGGTCGATTTCAACCGTTACTGGGCGAACCGGAACTGGTCTCTGGACGGATACCTCCTCGGCAGCTACGTCCGAGGCAGCGCCACGGCGATCGACCGGACGCAGCGCACCAGCGTCCGCTACTTCCAGCGTCCGGACGCGGATCATCTGCATTACGACCCGGCACGGACCTCGCTGGCCGGCGCCTCCGGCCAGCTCTCGCTCAACAAGATCGGCGGCGAGCACTGGGTCGGCTCGGCCACGTACCAGGATTGGAGCCCCGGGTTCGAGATCAACGACGTGGGGTACATGAACGCCGCGGATGTCCGCGGCCTTTCATGGCTCGCGCTCTACAAGCAGAACAAGCCGGGGAAGCTCTTCCACAACTGGGATGCGTTCGTGTTCACGAACCACTCCTTCAACTACGCCTGGGACCTGACCTATCAGGGGTACGAGGCGGACGCGGAGGGGACGTTCCGGAACTACTGGTACGCGGACACGCGCGTGTCGTGGTACCCGGGCGGATACGACGATCGTCTCACGCGCGGAGGTCCGATGTCGCGCGTTCCTCCGAGCGGGCGCGTGCGGCTCACCGTCAACTCGGATTTCCGGAAGAGCTACCAGGCCGGCTGGCAGGAGAACTGGCAGTGGGACGACGCAGGGGGCCGGTCCGTCCAGTACACGCCATTCCTGACCCTCCACCCCGCGTCCTCCGCGCTCGTTCAATTCTCCCCCTCGATCCGCGTCTCGCGGGACATGGCGCAATACGTCTCCACGGTCCCGGACACGACCGCGGGCGCCACGTACGGAGCGCGCTACGTCTTCGGGACGCTGGAGCAGAAATCCTTCTCGCTGGACACGAGGGTCAACTGGACCTTTTCGCCGAAGCTCAGCCTCCAGCTCTACCTGCAACCGTTCGTGGTCACCGGCCTCTACAAGGATCTCAAACAGCTCTCGACGCCGAGGGAATACGAGTTCGCGGTGTACGGTAAGCACGCCGGCACGATCCAGCGCGATTCCACCGGCGTCTACCAGATCGACCCCGACGGCGCGGGCCCCGCGACCGCGTTCTCCGTTCCGGATCCGAACTTCAACTTCCGCTCGCTCCTGGGCAATGCCGTTCTGCGCTGGGAGTATCGTCCCGGCTCCGCCGTCTTCCTCGTGTGGCAGCAGAGCCGAAGCGAGACCCAGGCCTTCGGCGATTTCGACTTCTCGCGCGACTTCCGGGCGCTCCTCGAGAACGGCCCCGAGAACATCCTCGCGGTCAAGGCAACCTACTGGCTCGGAATCTGATATCTGATATCCTGACCGCTTCATCCCAGCCGCCATCCGACCCAGACCGGGAGAAGCGCTCATGGCCGACGTTGTGCAATCCCACCCCATGGACCGAAACAAGCGGAGTGGCGATAGCGATCGGGGAACGGTTCGCTACGAGGTCTACACCTGGGTCCCCGAGGACATGCTCGTGGAGTGGAACGACTGGCACAACCGGGTGCACATCCCGCACGTGCTCGCGGCGCCTCAGATGAAGAGCGTGCGGAAGTTCCTGGTACACCAGAGCACGGGAGACCTGCGATTTCGTCCTCAGTACGTGACCGTGTACGAGCTTTCGAACATCGCGGACTTCGAGGCCTACCGCACGGGCCCCGGTGTCGCGCTGAAGCGTGAGTACGATGAGCGGTACGGCGGCGTGGGAAAGGTCGCCCGCATTGTCTACGCCGAGGCGCCGCTCGGGCAGGTACGCCCCGCGCGCGTGCCGGAGGATCTCAAGCTCGTGCGCACGCTCTTCGAGGAGTACGCCGCCTCGCTCGGGTTCGATCTCTCCTTTCAGGATTTCGACAAGGAGGTGGCCGGGCTCCCGGGGGACTACGCCGCGCCCGGCGGCGTGATCCTTCTCGCTAGCGAGGAGGATCTGGTCCAGGGATGTGTCGCGTTGCGTCCGATGGGAACGGGCCTCTGCGAAATGAAGCGTCTCTTCGTTCGCCCCGGGTTCCGCGGCCGGGCGGTGGGGCGCGGGCTCGCGCAGGCGGTCATCGCCCATGCGATCGAGAAGGGCTACCAGAAGATGCGGCTCGACACGGTTCCCGCCATGACGGAGGCGATCGCGCTCTACCGCTCGCTGGGGTTCCGCTCCATCGAGCCCTACCGCGCCAATCCGGTCCCGGGCGCCCTGTTCTTCGAGAAAGACCTCAGCACGTGACTCGGCGCCCCCTGACTCCTGGGCGGATTCTCAAGATCATCGCCTGGCAAACCGTCATGGCGGTGCCGTTCGCGATCTTCTTCAACCTGCTCTACGGGAAGGGGCTCGCGACATTCGGGGATTTCTTCGTCGTCTCGTTGGTCTTCGCGTACGTGATCGGCTTCGCGGTGATGATCAACCGGAGGTTCGTCTTCCCCGCGATCGAGCGGGCGGTTCGTCCGCAGGGGAACTCGGCTCTCGTGATCGAGGTAGGAAGCTTCGCCGTCGCGAGCATGGTGGGGTCGATCGTCGCGGGGGTGATCATCGACATGACCGTGGCGCACGGGCAGCTCATGTCGGCTCACGGAATCGCCACGTTCATGGCGTTCACGCTCCTCTTCTGCGCGCTCTTCCTCGGATGGGTCTACGCGATCCGGTTCCAGCGCCGCTATGCCGACCGTATCCGCGCGGAGGCGGAGGCGAATGCCCGGGAAGAGCAGGAGCTTCGGATCGCCGGCGAGATCCAGCGCGGACTGCAGCCCGGCCGCCCGCACGCGACGCGCTCCTTCTCCGCCGCGGGAGCCGCGATCGCCTGTCGCACGATCGGTGGGGATTTCTTCGACTACTTCGACCTTCCCGGCGGGCGGCTCGGATTCGCGCTGGGGGACGTGGCGGGCAAGGGACCGCCCGCGGCGCTCCTCGCGGCGATGGTTCAGGGGATCTTCACGTCTCACGTCGACGACGGCCACGGCCCCGCGGGGACGATCGACCGGGTGAACCGGGTGCTGCACGGGCGCATTGTCGAAGGGCGGTTCGCGACCATTTTCTATGCCGTGCTCTCGCCGGACGGGAAGCTTCTTTCGTGCAACGCCGGCAACAATCCGCCGCTGCTCCTGGGGCGCGATGGCTCCGTGCGCCGCCTCGAGAAGGGAGGGCTCCCGATCGGTCCCTTCGAGGGGGCGACGTACGAGGAAGAAGAGACGCCGCTCCGGGCGGGCGACACGCTGATCCTCTACAGCGACGGCGTGAGCGACGCCGCCGATGCCAACGACGAGGCGTTCGGCGAGGAGCGTTTGCTTCGCTGCCTCAGCGGCGGTTGCGCGATGGAGCCCGAGCAGCTGATCGAGCACGTGCTGGGTGAGGTGCGGGTGTTTGCCGCCGACCGGCCGCAGTTCGACGACATCACGCTGCTGGTAGTGCGGTATGCGGGGGACGGCGGGCGCGTGAGCGGCCTGCCCGCGGGCGCTATCCCAGCCGCTTCTGGAATCGCTTCACGCTGAAGCCGAAGAAGACCAGCGCCAGGAGGAGCAGCATCAGCGTCTGGGGCAGCACGTCGAGGAAATTCGCTCCCTTCAGGACCACCCCGCGCAGGACTTGGAGATAATACGTGAGCGGGAAGAGGAGACCGATCTCGCGGGCCACGTGCGGCATCCCCTCGCGCGGGAACATGAAACCCGAGAGGAGCACGTTGGGGAGGAAGAAGAAGTAGGAGCCCTGCATCGACTGCGTCTGCGTCTTGGCGAGGGTCGAGACGAAGAGCCCCAACCCCAAGTTCGCCGTGATGAAGAGGAACGTGACCGCGTAGACCACCAGAAGACTCCCCCGGATCGGCATGTGGAAGATGAGTCTGCCCAGCGTGAGCACGGCCGTGAGCTGCACGTAGCCTACGACCACGTAGGGGGCGATCTTTCCGATCATGATCTCTCCGCGCGTGATCGGCGTCACGATGAGCTGCTCCAGCGTGCCCTGCTCGCGCTCCCGGACGACCGACATCGAGGTGATCATCATCATCGTGATGGAGAGGATCATGCCGATGATGCCCGGCACGATGAAGATGGAGCTCTTGAGCGCGGGGTTGTAGAGGGGCCGGATCCGGATGTCCACCGGTGGGCTCTCGGCGCGGATCGGCGTGCTCGAGCGCGAGGCGAGAATCTCGATGTTCTTCCGCTGCCCCACGAGCTGCGCCGCGGCGATCGCGTTCTGGGATGTGTTCGGGTCGGAGGCGTCGACCAGAAGCTGCGCCGTGCTGGCGCGTCCCCGTTTCAGGCGCCGGGCGAAATCGACCGGGATCACGATCGCGGCCCGGACGGTGCCTCGGTCGATGAGCCGCTTCCCCTCCTCGTAGGACTCCACATACCGGGTCACCGTGAAGTTGTCGGTAGCCTGGAGCTTCTGGACCAGCTCGCGGCTCTCCTGCGTGCGGCTCTCGTCGTAGACCGCCATCGGGAGATGCCGCACGTCCATCCGGATCGCGAACCCGAACACCAGGAGCTGGATGACCGGGATGCCGAGCATCATCGCGAGCGTGGCCCGGTCGCGGCGCATCTGGATGAACTCCTTCCAGATCATCGAGCGCAGCCGGTGGCCCGTCACGATCCCTCGCGTTCCTGGATCGCGACGAAAATGTCCTCGAGGCTCTGGCCCACACCGAAGCTCGACTTCACCTCGGCCGGCGTGCCCACGGCCTTGAGCCTGCCCTGGGAGAGAAACGCGAGCCGGTCGAACTTCTCCGCCTCGTCCATGTAGTGCGTGGTTACGATCATCGTCGTCCCCCCGTCGGCGAGCCCGCGAATGATGCGCCAGAAGAGGCGCCGCGCCGCGGGATCCACGCCGGCGGTAGGCTCGTCGAGGAACACAACGGGAGGCCGGTGGAGCAGGGCGCACGCCAGGGCGAGCCTCTGCTTGATCCCGCCCGAGAGGGTCCCGGCGAGCTGATCGCGCGCGCCCGTGACGTGCATGGTCTGGATCGCCCACTGGACCCGCTCGCGCCAGTCGCGCTCCAGGTCGTATACGCCCGCATAGAAGCGCAGGTTCTCCTCGATCGTGAGATCGCGGTAGAGCCCGAACGCCTGCGACATGTAGCCGATGTGGGATTTCACCTCGTCGGGGTCCCTCACCACGTCGATCCCCGCCACGCGCGCGGTTCCGGAAGTCGGAGAGAGGAGCCCGCAGAGGATCCGGATCGTCGTGGTCTTGCCGGAGCCGTTCGGACCGAGGATCCCGAAGATCTCGCCGGGAAAGATCTCGAAGGAGACGTCGTCGACGGCCGTGATCTTCCCGAACCGGCGCACGATCGAGCGCACCTCGACGACCGGCTCAGCTTCCGGGGACGATTCGCGCATCGGCGGGCAGCCCGGGTTTCAGCGTTCCGTCTTGGGGATCGAGGGCCACCTTGACGCCGAACACGATGGTCGCGCGCTCCTCCTCGGTGAGTGCCGCGCGCGGCGTGAATTCGGCCCGCGTCGCGATCTCGACCACGCGCCCAGAATACTCGCGGGGGGCGCCGAGGACGCGCACGAGCACCCGGTCCCCGAGATGGACGCGGACCAGGAGGGGTGCTGCGATGTAGACGCGCATCCAGAGCTTCGTGGGATCTCCGAGCGTGAGAATCGGAACGGCGGGTCCGATCACCTCACCCTCCTCGGTGGTCTTTATGAGAACGACACCCGAGATCGGAGCCGTGAGCGTGAGCTCGCGCGCCTTGCTCTTCGCCGAGGAGAGCTCGGCCCGCGCGGCCTCGGCCGCGTTGCGCGCGGCGCCCACCACGTGCGTTCGGTAGCCGGCCTCGAGCATCAAGAAGCGCTGGGCGGCGGCGTCACGGCGGGCGGCGGCCTGGTCACGCTGCGTGCTGGTCCGGTCCAGGTCGGCTTCCGGGATGAGCTGCTTCTGGTAGAGAGCCCGGACGCGGGCCAGCTCGATCTCCGCCAGCCTGAGCGCCGCTTCCGCCGTATCGAGATCCGCCTTCGCCGCCTTGCGTTCCTCGACGCGCGGCCCCAGCTCCTGGTCGCGCGCCAGATCCGTGGTCCGGCCCACTTCCGCCTCCTGCGCCCGCACGCCGGCCGTGACCTCACCCTGCGCAAGCACGACGAGCGTGTCTCCCGCGCGCACGGAGTCTCCCTCGTCCACCAGGATGCGCGAGACGCGCCCGCCCACGAGCGAGGCGATATCGATCTCGTCCAGCTCGATCGTTCCGCTTCCCCGGATGGCGCCGTTCGATCGGGAGCATCCTCCGGCCGCCAGTGCCAGAATCAGGGCGCCGGAGAGGAGAAGGACCGTGGTCGGGAATGCCCGGCGCGCTGTCGCCATCGCCGTACTATATCAGCCGCTCACGAAAACGCCATTCGTGCGCCGGAACCCCGCCGGACCTCATGGGGTAACAAGTGCGGGCGGGGGGCGCGTCCCGGATGGGCCGGGCGCACAGGAGCCGGCATTTCATGAGTCGACAGTGGGTCATCATGGCCGTGGTCGCCTCGGCGGCGCTCGCGTTTGCGGGCGCAGCCGAAGCGTCTACCAAGGCGCCTGCGGCAGGAGGTTCCCCCCCACTGCCGGCTCGTCATGACGCAGCACCCAACCACCACGCCGCGCTGAGGCCCGTCCCGCACGGGGCGGCACGCAACTCCGCCCGGAACCGGACGGGAAGCCACGGGGCCGCGACGGAATCGCTGGCCGGGGTCGCGGCGCTCACGGCGATGGGCCGTCTCGACTTGAATCCGTTGCCTCCGCCGATCTCGCAGGAGGATCGTGCGACCTGGGGCCGCGGCCCTCCGCGCGCGGGTCCCCATCAAGACGCCCGCTTCTCCCCACTGCTCGGCACCTTCGCTCGTTCCGCATCGATCAAGCCCCAACGTCTCACAATCCGATCATCGCGTTCCCAGGCCCATGGGGTCTTGTCACGGGATCGGCTCGAGAGCCGTCCCAACGCCAGCCGCCTGGAGGGCGCGGTGGTGTGTCCGAATTCGCCCTCCTTAGGAGATCCCGTATGATCCGCTCGTTCATGGTTCGCGCGCTTTCCGTCCTCGCCCTGGCGATGATCTTCCCGATCGCCGCGTACGCGGCGACGGGCACGGCCAAGTCCTCGGCCGCGCCGACGCACATGGCCCACGCCAAGCGCATGCCCGCGGTGGACGTCAACAGCGCGAGCAAGGAAGACCTGATGAAGCTTCCGGGCGTAAGCGACGAGCTTGCGCAGAAGATCATCGACGGCCGTCCCTACAAGACGAGGGGCGACCTCGCCAAGAAGCAAATCCTGACCAAGGCCGAGTTCGGCAAGGTCCGGAACCGCATCATCGTGAAGCCGGAAGCGAAGACGGCGGAGACCAAGCAGCCCGAGACGACGCCGGAACCCAAGTAGTAGAATCCCTTGGCCCGTGGAGGGCGGCAGCCTAGAGTCTCTCCACGGGCCGCATTTCTTCCTGTCCCCCTCGGGGTGTCGATCGATGTCGAATTGGATCGCGCGCTACACGCGCTGGCTCCACACGCGCTGGCCCGCCGGAACGGTGGAGAACCTTCCGGTGTCGGACCGCGACGGGGCCACGAGCGTGCCGGGCGTCCTAATCTCGGGCGACCTGACCGGCATCCCGCTCCTCAAGCTCGCTCTCGACTCGGGCGCCCGTTGCGCGCGCGCGGCGGCGTCGGACAGGCGCGCCGTGAACGATGGCGTCGCGGACCTCGTGATCGTGGGCGCGGGCGTCTCGGGGATGGCGGCGGCGGTAGAGGCGAAGAAGCAGGGGCTCCGCTTCGAGATCCTCGAAGCGACGGAGCCGTTCTCGACCCTCGTGAACTTCCCGAAGGGAAAGCCGATCTACACCTATCCCCGCTCGATGAAACCGGCCGGCGATCTACAAGTATCCGCGGATGTGAAGGAGAAGCTGGTCGAGGAGCTGAGTTCGCAGGCCGAGCGCGCCGGGATCGTGCCCATGGCCGCGCGGGCGGAGCGCGTGGAGCGGACGGGGGCGAACATCAGCGTCAGGCTCGCGAGCGGGGCGTCCGTAGGGGCCCGCCGCGTGCTGATCGCGATCGGACGGAGCGGGAGCTTCCGCAAGTGCGGCGTGCCCGGAGAGAACCTCGACAAGGTGTACAACCGGCTTCACGACCCCAAGGATTTCACGGGGCAGGAGGCCCTGGTCGTGGGAGGCGGCGACGCGGCGCTCGAGACCGCGATCGCGCTGGTCCTGGCCGGCGCCCACGTCACGCTCTCCTACCGCCGGACGGAATTCTCGCGTCCGAAGCCCGAGAACGTGGAGAAGCTGGAACGGCTCCTTCGCGATCCACCGGGAGGATCCCTTTCGCTTCGGCTCGGAACGGAGGTGAAGGAGATCCGTCCGCGCGAGGTCGTGCTCGAGGGCGACCGCGAGGAGGTCCTCTCCAACGACGTCGTGTTCACGATGCTCGGGCGCGAGGCGCCGCTGGATTTCTTCCGGCGCTCCGGAATCCGGATCGCGGGGGAGATGCGCCCGCGGCAGTGGATCGCGCTCTCGGTCTTCGTCCTCTTCTGCGCCTGGCTCTACAACTGGAAGTCGGGGGGCTCGATGGAGCAGCTCTTCCGAACCCATCATTGGTTCCCGTTCAATCTCCCCGATATCCTGAGCCGGCTCGGCGGCGCGATCGCCGCGGACGCGAGGAAGCCCTCGACGCTCGCCGGCACCCTGGCGATCAGCGCGTCCAGTCCTTCGTTCTGGTACACGCTCGCCTACTCCGCGGTCGTCGTCCTGTTCGGGTTGAAGCGCATCCGCCGCAGAAAAACGCCCTATATCACGCTCCAGACCGCGACGCTCATGTCGATCCAGGTGTTGCCGCTCTTCCTGCTGCCGGAGGTCATTCTTCCGCAGCTCGCCTATCACGGGCTCTTGCCGCGCGGGTTCCTGGACGCGCTCTTCCCCGTCGTGGACTATGGCCACGGCCGGGAGTTCTGGCGGGCCTATGGCCTGATCCTCGCGTGGCCGCTCAACGTGTACAACATCTTCACGCGCGATCCGCTCTGGTGGTGGATCTGGATCGGCATCCTCCAGACGCTCGTCCTGATTCCGCTCGGGATCTACTTCTTCGGGAAGGGGGTCTACTGCGGATGGATCTGCTCGTGCGGGGCGCTCGCGGAGACGCTGGGGGACACACACCGCCAGAAGATGCCGCACGGGCCCCTCTGGAACCGCATGAACATGATCGGGCAGGGAGTCCTGCTCGTGGCGGTACTCCTGCTCGCGGTCCGGATCGTCGGCTGGGCGCTTCCCGACGGGAACTGGGCGGACTCCATCTTCGAGCCGATGTTGAAGAATCCTTACAAGTGGTTCGTCGACGTTTTCCTCGCGGGCGTGCTGGGCTACGGACTCTACTTCTGGTTCTCCGGCCGCGTCTGGTGCCGCTTCATGTGCCCGCTGGCCGCGCTCATGCACATCTACGCGCGCTTCAGCCGCTTCGCGATCGTGCCGGACAAGAAGAAGTGCATCTCGTGCAATGTCTGCACGTCGGTCTGCCACCAGGGCATCGACGTCATGAACTTCGCGAACAAGGGCCTGCCGATGCAGGATCCCCAATGCGTGCGCTGCTCCGCGTGCGTCCAGAGCTGCCCGACGGGCGTGCTCCAGTTCGGCCAGGTCGATCGGAAGGGCAGGACGTTGAAGCTCGATCTGCTTCCCGCTTCGCCCGTGCTCAGGCGGGAAGGGGAGGCCTGAGGTGGGCCCGGAGGTTCGATTCCGATCGCTCGACACGGTGTGGGTTCAGATCACCGGGACGATCTGCAACATCGCGTGCCGCCACTGCTTCGTGAGCGCGGGTCCCAAGAGCGAGTCGATCCCCATGATGACCCGCGCGCAGGTGGAGGGCGCACTCGCGGAGGCCGCCGAGCTGGGCGCGAGAGACGCCTATTTCACGGGGGGGGAGCCGTTCCTCCACCCCGAGATCCGGAGCCTGGTCGATTTCGCGCTCGAGCGGATGCCGCTCACGGTCCTCACGAACGCGCTCCCGATCGACGACGCGCTGGCCCGGTGGATCGCGAACCGATTCGCGGGCAGCCGCTATTCGTTCGACGTCCGGGTCAGTCTGGACGGCACCACGGCCGAGCGAAACGACCGGGTGAGAGGGCGGGGCGTCTACGACGATGTGGTCTCCGCACTCCGCCGGCTCGCGCGCGAGGGCGTCTCGCCGGTCGTGACGGTGGTGGAGCACGAGGAGGGGCTCAAGGCCGCGGAGGCGCGCGTGGAGTTCACGGAATTCCTCAGGGGATTGGGAATCGCGCATCCGCGCGTCAAGTTTCTCCCCCTGCTCCGCATCGGGAGGGAGGAGCGCCGCACCCGGGGCTACCTCGAGCGCGAGCGGCTCGGGCCGGAGCCGCTGGCTTCCGAAATCGAGCAGTCCCTGATCTGCTCCTCGAGCCGGACCGTGACGGCGCACGGCGTCATGACCTGCCCGATCCTGGTCGAGCGGGCGGATGCGCGCCTGGGAGATTCACTCCGCGAGGCGGGGCAGGGGATCCGGTTGAGCTGGCGCGCCTGCCACACGTGCGTGGCGGATGGGCTCCGCTGCGCGACGTGAGCTAGGGCCTCGCGCCCGAGAGGTCTCGTGGCTCCGCCTGGTCCACGTCCTTGAGCGTTCGGGCGAGCGGCTCCCACACCTGGCCGAACGCGAGCTTCGCCAGATCTCCCTCGGACGGCACGTCCCCGAGGAATACGGCGCAGCCGTCCGAGCGCAAGACCCAGTCGTCCTTGTATCGTGACTCATAGCCTGTTGCACGCTGCTTGCGCGATCGTTTGATGAGATCGGTCAGCTTCCAGTCACCGCAGCGATCTCCCCACTGCGACTCGATCCGCTTCGCCCGCTCGGGGTCCTGCTTCTTGATGTCGGGCGGAGACGAGGCAGTAGTCGTCCTCGTCGTCGTCGCCCCCCACCGGGCCCGAGGCATACACCGCGCGCGCGGCGGCGTGCAGGGTTCCCGAGTTTCCGGTGATCGCGGCGCCGTCGCGCACGTCCACGACGAAGTACTCGTACCCAACCGACAACTCGCGTTCCCGTGTCAGCACGCGGATCGTGCGCTCGACGTAGCGCTCCCGTGTCGCGCCCTTCTCGTCCTTGTCCACGGTCTTGTGGAAGATCGTCTGGCTGTAATCACCCGTGTTCGTGTTCGAGCGCATGCTGTGGAAGCGGCCCACGATCACGCGGTCGACGTCCAGGTCGCGCCCGATGCGCGCGGCCTGCTGGGTCGTCAGGTGATCCGTCAACGGCATCGGGACCGCCTGATAGAAGAGGTCGCGCGGCGCCAGCGCTGTGAAACGGAACCCCGAGTTGACAATCCGTCTCGCGAGCTCGGCGTGGGCGCGATCGGAGAACTCCCGCGATAGGACCCGAAGATCGGTCTCGTTCGCGAAGGGGAAGAACGCCACGCGCGGCAGGGCTTCGTCCATGGCCTCCTCGATCCGGCGCGCCACGTCACGGTAGCGTGGCTGGAACTGCTGCGCCTGCTGGAACTCGTCGTACGCGCGCTTCGGAGCGCCCGCCTCGAGATCGTCCACGGCCTCGCGGTACACGATGCCGGCGGCGCCCAATCGGATCGCCGACTCGTCGCGGTCGAAGTCAGGATCAGGCGGGAGGATGATGCGATAGCTTGTCAGCTCGTTCCGGAACGCGTCGAGCGCGACCGAGCGCCTCGCCGCGGCCACCGTGTCGCGGACCGCAAGCCCGCGGATCTCGGCCTCCCGCTCGTCCATGAGTTTCACCGCGGCCTGGGTCATCGCGGCACGCGCCCGGCGGTTCTCGGGCTCTTTCCGGAGCGCGCGGGCGGCCTTCTGGTAGGCCTTATCGACCTCCCCCTGGCCGTACGCCTTCTCGCTTTGCTGCGCGAGCTTGTTGGGCCCCGCGCAGGAGAGCGCGAGCGAGCATGCAATGAGGAGCGCCGCGAAGAGCCCCGGCCTGAACCCGTTCCGATCGTTCATGGTTTCCTCCTGATCGCTCCCGTGTCGGCCGGCCCGTTGACATAGGCCCCGTGACTATAGATACACGCGAGGAGCTCAGAGTGGAAGGGCAGGAGATTGGCAAATTGTCGCAGGTCCGTGGTAGGGTCCGATCTCCTCCGAGCGGCTACCTTCCGTCCCCGTCGAGCAGGTTGCCGATGCCACCCAGGAGCGAGCCCTCTTCGCGCCTTCGCCCGCCCGTTTGCGGCGCGGCCGCGTAGATGCGGCTCGCGAGGCGGCTGAACGGGAGCGACTGAAGCCAGATCCTCCCGGGGCCGCGCAGCGTGGTGAAGAAGACACCCTCTCCGCCGAAGAGGGCGCTCTTCAGGCCTCCGACGAACTGGATGTCGTAGGTCACCGTCGGCTGGAGCGCCACGAGGCATCCCGTGTCCACGCGGAGCATCTCGCCCGCGGCGAGATCGCGCTGGAGGAGGGTGCCGCCCGCATGGACGAACACCCAGCCATCCCCCTGCAGCCGCTCCATGATGAACCCTTCGCCGCCGAAGAGACCCACGCCGAAGCGTTTCTGGAACGCGATCCCGATGGTCACGCCCTTGGCGGCGACGAGGAACGACTCTTTCTGCGCGATCAGCTCGCCTCCCATCTCCGCCAGGTGCATCGCCTGGATCTTTCCGGGGTAGGGCGCCGCGAACGCGGCCTTCCGCACGGAGGTCGCCTGGTTCTGGAAAACCGTCATGAACAATGATTCGCCGGTCAGCAGTCTCTTCCCGGCCCCGACCAGCTTGTCGATGAAATCTCCGCGCGCCTGCGACCCGTCCCCGAAGATCGTGGTCATCTCGATCCCGTCCTCGAGGTACATCATCGCTCCGGCTTCGGCCACCACGGCCTCGCCCGGATCGAGCGCGATCTCGACGAACTGTAGATCGTCCCCGAGGACCTTGTAGTCGATCTCATGCATCTTGGGCATCGTGGGCTCCCTTCGAATATGGAAAGTGCAGGGCCAGACCCTAGCTCGGTGGCTCCCGGCTCCCCCCGCGCGGCCGCTTCCGCTCGCGCCCCGCATCGCGCACGGCGCGCGCGAGCACGAATTCGATCTGGCCGTTCACGCTCCGCAGCTCGTCGGCCGCCCACTGCTCGAGACTCTCCCACAGCTCGGGACTGATCCGTAGCAGGAAGGCCTTCCGCTCGGCCACCGATCGCCTATTTGTACAGCGTCCCGGCGTTCAGGACCGGCGTCGCGGCGTGCTCGCCGCACAGCACGACAAGCAGATTCGACACCATCGCGGCCTTCCGCTCCTCGTCCAGCTCGACGACCTTGTTCTTGCCGAGGCGGTCGAGCGCCATCTCCACCATGCCGACCGCGCCCTCGACGATCCTCGTCCGCGCCGCGATGATCGCGCCCGCCTGCTGCCGCTGCAGCATCGCCTGGGCGATCTCCTGGGAATACGCCAGGTGGCTCAGCCGTGTTTCCAAGACCTCGACGCCCGCGGTCTTGAGACGCTCGTGCAGCTCGGCTTTCAGGAACTCGGAGACCTTGTCCGTGCTCCCGCGAAGCGAGATCCCGTCCGATTCGTAATCGTCGTACGGGTAGGAGCTGGCCAGATGGCGCACCGCCGTTTCGCTTTGCACCGTGACGAACCGCTCGTAGTCGTCCACGTCGAAGGTGGCCTGGGCCGTGTCGCGCACCTTCCAGACCACGACCGCGGCGATCTCGACCGGATTTCCATGCTGGTCGTTCACCTTGATACGCTCGCCGTTCAAGCTCCGGGCCCTGAGGGAGATCTTCCTTCGAGTGATGAACGGATTCGTCCACCACCATCCGCTGGACCGGACGGACCCGACATAGTTTCCGAAAAGGATCAGCACGACGCCCTGGTTGGGCTGCGCGGTGAACAGCCCGGCGATCGAGAGCCCACCGAGGCCGAGCGCGAGCACGGCGAGGAGAACCCAACCGAGCGGCTGAGGGCTGTTGAGCCCATGGATGAACATTCCGATGCCCGTGAGGAAGAGAACGATGATTGCGGTGAGCCCCACGCTCCCGCCAACCGGTCTTGCGACGCGTTCCTGGGTCATGTCCGCATTCTCCTTGAGTTGGGGGTGACATCATTAAGATAGCATAATGATATCATCCGGTCAAGGGGCAAGGCGCGGCGTCCGGGCGGGGTTGGGCTAAGCCTTCAGTTCAGTCTTCAGTTCAGTACGGGCAGCCGGGCGCGACTCACGCGAATTCTGACCGCGCTCGAACGCCTCCCGGCCAGCATCCACCGCCGACTTCGCGTCCTTCTTGAGATCATGCGCGATCTCGCGCGCCTGGTCCAACTTGCCGCGCGCCTCGTCGCTCCAACGTGCGCCTGCGTCCACAAGGCGCTGGCGGGTTTCCTTCCCGGTCCGGGGAGCGAGAAGAAGCGCAATCCCAGCTCCGACCAAGGCGCCGAGCACGAACCCCAACGCGGCCGATGAGCCGCTATTGACCTGTTGCTCCTTGTTCATTGTCAGATCCTCCATGGGTCGCAGCGCGACCGTGCGTGAATCGGCGGGACAACCGCTCCAGGAAATACCCCGCAACCGACCTCATGACGTCCGACGCGGCGACGGCCGTCTGAATGGGCGCTTCGACACTCTCCAGCACGGAGGCGGAAAGGTCGGCCGCGCGCTCGCCGAGAGGCTCGAAGCGGTCCACCACGCGGCGGATCGGAGCGACAACCCCGCGGACCGACGCCAAGGTCTCCCGCGCCTCGCGCGTGAATTCGTTCGCCTGCTCCGTCGCCTTCGCGATGCAGTTCATGGCGCGGACCGCGGCGACGGCGATCACGACCACGGCCAAACTCGCAACGACAGCCGATATCTCGACGAGCACCAGCATCGGTCACCCCTCTTTCGGCCACTCAGGCCTTCCAGCCGGAGCGGTGCCTACAGCGCCCTTCGACCTGAAATGATGCGGATCAGAACCACGATGATGGCGATCACGAGCAGAAGATGAACCAAGCCGCCCAGGGTGTACGCTGTCGCCAAACCGAGCAGCCACAGAGCCAGAAGCACGACTACGATTGTCCAGAGCATTTCTCACCTCTCCTTACCATGGGTGGGTTGCGTTCGCTATGTTAGCTGATTATGCGAACGACCGCAATATGATTCTGATGGTTGCGTTTCGGAGTGCAAGCGTCCGATAATAATCTGTCGTCGGTCCGCAGGCGCGGCCCGTTCCGTTGTTCCGGCTCCCCCGTCGGCGATTGCTCTCGGTAGATTCGCCCGCGAGGCAGAAACGAAGCGAGGCGGCACCTTTCGGCGCCGCCCCGCGCACATCCAAATCGTTCCCGCCGGCGTTACTTGCGAGCGGCGACCATGAAGCTCGTGGGGCCCGTCATCTCGACGTACAGCTTGAGCCCCTGGTTCAGCTCCACGTCATCACCCTTGGTCGCGAGGACGAGGATCGTTCCCGCGCCCGCTCCGGCGGCCGCGCCGATCACGGTGCCGTTCTTCTTCCCGCTGATCGCGCCGAGGATGGCGCCTGCGGCTGTGCCACCCGCGATCTTGATCACATCGTTGTGCGTCTCGGAGGCCGCCTTGATCGTGAGCGGCAGCGCGGACATCGTGTGCGTCTTTCCATCGGTGTCGACGATTTCCTGGAACACGAGCGTCATCCGGGCGCGATCCTTGATTCGGCCGGATGCCTGAACGTCGCGAAGCATCCCGTCGATTCGCGCGCCTGCCGGGACGACGGTTCTCCCATCGACGACGATGGGTTCGACGGTCGTGGCGACGAACGGATCACCGTTGTTGTTGGAGTCGGTGCTGAGACGCGTGCCGAGCGTGGCGAGGAACCGGGTGCCCACCGGCATCACGAGGGTTTCCTGGCTCGGCGTGTTCTGCGCAGCCGTTTCCTTGGCGTCCGCGGCCGCGTCGGTCTTCGTGCAGCCGGCTAGCCCTGCGGCAAAGACAATGAGTAGGACGATGCCAATACCGCCTGCGATTCGTTTCATGGTCTGTTACCTCTTTATCGAGACATGACGGAATCAGCGATCCGCCTCGCGTTCAGGATGGAGCTACCACATGGTCAGGCTGCTCTCGAACCCTTCCCCTTTCGCTTGGGCCCGATGAGTCTCTCCAGCGCGCGCCGGATCTCCTGCGGGTCACGGTCCGCCTCGAGAAGCTGTCGCAGCAGCGCCCGCGCCCCGGGAGTCGATGCGGCCCACTCCCGCGTCTTGGTGTCGATCCCCGAGAGGAGCTGCTCGAGATTGCCATACGTCGCGCCGACCTTCCGCAGCTTGTCGGCGATCTTTCTAAGGAGCTTCTCGGAGGGGCGTCGGCGATTGTGCTCGATGTCGGACATGTGAGCCGCCGAGATGCCGAGGTCCGCCGCGAGCCCTCGCAGGGTGAACTCGGCACGAAGCCGGAGCCTGCGAATCTCCTCGCCGAGGTTGGGTGGGTTCATGTACGCTATGTTAGCTTCCTAAGCTAACACGGTCAAGGTCTATTTCTAGGTATTTCGGAGGAGGTCGAACCTGGCGGCACGTCTGCTCGAGATCATCACGAGACGGCTCAGTCTCGAGAGGCATGAGCGGCCGGTGCTTCTATTGATGGGCGCGCTGGTTGCGACGCTCTTTTGCGCGTACACGATCGCGAAAGTCGTTCGCGACGCGCTGTTCCTGGCCGAGTTCGGAGCGCTTGCCCTGCCCTATGGGTACATCGGGGTCGCGCTGGCCGCGGCCGGATTCGTCTGGCTCGAGAGCCGTGTGGCACTCCGGTTCAAGCGTGTCGGCGCGACCCGGTTCAATCAGTACGCGGCCATCGGGTTCAGCCTCGCCGCGGCCGCGGTCTTTCCGTTCGCGCGTCGGTGGACCACCGCCGTGTTCTACGTCTGGGCGGGCAGCCAGGCGATGATGCTCCTACCGCACTTCTGGGGTCTTGCCCTCGACGTATGGGACTCCCGCCGGGCCCGCAACGTGTTTCCGTTTCTCGGCGCCTGCGGCCTGATCGGGGGCCTGTTCGGAGGCGCTTTCGCCGCCTGGGCGACGCCGGTCGTGAAGCGCGACGGGTTGATGTGGACGATCTCGGGCCTCCTCGTCGTGGCGCATCTGCTGACCCGGGTGATCGAGAGACACCGCGCGCAGCGTCCCAGAGTGATCGAAATTCCACACACGGTCTCGCGCTGGGAGATCATACGCCGGTCGACGTACATCAAGGTTCTCGCCGCGGGGCTCGCGTTGTCGGTCATCGTGTCGACGCTGGTCGATTTCCAGTTCAAGATATTCATCCAGCATCTGTATCCCGATCCGCACGCCCTCACTCAGTTCTTCGGAAAGTTCTACTTCGGACTGAACGCGCTGGCGCTGGTGTTTCAGCTCAGCGCGGGGGGTTGGCTGATGTACCGGTTTGGGCTCGGAGCCACGGCGGGCTTGCAGCCGGTCACGGCGATGTTGTTCCTGTCGGGACTGGCCCTCGGCGGCGGATGGTGGATCATCCTCGCCATGCGATGGATTCAAGGCGTCGTCTTTCAGACCCTCGGCAAGTCCTCCGCCGAGATCTACTTCATGGCGATCCGCCCGCACGAACGCCGTCGCATCAAGCCCGCCGTCGACACGCTCGTCGACCGCTGGTCGGACGCGGCGGTCGGCATCCTCCTGATCGTTCTGCTCCGCGTGATGGGCGTCGGAACAACCGCCGTGACCATTCTCACGGTCACGTTCGTGGCGGCCTGGATCGTCGTCCTCGTGTTCCTGAATCGGGAGTATGGCCGCGCCTTCGAACAGACGCTCAGCAGCCATTGGCTAGAGCCGGATGTGGCGGAAGGGGCGATGCGGATCCCCTCCGCGCGCAAGGCGCTCCTGCAAGGACTGCGCGAGGACGATGAATCGCGGATCGTGCTGGCCCTCAAGCTGAGCGAGCGTTCCGGGGACCGGGAGATCGCGCGGGCGGTCAAGGGCTGCATCCGGCACGCGTCCCCGAGCGTGCGCGCGGCGGCCGTGGAAGCGATGGAATCGATGCGGGTGGGGGACGAGGAAGGAGTGATCCCGGGCTTCCTGGCCGAGCCGCACGAAGGACTGCGCCGCGCCTCGGTCCGCTATCTCCTCGCCCTGGCGCCGAGGCCGTCCACCCTGGCGCGGGGTTGGCTCGACGGCAACGACCTGGCGCTCCGGCAAGAAACCGTCGATGCACTGTTCGATCGCCCCTCGGAGGGGCGCGCCGCGCTCACCCTGGAGTGGATCGATTCCCGCCTTGAGTCCGGCGCGCGCGAGGATCTGCTCGTCGCTGCGCGCGCCCTGGGCGCGATAAGCGGCAGCGCCCCGGTGCGGCGATTGAACGCCTTGCTCACGAACCCGGACGTCGAGGTCAGGCGAGTCGCTTTGCTCTCCGCGGCTCGCCGGCCGAGCCCGGAGCTTCTCGACGTTCTGCTGCCCCTACTGCTCCTTCCCGAGTTGAGCTACGAGGCGCGCCGTGCCGTGACGGCGATCGGCGCCGAGGCAGTGCCGGTTCTCAGATCGCTCCTCGACGGGGGACGCGGCGTCAGGGCGCAGGCGCTCGCGGCCCGAACCCTGGCGCGAATCGCGAGCCCGCGCGCCGTTGGGGCCATCATGACGATCGTGAGGAGCCGCGATCCGGGTCTGCGGGATCTTGGGTTCCAGAGCCTGACCCTCGTGCGGGTGGAGACCGACAAGCCGGTGCTGCCGCGCTCGGCGGCGCACAGGCTCTTCCTTCGCGAGCTGGGGGAGTACCGTCGATTCCTGGAGCCGGCGCTTTCGCTCGAGAGCAGCGCCGCGCCGGAAGTGCGCCTGCTCGCCGATTCGTTCCTCGAGTCCGCGAACTCGGCGCTTCGCCGCGCGCTCGGGGCGCTCGCCTGCTGGTACGAACCCAAGCCGCTCTCCGGCGCGTTCGAGCCGCTCAGGTCGCGCGAAGCGGGCGCCTCGGCGCCAGCGCTCGAGTACCTGGGACACGTCCTGCCCCGCTCGGTCTTTCGGCACGTGAGCCTGGTTTTCGAACCGAAGCCTGTGAAGGAACAGGGGGCGGGTGTGCCCGAGGGCGATCCGCTCACCGAGTCCATCAAGGCGGCGTGGCGGTTGGAGGACGCGTGGCTGCGCGCCTGCGCCGTTCGCGCTTCGCGCCACGCGCCGGCCTTGGATCCTGGCCTGTTCGCGTCCGGAGCAGGAGACGACCCGCTCGTGCGCGCGGAGCTCGAGGCCCTCTCCGGGACCGGGACCTAGGTTCCGCGCTTTGAGGTCATCAGGAGCGCAATTCCGCCGATCAGCGAAATCACGCCGACGATCGGCGCGATTGGAATCGTCTTGTGTTCCGTGGCCGTCGCCTTGATTCCGCCCACCTCCAGAACCGTTGTTTGCTTGTTGTAGCCGATCCCGCCGTAGATCAGCGCGACGATCCCCAGAGCCACGAGGGCGATACCGAGTAGTCTCATGTCGTTTCTCCTTTCCGATGGCTACTTCCGGACGAGCTTCTTGTACTTGAGGCGGTGCGGCTGGTCGGCGGCGGAGCCCAGGCGGGCGTGGCGGTTGGCTTCGTAATCCTGGTAGTTGCCTTCGAACCAGACGACCTCGCCGTCCTCTTCGAAGGCGATCATGTGGGTGGCGATGCGGTCCAGGAACCAGCGGTCGTGGCTGATGACGCAGATCGAGCCCGCGAAATTGAGGATCCCCTCCTCGAGGGCGCGGAGCGTGTCCACGTCGAGGTCATTCGTGGGCTCGTCCAGCAACAGGAGATTCCCTCCGGAGCGGAGGAGCTTCGCCAGGTGCACGCGGTTGCGCTCCCCGCCGCTCAGATTCTTCACGAGCTTCTGCTGGTCGGCGCCCTTGAAATTGAACATCGCGACGTAGGATCGCGATGGGATCGTCCGGCTTCCCAGCTTGATCTCGTCCTCGCCGTTCGAAATCTCCTCCCAGACGTTCCGCTCGCCGCTCAACGCGTCCCGGCTCTGATCGACGACAGCGACCTTCACGGTCTCGCCGACCCGGATCGTGCCCCCATCGGAGCCCTCGAGTCCCGCGATCAGTCGGAAGAGGGTGGTCTTGCCGGCGCCGTTCGGGCCGATGATCCCGATGATGCCGCCCGGCGGAAGCTGAAACGAAAGCCCATCCATGAGCACGCGGTCGCCGTAGCCTTTGACGAGATCCTTCGCCTCGACGACCAGGTTTCCGAGCCGCGGTCCCGGAGGGATGGAGATCTCCACGCTGTCCTGGCGCTTCTCGGTCTCCTGCCGGAGCAGGTCCTCGTATGCGGTGACGCGCGCCTTGCTCTTCGCCTGCCGCGCGCGCGGCGACATGCGGATCCACTCCAGCTCGCGCTTCAGCGTGCGCTGCCGCGCGGATTCCGCCTTTTCCTCCAGCGAGAGGCGCTCCTGTTTCTGCTCGAGCCACGAGGAGTAGTTTCCCTCCCAGGGAATGCCTGCGCCCCGGTCCAGCTCGAGGATCCATCCCGCCACGTTGTCCAGGAAATAGCGGTCGTGCGTCACCGCCACGACCGTGCCGGGATACTCCTTCAGGAAGCGCTCGAGCCATGCGACCGACTCGGCGTCCAGGTGGTTGGTCGGTTCATCGAGGAGCAGGAGGTCCGGGTGCTGGAGCAGGAGCCGGCAGAGCGCGACGCGCCGCCGCTCGCCGCCCGAAAGAGTCTCCACCTTCGTGTCCCCGGGCGGAACCCGCAGCGCGTCCATCGCGATCTCGACGGTGCGGTCCAGCTCCCAGGCGTTCTTCGCCTCGATCTCGGCCATGACGCGCCCGTGCTCCTCGAGCACCCGTTCCATCTCTTCGGGGGACAGGCTCTCGCCCAATTTCACGTTCAGCTCGTTGAAGCGCTGGAGCAGCGCGCGTGTTTCGGCCACGCCCTCTTCGATGTTGCCCAGGACGTCCTTCGAGGGATCGAGCACAGGCTCTTGTGGGAGATAGCCCACGCGGATTCCCTTGGCGGGGCGCGCCTCGCCTCCGGAAGGCTCCTCGACACCCGCCATGATGCGGAGCAGCGTGCTCTTTCCGGCGCCGTTCAGGCCGAGCACGCCGATCTTCGCGCCCGGCAGAAACGACAGCCAGATCCCCTTCAGGACTTCCCGGTTCGGGGGATAGACCTTGCGGAGATCCTTCATCGTGAAGATGTACTGATGGGCCATGGGGTACGGAGTATATACTCAACTCGATTGCCCGTGGGCCGCGGCGCGACGCGGAATCGCGAAAACATCCAGGAGGATTCATGCCGGCAGCCACCATCACCATTCGCAACAACGGTTCCATCCGGGTCGAGGGGGACTTCACGATCGTCGACCAGGAGGGAAAACCTTTCGATCTTGCCGGGCGCACGATGATCTCGCTCTGCCGCTGCGGACAGTCCTCGAACAAGCCCTTCTGCGACGGCACCCACTCCAAGTGCGGCTTCGAATCCTTGATCGTGGCGCGCGCGCTCCCGCCGCCCGCTCCCAAACCCACATAGCGCGTCGCCGGCGCGGATTCCGCGCCGCGGATGACGCGTGAGGATATCGGCCATGATCGAATCTTTCCGCGCCGAAGCACTGCAGAGCTTGCTCACGAACGGAAACGGCCCTCACATTTCGCTCTACCTCCCGACCCACCGGCGCCACCCCGAGTGGAAGCAGGATCCGGTGCGCTTTCGCGCGCTGCTGCACAAGGCGAAGGAGCTTCTCCAGACCCGGTACAAGAGCAAGGATGCCGAGGCGTTCCTCGAGCCTCTGAGCCGGCTCGAAGGGGAGGGGCACTGGGAGTACTCGCTGGACGGGTTGGCGCTCTTCCGCTCCGAAAGCGGCATGTCCGTCTTCCGCCTTCCGATGCCGGTGCCCGAAATCGTGGTGGTCGCGGACACGTACCACACGAAGCCTCTGCTCCGGTTTCTCCGTTCGAACGCGCGCTACCTCGTGCTCGCCGTGAGCCAGAACAAGGTCACACTCTACGAGGGGAGTCCCTACGGCGCGGGCGCGGTGGATCTGCAGGGCGTGCCCAAGAGTCTCCGGGAGGCACTGGGCGTCCCCGACCACGACCGGACCTTCGAGAGCAGCTATGTCCGGGGCGCTGTGTTCCACGGGCAGGGGCCGGGCAAGGAGCTGAAGAAGGAAGACCTGGCGAAGTTCTTCCATGCCATCGACAAGGGTCTCCACGAATTTCTGCGCGGGGAGCGCGTGCCGCTCCTCCTCGCGGCCGTGAAGTACTACCATCCGATCTACAAGCTCGCGAACAGCTACCCCGAGCTTCTCGACGCGGGGCTCGATGGAAGCTACGAGCGCGTGAATCCTGAGAAGATCCACGCGGATGCCTGGCCCCTGGTGAGCCGGATCTTCGAGTCGCGCGTGGACACATGGGTGGAGCGATACCGCGGGCGAACGGGAACCGGGCTCGCTTCGGACCGGATCGAGGAAATCGCCCAGGCCGCGGTTACCGGCCGCGTCCAGTGCATCCTGGTCGCGGAGGCGGAATCGGTCTGGGGCACCCTGGATCGGAAGACGGGTACCCTTCAGATCCGCGACAAGCAAGTGGACACCGAGGACGCCGACGTGCTCGACGACATCGCGGAGGAGGTATTCAAGCGAGGGGGCGAGGTGTACGTCATCCCGCGCGCATCGATGCCGGGTGACGGGCCCATCGCCGCCATCTATCGGTTCTGACCCAGCCGGCGCGCGGCTCCGCGCGCGGCCGATAGGGGGGAACGCGTGACGCCGCCCGCCCTGCTGATGGATCTCTACGAGTTGACGATGCTCGCCGGGTATTTCGAGCAAGGCACGCACGAGCGCCGCGCGACCTTCGACCTCTCCTTCCGTGAGCTTCCGTTCGAGGGCGGATACGCGATCATGGCCGGCCTCGACGCGGTCCTCGGATACCTCGAGTCCCTGCGATTCGACGAGGGAGACCTGGACTACCTCGAATCGCTCCGGCTCTTCCGAGGAGCGTTCCTCGCGTATCTCTCCGCGCTCCGGTTTCAGGGGACGGTGACCGCGGCGCCGGAGGGGACGGCAGTATTCCCGCACGAGCCGCTGCTCACGGTGGAGGGCACGCTCGCGGAGGCACAGGTCGTGGAGACGGCGCTCCTCAACATCGTGAACTTCCAGACCTTGATCGCGACGAAGGCCTCGCGCGTCGTCCGCGCGGCGGCGCCGGCCAAGGTCGTGGAGTTCGGGGCGAGGCGCGCTCAGGGCGCCGACGGCGCGCTTTCCGCGACGCGCGCCTCCGCGGTGGGAGGCATTCTCACCACGAGCCATCTGGCCGCGGGGAAGGAGTTCGGGATCCCGGTGACCGGCACGCAGGCGCACAGCTGGGTCATGTCCTTCCCGAGCGAGATCGCGGCGTTTCGCGCCTACGCGACCGGGTTTCCGGACACCTGCGTGCTGCTCGTCGACACGTACGACACGCTCAAGAGCGGCATTCCGAACGCGATCGCGATCGCGCGGGAGCTCGAGGCCGCCGGGCACAAGCTCATGGGCGTGCGGCTCGACTCCGGCGACCTCGCGTACCTGAGCCGCGAAGCGAGACGGCTTCTCGACGAGACGGGGCTCGACTACGTCAAGATCCTGGCTTCGAACGAGCTGGACGAGCACGTGATCGAATCGATTCGCTTGGGGGGCGGGCGGGTGGATCTCTACGGAGTGGGGACGCGCCTCGTCACCGGCCACGGGCCCGGTGGCGGTGCGCTCGGAGGCGTGTACAAGCTCGTGCAGGTCGACGGAACGCCCAAGATCAAGGTCAGCGGCGACCCGTCGAAGAGCACGATCCCCGGCAGGAAGCGCGTGTGGCGCGTCTGCCGCCCGGCCGATGGATTCTACGAGATGGACGTGATCGCTCTCGAAGGGGAGGAGATCGGTCCTGGGGACGAGGTCTTCGACCCGGAGCAGCCACTGAGGCACGCTCCGATACCGGCCGGCACGAAGCTCGAGGATATCCGGAGCGTGGCGATGGAACGGGGCGTCCGGAAGATCGCTTCGCCCGCGCTTCCCGCCATCGCGAAGCGGGCCGCGAACGAGATCCGCTGCCTGCCGGAGGGGACCCTTCGCTTCATGAACCCGCACCGTTACCGGGTCGCGCTGAGCCCCCAGCTCCAAAATCTGCGTGTGAAGCTCATCGAGGAGGCGCTCCGATGAAGTACTCGCTGGAATCCAGCGCCCCGGCACAGTATAGTCTTCGATTCCGAGTCTAACCGACCTCTCCCCGCTTCGGGGCTTCTCGGAGGGAAGTTTGCACGTCACCGACAGCCAGACCACCGTCCTCTACCCGGCCGTAAACACCTCCAAGCGACGCCTCACCGCCGAAGATCTGTGGAAGATCGCGCGCGTGGGAGCCCCCGTGCCGACACCCGACGGGCGGGCCGTCGTGCCGGTCACCACATACAATCTCGAGACCAACAAAGGGTTGCCGAGGCTCTGGCTCGTTCCGGAGGAAGGCGGCACGCCACGCCCCCTGACGACGGACGAGCACGCGAGCACGGAGCCTGCCGTCTCCCCGGACGGCTCCCGGCTTGCCTTCGTGCGGACCCGGGTCGAGGAGAAGCCGCAGCTCCACGTCATGCCGCTCGACGGCGGCGAAGCGGAGCGGCTGACCGATCTTCCGCTCGGCGTGTCCGACCCCAGGTGGTTTCCGGACGGGAAGCGGATCGCCTTCCTCGCGATGCTCCTGGAAGAGGCTCCGACTCCCGAGGGGACGAAGGCGCTCCTCGAGAAGCGCGCCAAGGACCCCGTAAAGGTCCAGATCACCGAGGATCGGGTCTACCGCTACTGGGATCACTGGCTCCTCGACGGCGAGCGCCCGCATCTCTTCGTCCTCGACCTCGAGACGCGCCGGCTCACCGATCTCACGCCGGCGGGGACCGGCTGGTTCGATCTCATGGACCCGGCGGGGCAGTACGACATCTCGCCTGACGGGACCGAGATCGCGTTCTCCGCGAACTCGAGCCTGCCGCCGCACCATCTCCTGCGATGGGGCGTATACACGGTGCCGGTGAGCGGGAACGGACGGGTCACGCCCATCACCTCGCAGGGAACACCCCCCAAGAGCGCCGATTGCTGGCGTCCGCGCTATTCCCCGGACGGGAAGTCGATCTACTACGGGATGCAGCGCGATCCGTTCTTCTACGCCGACAAGGTCCGGATCGTGCGATACGACCGGAGCACCAAGACCCACACCGTGCTCACCGAGGAGTGGGATCGTTCTCCGGCCGCGTGGGAGTTCGTTCCCGACGGCACCCTGATCCTGGAAGCCGAGGACCGGGGACGGGTCCTCCTGTTCACGCTCGGAGCGGGCGGCGGAACGCCGAAACGCATCATGGAGCAGGGAACGGTCTCGGGGCTCAGGATCGGCCGGAACGGCCGGATCTATTTCACCGTACAGTCGCTTTCAGCGCCTCCGGAGGCCGCGTCATGCCGCGCGGACGGAGGCGATCTCCGCAAGCTCACGAAATTCAACGACGCCGTGCTCGGCGAGATCGCCCTCGGCGAAGTGCGCGAGATCGAGTTCGCCGGAGCGGATGGAAACCGCGTCCAGATGTTCGTCGTCCTCCCGCCCGGCTTCGATTCCTCGAAGAAGTGGCCGCTCGTGCACGTGATCCACGGAGGCCCTCACGGAATCGCGGGAGACAACTTCCATTTCCGCTGGAACCCGCAGGCGTTCGCGGCGCCCGGCTACGTGGCCGCGTGCGTGAACTTCCACGGCTCTACCTCGTGGGGGCAGGACTTCGCGGCGTGCATCCAGGGAGGACACGGCGACAAGCCGTTCACGGACATCATGCGCGCCACCGACATCCTGCTCGAGACGGGGTTCATCGATGAGAAACGCATGGCCGCCACCGGCGGAAGCTACGGCGGGTACCTCGTGTGCTGGATCGCGGGGCAGACCGACCGGTTCGCCTGCCTCGTCAATCACGCAGGCGTCTTCGACCTCCTCGCCGAATACGGGAGCGACATCACGCAGGGCCGGCACCAGTCCTACGGCGGCGAGCCCTGGGACAAGCTGGAGGCGATCGACCGCTGGAACCCGGCCCGGTTCGCGCGCGGCTTCACGACCCCCATGCTCGTCATCCACGGCGAGCGCGACTACCGCGTGCCTCACAACCAGGCGCTCGCGGTCTACAACATCTACAAGGCAAAGGGAGTCGACGCCCGCCTCGTCTTCTTCCCGGATGAGAACCACTGGGTGCTGAAGCCCCGGAACTCGCTCGTCTGGAACCGCGAAGTTCACGCCTGGCTTAAGCGCTACCTCGCCTCGTAACGAGCGCCCTCTGGATTGAGTGATGCGCTGGTCGTGGAAGATCGCGGAAGTGGCCGGGATTCCGATCCGGGTCCACCTGACGTTCCTGTTGTTGCTCGTCTGGCTCTTCTGGGTGAGCGCGGCGCGAGGGGGCGGATTCTCGCAGGCCGCGCAGAGCGTCGGATTCGTCCTCGCGGCGTTCGCCTGCGTCGTGCTGCATGAGTTCGGCCACGCGCTGACGGGCAGACGCTTCGGCGTCGTCACGCGGGACATCATCCTGCTCCCGATCGGCGGTGTCGCCCGCCTGGATCGCATCCCGCGCCATCCGCGGGAAGAAGTGTTGATCGCGCTCGCCGGGCCCTGCGTGAACGTGGCGATCGCCGCCGTGCTTCTCCTCTACATGCGGTTATCGCCGGCGGTGTACGACTTCGGCAATCCCTCCTTGTATGAGAGAAGCTTCGCCGCGCAGCTCTTCGTCTTCAACCTGGTCGTGACCGCATTCAACCTGGTTCC
The DNA here is from genome assembly GCA_963724515.1 of Candidatus Eiseniibacteriota bacterium. Lineage (GTDB taxonomy): Bacteria > Eisenbacteria > RBG-16-71-46 > SZUA-252 > SZUA-252 > WS-7. The sequence goes on along the minus strand of CAVRUU010000003.1, from coordinate 575,801 downwards.
GGCATTCCCGATGGACGGGGGGCGGGTGCTCCGGGCGCTCCTGGCGATGCGGCTCGATTACGTCCGGGCCACGCGGATCGCGGCCAACGTGGGCCAGGTGATAGCACTCCTCTTCGGGGTCCTCGGGCTGTTCGGGAACCCGATGCTCATCTTCATCGCGCTCTTCGTCTTCCTTGCCGCGGGACAGGAATCGGCATTCGTCCAGCTCCACTCGGCGTTCGACGGCGTCCCGGTCTCGCGGGCCATGATCCGCGATTTCCGGGCGCTCCATCCGGATGATCCGATCTCGCGGGCGGTGGAGCTGTTGCTCAACGGCCATCAACAGGACTTTCCGGTGCTCGGAGCCTCGGATGGCGATGCTCCGATCGGGATCCTCACACGGTCGGATCTGCTGAAGGCACTGGCGGGCGGCCGGGTCGACATCCGCGTGGGGGACGTCGCGCGGACCAATTGCGGGACGGTACGGCCCGGAGAGATGCTCGAGGAGGCCTACCGGAAGATGCAGGAGAGCGGCTGCGCCGCGGTTCCCGTGGTGGAGCCCGGACGCGGGGTCGTGGGGATGTTGACGCTCGAAAACGTCGGCGAGTACGCGATGGTGGAGAACGCGCTCCATCGCGGAGGGAAACCCTAGGCTACTGCTTCTGCCAGATCTGCTCCACGAACGGGTCGCGGCCGATCATGTTCTCGAGCCCTTCTCCGCGCGGCAGGCGGATCCAGAAAGCGGCGCCCGCGCCGCCCCGGCTTTCCGCGACGCCCACCTGGCCTCCGTGCAGCTCGACGAACCGCTTCGTCAGATGGAGGCCGAATCCCAGGCCGTCCCTCACCCGCTTCGACAGACCCTCGACGTTCGCTTCGATTTCGAAAACCATGGGCGCCGCTTCCGGCTCGACCGCCGGACCGGAATCGAGGACCTCGAGCCGGATGTGGTCGTCCGCGAGCCCGGTCGTCAGCGTCACGCGGCCCTTCTCGGGCGAGAACCGGATCCCGTTCTGAAGCAGATGCAGGATCGCCTGGCGGACCTTCGTGCTGTCCAGGTGCTGATCCGGGATCTTCTCGTCCAGCTGGAGCTCGAGTTCGACCTTCCTGCTCGCGGCGTGCCCCCGAAGGGTTTCCACCGCCGCGCGCGCGATCTTGTTCACGTTGTCGATCCTGAGATCGAGCAGGTAGCGGCCGGTCTCGAGCCTCGCGAGGTCGAGGACGTCGTCGACGAGATTCAGAAGGCGTTGCGCCTCGCCCCGGAGGCGGGCCGTGAATTCGTGGCGCATCGACGCGGTCATCCTCTTGTCGTTCTGATCGAGCACCTCCGAGTAGGCGAGGATCGTCGTGAGCGGCGTCTTGAGCTCGGTCTCCGCCGCGGAGAGGAACGAGTCTTGAAATGGGGCCGCCTGCTGGGCCGACGGCTCCTTGCTGGCGGGCTTCGGGTCGGTGGCGCGCGTCTCGAGATTCTGCATGACGAGCGCCCGCTCGATCACCCCCGCGACGTTGTCCGCGAAGAGCTGGCCGATGTCCCGGTGCTCGAGCCGGAACGGCTCCGCCTTGGCGGCGCGATGTACGCGTAGGACGGCGACGCATCGGTTCTCGAAATTGACCGGGAGAATGAGCGCGGAACCGGCGTCCGGGTGGGCCATGAAGTGCTCCGCGAACCGGGCGTCCCGGTCCATCGCGCGCATGAGGATTGGCTCGCGGTGGCGGGCTACCCAGCCGATCGCCCCCTCCCCCAGACGCACTTCGGCCTCCGGCTCCTTCGGCGCGAGTCCCGACCGGGCGCGGGCCTTGAGCATCTTCGTCTGTGGATCGAAGAGAAACATGGACACGTCATGAGAGTGGAGCGTGCTCGCGACGCGCCGAACCGTGATCTCCAAGATCGTGTCCAGCGGGAGATCCATGTGGATGCTGTTCCCGAGCTGGAAGAGCGAGGTGAGCTCCGCCAGCCTCCCGCGCGACTGCTCGAGCTCCATCTGCTCTGCCATGAGCCTCGTGCGGAAGCGGCTGATCTCGGTCTGCTGGTGCAGGATGTAGAGGCAGAAGAGCACCGTGAGCCCGACGAGCCCCACGAGGAGCATCCAGCCGCCGGCCGGAACGTTGTCGCCTAGGAATCCCGAGCGGACGACCGAGACCCACAGCGTCTGGACGGTGAAGGCGAACCCCAGGAGCACCAGGATGACGAGAGCCAGAAGCGTCGTGGTCCTGCGATCCGCCTGCCTCTGTGCCGCGCTGGTTCTGTCCCGAGACAAACGTTCCTCCCATCGTGGATTGGGGTCAGGTTCTTCATCGGCAGGGGGTTGCTCGATCTGTAGGCGGAACGGAGGCCCATTCTCCTCTCTTTCCCTCTGGAGCATCAGCGGTTAGAGTGTCCTGGACCCATGGACATTTTGAAGAGCCACATCAAGACCAGCTCGGCCGAATTCCAGCGGAACCGGGCCCATCACGAGGCGCTCACGGCGGATCTGCGCCGGCGTTTGGAGGCGGTCGCGAGGGGAGGATCGCCCCAGGCCGTCGAGCTCCAGCGGAAGCGGGGAAAGCTCTTCGTGCGCGAGCGAATCGAGCGCCTCCTCGACCCCGACACTCCATTCTTGGAGCTGTCCCCGCTCGCCGGGGGCGGTCTGTACGACGACGAGATTCCCGCCGCGGGCATCGTTACCGGGATTGGGTCCATTTCGGGCAAGGAATGCGTGATCGTGGCGAACGACGCGACGGTGAAAGGCGGCACCTACTACCCGATCACGATCAAGAAACACATCCGGGCCCAGGAGATCGCGCTCGAGAACCGAATTCCGGCTGTTTATCTCGTGGATTCGGGAGGTGTTTTCCTGCCGCTGCAAGCCGAGGTGTTCCCGGACAAGGAGCATTTCGGCCGGATCTTCTACAACCAGGCGATCATGTCCGCCGAGGGCATCGCCCAGGTCGCCGCGGTCCTCGGGATGTGCACGGCCGGGGGCGCGTACGTGCCCGCCATGTCGGACGAGAACGTGATCGTGAAGGGCACGGGCACCATCTACCTGGGCGGCCCGCCGCTCGTCAAGGCCGCCACCGGCGAGGAGGTGACGCCGGAGGATCTGGGCGGAGCCGAGGTCCATGCGCGGGTGAGCGGGGTGGCGGATCACATGGCGGCGAACGAGGAGGAAGCGCTTCGCATCGTCCGGAACATCGTGGCGAACCTGAACCGCGTGAAGCGCGTCGATCTCGATCTCGAGGAGCCGGAGGACCCGGCCTATCCGCCGGAGGAGATCCTCGGGGTGCTCCCGACCGACCTGAAACAACCCTACGACGTGCGCGAAGTCCTCGCGCGTCTGCTGGACGGGAGCCGCTTCCATGAATTCAAGACGAACTACGGGACGACGCTCGTGTGCGGATTCGGACGATGGATGGGGTATCCGGTCGGAGTCCTCGCCAACAACGGCGTCCTCTTCTCGGAGAGCGCGCTCAAGGGCGCCCATTTCATCGAGCTCTGCGCGCAGCGTAGGATCCCGCTCGTGTTCTTGCAGAACATCACCGGTTTCATGGTCGGCAAGAAATACGAGGCGGGCGGCATCGCGAAGGACGGGGCGAAGATGGTCCAGGCGGTCGCGACCGCTCAGGTCCCCCGCATCACGGTGCTGATCGGCGCCTCCCACGGCGCGGGGAACTACGCGATGTGCGGCCGCGGCTACCGGCCCCGGTTCCTCTTCGCGTGGCCCAATTCGCGGATCTCGGTGATGGGCGGACAGCAGGCGGCCGAGGTCCTCGTCCAGGTGAAGCGGGAGCAGCTCGCCCGTGAGGGGAAGAAGCTCTCGGACGCGGAAGCGAAGGCGATCGCCGATCCCGTGCTCGCGAAGTACGAGGCGGAAGGGAGTCCCTACTTCGCGACGGCCCACCTGTGGGACGACGGCGTGATCGAACCGATCCGGACGCGCGAGGTGGTCGGGCTCTCCCTCTCGGCCGCGCTCAACGCGCCGGTCACGCGTGGCCCGGCCCCGATCTTCCGGATGTAGTCCGGCGCTCCCATGACCCCATTCTCCCGGCTCAAGCTCGAGGTCCGCTCCCCGGCGGCGCGGCTCACGCTCGCGCGTCCGGAGGTGCGAAACGCGTTCGACGACGGGCTCATCGCCGAGCTGGCGGAAGCGATCGAGATGATCCGGTCGGCATACGAGGCAGGCCCGGAGAAGGCCCCGCGCGCGCTCATCGTGACCGGCGAGGGCGCCGCATTCTGCGCGGGCGCCGACATGAACTGGATGCGTCGCAGCGCGACGTACGCGCAGGACGAGAACGAAGCGGACTCACGGAAGATGGCCACCATGCTGCGCGCGCTCGACGAGCTGCCCATTCCGACGATCGCGCGGGTGAACGGGGCGGCGCTGGGCGGCGGGATGGGGCTTCTCGCTTGCTGCGACATCGTGGTTGCGCTGGATTCCGCGCAGTTCGGCTTCACCGAGGCGCGGCTCGGGATCGCGCCCGCCGTGATCTCGGCCTTCGTGCTCCCGAAGATCGGAGCATCCGCGGCGCGCCGTTACTTTCTCACCGCCGAGATCTTCGACGCCGCGGAGGCGAAGGCGATCGGACTCGTTCACGAGGTCGTTGGCGCCGGAGGGCTCGACAAGGCGGTGGATCGTTTCGTGGGCGCGCTCGCGGGGAACGGCCCGCGCGCCGTGTCCGCGGCGAAGCTCCTGATCCGCGATGCGCTCGCCAGGAACCGCAAGGACACGATCGACAACGCGGTCCGCGCGATCGCGGCGCTCCGCGCGTCTCCCGAGGGACAGGAGGGGCTCGGCGCGTTCCTCGAGAAGCGCGCCCCTTCCTGGAAGCGATGAGCCCCGCGCGGCTCTTCCGGAAGGTCCTGGTCGCGAACCGCGGCGAGATCGCGGTCCGCGTCTGCCGCACGCTTCGCGCGATGGAAATCCCTTCCGTCACCGTCTACTCCGACGCCGATCGAGGCGCGCCCCACACGCGAGCGGGGGACGAGTCGGCGGCGATCGGCCCGGCCCCGCCCGCGCAGAGCTACCTCAACGCCGCGGCGATCCTCGAGGCGGCGCGGCGCACGGGAGCCGACGCGATCCACCCGGGCTATGGATTTCTCTCCGAGAGCGCCGCGTTCGCGGCGGAGTGCGGCGCCGCGGGGGTCGCCTTCATCGGACCCTCTCCCGAGAGCATGGCGCGGCTCGGCGACAAGTCGGCTGCCCGGCGGACCGCGGCGGACGCCGGCGTGCCGCTCGTGCCGGGCGCCGAGGACCTAGGCTCCGCCGCGCGCGCCCTGGCCGAAGCCGAGCGCGTCGGTTTCCCCGTCATGTTGAAGGCGGCGGGCGGGGGAGGCGGCCGCGGCATGCGCGTCGTCTCGGTGCCCGCAGAGATGCCGGCCGCGTTCGATGCGGCGCAGCGGGAGGCGAAATCGGCGTTCGGGGACGGGCGCCTCCTCCTCGAGAAGTACGTCCACCCCGCCCGCCATATCGAGATCCAGATCCTCGCCGACGGGCGGGAGGCCGTGGCGCTCGGGGAGCGCGAGTGCAGCCTGCAGCGCCGCCATCAGAAGCTGATCGAGGAATCCCCGTCGTCCGCGGTCACCCCCGATGTGCGCGCGGCCATGGAGCGCGCCGCGGCGATACTCGCCAAAGCGGCCTCCTACGCGGGGGTGATGACGGTCGAGTTCCTGATGGGAGCGGACGGGGCGTTCTATTTCCTGGAGGTGAACACGCGCTTGCAGGTGGAGCACACGGTCACGGAGATGAGGAGCGGGCTCGACCTCGTGCGCTCCCAGATCCTGATCGCGGCGGGCCGGCCGCTCGCCGAGGCTCTGGATGTCGGCGGAGCGCCCGTTCTCCGCGGGCATGCCGTGGAGGCGAGGCTCTGCGCCGAGGACGCGTATCACGGTTTTCTGCCGCAGACCGGAACGATCCTGGCGCTCGCGTGGCACGAGGAGGAGGGAGTGCGCGTCGACTCCGGCATCGCCGAAGGGCAGGCGCTCCAGCCCCACTACGACTCCCTCCTCGCGAAGGTCGTGGCCCACGGATCGAGCCGCGAGGCGGCGCGGGCGAAGCTCGTGCGCGCCCTGCGCGGAACCGCGCTCCTTGGGGTCGTCACGAATCAGTCGTTCCTGATCGACCTGCTCGAAGACGCCTCGTTTCGACAGGGAGAAACCTTCACCCACACGGTCGAATCGCGCGAATGGCGGGGGCCGGCCGAGATTCCGGACGCGGCAGTCGTGGCGGCGGTCGCGTGCTCCTCCGGGCCGCGGGCCGCGCGCGGAGCGGAGGACGATGCCGACCGCTATTCCCCCTGGCAGCGCCTCGGCGCGTGGGGTCGCGGATGACGCGGAAACTCACCCTGCGCCACGCCGGTGCGCCGCTCGAGATCGCCTACGAGCGGAAAGGCGAGCGGATCGCCGTCCAGCGCGGAGACCGGCGCTTCGAGGCGGACGTGAGCCGGGACGGGCACTGGTTCGTGGTTCGATCGAAGGAGGGCGCGACCCGCTGCGCGGTCGCCCGCGGCAAGCGCCGGATCTGGGTATCGTGCGAGGGCCGGACGTTTGTCCTCGAGGAGGAGCGTCCCGAGGCGGCGGTGAAGGGAGCGCCTTCGGCCGATGAGCTTCGCGCCCCGATGACGGGGCGCGTGGTCCAGGTCACCGCGGGGAAGGGCGCCCGGGTCCGGGAGGGAGACCTCCTCCTCACGATCGAGGCCATGAAGATGGAGTTTCGTGTTCTGGCGCCCGAAGACGGCGTGGTGGCCGACGTCCGCTGCGCCGCCGGGGAGCGCGTCGAGCTGGGGGATCTGCTCGTGGTGCTGGAGCCGCGCGCGTGAAGGTTCGGGTGACCGAGGTGGGCCCGCGGGACGGCCTTCAGAACGAGGCGAGGACCATCGCGACCGACATCAAGGTCGCCTTCGTGGACGCGCTCTCCGAGGCGGGATACGAGGAGATCGAGGTGAGCGCCTTCGTCTCGCCGGAGCGCGTGCCCCAGCTGGCCGACGCGGAGGACGTGTTCGCGCGGATCAAGCGGCGTGGATCCACGATCTACTCGGCGCTCGTGCCGAACGAGCGGGGGCTCGAACGGGCGCTCCGCGCGAAGGTAGGGAAGGTCGCGGTGTTCACGGCCGCGTCCGAGACGTTCAACCGAAAGAACGTCAACGCCTCCATCCAGGAATCGATCGAGCGGTTCAAGCCGGTCGTGGAAGGCGCCCGCGGCGCTTCGATCCCGGTCCGCGGCTATGTCTCCACCGCGTTCTGGTGTCCCTACGAGGGAAAGATCGCGCCGGAAGCCGTCGTGGACGTCGTGAAGCGGCTCACGGATCTGGGGATCGGCGAGATCTCGATCGGGGACACGATCGGAAAGGCGGTCCCCTCCGAGGTCATGACGCTGCTCGACCGCCTGCTGGACCACATCGATCAGGACCGGCTGGTGATGCACTTCCACGATACCTACGGCACCGCGATCGCGAACGTCCTCTCGTCCTACGAGCGGGGCATCTCCGCCTTCGACTCCTCGGCGGGCGGCGTGGGGGGGTGCCCCTTCGCGCCGGGCGCTTCGGGAAACGTGGCCACCGAGGATCTGATCTGGGCGCTCACGAGGAGCGGAGCCGAAGTCTCCCCGGAGCTCGACCGTGTGCGCGCGGCGTCCGACCTCCTCGCCAAAGCTCTCGGGCGGCCCCTGCGCTCGCGGGTCCGCGAAGCGCTCGCCGGAGGGGGATCACCCGCCGGGTGAAGGTCGCCGCCTCGTGAGACTCCGTTGCAAGAAGGCCGGCGTGACCAGCGTGGTGAGGATCACCATGATGACCGCCGCCGAGTAGAGCTCCGGCGTGATCACCGGGCGTCCGGCGATCGCCAGAGTCGCGCCCACGTTCGCGAAGATGAGCCCCACCTCCCCGCGAGGCACCATCCCGAGTCCGACCGCGAAACGGTTCACCCCGCGCTCGAGCACGCCCAGCGAGCAGGCCTGCTTTCCGATCCACGCCGCCGCCGTCAGCGCGAGGGCCAGAAGCACGATGCGCCCGTCCGCGAACGAGCCGAGATCAACCCGAAATCCGGTGAGCACGAAGAAGATGGGAACGAGAAACGTCGAGATCGGGTGGAGCAGCGATTCGATGCTCGACTCCCGGCTCTCCTCGAAAACCCTGAATTGACCGGTCTCCAGAATCAAGCCCGCGGCGAATGCTCCCACGATCGGGGAGAGCCCCGCCAGCGTCCCCAGATACGCGAGCACGAAGCAGAACACGAGCCCCGTCGTGAGGAGGATCCCCCGGACTCTCACGAGCGAGGCGAGATTCAAGAGCTTCGGCGTCAGCCAGAGCCCCACTAGGATTGCCGCGAGGAGAAAGCCCAGCGCCTTCGCGGAAATCCACAGAACTCCGAGGATCGAGAGACCGGCGCTCCCCTGGTTCAAGGCCGTGATGACTCCGGTCAAGGCGGCCAGGATCACGAGCCCGAGCACGTCGTCCAGGACCGCGGCGCCCAGGATGATCCTCGCCTCCGTCGTCTGAGAGAGGCCCAGATCGCGGAAGACGCGGGCGGTGATGCCGACGCTCGTCGCGGTCAGGATCGCGCCGAGGAAGACGTGCACGAGGGTGGATCGCTCCGGCAGGAGCCAGGCCCCGACGGCCCACCCCAGGAGCATCGGGGCGACCATGCCCAGCGTGGCGACCAGCGCCGAGGATCGGCCGACCCGCAGCATTTCCTTCACCGTCGACTGCAGGCCCACCTCGAAGAGCAGCACGATCACGCCGAGCCCTGCGAGGATCTCGAGGATGGGGTCCGTCCTGATGGGCTCGAGCGCGTGGATCCCGAACAGCGTGAGGTTCCCGAGAAGGATGCCGATCGCGATCTCTCCGACCACGGCGGGCTGCCGCGCCCGTATCGCGATCCAGCCCGCAAGCTTCGCCGCGCCGAGGAGAAGTGCCAAGCGGATGAGCAGGGGCGCCACCGGGTCGTGCATGGCCGTGGAGGATAGCCCGATCGAAGGCGATCTGGTAGGCTTGAGTCCGAATGCGGCAGCTCGTTCGTCTTTCATGGTTCCGAGGATGCTGCGCCGCGCTCTCCATCGCGGCTCCGCTCCTGTTTGCCACGGGGGCCCGCGCGGCAGGCACCTCGCCCGCGCCCCCCAAGCCGCCGCCCCCTCGCGAGGAGGCAGCGTCCTTCGGCAGGCCGGCGGACTCTACGGCCGTCCCTGGACGCGCCGAGGCCGAGAAAATCTACGCCAAGGGATGGGAGATCGTCGGGGAGGCCAAGAAGGAGCTGGCCGACGGGAAATCCGATTCCGCGAAGAAGCGGTTCGGGAAGGCGCTCAAGAAATTCAGGGAGGCCGTGGACGTCGACCCCACGTACTACCAAGCCTGGAACATGGTGGGGTACTGCTGTCGAAAGTCGGGAGACCTGAAGCGCGCGTTCGAGGCGTACGCGAAGTGTCTTCTGATCGAGCCGGAGTACGCCGAGGCGCACGAGTACCTGGGCGAGGCCTATCTCATGAGCGGCGACGTCGCGAAGGCGAAGGAGCAGCTCCCTCTGGCTCGTCTCGCGCAAGTCGGAGCTGTCCGGCGAGCTCGTCAAGAAAATCGAAGAGCTCCAGAAAGGCGGCTCCGGCGCCGCCCAGAGCGATTCCACCGCGCAGGGCAGTGGGTGGTAAGCGGCGCGATCCCCAAAACGAAACGGGAACCGCGTCGCCGCGATCCCCGTCAACCCCCGCCATCCCTGGCAAGGTCTACGTTCCGCGCTTTTTCGCGCGCGGTCGGTATGTTCTTCATGATCGGTCCGGAGCACCCGGATCTTGAGGTCGATCGTTACTTGCCCCCAGGTCTCCCTTCGCGAGGCAGAAGCCGCTGCTCCGTCTTTTCGCGCTTGAGGGCCTCCTTGTTCAGGACCTTGAACTCCACGCGCCGGTTCTTCGCGCGGCCCAACTCGGTCGTGTTGCTTCCCAATGGCCGCGTCGCGCCGTACCCAACCGTCGTGAATTGGCCCGCATCCAGCTCGGGGAACTTGCTCAGGATGTAGTCGAGCACCGCCCCCGCGCGCTCCTTGCTGAGCTGCGCGTTCTTGCCCGGAGACCCGCGAGAGTCCGTGTGGCCGCCGATCTCGATCTTGAGGGCCGGCCACCGCGCGAGGATGTTTCCCACCTCGTCCAGGATCGGCTCCGATTCGGGAGTGATCGTGGCCCTGCCGGTATCGAAATTGACGTTCTGGAGCCGGATCATCCCCGTCTCGAGCAGTTGCGTTTCCGTTTCGCTCACGACGATCGGACAGCCGTTCCGGTCCACCTTGGCGTTCAACGGACTGTCGGGGCACTCGTCGATTCCGTCGCACACGCCGTCCAGATCCTCATCGGTCGGACAGCCGTTGGTATTCACGAGGCAGCCCTTGGGCGTGGCCGGGCATTGATCGATCCCGTCGTAGATGCTGTCCTGATCCGCGTCGTGCGGGCATCCGGCTGCATCCACCAAGGCCCCTGGAGGCGTATCCGGACACTTGTCGATGCCGTCCACGATCTTGTCGCCGTCGCCGTCGTGACCACACCCCGACACGTCCACGATCGCGCCGGGAGGTGTGTTGGCGCACTTGTCGATTCCGTCGAAAACCCCGTCGTCATCGCTGTCGATCGCGCAGCCGACCGCGTCGACGCGCGCGCCGGCGGGCGTTCCCAGGCAACGGTCATCGTCATCCGGCACGCCGTCCTTGTCGCGGTCCCTGGCCGGCCCGGCGATGCCGAAGGAGATTCCGGCGAACACCTCCTGTTGATGCCGGTACTTCTCGCCGCCGAAGCCCGGCACGACGACCTTGTATTGGAGATCGCGTCCCTCCAGCCGAAGGGACACGTTGTCGCTCATGCCCAGCCGGAAGCCGAGACCACCGCCGAGAAGAAGGCGGTGGAGGCTGAACGAGTCGCCATCCTTGTGGAGGTACGCCATGCCCGCGCCGCCGGTAAGATAGGGGGAGAACGACCCGTCACCCGCGGTGAAGAACGTGAGGTTTCCCTCGAAATGCATGATGCCGATGGACGGGGCCGTGGAGACGTCTCCCGGAGACTTGAGGTAGGTGCCGTGGATTTCGGTGGCCCAATGCGGTGACACACGCGCGCCCAGGATCCCGCCGAACTGAGGACGCGAGGGCTTCACCGGGAGCTCGTTCGGAATCCAGGCCATGCCGCCGCCGGTCACGATCCAGTAGGGCGCCCCGGCGGCGACCGCCGCGCGCGGAACCACGAGGGCGTGGAGGATCAGCGCGGCGCATAGCGCGCCCGCGGCCGTGGCCCGCTGGACAAGAATCATACGTGGAACCAACTTGGGATCCCCCTTCCGACAGCCGGCGGAGACTACGGGATGCCGTGGGCGAGAGCAAGCGGGTTTCGAGTCCGGGCGGTTGACTTCGGCGTCCCCCATGACAGATTCTCTCGAGATGGCGGAGGACTTCGAGAAGGACATCGCCGGAGGGTATTCCTTCCAGGGCCCCACGCTCCTCCTCGGAGCCCCCATGCGCGACGGGAAGGCGTCGGCCTTCACCCCGATCGTGATCCCCATCGCGATGATGAATCGGCACGGGCTCATCGCGGGAGCGACGGGCACGGGGAAGACCAAGACCCTCCAATCGCTCGCCGGGCAGCTCTCGGCCGCGGGCGTCCCCGCGTTTCTGGCCGACCTCAAGGGAGACCTGAGCGGGATTTCGGCCCCCGGCGTTTCCAATTCCAAGATCGAGGAACGCGTCAAGGCGTGCGGCATCGCGTTTTCGCCCGAGGCCAACCCGGCCGAGTTCGTGAGCCTCTCGGGGAAGAGCGGAATCCAGCTCCGCGCCACGGTTTCCTCGTTCGGCCCTCTTCTCCTCGCGCGCGCGCTGGGGCTGAACGAGACCCAGCAGAGCGTGCTGGCGCTGATCTTCCAATTCTGCGACGAGAAAAAACTCCTGCTGCTCGACCTGCCCGATTTGCGCGAAGTGCTGCGATATCTGACCGGCGCGGGATCGGCGGAGCTCAAGGAATTCGGAGGAATCTCCACGGCCACGGCCGGGGTCCTCCTCCGGAAGATCGTCGAGCTGGAGCAGCAGGGAGCGGACGCCTTCTTCGGCGAACCGGAGTTCCGTGTCGAGGACCTGATCCGGCAGGACGATCGCGGACGCGGGATCCTGACCGTGCTCGAGCTCACCGACATCCAGGACCGGCCCGCGCTCTTCAGCACCTTCATGATGTGGCTCCTGGCCTCGCTCTACCGCGAGCTTCCCGAAGTCGGCGACATCGACAAACCGAAGCTCGTCTTTTTCTTCGACGAAGCCCACCTGCTCTTCGAGGAATCGAGCAAGGCGTTTCTCGATCAGATCGAGCAGGTCGTGCGCCTCGTGCGGTCCAAGGGAGTCGGCGTCTTCTTCGTCACCCAGACGCCGAAGGACGTGCCGGCCGACGTGCTCGCTCAGCTCGGAAACCGGGTCCAGCACGCGCTACGCGCGTTCACTCCGGACGACGAGAAAGCGCTCCGCGCCACCGCGAACACGTTTCCGCGCACGCCCTATTACGACATTCCGAAGACGCTCACGTCGCTCGGCATCGGGGAAGCGCTCGTCACGGTGCTCGGGCCGCGCGGCACGCCCACGCCGGTGGTCGCGACGCTCATGGCCCCGCCGATGAGCCTGATGGGACCGATCCCTCCGGGCGAGATCGCCGAGCGCGTCGCGAGATCTCCGTTCCAGGGCGCCTACGCGAAGCCGATCGATCGCGAAAGCGCGCGCGAGGTGCTGCAGGCGCGCGCGACGGAGGAGGGCCCGGCGCAAGCGGGCGCGGGGCCCGCGGGGCGCACCACGGCCGCTCCGGCGGCTCCGGATGCGGTCGGCACCATTCTGAAGTCCCCGATGGCCCGGGCCGTGGGGAGGGAGCTCGTCCGGGGGCTCTTCGGCGTGCTCGGCGTTTCTTCCACGACGCGCCGCCGCACGAGGTGGTAGCGAGCGAGTGACGGGCGACCGACGCCCGGATGTGATAGGCTCAGCCCATGAGCACGGTCGCCGAGCAGGTCAAGATTCGCTCCCTGTGCGAGCTCGATATCGCCCGCATCGTCTCCATCGACGAGCGCCTCACCGGCGTGTATCGCCCCGAGGTCTGGGAGCGGCGAATCGTGTACTACCTGCGCCGGGACCCCGACGCGAGCCAGGTGGCCGAGGTGGGGGGACAAGTCGTGGGATTCATGCTCTCGGATCTCCGCGGGGGTGAATTCGGGCTCGAGGACACGAGCGGTTGGATCGAGCGCTTCGGGGTCGATCCGGATTTCCAGGGTCGCTCGATCGGCAGGAGGCTCTTCGAGGCCGTGGTGCATCACATGAAGCGCGAAGGCGCCACGACCATGCGCACGCTGGTGGAGAAAGACGACTCCGATCTCGCGTCGTTCCTTCGCGCGGTCGGGTTTCAGGACGCGCCGCTCACCGCGCTCGAGATGCGCATCGGGTGAGCGCGGCCGAGGGTTGATTTCGAGATGAAGGTCGAGCAAACCACGCTTCCCAAGAAATACCACGATGCCGTGCTGCACTGGCAGCGGCACAACTTCCCCGACTACGGACTCCTCCCCGAGAACTGGCAGAAATATTTCCCCAGCGATCCGGAGTTCTGCCTGTGCGCCAAGATGGAAGTCGGCATGGGGGACAAGGTCGAGGTAGGGGACGCCAAGGGGGAGAAGCGCCGCGAGAAGCCCGAGGAGCTGGGAGAAGAGCCCGCGAAGCACCTGCTCGCCATCATCCGCGCGCAGGCTTCGACCGAGTTCGGGTCGATCCAGCAGCACGAGGGCACCCTCGCGCGCGCGCCGGACGACGAGGACCGGTTCTGGGTGCTCCGCGTGATGGCCGAGGAGCTGCGCCACGGCTACCAGATGTTCCACCTCCTGGTTTCCCAGGACTGGAGCGGCGTCTCGGGGCAGAAAGCCGAGGAGATGGTGGAGGAGATCCTCTCCATGCAGACCGGCTCCCACGTCCTGGACGCCTTCAACCTCGAATACGATTCCTTCGTGGACAACGTGGTCTTCGCCGCGGTCATCGACCGCGTCGGAAAATACCAGCTCTCGATGCAGCGCGTCTGCTCGTACAAGCCGTTCGCGGCCTCGATGCCGCCGATGCTCCGCGAGGAGGCATTCCATCTCGCCGCCGGCGTGATTCCGCTGCGCCGGTGGGTGCAGCGGGCCGCGCTGGGGAACGCGCTCATCACGACCTCGGCCATCCAGAGGGCGTTCAACAAGTGGATGCCGCGCGGCCTCGAGATGTTCGGTCACGAAAAGGGGGGCGATTCCAACATCCGCTTCGGGTTCAAGAACATGAAGAACGCCGAGGCGCAATCGCTCTACTACGACGAATGCAAGCGCATGGTGGCGGACCTGAATCAGCGCTTCATCCGCGCGCGGCTGCCGAACTTGTCGCTGGAGGCCGCCGAGGCACTGGCGGACCGCCTGCTGAAGGACCGCGGCAAGCACGAAGGGATCAGCCACGAGGATCTGATCGAGCTGCCCGACCGTGGGTTCTTCCGGCGCAAGGGGGAAGCGGCGTTCACGATGGTCGGGTTCGCCGGGGAAACCTTCACCGACGTCGAGGAATACGTGAGGCACCTCGCGGCCCATCTGCCCGAACCCTACCTCCACAGCCGCGACATGAAGCAATACGTCGAATCCCTGCGTCAGGTGGCTGCCGGCACGATGACCCGCGACCAGGCCATCAAGAAGATGCCGACGCTGAAGCGCGTCGGCGGCATGTGCCCCTGCTCGAAATCGGTGCGGTGGGTGATGGAGGAAGCGGCGGGCCAGCAGTCGGCGAACTGAGGACTACCTTCCCCGCGAGTCCATCCAGGTCTTCGCGAGCGTCCCCCCGAGAATCACGGCGCCCCCCACGAGCGACCACGTCCGCGGCTGTTCCCCGAGGATGAGCCAGGCCCACACCGGATTCAGCACCGGCTCGAGCAGGAGCAGCATCGAGGCATCGAGCGCGCGTACGTGGCGCATCCCTCTCGTCAAGAACACGTAGGCGATCCCGATCTGGATCGTGCCCAGCCCGGTCACGATCGCCCAGTCGAGCGGGCGCGCTCCGACGACCGGCAATGCCATGGGCAACACGACGAAGAACGCGATCAGATTCCCGATCACGACCGCGGGGGCGGCTGAGCCCGTTTCGTGACGCCCCATCCAGCGGAGCCCCATGAGCGTGAGCGCCCAGGAGACGCCGCTCAGCGTGGCGAGGAGGTTGCCGTGAACGGGATCGGGCGCGGTGGCGTAGCGCTGGTCGGTGCCGACGAAGAGGAGCGCCATCCCGAGCGCCACGATTCCCATCACGAGGACGTCGCGTCCGCGGATGTGCTCGCGCAGGAGCCATGGCGAGAGAAGGAGGATGTAGAGCGGCGCCGTGGATTGGAGAAAGATCGTGTTCGCGGATGTCGTGAGCTTGTTCGCGAGCACGAAGAGCGTCACCGTCGCGGCGTAGGCGACCCCCACCAGCGCGGCGCGTCCGCTCCATCCCCTCCGCGCCTCGGGCAGGAGCAGGAGAAGGACCACCGCCGCGATGCCGGAGCGGAAGCTCGCCACCTGCCAGCTGGTGAGCTGACAGGCCTTGATTCCGGCGCCGCCGATCGAGAACGTGAGCGCGGCGGCGAGCACGTACAGCCGGGCGCCGCCGAGGGAAGGACTCCGCGCGTCTCCGGCGATCGGCGCTCACTCCCGGACGCGCGCGTAGAGGAAGCAATCGACCGTCCGACCCTCCTTGGTCACCCGCTTCCTGAGCCGCGCCTCACGCGTGTACCCCGCCTTCTCGAGCACCCGCGTGGAGCCCAGGTTCCACTCGAAGACGTAGGCTTCCAGGCGCGCCAAGTCGAATTTCTCGAAGGCGTACTCGGTCACGGCGCGGAGCGCCTCCGTCGTGATGCCGCGCCCCCAGTAGGGTTCGCCCAACCAGTATCCGATCGCGGCGGTGCGTCGATCGACGTCCTTGCCGCGGGTGAGTCCGATTCCACCGACCGCCTGGCCATCCACGACGATCGCGAAGACGGTGCCGCTCGTGAAGCCCGATGTCAGCTCGATCCAGGCCTCCGCGTCGGCCCGGGTGTACGGGTGGGGGAACGCGTCGTGGAGATTCCGCGACACCTTGACATTGTTGGCGTGCGCGACGAGCGACTCCACGTCCCCTTTCCGCCATTCCCGCAGGAGGCATTTCGGAAGGGTGATCTCGACCGTCTTTGATTCGCCTGACGCCACGGAGTCCCCGATTGCGCTTGAAAGGGCTGAACGATGCCGCCTAGCATCGTGGCTCCCCTTCGAAAAGCGAGGTATTGGATGCGAGACCATATCAGGAAAGCGCCCACGCCGGTCGCCTCGCTTCCGCTCGACGGAGAGGAGCTCCGCGACCTAGGATTCGGCTCGGTCGTCGCGAATCAGAGCCTCGAGCGGCTCCTGAACCGGGACGGCACGTTCAACGTCGATCGGCGCGGCAGGGGGTTTCTCGAGTCGATCAGCCCCTACCATGCGCTGCTCACGATGTCCTGGCGGGTCTACTTCGCGCTCGTCATCACGGCCTACCTCGTCACGAATCTCCTCTTCGCGGCGGCGTACGAGCTTTGCGGCCCGCACGCCCTCGAGGTGTCCGGCGCGCGCAGCGCGAGTTTCCTCGAGGCGTTCTTCTTCAGCGTGCAGACGCTGGCCACGATCGGCTACGGGAGGATCGCGCCGGTGGGGGTCGCGGCGAACGCCATCGTGACGGTGGAGTCTCTCGTGGGGCTCCTGGGCTTCGCCCTGGCGACCGGGATCCTCTTCGCCAGATTCTCGCGCCCCATGGCGGACATCCTGTTCAGCCACCAGGCCATCATTGCCCCCTATCACGACATGCGCGCGTTCGAGTTTCGGATCGCGAACCGGCGCAAGAACGAGATGGTGGGGGTCCGGGCGGAGGTGCTGTTCAGCCGCCTCGAGGGTCGGGATCGCCGCTTCTACAGCCTGCCCCTGGAGCGGGAGAAGGTCGTATTCTTTCCTCTGAGCTGGACGGTCGTGCATCCGATCGATAGTGCGAGTCCGCTGCGGGGGCTGACGCATCAAAACCTCATGGAGTCGGACGCGGAGTTCCTGATTCTGCTTACCGGGATCGACGAGACCTTCTCCCAGACGGTGCAGGTCCGGTCCAGCTACAAGCCGCACGAGATCGTGTGGAACGCCCGGTTCCGGGACGTCTTCCGCCGGTCCCGGGAAGGCCGCCTCTCCATCGATGTGGGCAAGATCCATGAGATCGAGAGGCTTTCTCCGACGGAGGAATCATGAGACGCGCGATCGTGCTCCTCGCGCTCGCGGCGGGAATCGCGGGAGCAGCGCCGGCGCCGGCGTCCAAGGCGCGGCAGATAAATCTCTTCTCAGCCCAAAAGGGGAAATACGTCATGGCGGACCGAGTCCAGAAGACCGACGAGGAGTGGAAGAAGAGCCTCACCCCCGAGCAATTCGTCGTCGCCAGGAAGAAGGGGACGGAGCGCGCGTTCACGGGCGCCTACTGGAACAGCCACGACCCGGGCGTCTACAAGTGCGTCTGCTGCGGGAACGACCTCTTCAAGTCGGACAGCAAGTACGACTCGGGGACGGGATGGCCGAGCTTCACGAAGCCCATCGCGAAGGAAAACGTGGCAAGCGCGGGGGAGACGAGCATGTTCCTGGGGACCGAGGTCCTGTGCGCCCGCTGCGACGCGCACCTGGGCCACGTGTTCGACGACGGCCCGAAGCCCGCGGGCCTTCGCTACTGCATCAACTCGGCGTCCCTCAAGTTCGAGGAGGGGAAGTAGGGACGGAACAACTCGCCGCGGCGGCTACTTCCGCACGATCTGATACACCTCGCCGCCCAGGAGCACGAGATAGATCTCGCCGCGCGCGTCCTGGCCGAATGAGCTGAGCCCCTCCATCCGGCCGCCGGATTGGGTCCGCAGCGCCGAGGTCCAGTCCAGCGGATTCACCGCGGCGCCCTGCACGATCGTGAAGCTCCGCACGATGCCGGTGCAGTAGTCGCCGTAGAAGTACACGCCGTCCAGCTCGGGGATCTCGGTGCCGCGGTACACGTACCCGCCTGTGATCGAGCAGCCGTCCGAATGCGGGTATTCCGCGACCGGCAGGGTCAGCCCGGCCCGGTTGCAGGTCGTGGTACTGGGCGGGAAGCAATGCAGCCCCTCCATGATGTTCCAGCCGTAGTTCCTTCCCCCTCCGGAGGCGTGCGGCTCGTAATCCACTTCCTCGTACGTGTCCTGCCCGACGTCGCCGATGTAGATGTCGCCGTTCGAGCGGTCGAAGCTGAAGCGCCAGGGATTCCGGAGCCCGTAGTTCCACGTCTCGCCGCGCGCGCCGGCCTGCGCGGCGAACGGATTGTCGGCAGGGATCGAGTAGGGAGAACCCACGTCCACGTTCAGGCGCAGGATCTTCGCGAGGAGCGAGTTCAGGTTCTGTCCGTTGTGATACGTATCCCCGCCTCCTCCGCCGTCGCCGAGCGCGATGTAGAGATACCCGTCGGGCCCGAACGCGATCTGCCCGCCGTTGTGGTTCGACGCGGGCTGGTCGGCGAAGAGGATCTCCCGCTCGGCCGCGCTTGCGCTGTCCATGGCGACCGATGCCGTGAACTCGACGACTCGCGTGTCGCCGCTTCCGTCCGTGTAGTCGACGTAGAATTTTCTGTTCGTGGCGAACCGCGGATGGAACGCCAGTCCCAGGAGCCCTTGCTCGCTCCCGTTGCTGACGCGCGAGGAGATGTCGAGGAAGGGCCGGGATACGAGCGTATCCCCCTGGAAGATGCGGATCGTGCCGGTCTTCTCGACGATGAAGAGCCGGCTCGTGTCACCCGGAGCGGCCTGCAGATCCACCGGCTCGCTCAGCCCGTTCACGAGAAGGCGGGCCTGGATCTGGGCGTTGCCGGGCGGGATCGGCCTGGGGGTCTGCTGCTTTCCGTTGCACGAAGAGAGAATGACGAGGAGGGCGAGGAGGAGCGCCCCGCGCCCGCGCGCGGTCAGGAGCCCTTCTTGCCCAGCACGAATCGCAGGACCTTTCGAATGGGGTCGTAGTGTTCGTCGACCACGCGCTCCTTCAAGGGAATGATCGCGTTGTCGGTGATCGTGATGTCCTCGGGGCACACCTCCGTGCAGCACTTCGTGATGTTGCAGAGCCCGATCCCCGCTTCCTCTTTCAGAAACGTCGCGCGGTTCAAGGAATCGATCGGATGCATCTCGAGCCCCGCCACCCGCACGAGGAACCGCGGACCGGCGAACCCGTCCGTCCGCCCGTGCGAGCGCAGAACGTGGCAGACATCCTGGCAGAGGAAACACTCGATGCACTTGCGAAACTCCTGGACGCGGTCGATATCTTCCTGTTTCCACCGCCACTCCGCGTTCTCCTTCGGCGTGAACGGCGGGATCTTCTTGTTCACTTCATAGTTCCATTTTACGTCCGTCACGAGGTCCTTGACGATCGGGAAGGTCTTCATCGGCTGGACCACCACCGGCTGCCCCGGCGGCAGCGCGTCCATCCGCATCTTGCACAAGAGCTTCGGCTTTCCGTTCACCTCGGCGCTGCAGGAGCCGCATTTCGCCGCCTTGCAGTTCCAACGCACGGCGAGATCCGGAGCCTGGTGCCCCTGGATGTGGTGGATCGCGTCGAGGACGACCATCCCCTCCTCGAGCGGGACCTTGTATTCCTTGAGCCCTCCGCCCGAGGCGTCGCCTCGAAAGACATGGAGCGTCGCTTCCGCCACGCCGCCTCCGATCAGGCCTTGGCCGCGACCGGCTCCGACTCGAACAGCGAGCGGAGCTCGTCCGGCATCCGGGGTAGGAGAGTCTGGGACACGCGGACCCCTTCGCCGTCACGCGTGGCAACACTGTTCACGGTGCCGAAGGAGGGTTCCATGTTGGGATAGTCCAGCCTCGCGTGCGCGCCGCGGCTTTCTCTCCGCTGAAGCGCGCACCGGGCGATCGCCTCGCTGATCATCAGCATGTTGGAGAGATCCCGCGCCAGGTGCCAGCCGGGATTGAACGCGCGCGATCCCTCGACGCGGACCGACTTGACCTCGTTCTTGAGCGCGAGGACGGTGGTGATCCCGCGCTTCAAGTCCTCCTCGGTCCGGAAGATGCCGACGAGGGAATGCATCGATTCCTGTAACTTGCGGTGGATCGAATAAGGATCCGGCCCGCTCGACCGTTCGAAGGGCTGCAGCATCTCGCGCTCGGCGGCCGCGACCTGGGCGGGATCCAGCGCCGCATGGGCCGGCGCATTCGCGGCGTACGCCGTGGCTCCGGCGCCTGCCCGCCGTCCGAAGACGAGGAGATCCGAGAGGGAATTCCCGCCGAGGCGGTTGGCGCCGTGCATCCCGCCGGAGGATTCGCCCGCGGCGAAGAGCCCGGGCACTGTAGCGGCGCCGGTCTCGGCATCCACCCGGACTCCGCCCATGATGTAGTGGCCGGTCGGGCCCACTTCCATCGGGCTCTTCGTGATGTCGATGTTCGCGAATTCCATGAACTGGTGATACATCGACGGGAGCTTCTTCTTCACCACCTCCGCGGGCTTGTGCGAGATGTCGAGGAAGGCGCCGCCGTGCGGACTTCCGCGCCCCTCCTTCACCTCGGTATAGATCGCGCGCGCGACCATGTCGCGGGTCGAGAGCTCCATCCGCTTCGGATCGTAGCGCTCCATGAAGCGATCGCCGCTCGCGTTCCGGAGCAGGCCCCCCTCGCCGCGCACCGCCTCGGTGACGAGGAGGCCCTGCACGCCCGGCGGCCAGACCATCCCGGTCGGGTGGAACTGGAAGAATTCCATGTCGATCAGCTCGGCGCCCGCTTCCAGCGCCAGGGCGTGGCCGTCGGCCGTGTACTCCCAGGAGTTGGACGTGATCTTGTAGGCCTTGCCGACTCCGCCCGTGGCGAGCACGACCGCCTTCGCGCGGAAGGTCACGAAGCGCCCGGTCTCGCGCCAGTACGCGAAGGCGCCCACGACGCGGCCCTCCTGGGTCAGGAGCTTCGTCACCGTGCACTCCATGAAGACCTCGAGCCCTTGGTGCACGCCGTGGTCCTGAAGCGTGCGGATCATCTCGAGGCCCGTCCGATCGCCCACGTGCGCGAGGCGCGGGGAGGAATGTCCGCCGAAATTCCTCTGCAAGATCCGCCCGTCCTGGGTGCGATCGAACACCGCGCCCCAGCGCTCGAGCTCGCGGACGCGGTCCGGCGCCTCCTGGGCGTGGAGCTGGGCCATTCGCCAGTTGTTGAGCATCTTGCCGCCGAGCATCGTGTCCTTGAAATGGACCTTCCACGAGTCGCTCGGATCCACGTGCGCGAGAGCGGCGGCGACGCCTCCCTCGGCCATCACGGTGTGCGCTTTCCCGAGGAGCGACTTGCAGACCACGCCCACGCGGGCGCCCTGCGCGGACGCCTCGATCGCGGCGCGCAGTCCCGCGCCCCCCGCTCCGATCACGAGCACGTCCACGTCGTGCGATTCGAAGCGGTCGGTCACAGGAGCCTCATCTCGTGGATCACGCCCATCGAGAGGAGACGCACGTAGACGTCCGCGAAACAGACCGCCACGAGCGAGATCCACGCGTATCCCATGTGGTGGCCGTTCAGCGCCGTGACCCTCATCCAGAGTCCGTGACGAGTCCGCGCGGCGGCGCTGCACGAGAAGCAGTCGAGCTTGCCGCCGACAACGTGGCGGAAGGAGTGGCAGGAGAAGGTGTAGAGCGTGAGCGTCCCGGTGCTGGCGAGGATCACGAGCGTCCCGACGCCGATTCCGAACCGGCCGTCGAACCAGAACGCCTGCCACACGTCGTGCCACAGGAAGACGAGCCACAGGAACGCGAGGTAGAACGCGAAGCGATGGAGATTCTGGAGCACGAAGGGGAAGCGGGTCTCCCCGGTATACGTTCCACGATGCGCCTCACCCACCGCGCACGCCGCGGGATCGAGGAAGAACGCGCGGTAGTAGGCCTTCCGATAGTAGTAGCACGTCGAGCGGAAGAGGATCGGCGGGATCAGGATCAGGAGCGCGGGAGAGAGCGGCCACCACGGAGCGTGGATCTTCGGAGAGTACAGGGGTGAGAGGTAATTGCCGAATTCGAAATGCACGCCCTGCAGGGCCGCCCAGGTCGCGTAGCCGCCAAAAAGGGTGAGCGCCGCAGCGGTCAATGCCGGTGCGAGCCACCATGCATCACGCCGTCCCGTGGCTCCAAAGCGTTCCGGCGCCGCCGCCTGAGCCGTGTCCGCCATTTCCGCCTCCGTTGACGATGAATTCAGGAGAGGGACAATCAGCAGCCGACTGTAGCACGGTCATGGCGCGAAGAAAAGGCGAGGGGCGGGCGCTCTAGCTCGCCCACCCCTCTCGGGAGTAGATGCCGGTTGGAGAAGCTACGACCTATTCGTCGTAGTAACCGTCGTCCGCCTGACCGCCGTCATGGTTCTGGTCGTGGTAGCCGTCGTCGCCGGCCTGATACGGGCCGTGCCAGTCGTGATCGTAGCCGTCGTCCCAGTTGCTCACCGAGACCTGGAGCCCGCTCGGCCTGTAGTGGCAGTGGCCCACGTGCATCGCGTAGGCGTCATACGTATCGAACCGGTCGTCGCAGAAATTGCAGCCGTAGAGATAGTGCGGGCGGCCGATACGCGCACGAATGCTGACTCCGCCGATCACCGCATTCGCCGCGATGAAGTACCGGACCGGGCGCACGTAGACGAAGCGGCCGTAGTACCTCGGCGCGCAGTAGAGCCGCCGGGCGCGGAAATAGCGGCCGTTCCGATGGTCGCGGATGACGAGCACATCCCTGCGAACCGGCAGGCCGCGCCAGGTCGAATGGCGGCCCCATGAGGCACGGCCGCTGTAGCGCCGGTCGCGATACGTGATGTTGCCGCGGGAGCCTCCATCGGGCCGCCGGCCGCGCCGCACCATCCGATCGCTTCCCCTTTGATCCCGCACAACGGTCCGATCGCTCTTCCGGTCTCCCTCGGCCGATTTCCACCACTTGCCTTGTTCGGCTTGGGCGAGGAGAGGGGTTCCAAGAAGGAGGATCGTGACACCGAGGGCGCCTACGAACCCGGTTCGGACTCTGGATCGCCATGCTCCGTTCATTCGGATCACTCCTTTCGGGCTCTGGGGGAGTTCCCCCAACTGCATTCGGATCAGAGGAAAAGCAATGGGCGTGCCCGAAAGGTTTAGACGCGCTAAGCCACTGTAACAGTGATAGTTACGAGGACCTGCCCGTAGCCGGACACCCTGGGAGACCGTGACCCTGGGACGCCACGGTCGCGGGGCAGTCACACCCCACGCCGCTCAATAGATCGAGGCAATGTGCCGATAGCTCTACAGGCGCCGGAATGGGGACGGCGCCCCCGATACAGAGCCACAAACAAAGAAGGGACGGACCGATGGCCTCGATGAACGAGAACGAGCGCACCGAATATTCTGTTCTGATGGCCCGAGGGCGTGACGCCGAGCGCACGTGCCGCTTCTGCTGGATCGCCTCCGGCATCGCCGCCACGATGCTTCTCTCGTGGGCGATCGCCGCCAAGAGCCCCAGCCTCATGCTGCCGGTGATTTTCGCGATCGCGTACGGTTTCTACACGATGGTGAACGGCCGCCAGCAGACGCGCTTGATCGGCGGCTACGTGAAGGAATTCTTGGAGGGCAACGATACGGGGCCGCTGTGGTTCACCCGGCTCGGGCATCTCGAGATCGTGCCCGGTTTCAGCGCGTCCACGACCGACTGGCTCTCGACCCTTCTGGCGAACGCGGTCGTGATCACCGCGGTCGTCTTCGCATGGCTCTTCGCGCCGGCCGCGCCTCGCGGTGAGCTCTTCGCCGGCATCGTGACCGGATGCGGCATGGCGTTCGCCTTCCACTCCATCTCGGAGACGACGCGTCTGCGCCAAAGCGACGCGGCCGCGTTCTGGCGCCAGGTCGGCATGGGACCGGTCGAAGAGCGCCGTCCTCACCGGTTCGCGAACCGGTAACTCATTGCGCTAAGCGGGCTCCGGGGCGTTCGTCCCGGAGCCCATCTTTTCCTATTTCTCCGTTGTTGAGTTTCCTCGTCTCCGGTACTAGCCTCCGGATAGATCTTCCCTCCCCCCTCGAACGCACGTTCTCCCCAGTTTCGGATTACGCCTCCAAGCCGGACGCTCTCGGAGGTATCGGTCATGAATCGGATCCCATTCCTCGCGCGCCTTCTTGCTCTGGCTTCGCCCCTGGTTCTTGCGACGCTCTTGAGCCCGGCATCCAGTCAAGCCCAGTACATGTATCTCGACGCGAACGGCGACGGGATTCACACCGACGCGGATGTGCTTAGCGCGTCAGGCCCCACGACGGTCGCGATCTGGCTGGACACACACCGCGACAGGGACGGCTCGGTCCAAACCTGCAATTCCCATACGAGAGCTCCCGCAAGCTGGGACGGCCCTTCGCCGGACCCGGGCCTCGATTTCTTCAGCTACGACATCAGGCTGCTCGCCTCTCAAGGAACGGTCCTATGGGGTGAATTCGCCGACGGTCTCGGATTCGATAGTGTCGGGCCTGACTACTACGACACCTATGCACCGAACGAATTCTACGCCTCGCGCTTCGCGGATCTAGGCGACGAACGACCCGCAGGGCTCTACAAGCTGGGCGAGATTACGATCGAGGTGCAGTACGGGACGCCCTCGATCACTTTTGGACTGATGTCCGGGGCCGAGCAGACCTGCTTCGGCACGCACTGCAAGGCGACCCAGCAGTTCCCGAACTCGTACGTGTACGGCGTCGACTGGTTCGACGCGGACGGGCTCGCCTACGGCGGCACCATCGACAACGGGGGGGTAGTGGTTCACGTCCCCGTGCTCGACCAGCCCGGGCCGATCACGGTGGTCGAGAGCCAGATAGCCGACGTTCCCCTGACGGCCTCCGATGTCGACGGGCAACCGCTGGCATTCTCGAAGCTCGCTGGACCCACCTATGTGACCGTATCGACCTTTACCCCGGGAGCCGGGCTGGGCTCGGGCAGGATTCATGTCACGCCGCTCGCCTCGGACGTGGGGACCGCGTCGATTGTCGTGCGCGTCACGGACGGCAACTTCTCGTGCGACCGGGCCGTGACGGTCTCCATCCTCCGTGAGCTCGAATTGGGTTGGCAGCCGGATCGGAGCGTGGTCGCCGGCACCCGGGTGGAACAACCACTCATCGCGGGGAACCCACTCAACCGGCGGATCACCTTCTATCTGGCGTCTGGACCCTCCTTCATGACGGTCTCGAATCCGGGGGAGAACAGGGGCCGGCTCGCGCTCGCGCCGACCCAGGAAGACATCGGGACCTGGACCGCGACGATCGGCGTGACCCATGGCGCGATTCGCGATGAAAAGACCTTCACGGTGGAGGTGCTGCGCGACGGAATCAACCACCCTCCGATCGCGTCCATTGGGGGACCCTTGGAAGGCGTCGTGGGCCGGGCGCTCCAGCTCGACGTGTCTCGCTGCTCGGATCCGGACGGCGACCGCCTAGACTATTCGTGGACCTTCGGTGACGGCAGCTCCGGTCTGGCGGGCAAGAGCGTGGCGCACGAGTATTCCACGGAGGGCGAGTACACGATCGGACTCACGGTTCGCGACCCCGACTTCGTCGTTCCGACGACCACGGTCGCCCGCATCAGGCCCCATGCGGCCGCGCGGGCATTCACGGTCGCAGGGGCCGGGGCGGTTCTGGCCGGGGGAATCGCGCGCGACCTCTGCGTGCGCGTCGAGCCGGTCGGGGCGGTGTTCGCAGCCTGCGATCTCGTTGCCACGAACGTCTCGCTGGTTTCCACCATCGATGGAGTCACCCGGGAGATCACGGCCACCGGATTCGACCCGGATGTCACGACCGATTGTGACCGGAATGGGATGGTGGATCGAGGCCTGCTGTTCGCAGGGAGGGACGTCGCGGCTCTGCTGGAGCGCGTTCCAGGGCGTCGCACCGTGGATCTGTCACTCCGCGGCACTCTCGCGGGCGGCGGCCACTTCGTCGCACCGCTCGAGATCCCGGTGGTTCGGCGCGGGGGACCGCTCTCCGCGGGCATCGCTCCCAATCCGATGAATCCGGTAGGGGAGCTCTCGTTCGTCACGAGCAAAGCCGGGACCGCGGACGTCCGCATCTTCGATGTCTCGGGACGGCTCGCGCGCCACGCGGTCGACCGACAGGTGATCCCGGTCGGGTATCACGCGGTGACCCTGGACGGCCGCGGCGACCTTGGAGAGGTGTTGCCTTCCGGAGTCTACTACTACGTCATCGAAACTCCGGAGGGCCGTGCCCGAGGGCGATTCGCGATCGTGCGGTAGGGGCCCGTGTAGGCGATCCTATTTCCCGAGCAGGGCCCGGAGACCCGGCAGCGCGGGCTTCATCACCATGAGGATCGCCGCGATCGTCGGCGTCGCGAGCGCCACCGCGCCCCAGATCTCCCATTGCACCGACAGCGCGCGATAGGCCGCCCAATCGAGCGAATCCCCCGAACGCCGAACGAGCGTGAGCATCTTCCGCTGCAGCGGGCCGACCTGCGCCATGAAGGCGAATCCGGAGACGGTGAAGAGGACGATCGACCAGAAGATCCAGCCCGTTCCCAGAATCGGGAGCTTGCCCACGATCGCGGCGCCAATGCCTCCGATCAGAATGAAGAGAATGGGGGGCATCGTGAAGAGCCGATCCGCGCGGATGATTCCCTCCAGCATGTTTCCGATGATCGCCGGATTCTTCGTCCGGTCCGCGTTCGCCTTCCAGAACACCCCGGTGGCGATGTTCCCCAGGAAGAGAACCACCGCGAGCACATGGAGCACCTTGTAGCCCACGTACGCATGATCCATCGCAATTCCTCTTGGTTCGGGTTCCGCTAGGGAATCAGGCCCACGGAGCTGAACTCCGGAAATCCGCGGTGCCAGATCCCCCAAACGGCGAAGAGCAGGATCGAGACGAGCGCGCCTAGAGTATAGAAGCGGCGGACCGGCGGGAAGGGCCGGCCGCGCTTGAGCGACCAGAGGAGATAGATCACCGAGAAGGGGAGGAGGAGCGCCACAGTCTGCCCCTCGACGCCCGCGGCGAAGTAGATGAACCCGTAGGCAGCGGCGCCCAGCGCCAAGATGCCGCCCGCGCCCGGAGCCTCGCTCGCGTCGCCCGCCCGCACGCCGCCGGCGGCCCATCCGCCCTCCAGTGCCGTGAGGCCGACACACATCATGAGCTTCGAGGAGTCGATCGCGACATGTGAGACGCGCTCATCCCACCAGTTGATGAGGCCGAAGGGATCGAACGTCCCCACGCGCACGATCGCGTCGTGGATCGAGTTGGCCGCGGCGTGCATTCCGTGCCCCAGCACGAGCGCGAATGCTCCGAGCAGGAGAAGGAAGCATGCCGTCGCCGGCATGCGGGGCAGCCCCGCCTTCTCCCGGACGGCCAACGCGGGGTCCAGTGCGCGAACAACCCGCGCGAAGAGGACGACCAGGACGAGCGGCGTCGCGATGTCGATGACATCGCCGAAGGTGATCCCGGGGCGAACGGCGGGGAGCTTGATGTAGACCGAGCCGAGATAGAGCGACGCGAACGCGATCCCGAGCCATCCAACCCTTGCCTCGAGTGACGGCGGCGTCGCGCCCTGCCCTAGGGGCTCAGGATCTTCGTTTGCCATCCACGCCCTTTACGCTCGTAGAGCACGCGCTCGTGCAGCCGGTGGGGCCGGCCCTCCCAGAACTCGATCCGCGCGGGTTCGATCCGGAATCCGCTCCAGAAGGGCGGCCGCGGCACCTTCGCGGGGAGGCTCGTGGAGAGGTCCGCGAATTTCGCCGTGAGCTCCTCGCGCCCGCGAAGCACGGCGCTCTGCCGGGAGGACCACGCCGCGACCTGCGATTCGCGCGCGCGGGTCGCCCAGTAGGCGTCGGCCTCGGTGGCCGTCACCGGTCTCGCCCGGCCTTCCACGCGGACCTGCTTCTCGAGCGGGGGCCACCAGAAGCAGAGCGCCGCCGGCGCGCCTTCCCCGCCGCCACCGAGAAGCTCTCGCGCCTTCCTGCTCTCGAGGTTCGTGTAGAAGACGAAGCCGTGCTCGTCGGCGAAGCGGACGAGCACCATGCGGACCGATGGATTCCCTTCGGCATCGACCGTCGCGAGCGCGGCGGCGTCGGGCTCCTTGATGTCGGCGCGGGCCGCCAACGCGGCCCACTTCCGGAACAACCCGATCGGATCGGGGGCGTCGGTCACAGGTTGGGGACTCGACTTCCCGGCCTTCCCTTCGCGCTGGATCGGCCGGTACTTCACTCCGAGCCGGTCGAAGAGGAACATCATCACGTCGGCCCTCTGCTGATCACGTTCCGAGAGCGCGGTGCCGATCCCGTGGCCCGTGTCGTAGCTCACCCGCATGAGGATCGGGTTCTTCGAGCCGCTCGCCTGCAGCCTCGCGACCATCTTGAAGGTCTCCCACGCGGGGACGCGCGGATCGTTCACGCCGGTGAGCGCGAGGACCGAGGGGTAGGTCTTGCCGTCCGTCACGTGGTGGTACGGGGAGTATCCGTACATCCCGCTGAACTGGACCGAGTCCTTCACGGTGCCGAATTCGGTCGTGTTGAACTCCCCATTCGGCGCGAGCTCTGTGCGGAGCACGTCGCCGTAGCCCACGTGCGCCACGGCGGCCTGCATGAAGTCGGGGTAGTGGATCGCCGTGCCGTACACGAGAAGCCCACCCGCGCTTCCTCCCTCGATCGCGAGCCGCTCCTTCGACGTGTACCCCTTGTCCACGAGGTAGCGCGCGCAGACGGCGAAATCCTCCATCGACACCTTCTTCGTCCCGAGCCGCGCGGCCTGGTGCCATGCATCCCCGTACTCGCCGCCGCCGCGGATGCTCGCGTCGGCGTAGATACCGCCCTGCTCGATCCAGAGCTTGATGTCGGGCTGGAAGTAGGGCTGCTCGCTCAAGCCGTAGCTTCCGTAGCCGTAGAGGATCGTGGGCGCCGTGCCGTCGAGCTTCGTACCCTTGCGCATGATGATGTTGATCGGGAGCTTCGTCCCGCCCGGCGCTTCCGCGAATTCGCGGCGCACCTCGCAATCGCTGAAGTCGGCGGGAGACGTTTGCGCGAGGGCCGTCTCGTCCAACCTGGCGCTATGGAGCCCCCAGCGGTAGTAGGCCGGCGGATGCGTGTAGCTCTGGCTGCGCACGAGCACGTCGTCTCCCGAGGTGCGCACCGCGGTGCCCAGCAACGAGATCTCGGGCATCGTCACGAGCCCCTGCGACGCGCCCTTGAGATCGTAGATCCGCATCTGGCTCGGGCCGCCCACCATCTCGGTCACGTAGAGCCTCGTCGCCGTCGGCGTGAAGGACTCGATGGCCCTTTCGCTTTCCGGGACGATCACCGCGGCGTGGTGCAGATCCGGGTACGCGAGCGGCATGCGGAGGATGAACTTCATGGGTGCGTCCGCCCTCGAGAGCAGATAGACCGCCGCGTCCATCCCGAACGTGGCCCCGATGATCCTGTCCTCGAAGCGGGCGAACTGCGTCCAGGCGCCGTTGGGGCTGAGGAGCCAGTATGCGTGCTCTCCTCCATCACCGTTGCTCACGTCGGCGAGCACGTACTGCCCGTCGGGGCTCGTGCTCAGCTCGATCTCCGCGATCTTCGGAAACTCTTTGCCCAGGATGTAGGTGTCTTCCGCGACCGGGGTCCCGAGTTTGTGGTAGTAGATCTGCTGGTAGAAGGGAAGATCCTCCGCCGGACGCTCCCCCCGTTGCGGATAGCGCGTGTAGTAGACCCCGCTCGCGTCGGCATTCCAGGTCGCGCTGCCGCCGGCCGTCCCGCCGTTCACATTGGGAATGACGTCGGGCAACGGCTTGCCGGTCGCGACCTCGTAGAAATGAAGCGTCCCGTCCTCGGTCCCGTTCTTCGAGAGGGACACCGCCACGAATCTTCCGTCGAGGGAGGGCGCGTAGAAATCGATCGAGATGCCGCCGGCGGCATCGATCACGTTCGGATCCACGACCACGCGCTCCGCCTTCAAGTCCGCGACGGAAGTCAGCGATATCAAGAAGGGCTGCTGCTTCGGCGGCTGGTCCTTCATGAAGAAATAGGTGCCGAGTTGATAGCTCCCGCCATAGTAGTCCGGGGAATCGGAGTGGGTCAGGGCCACCACGCGGTCCAGGATGGCTTTCCGCTCGGGATGGCGCTCCATCCAGGCGCGGGTGTAGCGGTTCTGGCCTTGCGCCCATTTCGCGACGGCAGGGTCGGCCGCCCGCTCCATGTACTGGTAGTCGTCCGGCACCTTCACTCCCCAGTAGGTATCGAAGACCGTGCGCTTCGCGGCCTTGGGTAACGCGGGGAGCTTGGAATCCGCGGCCGCCCAGGCGGGTGAGAGAATCAGCAGCGCGAGCGCGGCGACGGCGATGCGGCGAAGCATCGTGATTCCTCCGGACGGATCAGGGCCAGATCGCTCCGGCATCGAGCGAGCGGCGATTCGATCGGCCGCTCGGCGATATTACAACAGGCGCAGTCGGCCCGTGCCGCGCTATACTTTCCGCGGGCCGGCGCCTGGGGTCCATTCGGCATCTTGCCTAGTTCGCCCGGATCCGACCGCGTCCGGCCCTAACTCCTTGCCCCATTTCGGGCTCGGGATGCGAGGTATCATCGCCTCGATGGAACAGCTGCCACTCTGGAGTGCGCAACCCGCTTCCGCTCCTCGAC
This sequence comes from Candidatus Eiseniibacteriota bacterium, assembly GCA_963724515.1. Classification (GTDB taxonomy): domain Bacteria; phylum Eisenbacteria; class RBG-16-71-46; order SZUA-252; family SZUA-252; genus WS-7. The sequence continues at coordinate 545,226 of CAVRUU010000003.1, read as the reverse complement.
AATCGATCCCGCTTCTCTCCAAGTCCCGCTTCCTCGCGGGGCTCCAATGTTCCAAGCGGCTCTACTTCGAGTGCTACCACTACACGCTGAGAGACCTGCTCGATCCGGCGACCAAGGCGCTCTTCGAGGCGGGAGCGCGCGTGGGGATGGTCGCACGCGGTCTCTTCTCCGGCGGCGTGCGTATCCAGGACGACCGCTCCGGTCACGAGGACGCCGTTCGGAGAACCGCCGAGGCGCTGGTGCGGCCCGAGACGAAGGCGATCTACGAAGCGGAGTTCAAGCACGACCAGGTTCGCGTGCGCGTCGACATCCTCGCCTCGGCGGGGGGCGGCGTCTGGGATCTGATCGAGGTGAAGTCCAGCTCCGGCTACAAGGAAGACTACCTGCCCGACCTCGGGATCCAGCTCTACGTGCTCGAAGGCGCCGGCGTTCGCGTTCGCCGGGCGTGCATCGTTCATGTGAACAGCCAGTATGTGTACCAGGGCGGCGACTACGTCCTGGAACGGCTCTTCACCCTGAGAGATCTCACAACGCAGGCGCGCGAGGCGATTCCGACCCTTCGCGCTCAGCTCGAGGCGATGCGCGTCCCGCTCTGGGCGTCGGAGCCTCCGGAGATCGCGGTGGGGCCGCAGTGCAAGCGGCCGTACGTTTGCCCCTTCTATTCGCGCTGCCACAGGAACGAACCCGATCATCCGCTCGATCATCTCCCGCGGATGAATCCGAAGCTCCTCCGTGCGCTCCGCGACGCCGATATCGCCGACATCCGCGACATCCCGGAGGACTTCGACGGGCTTTCCGACCTTCACAGGAGGATCCGGGCGTCCGTGATCACCGGCCGGGTGCACTCCGACCCCCAGCTCAGGGAGGCGCTCGAGAAGCTCCGTCCCCCCATCCACTTCCTGGATTTCGAGACGTGCAATCCCGCGCTCCCTCTGTTCGTCGGCACCCGGCCTTTCCAGCAGGTGCCCTTTCAATGGTCCGACCACGTGCTCCAGGCGGACGGCACGCTCGAGCATCGCGGTTACCTTCACGTGGAGGGGACCGATCCCCGCCGCCCGGTGGTCGAGTCGCTTCTCCGGTCGCTCGGGCAAGAAGGTCCCATCGTGGTTTATTCCGGGTTCGAGGAGCGCATCCTCCGCTCGCTCGCGGAGGATCTCCCCGAGTGGCGGGACGATCTCCTCGCGATCGTGCAGTCGCGGCTGGTGGATCTTCTCGAGCTGATCCGGTCGCACTACTATCATCCGAAATTCAAGGGCAGCTTCTCCATCAAGGACGTGTTGCCGGCGATGATCGAGGATCTCGACTACGAGGATCTGGAGATCAGTGAAGGGAGCCAGGCGGCGACCGCGTTCGTGGAGATGATCGACAAGGAAACCGCGGGGCCGAAGAAGGAGGAGCTGGCGAAGGCGCTTCGAGCGTACTGTCATCGAGACACCGAGGCCATGGTGAGGCTTTTCCAAAAGCTGACGGAGGCTGGATGAGCGGGAACAGGTTGGGACCGGGACCGAGGCGCGCGGTGATCTCGATGGGGTTGGTGCTTTTCCTGGGCGCGGGCACCACGGCCGAGGGGAAGGGCCCGAAGGAGAGTCCCGCGCGGCCGGGGAAGACGTTCGCGTGGACCTTCCAGGCGGACACGCTCGGGCAGATGCCCGCCCACTCGGTCGCATTCGGCGGTACCTGGCAGGTGCTCGAGGATTCGACCGCAGCGGACAGCGCCAACCTCGCCGCCCCCGCGCGGCGGCTCCTCACCCAGACGGAGAGCGACGACGGAATCGCCTATCACTACCTCGCATTCACCCGCCCGACGCTGGAAGACCTCGACGCGTCGGTTCGTTTCCGGATCCGGTCCGGGGAAATCGACCCCTCGGTCGGCCTCATGTTCCAGCTGGATCCCAAGGGCACGAGCGGGTATCTGGTCCGGGTCAGCGGGAGAACGGGAGAGCTGGCGTTTCACTACCTGCTCTACGGCAGGCGGCGCGACGTCAAGTTCGCGAAGATCGGGCCGCTCACGCCCGGCGCCTGGCACACGCTCGCGATTCAGCGGCGGGGATCGCTGCTTCACGTGCTCTACGACGGGAGCCAGCTGATGACGTTGCGGGACGACCGTTTCTCGAAGGGAACCGTCGGGGTGTGGACCGAGGATGACACGCTTGCGGATTTCGAGGACCTGACCGCCACGGTACGGTAGGGCGCCGCGTCAAGGGGCGCGCCGACACGGCCATGCATGAGTCGGGTGCCGGTGAGTACCGCGAAACACGCCGAGCCGCCGTACGCGCCCCGTCTTCCTTGACGTGGGCCAGAGTGACCGGCCGTCCGTGGCCGTTCATCCCCTCTATACTACAGATGCGGGATCGTACGGGGTGATTCTCGCCTTCACTGGCCTTACCGGTGCGAGCCCGCGCCGACCGTGATCGCGACCTCGTTCAGATAGGCCGCCGCGGAGCGCGCGCCTCCCAGGAAGCAGTCGATAGGGAAATGCTCGTTCGGCGCGTGGAGATTGTCGCCTGGCAGCCCGAAGCCCATGAGCGCGCACGGGGCGCCGGTGATGGTCACCATCGGGGTCACGATCGGGATGGATCCGCCCATGCCCAGCACGATCGCGGGTTTTCCGAAGCCGGCCTCGAGGGCGCGCAACCCCGCCTGTACGAAGGGGTTCGATATCTCCGCGCGGAACGGCAGGCCCGCCCCGAACTTGCGGAACTCGAGGGTGGCCATGTCACCCACCAGCTCCCGGACGTGCTTTTCGAACAGCTGGTAGATCCGCTCCGGATCCTGGTTGTGCACGAGCCGCATGCTGATCTTGGCGCGCGCCCAGGACCCGGTTACCGTCTTGAAGCCCTCCCCGGTATAGCCGCCGACCACGCCGTTCACCTGCAATGTCGGCCTGAAGCTCCCGGACTCGAGCGCGGTGAAGCCCTCCTCGTGGAACAGGCGCTTCACGCCGATCGACTTGGCGCGCTCCGCGTCGTCCCACGGCACCGCCGCGATCGCGCGCCGGTCCTCGGGGCTCATCGGAAGCACGTCGTCGTAGAACCCCGGCACCAGCACGCGACCCGTCTTGAAGTCCTTGAGGTTCTGGAGCACCCAGCGCAGCACGTCCACCGGCTCGAAGAGCATCCCGCCCCATTCGCCCGAGTGCTTGTCCACGGTGGGACCCCGGAGCGTGATTTCGACCGCCTGGATGCCGCGGAGCGAGACCGTGATCGCGGGATGGTCCCTGTCCGGGAAGTGCGAATCCGATACGACGAACACGTCGGAGCGGAGCCTGTCCTTGTGCTTGGGCGCGACCTCCGCCATCGCCTCGCCGTCGTATTCCTCATCGCTCTCGATGATGAACTTCACGTTCACCGGGAGCCCGCCGCCCCCCTGGATTACCGATTCGACCCCGGCGATCTGCGCGTAGTGCTGGCCCTTGTTGTCGTCCGCGCCCCGCGCCCAGATCGCCCCGTCCACGATCCGCGGCTCGAACGGCGGGTGCTCCCAAAGCTCGATCGGATCGACCGGCTGCACGTCGACGTGGCCGTAGATGAGCACGGTCGGGGCGCCTGGATCCACGATTCGCTCCGCGAAGAGCCCGGGGTGGGCGCGCGTGGGCCACACTTCGGTCCGGAACCCGAGCGACTCGAGCTTCCCCTTGTCGAATTCGAGCGCCGCCGCGACGTCCTTGTCGTGCTCCTTGTGCGCGCTGATGCTGGGGATGCGCAGGAACTGGATCAGCTCGTCGAGGTAGCGCTTCTCGTGCTTCTTGATGTACTCGAACGCGGCGTTCAGGTTCATTGGGACTCCCGTCCGGTGCGGTTTGTGGGCTTCATTTCGGTTGGCGATCGCCCCGCGATCCTATGCCGTCGGGCCCCCAAGTTCAATTCCCCCAGCGGGGAGGAGCAAAACCCCCTATGGTCTGGGATTCACGTCATTTAGGCTGGACATCGGGCGGCGATTGAGCTATCCTGAATGACTCAACCAATTCGATATTGCGTAACCCGCTGGAGAGGCGAATACTGCTGGCCTGAAAGTTGCCGCTTTGACCTGGGGACTCTCCGCTTCGCTAGCGAGCAGATCTCCTCATGGTCCTTAGGGGCGCTCTTCCGAAATCACGGCGGAAGTGCCGTCATCTGAATCGGAAGCGCGAGTGACCGACCTCTGCTCAGGGAGGGTTGTACCACATGATTCATTTCGTGAAGAGGCTCATCCGGGACGATCGCGGGGAGGATTTGATGGAGTACGGCCTCCTGGTGGCGTTCGTGGCCGCGATCGCCGTCGCTGTCATCATCAGCGATCCGATCGGCCTCGGCACCGCGATCCACGACGCCTATCAGCGGGCGAAGGATGCCCTAGATCAGGCATAGGGTTCGGCAGGAGTTTGAAGATCAGGGGGGGTGTTTCAGGGGTATTTCGTGCTTTCATCACCGGTTTTCCCAGCGCGCGGGCTGATGCGCTGACCCAAGCCTAGTAGGTAAAAGACAGCAGTGGTGTCCACGCATTGGATCGCCGGCGGCGCGGTTCTCCTGTGCGGGGCGGCGGCATGGTGTGATCTGAAGTATCGCAGGATCCCGAATGCCATTACCCTCCCGACAGTTGCAGTCGCGCTTTGCCTGCACGGCGTAACAGACAAAGGCACTGGCCTTCTCCTATCGCTCGCGGGAATGCTGGGGGCGGCTGCCCTCGTCCTTCCCGGCTACGCTTTGGGATTCACCGGCGCCGGAGATGTGAAACTTCTTGCCGCGGTCGGCGCGCTCCTCTCCTTCCCGACGGCCATCCTCGCGGCACTCCTGTCTCTCGTCCTCGGAGGCGTCCTGAGCGTCCTCGTGTCGCTCTGGCGCCGGAACCTATCATCGCTTTTCGTGAATACATTCGGTATGGGGCGGTGGCTCCTGACGCGGTCGACGGGGATGCCTGTTCCGGCACCCGTCCGGTCCGCGGGGAAGGTCCCGCTGGGAGTGGCGATCGCGATCGCGACGATCTTCGTGGTCTTCAGCCCGTGGCCGCAGGCGCCGCGATGAGTGAAGAGGGTGCCGGGAAACGCCGCCGCTCCGAATCGGGCGAAGCGCTGGTCGAATTCGCGCTCGTGCTGCCGATCCTGCTCGTGCTCTCGCTGGGGATGCTCGATTTCGGGAGAGCCTTCCACGTGAAGGGCCTGCTGGACATGGCGGCGCGCGAAGGGTGCCGGGTCGCGATCGTGACGGATCCGTCCAAGGACGTCGTCGATCACAGGGTCAATACGATCCTGGCGGCGGGCGGCATCACGCCCGACGACATCGACCTGAGCGGTCCAGACGGGTTCAGGATGGTGGAGGTGAAGGTGCATGCGACGTTCCATTTCATCACCCCGGGCGTCTTTTCCCTGATCGGGGCGGGTTTCGGGAACACGATGCAAATGACAGGGCAATCGACGATGCGGTACGAAGGCGGCGGTCACTAAGGAGGTCGTTTCTTCAATGTCCCGATCCAAAACCGTTCTCGGCTTGGCTCTCCTGCTGGGGCTTCTGGCGGCGGTGGCCGGCTATGCCGGGCTCAACGCGATGGCGCGGCAGGTCGTCGCGAGCACGTCCAAGCAGTTCGTTCCGGTCGTGGTGAGCGCCACCGACCTCACGTTCGGAACGAAGCTGGACAAGGCCCAGCTCCGGGTCGCCCGATATCCCAAGGAGAGCGTGCCCGCGGGCGCCTTCTCCGACCTCGACTCGGTCGCGGGGCAGACCACGAAGATCTTCCTCGCGGCGAAGGAGCCGATCACCGCGACGAAGCTATCTTCCAGGGGCGGCGGGCTCTCGATGCTCGTTCGAAGCGGATTCCGCGCGACGAGCCTCGAGGTGAACCAGGTATCGGGGGTGAGCGGTTTCGTGCTCCCCGGGGACCGGGTGGACGTCCTTTGCACGGTGGACTCCCGCGGCTCCAACGACGCCGTCACCCGGACGATCTTGCAGAACGCGGAGGTTCTCGCATCGGGCCAGAGGACGACCCAGCAGGACAACAAGCCGATCACCGTTCAGGCGGTGACCATCCTCGTGGATCCCATGGGGGCGGAAAAGCTCGCGCTCGGGCTGCACGAAGGCAGGCTGCATCTCGTGCTTCGCAATCCCAACGACGAGGATACGGCGCCGGTCGGTGCGCTCGATACGAGCGGGATGCTGGGGAGCGTGCAGGCCAAGGCTCCGGATCCGAGGAGCCGCGCCGTGGCTCGCGGGAGGCCCGCGCCGAAAGAAACTCCGGTCGCGGCTCGGCCGGCGGCGCAGAGCCGGCCCGTGAAGGAGACCGTGCGCATCATCCGTGACTCGAAGGTGACCGAGGTTCCGGCGCTGAAAGACTCCGTCCAGTGACCGGCGACCCAATCCGCCGGGGCGCTTGCCTGGCGCTTTTCCTCGCGGTGCTGGGCGGGAGCGCCCAGGCCGTCGAGCTGACGCAGGCGGGTCCGACCCTCGAGGTCGCCGTCGGTCAGTCCATCGTGCTCGAGGTGAGCGAGGACGTGAGCACCGTTTCGATCGCGGATCCCAAGGTGGCCGACGCCGCGGTCGGATCCGCGAGGACCGTCGTGGTGAACGGCAAGTCCGCGGGGGTCACGTCGCTGGTCGTCTGGGAAGAAGGGGGCCGGCACACGCTCTATCGGGTAACGGCGGTGAACACGAACGCCGCCAGGCAGGTGCTGCTCCAGTGCAAGGTGGCCGAGCTGAACGAGCAACGCCTCGCGGAATTCGGCCTGGATTGGATCGCCAGCGGGTCGTCGTCCAAGCTCGAAGGGACCCTTTCCGGGGGACTCTTCGTGACCAAGGTGGAGACCCCTGGGAACCCGCTCGGCCTGGGACCCACGACGGACGGCTTCGCGAATTACACGAAGGCGGACGGCAGCCTCACGCTGATGGGGACGCTCCGCGCGATGGAGCAGAAAGGGGCGGCGCGCGTGCTCGCGAGCCCGACGCTCGTCGCCTTGAGCGGCGACAGCGCGGCATTCCTGGCCGGAGGCGAATTTCCGGTCCCGATCGCCAACCAGACCGGCAGCGGCGGGACCACCATCACGATCGAGTGGAAGGAATTCGGGGTGAGACTCGCGTTCGTTCCGACCGTGCTCGACAGCAACCGAATCCGGCTCTTCGTCGCTCCCGAAGTGAGCGCCCCCGACAACACGTACGCGGTGCTCTTGAACGGCTACATCGTTCCCGGGCTCGTGACGCGCCGCATCAGCACGACGCTCGAGATGAAGGACGGCGATGTGCTGGTGATCGGGGGAGTGAAGCAGCGGGAGGTCAAGAAGGTGACCTCCAAGTTTCCGCTCCTGGGCGAAATCCCGCTCGTGAGCCTCCTGTTCAAGCATACGAAGACCGAGACGTTGGATCGAGATCTGGTGATCGTCGTTTCACCGCAGATCGTGCGACAGCTGGCGCGCACGTTCCCGAAGAACTTGCCAGGCGAGGAGCGCGAAGGAGGGCGTTTGAAATGACACCGCGGCCGACCAACTCCAGGGGTGAACGAGGAGTCGCGATGCTGTACGTCGCGTTTTTCATGTTCTCATCGTTCTGGCTGGTTTCCCTGGCGCTCGACATGGGTAAGCTCATGGTCACGAAGACGGAACTCCAGAAGGCTGCCGACGCCGCGGCGCTCGCTGCCGCGTCGGCTGTCGATCCCGACACGGGAGAGCTGATTCCAGCCCTCGCCCGCGACCGGGCGTATCAGTTCGCGAATGCGAACTGGGCGCTGCGTGACGCGTCGGAGCGCGTCGTGATCGACAAGAATGCGGACGTGGACTTTCCGGGATCAAAGAACCGGGTGAAGGTGACGGCCCATCGCACGGCCGCGACCGGAAACGCGATGACGACCATCTTCGCGCGCGCTCTCGGCATCACGCACGTGGACGTTCGCGCCAGCGCGGTCGCCGAGGTCGGGCCGGTGAACCCCTGCCATCTGACGGTGCCATTTGCCCCGATCGACATCGCCGGCGGATTCAAGATGGGATGCGGGCATACCTATACGCTGACGTGGATGCCGGAACCGTCGGGCGGCAACCGCTTCAATGCAGCCGGCGTATCGCCGCACCATGGGAACCCCGGACATATCCGATACAAACGGCCCGACGTCGTGATCATGGATTTCGGCGACGACTGCAACGAGGGAGCATGCGCGGACATCCATGGCGGCTCGGCACTCCAAGACTGCTACCTCCAGAACGGCTACGGCTGCTGCCTCGAGGAAGGGCAGCGGTTCGATATCGAATCCGGCCACCGGCTCAACTCCGTGAGGAACTCGCTCGAGGACCGCTGGGACGACGACACCGACAAGAGCCCGAACATCTGCTACCGCGACTACACGGGAAACGGCAAGCGCGTGCTCATCTGCCCGATCGTGTCCGACCCAGGTTGGGATGACGGTTCCGGCGGTGGTCATGGCCACGGCAGCGGCAACTTCGGGGGAGGGAATAACGACTACGGCTTCCTCGGAAAGGCGAGGATCAAAGGCTTCGTCAGCTTCTTCCTCACGAGAAGGCCCGGCCACGGTGGCGAGGACGTCGTCACCGGGCAGTTCATCCAGTACGTCGTTCCCGGGGAGCCCATCAAGGGGAAGCCGGGCGAGAACGTCGTCTACGGAACCCGTCTCGTTGAATAGGAAGACCTCATGATCGACAGCAGCTCGGGTCCGCCCGGAGGCAAGCAGGGCCCCACTCCGAAACCGCCACCGGGCGAGCCCGCGGGAAACGGGTCCGCGCCGATCACCCTCCTCATCATCTTCAACGAGGAGCGGGATCGCCAGAGCACGCGCGCCGCCCTCGACGGCCTGCCGGGCGTCGAGGTGGTGGGCGAGCGCTCGGAGATTCGCAGCGGGCTCCTGCTCGCGCGCCAGCTCCATCCCAGGGTCGTGCTGCTCGACCTCCCCGACGCCAGCGAGGACGCCTTGAGCGCGGCGGGCAGCTTCAAGCTCGACGCCCCGGACATCGCGCTCTTTCTGATGTCGAATACGCTGGATCCCCAGGTCCTCCTCAAGGCGATTCGCGCCGGGGCGCAGGAAGTCTTGAAGAAGCCGCTGGACAAGGCCTTGTTACAGGAAGCGGTCGAGCGCGTTTCGCGGAGCGGCGCCGCACGTTCCGCTGGGGGAACCCGGGCGCGCTCGATCATTACTGTGTTCGGGCCGAAGGGCGGCGTCGGGACGTCCACCATCGCCGCCAACCTGGCGGTGACCTTCAAGGTGCACTATGGGATCACGGCGGCGCTCGCCGACTTCGATCACGCGTCGGGGGATTCCGCGCATCTTCTGGGGCTCAAGGCGGACCACTCGATCGCGGATCTGGTCCGCGCTCCGCGGATCGACTCGCCGACCCTGCACATGAATCTCCTGCACCACAGCACCGGCACCTCCGTGCTCGCCCAGCCCGAGGACCTCAACAAGCTCGAGGTGATCTCGCCCGCGCAGGCCGGCGGCATGGTCGACGCGCTGTCCTCCTCCTTCGAGGTCGTGGTGATCGACGCCCCGCACACCTTCGACGAGGTCTCGTTCGAGCTTTTCGACCGGAGCAACTCGATCCTCGTCGTGCTCGAGCTGAGCGTGCCCGGCATCCGCGGCGCGCGGCGCGCGCTCGACGTCTTCGAGCGGCTCCACTACACGGCCGTTCCGGATCGCGTGAAGCTGGTCGTGAACCGGTACTCGCGGTCCCGCTCGCTGATCTCGCTCGACGAGCTGGCCGAGGCGCTCCAGAACCGCGCCTATCACACGATCGAGAACGACTATCAGCGGATCTTCACGTCGGTGAACTCCGGGAGGCCGCTGAGCCTCGACGATCCCGAAGCCCCCTCGTCGCGCGACATCATCGCGCTCGCCGGCAAGCTGATCCGCCGCGACACCGCGGCCCCGGCCGCCGCGCGGAGAGGTCTGTTCGGGAGGGTGCCCCGATGAGCCTGAGAGACCGCTTGCGCCGCCCTCCCGCGGCGGGTCCCTCACCCTCGTCCGAGTTCGCCCCGCCCGGAAAGAACGGAGAGCCGCAGGACGATTACCTGGAGCTGAAGCGCAAGCTCCACATGGACCTCATCTCGAAGCTCAATTTCGCCCTGCTCGAGGAGATGGACGACTCGCAGCGCCGCGAGCAAGTCGAATCGCTCGGCAGGAAGCTTCTCTCCGAGGCTGCCCTCAAGCTCACCAGGGCGGACGAGGAGCGTCTGGTCCAGGACCTGATCCATGACGCGTTCGACCTGGGGCCGATCACGCCGTTTTTGCTGGATGAGGAGATTTCGGACATCCTCGTGAATACCCACCGGCAGGTGTACGTCGAGCGGCTCGGAAGGCTCGAGCTGACTCAGGCGCAGTTTCGGGACGAGGCGCATCTGAGGCTGATCATCGACCGCATCGTCTCGCGCGTGGGACGCCGGCTCGACGAGTCGAGCCCGCTCGTGGACGCGCGCCTCGCCGACGGGTCGCGGGTGAACGCCATCATCCCGCCCGTGGCGCTGGACGGCGCGATCCTCTCGATCCGCCGTTTCCGCCGCCGCGCGCTCTCGATCGAAAATCTCCTCGAGCTGGGGTCGCTCTCGGAACCCATGGCGCACCTCCTGCGCGGGATCGTCCGGGCCCGGATCAACGTCATGATCACGGGCGGCACCGGTTCGGGCAAGACCACGCTCCTCAACATCCTCTCCCGCTACATCCCCCACGGCGAGCGCATCGTCACGATCGAGGATTCCGCGGAGCTCCAGCTCCAGCAGCCTCACGTGGTCCGTCTCGAGACGCGCCCGGCGAACATCGAGGGAAGGGGCACGATCACCCAGCGGGAGCTGGTGCGGAACTCGCTTCGAATGAGGCCGGACCGGATCGTGGTTGGTGAGGTTCGTGGAGACGAGGTGCTGGACATGCTCCAGGCGATGAACACGGGGCACGACGGCTCTTTGACCACCCTCCACGCGAACGGTCCGCGCGACGCGCTCCACCGCCTCGAGAACCTCGTGCTCATGGCCGGGCACAACCTGCCCGACAAGGCGATCCGGGAACAGATCGCGTCCGCGCTGCAGGTCGTCATCCACGTCTCGCGCATGGCGGACGGGTCGAGGAAGGTCCTCGGGGTCGATGAGATCGTGGGGATGGAAGGGGCGGTCGTCACGATGCAGGAGATCTTCCGCTTCGTGCGCACTGGAATGACGCAGGGCGGGAAGATCGTGGGCCGCTACGAGGCGACCGGCGTCGTGCCGCACTTCTCCGAGCGGGTCGAGCTCGCGGGAACCGACCTGTCCGGAATCTTCGTGAGGGCGCCGCTCCGATGATCTTCCTGCTCGTCTCGCTCCTCATCTTCTGCGCGACGATCACCCTGTATTTCTCGCTCCTCCTCCGGAAGCGGGAGAAGAGCGCCGCGGATCTCAAGGAGCGGGTCGGCGTCACGCGGCCATCCGAACAGCAGTGGGTGTCGATCCAGGTGGAGCGCGACGAGCGGCTGAGCGCGATCCCGGCCGTGGATCGCCTCCTTCGCAGTCTCGCGATCGCGCGCCGGCTCGAGCTCCTGCTCTACCAGGCCGGACTGTCGATCCGCGTCGGCTCGTTCCTGTTCGTCCTCGCGGTGTTCGGCGCGGTCGGTTTCCTCGTCGGAATCGTGTTCTTTCATCGCATCCTCCACGCCACGGTATTTCTGTTCGCGCTCGGGTTTCTTCCGTTCATCTTCGTGAACTACAAGAAATCGGCCCGTCAGAGACAGTTCGCGGAGGAATTCCCTGACGCGCTCGATCTGCTCGTGAGCGCGCTGCGCGCCGGCATCTCGTTCTCGGCGGCGCTCCAGATCGTCGCGGACGAGTCCCCCGAGCCGGTCCGGTCCGAGTTCGCCATCGTTGTGGAGGAACAGGCGCTCGGGTTGGAGCTTCGGGAAGCGTTGACCAACATGACGAACCGGGTGGGCTCCCTGGATCTGAAATTCTTCGCGACGGCGGTCGTCCTGCAGCGGTTCGCGGGCGGCAATCTCACGGAGGTTCTCGAGAACACGAGCCGCCTCATCCGCGACAGGTTCCGGATCCTGGGGGACGTGGCGACCTTCACGTCGGCGGGCCGGCTGACGGGGCTCATCCTGAGCGCGCTTCCGGTCGGCATGTGCATCTTCATGGTGATGCTGGCGCCCGACTACTTTCGCAGGATGTGGGACCTTCCCGCGGGGCGGAGCATCCTGGGTCTCGCGTTCTTTCTCCAGTTCCTCGGGTGGCTGACCATCCGGCGCATCGTCAGCATCAAGGTCTGACCGGGTGCTCCTACTCTCCACGATCCTGTTCGCCATCGCGTTCGGAACGGGTCTCCTCGCGCTCCACCAGATTCTCGTGCGGGACCGCGATCCTGTCGTCACCCGGCTCCGCGACCTGCGCGCTCGCGCGCTCGCCTCTCGTCCCGAGACCAGAGGGGAGAAGCCCTGGTCGGTCGGTGAGATCCTCGCGGCCGTGGGTGGGTTCCTCCCGACCGGAGAGAGCAACGAGAGCCTTCGCTCGGGACTCGAGCGCGCCGGGATCCGGGCGCAGCGGGCCGAGCTCGTGTTCCTCGGCACCAAGGTGTTCCTGGCGGCGACATTCGGAATCGGATGGGTCGCGGTCAACTACATCCTGGCCCGGCCCATCGGGTCCGGGATGCTCCAGGGCGGGATCGCCGCCCTTGTCGGATTCTATCTTCCCACGGTCTGGCTGTACCTGCGTGGGGAGTCGCGGAAATCCCAGATCCAGCAGGCGCTTCCCGACACGCTCGACCTCCTCGTGGTGTGCATGGAGGCAGGTCTGGCCCTGAACGCGGCGCTCGAGCGGGTGGGGCAGGAGGTCGATATCGCGAGCCCGGCACTGAGCGACGAGCTTCTGCTTTCGAACCAGGAAATCCAGACCGGACTGGCTCGGTCCGACGCGCTGCGCCGCCTCGCTCGGCGCACGGGAGTGGAGGATATTTATTCGCTAACGGCGATGCTCATTCAGGCCGATAAGTTGGGCACCAGCGTGGCCCAATCGCTCCGCGCGCATGCCGATTCCATGCGCACGAAGCGCCGCCAGCGTGCGGAGCAGACCGCCCGCAAGGCTGGAATCAAGCTTGCGTTTCCACTCGTATTCATGATATTTCCGGCGCTATTGATTGTCATCCTGGGCCCCGCCGCCATCCAGTTGATGCAAGCCATCGCCGCCCAGAACGCGACACACTAGGAGATGCAACCCGGTGGAGGGGAGGTGAGCGGTTCATGCTCTTGAAGATCCTCGTATGGGTCGTGGTGGTGGCGCTCGGCTTGCTTTGGTGGCAGCGCAGGACCGCCAATAGGCGTAAGCGCAAGTAGGCCTCTACAGTCGATCACTCCGGGCGGAGCGATTCGGTGCTCCGCCTTTTTTGTTTGGAATACACCCCGCCTGGACGGCGTAGTAGAGTGCGCGTCGCATGGGTGCCACGAAGCCCGACCGCACCGCGGTTCCCGACGCCGAGATCATCCAACTCGTGTTGCGCGGCGAGATCGACGCTTTCGACGAGCTCGTACGCCGCACGCGACGCCCCGCCTATCGACTCGCGCGCAGAATCACGCGCAACCACGAGGACGCAGACGACGTGGTCCAGGACAGCTACGTCAAGGCATATGGCGCGCTCCCGCGGTTCGACCCGGCTCGGGCGTTCCAGCCCTGGTTCCTCACGATCGTCGCGAGGTCCGCGCTGAGCCGGATCCGCCAGCGGGCCCGGCGCGCCACCGTGCCGCTCGATGAGCCGGGGCCGGACGGCGCGACCCTCGCGGAAAAGATCCCGGGTACCGCGATGGACGTCGTCGGGCGGCAGCGCATCCTGGACGTCGAAGAGGCGCTCGGAAGGATCTCGGAAGAGCACCGGGCGATCCTCGCGCTGCGCGTCGAAGGGGATCTGCCGTATTCGGAGATCGCGGCCGCGCTCGATCTCCCCGTGGGGACCGTGATGTCCCGGCTCGCGCGCGCGCGTGAGGCCCTGCTCGAGGAAGTGGAGAAACTTAGAGCCGCGAGATTCCAGCCATGACCATGAGAGACGAACCCATCCATCCGCCCTCGGCGGATCTCTTCGCGTACCGCGACGGAGAGCTCTTGCCCGACAAGCGCGCGGTCATCGAAGCGCATGTGATGGGCTGCAGCGTCTGTCGCTCGTTCATCGACCAGGTGTCCTCCCTCGAGTCCGAGCTTCGCCAGTCCCCGGATCAGGCGCCTTCCGGATATCTGGCGAAGCTCCACGAAAGCGTGCGCGCGCGGATTGCGGCGGCGGCGGGGATGCCGGCGGCCGGAGCGGGAGAAACGGGCAGCGCCGGCGAGGTCTCCGCCGCGGGGAGCGCGCGCCGGGTCCCGGCCGATTGGTCGGGGCGCGAGCGCCGAGGGGAGGACGCGGCCGGCACCGACGAGGGCGTGCGGAGCAAGGCGCCGCGTCTGCCATGGGCCGCCGTGCTGTCCACGGCGAGCGCCGCGGCCGCGGTCATGGTCGTCGTGGTGATTCTCCTCAAGCAGGGGATCGTGCCGCGCGTGATGCCGCCGAGACCGTCCGACGCGATCCGCGCCCCCGCGGAGTCGGTCGTCAGCCGCGTGACGGCCGGTTCCGTCGGGGAAAAGGACGCGGCCTCGGAGCGTCGGAAGGCCGCGGATCAAGAGCCTTCCGATCGCTTCTCGCAGGTCGGGGATCTCGCCGATCGCAAGAGCAACGAGAACGCGCCCTCCGCGCCCTCCGCGGCGGAGAAGGGGCTGGAACCTCTCCGCGAGGATCAGGCGAGCCAGAAGCGGGAGGAGGGTCTGGTCGCGCGCCAGCGCGCCGCGGAAGAGCCCAAGCCGGCCGGAGCGCCGACGCTCAAGATGTCGCTCGAGCCGTCCACGGAGTACGAGGCGCTCGTGAGCCGCTTCGGCCTCCCGCCCGTTTGGGACGGCGCGCGCGTCACGCCGGAGGCGCTCGAGCGCGTGGAGCCGGAGCTTCGTTCGCTCTATGTCTCGGGTGGCGCGGGCCAGGATTCCGCGCGCATCCGGCTCTACCTCGCCGAGGCCACCCGGCTGCGGTACGCGCCCGGTGATACGACGATGTACCACGAGATCGAGCGCCACTACCGGCGCGCGATCTTGCTGGCGGGCCCCGACGAGGAGACCGCGCGCGTCGCGGAAGAGCGGCTCCGTTCCCTCGAGCGCTAGCGGCCCCCTTCTACTGGATCAACCTCCGCTTCATCAACCGGAGCGCCATGGCCGAGAGCACGGCCGCGAGCACCAGGATGTACAGCGCGCTCAGGACCAGCTGCCCGCGCGTCCAGCCGAGAACCGCCGCGCGCACGAGGTAGGAGACGTGCGTGAGCGGCAGGCACCACGCGATCCAGAGCGCCCACTTGGGAAGGATGCTCACCGGGAAGAACGTGCCGCTGAACATGAACATCGGCATGACCATGAGGAACATGGGCAGGTTGAAGGTCGAGATGTTCTTCGTGATCGACGTGATCACGAGCCCCAGCGCCGAGAAGAGGACGCCCGCGACGATCGAGAGCGGGATCACCCAGAGACCCGCGGGCCACGCCACGAGCCCCAGGATTCCGAGCACGCCGAGCATGATGGTGCTGGCGATCAGGGCCTTCGTCGCCCCCCAGAGGAGCTCTCCCATGATCACGTCCTCGACGAGGAGCGGCGTGGCGAGAATCGCGTCGAAGGTCCGCTGGTAGTACATGCGGACGAACGAGGAATAGGTGGTCTCGAAGTAGCTCCAGAACATGATCGCCACGGCCACGATCCCGGGCGCCATGAATCTCAGGTAGGTCAGCTCCCGCCCCTCGTAGTCGACCTTGTGGATCAGGGAGCCGAGACCGAACCCGAACGCGAAGACGTAGAGAATGGGCTCGGAGAGCGGTGGGAGGAATTCCGTCTTCCAGTTGGTGAGGTAGACGTCGACGTCCCGCTGCCACACCCGGAACGAGCGGAGCGATACGTTTCGAAGGATCGCGCGCATGGTCTTCAATCCCGGAGCGCCCTCCCGGTCAATTTCAGGAAGACATCCTCCAGGGTCGCGCGGCGGATGAGCCTCTCTTGGAGCGGGAAGCGCTGGTCGAAGACCCGCTCGATGTGGTCCCCCTCCTGGGGGTAGAAGTAGAGGCGGTCTCCGACCTCCTCGAGACGCCCGGGCAGCGCGCGCACGAACTTCAAGAACTCCTCGCCGTAGTTCCAGGCTTCCACCACCGTGAGCCCCACCTCGCGCGCGACCAGCTCGAGCGGAGATCCCTGGAGGAGGATCTTCCCGCCGTCCATCACGATCACGCGGTCGCAGAGCTGGGACGCCTCTTCCATGTAGTGGGTCGTGAGGAGAACCGTCGTGCCGTTGGCGCGGAGATTTCGAATGCGCTCCCAGATCGCGTGGCGAGCCTGGGGATCGAGGCCCGTCGTCGGCTCGTCGAGGATCAGGACGCGCGGCTCGTTCAGGAGCGCGCGCGCGAGGATGAGCCGCCGCTTCATTCCCCCCGAGAGCGCGCTCACCGACGCGTGCGCCTTGTCCGAGAGCGCGACGAACGCCAGAAGCTCCAGCGCCCGGTCCCGCACGACGCGGTGGGGAAGACCGAAATAGCGGCCGTAGACGAGGAGGTTCTTCATCACGTGGAAGTCGGGGTCCAGGTTGTCCTCCTGCGGACAGACCCCGATGAGCCGCTTCACCTCACGCGGCTGCTCCCGCACGTCCAGGTCGTGGATGCTCGCGGTGCCGGACGTCGGCGGAAGAAAGCAGCAGAGCATGCGGACGGTCGTCGTCTTTCCCGCGCCGTTGGGCCCGAGAAAGCCGACGATCTCGCCTTGTCCGACCTCGAAGGAAACGCCGCGAACCGCTTCGAGATCCCCGTAGCGTTTGGTCAGGTCGCGGGCGATGATGGCCGGTCTTCGTTCCCCCGATTTCATGGGCCCGAATGTATCACGCCGGGGCGGGTATAATGCCTCATGCCCCCAAGGAGACGCCGGAGCTTTCCTCGATGACCGAAACAACCCGGGCGCCGGACCGCGCCCCCAACCGTCTCGCGCGGGAACAGAGCCCCTACCTGCTCCAGCACCAATGGAACCCGGTGGACTGGTATCCCTGGGGTCCGGAGGCATTCGACAAGGCGCGCCGCGAGGACAGGCCGGTGTTCCTGTCGATCGGCTACAGCGCCTGCCACTGGTGCCACGTCATGGAGCGCGAGTCCTTCGAGAGCGAGACGATCGCGAAGCTCCTGAACGAGAAGTTCGTCTCGATCAAGGTCGACCGCGAGGAGCGCCCCGACGTCGACGAGATCTACATGCGCGCCGTCCAGCTCCTCACCGGCTCGGGAGGATGGCCGATGTCGGTCTTCCTGACCGCGGACCAGAAGCCGTTCTGGGGCGGGACCTATTTCCCGCCCGACGACCGGGGGGGGCGCCCGGGCTTCGCATCGATCCTGGGTTCTCTGTCCGAGACCTACGCCGGGCGCCGCGCGGAGGTGGAGGGGGCCGCGGACCGGCTGGCGAGCGCGCTCCGCCAGATGGAAGGGGGGCGGCAGTTCGTCGCGACCGGTCCCCTCGACCGATCCGTTTCCGAGCGCGCGCTCGAGGAGCTGGTCCAGACCTACGACCGTCACTACGGCGGATTCGGCGGCGCGCCGAAATTCCCCCCGCACGGCGCCCTGGAGCTCCTGCTGCGCGCGACCGCCTCGGCCCCGCGGGAGGAGCTGGAGCGGATCACGCGCGGAACGCTGGACGGGATGGCGATGGGCGGAATCCGCGATCACGTGGGGGGCGGCTTTCACCGCTACGCGACCGACGCGATCTGGCTCGTGCCCCACTTCGAGAAGATGCTCTACGACTCAGCCCAGCTCGCCTCGGTCTACACGGAGGCGTTCGCGCGCTGGAACCACCCGGAGTACCGGCGCGTGGCCGAGGAGACGGTTGCCTGGATCGTGCGCGAGATGACCGCGGAGGAGGGAGGTTTCTACTCCGCCCTCGACGCCGACTCCGAGGGGGGCGAGGGCGCCTATTACCTCTGGCTCCAGAAGGAGATCATCGACGTGCTCGGCGCGGAGGACGGGGAGCTCTTCTCGCGCGTGTACGCGATCGAGGAGACCGCGAATTTCGTCGACCCCGTTACCGGTGAAGAGCCGGGTAACATCCCGCACTTGAAGCGGTCATGGGCCGAGCTGGCCCGCGCGGAGGGCATGCCTGAAGAGGCGCTGCGCGTGAAGATGGATCGCGCGCGGGCGCGACTCCTGGAAACCCGACTCCGCCGTGCGGCGCCGGGGCGCGACGACAAGGTGGTCACGAGCTGGAACGGCCTCGCGATCGCGGCCTTCGCCCGCGCCGGGAGGGTGTTCGATCGCCGCGACTACGTCGAGACCGCCTCGCGGGCCGCGCGGTTCGTGCTGCGTGCCTTGAGGCGCGATGGGCGGCTGCTGCGTTCCTGGCGTGCCGGAGAGTCGCGGCTGCCGGCGTACCTGGAGGACCACGCATTCTTAGCCTGGGGGCTGCTCGACCTCCACGAAGCCACCGGCGAGAGCGTGTGGATGGACGAAGCCCGCAAGCTGGCCGACTCGATGATCGAGCGCTTCTGGGACCCCGGCGATGGAGGGTTCTTCTTCGTCGCGAACGACCACGAATCCCTCATCGCGCGCACGAAGGAGGTCTTCGACCAGGCCGTGCCCTCGGGGAACGGAATGGCCGCGCGGCTCCTGGTGCGCCTGTGGCTCATGACGGGAGAGGGACGCTACGAGGAGCACGCGGCGAGGATGTTCCGCGTGTTCGCGGGAATCTTACAGCAGGCCCCGCGCGCGGCGGAGCACCTGCTGCTCGCGTTCATGGCCTGGAGCGACGCAAAGCCGGGAGGCGTGGATTCGCCGCGATCCGCGTCCGGCGGCCCGCTCGCGCGCGCCCAGCGAGGGCCGGTGATCGCCACGGCCGACCTCGACAAGCGCCGCATCCGCCCAGGGGATACTACCGAGCTCTTGCTCTCCCTGGAGATCGAACCGGGTTGGCATACGCAAAGCGCGAAACCCTCGCGCGAGGACCTCATCGCGACCTCGGTCGAGCTGGGCCTCGCCGAGGGATTGGCGCCGGGGGAGATGAAATTCCCGGACGGATCGCTCTCGCCGATGGGCGGCGAGCACCTATCCGTCTACGCCGGCAAGACGACGATCCGCGTTGCGCTGCGCGCGGAGCCGGGGCTGCCCGCAGGAAAGGCGCCCATCGTCGCCCGCCTCCGTTTCCAGGCTTGCGACGACAAGCACTGCCTCGCCCCGGAGCAGGTGGAGCTGAGCCTCTCCGTGGAGATCGGCTAGGACTCCCGCAGGGCCGAACCTTCCGATCGTCTAGAAATTGATCCCGAACTGAAATTTCCAATCCGGCACTTCGTCGGAGAGACCCGCCTTGACATCCACGAACATGGGCCGGTTGTCGCCGAAGAAGATGCCGCCGAGGGCTTCCACGCCGATGTTGCTGTCGCTGTCGCCAGGGCCTTTGGGATCGAACCAGAGGAACGTAACCCCGCCGCCGGCGTAGGGCCGTACCTTGCTCCGATGCACGACGAAGCGGTACTGCACGTCGCCATTGAGGGCAATCGTGGTGAGGTCATCCCCGAAACCGGCTTCCGCGCTCGGGACGATGTACAGGTTGCTCGCGATCGGAGAGAGGTTCCAGTGGGGGCCGATGACGAACTGGTCGGGTCCCGAGCTGAAGCCGCCGTGCAGGCCGACGCTGGAGTCCGCCCGCCCGGCTCCCGCGGTGGTGAGCAGAAGGGTCGTCGCGACCGCAAGGACGAACATGTTGGGACGGCTATGGAACATCGGTGCCTCCTGTTGGGGACATGGGAAAACGGCTCTGATGCGCTGCCGCGCGTGCTCGAGGGCATCCATGAAGATACAGAAGAATCCGGGCTACCACACCCCCGGAATCAGCCGCTTCGTCCGTCCCATGTAGGTGCGGTATTTCTCGCCGATCTCCCTTGCCTCCGGAGCCCAATCGGAACCGCGTGAACACGAACTCGACCAATAGAAAGAGCACGAAGTAGCCGTAAAACGACCAGACGACGAACTGCTCGGTCACGTCAGTCACCTCCCTCGGTCAGAAGCAGCGAGGAGTAGTCCTTGTACTCCGTGACGCATGGTGGCCCGGCCGCGTGAAGATATCGCAGGCGGCCGGTCACGCCCAAAGCGATGAGGCTGCTCGAGACCGTGGGAAATGCATCGCGGTGGAGGCACACGGGAGGGGATGCGTGCGAGCGCAGATAGCCCGCCATGAGATCCAGCGCCTCCTGGGGCGAAGCGGGGCGGCTCTCCCGGATTTCCTCCAGGACCCAGCGGGTCCGCGGCTCGTCCGGATCATCGAGGTCCCGGTGCGTGATCACGTGCCAGCCCCTCGCGATCGGCTGCACGCGGGGCTCGCCTCCGCCGGCCCTGAGCGCCCAGGCTTCGCCGTCCACTCCAACACCAACCAGCGTGCAGGGCGCATAGGAATCCCGCTTCACGATCCGGAGTGCCAGGTCGAGGTGCGATTCGGCGGGCGGCCCGCCGGCCGCGACATCGACGGCCAGGAGCCCCCGCGACCTCAGCGTGGCGGGATCGCGACGATCGCCCGCATCCGGGCGACGATTCATCAACGCGGTCGCGAACCGCGCCTCGCGTATCGCGAGCCAGGTCCCGCCCGAGACGAGATCGCGCCCCCCGACCACCCGGGGCGTTCCGACCAGCACGCCGGGGTCCGCGGAGGGGCGCTGAGGCGATTCGTCCCGGTTCGCCCCCAAGAAAAGCGATCCCGGGCCGAGAATTCCCAGACCCAGGATCAGCGTGCACATGCGGAGCGTCGCGCGGGGGGCTACAGCCGTTTGTCGATCGGGACGTAGCGCTCGTTGTGCGTGCCGGTGTAGATCTGCGAGGGGCGATAGATGCGGTTGTCCTCCAGCTGCTCGAGCCAGTGCGCGAGCCATCCGGACACGCGCGCGATCGCGAACACCGGCGTGAAGAGGGAGGCCGGCATCCCCATCGCCTCGTACACGACCCCGGAGTAGAAATCGACGTTGGGGTAGATCTTCTTCGCGGACAGATGTTCGGCAACCACCTTCTCCACTTCCTGGGCGACCGCCAGCAGGGGATTCGTTCCCCGCTTCGCGATCATCTGCGCGGCGAGTTTCTGCAGCACGAGCGCGCGGGGGTCCTTCACCTTGTAGATCCGGTGTCCGACTCCCATGATCTTCTGCTTGCGATGGATCAGGTCCTCGATGAACGGCCGGACCTTCTCGACCTCCCCGATCTCCTGGAGCATGTGGATCACCTGCTCGTTCGCGCCGCCGTGAAGGGGCCCGGTCAGGGCGCCGATCGCGGATGAGACCACCGTGTATGGGTCGGCCAGCGTCGACGCCGTGACGCGTCCCGCGAAGGTGGAAGCGTTCATCGAATGCTCGGCGTGCAGGATGAAGCAGATGTCCATGACCCGCGCGATGTCGGGTTCCGGCATCTCTCCGGAGACCATGTAGAGGAAATTCTCCGCATGGGTCAGGTCGCCCTTGGGTGGGATGTATTCCTTGCCGTGGCTCAGCCGGTGGTACGCCGCCACCAGGGTCGGCGCCTTCGCGATGATCCGCACCGCCGAGTTGTAGCGGTCGGTCGGATTCATCGGGTCGCGGTCGGGATAGAACATGCCGAGCGCGGCGATGGCGGCCTGGAGGGCCTCCATCGGATGTCCGGTGTCGGGGAGGCACTTCAGGAGATCGATCAGCCTGAATCGGACGTCGCGGTTCGTCGCGAGGTCACGCGAGAATTTCTCCAGCTCCGTCCTGTCGGGGAGCTTCCCCCACAGAAGCAGGTAGGTCGTCTCCTCGAAGGTGCTGTGCTCGGCGAGCGTTTCGATGGGATACCCGCGGTATTCCAGGATCCCCTGCTCGCCGTCGATGAAGCAGATGCTCGAGCGCGCCGCCGGGACGTCGGCGAGGCCCGGAACGAATGGAAGGGCCGTGGGTCCTTCCGCTGCGGGGGGAGCGATTCGCTCCGTCATACGATGCCTCCGAGGTGATGTACGGCCATTGTGCTTGTTTGGATGCGGCGATGCAAGCCGCGGGCGCATCTCATCCGCGTCCGCGCCTCCCGGGGGCCAGTGCCAGAATGCGCTTCATCGAGGCGGGGTCGTCCTTCAGGAGTCCGGCCGGGACGAGCCGCGGCACGAGCTCCACCCAGCGGCGATCGTGGGAGAACACCTTCCGGAAGATCGGCGTCGCCTCCTTCTCCCGCCCGAGCTGCCACAGCGACGCCGCCTGCCAGAAGAGGATCTCGTCGTTCCCGGGCGCCAGGCGCGCGCCTTCCGCGTAGGCCTTCATCGCGTCCTCGATTTTCCCCTCGGTCGCGTACGCGTCCCCCTGATCCACGTTCCGGTAGGCTCGCCAGGTGCGCACGAGACGCCGGAGCTCGGCGATCGGTCTGGGATTGTCTTCCACGCGCAGGTCCATGATCCGGTCCTGCCACGGCTTGCTCGAACGCTTTCCCTTCACGATCACGATGGCCGCGGACTGCTGACCCCGGATATCACCACCGGCGCCCTGCCCGGCGTCCAGTGCCGCGAGGAGCCGCTCCGCCAAGTCCCCTTTCGCGCTCTCGAACGCGGCGGCCATGGCGGGCCACACCCGATCGTTCTCCATGAGATTGGCCTGCACCGAGTATTGCTCGCCGACGTGGTCGCCGGCGGCCGGGATGCATCTCTTGCCGGTGAAGGCGGCCACCTCCCCCCGCGAGTCGATCATCGCGACCTGCCTGACCTCCTTGTTGGCATCCTGCGAGAGCAGCTCGTCCAGAGTCTGCTTGGCGCCTCTCCCGCTGCTCATCATCTGAAGCCCCTTCGGGCCGTAGCTCACCTCGACCAGCGACTGGGTCGCGACCGCTCCCACGCCGGGCTCGGCCCAGGGCACGATCGGACCGACGGAAAAGTAATGGGACTGCACCGCGACGCCCAGGTCGCCGGTTTCGGGATCGCGGGCGACGATGGAAAACGTGGCCTCCGCGGGGCCGGAGATAATGGCAAGGGCGATCAGAATCGGGCAAAGCGTGCGCATCGGAGCCTCCATGGCGGGAAGGGGCTAAGTCCCGGTAAACCCACGGGATAGTAGGCTTCCCGGGCCTGCCGATCAAGGTGGATTGACGCGGTTTTGGTATTCGGGTATCGTCCTCCGAGCTATTGCACTTCGAAGTCCAGGCGCTCTTGAGTCGCGAGCGAATACCATGACCAAAACCCAAGGAACGCGTGGATCTATTCGACAAGTGTAATCGCTTCAAAGAACACCGCTTGGCAAAGGCCGCAGGGATCTACCCCTACTTCCTCCCGATCGCCGAGAACCACGGTACCGAGGTAACGATCGGGGGCCGCCGCATCATCATGGCCGGCTCGAACAACTACCTGGGCCTGACCAAGGACCCCAGGGTCATCGCGGCCGCGGACGAGGCGCTGCATCGCTACGGCACCTCCAACAACGGATCGCGCTTCCTGAACGGGACGCTGGAGATGCACGTCGAGCTCGAGGAGCGCCTCGCCAAGTTCACGCGCAAGGAAGCGGCGCTCGTCTACTCGACCGGCTATCTCACGAACCTGGGCAGCATCTCGGCTCTGATGGATAAAGGGGACGTGGTGGTGCTCGACAAGGACGCGCACGCCTGCATCGTGGACGGGGCGAGGCTGAGTCCGGCCGACGTGAAACGCTTCCGTCACAACGACGTTCGCGACCTCGAGCGCGTGCTCGGCTCGATTCCGGCCAAGGCCGGAAAGCTGATCGTCGTGGACGGCCTCTACAGCATGGAAGGCGACATCGCTCCTCTGACCGAGATCGCGCGCGTCGCGCGCAAATACCACGCGCGGCTCCTGGTGGACGACGCGCACGGGTTCGGCGTCCTCGGAACCCGGGGCGCCGGCGCGTCCGAAGCGCTCGGGGTCGAAGACCAGGTCGATCTCGTCATGGGAACGTTCAGCAAGTCCTTCGCTTCCCTCGGCGGCTTCATCGCGGGCCCGCGCGCGGTGATGGATTATCTGCGCCACCACGCTCGGGCGCTCATCTTCAGCGCGAGTGTCACACCGGCGAGCGCCGCCGCGGCCCTCGCGTCCCTCGACATCATCGAGAACGAGCCCCAGCTGCGCACCCGGCTCAAACAGATCTCCGACAAGATGAGAAACGGCTTCAGATCGCTGGGACTCGAGGTGGGCACCGGGATCGGAACCCCGATCGTGCCGATATTCATCGGCGATCGGGTCAAGACGATGCAGGTGTGGCGGCGCATTCTGGATCGCGGTGTCTTCGTGAACGCGATCGTGGTGCCCGCGGTCCAGCCGGGACGCGACCTCCTCCGCACCTCGTACATGGCCACCCATGAGGAGCACCAGCTCGACACCATCCTACGTATCGTCAAGGAGGTCGACGCGGAGATGGGCCTGAGCATGGCCTCCGCCGAGAACACGACGACGCCCCCGGGGATGCCGTGGATGTCGTCTCCGTCGTAACGGCGAAAGATCTCTCCCGCTTCATCCGACTCCCGCACCAGATCTACCGCGACGATCCGCAATGGGTCGCGCCGCTCACCTCCGATGAGCGAACGAGACTCACGCCCGGGAAGAACCCCTATTTCGAGCACGCCGAGGCCGCGTATTTCTTGGCGCGCGATCGAGGGCGCGACCTCGGGCGCATCGCGGCGAGCATCGATCGAAACCATGATGCGTTCCACGGGGACCGGCAGGCGGCATTCGGGTTCTTCGAAGCGGAGTCGGCCGATGCTGCGGCGGCGCTCCTGGGCGCCGCGGAGCGCTGGGGAAGGGAGCGCGGGGCGCGCGTGCTGCGGGGACCGATGAATTTCACGACCAACGACGATTGCGGGCTCCTGATCCGCGGATTCGATACGCCCCCGACGATCCTGATGCCGTACAACCCTCCGACCTATCCCGCGTGGGTGGAGGCCGCTGGGCTCAGGAAGGCGAAGGATCTCTTCGCCTTCAAGGTCCCGATTCCGGAGACGCCGGCCGCCGAGATCGCGCAGGTCACGCGGATCGCCCAGAAGGCGCGGGATCGATACCGCGTGAAGGTCCGATCCATGGACATCAAGCATTTCGACGAGGAGCTCCAGCGGGTGAAGGAGATCTACAATTCCGCGTGGGAGAAGAACTGGGCCTTCGTCCCGATGACCGAGCACGAGATCGACCACATGGCGGCGCAATTGAAGCCGGCCATCGTCCGGGACCTGGCCCTGTTCGCGGAGATCGACGGCGAGCCGGTCGGCTTCGCGCTCGCGATCCCGGACGTGAACGTCGCGCTGAGGCCGCTTCGCGGCAGGCTCTTTCCGTTCGGGATCGCGCGCCTCCTGTGGTCGATTCCGCGGATCCGTACGCTCCGCTTGATGGCCCTCGGAGTCAGGGCGGGGTACCGGCGGCGCGGGATCGACGCGGCGTTGGTCCATCAGGCGGCCGTCGCGTCCAGGAAGGCGGGATTCGTCTGGTGCGAGGTCGGGTGGACGCTCGAGGACAACGACCTGATCAATCGCCTCATCGAGGCGGTGAACGGCGATCACTACAAGACCTACCGGATCTACGAGCGGGGTCTGTGAGCGACCGCGCGGAAGTGGCGCCGCTCGCGCTGGTGACGGGCGCATCCGGCTTCGTCGGCAGCCACATCGTGGACGAGTTGCTGCGACGGGGCGCGCGCGTGCGTTGCCTCCTGCGGTCGACGTCTTCCCGCCGCTGGCTCGAAGGAAAAGAGGTCGAGTACGTGGACGGCGACGTCCGCCACCCGGAACGACTCGACGCCGCGGTCCATGGGACCGACTGGATCGTCCACGCGGCCGGCCTGACGCACGCTCCGAGCGCGGCGGAGTTCCACCGGGCGAACGTGATCGGCACGCAGAACGTCCTCGCCGCGGCGCTCGCCGCGCGGCCCGTCCTCAGGCGCTTCATCTACATCTCGAGCCAGGCAGCGGCGGGACCGAGTCGAAACGGCGCGCCGGTCACTGAGGATCTGACTCCCCAGCCTGTTTCCACGTACGGAAGCACGAAGCTCGAGGGTGAGAGGCTCGTGATGCGCGCGGCCGACCGGCTGCCGGTGGCGGCGATCCGTCCGCCCACGGTCTACGGCCCGCGGGAGACATCCCTGCTCAAGTACTTCAAGGCTGTGAAATGCCACGTCCGGCCCAATATCGGCGGCCCGAAGCGGTTCAGCCTCGTCTATGCCGAAGACCACGCGCGCGCGGTCTGGGCGGCGCTCACCCGTGACTCAGCCCCCGGGCAGATCTATTTCGTGGCCGGCCCGGATTCCACGAGCCACGAGGAGGTGGGCGACGCGATCGAGCGGGCCATGGGGACGTGGGCCGTGCGCGTGCCGATCCCCGCCCTCCTGCTCCAGATGGGGGGGCTCGCGGGGGAGGCCATCGGCGCCCTGACGCGCCGATCCCCGTTTTTCTCCAGGGAGAAGCTCCGCGAGATCACCGCGGGCGACTGGATCGTCAGCTCGAGCAAGATCCGGAACGACCTCGGGTGGAGCCCGGCGACGCCCCTGGAGGAGGGGGTGCGGGCCACGGCGGGGTGGTATCGTGAAGCGGGTTGGGTGTAAGACGCGGCGCTAGAAGATGCTGAACTTGAAGTACTTCTTGGGATTCTTCTCGATCTCGGCCATGAGACGCTTCATCGAGGCCATGAGCGCCTTCGTGTCGTCATAGAGCGCCGAATCCGCATAGAGCCTTCCGAACGTTCCCTTTCCAGAGGAGATCGACGCCAAGATTGAGTCCGCCCGAGCCGTGCTCGAGGTCAGCTTCTCATGGAGCGTGGCGTCGTTCATGAGCTGCGCGATCGATCCCGTGCCGTGCTGCATCTTCTGCGCGAGGCTGTCGAACGAGGCCGCGAGCCTCAGCAGCTCATTCGAGACGCGATCCTGGTTCTCGTTCATCCTGGTCGCGAGGATGTTCGCGTTCCGGCTCAGCTCGACCAGCTCCTTGTAGAGGCGCTCGTCCTGCGACAGGAGCCCCAGCGTGCCGCGCCCGCTTCCGAGCGCCCGGCCGGCCGAGTTCAGGTTTCCGAGGAGGACCTCGAGGCTGTCCCCGATCGATTCCACCTTCTTCATGGCGGCCGCCGGGTCCGGCGCCGTCGCTACCGCGATCTCGCCGTCATCGCCGATCAGGGACTGGCCGCGATCACCGCCGTCCAGCTCCACATAGAGCTCCGCGAGGAACCCGGACGAGGTGATCCGCGCGTTCGCGCCCCGGTGGAGCCTCCCGCGCGTGCCCGGCTTCACCCCCAGCTCCACGACCACCTTGTTGCTTCGCGGCTCGAGCGAGATGCCCCTCACGTGGCCCACGGGGACCCCGTTCAGGCGCACGTTCGCGCCCTCCTCGAGGCCTCCGACGCCCTCGAAGACGAGGTGGATCTTCTCTTCCCGGCCGAAGAACTTGATGGTTCCGGACTGGAACGTGGCCCACAGAAGAAGACCGAATGCGACCAGCACCCAGAAGCCGATCTGGAGCTTCATGAAGGGGACGCGGCCGGTTCTCTTCACGGATTCCCTCCAGGTTGCGGCCGGGTCGCGCCGGGCTGCCACGGCGGGCGCGACGCAGGTCCGTCGTGGTCCATGCGCGTGCGAGCGGCGGCGACCGCTTTCCGAAACGGCTCGAGAAACTCGGCGATGAACGGATCCTTGGCCTCGTTCAGCTCCGCCGGTGTTCCTTCGAACACGGCGCGACCTTCGTTCAAGACCGTGATCCGATCGCCGACCTTGAAGGCATCGGCGATGTCGTGGGTAACCGTGATCGAGGTCTTGCCCATCGCGTCCCTCAGGCGGAGGATCAAGTCGGTGATCCGCTCGGCGCTCTGCGGATCCAGTCCCGTCGTGGGCTCATCATAGAGCAATATCTCGGGATCGCGGGCGGCCAGCGCGCGCGCGATCGCGACGCGGCGTTGCATGCCGCCCGACAGCTCGTCCGGCATGCGGTCCCGGATCGCGGGGTCGAGGCCGACCTGCGACAGGTACGTCGCGACCACCTCCTCGATTTCCTCCTCGGAGTGCTTGTCCTCGAGCAGCGTGTATCCGATGTTCTCGCCCACGGTCATCGAGTCGAAGAGCGCGCCGTGCTGGAAGACGATCCCCATCCCCTTTCGGATCTCCCTCAGCCGCTCGGGCTCGACCTGGGTGATGTCCTCGCCGTTGACGAAGATGCTCCCCGAATCAGGCTGCCAGAGTCCGATGAGCAGGCGCAGAATCGTGCTCTTCCCCGAGCCCGAGGGCCCGAGGATGACCCTCGTTTGCCGCCGCGGCACGACGAACGAGATCCGGCTCAGAATGGGGCGCCCGCCGATCGAGAAATCGACGTTCCGGAACTCGATCATGGGCTCACCAGCCCAGAACCCTGAATATGAGCTTCGTGCAGATGAAGTCCGTGACGAGGATCCCCACCGATGAGATCACGACCGACTGCGTCGTGGCGACGCCGACTCCCTTGGCGCCGCCTTCCGAGGTGAGGCCCTTCCAGCAGGCCACCGTCGTGATCAGGATCGCGAAGAAGACGGGCTTGATCATGCCGACCAGGAGGTTCGTGGGGGTCAGGTATCTCGTGACGCCGTGGTAATAGGACTCGAGCGTGATGTGGTAGCCCAGGCCCACGAACCCTCCGCCGATGACGCTCAGCGCGTCCCCGATGACGGTCAGGATCGGAAGCGCGATCCAGAGCCCGATCATTCTCGGAGCCACGAGCCGTTTCATCGGATCGGTGCCGAACGCCACCATCGCGTCGATCTGATCGCTCGATTTCATGGCCCCCAGCTCCGCGGTGATTCCGGCCGACATCCGCGACGCGACGACGATGCCGGTGAGCACGGGGCCCAGCGCGCGCACCGAGGAGATGACCATGAAGTGCCCCAGCTCGGATTTCGTTCCGGTCTTCGCCAGCTCGCGCGCGAGCTGTATGGCGAGCGCCTGGCCGGCGACGAGCGCGGAGAACATCACGATGAACAGGGAGCCGATCAGCGCGAAGTGAACCTGCTCGACGATCTCGTGCTTGTAATAAGGGGGAAGAACGCGGATCGGAGGACCGAGGCGCAGAAGAGGCTCACGTCCTGGACGACTTCCAGAACACGGCGCACCCGGTTGCCGACCGCGGCGAGGGCTCGTTCCACGGCGACAGTATAGTCCGACGGCATTCAATCCGCGGAAACGAAAAGGGATCAGGAATCCTTGGGCTTCGTGCGGAAGACGACGTCCCAGATCGGGGAGCTCACGCCGAAGCCGTGATCGGGATTCTTGAAGTGGTGCCGGAGATGGTAGCGCTTGAGATACTTCAGAAGACCCCAGCGCATGGAGAGGTGGTGCTCGGCGTAGTGGACCATGTCGTAGCAGAGGTAGCCCGTGAGGAAGCCCGCGAATGCCGGGCCGCTGATGCGGGGCATCCCGAGGACCGTCCCCACGACGAGACGGAACAGTCCGTAGAAAAGGAGGGCAAGGGGGACACTGAGAACTGGCGGCATGACCAGGCGGGTCTTGCACTGGGGCTGCTCGTGGTGCACGCCGTGAATGAGGTACCAGACGCGCTGAAGCCACGGCTGCGTCGGCTCGTAGTGGAACACGTAGCGATGGAGCACGTACTCGCTCAGGGTCCAGATGAAGATCCCGGCCGCGTAGGCCCCGAGGATCTGCGTCACGGACGCACCGGGCCCGCTCCCGGTGAGGGCCTGGGCCATGAAGAAGACGACGACCGGGACGAAAAGCAGCAGCACGACGGCCGGATGGATGTGGGTGAAGAACTCGAGAAAGTCGGATTTGAAGAGACGGATGGGAGCTTCGTCGTGGTTGATGGGCAGGTTCGCGTATGTGGTCTTTTCCATGGCTTCCTTGCTCCCTCGATGGCGCCTCGCGCCGTATCCTCTCGCGAACAGGGCGGTAATTCTACGTAGCGTGGATTGGTGAGTCAACGAGTCTAACCGGGCACGCCGGAAAGCTGTATCATCCAGGCGTGCAAGAACTACCGGATTTTAGAGTCAACGAGATCTTCCTCTCGGTTCAAGGGGAAGGCCTGCACGTTGGGGAGCGGACTGTGTTCGTCCGCTTCTACGGCTGCCCGCTCCGGTGCGTGTGGTGCGATCAACCGGAGGCCCTGACCCACACGGGAGTAGGGAAGCACGAGGTCATGACTCCGGAGGACGTGCGGGAGAGGATCCTCGCGTTCCGGTCGGCCCGCCGCGTCTGTCTCACGGGGGGGGAGCCGGTGGTGGCGCCCCGCGCCGGGCTCCTCTGGCTCCTTCGCGAGCTCAAGTCGGCCGGATACTGGATCTCGATCGAGACGAGCGGCGCGCGGATTGTCGAGGAGCTGTTGGAGCCGATCGACTTCTGGACCGTGGCCCCGAAGGGGCGGAGCGCCGAGACGTTCGACGGTGACGTCGTCGAGGCGCAATTGCCCACGCTCCGCCGCTATCTCGAGCTGCCCTCGGCGCGGCGGCAGTTCAAATTCGTCCTCCAGAACCGTGAAGACGTCGAGGACTCGGTGCGCCTTCTCGATGAGCTTCGATACGAGGGCGCCATCGTCCTTCAGCCCGAGCACGAGCGCGGCGACGCGCGCCGGATCTTCGAGTGGTGGCCGTGGGATCGTTATCCGGACGCGCGGCTGATACCCCAGACGCACAAGATGGTGGGTCTGCATTGAACGTCCGCCTGACCAGGGATTTCGCCTTCGAGGCCGCGCACCTGCTTCCGAAGGCTCCGGAAGGGCACAAGTGCCGCAGGCTCCACGGACATTCCTTCCGCGTCGAGGTCACGGTCGAAGGCGAGGTCGATCCGGGGACGGGGTGGTTTCTGGACTATGGCGAGATCACGCGCCTGGTCGAGCCGATCCGCGCGCAGCTGGACCACTACTACCTGAACGAGGTCCCCGGCCTCGCGAACGCCACGTCCGAGAATCTCGCGCGCTGGATCTGGGAGAAATTGAAGCCCGCCCTTCCCTCGCTCGTCGGGATCACCGTGCACGAGACCTGTGAGGCGCGCTGCCTGTACGAGGGGAAGTGAAGATTTCGCCCACGGCCGGCTACCGCGCCGCGTGCAGCAGCCAGCCCGCCACCCGGTCGGCGTCCTCGACGATCGAGCCGACGGAGACCCCGCGGTAGGCGTTGCCCGCCACGTAGAGCCCCGGAAAGGACCCCAGCCGCTTCATCACCGAAGCCACCCGCTCGCGATGCCCGATCGTGTACTGGGGGATCGCGCCCTCCTGGCGCATGACCCAGGTGTTCTGCGGCCCGCCCTTGAGACCCACCGCGCGGTCCAGCCCCTCGCACGCGAGCCCGATGAGCTTGGCATCCGGCAGGGTGACGAGATCCGGCCGGTCGACTCCGCCCAGGAAGACGCGTACCAGCGCGAATCCCTCCGGCGCGCGCCCTCGGAAGAGGTTCGATTCGAAGAGGGCGCCGAGCACGGGAAGATCCTCGCCGGGCGCGACCAGGAACCCGTAGCCGTCGGGCCTCGCGCGGAACGCCTCGAGGCGGATGGCGAGGGCGACCACGGCGACTCCGGCGCAAGGAATGTCGCCCAGGGCGTTCGCCGACTCCATGTCGAGATCGCGCAGGAGCGCGGCCGCGTCCCGGGCCGGGGTCGCGATCACGACCGCGTCGAAGCTCCGTGACTCGCCGCTCGCGAACCGGACCGTGAACGGGGTGGGAGCCGCGTACTCCGGCACCCGGCTCAGCCGGAGGGCGGGCATGCGGAACCGGACCGCCTCACCGAGCGACTGCGCCAGCCGGTCCACGAGGGAGCCCATTCCGCCCGCGAGCGACCAGAGCTGCTGCGGGCCCCGTCGCTCCTTGGCCATCGCGACCACGAGCGACCGGTGCTTCTTCTCCAGCTCGCGCATGCGGGGGAAGGCCGCGTCGAGCGAGAGCTTCTTCGAGTCGCCGGCGTAGATCCCACGAACGAACGAGCCGAGGATCACCCGCGCCCCCTCCTCGCCGATGTGGCGCGAGGCGAAGTCGTGCACGGATTCCTCCCTCGGGACGCGTCCCGCGAAGAGGGGCTCGGCGAGCACGCGCATCCGGCCCGCGGGAGACATGGCGGTGAAGCGAAGCAGAGAAGCGGGTCCCCCCGGGAATCGGTGGAGCCGTCCCCTCGCGAACACGTAGCGTCGCGCGGCGTCCGCCGAGGCCACGACGCGCTCCCCCGAAAGTCCCACCGCATCGATGAGCGCTCGCGCCGGGCCGGCGCCGCCCTGAAACGCGTCGGCGGCCCACTCGACCAGGAAGCCGTCCGCCCGGGTGGTCCCGATGCGCCCACCCGCGCGGGATCCGGCCTCGAATACCTCGAGCGTCAGCGCGCGCCCGGCGCGCGAGGCGTCGCGTTTGAGCGCGTGGGCGACGGTGAGGCCGGCGATCCCCGCTCCGAGGACCGCGACCCTCATCGGCGGAGCTTCGGCTCGACCAGATCGGCGAGCGCGTCCAGGAACGGGGGGAAGTCGTTCAGGGATTCCACCCGCCGGAAGTTCGTGATGCCGAGCGAGCGGGCCTGGTCCCCGTACAGAAGGTCGATCTCGTAGAGGGTCTCGACGTGGTCGGAGACGAAGCTGATCGGGATCACGAGGAGGTCCTTCACGCCCTTGCCGGCCATCTCGCGAATCACCTCGTCGGTGCTCGGGCCGATCCACTCCACGGGGCCGACGCGGCTCTGGTAGCCGAGGACGTGAGGCAGATCGGGGAGGCGGCTCAGGAGGCCCTCGATGGTCGCGCGGATGTGCTCGCAGTAGGGATCGCCGGCATCGATGAAGTGCTTCGGCAGCCCGTGCGCGCTCACGAGCAGCGTGGGGCGCGTGCCGGGGGGGAATTGCGCGAGGGCGTCCTTGGTCCGGAGCGCGAGGGCGTCGAGATACCCGGGATGGTCGTACCAGGTATCGATGCGGTCGAGCGGGAGCGAGGTGCCCCGCCGCTTCATGACGCGCCAGAGCTCGCCCGCGCTCGATCCGGTCGTCGCCAGCGAGTAGTGCGGATAGAGCGTCAGCGCGAGGAGCCTCTCGACGCCCGCCTGTTCCAGCTCATCCAGCGCCTCGTCGGTCGTGGGATTCCAGTAGCGCATCGCCATGGCGAAAGCGACATCGTGGCCGCGCGCCCTGAGCCGCTCGACCATGCCGCGTCCCTGGAGCGTGGTCCAGCGCACGAGCGGCGAGCCACCTCCGATCTTGGCGTAGTTCTCCCGTGCCTCGCGCGTGCGCCTCCACGCGATCGCCCGGCCGATCAGGGCCTGGCCGACGCGTCCTCCCGGAAGCCGGATGATCTCGCGGTCCGTGAAGAGCCGGGTCAGGAACGGGCGCACGGCGTCCAGGGTGTCCGGGCCGCCGAGATTGAGAAGCAGGATCCCTGTCTTCAGACGGTGCGCGAGAAAACCTGTTTCTCGCCCTCATGACGCTTCAGATAGGCGTCGAACGCCATGCAGACGTTCCGCACGAACAGGCGCCCGCGCTCGGTGACCTCGATGGCGGAGGCGGAGCGCGTGACGAACCCGTTCGTCGCCGGACCCTGGTCCAGATCCCGGAGCGATTCCGCGAAGTAGGAGGCGAAGTCGATGCCGTGCGAGCGCTCGATCGCGCGGACGTCGAGGAAGAAGTTGCACATGAGGCTCTGGATCACGTCGCGGCGGATCTCGTCGTCCTTGCTGCGCGCAAAGCCGCGCTCGATGGGCGGCCGGCCGGCGCCGAGCGCGTCCCGGTAGCGGTTGAGCTTCTTCGTGTTCTGCGCGAACGCCCCACCCAGATCGCCGATGGCCGAGACGCCGAACCCCACGGAGTCCTTGGCCGGGTGCGTCGTATAACCCATGAAATTGCGGTGGAGGGTGTGCTCGCGCGCCGCGCGCGCCAGAGAATCGCTCTCCAGCGCGAAGTGGTCCATTCCGATCTGCTGGTACCCCGCTCCCGTGAAGAGCTCGTGCGCGATCCCGAAGAGCTCGAGCTTCACCTCGCGCGGCGGGAGATCCTCGGGATGGATCGCCTTCTGATGCGCCTTGATCCAGGGGACGAACGCGTAGGAATAGACGGCTACCCGGTCCGGCCGAAGCTCCAGCGCAAGCTGGATGCGTCTTCCGAAACGACGCCGGCGTCTGGTGGGGGAGCCCGTAGATGAAATCGAAGTTGATCGACTCGACGCCGAGCCCGCGCAGGTATTCGTGGATGTCCTTGGTCTGGTTGAACGTCTGGTAGCGGTTGACCGCCTCCTGGACCTCGGAATCGAAATCCTGCACGCCCATCGAGATCCGGTTGAACCCGAGCTTGCGGAGGAGCTCCGCCTGCGCGGTGGGTCGTCACGCGGGGATCTACCTCGATCGCGATCTCGGCGCCCGGCTCGAAGGTGAACCGTCCGGCGAGTGCGTTCCAGACCCGCTCGATCTCGCTCTCGGTGAGATACGTGGGCGTGCCGCCCCCCCAGTGGTACTGGACGAGACGCGTGCGCTTCCCGAGGCGGTCGGCGACGAGCGCGATCTCCTCTTCCAGATCCGCGATGTATTCCGCCGCGACTCCCGGCTTCTGCGAGATGATCACGTTGCAGCCGCAGAAGGTGCACCGCTCGCGGCAGAACGGCAGATGCACATAGACCGAGAGCGGCTCGTCCGGGGCTGCCGCGGCCTCGTCCAGCTTCGCGAGGTAGCTCTCCGGCGTGAATCCCTCGTGGAACTCGACCGCGGTTGGATACGATGTGTAGCGCGGGCCAGGGCGGTCGTATTTGGCGAGGAGATCCGCGGTGACGGAAGAGGTCACTGGACCCTCCTCCCCGGATTGCGATGCCGCTTCACCGTGTCCACGAGGAGCGCCACGTTCTCGACGGGCGTCTCGGGATAGATGCCGTGACCCAGATTGAAGATGAACCCGGGACGGCCGCCGTTTTCGCGGAGAACCGCCTCCGCGCGCGCCACCACCTGCTCCGGTGGACCCATGAGCACGGCGGGGTCGAGGTTTCCCTGGACGCTGCGGGAGCTGCCCAGGATCGCGCGCGCCTGGCTCAGGGAGACGCGGTAGTCCAGCCCGATCACGTCGGCGTGGATGGCGCGCATTGCGTCGAGCTGCCCGTTCGAGGAGGCGAGCGCGAAGTAGATCGACGGGGTCGACTTCGGAATGGAGCGAAGCACGCGGTCGGCGGCCGACGCGGCGGAGCGGGCGAACTCGCCCGGCGGGAGCCAGCCCGCCTGCGTGTCGAAGAGCATCACCGCGTCCACTCCCGCCGCGATCTGCTCCTTCAAGAAATCGATCGTCGCGACCGCGAGCACGTCGAGCAGCTCCGCGAAGCCGCGCGTCGTCCCGGGCCATGAAACTCCTCGTCGACACGAGGTCCTTCGATCCGCCGCCGTCCACGAGGTAGGCGGCCAGCGTGAAAGGCGCTCCCGCGAACCCGATCAGAGGCACGCCTCCATGGAGTCGCTCCCGGACCGCCCGGATCACCGGCCGGATGTGCGGGACCGAAGCGGGGCCGCCCCACTGGAGTGCCGCGATGTCGCGGCGATGAGTGATGCGGGTGCCGAGCTTCGGCCCGGGGTCGAACTCGATCGGGACACCCATCGCGATGAGAGGAACCAGGATGTCCGAGAAGAGAATCGCCGCGTCGAAGCCGAACCGCTCGACCGGCTGCGCGGTCACCTCCGCGCAGAGCTCCGGCGTGCGGCAGATCTCGAGGAACGGGTGCTTCTCCCGGACGGCCCGGTATTCGGGAAGGTAACGGCCCGCCTGGCGCATGATCCAGATCGGGGTCTCGCCGATCGGCTCGTTGCGGCACGCGCGGAGAAAGGAGTAGGCCGGAGCCAGCGACGGTCCCTGTGTCATTCGTCGCCCCCGATCGACTCTTCGGCGGCCTCGAGCGTCCGGTCGATCTCCGCCTCGCCGTGAGCGTCCGAGAAGAAGGCGCTCTCGAATGCCGACGGCGGAAGGAAGATGCCGCGCTCCAGCATGGCCCTGGAAGAAACGCGCGTACGCCTTGACGTCGGCGCGCCTCGCCTCCTCCGCGGAGGAGACTTCATCGACGCCGAAGTAGAGCGTCCACATCGATCCGACCGCGTTCACGACGCCGCGCACCTTGCGGCGCGTCAGGATCTCCCGGAGCCCCGCGGCCAGAAGCCCCGTGCGCGCCTCGACCCGGCGGAACGTGCCGGCGTCCTTCTCGAGCGCCTCGAGGGTCGCGTCTCCGGCGGCCATCGCGAGCGGATGGCCCGCGTAGGTCCCGGCCTGGTAGACAGGGCCCTCCGGTGCCACGAGCTTCATGAGATCGGCACGGCCCCCGAAGGCCGCGACGGGGAGCCCTCCGCCGATCACCTTGCCGAGCGTGACCAGATCCGGCTTGATGCCGTAGCGCTCCGCGGCGCCTCCGCGCGCGGCGCGGAATCCCGTCATCACCTCGTCGAAGACGAGGAGCGCGCCGTGATGGTCGCAGAGCTTCCGCAAGCCCGGAAGGAAGTCCGCCCGGGGCGGGATCACACCCATGTTTCCGAGGACCGGCTCGAGGATCACCGCGGCGATCCTGCCCGGCTCTCGCGCAAAGGCCGTTTCGATGGACCCGAGGTCGTTGAAGGAGGCGACCCGCGTCTCCGAGGCGATCGAAGCCGGAATGCCGGCCGAGTCGGGCACGCCGAACGTCTGGAGCCCCGACCCTCCGCGTATGAGAAAGGAATCGGCGTGGCCGTGGTAGCAACCGTCGAGCTTCACGATCGCGTCCCGCTTGGTCGCGGCGCGCGCGACGCGGATCGCGGCCATGGTCGCCTCGGTCCCGGACACGACGAACCGCAGCCGCTCGGCGGCGGGGTAGAAGCGGCGCACGCGCTCGGCCAGCGCCACCTCGAGCGGGTTCGACATTCCGAAGAGCACGCCGGCCCGGAGCTGCCGCTCCACCGCTTCGACGACGGCGGGATGCGCGTGTCCGAGGAGCATCGGTCCCCAGCCGAGCACGTAGTCGAGGAGCTCGTTCTGGTCCGCATCGGTGAGATAGGCCCCGCGCGCCGATACGATGACGCGCGGGTTTCCCCCCACGGCCTTGAACGCCCGCACCGGAGAGTTCACGCCTCCGGGGAAAAGACCGAGGGCGCGATCGTGGATCGCCTCGCTCTCCTTCGTTCTCGGCCGGGTGCCAGTCTTCACTTCTTGTTCCTGCCCAGGAGCGGCGCCAGCTCTTCCGCGAAGTAGGTGATGATGACGTCGGCGCCGGCGCGCCGGATCGCGGTCAGCGACTCCAGCGCACAGCGCTCGCCGTCGAGCCAGCCGAGCTGGGCGGCCGCCTTGATCATCGCGTACTCGCCGGAGACATTGTAGGCGACCACCGGGACCTGGAACCGGTCCTTCACGCGGCGGATCACGTCGAGGTAGGGTAGCGCGGGTTTCACCATCACCATGTCCGCGCCTTCCTCGAGATCGAGCGCGACTTCCCGGAGCGCCTCGTCCGAGTTGGCCGGATCCATCTGATAGCCGCGCCGGTCCCCGAACCGAGGCGCCGATTCGGCGGCCTCCCGGAACGGCCCGTAGAACCCGCTCGCGTACTTCGCCGAGTAGGCGACGATCGGCGTGTCCCGGAGAGATGCCTCGTCGAGCGATTTCCGGAGCGCCCCCACGCGTCCGTCCATCATGTCGCTCGGCGCGATGATGTCGGCGCCGGCCTTGGCGTAGGCCACCGCGGCGCGCGCGAGGAGCGGCAGGGTGCGGTCGTTGTCGACGGCGCCGTCCTTCACGACGCCGCAGTGCCCGTGATCGGTGTACTCGCACAGACAGACGTCGGCCCAGAGGAGCAGCTCCGGCTCCTCCGCCTTGATCGCGCGGAGCGTCCGAGGAACGATTCCCTCGGGGTCGTAGGCCTCGCGCCCCTCCGGGTCTTTCCGGGCGGGGATGCCGAAGAGAATGAGCCCTCCGATCCCGAGCAGTGCCGCCTTCTTCGCCTTCTCCACCGCGAGGTCCACCGAGATCTGGGCGTGCCCCGGCATCGATGCGATCGGCCGGCTCACGCGCTCTCCGTGGCAGACGAAGAGCGGCGCCACGAGGCTCCCCGGCGTGAGCGAGGTTTCCCGGACGAGCGAGCGCAGCGCCTCGCTCGCGCGGAGGCGTCGCATGCGGGTCGCGGGGAAGCTCATGGGGTATCTCCCGAGGTCGCTTGAAGCGCCTTCTGCGCATAGTGGGCGAATGGCGCCGAGGGCTCGAATGCGAGCGCGTTCCGGTAGCCGCGCTCGTGGAGTGCCGAGGCCGTGGTGAGCCCCCGGGCGATCGCGAGCGTGCGCTCGCGGAACCGGGCGCACGAGTCCGGGGAGAGCAGGCGCTCGAACGCTTCCACGCCGGATGGGCTGAAGAACGCGACGATGACCGCGGCGCCCTCCCGCAGTGCCACGTCCAGTCCGCCGAAATCGGGCGCCAGAAAACGCGTCCGGTAGACCTCGAGAAATTCCACGTCGATCCCTCGCGCCCTGAGCCCGTCCGGAAGATCGGAGAGCGACCGGTTGCCGTGAAGGAATATCACACGCCGCAAGCGGTCGCCGGCCGCTCGCTCCGCGATGAATCGCGCCAGCTCGGCCGCGCCGACCGGCTTTGGGGGAACGTGGGGCGAGAAGCCGGCCCGGCGGATCGGTGATGCGCTGTCTTCCCCGACGGCGTACATGGGGACGCGCTCGAGACGCTCGCGAAGGGCGGGCAACGCGCCGGCGAGCACCTCCGCCGCGCGGCGGCTGGTCCAGGCCAGCCCCGCGCCCTCGGGGATTCCCGCGAGGTGTTCCTCGAGCCACCGGCCATCCACGCCGGATTCGGTCTCGAGCAGCGATTCCCGCACCACGACGAACCCCATCTCGGAAGCCTGATACGCGAGGGCGTCATCGATCGGATCCACGCGCGTGAGAAAGAAGAGCGGGTTCATGGGAAACGCTCCTCGCTTCGCACCTCGTCCAGGATGGGCCGCGCTCCCTGCCCGAGCATGGTGACGGCCAGCGCGCGGCCGAGATCGGCTGGAGTGGCGATCGGCCCCGACGCGTTCATGCGAATCGACGGGCGGCCCTCCGGATGGCCCACGAACGCGTTCAATTCCAGCGTTCCGTTCTTCGCGCGCGCCCGCGCCCCGACCGGGACCAGGCAGCCGCCACCGAGCCCTTCGAGAAGCGCCCGCTCGGCGGTGGCTTCCGCGGCCGAGACGGTGTCGTGGAGCGGCGCGATCGCGGCCTGCGCGGCAGCGTCGCCGGCGCGGATCTGGATCGCGAGAACTCCCTGGCCGGGGGCGGGGAGCATCAACGACTCCTCGAACACCTGCGTGGCACGGTCCATGAGCTTCAGGCGGATCAGGCCGGCGGCCGCCACGATGATCGCGTCCAGGCGTCCCTCCTCGAGCCTCGCGAGCCGGGTCGGCACGTTCCCGCGCAATTCCTGAACGCGGAGATCGGGACGGTGCGCGAGAACCTGCGAACGGCGCCTCAGCGAGGAGGTCCCGATCGATGCGCCCGAGCGCAGCCGCTCGAAGGAGAGCCCGTCGCGGCTCACCAGCGCGTCCCGGGGATCTTCCCGGAGGAGGAGCGCGCCGAGGCGAATCCCCGGGCGCTCGTCGGTGGGGAGGTCCTTGAGGGAATGCACCGCGAGGTCGATCTCGTCTCGGAGAAGGGCTTCCTCCAGCTCCTTCGTGAACACACCCTTGCCGCCGATCCGCGAAAGGGACGCGTTCGGGTTGAGGTCGCCCGAGGTCTTGATCACGACGAGCCGGTGGTCACGCGGCCCGCCGGGAAGCGACGCGCGCACCTGCTCGCTCTGTGCCAGGGCGAGCGCGCTACCGCGCGTTCCGATCCTCATCGGACTCCTCCTCGCGCTCGATTCCGAACAGGTCGCGCACCGCGTCGACGCGTCGCAGGCCCTCGCTCTCGTCCTCGTCGGCGCGGCTGAGCCGCGTCGTCGGCCGGTGGAGCAGCTTCTGCACGATGGAGCGCGTGAGCGACTCGAGCGCCGGATGGTCCTCGGGCCGGAACCGTCCGCGGTGGCGCTCCAGCTCCTCCTGCGCGATCCGCTCGAAATGGCCGCGGAACGCGGTGACGGTCGGCTTGATCTCCAGCGAACGGTACCATCGCAGGAACCGGCTCACCTCGTCGTCGACGATGGCCTCGACCTTGGGAATCTCGGCGCGGCGCTGCTCCAGGCTCTGCGCCACGATCGCCGCCAGGGCGTCCAGATCGTGCAGGAACACGTTGGGGAGCCTGGCCGCGGCAGGGTCCACGTCGCGCGGCACGGCGAGGTCGAGAAGAAGCAGCGGGCGGTTCTTTCGGATCTTCATCGCCGCGCGCACGGTCGGCTCGAGGATCATGTAGCCGGGCGCCGCGGTCGCGCACACGACGATGTCGGCGCCCGGGAGCACGACCGGGATCGCCTCGAGGCTCACGACGCGCACAGCGGGCCCCCGGCCCGCCAGCGACTCCGCCCGCTCGCGGTTTCGCGCCGCGATCGTGAACTCCCGGACCCCGGCGTCCATGAGGTGGCACATCGAAAGCCCGGTCATCTTGCCCGAGCCGATCAGGAGCACGCGCTTCGACGGGAGGCCTCCGAGGACCTTGGACGCGAGGTTGACGCCGGCGTACACGGAGGAGATCGGACCCCGTCCGATTCCGGTGTCGGTGCGCGAGCGCTTTGCGCACCGGAGAGCCGCGTCCAGGAGCCGCTCGGTGACCGGCCCCGAGCCCCCCGACCGCGCGGCGAGGATGAGCGCGTCCTTCACCTGTCCGATGATCTGGGGCTCGCCCAGAACCTGGGAATTGAGCCCGCACGCGACGCGGAAGAGATGACGGACCGAGTCGGGCTCGCGGTAGGCGTACAGCCTGTGGCCTCTCGCTCCCAGGTCCATCCCCTTGATCTCGCGAAGGAGGTCGTTCACGAAGCGGGCCAGATCGGAGACCGAAGCCCCGCGGGCGTAGATCTCGGTCCGGTTGCACGTCGAGAGGATCAGCGCCTCGTCGGCGCCCCCGCGGTCGCGAAGGACCTGGATCGCGCGTCCGACCTCCGCCTCGTTCATGACGAGGGCGTCGCGGATCTCGAGCGGCGAGGTCTCGTGGTTGAGACCGACGCAGAGGAAGTCGAGGGAAGCGAGCCCCGCTTTGGAGGTCACGATGGCTACCGGAACGAGTGGAACGAGTGGAAGAAGAGATCCACCGCCACCCGCGACAGGAGCAGCGTCGTGAATCCGACGAGAGACATGTAGATGGCGCGCGGGCCACGCCAGCCGAACCGGTGATACGCCAGCACCGCGAAGGCGAAGATGCACCACACGAATACGGTGAGCCAGATCTTCGGATCTCCCAGCGTGCCGGCCCCGGTGCGCTTCAGCCATCCCACCCCGAGCGCGATCGCCAGCGTCAGGAGCGCGAGTCCTCCCTCCGCCGCGCGGATGTTCATCTGGCCGAGCGCTTCGAGCGGCGGCATGCGGCCGAAGAAGAACGAGAAGCGGTTGGCCTTGATGTCCCGGTAGAGCAGCAGAAAGAGGATGCCGTAGATCGCCGAGACGGCGAACGCGCTATAGCCCAGGACCGCGGTCAGCGTGTGGAGCTCGAACCAGATCGGCTTGAGCGGCACGGGCTCGGGTGTCACCTTGCCTCCATACGCCGACGATACGATCTGGATCAGGAAGACGAAGGGGAGCACGAAGACGCCCGTCGTTCGGACTCCTTCCCGCGACTCGACGTAGAGATAGACCGCCGCCATGGAAAGCCCGGTGGCGGAGAGAAAATCGTAGACCGACGTGAGGGGGAGGTGCCCTTCGAGCACTCCCCGGACCGAGAGGTAGAGGATGTGGACCAGGACGGCCGCGCGGAGCGCGATCGGGCCCCAGCGGTCGGAAGCGCCTCCCTCGCGCGCGTAGGCGCGCGCGTAGGCGGCCACCGACAGCGCGTAAAGTACCGGCAGTAAGGTAGTTAGAAGAGGTACGAGAAATTGCATGTGTGGGTGCCCGGCTCCTCGACCGGTGGGTTATTCTCGCTTGGATGCGGCCGGTTTTCAAGGGTGCCGGGGCCCCATGGTACCTAGGGATACACCGGCACCCCTAGAACCAGTCGGCGTTGGGCGGTTAGAGCCTGTCGAACTTGGTCAGGCAGCGGTTTCCGAAGGTGAAGGAGTTGATCGCGACGCCCGCTTCGGTCGGGGAGAGGCGGAGCTCGTGGGGCCCCATGTCCTCCCCCTGGATCGCATAGTACATCCGCCCCTCGCGCACGTCGATGTAGGTACGGCCCCGCGGGTCGGCCGCCACATCCACGCCGCGGCGGGCGGCGGGAACAGGCTTCCGGTCGCGCGTCACGTAGACCCGCGATGAAACGCCCCGCTTGAGATTCATGACCACGTAGACTTCACTTCCGCGATAGCCCATCCCGACGTAGTCGGCGGGTTGCGCGGTGCTCCGCGCGTGTTCGAAGTCGTCGGGGTTGTTCTTCCAGAGTCCGTGCGCGAAGAATCCGCGCCTCACCTGGCGCGGCGCGCTGGAATAGAGGACGGTCTTCCCCGGCTGGAGTCCTTCCCGGTTTGCGATCTCGCCGCCCCAGAGCGATCCCCGATTCGTCCCCACGTAGGTCTCCTGCGAAACCGCGCCGCAGCGGCTCGGGTTGAAGTCGTCCGTGTCGGGGGGGATGACCCACGCGGCGGGGAACGTCACATTCGGCTTCGCCCTCTGGATCTCTTCCCGGATTTGCCGCTCCAGCTCCGCGTAGGCTCCCTCGCCCGCATGCTGGCGTGCGATGATTCCCCTGGAGCCGATCAGGAACTTGTTCGGCCAGGAATTGCTGTCGTAGGCGCGCCAGATCGAAAAATCGCTGTCGACGACCACCGGCCAGGGGATTTGCTGCCGCTTGGTCCCGATCGCGACGTTTGCCGGTTTGTAGGCGAAATCGAACTCGGGCGCGTGAACGCCTATGATCTCGAACCCATAGGGCTTGTACCGGGAGTAGATGCGCTTGAGGGTAGGGAGCGTGCGGATGCAGTTGATGCAGGTGTACTCCCAGAAATCGACGAGGACCACCTTGCCCTTCAGCTCCTTCTGGAGCGAGAGCGGCCCGCCGTTGAGCCAGACCTTCTTGCCCGTGAAATCGGGCGCCGGGGTGCCGGGCGTCAGCTCGGCGTGGGCGCCGGATACCGCGAAGAGAAGGAGAAGGGCCGCGAGGAGCGAGCAGGAAGCCCGGACTCGTTGCATCGGCACGAAACCTCCGTGGATGGGTGCGCTGTGGTCGTGAAGAAGCGCCGAATTATACGACGAGAGGGCGACCTCGAGGTCATCGCGAAGGACGTGATCGCCTGCGAGCGCTGCCCGAGGCTCCGTTCCTACTGCGCCGAGGTCGCGCGCCTGAAGCGGAAAGCGTACCAGGGCGAGGAATACTGGGGTCGTCCGGTGCCGGGCTTCGGCGATCCGGCCGCATGGCTCCTCATCGTGGGCCTGGCTCCCGGGGCGCACGGCTCGAACCGGACCGGGCGCATGTTCACCGGCGACCGATCGGGGGAGTGGCTCTATGGGGAGCTTCATCGCCAGGGGCTCGCCAGCTCCCCGCGCTCGGTCCACGGCGGGGACGGGCTGACGCTGCACGGCGTCTTCATCTCGGCGGCGGGGCGCTGCGCCCCTCCCGACAACAAGCCGGCCCCTGAGGAGCTGGACAACTGCCGCGAGTACCTCGTGCGCGAGATGGCGGCGCTTCCGGACGTGCGCGTGAGGCTGGCCCTGGGCCGCGTCGCGCTCGATTCGATCTTGAAATCCCGGCGGGAGCTGGGCCTTCCGGATCTGAAGCCTCGTCCGGATCTTGCGCACGCGGCATCCGTGGCCCTGCCGGAGGGGGGATTCCTTCTCTCCTCCTACCACCCGAGCCAGCAGAACACGAGCACGGGGAAGCTCACGGCCCCGATGTGGAGGGCCGTGTTCGACAAGGCGCGCGCGCTGGCGGGCCCGTGATCGATTCGCGTATAGTCGGCCCATGACCCTCCTCTTTCTCTGCCGCCAGAACGCGGGGCGAAGCCAGATGGCGCAGGCCTTCTTCGAGCGCCTGGCGCCCGGGCACGAGGCGATCTCGGCGGGATCGGAGCCCGCGTCCGAGGTGCATCCCATCGTGGTCCA
The DNA here is from genome assembly GCA_963724515.1 of Candidatus Eiseniibacteriota bacterium. Classification (GTDB taxonomy): domain Bacteria; phylum Eisenbacteria; class RBG-16-71-46; order SZUA-252; family SZUA-252; genus WS-7. The sequence goes on along the minus strand of CAVRUU010000003.1, from coordinate 501,304 downwards.
GGCGATGAAGGAAGTGGGGATCGATCTCACGGGCCGGAAGCCTCGCCGCGTGGATCGGGCCATGCTCGACCGCGCCGACCACGTGATCTCGATGGGCTGCGACGATCCCGCCGTCTGCGAGTATCCCGGCCGGAAGGTCGAGGACTGGTCGCTCGAGGATCCGTCGAAGAAGCCGATCGAGGACGTGCGGCGGGTTCGTGACGAGATTCGCGCGCGCGTGGAGGCGCTGGTCGCGCGGCTCAGCGCCGGCGCCGTAACGCCGTCTCCCCGGCGCGCGGGAAGCTGACCGTGCGCGCCGTCCTGCTCCGCCGGCCAGGTCCGCCGCAGACGCTCCGCGTCGAGGAAACCCCGGACCCGGTCGCGGGACCCGGAGAAATCCTCATCCAGGTCAAAGCCGCCGGCGTGAATTTCGCGGACGTGCTCGCGCGCCAGGGACTCTATCCGGACGCGCCGGGGCGCCCCTTCATTCCGGGGTTCGAGTCGAGCGGAGAGGTCCTGGCACTCGGCGAGGGGGTGAACGGGCTCCGCGTCGGACAGCGCGTGCTGGCGTTCCACTCTTCCGGCGGATACGCCGAGAAGGTCGCCGCCCCCGCCGGAAACGTCTTCGCGATCCCCGACTCGCTCGGCGCCCAGACCGCGGTCGTGCTCCCGCTCAACTACGGGACGGCGTACGTGGCCCTCTACCACACGGGGCCGATCCAGCCGGGAATGCGCGTCTTCCTCCACGCGGCCGCGGGCGGGGTCGGACTCGCCGTGATCGATCTCGCGCGCCGGGCAGGTCTCGAGGTCGTCGGCGCCGCGAGCTCCCACTTCAAGCGGGAGCGTCTCCAGGCCGAGGGGGTGAAGCACGTCGTCGATTCCCGGAGGGCGCACGTCGACAGGGTCGCGCGGAATCTCTACAGCAAGGAGGGCGGATTCGACATTGTCATCGACTCCGTCGGAGGACGCACGATCGCGGAGGGCATCCGCGCGTTGAGGCCGGGCGGCCGCCTCGTGAGCTGCGGCGTGGCGCGAATGTCGAGGGGCGGCATCCTGGGCGCCATCGGATTCCTCCTCTCGACGCCGCGGATCAACCCGCTCGGGCTCCTTCGAACGAGCCGTGGATTCTACGGGCTGAACCTCGCGGCGCTCACGCGTGATCGCACGCGCGCGCGAGGCATTCTCGAAGAGCTGCTCCGGCTGACCGCCGCCGGCGAGATCCATCCCGAGCCCGGCCGGGTGATGCAGCTCGCGGAGGCCGGCGCCGCCCACCAGCTCCTCGAGAGGCGGCACAACGTGGGGAAGATCGTCCTGCGGGTGTAGGGAGCTAGCGGACCGCGGCCGGAGCCATGAGGCGCTTCAGATCCGAGAGCACCTCGGCCCACGCTCCCGCGTAGTTCCGGCGCGCGGCCGTCGCGACGCCCGAGTCGATGCGGTCGAACCCGGAGTGCGAGATCAGGATCGATGTGCCGCCCTCCTCCGGCTCGAGCGCGAAGAGAACCTCGGTCGCAGTACCCCAGCCTTCGCCGACCCACTCCCACGAGACCCTGAGCTTCGATTCGGGGACGATCTCCTGGATGAGCCCCTGCTCCACGACGTCCTGTCCGCGATAGCGTGAACGGAATCGGAAGGCGCCCCCCGGCTGCGCCTCGAACTGCTCCACGTTGGCCACCCACTTGGAAAGGCCCGAAGAAGAGGAGAGGAGCGGCCACACGTCGGCGGCCGTGCGCGGCACGAGCGCGCGCATGGTGACCGGATGCGTGCCGCCCCATTCGGGGGACGGGATCTTCTCGTCCGCGAGCCGCGCGAGCGCGTCGAGCGAATCGCGCCAGAAGAGCCTCGCGTGGTCGCGCTCCTCGCGGCTTCGAAGGCCGTCGTGCGTGACGGTCAGCCTCGAGCCCGGGCCATCGCCGGAGAGCCGCCACATGACATGGCTCTTCGGATCGAAGTCGAACGGCCTCCACGCGAACTCGAGCCTCGCCGGCGGCACCGCGGCGATCACGCGACCCTGGATCACGTCTCCGTTCCAGGACTTCACGGTCAGGGCCCCCTCTCGGGCAAGCTCGACATCCGCCTCGCCCATCCAGCCCGCCAGGCGATCCGGGACCGTGAGGCATGGCCAGAGCGATAAGACTGGGGACCGGAAGGATCGGTAATGAAGGAACGAGGTAGGCTCCATCGGCACATCGTATCCCATGTGGCCGGCGCGGAACAGACGCGAGCGGTTCTCCTCTTGACTTTCACCTTTTGTTCACCTACCATGGCGTGGCTCGCAGGGCGCGCATTCGCGTACCGCCAGGCGGGCAGGGGTCCCGGACGGCAGCTACAGGGCGCCATGCGGCCGTCCCGGGACACCCCCACGCACCGCGAGGACCGTTCGTGCTCATGCTCACGCCGCGCCAGCATGCAGCCTATGAATTCATCACCCGATTCATCGAGCGCAGCGGCTTTGCCCCTTCGTACGAGGAAATCCGCCGCCACCTGGGGGTCAGGTCGCTCAACGCGGTCGCGAAGCTCGTGACACAGCTTCGCCGCCGAGGCGCTCTGGCTTCCGCCCGGCACAATGCGAAGCGAAGCCTCAGGCCCGTCGCTCCAGCCACGATCCCGCTCCTGGGGCTCGTGGCGGCGGGGCGTCCGATCGAGGCGATCGAGAATCCGGAGCCGGTCGAGGTGCCGGCTTCGCTCCTTGGCCCGGGCGAGCGCTACGCGCTCCGCGTCCTCGGGGACTCGATGATCGAGGACGGGATCAAGGACGGCGATCTCATCGTCGTCCGCCGCGCGCGTGAGGCGGAGAACGGCCAGACCGTGGTCGCGGTCGTGGACGGTGGGGCCACGCTCAAGCGCTTCTTCCGCCGCGGGGCCCGTGTCGAGCTTCGCCCGGCGAACGCGGCGCTCCGGCCCATGGAGTGGCCCGCCGCGAGCGTCGAGGTTCGTGGGATTCTGGTCGGTCTACTGCGTCGCTACTCTTGAAGTAAGGGCCCCCCGATTGCCCTCATGGAACGCACGATTGTCCATGTCGCCATCGATTCCTTTCCGATCCAGGCCGAGCGGCTTCGCTGCCCGAAGCTCAGAGGGTGCCCTCTAGCGCTGATTCCGGGTGAGTCGCCGCGTCCGCGTGTGCTCGTGCCTTCCCGCGAGGCGCGCGAGGCGGGTGTCACACCTGGGACGCCGCTCGTCCACGCGCGGCGGCTGTGCCGTGACCTGGTCGCGCTGCCTCTGGACCGCGACTTCTATGGCGGGATCGGCGAGTCGATCTTCGAGCGGCTCGCTCCCTTCGCACCGGTCGTCGAGTCCGGAGGGGAGCACGGGGCCGGCTGGGCGAGCGGGCGCTTCTACCTCGACCTGACCGGCGTGGCGCGCAGCCATCCCGAAGCGCGGGACCGGGCGGCGCGCGCGGGACGCGACGTGGAGGAGGAGTTCCGTCTCCATCCGACGCTCGGCGTCGCCGTCAACAAGCTCGTGAGCCGCGTGGCGGCGCAAGTCGTCGCTCCCGACGGCGACCTCCTCGACGTCTCCTCCGGAAGCGAGCCCAGCTTCCTGGCGCCGCTCGCGGTCGACGTGCTCCCCGCCGCCCGCGGCGGCGTCGCCGCGGCCAGGCTCGAGCTTCTGAACGTGCGCTTCGTGCGCGACGTCCAATCGCTCTCGCCGGCGCATCTTTCGCGAGTGCTCGGCAAGGAGGGCGCCCTGCTCTGGAGCCAGGCGCGCGGCGTCGATCCAACGCCCGTGCGCGCGCCGGAACGAACCCCCGGGTTCGTCGTCGAGGAGACCCTCGCGCGCGAGACGAACGACTCCCGCGCGCTCTCCGCGCACGCGTCGCGGCTTGCTGCCGAGCTTGCCGCCCGTCTTGAGGCGCGCGGTGAGGGAGTGCGCGGCGTCTCGCTCGTGGTGGAGTACGCCGACGGGCGCCAGGCTCGCGCGCGGAGGGCGTTCGCGGAGCCGCTCCGGGGAAGCGCCCGTGTCGGCGCGGCCCTCGACGAGCTTCTCGAGCGAGCGGTGACGCGGCGCGTGCGCGTGCGGCGGCTGAGGGTCGCCGCCTCGGGCATCGATCCCGGACCGGCGCAGCTCACGCTGTGGGAGGGACACGAGATCGACGGCGAGCGAAGCGCGCTGCGGGCGGGAACGGTCGCGCGCGCCTCGGCGCTCACGTCCACGATCGACCGGGCGCGGGCGCGCTTCGGCGCGGAGGCGCTCGTCCCGGCCACCTGGATCCTCCATGGCCTCACGATTCGCGCACCTGCACGTCCATAGCCACTACTCCCTCATGCGCGGGGCCGAGCGGATCGAGGCCCTGGCCGAGGCGGCGCGCGAGCGCGGGATGGACCGCTTCGCGTTGACCGACACGAATGCCCTCTACGGCTTCGTCTTCTACCGCCAGATCTGCGAGGAGTGGGGACTCCAGCCGATCGCCGGGGCGGAGGTCGTGGAGGCGTCGGGCGCCTCGCGCCCCGCCCGCGCCGTGCTCCTCGCGCGCGGCCGCGAGGGCTACCGCTCGCTCTGCCGCGTCCTCACGGCCCGCCACCTGGACCCCCGCTTCTCGCTCGTGGGCGCCGTCCGCGCGAACGCCTCCTCGCTGGTGCTCCTGAGCGCGGAGCGGCACGTGCTCTCGGAGCTGCGCGGCGCCCTCCCGGTCTACGCGGAGCTCGTCCCGGGGCGCGCCGATCGCCCGCTCCTCGCGTGGGCGCGCGCCGAAGGGATCGCCTGCGTCGCCACGAACGACGTCCACTTCGTGGATCGCGCGCGGCACCGCATCCACCACACGCTTCGCGCGATCGCCCGGAACACCACGCTCGATCGCGTGCCGCGCGACGATCTCGCCGAGCCGGAGCGGTCCTTTCTCTCCGCCGAGGAGATGGAGGCCCGGTTTCCGCACGCGCCCGAGGCGCTCGAGAACGCGGTACTCCTCGCGGAGCAGTGCGCGATCGATTGGCCGATGGGGAAGACCGTGTTTCCGTCCTATCCACTCGAGCGCGGGGAGGCGTTCGAGATCCTACGCGCCCGCTGCGAGGCGGGAATCCTGCATCGGTACGGGCGCGCCCCCGGCTCCGAGGTCCGCTCGCGGCTCGACCGCGAGCTGGCGGTCATCCGCGAGAAAGGCTTCGCCGACTACTTCCTGATCGTGGAGTCGATCACCTCGCGCACCCCGCGGATCTGCGGCCGCGGCTCGGGGGCCGCGAGCATCGTGGCCTACCTCCTCGGCATCACGCACGTCGATCCGGTGAGGCACAACCTCTTCTTCGAGCGCTTCCTCTCGCCCGAGCGGAAAGATCCTCCGGACATCGACGTGGACTTCGCGTGGGACGAGCGCGACCAGATCCAGCTCGACGTGCTCGCGGAGAACGGCGCGCCGGTGCGCGCCGCGATGGTCGCGAACCACGTGGGCTTCCGCGCGAGGGCGGCGATCCACGAGATCGCGAAGGTGTACGGGCTGCCGGAGGCCGAGATCGTGAACGTGACGAAGCGCCTCCGGGACCACTGGGGAGTCGAGGACCCGATCGACGGGATGGCGGGCCGCGCGCGGTTCCGCGACGTGGACTTCGAGCCCCCGTGGCCCGAGATCCTGGCCCAGGCGTTGGCGCTCGACGGCCACCCGCGCCACCTCGCCGTGCACAGCGGGGGCATCGTGCTCGTGCCGGACTCCCTCGCCGACCACGTCCCGGTCGAGATCGCGCCGAAGGGAGTGCCGATCGTCCAGTGGGAGAAGGACCAGGTCGAGAACTTCGGCCTCGTGAAGATGGACCTTCTCGGGAACCGCTCCCTCGCGGTGATCCGCGACGCGATCCGCGCGGTCGAGAGGAACACGGGGCTCAGGATCGACGAGCGGGCCTGGAATCCGATCGACGATCCGGCGACGCAGCGGCTCATGGAGACGGGGGACACGATCGGCGTGTTCTACGCCGAGTCGCCGTCGATGCGCCAGCTCCAGCGAAAGGCGGGGAAGGGGGACTTCGATCACCTCGTGATCCACTCCTCGATGATCCGCCCCGCGGCGAACTCCTACATCCGCGAGTACGTGAGGCGCCTCCGCGGCGGGGCGTACGACCCCTTGCACCCGGCGTTGCGCCACACCCTCGACGAGACGTACGGGATCATGTGTTACCAGGAGGACATCACGAAGGTCGCGATGGAGCTGGCGGGGCTCTCGCTCGCGCAGGCCGAGGGCATGCGGAAAGCCCTCGGGCAGAAGCGGCCGTTGAAGCCGCTCCGGGCGTACATGGCGGACTTCTACGCCGGAGCCGCGGGGCGAGGCGTCACGCGCGAGGTGATCGACAAGGTGTGGCACATGATCCTCTCCTTCGCCGGCTACTCATTCTGCAAGCCGCACAGCGCCTCCTACGCGCTGGTCTCGTTCCGCTCGGCGTGGCTCCGCGCGCATCACCCGGCCGAGTTCATGGCGGCCGTCATCTCGAACCGGGGGGGCTACTTCGATACGTTCGCCTATGTGTCCGAGTCGCGCCGCATGGGGTTGAAGATCTCGCCGCCCGACGTGAACGCGAGCGCCCGCGAGTACACGGGAAGCGGGCGCCACGTGCGCGTCGGGCTGATGCAGCTCAAGGGGCTGCACGAGGAGGCGGCCGCGGGAATCGTGGCGGCGCGGGAGCGCGACGGGTCCTTCGCGTCCTTCGCGGACCTGCGCCGCCGCGCGGCGCTCCATCCATCCGACACGGAGCTCCTGGTGAAGGGAGGCGCATGCGATTCGATCGCCCGCGGGCGCACACGCGCCGAGCTCCTGTGGGAGCTCTACGTGGAAACGGCCGCACCGCGCCCGACAGCGACGCTCGATCTCTTCGCGCCGACGCCGATCGACACACCGCGCGCGGCGGCGTACGACCGCGAGACGATGCTTCGCCACGAGGTCGAGGCGCTGGGCTTTCTCCTGAGCGCGCATCCGCTCGAGCCCCACGAGCGCGCGATGCGCGGGCGCGGCGTCATCGCGGCGAAGGACCTCGAGCGCCACGTGGGGGAGCGCGTCACCGTCCTCGGCTGGCACGTCACGTCCAAGCTCGTCCACTCGAAGGACGAACGGCTCATGGAGTTCATCGGCTTCGAGGACACGACGGCGCTCTACGACGCCACGTTTTTCCCCGACGCCTACGACCGCTTCTGCCATCTGTTGAGCAGCCACGCTCCCTACCTGCTCACCGGGCGCGTGGAGGAGGACTTCGGGGTCTGCACGCTCACGGTGGAGCGGGTGGAACGGCTGTGAGGCGCGGCGTTATACTGGGTGAGCGGCTCGGATTTGAGAGAGGGGGCGGAATCTTGAGGAGAACACGTTGACCGACACAAGCCCAGAGGCGGCGGCGCTTCAGATCAGCATTCAGAGAAGCCTCACCGGTGCTGCGCGCCTCCGGCTGGCTCTTGAGATGAGCTACGCCGCTCGAGAACTTGCTCTGGCCCGCCTCCGGAGAGAGCATCCGGACTGGTCGGATCGGGAACTCGAGCGCGAGCTTCTGCGCTATGCCTTCGGATCCGCGCCCTTACCGGCGGCCCTGCGTTGACCGTAGAGGAAGTATTCCAGCGCATTGTCGGCACTCTCGAACGGGTAGGCATCCCCTACATGCTGACGGGCTCCTTCGCGAGTTCCTACCACGGTGTCGCGAGGGCCACCCAGGACATAGATTTGGTGATCTCGCCGACCTCGGATCAGATCCGCGGCTTCATCAAGCTCCTGCCGGATGCGGAGTACTACGCAGATGAGAGCGCCGCATTGGAGGCTCTGCGACAGCAGCGCCAGTTCAACGTGGTCGACCGCAAGACGGGCTGGAAGATCGATCTTATCATCCGGAAGTCCCGTCCATTCAGCCTTCGGGAGTTTGACCGGAGGGAGACCGCCGATTTCCACGGTGTGAAGCTCGCCATAGCGACCGCCGAGGACGTCGTACTTGCCAAACTCGAATGGGGGAAACGCGGCGCATCGCAGCGTCAAATCGAAGACGCTGCGGAAATCCTCAAGCGCCGGGCAGACGGTCTCGATCTCCAATACGTTCGTGGATGGGTGGATCAACTAGAGATTTCGGCCCAGTGGCAGGAGGCATGCCGAATCGCGGGTATTGCCTCCTGACCTGAGCCAGCGGTCGGCTCTTGACACAGCTATCCATGCGTGTATACTTATATAAGTAATGGCTTATTCTACTGCCCTCAGCGCCCTCGCGGACCCGACCCGCAGGGCCATCTTCGAGCGCCTGCGCCGCCGCCCGCGCGCGGTGGGAGAGCTGGCGCGGGCCGTTGCCGTCACTCAGCCTGCCGTCTCCCAGCACCTGGCGGTGCTCCGCAAGGCGCGGTTGGTGAGAAGCAGACAGGAAGGTACGCGGCGGATCTACACGGTCGACTTCGCGGGCCTCGTCTCGCTTCGAGACTATCTCGACTCGTACTGGGATGACGTCCTCGACGCCTACGCCGGTCGAAGGCGGCGTCCGCGCGCGTGACCCGGGAGGACCCATGACGCTCTCTCCGCTCCGGAAGACCATCACCGTTCCCTGGACACCCGACGCCGCGTTCCGGCGATTCACGGAGAAGATGGGGGACTGGTGGCCGCTCCGCAGCCATTCGGTCTGCGGCGAGCACGCCGAGCGCGTCGTATTCGAGGGCCGGGTCGGCGGCCGGATCTACGAGGTGGGCCGCGGGGGAGAAGAGCACACGTGGGGCACGGTGACCCGGTGGGAGCCTCCCGGCCGCGTCGATTTCACCTGGCATCCCGGAATGAAGCCCGAGACGTCGCAGCAGATCGAGATGCGATTCGTCGCCGCCGGAGGGGGCACCGAGGTGGAGCTGATCCACACGGGATGGGAGCGCCTCGGCGACCTCGCGCGGCGGGCGCGCCGCGGCTACCCGATCGGCTGGGCCTACGTCCTGCTACTGTACGCCGACAGACGATTGAACCCGCTCGTCTTCGTTCTGAACGCCATGATGACGGTGCTGCGCGCGGTCGGGCGGATCAGGGGGGATGCGGGGAGACGATCCGCGCCCACGCGGTCCTAGACGTTGGTGTGGATCCCGCTCATTTCCGCTCCATCACTTTCCAGATCCGCTCCCACCAGGTAGCGGTTTCGTACGGCACGGACCAGTTCTCGGTGACCCCCATTCGCGTGCGCGCATCACCCATGGCCGTTCCCGTGAGATCGCAATAGTTCTCGGCCTCCTTGTGGCGCCGATCCCAGACCGTCTTGTGATACGCGGCCAGCTCGGGGCATTCGTCCGTTCCGGAGTACGGATGATGGAGCACGTAGCGGGCCTGCCAGTTTTCCCGGTCCGCGGTCACCTGGAACACGAGATCCTCCGGGAAGTGATCCCGGTCGTAGCGTAGGTGGAGCCTCGTCAGGACGGCGACACTCGGCGGGCTCGAATTGGGGGAGATCCAGAACGCCCCCAGCGTGCGCAGCTCCTCAGGTCTCAGATAGGGAGCGGTGCACGGATCGCACGAGGGCTGGTTCGGGACGATGTTCCAGCAATACTCGAGAAAGACCGCATTGCCGCCCTCGCGCTCGTGCAGCCTCGTGAATACTCGCCGGTAGAAATCGGGGAATTCGGGCTTCACGAATTCGGGAACGTCGAGATCCGTCGGCACACGGAGGGTCCGGTAGTTCGTGGCCTCCACGCGGCCCGCGCGGGTCAGCGCGAACACGAACATCTCTTGCGGTCCCTTGGGCGTTCACCATGCCGAGCCGTATCGGGAGCATGAACTTCGGCGACTCGTACGCCACCTGGATCGGGCGGAGGAACGTGTAGCCCAGTCGCTTCTGCTCGCTCAGGTCCACCTTGGCGACGAAGAAGAACATCCCCTGCCGGATGTAGCTTTGCAGCACTCGAGAGGCCCCCTCGGGGATGCGGTAGCCGTTGGCGAGCAGCCAGCGTTCGAGCGCCTTTCCCTCGTCGGCGGACAGGATGAGGATGTCGTACTCGTCGACCTTGTAGCGGGCTTGGATGATGACCTCGCCCTTGAGGGCGACAGCGCCTCGGTAGTGAGCGACCGGAAGCGACCGCGAGTCATCAGAAGTAGTGACCGTTGCCCGCTGCGGGCACGGATTCGGATCCGTGTACTCCACCAGCCTCGGCACCGAGTAATCCTGCAGACGGTCCACAATGCCTTGATCCGCGATATGGACCTGCTCCTTCTTCAGCACGACCGGCACCGGGATCACCACCGCGAACTCTTTCGGGTCGCCCTGAAAGTCGCTCGCCATGGTGAGCACGGTCCGGTCGCCGTCGCGCGCCAGCACGACCCTCGAGGATTGGTTGTAGAGCTTGGCGTCGCCTTGGGCGACGTAGAAGCCGCAGAACGCGGGCGCCTCGGGCGCGGCTACCGACACCAGAAGAAGGGTGAGGACCCCGGCAAGGGCGAGACGGATCCGATCCGTGAAGCAGCTCCGATTCATGACACGAGCCTCCCAATTCCAGCGGGCGGAGAGGGGGCTCCAAGGGAGGGGGGAGGGGGATCGGAGGACCGCCGGCGCCGTGTGAGCGGAGTGGTTCGCGCCGACCCCGACAACGCTACACCCAGCGCCGGCCGTGTCCAGCCGAAATTAGTTATTCCAGATGCGCTCCCACCAGAGGGACGGCTTGTCCGGTTCGTCGGACCAGCCCCCGCCCATCTTTCTCCGGATCGAGGCCAGGTCCCATCCCGTGAGCGACGCCAGCGTCTCGGCCTCCTTGGCGCGGCGCTCCCGGACGGTCCGGCGATATTCGCGGTACCCCTCGCACGACGTGTCCCCCTTCCAGGGGTGCCGCAGCACGTAGCGAGCCTGGAAATTGCTCTGGTCGGCCGTCTCCTGGAAGACCAGGTCCTCCGGGAAGTGCCGTGCGTCGTAGCGGACATGGAGCCGGGTGATGAACGTGTTCTGCGGCCCGCCGGGCGCGGGTCCTTGCGGTCCCGGAGAGCCAAGCCAGAACACACCGAGGCTTCGCAATTCATCCGCATTCAGCGGATCGGCCGCGCAGGGATCGCACCAGCTCATGTTCCACGCGTACTCGAGAAAGACCGCCTCGCGATTCTCGTTCTCGACTTGCCGCGTGAACATCGCGCGGTAAAAGCGTGGGAATTCGTCCTTCACGTACTCGGGGATGTCGACGCCCTCGGGGAGTCGGACCGTCCGGTAGTTGGTCGTCTCCACGCGGCCGTTCTTCGTGATCGCGAAGACGAACAATTCCTGAGGTCCGTCCGCGTTCACCATCCCGAGCCGGAGCGGAAGCATGAACTTGGGGGATTCGTAGGCCATCTGGAGCGGGCGGAGGTAGGAGAACCCCAGCCGCTTCTGCTCGCCCAGGTTCACCTTGGCGACGAAGAACTTCATGCCCTGTCGCAGGTAGCTGCCGAGGACGCGCCGCGCGCCTGCCGGCACGGTGTACCCGTTCTCGGTGAGCCAGGTCTCGAGGCCCCCGCTCTGCTTCGCCGAGAGGATGAGGATGTCGTATTCCCCGACCGTGTAGCGGGCTTCGATCGTGACGCCGAGGGAGCGATCGCGGGCTGCCTGCGAGGAGGGCGCGGACAGCCTCATCCTCACGGCGCCGTTCGCTGCCTTCATGTCCTCAGCGTACTGCCGGCACGGATCCGGATCGAAGTACTCCACAAGCCGCGGAGCCGAGTAAGCGTCCAGGTGCTCCAGCACGGCGCGATCGCCCACGTGGATCTGGCTCTTCTCCAGCACGGTCGGCACCGGCACGACCAACGCGAATTCCTTGGGCTCACCGCTGTAGTCGTTCGCCATGGTCAGCACGGTGCGGTCGCCGTCGCGCACCATCACGACCTTGGACGCGTGGTTGAAGAGCTTCGCCTCGCCGCGCGCGACGTAGAAGCCGCAGAAGGATGACGCCGGATCAGCCCAGGACAGGGCGATCCAGAGCAGGCTGCCTGTGAGCAGGAACCGCTTCATCGGGTACTCCTTTGGGTTGGGGTTTCGATCTCACACGACTCCATTCGTAGCGTAGCCCGGGCAGGAGCCGGTCGATCAGCGGCACGGCCATCGACCAGATCGCGAGCGACCATAGAATCCCATTCGTACGGTAGAGGCCGAACTGGATGAATCCGGCAAACGCGGTCACGAGACAGGCGAAGAGAATTCTGCCGGCGCGTGAATTCGGCGTCGTCTTGGGATCGGAGATCATGAAGAAGGCGAACAGCAGGAGCGCGCCGCTCTCCATTCTATGGATGGGGACCTCCCAGCGCTGCATGGCCCAGAAGGCCCGTCCGAACTGGAGCGCCGCGAAGGAGATCAGGAACGCGTAGGTCACATCGCTCCTGGCAGCCCGGTTCACGACAAGACCGCCGAGGCATGCCATCAGGAATCCGAAGTAGGCGACGCTGCCCCACTGGCCCGGGGAGACCCACAGGGGCGCTCCGACCAGCATCAGGAACACGAGGCCGAAGTTGGTGGGGTTGAAGATGTGCTTTCCCTTCCACCTCACGATGAACTTGCTCGAGATCGTGATGACGGCGGCCAGGACGGCCACCGCCGCGAGGTTCGTCCGACACAGGAGGCATAGGGAGAGCCCGGAGATCAAAGCGCTCTTCGGATCGAACTTGGGAAGCCGCCAGAGTCTCGTGCAGACGTACTGCGTGAGGAGCGAGGTGCCCAGGAGGAGCGCGGCCCGGCCGGGCGTGATGTCGAAGTGGAGCCAGCCCAGGCCGTAGACGAGGAGGCCGGACAGAACGGCGATCTGGTAGTAGCGCGGATCGAGGGGGGACCGGGGTTTCACGGGATCGACACTCATGGTGCCCTTCCTACGCCCGGCCCGGCGAGTGTATTCCCGAGAATCCTCCCGAGCGACGTTGACCGCAAGGGCAAATTCGGGGAAACTCGCGCCATGGCTGAAATCAGGCTTCGCCGCTGGGTAGTTCTGGCTGTCTCTGCCTGGCTCGTACTCCTCGCCACACCCGCCTTCGCCTCCTCCGACCGCGGCACGTTCTCGATCGTGGCGTTCGATTCGGTCACGCACGAGCTGGGGGTCGCCGTGCAGTCCAAGTATTTCAGCGTGGGCACCGACGTCCCCTGGGCCGAGGCGGGCGTGGGCGCCGTCGCGACCCAGGCGCGGGTGGACCCTTCGTTCGGGCTCAAGGCGCTCGGTCTGCTGCGCACGGGACTCACCGCGCCCGATGTGCTTCGCGCCCTGGCCGCGACCGACTCCGTGTGGGATTCACGCCAGCTCGGGATCGCGGATGCCCAAGGAGGGGTGGCCAACTGGACCGGCAGCAAATGCCTCGACTGGGCGGGGGGAGAGAAGGGCGCCGACTTCGCCTGCCAGGGAAACATCCTCGCGGGCCCCGCGGTGGTCGCCGGGATGGCGAAGGCGTATCGCGAGACGCAGGGCGAGATGGCGGAGCGGCTCCTCGCGGCGCTGGACGCCGCGCAGGCGGCAGGCGGGGACAAGCGGGGCATGCAATCCGCCGCGATCCTCGTGGTTCGGCCCAGCGCGACGCGTCCGCAGTTCACGCAGCGCTACCTCGATCTCAGGGTCGAGGACCACAAGACCCCGATCAAGGAGCTGCGGCGGCTGCTCGAGATTCAGGAAGGCTTCCACGGCGCGGACAACCACTTCCACTACGCGGAGGTGTACGAGGCCGAGGGACGAACGGATCTGGCGGCCCGGGAGCGCGAGCGCGTGGCGGAGATCCTGCGCCGCGCGCTGTCTCGGAAGGAACGCGACGCCTCGATGCTGAACGGGCTCGCGTGGGCGTGCGCGACGCACGACCTCTACCTCGAGGGCGCGCTGAAGGCTGCCGAGCGGGCCGTTTCGCTCGAGCCGCGGAACGTGGACATCCTGGACACGCTCGCGGAGCTCTACTTCCGCCAGGGGAACACGACCAAGGCGATCGAGGTCGAGTCGCGCGCAGCGACCATCGATCCGAAGAGCCAGTATCTGAAAGACCAGATCGAGCGCTTCCGCAAGGGCGCGGGAGGGACGCAGCAATGAAAGCGCTCGTCCTCGCCGCAGCCGTCACGTTCCTCGCCGCCGCCACTCCGGCCTTCGCCACGTTCTCGATCGCCGCGTACGACTCGGCGACGCAGGAGCTGGGCATCGCGGTCCAATCCCGGGCCTTCAGTGTCGGAATGGCGGTGCCGTGGGCCGAAGCGGGCGTGGGCGCGATCGCCACCCAGGCATCGACGAACGAGACATTCGGTCCCGCGGGACTCGCGATGCTCCGCGCCGGGAAGCCGGCGCCGGAGGTGATGCGCGCCCTGCTCGACGCGGATTCGGGAAACGCGCACCGGCAGCTCGGGGTGGTGGACGCTCGCGGCCGGAGCGCCAATTTCACGGGAAAGCTCTGCTCCGACTGGGCTGGAGGCGTGACCGGGCCGGGGTACGCGATCCAGGGGAACATCCTCGCGGGCGAGGCAGTCGTGAAGGGAATGGAGCGGGCATTCCTCGACACCGGAGGGGAGCTTGCCGAGCGGCTCCTCGCGGCGCTCGTCGCGGGGCAAGCGGCGGGAGGAGACAAGAGGGGGATGGAGTCCGCCGCGATCGTCGTCGTGCGCCCCAGCGAGCAGTATCCCGAGTACCGCACGCGTTACGTGGATCTTCGGGTGGAGGATCACAAGGACCCGATCAACGAGCTGATCCGAGTCTACCGGCTCCTCGAGGGGCAGCGTCTGGCGGAGGCCCACATCCGCTACGCCCAGTACTACGAGAAGGCGGGGAAGAAGGACCTGGCGCGGCTCGAGCGCGAGCGCGTCGCGGAATCGATGGCGCATGCGCTCGCGCGGAAAGACGTCGACGCGTCCACGCTGAACGGGCTCGCCTGGATCTGCGCCACCAACGGCGTCCATCTCGAGGAGGCGCTGAAGGCGGCCGAGCGGGCCGCGGCACTCGAGCCGAAGAACGCGGAGATACTCGACACGCTCGCGGAGGTCCACTACCGTAGCGGAAACGCGGCCAAGGCGATCGAGGTGGAGACCTTGGCGCTCTCCTACTCCCCGAGCGACCAGTACCTGAAAGACCAGATCAACCGATTCAAGAGCGGTATCAAATAGATCGGAGACGATCATGCCCGAGCGAAAACCGGTTACGCCAGAAAGCCTCCTCCAGCTCCAATTCGTGGATGCCGTCGCGCTCTCACCCGACGGCACGCGCGTCGTCTACCAGGTCCGGACCATCGATCCCGAAGAGGACGGTTACCAGTCGCACCTCTGGCTCGTCCCGCTCGCGGGGGGGGAGCCCCGCCGCCTCACGTTCGGAGAGCACAAGAACGGAAGCGCCGTCTGGCACCCGGACGGGAAATCGATCGCGTTCGTCTCGGACCGGCGCGAGACGAAGGCGCAGATCTATCGACTCTCGCTGGAAGGCGGGGAAGCCGAGCGGCTGACAGATCTCGACGGCAAGATCGGCGGGCTCGCGTGGTCCTCCGACGGTTCCAAGATCTCGTTCTGCCATCGCGCGAACGATCCGCCCGAGACCGGGCATCTTCCCGGCTCGATCGCGGCGAAGCACGCGGCCGAGGCGAAGGACGAGAAGAAGGACCGGAAGCCTCCGACCTTCATGCATCTCACGCGGCTCCATTACAAGGAAGACGGCCAGGGCTTCCTGCCGGAATCCCGGTTTCAGGTCCACGTGCTCGACGTCACGACCCGCGAAGCGCGCCCGCTCACGAGCGGAGCGTGGGACCACGGGACCGCCGTGTGGTCGCCGGACGGCAAGTGGCTCGTCGTTCCGGCGAACCGGCTCCCAGACGCCGACTATCACGCGACGGTGTGCGATCTCTGGCTCATACCCGCGACGGGGGGCGAGCCGCGGAACCTGACCCCTCAGCCCGGGACGGCATTCGCGCCGGCCTGGTCTCCGGACGGGAAGGAGATCGCCTTTCTGGGGAACGATGACGAGACCGACGCCTGGGGCGTGAAGAACTTCCACGTCTGGATCGTGCCGGCGCAGGGCGGTCCGGCACGCAACCTGACCCCCGACTTCGATCGCTCGGCGCTGGACCTCATGGGCACGGACCTGCGCGATTTCCACGACGCGGTGCCGCCGGTCTGGTCCGCCGACGGAGGAACGCTCTACTACCTCCTCAGCGATCAGGGCTCGACCCACCTCTACGCGGTGTCCCCGAAGGGGGGCACGCCGCGTAGCGTCACGTCCGGAGCGCTCGCGCTCCTGGCCGTGACCGGTTCCGCCGGCGCCAAGGATCTCGCGGTCATCCGGTGCGATCACACCGACGCGGGGACGGTCGCGCGCCTCGACCCCGCCACCGGTGCGATCACGCCCCTCGCGCGCCCGACCGCGAAGCTCTTCGAGACTCTCGCCGTCGGAGCGCCCGAGGAGTTCTGGGTGGACATGCCGGAAGGCCACCGCGTCCAGTGCTGGATGCTCAAGCCTCCGAACGCCGATCCCGCCCGGAAGAAATACCCGATGGTGCTCGAGATCCACGGCGGCCCGCGAATCCAGTACGGAGCCTGCTTCTTCCATGAATTCCAGATGCTCGCGAGCGCCGGGTTCTACGTCCTCTTCTCGAACCCGCGCGGCGCCCAGGGATACGGAGAGGCGTTCGCGCGGGCGATCGTCGTGGACTGGGGAGGCCCCGACTACGAGGACCTCATGCGCGTCACGGACGAGGCGCTCCGTCGTTACCCCGAGATCGACCCCGCGAGGCTCGGGGTCACGGGCGGCTCGTACGGCGGCTACATGACCAACTGGATTGTGGGTCACACGAACCGCTTCAAGGCGGCCGCCACGCAGCGAAGCGTCGTGGATCTCAAGACGCTTCTCCTCGCGGGCGACTTCAGCGACGACGCCGTGCCCGAGTTCGGCGACCAGCCCTGGAGAGACTCTCCGGACTACCGCCGCATGTCGCCCATCACGTACGTGGAGAACATCAAGACCCCGCTTCTCATCCTGCACAGCCTGGAAGACCACCGGTGCCCGGTGGAAGAGGCCGAGCAGCTCTATACGTCGCTCAAGCTGCTGCGTCGCGACGTGGAGATGGTCCTCTTCCCGGGGGAGAGCCACGGGCTCTCGCGTGGGGGCACGCCCTCGCGCAGGGTCGCGCGCCTCCACTTCATCCGCGAGTGGTTCGTCCGGCACCTGAGCCCGGAGCCGGCGCCGAAGCCCGCGAGGGAGGCCGCCGCGGCGGAGCCCGCCATGGCGAAAGCAAAGTGAGTGGAGCTTAGCGGCAGCTCGATCCTCCTGACCGGCGCTTCGGGTGGGATCGGCCGCGCGACCGCCGAGCTCCTCGCGCGCGAGGGAGCGAAGCTCACGCTCTTCGCCCGCCGCGCGGCGCCGCTCGAGACCTTGCGCTCCACAATCGAATCAACGGGAGGAGCCGCGATCGCGGTTGCCGGCGACGTGCGTCGCGCCGCCGACGCCGAGCGAGCGGTCGCCGAGGCCGTGCGCCGCTTCGGCGGGCTCGATGCGGTGGTCAACAACGCCGGGATCGGCTATCTGGCCTCGATCGCGGAAGCCGCGGACGAGCGCGTGGTGGAGATGCTCGAGGTGAACGTGCTGGGCACGGTCCGTGTCACGCGCGCGGCCCTCCCCGCACTCACGGAGCGGGGCGGCGCTCGCCGCGAACCCGTCATCGTGAACATCACGAGCTTCGCGGGAAAGGTCGGCGTGCCGTATTATTCCTTCTACAACGCCTCCAAGTTCGCGCTCGTCGGCATGACCGAAGCGTGGAGGAGGGAGCTTGGGCCCCGGGGAATCCGGGTGGCGCTCGTGATTCCCGCGGCCGTCGAGACGGAGTTCCTGGCCCGGCTCGATCGAGGCCGGGCCCTGGGATTGGGACCGGCAGGCACCGTACTCAAGCCAGAAGAGGTGGCGCGGGCGATCGTGGGCGCGCTCAAACGGCCCAGACCCGAGATCTTCATCCCGCGCCGAAACCGATGGATCGGACTCCTGAACGTGATGGCCCCGCGTCTGGCGGATCGAATCGTAAACCGCCTCTTCCGCTACCCCGGGAGGCGCGGGTGACCCCATCCGCCACGGAAGGCGGAAAAATCGCGCTCAGCCTCACCGGCGGCGGCATGACCGGTGCCTTCTACGAGGTCGGGTGCCTCGCCGCCCTCGACGATTTTCTCGGATTCGATTTCTCGAGCACCGGGTTTCACGTCTACATCGGCGTGAGCGCGGGCGCGTCGGTTGCGTCGCTGCTCGCGAAGGGAGTCTCGGCGAGGAAGATCTACTGGGGGCTCCTGCACGGCTCCGATTCCGCCCTCGAGTTCAAGCGCGGCGACTTCTACATGGCGAACCGCTGGGCGATCCTGAAATCCGTGCTGGGGTGCGTCGCCTCGGTGCCGGACTTCTTCATCAAGTGCATCCGCCATCATCAACGGCCGTCCCCCTTCGAGTTCATGCACCACATCGAGGAGCGATTGCCGCCGGGGCTTTTCGCTCTCGAAAACTATCAGCGCACGTTTTGCCGCCTGCTGGAAGCCTTCGGGAAGTCGGACTCCTTCACCGGCATCGTCCGCGAGCTGTACATCCCGGCGACCGACCTCGATCTCGGCACGAGGCGGATCTTCACGAACACCGACGGGGACCTGGTGCCCATCTCGCACGCGATCGCGGCATCCTCGGCGATCCCGCTCTTCTTCCGGCCCGTGCGCATCCAGGGCCGCGACTACATCGACGGCTCGACGGGCCGCGTGGCGCACATCGACCTCGCGATCAAGGCGGGGGCCAACACGGTCTTGATCATCAACCCGATGCTCAACATCATGAACGACCGCAGCTCGGTGTGCATTCCGCGGAGCGACGGCAAGTGCGCCCGGATCGCGGAAAAGGGGATGTCCTTCATCCACGATCAGGCGTCGCGGATCGAGACGCGGGTGCGTCTCGACGGCGAGATCCGGCGCGCGCAGGCGGAGTTCCCGCAAGTCAAAATCTATCGGATCGAGCCCTCCTCGGCCGAGGTGATGATGTTCCTTCATCCCACGATGAGCTACGTCGAGCGGGAACAGATCCTGCGTTACGGCTACACGTCCATGACGTCGATCTTGAAGAGACGCCGCGCGGTCATCGAGGAGCTGATGCAATTCCATGGACTGAATCCGTCCGACGAGGCGTCGGGCGCGGGATGAGCCACAATTCGATGAAGAGCCGACTGAACCGGGGCGAGCTGATCATCCTCGACGGGGCGCTCGGGACCGAGCTCTTGCGCCGGGACGTTCCGGCGCCGCTCCCGCTCTGGAGCGCCCAGGCGCTGCTCGACGCGCCCGACGCGGTCCGCGCGATCCACGAGGATTACGTCCGCGCGGGCGCCGACGTCATCACCGCGAACACGTTCCGGTCCACTCCGAGGACGCTGGCCAAAGCGGGACGTGCGGGTGAGGCGGTGCGGCTCACGGAGCGGGCCGTGGCGCTGGCGCGCGAGGCGGTGGGCCGTGCCCTCGTGACCCGCGAGGTCCTGATCGCGGGGGCGCTGGCGCCGCTCGAGGACTGCTACCGGCCGGACCTCATGCCCGAGCCCAAGCTCGCCGAGCGGGAGCACGCCGAGCAGGCGGTGCGCCTCGCGCGGGCGGGAGTCGATCTCATCCTGATCGAGACCATGAATTCCACGGCCGAGGCCAAGGCGGCGCTCCGGGGTGCCAAGCCGACCGGACTTCCGGTGCTCGTGAGCTTCATCTGCAAGAGCGCGCTCGAGATCTGGAACGGGGAATCGTTGGAGGACGCCGTGCGGGCGGTCGAGCCCTTCAAGCCGGACGCGATCCTGGTCAATTGCGTGGGACCCGACGCGGCCGGAGAGTGTCTCGGAGCGATGGGCCGCGTCACGCGCCTTCCGCTTGGATGCTACCCGAACGCCGGAGAGCCCGACATGGCGCGGGGCACGTGGCGCTTCGATGCGACGTGGACCCCCGAGCGGTTCGCGGAGGCGGCCCTGGGGTGGGTCGCCCGCGGCGCCCAGATCGTGGGAGGCTGCTGCGGCATCGGCCCCGACCACATCAAGGCGCTGCGCCTGGTGCTCCCTCCCGTGCTCGTCGAGTAGCGATGCCCCCCGTGACTCCGCCGCTTCGCCCGGCGGCGAGCCTGATCCTCATCTCGCGCAAGCCCGAGCTTCGTCTCCTCTGGGTTCATCGGGCCGAGGCCAACCCCTTCCTCGGGGGATTCCACTCGTTCCCCGGAGGCAGGGTGTCGCGCGAGGACGGACCGCTGGACGCGGACGAGGTGTACGAGCTCTCGATGATCCGCTGCGCGGTGCGGGAGACCTTCGAGGAGACGGGGCTCTTCGTCGGCGTGAATGGATCGATTCCGCCGCCCGAGGCGCAGCGCATCTTGAGGGAGCAGGTGCTGAACGGAAACGTCGAGTTCTGGCCCTCCATCGAGCGGCTCGGCCTGACGCTCGACCGCTCGGTGTTCCGGCCCTCGGGCCGCTGGATCACGCCGCCCTTCAGCCGCGCCCGCTTCGACACCATGTTCTTTCTCGCGGAGCTGGGAGAGGCGACCCCGCCCGACGTCTGGCCGGGAGAGCTTCAGTCGGGGGAGTGGGTCGAGCCCGCGCGCGCGCTTCGCCTGTGGGACGAAGACCGCGTGACGCTCGCGATGCCGACGCTCCATGCCATCCGGGTCATCGCGGAGGGAGCCGGCGGCCCGCACGATCTCGCGGAGAGGCTCCGCGGCGTGCCCGAAGCCGACGGCGTTCCCTCGCGCCACGTGATCCTGCACCCCGGCGTCGTGATGGTGCCGCTTCGCACCGAGACCCTTCCGCCGGCGACCCACACGAATGCCGTCGTGGTGGGAGACCGCGAGGTCGTGATCGTCGACCCGGGAACGGCCGATCCGTCCGACCTCGAGCCGCTCCACGAAGTCGTGGACACCGCGACCGCCGGCGGCGGGCGGGTGAAGGCGATCCTCCTCACGCACCGTCACAAGGACCACATCCTGGGCGCCGACTTTGTCCGCGAGCGCTACAAGGCGCCGGTCTGGGGACACGCGTCGGTCGCCGACCGCGTGCGGCTCGACCGGGAGCTCGTGGACGGCGACGTGATCGAGCTTCCGGGTCCGCATCCCCGGCGCCTCGTCGCGGTCGCGACACCCGGACACGCCCTCTCCCACTTCGTCTTCCTCGAGGAGCGCTCGCGCACGCTCTGCGCGGGGGACCTGGTCTCGACGCTGGGAACCGTGGTCATCGACCCGCCCGACGGGAACATGGGGGACTATCTGCGATCGCTGGAGCGGATCCGAGGGCTTCAGGCGGGAGCGCTGATCCCGGGGCACGGGCCGCCCAGCCGCGGCGTGGATCATCTGATTTCGACGCTCGTGGAGCACCGCCGGATGCGGGAATCGCGCATCCTCCGCGCGCTGGAGAAGGGCCCGATGACGGAGGAAGCGCTCCGCGAGGAGGTCTACAAGGACACGCCCGGCGCGCCCGCGGCGCTCGCCGCGCGGACCCTGGAGGCGCACCTGATCCGTCTGGAGGAGGAGGGGAAAGTCCGGAGGGAGTCGGGAAACGTTGTCTTGAAGCGGTAGCGCCGGCTAGTACGCGGCCAGCTCCCGCAGAACCCTCTCGATTCCATCCACCTGGGGCAGGATCGCGTCTTCCAGGGCGGGCGCGTATCCGACGGGCGTATCCAGCGCGCCGATGCGCCGGATCGGCGCGTCCAGCGACTCGAAGAGATGCTCCGCGATCCGGGCCGCGATCTCCCCGCCGAATCCCCCCGTCAGCACGTCCTCGTGGAGCACCAGCACCCGCGCGGTCTTCCGCACGGAGCGGGCGATCGCGTCCATGTCGAAGGGCAGGATCGTGCGAAGGTCCAGCACCTCCACGCTCGTTCCGTCGGTCTCGAGCCGCTGCGCCGCCAGGAGCGCGCGATTCACGGTCGCGCCCCACGTGACCACCGTCAGGTCGTTCCCCTCGCGCGCGACGCGGGCCTTCCCGAAGGGGATCATGTAGTCCGGGCCCGGGTACTGCCCCTTCGCGAACGGCTGGCGATAGATGTGCTTGTGCTCGAGGAAGAACACCGGGTCGTCGGAGCGGATGGCGGTCCGCAGCAGGCCGTTCGCGTCCACCGCCGTCGAGGGGAACACGACCCGAAGCCCCGGATTGTGCGCGAAGATGCTCTCGCCGCTCTGGCTGTGGTAGATCGATCCGCCCTGCAGATACCCGCCGATCGGAACACGGATGACCATGGGGCAGGAGAAGTCTCCGTTGGACCTCCAGCGGAGCATCGCCATCTCGTTCCGGATCTGCATCATCGCCGGCCAGATGAAGTCGAAGAACTGGATCTCGACGACCGGCTTGATGCCGCGTGTCGCCATCCCGATCGCGCGTCCGATGATGTTGGCCTCGGCCAGAGGGGAGTTGAACACGCGCTCCTTGCCGAACTGTTTCTGGAGGCCGTGCGTGACTTTGAACACGCCCCCCTTGCCGGACACCTCGGCCAGCGCCGCCTCGCGCGTCGCGTCGGCCACGTCCTCGCCGAAGACGACGATGCTCGGGTCGCGGGCCATCTCGTCGCGCAGGCACCGGTTGATCAGGGTGACCATCGTCTCCGGGCCACCCTCGAGCTTGGGCTCGGTCTGGAACGCCTTGGAGGTCGGGTCCACCTTGGAGGAGTAGACGTGGCGGAGCGCCGTGTCCGGCTCGGGCTGCGGTGATTTCAACGCCTCCACCTCCGCCTTCGCGATCGTGTCGAGGACCTCTTTCTGGATCCCCTCGATGATCTCCTGCGTCGCGAATCCCTCCCGGATCAGGAACGCCGGGAACGTATGGAGCGGGTCGCGCTTCGCCTCCGCCTCGCGTTCCGCGGGCGGCTTGTAGGAAAGCTCGTCGTCCGACATCGAGTGCCCGTACGGACGCACGACCGACGCGTGCACGAGCACGGGGCCTCGCCGGGCGCGGAGGTGAGCGACGGCTTCCGTCATCGTCCGGTAGGAAGCGACCGGGTCGGTGCCGTCCACCTTCATGATGCGGAGGCCGGGGATGCCGCTCAGGCAGCGCGAGATGTCGCTTCCGGGGGTCTGCACCTCGACCGGAACCGAGATCGCGTACTGGTTGTCCGTGATCAGGAAGAGAACGGGGGTCTTGTTCGTGGCCGCCGTCGTGAGCGCTTCCCAGAATTCCCCCTGGCTCGTCGTGCCTTCGCCGGACGAGACGTAGACCACCTCGTCCTCGTGGAAGGCCGGGCGGTTCTTGATATCGCGCAGGACCGAGAGGAACCGGCCCCCCTCGGAGCAACCCACCGCCTGGAGGAATTGGGTGCCGGTCGGGCTCGACTGGGAAACGACGTTGGCGCGCTTCAGCCCCCAGTGGGCCGGCATCTGGCGCCCGCCCGAGTTGGGATCGGCGGCGGCCGCGACCGCCTCCAGCAGCATCTCCGTCGGAGTCATGCCGAGCGTGAGCATCAGCGCCCGGTCCCGATAATAGGGGTAGAACCAGTCGTAGCCGCTCTTCAGGGCCTTGCCCGCCGCGATGAGCACCGCTTCGTGCCCCGCGCCGGAGATCTGGAAGAAGATGAGGTTCTGCTTCTTCAGCTTGATCTCCTCGTCGTCCATTTTCCGGGACAGGAAGATCAGGCGATACATGTCCAGAAGCTCGGCCCGGTTCAAGCCGTGCATGGTCTCTTTCTCGACGCGGATTGCCACGCGAAGACTCCCTTCGAAGGCGGGATTTTGGTGCTTGAGCAGACCGATTATAGCGGAGACACTCACCTTCGAAAACGCCCAATTGCCGTCCCGCTCACGCCCCGCCAAGGAGATCGGCACCCGTGGAGCCTTCTCAATCCGCAGCGCGCACGGTGAGCGCGGTCGAGTTTCCGGGCCCGGCAGGGAGGATCGAAGGGCTCTGGTCCGATCCGGGCGCCGGCCTTCCCCCGGCCGTGATCGGCCATCCCCACCCGGCTCACGGCGGGTCGATGCACAGCAAGGTCGTGCACACCGTGTACCGCGTGCTGGATGCCGCGGGGCATCCGGTCCTCCGGTTCAACTTCCGCGGCGTGGGTAGAAGCGTGGGTCAGTACTCCGGCTGGAACGAGGAGATCGGGGACGTCGCGGCCGCGGCGGCGTTCGCCCGGGAGCGCACCGGCCACACGCGGCTCTGGGGAGCCGGATTCTCCTTCGGCGCGTGGATCGGGCTCCAGTGGGCGATTGCCGATCCCGGCGTCGAGCGGTTCGTGGCGCTCGGGCTGCCCGTCGAGAACCACTCGTTCGAATTCCTGGACCGCGTGGACCGCCTTCCCTGGCCGCTCGCGGTCGTGCAGGGGGAGCGGGACCAGTACGGGAGCCCGGACACGCTCGATCGATTCGTCAGGAAATGGGAGCGATCCGGCTCCGTCACGGTTCGCGTCGTGAAGGGCGCGGACCATTTCTTCACCGAGAAGCTCGCCGAGCTGAAGCAGGCGTTGGAGGAGATTCTATGAACGGAGGCGTTCTACACAATAAGGCGGCGGTTGTGACGGGAAGCACGAAGGGAATCGGACGCGCCATCGCCGAAGCCCTGCTCGAGGCGGGGGCGAAGGTCGTGGTCTCCGCCCGGACCCAGGATGAGGTCCAGGCCGCCGGCAAGGAGCTGGAGCGCGCGCACCCGAAGCGCGTCCTGGCGCACCGCTGCGACGTGCGGCGCGAGGAGGAGGTCCGGTCGCTCTTCGCGGAGGCGGATCGCGCCTTCGGGGGCGTCGATATCCTCGTCAACAACGCTGGCGTAGGCCTCTTCCGCAATCTCGAGGAGATGTCGCTCGCGGAGTGGAACTCGGTGCTCGAGACGAACCTGACCGGTGTGTTTCTCTGCGCTCGGGCGGCGATCCCGCGCATGAGGAAGCGGGGAGGCGGCTACATCATCAACATCTCGAGCCTCGCGGGGAAAAACGCCTTTCCCACCGCGACCGCATACAACGCCTCGAAGTTCGGCCTCAACGGCATGAGCGAAGCGCTCATGCAGGAGGTCCGCTACGACGGGATCAAGGTGACCCATCTCATGCCCGGGAGCGTGGCGACGCATTTCAACGGGCATACGCCGGGCACCGAGGACGACTGGAAGATCCAGCCGCGCGACATCGCGCGCATCGTCCTGGATCTCTTGAGCCACGACCCGCGGACGCTCGCGAGCGCGATCGAGATCCGGCCCTCGAAGCCTCCGAAGAAAGGCTGACGGACAGGGATTTGATTCGGTCCATCCATCTGCCATGAATGACAGGTCTTCCTTTCCGACCGACTATGACGGCTACGCTCCCACCTACGCGTGGTCGCGGTGGGCGGTCCCCTGGGTCGTTTCGCCTCTCGCGCGGATGGTCCACGCACTACCGGCCGACGGAGCGGTGCTGGAGATCGGGTGCGGCACGGGGAACTACGTTCGCGCACTCGCGGAGACACGAAACGATCTGGTCTATGCTGGTTTCGACTTGTCGGAGCCTATGCTGCATGAGGCACGCCGTAGGGAATCGAGTGTGACGTTCGTGCATGGTGATGCTGGGAAGGAGTTTCCGTTTCCGAAGGAGGAGTTCTCCCTCGCGTTCGCCGTTGACGTCGTTCACCACATTGAGGATCTGCCGCGTTTCTTCACCGAGAGCCACCGAGTTCTCGCGCCCGGCGGACACCTGATGATCGTCACGGACTCCGAGGACACGCTCAAGCGCCGAAGCCTGGCCAAATTCTTTCCTGAGATCCTGGCGATTGAACTGATGCGCTACCCTACGATCGCTCGACTTCACCAAGAAGCAGACCGTGCGGGACTGAGGCTCGATGCTCAGGAGCAGGCTGTCGGGCGAATTCCGCTGGATGCCGAGTTTCTGGGGAGGCTGGAGGCCAAATGCTCGTCTGCGATGCGCCTCATTCCCGCCGAAGGGCATGTCGCCGGAATGGGTCGGGTTCGAGCCGCGGCGGCGCGAGGCGACCAGTGGCTCTCTTGCTACGACGTCCTGCACTACAACCGTCCGGAGCGCACCCCATAATTCGTCGATGACAAGAAAATTCTCTTGACGACTTTTCGCGTTCCTTCGCCGACGCCCCGCATCTCCTTTCCGAGCGCCGCGCTGGCGCCCCCTGCGGATAGCATGGAGAGCCCAATCGTGAGCGTGAGACGGCAAGACTCCCCGGGCGTCCTACGTGAGCGCTGTGAGCCTCTCCTGGGGTCGAATTGGGCTCGTGGTAAAAGTGATGAACCCCCATGGAGTCTGGTTCGAGGACCAGGCAAGTCGAGGAGACTCGCCCCGTGAGCAGGTGTTCTCATGCAGAATTACATGTTGGCCCATGTCAGCGACGCAGTCCTCCTTCGCGATCTGGCCGCGCTGGTCGCTCGAGATCGCCTCACCACCGCGGTGCTCCTGGCTCATATCGCCGAGGTGGACGCGCGTCGGTTGTACGTTCCGGCCGGCTTTCCCTCCATGCACGCCTATTGCGTTGATGAGTTGAGGCTGTCTGAGGACGCGGCGTTCAAGCGCATCCGGGCAGCACGGGTAGGTCGGGAGTTCCCAGCCCTCTTCGCCGCGCTGGCCGAAGGTCGGCTCCATCTAGCCGCAGTTTGTCTTCTCGCTCCCCATCTCACTCGGGAAAACGCAAACGAGCTGATCGAGGCAGCTACCCACAAAAGCAAGGCGGAGATCGAAGAGCGGCTCGCCAGGCGCTTCTCGCCCCCCGATGTGCCAGCGAGACTGCGGGCCATCACGCCCATGATTTCCGATTCTCCCCAACTCGCCCCGGGGCGAGTTGGCACTGAGGCTGCGGCATCGGTCGGCACGCTCGATGAGGGTGCTCCGGGGCACCTTGATAACTCGCGAGGAACGGTGCCGCCTGCTTCCGCCGAGCGGTTCCTCCTCCAGCTCACGATCGCCAAGGGCACCCACGACAAGCTGCGGTACACCCAGTCTCTGCTCAGCCATGCACTCCCTACGGGGGATGTGGCTCAGGTGCTCGACCGGGCGCTCGATGCTCTCATCGTGCAGCTCGAGAAGCGCAAGTTCGGGGCAACGACGGCGCCGCGGGGGACCGGGATGCCGAAGAGCTGCATTAGCCGTCGGCCGCGCCGGCAACTCGCGACCGCGAGGAAGCGATACGTGCTGGCGCATGTCCGCCGCGCCGTCTGGGAGCGGGATCAGGGTCAATGTACGTTCGTGAGCGCGAAGGGGACCCGCTGCAAGGCACGGAGGTTCCTCGAATTCGACCACGTCGATCCCGTGGCGAGGGGAGGAAGGGCGACCGTGGATCGCATTCGGCTGCGTTGCCGCGCCCATAACCAGTACGAAGCCGAGCGCGCTTTCGGAGCCGAGTTCATGAACCAGAGGCGCCACGGTGCGCGATGCGCGGCGGAAGCACGGACGCGGGCTCTTGCCAATGAGCGGGCTGCCAGAGAGCAGGTCCAGGATGTGTTGGCCGGCTTACGCAACCTCGGATGCCGAGCCGATGAGGCGCGTCGTGCGGCCGCGCTCACGGGGACCCTTCAGGACGCCACGCTGGAGGAGCGCATGCGGGCCGCCTTGAAGTTTCTCAGCCGGACATCGATCCAAGTGAGCGGTCCGCGGCCCGGCGTTTGAGGCGGCCCCCTACTCCCCCACCCACGGGCGACTCCACTGGTTGAGCCCGGCCCGGCGCGGAAACGTAGTTCGGCCGGAGACCGTGTTTGCTGGCGGCGCGCAACGCGGCGCAAGTGGCGCCGCCGATCCCGTGCGCGCCACCCGTCACAATCGCCACTTTCCCTTCGGGATCCAGCATCGTCAGATTATGTCGATCGGCGCAGAAGGAATATCGGGTTTGGCCCACGCAATAAAGTAGCGCTCCAGGTACCTCTTGAGCTCGCCACGGTGCAGGAGTTGTCGTTCCCGGGACCAGATCTGCGGACCGACTGCCGAAAGCTCGATACCGGTTTCCTCTTCGAGTTCGCGGATGGCCGCCCGCTCGAACGATTCGCCCTCGCCGACTCCGCCGCCCGGCGGTACCCAATAGGCGAGCAGTTCGGGCTTGCTTGGATTGACCGGCGTCGAGTCGTGGTAACGCACGAGCAACACCGCACCGGCTGGATTGAGCACGACGATGCGAGCACTCTTGCGGACCTTCATGTGAGCTCCTTCATCACGAGAGCCCCGATCAGGTCAGCGCCAGTCCCAAGCGAGTCGAACGACTGACGGAGCAGGAAGGCATGGGCGACCGGATTGAGTGGCCGCTCCTACGCGCTACCTGAACGCACGGAACTGTCAACACGCACCCCGATCAGGACCACCCTAGAAGTCCCCGAACAGCCCCGCCATGGCTCCCAGCAGCGTCGAGCCGGCGACGATGAGCGCCAGATAGACGAGCGCTCCGCGCGGGCCGAGCCACTTGGCGACGACCCCGAAGGTGGGGATGTTCACGATGGGCACCGCGAGCATCATTGAGGTGGCGGGCCCGAACCCCATCCCCTTCGCGAGAAGCTCCTTCACGAGCGGGAGCTCGGCCCCGGAACAGAAATAGAAGGGGATGCCGCTGATCGACGCGAGAAAGGACCCGACCGTGGTCTTCTGCCCGTACAGGAGCTGGATCCAGTGTCCGGGCACGAGCACGGCCACGACCCCGGCGAGGATCAGGCTCACCAGCACCCACGGTGCGTACTCGCGCACCTGACCGAGGAAGCATCGCCAGACCGACCGCAGTCGCGACCTCCCCGCGATGGGGGTCGGGCCCGGCAACTCCCCTTGCGTCTCCACGACCTTGCCTCGTCCGGAGAGCGCTTCGGTGCGTTGCGCGCCCGCGTTTCGCAGCACCGCGACGCTCGCGTAGCCGGCCAGGAGCCCGAGCAGCACGGAGGCCAGGAGCCTGATCCCCATCCACGGCAGCCCGATGATGTTCCAGGTCAGGAACAGAACCGGGATGCTCACGGCGGCGCCCGCCGTCAGGAAGCAGAAGATGTGCTTCGGGTCCCCGCCTCGGCGCCGCAGCGCGACCGCGAGCGGGACCATTCCGCAAGTGCAGAGGGGAATCAGCGCCCCCACGATCGCCGCGGCGATCATCGTTGCCGGATTCCGCCCGGTCAGGAATCGCGCGATGAAGCGCTCCGAGACGAACTCCTCGATGAGGGCGCCCGCGAAGAGCGCCAGGAGAAAGAGCGGCACGATGTCGAACGCCGAGTCGAGGAAGACGCGGAGGACGGAGGCGAGGGCGGCCTGTGCGTTCATCGGCACATTCTACCCTCTGGGCTCGTCCTTGACACGCATCCCCCTGGTCGTGGAGGATCCGAAGCTTGCTCCCGGCCTTGGAGGGTTGAATGGCTTTGCGCGATCCCCTGTACCATCCGCTCTTTCTCGGACGGCGTGCCGCTCCGGAGACGCCGCCGTTCGAGCCGTTCCCGCCTTCGGGACGGAAGCCGTGGAAAGGGGAGCCCAGGCCGCGCCGGGATCTCGAATTTCACGTCCGTCACTACAAGGTGACGCTCGAGGTCGATCTCGAGCGGCGTGAGCTTCGGGGTCGCGCCGTGCTGACGGTCGAGGCGATCCGGGACGGGATCCGTGAGGTGGCGCTCGACGCCGCCGAGCTCGACGTCGAGTCGGTCCGCGCCGGCGGCCGGCGCCTGCGCCACGAGAGCGAAGGGGAGAAACTCCGCGTCGTCCTGCCCCGCCCGCTCCCGGAAGGGAAGCGCGTCACGGTCGAGATCGCCTACTCCACGCGCCCCCGCAAGGGATTCTTCTTCGTCGGGCCGACGGAGGCGGAGGCGGACCGGCACGTGGCGGGCTGGTCGCAGGGCCAGGCGGACGACACGCACTGGTGGATCCCGTGTCTGGAGAGCACCGAGAGCCGCGCCACGCTCGAGATGATCGCCACCGTGCCGCAGGGATATCGAGCGATCGGAAACGGCCGCCTCGTCTCGCGCCGCGCGAGCGCGCGCCGGAAACGCGTGACCTACCACTGGCGGCAGGACACGGCCCACCCGGCGTATCTGATCTCGCTCGTCGTGGGGAAGTTGGTGGAGCTGCGCGATCGCGCGGGGAAGATCCCGGTCCACGGCTACGTTCCCCGGGGGAACGAGGCCAAGGGGCGCGAGCTCTTCAAGAAGACCCCCTTCATGATCGAGACGTTCGCCAAGGTGTTCGGCTATCCGTATCCCTATCCCAAGTACGCCCAATCGACCGTCTTCGACTTCACCTTCGGCGGCATGGAGAACACCGGCGCCACGACGCTCACCGTGCGGGCGCTGCAGACTCCCGAGGAGGCGATCGATCAGACGTACGAGACCCTGATCAGTCACGAGCTCGCGCACCAGTGGTGGGGGGATCTCGTGACGTGCCGGGACTGGTCGGAGGGCTGGCTCAACGAGGGCTTCGCCACCTACTCCGAGATCGTCTTCTGGGAGGCCGAGCACGGCCGCGACGAAGCCGATTTCGCGCGCCTCGAGCAGATGTGCTCCTACCTGGTCGAGGACTACGGGGACTACCGGCGCCCGCTCGTGGAGACGCGCTACCGGTACCCCTCGGACATCTTCGATCGCCATCTCTACGAGAAGGGCGCCACCGTCGTGCACATGCTCCGTTCCGCGCTCGGGGACGCGGCCTGGCGGCGAGGCCTGAAGCGCTACCTCGAGAGCCACGCCTTCGGAGGGGTGGAGACCGCGGATCTCCGGCGCGCCTGCGAGGAGGTCTCGGGAAGGAACCTCGCCTGGTTCTTCGATCAATGGGCCCACCACGGAGGGCACCCCGAGATCAAGGCGGCCCGCGAGTGGGACCCGGATTCGAAGTCGCTCCTCGTCACCGTGGAGCAGGTGCAGGAGCCGGATGCCGTCACGCCGGCCGTCTTCCGGATTCCAATGGTCCTCGAGCTGGTGGTCGGAGAGCGCCGTCTGAGGCTCCCCATCGACATCCAGCAGCGCCGGGAGACGATCCGGATTCCGCTGCCCGCAAGGCCCCGCTACGTCGCGCTCGATCCCGAGCACGACGTCATGAAGCTCATGGAGTTCCCTCGCTCCGATGAGGAGCTGCTTTACGGCCTCGCCGAATCGAGCTTCGCGCTGGAGCGGATCCGCTGCGCGCGGGAGCTCGCCTCCCGTGGCGACGCCGGCGGTGATCGAGGCGCTCTTCCGTGCCGCCCGGACGGACCGTTTCTGGGGCGTGCGGGTCGCGGCGATTTCATCGCTGGGAGAGATCGGGGCGCGCCGCCCCGGGCTGGTCAACCGGATCGCCGATCTGGCAAAGGGGCAGAAGCCGCGCGTCCGGCGCGCGGCGGCGTGGGCGCTGGGCTGGATCGGCGGGGACGACGCGGTGAAGATCCTGCGCCGTATCGCGGCCACGGAGGAGAGCAAGTTCGCCGCGGGCACGGCCCTTCTCGGGATCGCCCGCGCGAAGAAGGGGGACGCGTTCGACATCCTCCGCGGGGAGCTGGGGCGCGAGAGTCACCGCGACCTGCTGCGGCAGCTCATATTCGACGGGCTGGCCTCGCTGAAAGACCCGCGGGCCGTCCCGGTTCTCCTCGAATACACGGGGTCGGGGTACAAGAACGAGGCGCGAGAGGGGGCCACGAAGGCACTGGGCAAGCTGGGGATCCTGGACGGGCGGGTCGAGGGTCGCCTGATCGAGCTTCTCCACGATCCCTGGTTCCGGGTCCGCGCCGCCGCGGCCCGTTCCCTCGCAAAGGTCAAATCCTCCCGAGCCGCCGCGGCGCTCGGCGCCGCGCTCCCAGGTGAGGCGATGGACATCGTGCAGAGCGCTTTCGAAGGAGCGCTCGACGAGCTCACGGCCGCCCGATAGACTGAATCCGCGTCGCGAGCGGAGCCCCGCTCCCGCGTAAGCATCCCATGGCACTCACGACTGGCACCCGGATCGGTCCCTACGAAATCGTCGCGCTCCTCGGCGCGGGCGGGATGGGCGAGGTCTACCGCGCCCGCGACGACCGGCTCTCGCGCGAGGTGGCCGTGAAGGTGCTGCCCGCGACCTTCGCGTCCGACCCCGACCGCCTGGCGCGGTTCGAGCAGGAAGCGCGCGCGGCGGGACAGATCAACCACCCGAGCATCATGGCGATCTACGACGTGGGCACGTTTGAGGGCACGCCGTACATCGTCTCGGAATACATCGAGGGGGAGACACTCCGCGAGGTCCTCGACGCGGGTCCGCTCCCGGCCGCCCGCGCCCTCGAGCTCACGATCGAGATCGCGTCGGGGCTGAGCGCCGCGCACGCGAAGGGCATCGTGCATCGCGATCTCAAGCCCGAGAACCTGATCCTCCTCAAGGACGGGCGGGTCAAGATCCTGGATTTCGGGATCGCGAAGCTGGCCCGGGACGGGCGCGGCAAGGTCAGCGACACCGGGCCGACCCTGGCGAATCTAACCGTCACGGGGCAGCTTCTCGGAACGGCGAGCTACATGGCCCCCGAGCAGATCCGCGACCACGGCGTGGACCACCGCGCCGATCTCTTCACCCTGGGCGCGATCCTCTACGAGATGGTGACCGGCGCGCAGGCGTTCTCCGGCGAGACGATCGCGGACCGCATGAGCGCGATCCTGCGCGCGGACCCGCCCGAGCTGCCCGCGGAGGTCAACGCCACGTTCCCAGGGCTCGCGAAGGTTCTCCGCCGTTGCCTGGAAAAGCAGCCCGACGCCCGCATCGATTCGGCGCGCGATCTTGCCCTGGCGCTCGAGCTGGTGCTCGACGGAGGCTCGAACACGGGAGCCCGGAGCGTCGCGCCCTCCTCGGACGCGGGTGAGGAGATCCGTTACAAGCGCCTCACGTTCCAGGACGGCGAGATCACGGGGGCCCGGTTCACGCCCGACGGCCAGACCGTGATCTACAGCGCGGCCTGGGAGGGACAGCCGTTCGAGATCTTTCTCGCCCGCGTGGAGATGCCCGAATCCCGATCGATCGGATTGAAGGGCTTCCTCCTCTCCGTGGCCTCGACCAGCGAGGTGGCCGTGAATCTCGACGTCGTGGACCACGGCGGCTTCGTCTGGCTCGGAACCCTGGCGCGGGTGCCGATGCTGGGGGGGGTGCCCAGGCAGGTCGCGGACGAGGTCTTCTTCGCGGATTGGAGCCCCGATGGGAAGAACCTGGCGGTCATTCGGCAAGTGCCTCCGCACTTTCTGCTGGAGTATCCGATCGGCCACACGCTGCATCGCACGGCTGGATGGCTGAGCCACGTCCGGGTCTCACGGGACGGAAAGCACCTTGCCGTGCTGGAGCACCCCATGAAGGGGGATAACTCGGGGAATGTCCTGGCAATCGATCTGGCAGGACACGCGCGCACGATCTCGACCGGCTGGTCCACCGTTTGGGGGCTCGTCTGGTCCCGCGGCGGAACCCTCTGGGTATCCGGACAGCGGCCAGGAAGCTCCCCGGCGATCTACGAAATCTCCCGCGACGGCGTATTGCGGACGCTCTATCGCTCGACCGGGGGCCAGTACATTCAGGATGTCTCGGCTTCCTGGCGACGTACTTTTCCTCGAGGACACGCCCCGGATGAAGATGGAGTGGCGCGGCCATGGGGACGAGGCGTCACGGGAGATGTCCTGGCTGGACTGGTCCTTGTCCCGGGACGTTTCTCCGGACGGAAAGTGGGTTCTCTTCGACGAAACGGGCATGGCGGGCGGCGGGGCTTCATCCGTCTACATGCGGGCCGTCGACGGGTCGCCCGCGGTCCGGCTGGGGGACGGCCTCGCGCACGAATTCTCGCCCGATGGGCGCTGGGCGCTCGCCACGGACCAGGAGCATGGGCGCCTCGTCCTGCTCCCGACGCGGGCCGGGGAAATGCAGGTCATCCCGCTGCCCGACCTGGGTGTGGGACACGCCACGTGGTTCCCGGATGGAAAGGCCATCTGCCTTTCCGCCTCGGAACCGGGCCGGCTGACCCGTCTCTACGTGTACGACCTTGCGTCGAAGAAGCTGCGTCCGATCAGCGACGATGGCGTGGGCCGGATCATGGGCCGCATCTCACCCGACGGGAAGCTTGTGATCGCGACCGATCCCACCGGAGCCTACGCGTTGTACCCGACGGAGGGAGGCGCAGCCGAAGCCTCTTCCGGGGCTTCGCCCGGGTGAGCGACCGCACAACTGGGCCGCCGAGGGGGACGCGGTGTACGCGTTCGAGCGCGGCAAGATTCCCGCCCAGGTGTTCCGCATCGACATCGCGACCGGGAAGCGCGAGCCGTGGCTCACGGTCACCCCCCGCAACTCGAGCGGTGTCTCGGGCGTCAACTCCGTGACGCTCACGAGGGACGGCCGGTCGTACTCCATGAGCTACTCCTACATGTTGTCTGAGCTATACCTGGCGAGCGGGTTCCGCGGGGCATGACGCCCGTCCGCGGCAAGGCGCTCATCCTCTGGGATCCGAAGCGTCCCGGGAAGAAGCGCGACGCGATCGACACCGACCAGATCACGCCCGCGCAGGACTGCGTCTCCGAGAGCCTCGCCACGCTCGACAAGCGCTGGAAGGAGGGCGCCTTCCGCCACCTCATGCCCGATTTCCGGGCCCGCGTTCACGCCGGCGAGAGCTTCCTCGTCGCGGGGGATCGCTTCGCGATCGGCTCCTCGCGCGAGATGTCGCCCGCGGGGCTGAAGGCGGTCGCCGAGGAGGCGGAGCTCGACGATGGTGATCGTCTGCGGAGCGGGCATGGGCGACATCTTTCGCCGCAACGCGCTCAACCTCGGTCTCCACTTCGCCCAGAGCCCCGAGGCCGTCGAGGACGCGGGGGACGGCGACGACCTCGAATTCAACCCCGAGACGCGCGCGCTGAAGAACCTCACGCGGGGGAAGAGCTACACCGCGCTGCCGCTCACGCCCAAGGAAGAGGAGATCCGGCGCGGCGGCGGCATCGTCGAAATGGGAAGGCGCGAGCTCAGGGACGGTATCAAGCCGATGAGCATCGTGTTTCCGGGTTACGCGGAAGCCCGCTCCATGTCCAGCACCGAGCAGATCGTCTGGGCGCATCGCGTGGACAAGCGCGCCGAAGTGAAACCGGGCGCGACGGTCGAGGTGTACGCGGATCTGCTTCCTGCCTCGGACGGCACGGCCCCGTTCGCGATCCACACGTTTCGCCAGATCCTCGGCGCCGGGGATGTCCCGCCGATTCGCGTCGCGATCGCCAACGATCACTTCGTCTTCACCGGCAAGGACGCGGACGAGAAGCAGACCTCCATCTCGCGCGAGTTCGCGGAGCGTTACGCGATCGGCGCCCCGCACTACGCGCCGCCGGGGACCGGGATCTTCCATTTCTATTTCCCCGAGCAAGGGTTGATCCTCCCCGGAGGCTTCTACCCCGGCGCCGATTCCCACAGTCGCGCCTACGGCGCCTACGGCGCGGTGGGCATCGGGGTGGGGAGCACGACGCTGGGATTCGGATGGGCGACGGGCGCCGTGTACTTCACGGTGCCGAAGCAGCGCCGGGTCGTGTTCGCGGGGAAGCTCCAGCCGTGGGTGAGCGGGAAGGACATCGTGCTCAAGCTGCTGCAAGGATGGGGGACGAAGCAGTCGCAGGGGATGAGCGTGGAGTTCGTGGACCAGAACCAGGAGCTTCCCATTCCGTACCGGAACACCATCGCCAACATGATGGCCGAAGGGGAAGCGATGAACGGCATCTTCGCCCAGGACGAGGTGACCGAGTCCTGGTACCGCGAGCGGGGTTTTGCGCTCCGTTATCCGAGGGTCGCTCCGGGTGAGGACGTGCGCTGGGATATCGACGAGAGACACGACCTTTCCTCGGTCGTGCCGATGATCGCGAAACCCTTCAGCCCCGGGAACGCCTTCCCGGCCGAGGAAGTCGCGAAGGAGCGGATCACCTTCGCCAAGGCGATGATCGGCTCGTGCACGAACGGCGGCTACGACGATCTGCTCCAGGCGGCGCTCGTGCTCCTGGCCG
Organism: Candidatus Eiseniibacteriota bacterium; assembly: GCA_963724515.1. Classification (GTDB taxonomy): domain Bacteria; phylum Eisenbacteria; class RBG-16-71-46; order SZUA-252; family SZUA-252; genus WS-7. Next base: position 465,678 of record CAVRUU010000003.1, on the reverse strand, counting down.
CGCGCGGGCGCGGGATCGATCGCATCGCGAAGGGCGCGGAGTTCGTGATCTTTCCGGGGAGCGGCACGGTGAAGCGATTGATCGAGCGTCCCGACCCGCGCCTCATGGGGGAATCGATCGCTTCGGTCTTCCGAGGGGTAGGGGGCGAGATCAGACAATCCTGGTGCGGCCCCTGTTTCGGCCAGGGGCCGGACGCGCTCACCAAGGGGGAGCGCGCGATCACCTCGTTCAACCGGAACTGGCAGAATCGAATGGGCGTCGGCGGCGAGGGATACCTCGCGAGCCCGCCCGTGGTCGCGGCCTCCGCGCTCGCCGGGTACATGGCGCCTCCCACGGAGCTGGGCGTGCCGTGGGATCCGGTCGCGTTCGGGGTCTAGATCCGCACGAGATCGACCCGGCCCGAGCCGGCGTCGATGTGAATCGATCCTCTTCCGCTCCCGATCGTTCCCACCGTCACGTCGTCGTTCGCGCGCTGGACCTCGGTGGGGAACGCGATGTGGAGCTGCCTCCTCGGGCACTCGATCCGGAACTTGGCGCTCAGGCTTTCGGGCGCCTCGAGCCGCACCGATCCCGATCCCGCCTCGATTGCCAGCTCGTCGATGTTCTTCGTGAGGCGAAGGTGGACCGAGCCGCTCCCGGCCTCGAGCGCGAGTTTTCCGGCCGAGGTCCCGTCGAGATCGATCTCGCCCGACCCGCAGTCGGCGCTCATGCTCTTGACCTGGATGTCGGAACCGGTGATCGAGCCGGAGCCCGCGTCGATGGCGATGCTCTCGGCGCCGACACGCCTCAGGCTGACGTTTCCCGACCCCGCGTCCGCCGAGAGGTTCCCGTCCACTTCGCTGATCGTGATGTTCCCCGACCCGGTTTCCGCGACGACTTCGGCCCGGCAGCGCGAGACGTCGATGTTTCCCGAGCCGACGTCCACGCGAAGCGCGCCGGATACCCGCTCCGCCTGAATCGAGGAGGATGCCCCCTCGAAGGAGATGTCGCCGTCCACGCCCGTTGCCGAGCCCCGGCCCACGGCCAGGTGCAGGTGGACCGTCTTGCCGCGCGGGACCAGGACCCGGATGTCGGCGTGCGCCTCGAGGCCCGGCCCGCGTCCCGTCACACGGAACCTCCGGTTGCCGTATCCGAACGAGGAAGAGCTGAACCCGTCCGGAGGACCGTAACCGAACTGTGGGTAGACGATGTGGTCCTCGGGGTAGAGGACGCGCAGGGACGGGATGCCCTTCACGGTCGTCTCCTCGACGGTGAGTCGGCCCGCGTCCGCGCCCCCGGCGGTGATCTCGACCTCGACCGAGCGCCCCGTGCCCTCGACCACGGTCATTTCGCCCGCGATGTTGTAGATCGAGACTTCCGGACCCTCGAGGACGTGCCGGCCCGGCGCGAGGTTCTTCGCGCCCTCCGCGTCAGCGGGCACTCGAGCGGCGAGGATGAGGCAGGCGCATGCCAGCGCCGAAATCCCAGGGACAATGCGCTTCATGGCCCGGCCCTCCGTGGATGCGCGGTCGGCCCGCGCGACGGAAGCCGCGCGCGACCTGTTCGCGCATTGGATTCGATAGGCAGTCCCCGCGGAAGGTTGCGGTCGATTCCGCGCAAGGGCGGCCCGCCCTCAGTACGGGGGGCCGAGCGGGAAGGTTTCGATTGGCGCCGGCGCTACTCGCTACTTGAGCAAGCTCATCTTCCGGGAGAGATTGCGTTCCCCTTCGGTCAGCCGATAGATGTACACGCCGGATGCCGCCGGCCGGCCGGCCGCGTCGCGCCCGTCCCAGACGGCCCTGAAACGACCCGCGGGGAGCCGCTTCTCGACGAGCGTGCGGACCAGAGCCCCCGAAACCGAATAGACGCGAAGCGTCGCGGATCCGGGCCGGTCCAGATCGAAATGGATCGTCGTGACCGGATTGAACGGGTTCGGGGTGTTTGGCGAGAGCGCGAACCGCGCGGGAAGGGTCGAATTCTCCGTCTCCACGGCGGTCGGGATCGAGATCAAGAAGAGGCTGTCCGAGAAGCTGGTCATCACCGTCGCGCCCGTGCGCGCCACGACGCGTACCTTGGCCTGGGTGGTGATCATCGACGGATCGACGAAGAAGGTGAGGGCCTTGGCCGGACCCGGCGCCACGGCGAAGAGGCTCCCGAGCGCCGTGGGGTAGGTCGCGCCGCCGTTCTGCGAGAGCGATACGTCCACCGTATCGGCGGTGAAGCCGGCCACCACGACGTCCACCGAGTCGTATTTCCCGACCGCGTAGAGCTGGCCCTTGGCCGGATGCGGCACGGACACCGTCAACGGTATCGCGAGGGCGGCGGCGAGATCCAGCTTTCCCGCGCCCCACGTCGGGTTCGGGACCGCCCCGGTGAACGCGTCGGCGCGCGCGGTGCTCTTCAGCCGCGCCCGTATCACCGACGGAGTCGCGTTGGTCCACTCGCTCCGTGCGAGCAGCAGCGCGGTCCCTCCGGTCACGTGGGGAGCGGCCATGCTGGTGCCGGCCTGAATCCAGTGGACCCCGTCGGGAGCGACCAGGGGCGTCGAAGGGATGGCGTCGATCGAGAGCGTGGACGTGACGCCGAACCCGGGTGCTGAGATATCGGGCTTCAAGAAGCCGTCACGCCGGGGACCCTGGCTCGAGAAGGACGCGATCGCGTTCAGGGTCGGGTGCGGATTCCAGCAGTAGTTGAACCCGTCTATGGCTTCCCAGCAATCCTTCGTGGTGTGCGCCGCGACCGTGATGATGGAGTCGGCGTCCCCGGGGGAGCCGACGACGCCCCCGAACGCGAGGCCCGCGCTCCATTGCGCGAGCGCGCCCGCGTTCCCGAGCTGGCTGTCGTAGAGATACATGTCGACGCGTCCATTGGCGCCGATCACGACCGGGGTGAACTGGAACGTCCACGTGCCGACCTTGGGTGGCAAGTTCACGTTCGCATCGTAGAGCTCGATGTAGATCTCGTGTTCGCCGTTCGAGGGGAGGCTCGTTCCGTTGTTGATGTTGAGCCAGCCGTCCGCCGTGTTCGTGCCCATGAGATTGGTCCCGGTCGCGACCGGGCCCACGATGACCCCCGTCGGGGTCGTGATCCGGACCGACATCTGGGTCGAGCCCGAGTACCATCCCGAAAAGAGCAGGAAGTCGTTCGCGGCGCCCGGATTTCTCGTGTAGGCGGGAATCACCAAGGTCATCGATTGCGGTGTCACCCCGCTCAGCGTGAGCTGGCCGTGCATGTTGTCCTCGCCCGCGTTTCCCGACGAAGCCACGATGATCTTGCCGGGGCCGGTGAGCGCGTTCAGCATCACGTCCATGTCGAGGGTCCCGTCGTGGGGACCTTCCTGGGTGCCGAGGCTCAGGTTCACGACCGCCTGCTTCCCGAGCGACGCGGCCTTCTGGAAGATGTAGTTGACCCCGTCCACAATCGCCGTGGTCTGGAACGTGGTCTTCACCATGCAAAGATCGGCCGTGGGCGCCATCCCCACGTAGGTGAATTCCGGCTGGCCGTTGCCCGTATTGCTCCCGTCCCCCCCGGCGATTCCCATGGTGTGCGATCCGTGTCCCTCGGAGTCGATCTCGGAACAGACCAGCGCGTCGATCGCGGGCGGGAGCCACTCCGTGCCGTACGAGAACCCGGATGGCGGGGATCCGACCCCCGTCTGGTCCCAGATCGAGACCAGGCGCGTCGTGCCGTCCGGCCTCTGGAAATCGGGGTTGGTATAGTCGATCCCGGTGTCGACGTCGCCGACGAGCACTCCGGTGCCGGTCTGCCCCGTGAACGAGGGAGGCGGCACGGTGCGCAACGTGTTGATCCCGGTGTCGAGCGCGCTATTGTCCAGATTCGGCTTGCACCGTTCCGCCACGCGCACGCGATCGAGCCCTGGAATTTCGAGGAGCGTGGAAAGGAGCGCCAACGGGACGCGCGCGGTCATCCGATTTCCGATGTGCGAATTGACCTCGATGCCCCGACTCCGCAGAAGATCGGGAGTGATATCTCCTTGCAGGATTACGTCGACCAGAACGTCGCCTCTCGAATTGCGCGATAGGAACCGCTCCGACATTGCCTCGCCGGGACGCACGTTCCGCAGCGCGGGATGAACGGAGCGCGGCGCGGAGTCCCCGGGTTGCGGCGAGAGGGCGAGGCAGGCAAACAGCGCGATGGGGAAAAGCGACCAGCGCCTGCGGAGGAAGAGACGCAGCATGGTTTGGCCTCGTTGGTATCGGTGTCGGCGCAGGAGCAAGGGATCAAACCGCCTCTCGCATTATAGCATCTGACCGCGCCGTTTTCTACCGATGTAAGTCTCTGATTGCCTTCAGGGTATGGGAGCGCACCGGCAAACGGCGAAGCTCCCCGGGCGTGGCCCAGATTTCGGCTCCGGCCGCCGCATGACGCGGCTTCCCGGACGCGTGGGCGCGGCCGAGATCGAGCGACCAGACGTCGTACGTGATGGAGTGGGAGAAAGTGCGGTGCCGGAACGTGCCGCTCGCGATGGCGGGCGCCACGGTCCTTCCCAGCAGCCGCGCCGCGAGCGCCCGCGCCGAACGAGGCGAAGACGCGGAGAGCCGCGCATACGGCAGGGTCCAGGTGGCGCGCGAGTCCGCCTCGTCCTGGACCAGAAGGACTCGACGGCCCGACCTCGCCACGAGGAGCACGCGCCGCTCCGCGCGTGGCGCCTTCGCGAGGGAGGCTTCGGGGAAGCGATCCGGGGTACCACTTCTCCGCGCGCGGCAGCACGCGGCGGCGGGGCAGCGTTCGCAGATCGGATCGCGTGGAAGGCAGACACTGGCCCCCAGCTCCATCAGGGCCTGCGTCCAGTCTCCCGCGCGCGGGCCGCGCGCCAGGGACTCCGCGCATTCGGTGACCCGCCGCCTGAGTGCCATCGAGTCGCGCCGGCCCCGGAGTCCCAGGATCCGCGCGAGCACGCGGATCACGTTTCCGTCCACCGCCGCCGCGGGGACGTCGAACGCGATGCTCGCGATCGCGGCGGCCGTGTAGCCGCCGATGCCCGGGAGCGCCACGAGCGACTCCTTATCCCGGGGGATCCGCCCCGCGTGCTCGCGGACCACCGCGCGCGCGGCGGCGTGCAGGTTCCGAGCGCGCGCGTAATACCCGAGCCCGGACCAGGCCGCGAGCACGTCCGGCTCGCGCGCCCGAGCGAGCGATGAGACGTCGGGGAAGCGGCGCAGGAAGCGCTCGTAGAAGGGGACGACGGTCTCCACCCGCGTCTGCTGGAGCATGATCTCGCTCACCCAGACCGCGTAGGGATCGCGCGTCCTTCGCCACGGGAGCGCGCGCTTGTTCCTGGAATACCAGGTGAGGACGCGCTCGCGCAGCGTCCGGATTCCCAGGGTCATCCCGCGAGCGCAGCGGCGCGATGTCCGCTCAGAACCGCCCCCTCGATAGTGGGGGGAAGCCCCGTCGCGGTCCAATCGCCCGCGAGGTAGAGCCCGCCCACTCCCGTCTCCGCGGGAGGCCTCGAGCGCTGCAGGGCAGGAAGGGAGCGTATCGTGGCGCGCCGTTCCTTGTAGATGCGCGCGCGGAGCAGGGACGCCTCGCGCGCCGGGGGAAACGCTTCGGCCAGCTCCGCGGCGGTCTCGTCCAGGATCGCCTCGCCCGCGCGCTCGGTGTCGTCGAACGCCGCGCTCCGGACCGTTCCCACGTGATGGCCGCCCCCGGCGGCCGCTCCCCGGTCGAACGCCCACTGCGTGCGCGTGCCCAGGAGACCCACGAAGCGGGAAGGCAGGATCGGGCGGTCGTAGGTGTGCACCGTGGAGATGATGGGGGACCAGGGAGCGCGCGCGATCTCACGAAACGCGCCGAAATGCTCGGGGGCGAGCATCCAACCCGCGCGGTCGTGAGGCACCGCCAGGATCACGCACCGCGATTCGATCCGCTCTCCGTACAGGAGCGACAGCCCGGAAACGCGTCCCGACTCGACGCGCACGCCGAGAGCCGTCGCGCGATACCGCACCTCGCCTCCCCGCGCCGCGACGTACTCGTCGAACCCGGCGAAGAGATCCGAGAGCCCCCGCTTGGGGAGCGCCAGGCCGCTCGACCGCGCCGGACTCTTGAAAATGCGATCGAGAACCCTCGCGAAGAGCCCCGCGGATCCATCCCTCGGCTCTTCGTTCAGGGACGCGAGCGCGAGCGGGTGGAGCAGGCTCGCGAGATCCTCGCTTCCGCCCATCTCCCGGAACCAGCTTTCGACGGTGAGCTTCGAGCCGTCGCCGTTCCGCTCGACGAGCGCGCGCACGCGTCTCGGCAGGTCGAGCGCTTGCACACGGCCGCGCGCCCCAAGCCTTCCGCACGTGGAGACCGCCGCGATCCAATGGAACGGCGAGGGAAGGTCCGGGCAGCGAAGCTCGAAGGACCCGCGCCCGCGCTCCCAGACGCGGAGGCGAAACGTGGGATCCACCGCGAGCGAATCGAGCGTTCCGAGCCGTCGCAGGAAACGAAGCGTCTCGTCGTAGAAAGCGCCGAGCACATGCTGTCCGTTGTCCTGGACTTCGCCTGTCTCGGGGTCGGTCCACGAATACGCGCGCCCGCCCGGGCGCTGGCGGGTCTCGAGCACGAGCACGCGCGCGCCGCGTTCCGCGAGCGCCGTGGCCGCGGCCATGCCGGCGAAGCCTGCGCCGACGACGGTCGCGTCGAATCGCGCGTTCATCGCATGGCGTGGGCGGCGAGGATGGAGCTGCCGGCGATCCACGCCCGCTCGTGGAACGGGACGCGGACTTCGCGGCGAAACACGTCGTAGCCGGAAGCTTCGATCCGGGCGAGGAGCCGCTTGTAGATCCGGCCCATGATCTCGGCGGCCAGGATCCTGCGCGGATCGAGCGCCGACGCTTCGCGCTCGGCGGCCGCGAAATAGCCGCGGGCCCGCGCCACCTGAAACCGCATGAGGTCGTGGAAGGCGGAATTCCGCTCCTGGCGCGCGAGCGCCTGTTCCGGATATCCGAACTTGCTGAGGTCCTCGCGGGGGAGGTAGATCCTCCCGCGCGCCAGATCCGAGCCGAGATCGCGGAGGATGTTCGTGAGCTGAAGCGCCAGTCCCAGATTCTCGGCGTACGCTCTCCCGCGCTCCTCCTCGTCGCCGAAGATGCGCAGGCAGATGAGCCCGACCACCGAGGCCACGCGGTAGCAGTAGCGCCGAAGCTCCTCGAACGTCGCGTAGCGGAGCTGCGTCAGGTCCATCTCGACGCCCGAGAGGAGCTCGTCCAGATAGACGCGCGGAATCCCGAAGCGCAGGAGATGCGGCTTGAGCGCGCGGGCGGCCGGCTCGCTGGGCTCCCCCTCGTAGCAAGCCGCGACTTCACCACGCCAGCGGAGGATCTCCTCCCTCGCGCGACCATGGTCGGGCTCCTCGTCCACGCTGTCGTCCACCTCGCGGCTGAAGGCGTGCACGGCGCGGATCGCCTCGCGCTGGTCGGGAGGGAGCGCGCGGAAGGCGAGCGCGAAGTTGGTGCCCCGCGGAGCAGAGCGTGGATCAGCCATCGATCCCCGCCAGGGCGCGTATCGCGATCCCCGCGCGCGCGACGCCGCTCAGGGTCGGCCTCCGCTCGAGCACTCGCCAGCCCAGACGCTCGACCGCGCGGAGGATCGCGCGCCCTCCGGCGATCGTCACGCGGAGATGGAGCGAGAGGAGCACGGGGGTCAGGCGCACGATGGGCGTCCCCCTCGAGAAGAGATCCCTCGTCGCGCGGACCTCGTGCGAGAGGAGCCGGGTGAGCCCGGACCGGGACGCCGGCCGCGTCACGTCACGGGGATTCAGCCCGAAATGGGCCAGATCTTCCAGAGGCAGGAAGAGACGCCCGCGGTCCAGGTCCGGCCCCAGGTCCTGCCAGAAATTCGTGAGCTGCAGCGCGGTGCAGATCGCGTCGGACGCGCGAAGCGCCTCGGGATCCTCGATGTCGTAGAGCGCGAGCACGAGGCGGCCGACGGGATTCGCGGACCCACGGCAGTAGGCGAGCAGATCGTCCCACGTCTGGAAGGTCGCGTCGCGCGCGTCCATGCGAAAGGCGCCCAGGAGATCGAGAAAGGGCTCGGTGGGGAGCCGGTAGCGCTCCACCGCATCCGCCAGCGCCGTGAAGATCGGGCCGCGGGGCTCGCCGTCGAGTGCGCGGAGCAAGGCGTTCTCGATCGTGTCGAGCGCGCGCAGCCGGTCCTCCCTCGGCGCCGCCGCGTCGGCCACGTCGTCCGCCTGGCGCGCGAAGGCGTAGATCGCGGCGAGCGCGATCCGCTTTTCAACCGGGATGAACCGGGACGCGACGGGGAAATTCTCATAGTGCGTCCGCGCGATATCCTCGCAGACGCGATAGGCGAGATGAAGCGGGACCGGCTCCGCCTCGACGACCATCGTCTCGGCCGGTGCGGGGGAGGAATGCATCGGCGCGCCTCGTGGCATGTGCCCGTCACGGTACATCGAAGTGCCGCCAGGATGCTACACTTTGTCCTCGTGAGCCCAAGGGCTGAGGAGAGGGTCATGCCGATCGACGTCGGGCGCGCCCGGGCCGAGACGCCAGGGTGCGCGAACGTCATCCACTTCAACAACGCCGGCGCTTCCCTGATGCCGAGACCGGTCGTCGACACCGTCCTGGATCACCTCCGCCTCGAAGCTTCGATCGGGGGTTACGAGGCTCAGGAACGGGTGGAGCCCGCGCTCGAGGGCGTCTACGACTCGATCGCGGCGCTCCTCGGCGCCCATCGCGAGGAGATCGCGGTGGTCGAGAACGGGACACGCGCCTGGGACATGGCGTTCTATTCCCTGCCGTTTAATCCCGGCGACCGGATCCTCACCTCCGCCGCCGAGTACGCGAGCAATTACATCGCCCTTTTACATGTGGCGCGACGGACCGGCGCCACCATCGATGTCGTGCCGGGCGATCCCACCGGGCAGGTCTCGGTCGAGGCACTCGAGGGCATGATCGATTCGCGCGTGAAGCTGATCTCGCTGACGCACGTTCCGACGAACGGCGGGCTCGTGAATCCGGCGCGCGCCGTCGGCGCCGTGGCGCGCCGCGCGGGCATTCCCTTCATCCTCGACGCGTGTCAGTCCGCGGGGCAGATGCCGCTCGACGTCGGGGAGATCGGCTGCGACATGCTCTCGGCGAACGCCCGCAAGTTCCTGCGCGGGCCGCGAGGCATCGGGTTCCTGTACGTCAGGCGCGGGTTCCTCGAGGGGCTCGAGCCGCCGACTCTCGACACGCACGCGGCGACCTGGGTTTCCCGCGACCGCTACGAGATCCGGCCGGACGCGCGCCGCTTCGAGACCTACGAAAACAGCGCAGCGCTGAAGCTCGGGCTGAAGGCGGCGGTGGACTACGCGATGGGGTGGGGGATCGAGGCGATCCGCGACCGCGCTCGCTCGCTCGCCTCGATGCTGCGGCAGAGGCTTGCGTCGCTGCCCGGCGTCACCGTTCGCGACCTCGGCGCCGAGAAATGCGCCATCGTCACCTTCACCGTGGAGGGGCGCGCCCCCGAGGAGATCAAGCGCACGCTCCTGGCCCGGCGCATCAACGTCACGGTCACGACGGCCCCCATGGCGAGGCTCGATATGGACGCGAGGGGGCTCACGTCGATGGTCCGCGCTTCGGTCCACTACTACAACACCGAGGACGAGATCGAGCGGTTCTGCGCGGCGCTGTAGGGGTAGAATGGTCGCGAGAACTTGGACTTCCGCCCGGGGTACCCCTTCTAGTCGAGCCGCGGTGCCGGGCGCCACACCTGGGGGGTGTGTCATGAATCGTTCCCTCGCAGCGGTCCTCGCGTTTTTCGTTCCTCTCGTTGTACTTAGCATCTCGTCGCCCTTCATCCCGCCGGCCGCCGCGAGCGAGTGAGCCGTCGCCGCAGGGCTTTCTCCGAATCCGCGGCGGGCTCGTGTTCCCGGATCGGGACGGGGAGCCGGGCCCGGGCTGGCTGGCGGGCGGGGCGCTGGGCTTTCCCCTGACGCCGAGCGTGTCCCTGTCCGCGAACTACGACCACATGTACCTGGACGTGCCGGGCAGCAGGAGCAGCGTGAATCCCCTGACGATTCAGATCGAGCTCGCCTCCCCCTACCGGCATCGGGTCTCTCCAAGGGCTGAATTCGGAGCAGGCATCTACGACTTCGGCTTCAGGGATTTCCCCGTCGTCAGTCCGCTCAGGTCTTTCGAGGCGGTGGGGACGCGCTCGAGGGAAGTCCCGTTCGGGATGAATTTCGGGGGCGGGCTGTCCGTTCCGCTGTGGGCGCGAACGATGTTCGACCTGGATCTCCGCTACCACCAGACGATGGGTAACAACTCGCTCGTGATGGGGACGATCGGGGCCGGACTCACGTACCGGCTGGGCAGCCCCTAGTTCACCCGCTTGCGGCGGTTCCGGTCATAGTCGACGAAGAGGTAGGAGCCCAGGTTCTCTAGGTCGGCGAAGTAGGCGCGGCCCTTGTTGAGCTGCGTGAATCGTTCCACGAACCGCACGAGGTAAGGGTCCTGGGTCACCATGAAGGTGGTGATCGAGATCCTCTTGCGGCGGCACTGCACGGCCTCGTCCAGGGTCTTGTTCACGATCTTGGGGTCGAGGCCGAACGCGTTCTTGTACAGCCGTCCGCCCTCGTGGATCGCGGAGGGCTTCCCGTCGGTGATCATGAAGATCTGCTTGTTCACGTGCTTCTGTCTGGCGAGGATCCGCTGCCCGAGCTGAAGCGCCGCCTTCGTGTTGGTGTGGTAGGGCCCCACGGAGGCGTACGGAATGTCCCGGATCTTCACCTCCCAGGCGTCGTCCCCGAAGAGCACGACGTGGAGGGAGTCTTTCGGATAGCGGGTGAGAATCAGCTCGGCCAGGGCAAGGGCCGCCTGCTTGGCCGGCGTGATCCGATCTTCGCCGTAGAGGATCATCGAGTGGCTCACGTCGATGAGGAGCACCGTCGCGCACGATGAGGAGTGCTCGGTCTCGAAGACCTCGAGATCGTCCTCGGTGAGATTCAGCCCTTCGTCCCCCCATTCGCCCCGCTGCCGACGCACCGAGTTCCGAACGCTCGAGACATAGTCGATGTCCGAGACGTTGTCGCCGAAGACGTAGGGCCGCGTTTCCGTGATCCTCTCGCCGCCGCTGCCCGTGCTCGGCACGCGATGCTCTCCCGCCGAGTCCTTCGCCAGCGCGGAGAAGATGCGGTCCAGGGAGTCCTGTCGGATCATCCGCTCCCCGCGGCGCGTCAGGACGTTCTTCCCGTTCACCTCCTGGATCGCGTCCTGTTCTTTCAGGTGCTTCTTGAAGTCGTCCATCGAGAACTTGGAGCTGAAGAACCCGAAGCGGTCACCCAGCTCCTCCAGGGCGCGCAGCGCCTCGTCGACATCCCCGTCGGTCATCAGAAGCAGCCGGTTGTAGAGCGAGAGGAGATTCTTGAGAAAGCTCAGGTTCTGGGTGAGACGCTCGTCCCACTTGGAGTAGCGGAAATCCACGACTAGTCCTCCGCTTCCTCCGGCTTTCCGAGCATGGTGGAGAACATGTCGGTGTACGCGAGCGCGCTCGTGTCGGTCCGCTCCTTGGCGAGGATCGAATTCTGGTGGAGCGCCTCCAGCACGAACTCCATCGCCGTCGGCACCTCGATCGCGTCCTTGATCCCGAGATAGCGCTTCGGCAGCTCCTCGAGACCGGTCACCTGCGAGAGCCGCTCGTGAAACTCGCGCGTCGACAGCTCGTCGGAGATCTCGACCCGCTTTCCCTGGGCGAACCAGCGGAAGATCGCGTCGTATTCGGAAGGCGCGCCCTCGTTCTTCTCCTTCGCCTTGTACGCGTCGGGGAAGTGCTTCGCGAAGACCTCCTTCACCGCCTTCCCGACCAGGTGCTTCGCCACGGCGACGGCGCCTTCCTGCTCCCCCTCGTAGACCAGCTCCACCTTGCCGCTGATCGAGGCGATTCCGTTCTGCAGATCGCAGATGCGCACGGCCTGGCGGCGCTCGCCGGCGCGGATCGCGCGGCGCTCCGCATTGGAGATCAGATTCTCCATGAGCGAGATCGTCATGCGCACGCTCACACCCGAGCCCTGATCGACGTAGGAGGACTTGCGCGCCTGGATCGCGACCGTTTCGACGAGCTCCTTGATGTATGCCGGGACGATGACCTCGATCCCGTCACCGCGGTTCGTCCACGCTTCCTGCTCGGTGACCTTCATCGCGTCGTCGAGGGTGTAGGGATAGTGGGTCATGATCTGCGACGCGATCCGATCGCGGAGCGGCGTGATGATATTCCCGCGGTTCGTGTAGTCCTCGGGGTTCGCGGAGAAGACGATCTGGATGTCGAGGGGAAGCCGGATCGGGAATCCGCGAATCTGGATGTCCTTCTCCTCGAGGATGTTCAGGAGACCGACCTGGATCCTCGGCTGAAGGTCGGGCAGCTCGTTGATCGCGAAGATTCCGCGGTTGGTCCGCGGGATGATCCCGAAGTGCATGACCTCGGGATCGCTGTAGGAGAGCTTCTGGTTCGCCGCCTTGATCGGATCGATGTCACCGATCAGGTCCGCGATCGTGACGTCGGGGGTCGCGAGCTTCTCCCGGTAGCGCTCGTCGCGATGGATCCACCGGATCGGCACCGCGTCCCCCTCGGCCGCGACCCGGCGTTTACATCCGGAGCAGATGGGATTCAGCGGGTCGTCGTTCAGCTCGCAGCCTTCGATCGCTGGCATCCACTCGTCGAGGAATCGCGTCAGGTTGCGGAGAATCCGCGTCTTCGCCTGGCCACGAAGCCCGAGCAGGATGAAGTCGTGTCCGCTGAGAATCGCGTTCTCGATCTGGGGGAGCACGGTCTTCTCGTAGCCCACGATTCCGGGGAAGAGGTTCTCCCCGCGCTCGATCATCCCGACCAGGTTGCGTCTCATCTCCTGCTTCACGGTCTGCGGCTTGTAGCCGCTAACCCTAAGGGCCTTAATCGATTCAGGTCTTTTCATGGGGTGCGGGGATCTCCTTCCAGCGGGTGGAATCGCTTCACGACTACAAGGTTAAACCCGCGCGCGGCCGCCATCAAGCGGCATCGGTGGGGGTATGGACACCCCTCCACTAAATAAATGTTGACCCAAAACACCAATATGCCGAATAATATTAGGTAATGATAGCATCTGACCTAACAAAACGGAACAACGGCACGGTCCTGGACGTCATCGACCGAAAGATCCTGGCCCGTCTCCAAGATGACGCCAAGATCTCGCAGGCCGAGCTGGCGAAGGCGGTCGGGCTCACGCCCCCCTCCGTGAACGAGCGGATCCGCAAGCTCGAGCGCGGCGGCGTCATCCGGGGCTACGTCGCGCTCCTGGACGAGCGCAAGCTCGGGCAGGACATCACCGCGTTCGTCGAGATATTCATCGAACATCCGAAATTCGAAACGGGTTTCATCGAAGCCGTCCGGGAGCTCGACGAGATCCTCGAATGCCACCACATCACCGGCGAATTCTCTCTCCTCCTGAAAGTGAGGGTCCGGGACATGGCCGCGTTCCGCAAGCTCTTGATCGAGAAGCTGAACACGGCTCGCGGCGTGCGCCAGACGCGCACGCTCATCGTCCTGGCCACCGCCAAGGAGCAGCGCCGGATCAAGATCGATTCCGAATGAACGTTACCCGAAAGGAGCCTTTGATGAACCCGACCCTCGCCGCCTCGCCGGTCAAGATCACACCCGACAAGGTCCACGAGACGATCGCGAAGCGGATGCTCGCGGATGGATTCGACTTCGTCCTGGATCTGGACAAGAGCGAGGGCGTCTACATCTACGACTCTCGGCACGGAAAGCGACTTCTCGATTTCTTTTCCTTCTTCGCGACGAACCCGGTCGGGATGAACCACCCCGGCATGAAGGCTCCGGAGTTCACGAAGAGGATCCTGCGCGCGGCGCTCCACAACCCCTCGAACTCGGACGTGTACACGGTCGAGATGGCGGAGTTCGTCGAGACGTTCGCGACGCACGCCATGCCGGGCTACATGCCGCATCTCTTCCTCGTGGCCGGCGGAACGCTTGGCGTCGAGAACGCGCTCAAGGCCGCGTTCGACTGGAAAGTGCGGAAGAACTTCGCGCGTGGGTACCGGGAGGAGCGCGGCCACAAGGTGCTCCACTTCGAGCAGGCGTTCCACGGCCGCTCGGGCTACACGCTCTCGCTCACGAACACGACCGATCCCAGGAAGACGGCCTACTTTCCGAAGTTCGACTGGCCGCGCGTCCTGAATCCCAAGGCGAGATTCCCGCTCAACGAAGAGAACCTTCGCGACGTGAAGGCGCGCGAGGCGCTCTCGATCGCCCAGATCCGGACCGCCTTCGAGCAGTCGAAGGACGACATCGCGGCGATCATCATCGAGCCGATCCAGGGAGAGGGCGGCGACAACCACTTCCGCAAGGAGTTCTTCCAGGAGCTGCGCCGGCTCGCCGACGAGTACGAAGCGATGCTCGTGTTCGACGAGATCCAGGCCGGTCTCGGGCTCACCGGGAAGATGTGGGCCTTCGAGCACTACGACGTGAAGCCCGACATGATCGCCTTCGGAAAGAAGGCCCAGGTCTGCGGCTTCATTTCCGGAACGCGGGTCGATGAGATCAAGGACAACGTGTTCCACGTCTCGAGCCGGCTCAATTCCACGTGGGGCGGCACGCTCGTGGACATGGTCCGCTCCGGCCGCTACCTCGAGATCATGGCGGAGGAGAAGCTCCTCGAGAACGCCGCTGCCCGCGGCACCGATCTTCTGGCCGGCCTCGAGGGTCTGCAGCGCGAGTTTCCGGACCACCTTTCGAACGCGCGCGGCAAAGGGCTCATGTGCGCGTTCGATTTCAAGACCACGGAGCTGCGCGACGCCGTGATCCGGAAGGCCTACGAAGAGGGCGTGATCGTGATCGCCTCCGGTCCCACGTCGATCCGGTTCCGTCCGCCTCTCATCGTCTCCAGGGAAGCGATCGCGGAAGGGCTCGAGAAGCTCCGCGCCAGCATCAAGAAGTCGATCGCCTAGCAGTGCCTTGCGCCACCCCCCGCCGCGGCAATCGCGCCGCGGCGAGGGCGGCGAGTCCCAGGACGATGCCCGCCATCCAGAGCGGAGCGCCGGGGCTCACGACGTCGAACACGAGCCCGCCCAGAAACGGCCCCACGGCGCGCGCGAGGCTGCCGAGCGACTGGTAGATCCCGAGGATTCCCCCCTGCTCGTCGGCCGGGGTCGCCAACGAGATGAGCCCCGACAGCGAGGGCGATAGCATCCCGCTCGCCACGGCGATCATCCCCATCGCGAGCAGGAAGAGCGCGAGCGGCGGGACGAGACCCGCGCCCACGAACGCCAGGCCCATGAGCCCTAGTCCCGCGCGCACCAGCGCTCGCTCTCCGAACCGACGCACCAGCCTGCCGACGATTCCCGCCTGCATCACGGCCGCGACCACCCCGACGTACGCGAAGAGATATCCGATCTGGTGCGGTCCCCAGCCGAAATACCGCTGGGAGAACAACGCCAGGATCGCTTCCATCCCCGCGAAGCAGATCGTCGCGGTGAAGAAGAGCCCGAGCACCGTCCCCACCACGGGGCGCGCGAGCGCCTCGCGCAGCGTCGCCACCGGCCGGCGCCTCGCCGCTGTCTCCGCGCGGACTTCCGGCGGCAACGATTCGGGCAGGCGGAAGAAGGCGAACACCGCGGCCGTCAGAGCGAGCGCCGCCGAGGCGTAGGCGGGGACCGCGAATCCCCAGCGGCTGAGAACCCCTCCCAGCGCGGGACCGAAGATGAACCCCATCCCGAACGCGGCCCCGATCAGCCCCATGCCCTTGGTCCGGTTCTCGGGCGTGGTCGTGTCCGCCACGTAGGCCTGCGCGGTGGAGAGGACGGCGCCCGCGACTCCCGCCAGCATCCGTGACAGGAAGAGCAGCGCGAGCGAATCGGCCGCGGCGTAGATGAGATACGACACACCCGTCACGAAGAGGCTCACGATCAGGACCGGCCTCCTGCCGATGCGGTCGCTCAATCTTCCCCAGAGCGGCGCGAAGAGAAACTGGCAGAAGGAAAAGGACGTCGTGAGAAGGCCCACGGTGAGCCCGGTCGCGCCGTACGTCTCCGCGTAGTAGGGAAGGAGCGGGATGATGATGCCGAAGCCGAGGAGATGGATGAATACGGTGACAAACAGAATCGCGCGCGATTCCGGAGAGATCGATGGAGGCTCGGCGGAGTGGCGCGGCACCGCGGGAGTCTAGCGCCCGGGGTCCGCGGCTGTATACTCCGCCCGTGGCCCCTCCGCTTCCCCGATCCTTCTATTCGCGCCCGACCCTCGAGGTCGCGCGCGACCTTCTGGGCCGGGTCCTGTGCCGGCGCGTGGACGGGATCACGCTCCGCGGACGCATCGTCGAGACCGAAGCCTACGTGGGGGAAGTGGACCTCGCGTGCCACGCGCGCGCCGGGCGCACGCCGCGCACAGCACCCCTCTACGGGCCGCCCGGGCTGGCGTACGTCTACCTCACCTACGGCATGCACCACCTCCTCAACGCGGTGACCGAGCCCGAAGGGAAGCCCGCCGCGGCTCTGATCCGCGCCCTGGAGCCGATCGAGGGGGTCGAATGGATGGAGAAGGCCCGGGGCATCGCGAAGCGGCATCTCATCTCGTCGGGACCGGCGCGCCTCTGCCAGGCGTTCGGACTGGATCTCGCCTGGAACCGGAGCGACCTCACGCGGGGCGACCTCTGGATCGAGCCCGGCTCCGCGGTTGCGAAGCAGGAGGTAGCGACATCACCCCGGATCGGCTGCCAGAACGTCCCCGAGCCCTGGGCCACCATTCGCTGGCGCTTCTACGTGGCCGGATCCCCGCACGTCACCCCGGGCCGGGCCGGCCGGAATCTCCTGGTGACAAGGGCGAGCCGGATCGGGAATAATCGTGCCTCAGTCGTCGCGCCCACGCGGCGCATCCGCAGCAGACCCAGCCGCTGAGGGGATTTCATTGTCGGGACTTCTCACCGCAAGGAATCTGGAGTGGCGCGCCAAGGCGCGGGACGTCGCCGAGAAGGTGGTGCGTCCCGCTCGCCGCGAAGTACGACCGGGTCCAGGAGTACCCCTGGGAGATCAAGGAAGCGCTCGCCGAGGCGGGCCTCATGGGCGTCTGGATCCCCGAGGAGTACGGCGGGCCCGGCGGCGGCGCGTCCTCGACCTCTGCCTGTGCGTCGAGGAGCTCTCGCGCGCCTGCGGCGGCGTGGGCGTCCTCTACGCGGTCAACGCGCTCGGCTCCTTCCCGATCCTCCTCGGCGGCACCGAGGAGCAGAAGCGCCGCTACCTGCCGCCATCGCCAGGGGCGAGAAGCTCATCGCCTTCGGCCTCTCGGAGAAGTTCGCGGGCAGCGACGCCGGCGGCCTGCACGCGACGCGCCGTGAAGGACGGCGACCACTACGTTCTGAACGGCGAGAAGAAGTGGACCACGAACGGCGGCGCCGCCGACATCTACACGGTCTTCGCCGTCACCGATCCCGACTCGAAGTCGCGCCGCATCCGCGCGATCATGGTCGAGAAGGGCACCCCCGGCTTCGGGATCGGGAAGTCGAGGACAAGATGGGCATCCGCTGCGTGCCGGTCGTCGAGATCCACTTCGAGAATTGCCGCGTGCCCGCCGAGAACCTGCTCGGCGGGGTCGCCCGGCATGGGCTTCAAGCACGCGATGATGACGCTCGACCGCGCGCGTCCCGGCGTCGCGGCGCAGGCGCGTGGGGCTGGCGCAGGGCGCGCTCGAGCTACGCGATCGTCTACGCGACCGAGCGCGAGCAGTTCGGCGCGCCGATCTCCTCCTTCCAGATGATCCAGCAGATGCTGGCCGACATGGCGACGAAGATCGAGGCCGCGCGCCAGCTGGTCTACGCGGCCGCGAGGGCCGTCGACAGCGGCGCCCCCAACGTCACGAAGCTCGCGGCGATGGCAAGCTCTTCGCCACCGACGTCGCGATGGAGGTCACGACCGACGCGGTGCAGATCTTCGGCGGCTACGGCTACATGCGCGACTACCCGATCGAGAAGTACATGCGCGACGCCAAGATCACCCAGATCTACGAGGGCACGAACCAGGTGCAGCGCATGGTCGTCGCGCGCACCCTGATCAAGGAGTCGCTCGGCCTGAAGCACCTGCTCGACTTCATCCCGAAGGAGATCCAGCAGGGTGTCAACGATCCTGAGACCTTGAAGCGGCTCGCGGAGGACGCGAAGCGGCTCGCGGAAGAGACGGCGAGCGTGATCGACGTCCCGACCCACCATTCCTGACGCGATAGCCGGAGGAGGACGAACGATGGAGACGAGCGCGATGGATCGCACGGCGACGCTCCGGGTCGGTGACATGGCGCCGGACTTCACGCTGCCCGATCAGAACGGAAGCAAGGTCACCCTCTCCTCGTTTCGGGGAAAGAAGAACGTGGTGCTCGTGTTCCATCCGCTCGCGTTCACCTCGGTCTGCACCGTGCAGATGCCCGGGTACAGCAAGGAGCGGCAGACCTTCGAGGGTCTCGACACGCAGGTGCTCGGGCTGAGCGTGGATTCGGCGCCCGCGCACAAGGCGTGGGCGGAGCAAATCGGCGGGATCGACTATCCGCTCCTGGCCGATTTCTGGCCCCACGGCGAGGTGGCGAAGAAGTACGGAATCCTCCGCGACGAGGGCTACTCCGAGCGAGCCACGTTTGTGATCGACAAGAAGGGAATCCTCCGCCACATTGAGGTCCACGAGTTCGGAAAGGTCCCGGATCGGGCGAAGCTGCTCGAAATCCTGAAAACGGTGAAGTGACCGACGCGATGGCGCGGATGGGTTGGGCAACCCAAAAAGGTCCGTCAGGACCGCGCGGACGAAGGGCGGCGGCGATTGCCGCCGCCCTCGCTGTGTCCGGCGCGCTCGCCTGCGCCCACGTCACGGCCGCGGCGCTCGAGAAGCCCATGGGGAAGGCCGACGCGAAAGCCGCCGAAGTCGCGCGCTCGTTCGAAAACGCGATGGGCGGGCAGTCCGCGTGGGAATCGGTCCCGTACGTCCGCTTCGATTTCGTCGTGGTCAAGGAGGGGAAGGAGCTGGCGCGGTTCCGCCACTGGTGGGACAAGCGCCACGGGCGCGACCGGGTGGAAGGTCCCGACGAGAGCGGACGCGTGATCGCGGCCGTCGTGAATCTCTCCGACCGAAAGGGGAAGTCCTTCACGGCGGGATTCGCCGACAGGGATTCCGCCAACATCGCGGCCAACGTGCAGAACGGATACGAGCGGTGGGTGAACGACTCGTACTGGCTCATGATGCCGTTCAAGCTTCGCGACCCGGGGACGAATCTCAAGTACGACGGTGTCAAGACGGGCGCGGGTGTCGAGTGGGACCTGCTCGAGCTCACCTTCGATCCCGGCGTGGGGCTCACGCCAGAGGATCACTACTGGCTGTACGTGAATCGGAAGACCCATCTCATGGACAAGTGGGAGTACCTGCTCCAAGACATGAAACCTCCGGCGCAATCGGCGACCTGGGAAGAGTGGACGAAATTCGGTCCGGTGCGCATCTCCACCCTTCACCGATTCGAGGGGAAGCCGACGATGCTTCGCTTCGAGAACGTCTCCCTCCCCGCCTCGATGGACGAGTCGATTTTCGCGGACGCCCGTCCGAAGTACTGAAGACCACTCCGAAGCGCCAAACCCTCGTCTTTCTGCAATCTTGAACCTCTCGTCCCGCCGAATTACTATGCCGCATTGGAGTTTCGGTCCCGCTTTCTCCACAGAGGGAGAAATACATGGCTGGGAAGCGATCGAGCAAACGGGCTAAGTCGCGGAAACCAAAGAAGATAAAGCGTCGGGCCGCTTCAGCCAGGCGGAAGTCGAGACCGAAATCGCGTCCAAAATCGCGGGCGAAATCCCGCGCCAAGTCGAGGCCGAAATCCAGCAGGCCGTCGAAGCGAGCGGCCAGGCCGAAGGCGAGGCGAGCGGCCAAGCCGAAGGCGAAGCGAGTGGTTCGCGCGACCAAGGCGCGGCGTCCGACCGCGCCGAAATCGGGTGCTAAGAGCGCCGCGATTTCGAGAGCCCCCGGCCGGAGCGGGCTGGCCATGAACGCGAAGGCCGGTTCGAGGGTAAAGGCGAGGCTTTCGGCTGGAGGATCCTCTGACCGCGGGGTCGCGCAAGGGCTCCTCGAGCTGGACGAGGGTCCGCCCCCCACCGAGCTGCCGCGCGATCCGGCCCTCGGACCGCCGCCAATGCCGAAAAAAAGACGCGGCAAGGGCGGCCAGATCAACCTCCTCGATTATCCCGGCGAGAGCCTGACGGTAGGCATGCCGGCGCCGGAATTCTCGCTCCCCAGCACTCTCGGCCGCCGCGTGACCCTGAACGAATTCCGCGGCAGGCGCGTCATCCTGTACTTCTATCCCAAGGACGACACGCCCGGCTGCACGATGGAAGCGTGCGGATTCCGTGACTCCTTTCCGCGCATCGAGTCGAAAGACGCGATCGTTCTGGGGGTCAGCCTCGACGACGAGCTGAGCCACGAGCGGTTCGCGCAGAAGTACAACCTCCCGTTTCCGCTTCTCTCCGACAAGGACGCGGCCGTCTCGCGCCAGTACGGGACCTACAAGGAGAAGAATCTCTACGGCAGGAGCTTCTGGGGGGTCGAGCGCACGACGTTCGTCATCGATCGTGAGGGCAAGGTCGAGCACGTGTTCCGCCGCGTGAAGGTGGAGGGTCATGCCGAAGAGGTGATGGCTACACTGGCCCTCTAGTGCGCCGCACCAAGATCATCGCGACGGTCGGCCCGAGCTGCGTCGAGGAAGTCGTCCTCGTACGCATGATGCGCGCCGGGATGGACGTCGCGCGCCTCAATTTCTCCCACGGTAGCCGGTCTTCGCACGCCCGCGCCATCCGCCGCATCCACGCCGCGGCCTCCCACGTCGGGCGGTCGGTGGGCCTTCTCCTCGATCTCCAGGGGCCCAAGCTCCGCGTCGGCGAGTTCCAGGGCGGGGACGTATACCTGCGACAAGGGTCCGAGACCCTGGTCACGAACCGACGCGTGAAGGGCACGGCGGCTCTCATCCCGGCGGTCTACTCCGGGCTCATGCGGGACGTGAAGGTCGGAGACAGGGTGCTCCTCGACGACGGCAAGATCGAGCTCCGGGTCATCAGGAAGGAGCGGCGAGGGCTCCGCTGCCGGGTGGTGGTCGGCGGGAAGCTCGGCGACCACAAGGGGCTCAACTTCCCCGGGGTACGGCTGAGCGCCGATTCCCTCACCGCGAAGGATCGAGGCGATCTCGCGTTCGGGCTCAAGATGGGGATCGATTTCGTCGCTCTTTCCTTCGTGCGGAGCGCGGAAGACATCTTGAAACTGAAGCGCCTCCTGAGAGGCGCGAAGCACCCGCCCATGGTGATCGCGAAGATCGAGCGGCGGGAGGCGATCGAGAATCTGGAATCGATCCTCGGCGAAGCGGACGGCGTCATGGTGGCCCGGGGAGATCTCGGAGTGGAGTATCCCCCCGAGCGGGTGCCCATCTTGCAGAAGCGGATCATCCAGCGCGCGAACGCGCGCGAGGTGCTGGTCATCACGGCCACCCAGATGCTCGAATCCATGGTGACCTCGCCGCGCCCGACGCGGGCGGAGGCTTCGGACGTGGCGAACGCGATCTTCGACGGGACGGACGCGCTCATGCTGAGCGCCGAGACCGCGGTCGGGAGATATCCCGACCGGGCGGTCCGGACCATGGGGCGGATCGCCTCGGAGGCGGAAGAGGTTACGATCCCCTTGCTACGACGCCGGGGGACCGATTACACAAGCGCGCTCTCGTCGCCGACCCACGCGCTGGCTCACACCGCGTATCAGGCGGCGTACGAGCTGCGCGCCAAGGCGCTCGCGGTCTTCACCCATACCGGCTACTCGGCCCGTCTCGCCAGCAAGGCGCGCCCGGCGGCCCGGATCTTCGCGCTGACGCCGCTCGAGTCCACATGCCGCCGGCTCACGCTGGCGTGGGGGGTCACCGCGGTCCAGGTGCCCCACTGGCGGACGGCCGACAGGATGGTGGATCTGGGAATCCGCCTCCTGCTTGAAAAGAAGATGATCCGGAGAGGGGAGTGGGTCGTCGCGGTCGCGGGGACGACGACGCGGGCCGGCGGGACCAACCTGCTTCGCATTTTGCAAGTGGGGCGGGGCCCCGATCGCCCGGCCGGGTTGAATTCAAGGCGAATCTCCCGAGCCCGCGGGTAATCCAAATTGACACAGGGACAAGCGCCCCCTAGACTCGATTGAAGGAGGAACTCCCGAACATGGTGAATCTGACCGAAAAAGCGGCGTCCGAGATCCGGGCGATCATGGAGCAGAACGGAGGCACGTATCAGGGCGTGCGTGTTTTCGTCGCGGGAGGCGGCTGTTCGGGCCTTTCCTACGGCATGGAGATCTGCGACGAGCCCGCCACGGCCGAAGACCAGATCTTCGAGAGCCTCGGCGTCAAGGTGATCGTGGATCTCGCGAGCTACGAACACCTGAAGGGCGCCTCCATCGATTTCGATGATTCGCTCGGCGGCAAGGGATTCAAGATCAACAACCCGAACGCCGTGAAGAGCTGTGGCTGCGGCAACTCGTTCGCGACGACCGAAGGGCAGGAGCAGGAAACTCCCTCCGGCGGAGGTTGCGGGTGCGGCGGCGGAGGCTGCGGCAGCCACTAGGAGCAGGGCTCACGCTCAACGACCATCGGTCCGGCGTCCCATCCAGGGCGCCGGATTTTTCGTTTCCGGAGGGAATCCCGTTTGGCGACTGAATTCATGAAGGTGGCCAAGGTGCAGGACCTCGAGCCCGGCAAGGGACTGGTGGTCGTGGCCAACGGAACCCGCATCGCCCTCTTCAACTGCGACGGGACCTTCTTCGCGATCCGGAACACCTGCCCGCACATGGGGGGCGATCTGGGAGAGGGCTATCTCGCGGGCGACATCGTGACCTGCCCCTGGCACGGATGGCGATTCAACGTGAAGACCGGGAAGAACCCAGAGGCGGACGTGGTGGGCGTGCGCACGTACGAAGTGCGCGTCGAGGGGGACGACGTCTGCCTCGGCGTCGAGACCTAGACGTTCGGCAGCACGTGGAGCCAGTCCCGGAGCAGAAACTGAATCCGCGAGATGAGAAGCGAGACGCGCGCCATCACCGTGTAGCCGAAGCTCGCGCCGAAGGCCACCATCAGGAAGTAGACGCCGATCCGGGCGTTCACACCGTGCCATCCCTGATGCGGCGCCGAGAAGAAGAAATAGGCGAGCACCGTGAGGAACCCCACGAAGATGAGGGCGGAGTTCACCGCTCCCCACCCGGCCGGCCAGGGCTTCGCGGCGTCGGCGAGCTGGGCGAAGATCTGCGCCTGCATGTATCCCGGAATCGCGACCCCCGAGTAGATGCCCACGTAGAAGGCGATCGACCAGCGCGCGATTCCCGCCCCCTTTTCCCACGCGCGGGCGAGCATCATGAGCCCGAGCACGAGCGGGACCAGCACGACCAGGTCGCCGCCGCGCAGCGGCGTCCATACGTTCGGAAGGAGCACGTTGTGCCACTGCACGGCGAGCAGATAGCCCGCGGCCGCTCCCACGAAGAGGTGCTCGGCGAAGCGGTAGAACGGATTCTCCTTGTAGAGGAACGAGAAGACGCAGAGCGTGAGGAAGGCCGCGACCCAGGTCTCGATCATCGCGTCATGCTCCCCGCGGCCCGGCCGCCCAGATCCTCGCCGGCGCGCCTGCTGATGAAGAGCGCCAGGTTTCCGACGATCACGAGCAGCGCGACGATCAGGTGGACCACGCTCTGCGCGTCCATCCCGCGGCGGGCGTCGCCGACCACGTCGATCAGGCGCTCGTATTCCGCGGCGCCCTTCATGCCTCCCACGAGCCCCAGGATCTGCCTCGACGAGAGGTACGGGTAGTAGTCGGTCGCCATGACCGCGGTGCAGCCGATGACCAGCGGGGCGTGGAAGCGCCCCTGGGCGAACTGGATCCAGTAGTCGGTCCCCGAGGACCCGCTCAGGTTGACGACCATCGCCATCTGCCGGTACGAGTTCACGCCGCGCGTCACCGGAATGGAGTCGAGCGGCGTGCCGTAGAAATCGACCGGGTACATGCCGCGCAGGTTCTCACCGATGCCGATCATCACCACCTGGAAGCCCGACTTGTACCCGAGCCACGCGTAGTCCTTGTTGAGCGTGGCGCCCTCGGCCGCCGCCGCGGTCCGGAGCGCCCGTTCCCCGAGCCCGGTGCCGGCCGGGTAGAGCGTCATCGCGATGACCTGGATGTGCTTCCTGAAACAGTGGCGCAGAACGGCGACCGACATCGGAAAGAGCTCCGCCATGATGTCGGGCTCGTAGTCCATCGAGATCAGCACCTTCGAGCCGGGCGGCAGCGCGTCGATGGCATCGAACGCGGCCTGGACGCGAGGCGTCACGGTGATCGGAAGGTTCACGGGGAGAAGGAGCGGCACGATTACGCCGGCTCCGACCAGAAGGAAGATGATCCGCCGGTCGATCGAGAGGAGCTTTCGGGCCCACGTCATGGCTCAGGATTTACCAAGGTAGCTCCGCTCGATCCCGAGAATGATCTTGAGCGCGATGGAGACGGCGCCCAGGCCCACACCCAGCGCGATCGCCCGCTTGGCCGCGAGATTCGGCACGTCGAGCAGCCATTCGGTGACGCCGGGCAGGTGGGGGGAGATGAGCGGGCCGATCGACACGCGGCCGATCATCATCACGATCGCCGTGATCAGGAGGAGCGTGGCCTCCACGCTCCGGGCGCGAAAGGCCCGAAACGCGGCGGAAGCGATGACGAAGGCCAGGAGCGAGAACATCGTGGACGCGAGCGGCGAATTCACGGTGTCGTAGATCTTCCCGACCGGCGTTCCCTCGCCGACCCCTTTCCAGATGCCGAGGGCCGTGATGGCCACGAGCGCGCCCATCGTGACCATGCTGAAACCCCAACCTTCCGCGCGGGCCTTCACTTTCTTGGCGTGGCTGTTCCAGAGGGAGAAGGACCCCAGGATGAGCGCGAAGGCGTAGACGACGAGCGTCCACTCGAGGAGCTTGTTGTTCACCGCCTGCGCCTTGTAGTGCGGGACGAAGAAGAGCGCGGCGACGATCGTGCCGGAGAGGAACGTGACGAGGAGCGGGCCTTGCCGCATCAGGGAATCGGACCCGTCGTCACGCGACCTTGAGCCACGTCGTGAGGAAGGGGTGGCCCAGCGCGGAAAGCGCGAGCGCCACGATCACCGCCGCGGCCGCGAGCGCCTTGGCCCAGTCCTGCGCGATGATGGTCGCGAGCTGGACCGGCTCCTTGCCCAGATAGGCGCTCGCCGCGAAGAGCTCCTCCCCGAGCAGCGTGTAATCGCACGCGCACACGAAGAAGGGAAGCTGGGTCACCTTGTCGGTGCCGGCGATCTGGATCGCGCCCGTCGAGGCGCCGGTTTCGGCGAGGAGCAGGGATTCCGCGTAGAAGGAGCCCATGTAGATGTTGGCGGCCGGGCGCTCCCGCAGCATGTAGCCGTTCACGGCCCCCACGTACGCCATCTGTTGCGCGCTCACGTAGTGCACGCATCCGGGGCGGAAGGCGTCGGGCCGTCCCACCTTCGAGTAGGCGTCCCGCACGGCTCCGTCCAGGACCGTCATCACGACCGGGTCGTAGCAGGGGACCTCGAGGTCGCATCCCATCTCCGCGACGCGCTGCGCCATGCGGTAGAGGATCGTGATCGCGGCGAACGTTCCGACCTCGCTCATGTCGCTCAGGCCCGGCACGTAGAGCACGGCGCGGCCCATCTCGGTCGCGCGCCCGATCGCCTCGTCGAGCGCCTTCAATCCCGCGATCGGCCGGACGTAGAGGGAGCCTTTCGACTTCGCTCGGAAGATGTTGATGACGAGAAACGAGGTGAAGGAGAGGATCCCGATGAGGACGTTCCAGCGGGCGGGGTCGAACCAACGCGTGTCGAGCGGTTGATCCACGAAACGGACCGTATCACGCGGGCGAGGGAAAGGGTAGCGCCCTTGCGCGGGCCGCGCCCGCTCCTGTATCGTCGCGCGGTCGGTTCGAGACACTCGGAGTTCCAACCTCAAGGAGATCGAACCATGTGTCGGATTCCCTCGGTCGTGCTCACTTTCTCCCTGGTGACGATCGTATCCGCCGTCCTGCTTTCCTGCGTCCCGAAAACACCCGTGCCGGCGCCGATGTCCGAAGCCGAGGTGGTCGCGCGCGGCCGGTACCTGGTCACCATCACCGGGTGCAACGACTGCCACACGCCGGGCACGTTCTGGGCGGTGCCGGATACCACTCGGACGCTTTCCGGAAGCGAGCTCGGCTGGAAGGGTCCGTGGGGCGTCACCTACGCGCGGAACCTCACCCCCGAGCCCCAGACCGGAATCGGCGCCTGGAGTGAGACCGACATCGTGAACGCGATCCGGATGGGGAAACGCCCGGATGGGGCGACGATCCTGCCACCGATGCCATGGCCCGACCTGGCTTTTCTGACCGATGAAGACGCCGCGGCGATAGCCAAGTACTTGAAGAGCCTGACCCCGGTGATGCACCAGGTGCCGGATCGGCTGCCGCCGGGCGCTCCGGGCAAGGGCGCCATCATCGCCTTCCCGCCGCCGCCCGCCTGGGACGCTCCACAGACGCCACCCGCCGCGAAGTAAGGAACGTCCGGGAGTTGCCGACAAGTCGTTGAGGAGTCGAGGACCCAAGGAAGGAGGCCCCGAATGGCCGACGTGATGGAAGAACGGATCCGTTCGATCGAGCGCACCGCGGGGTTCGCTTTCGTGATCGCCTCCGTCCTCGTGGGCTCGACGATGCTGGTCCACCCGACCTTTCCCGACGTGAACAAGACGGGGCTCGTGCTCCAGTCGATCACGGGCGCCAAGGGCGAGGCCTGGATGCAGATTCACGCGCTGATGGCGGCCGGCTTCGCGATCGCCGCGATCGCGTTCTGCGCGTTCGCGTTTCTGCTGCACCTGAAAGGCTCCTCGGGGTCGGCCGCGATCGTAACGACCTGCGCGCTGCTCGGCGGCGGCATCTGGGTCGTCTTTCTTTGCGCCGAGCTCTACGCCTATCGGTTCTTCGCGAACCTGTACGGCGTCGACGCCGGCGGCGCCACGATGCTCTTCTCGGTGGTGTGGTTCTGGAAACTGGGGGCGCTCTACGCGGGGGCGCTCTTGCTCTTCGGGGCCGTCATCTTCGGCGGCGCCGCCGCCGTGAAGCGCGACCTGCTCCCGGTCTGGCTCGGGTGGGGAGGAGCGCTTGTCGCGATCGTGGGCGCGCTCGTCTACGTCATGGACTTCTGGAGCTCGACCGCGACCGGAAGAGCGAGCCAGCCGATGCAGTGGCCCGCGATGCGCTACGGCGTGGGGCTGCCGCTCCAACTCTGGATGCTCGGGGTCGGAGTGACCTTCCTCCAGCGATACTTCTCGCGCGTCCCGGTGCGCATCACGCACTCGCGGACGGCGGGAGAGGTGCCGCGGAGACACACCGAGCCCGCGGGACGCCAGGTGACACATGCGCCTGCGCCGCCGGCGCCCGCCTACACGCCCGCGGCGCCTGCCGGCGGCTCACACCAGGGCGGGCTCGATCCCTCGCGGCCCCCGGCGCCCAAGATCCCGCACCCCGCGTTCGCGCCGGATCCGGAACCTCAGCAGCGGCCGAGTCCTGGGGGCGGGCTCGATCCCTCGCGGCCCGCGGCGCCCAAGATCCCGCACCCCGCGTTCGCGCCGGATCCGGAACCTCAGCAGCAGCAGCGGCCGACCCCCGGGCGCGCGCCCGAGGGCCCCAAGCGCCCGCCGCCGCCCCAGATCTTCCCGGGGTAATCGCCCCGTCGATCGAATAGAGAACGGCCCCGGAGGGGGCTCCCCTCCGGGGCCGTTTCGATTCCTGTTTCTCTCTTCAGCCCGTCACGCGCACCCGCTGGATGCGCCGCAGTTCAAGCACGAGTAGCACGCGCCGCGCCGCACCATGATCGCGCCGCAGTCGGAGCAGGGGGGCGCGTCCGCCTGCGAGACGAACGAACGATCGTCCTCGAGCGCCTCCTGGCCGTGTCCGTTCCCGCCGTTGATGAGCGTGAGCTGGGACTCGGCGACCGGCTGGACCCCGCCCGCCTCGAGCGGATCGTCCTTCGCGGCCTCGTGCGCCACCGACGCCGGCGCGTAGCCCAGGAACTTGATGCCGAGCCAGCGGAAGATGTAATCCACGATCGATTTCGCGATCGGGATGTCGGAATTCTTGGTGAACCCGTGCGGCTCGAAGCGCACGTGGCTGAACTTGTTGACGAACAGCTTGAGCGGCACGCCGTGCTGGAGCCCCAGCGAGACGGCGGTCGCGAATGAATCCATCACGCCGGAGAGCGTGCTCCCGGCCTTCGCCATCACGATGAAGATCTCGCCGGCGGTGCCGTCCTCGTACATCCCGACGGTCAAGTACCCGTCGTGCCCCCCGACCGAAAACTTGTGCGTGACCGACTTCCGCTCGTCGGGGAGCCTGCGCCGGCGTGGCTGCGCGGCCGGCATCGTGGCGCCCCGGTCCTCTTTCCCCGTCGAGAGCGGCTGGCTCCGCTTCGAGCCGTCGCGGTAGATCGCGATCGCCTTGAGACCGGCCTTCCACGCCGCCACGTAGGCGGCGGCGATGTCCTGGGCTGTCGCCGCCTCGGGCATGTTCACGGTCTTCGAGATCGCGCCGGAGATGAACGGCTGCACGGCTTCCATCATCCGGATATGGCCCATGTGCTGGATGGTGCGGGTGCCGTTCTTCGCCTTGAACGCGCAATCGAAAACAGGGAGGTGCTCATCCTTGAGCTCGGGTGCTCCCTCGATCGTCTCGTGCTCGTCCACGAACCGCACGATCCGATCCACCGCCTCCTCCCCATAGCCGAGGCGACGCAGCGCCTCGGGCACCGTGTTGTTCACGATCTTGAGCATCCCGCCGCCCGCGAGCTTCTTGTACTTCACGAGTGCTATGTCGGGTTCGATGCCTGTGGTGTCACAGTCCATCATGAAAGCGATCGTGCCCGTGGGCGCGATCACGGTTACCTGCGAGTTCCGGTAGCCGTACTCGGCTCCCAGCGTGTAGCACTCCTCCCACGTGGTGCGGATACCGTCCATCAGGTCGCGCATGTTGCGCGGGAGGTTCTTCGTGTCGATCCGGTCGACGTGCGAGCGGTGCTTGGCGATCACGCGGAGCATCGGCTCGCGGTTCTTCTGGTAGCCGGGGAAGGGTCCCTGCACCGCGGCGATGCGCGCGCTCGTTGCGTAGGCATGTCCGTGCATGAGCGCCGTCAGCGCCGCTGCGACGGAGCGGCCCTCGTCGCTGTCGTAGGGAATTCCCCAGGACATCAGGAGCGCGCCCAGGTTCGCGTAGCCGAGGCCGAGCGGACGGTAGTCGTGGCTGTTCTTCTCGATCGCCGGCGTGGGATAGGACGCGTTGTCGACGATGATCTCCTGCGCCAGGATCATGGTCTCGACGCCGTGCTTGTACGCGTCGGCGTCGAAGGTCTTGTCCGGGCGGAGGAACTGCATGAGGTTCAACGACGAGAGATTGCAGGCGGAGTCGTCGAGGAACATGTATTCGCTGCACGGGTTCGACGCATTGATCCGCGCCGTGTTCGGGCACGTGTGCCAGTCGTTCACCGTGGTATCGAACTGGATTCCGGGGTCGCCGCACTGGTGCGCGGCCTCGGCGATCATGTTCATGAGATCGCGCGCCTTGTACGTGTCGACGACGTCTCCGGTCACGACCGCCTTGGTGGACCACGAATCGTCCTTCTCGAGCGCCTTCATGTATTCGTCGGTCACGCGGACCGAATTGTTCGAGTTCTGGAAGAAGATCGAGGCATAGGCGGGCCCGTTGAGCGAGGGGTTGTAGCCCGCGTCGATCAGCGTCCACGCCTTCTTCTCCTCCTCGGCCTTGCACTTGATGTACTCGACGATGTCGGGGTGATCGATGTTCAGGATCACCATCTTCGCGGCGCGGCGCGTGCGGCCGCCGGACTTGATGACGCCGGCGAACGCGTCGAACCCCTTCATGAAGGAGACCGGCCCGGAGGCGGTGCCGCCCCCGTGGATGTGCTCCTTCGAGGAGCGGAGCGACGAGAAGTTCGTGCCCGTTCCCGAGCCCCACTTGAAGAGGAGACCCTCGGTCTTCGCCAGGGTCAGGATCCCCTCCATCGTGTCGGACACCGAATTGATGAAGCACGCCGAGCACTGCGGCTTCGTTTCCACGCCGCAGTTGAACCACACCGGGCTGTTGAAGGAGGCCTTCTGATGGAGGAGCAGGTAGGTGAGCTCGTCGGAGAAGGACTGGGCGTCCAGGTCCGACGCGAAGTAGCCCTGCTTCCGTCCCCAGCCCGCGATCGAATGGACCACGCGTCCGATGAGCTGCTTGACCGAACGCTCCCGCTGCGGGGTCCCGATTTGTCCGCGAAAGTACTTAGAGGCGACGACGTTGGTCGCCATCTGCGACCAGAACTTGGGGAATTCCACGTCGCGCTGCTCGAATACGGCCTGACCGCTCTCGTTGGATATGGCGGCGGTTCGGAGTTCCCATTCGACCTCGTCGAAAGGGTCCGAGCCGGCGCGGGTGAACACCCGGGGGAAGCGGAGACCGCCCTTCTTCTCCACGCCGAATTCCTGCTTTCCCTGGGCGCTCATTGCCGTGCTGCCTTCCAAGATTGCCATCCCGCTGCTGGCGAGTTCCCTCTCCATCGCTTGCCCCTCTCCTTGAGATGCCCTCCCAATGCCGCTTTCGCGGCCCCTCCGGCCCGACCCCCCAGAATGGTCGGCGGCTCCCTCAGGAGCCGGGGACGCACACTAGCGCACGGGGTGAGAAGGTCGTCAAGAAAAAACACAAGATGTTGGGGCACAGACAGATTGTACCTCAATGTATAGATGTTGAAAAGCGGGCACTGATGCGGATTCCCGGCCATTTCGGCGCATTTTTTGGCGTCTCCATTGGCCCTCTCGGTCACCCCTCCGGCGTTCCAGCCTGGGGGCGCGAACACCGGGACCGTGGTCTTTCTTGAATTTTGTACAACTGTATTTGTATAATAAAACATAGCTGGTCATTCGTACCGAGAGAGGTCTCGATGCGCGACGTGATGCTGATCGAGAAACCGGAACAGGCGGGTGCGCTCCTGAACCCGCTCCGGCTGGAGCTTCTGCGCAGTGCCGGCGAGCCGAGGACCTGCACGGAGCTGGCCGAAGCGCTCGGTGAGACGCCGCAGAAAATCTACTACCACGTGAAGGTCCTCGAGCGCGCCGGGGCGATCGAGAAGGTGGAGGAACGGCGCGTGCGCGCGATCGCCGAGGGGTACTACCGCGCCACCGCCCGCTCCTACTGGCTCTCGCCGAGTCTCGTCGGTCGCATCGGCGGCGCGCGCCGCGCGCGCGACCCCATGAGCCTCGGGTTCCTCCTGGCCCTCGCGGAAGAGTTGCAGACGGAAGTGGGGCGTCTCGCGGCGAAGGACCAGGAGAGCATGCCTTCGATGGGATTCTCCGCGCATGTGGTGCTCGCCAGGCCCGCCGAGCGCGCCGCCTTTCTTCGCGACGTTCAGGACGCCGTCCAATCCGTCGCGAAGAAGTACGGCGCCGCGGGCGCCGCGGGTGCCGCGCGGTTCCCGGGAGGGGGTTCCGCCGACTCGTTCCGATTGATCCTCGCTTGTTACCCCAACAACGCCCCCGCTCCTTGATTCCGTAACATCGCCGTCCGTATACTCCGCGCGCCGCGGGTTTCCGGCTCCGCGGCGCGCCTGCGTCTTGGTCCAACTGGGGAGCCATCGATGCCCACGAAACATCCCGCAGCGGCCGCGATCGATGCGCTCCTCGACGAGAGACGCACCTTTCTTCCTTCCCCCGAGTTCCGAGCCAAGGCCCTCATCCGGGACGAGTCGATCTACGCGCAGGCCGCGGCCGATTTCGAGGGATTCTGGGCGAAGATCGCGGGCGAGCTGGACTGGTTCGTGGCCTGGAACCGCGTCCTCGAGTGGAACGTCCCGGACGCGAAGTGGTTTCTGGGAGGCAAGCTCAACGCCTCGTACAACTGCCTCGACCGGCACATCCGCGGAGCGCGACGGAACAAGGCGGCCCTGATCTGGGTCGGGGAGCCCGGGGACCGCCGCACGCTCACCTACTGGGACCTCTATCGAGAAGTGAACCGATTCGCGAACGCGCTCAAGAAGCTGGGCGTCGCCAAGGGGGACCGCGTCGCGATCTACATGCCGATGATCCCCGAGCTCCCGATCGCGATGCTCGCGTGCGCGCGGATCGGGGCGGTGCACAGCGTCGTGTTCGGGGGCTTCAGCGCAGAGGCGCTCCGCGACCGGATCAACGACGCGCAGGCCAAGGTGCTCATCACGGCCGACGGCGGCTGGCGCCGCGGGCAGATCGTGCCGCTCAAGAAGGACGCCGACGAGGCGATCCAGGGCACGCCCACGATCGAGCACGTGGTGGTCGTGAAGCGGGGCGATTTTCAGGTCCACATGCGCGAGGGGCGCGACCACTGGTGGCACCGGCTCACGGACGGGATCGAGGACCACTGCTGGCCCGAGCCGATGGATTCCGAGGACATGCTCTACACGCTCTACACCTCCGGGACGACGGGAAAGCCCAAGGGGATCGTGCACACGACAGGCGGCTATCTCACCGGCGTCTACGCGACGACCAAGTGGGTTTTCGATCTCAAGGAAGAGGACGTGTTCTGGTGCACCGCCGACATCGGGTGGGTCACCGGGCACTCGTACGTCGTCTACGGCCCGCTCGCGAACGGGGCGACGGTCGTGATGTACGAGGGCTCGCCCGACTGGCCGGACAAGGACCGCTTCTGGCAGATCTGCGAGGAGCTGGCGGTGACCGTCTTCTACACCGCTCCGACCGCGATCCGGGCCTTCATGAAGTGGGGAACGGAGTGGCCCAAGAAACACAAGCTCACCTCGCTCAGACTCCTCGGCTCGGTCGGGGAGCCGATCAATCCGGAGGCGTGGATCTGGTACCACGAGAACATCGGGGAGGGAGCTGCCCGGTCGTGGACACCTGGTGGCAGACCGAGACCGGCATGATCCTGATCTCGCCGCTGCCTGGAATCACGGCGTTGAAGCCCGGCTCGGCGACGAAACCGCTCCCCGGGATCGTCGCCGACGTCGTGAACGAGAAGGGGGAGTCCGTGCCGGTGGGGGGCGGCTACCTCGTGCTGAAGCGGCCCTGGCCCGCGATGCTTCGCGGCATCTACGGCGACCCCGAGCGCTACCGCCAGCAGTACTGGTCGCGCTTCCCCGGCGTGTACTTCACGGGGGACGGCGCGAAGCGCGACGAGGACGGGTACCTCTGGCTCCTCGGACGCGTGGACGACGTCATGAACGTCGCGGGGCATCGGATCAGCACCATGGAGGTGGAGAGCGCGCTCGTGGACCATCCGGCCGTGGCGGAGGCCGCGGTCGTGGGACGCCATCACGAGCTCAAGGGCACGGCCATCGCGGCGTTCGTGACGGTGAAAGAGGGGCGACAACCGAGCCCCGAGCTCATGGAGGAGCTGAAGGAGCACGTCGTGAAGAAGATCGGGAGGATCGCGCGCCCCGACGAGATCCTCTTCACCGCGGATCTTCCGAAGACCCGCTCCGGGAAGATCATGCGTCGCCTGCTCCGCGACATCGCCGATGGGAAGGCGGTCGGCGACACGACCACGCTCGCCGATCCGGCCGTGATCGCGCGGCTCAAGGTCAAGTACGAAGAGCAGGAGTCGTGAGGCGCGGAGGTTGGTCGGGGCTTCTCGCGCTCGCGTTAGGTCTGGTCTTGTCTTCGATCCCGGGTGTCGCCGCGCCGGCGCGGGGAGCGCCGGCCGATTCCGCCGCGGTGCGGGCGGCCATCGACGCGGGGAACGCCGCCTTCATCCGCGCGTGGCAGACCGGCGACGCGGATCTCTTCGCATCGCTGTTCGCCGAGGACGGGGCGATGCTCCGCCCCGGCGGCGACCTCACCGTGGGACGCGGCAACATCCGCTCCCGGATGCGCGATGTCTTCAAGCAAGTCCGGATGACCGACGGGACGATCGTTCCCACGGACGTCTTCCTGATCGGCGACACCGCGTACGAGACGGGCGCGTGGAATTTCACGATCGGCCCGATCGGATCCACCACCTCCGAGCCCGATTCGGGGAGCTACATCGAGATCTGGAAGCGCGACGCCGCGGGCGCCTGGAAGATGTGGCGCGACATCGGCGTGCCCCGCGGTTCCGCTCCGGGAATGCCCGCGAGCCCGCCGTCGCGCCGCGCGGAGACGGAGCACGGCGCCCGCGTCAAGGCGATCCACTTCGGAAAGCTCGTCGACGGCAAGGGGCGCACGATTCCGGACGCTCTCGTCCTGGTCGACGGCGATCGCATCGTCTCGGTCGGCGAGTTCTCGAAATCGCGGATACCCGACGACGCCGAGCGCCACGATCTCACCCGCCTGACCGGAATCCCCGGGCTGATCGACGTGCACACCCACATGTCCTACTGGTGGGATCGCGCGCCGGGCTCGCGCCCCTGGCAGCAGCTGGATGCGCGGCCCCCGATGCAGACGATGTATCTCGCCGAGGAGAACGCGAGGAAGACGCTCGAGACCGGCGTGACCACGGTGCGGGACCTGGGCTCCTTCCAGTACATGGACATCGCAATGCGCGACCTGATCAACCGGGGAGCCATGGTCGGACCGCGCATGTTCGTCGCGGGCTACGGGCTCTATCCCACGATCACCCCCTACCGGGACGCGCCCCAGCCCCCGTCGGGGGGGCTCGCCGACGGGGTGGAGCAGGTGCTGCGCGCGGCGAGACAGCAGCTCTCGGCGGGCGCCGACGTCATCAAGGTGTACGGATCGACCGGCAGCGCCGACGATGTGACCGGCTACCAGACCTATTCGTTCGAGGAGATGAAGGCCGCCGCCGAAGTCGCTCACCAGCGCGGCAAGCGCGTCGCGATCCACTCGTACGGGCCCGATGGCGCGCGGGACGCGGTCCGGGCGGGCGCGAATTCCGTGGAGCACGCGATCGACATGGACGACGGGACCATGCGCGAGATGGCGAAGCGCGGCGTGTACTACGTGCCGACGATCGATCACAACCGCTACTACGCCGAGCACGCGGCCGAATTCGGCTACGGCGACTCCGCCGTGGCGCATCTCGACGCCTACCGCGCCCGTAACTTCGAGACGCTGCGGAGGGCCATCAAGGCCCACGTGCCGATCGCGATGGGATCTGACGCCGTGTTCACGATGTTCGGGGAGAACACCCGCGAGCTGGGCTGGTTCGTGAAGGCGGGAATGACTCCCGCGCAGGCGCTCGCGACCGCGACGGGAAACGCCGCCGCGTTGCTCGGCATGGAGAGAGACCTGGGCGCCGTGGCCCCCGGGTACTACGCGGACCTGGTCGCGGTGGAGGGAGATCCCGCGACGGATATCGGGGCTGTGATCGGGGGCGTGAAGTGGGTCATGAAGGGTGGCGCCGTCGTCGTGGATCGCACGGCGCCGACGCAGTAGCCTAGCGCGCCTAGCGCGCCGTCGGCTTGAGTCCCAGCCGCGCGAGGTACCGATCGTCTCCCTCGCGGTGGAGCTCCCAGTAGCGCAGCCGCGCCGATCCCGTCAGCTCGCCGGAGTCGTTGCCTTCCGCTCGCAAGGCAAGTGGGCCGCCCGCTCCACCCTTCTGCCGCGGCGCTTGCTTCCATTCCCACCGGACGATTCGATGTGGATAGGCCGCCTCGATGAAAAAAACACCTTCGTGCCCGTTCCCTGTGCTCACCGTGTAGACCGTCGTCCGGAACGCGCCGGCCGGGACCGAGACCGTTCGGGGCGCAGCAAGACGCTCGATGCGCGCCTCGGTCCAGCCGAGCGGGCGGTGCGTCAGCCTTCTTCGGAAGGCGCCTGGCAGGAAGGGAACGGTCCGGCTCGCGCCCGCGGGCAGGTAGTCCCCGCGGAGCCCGCGCAGCTTCACGAACAGCTCCTCTTCCAACAAGCCGCCCTTCGGGCGCCGCTCTTCCCGCGCCGCGGACTCGTCCTCGAAGTAGCTCGAGAGCCGCTGGCTCACGCGTCCGGGGTTGATGAGAAGCTCTTCGTACACGTTCCCACACCACTCGGTGCTCGCGAAGGAGACCTTGACCGGCTCGAAGTCCTCGCTCCTCACGAAGAGCGAGGTCATCGTGTTGTAGTCGTAGATCCCGGTCTGAAAGTCGCGCACGAGGTTCAGCTTCAAGACGTCGAAGGTGTCCTCGGGCTTCTTGGATGCGTCGTCGACCTTGACGCGCTTCGTGCGGCTGAATGGTTCGGTGACGTAGACCGCCACGCACTGTCCCCGGCGCCGCTGACCGTAACGGATCACCGTGTAGCGGTAGCCGTCGAGCTCGGCCTTCCCGTCGTGCCAGTAGGCGCCGAAGGCGGGATCGGGAGCGGCGGGAGCGAGGCGTGGAGCTGGAACCGCGTGGTCGGGCGTCGAGCGCAGCGGCGGCGAGGGAGCGGGAACCAGCGCGAGGGCCACCGCGAGCAGGACCCCTGCGGTCGGTGCTCTCATGAAGGCTCCTTTCGCGCGGGGGCGAAGAAGGAGATCCCTCGCACGTTCTCGTCGATCCTGAGCGGGTTGTGCATCGAGGGGAACGCCCGCGCTCCACAGTCGAGCCGCTCGCAGAGGCGGCAGGTGATTCCCACCGGGACGACGCCGCCGGGATTCGAGAGGTCCATCCCGTCCGCGTAGACGAGGTGGCGGGCCGACTCGATGTCGCACCCCAGCTCGATCGCGTAGAGGATCTCGGGCGCGTGGAACCCTCCCCGGTGCTTCCGGATCGTGCGCCCCACGGAGAAGAACGTCCGCCCGTCGGGGAGGCGCGCGATCTGGACGCGGATGACGTTGGGGCTCAGGAACGAGGCGTGCACGTTCCAGAGCGGGCACAATCCGCCGAAGCGCGGGAAGTTGACGCCGGTGGCGCTGAACTTCTTCGAGATGTTCCCCGCGATGTCGATCCGCACCATGTGAAAGGGAACCCCCTCGGCGCCCTTCCGCTGCAGCGACGTGAGGCGGTGGCAGACCTGCTCGTAGTTCACGCGGAAGCGGTGTTGCAGGAGATCCAGGTCGTAGCGCTCCTCCTGGGCCGCGCGCAGGAACTCCTCGTAGGGCATGAGCACCGCCCCGGAGAAGTAGTTCGCGAGCGTGATGCGACAGAGAGAGCGCGCTTCGTCGGACGTGAGCTCGCGCGCGATGCGGTCGATCACCTCCGAGCAGTCGAGCAGCCCGATCTGGTAGGCGAGCTGGAAATTCCTCGAGCCGCGGCGGAGCCCCTCGGAGATCTGAAGCACCCGGCGCTCCGGATTGAAGTTGCGCACCGCCGAGCCCATCTCGCCGACCTTGAGCACCTGCACGTGGACCCTGTGCTTCCTTTCGAGATACCCGGCCAGGGAGCCGAAGGCATCTTCCCCCTCGAGCTTCGCGTCCTTCCAGAGCCGCTCCGCCTCCGCCTCGAGCTCGGGGAAATGGTTTCGGTGGCGCTGGATCAAGTCCGTGACCTGCTCCGACGCCAGTCCGCCCCGGTCGATCCCGGTCAAGTCCTGTCTGTCGAGAACCTGGGCCGCGAGCGTCGCCGCCGAGCCTCGCGTCTCGATGAACGCGTGATGGAGGTGGGCAACCGCGCGGGCGATCTCGGGGTTCGCGGCCACGAACTCACGGGTCTCCGCCTCCGAGGGGATGTTGCCTTCGAAGACGGGATCCCCGAAAACCTCCATGAGAACGGCGGCGAGCTTGGTGTCCTCGCCTTCGGCGAAGGATTTCACGTCGAGGTCGGTGAACTGGGCGAGGCGGATCAGGAGATTCGCGCTGAGGGGTCGGCGATCGTGCTCGACCAGATTGAGGTAGCTCACGGAAACGCCGAGCCGCTCGGCCATCGCGGTCTGCGACATTCCATCACGCAGGCGCAACGCCCGTATGCGCTTGCCCAGGTGCCGGATCGGTTTCACGCCTCCATTTTACCAGATTTCACTTTTTACAACAATGATTGACAATTCATTGTCATGTTAACCGATTATTTATCAAATAGTTATTGCCATGTACTGAGTTGGTTGTTAATATTGTCTCGTGACTGCAATGAGAAAGGTGGACCACGCGGAGGCACTCCTCATCGACGCGCCGATCAGGCCCCGTTTCGAGCAGATCCTGAGCTCGGAGGCGCTCGGCTTCCTGGAGGAGCTGTCGCGCCTCTTCGCTCCGGGCATCCGCGAGGCGCTCGATCGGCGCGCGGAGCGGATCGCGCGTCTCGCCAAGGGTGAGGCGCTCGACTTCCTGCCGGAGACCGCATCGATCCGGGTCCAGGACTGGAAGGTGGCGCCTCTGCCGCACGACCTGATGCGACGCACCGTGGAGATCACCGGCCCGACCGACCGCAAGATGGTCATCAACGCGCTCAACTCGGGCGCCGACGTCTTCATGGCCGACTTCGAGGACGCGACCTCTCCGACCTGGGAAAACCTGATCGAAGGTCAGCTCAATCTCCGCGACGCCGTGCGCCGGAAACTCTCCTTCGACGACCCGGCCACCGGGAAGCAGTACCGGCTGAACGAGAAGACCGCCGTGCTCGTGGTCCGTCCCCGCGGGCTTCATCTCCCCGAGCGCCACGTGATGTTCGACGGCGCGCCCATTCCCGGCTCGCTTCTCGATTTCGGTCTCTACTTCTTCCACAACGCGCACGAGCTGATCGCGCGCGGAACAGGACCCTACTTCTATCTGCCCAAGCTCGAGAGCCACCTCGAGGCACGGATCTGGAACGACGTGTTCCTTTTCGCCGAGGACGCGCTGCGGCTGGAGCCGGGCACGATCAAGGCGACGGTCCTGATCGAGACGCTCCCCGCCGCATTCGAGATGGACGAGATCCTCTACGAGCTGAAGCAGCATTCCGCGGGGCTGAACTGCGGACGCTGGGACTACATCTTCAGCTTCATCAAGACGCGCCAGCACGACCCGGCGGCGGTGCTGCCCGACCGCTCGCAGGTCACGATGGAGCAGCCGAACATGCGCGCCTACACCCAGCTCGCCGTGCGCACGTGCCATCACAGAGGCGTTCATGCCATGGGGGGCATGGCCGCCCAGATCCCGATCAAGAACGACGAGGCGAAGAACAAGGCCGCGCTCGACAAGGTCCGCGCCGACAAGCAGCGCGAGGTCACGGACGGCCACGACGGCACCTGGGTGGCGCACCCGGGCCTGGTTCCGGTGGCTCGGGAGGTCTTCGAGGCCCGGATGAAAGGTCCCAATCAGCTCGACCGGCTCCGCGAGGACGTGCGGGTGACGGCTAGGGACCTTCTGCAAGTGCCGCAGGGGACGCGCACCGAGGAGGGGTTGCGTCTCAATGTCCGCGTCGGGATCCAGTATCTCGAGGCGTGGCTCAAGGGTCTCGGCTGCGTCCCGCTCTACTCCCTGATGGAGGACGCCGCCACCGCCGAGATCTCGCGCGCCCAGGTGTGGCAGTGGCTCCACCACGGCGCGACGCTCACGGACGGCCGGCGCGTCACGCCCGAGCTGATCGGCGACGTCATCGACGACGAGATGAAACGGATCGAGACGGAGATCGGAACCGAGCGGTTCCGCGCGGGGCGTTTCCCCGAAGCGCGCGACCTGTTCCAGCGGATTTCGACCGCTCCTTCCCTCGAGACGTTCCTCACGCTCCCCGCATACGAAGCGCTGGACCGCGGCTCCAAGGATTCCGCCCGCGATAAATCACAATGAACACCAAACAGAGTGCCCCAGCCAGAGGAGAAGCTCGCATGCCGACAACGCGCGAAGGCCGACACACGGTGAAGAAGGTACCCGCTCACACGAACGGAAACATGAACGGCCATGCGCCGAAACCCGTTCCGGCCGCCGGCCGTTGGGAGGGGATCGTGCGCCCCTATTCCGACGAGGACGTCGCGCGGCTCCGCGGAACCGTTCGGGTGGAGCATACCCTCGCGCGGATGGGCGCGATGCGCCTGTGGGAACTGATGACGAGGCAGGACTACGTGGCGGCCCTGGGCGCCGTCACGGGGAACCAGGCAGTGCAGCAAGTAAAGGCCGGGCTCCAGGCGATCTATCTCAGCGGCTGGCAGGTGGCGGCCGACGCGAACCTCTCGGGGCAGACCTATCCCGACCAGAGCCTCTATCCCGCGAACAGCGTCCCGAGCGTCGTGCGACGCATCAACCAGGCGCTCCTCCGCGCGGACCAGATCGAGCACGCGGAAGCGATGGGGCGGGGAACGAACGGCAAGCAGAACGGTGACGCGGAGCGCCGTTGGCTGGCGCCGATCCTCGCCGACGCCGAGGCGGGCTTCGGGGGACCGCTCAACGCCTTCGAGCTGATGAAGGGCATGATCGAGGCGGGCGCGGCCGGGGTCCACTTCGAGGACCAGCTCTCCTCGGAGAAGAAGTGCGGCCACCTGGGCGGGAAGGTGCTCATCCCGACCGGCGCCTTCATCCGTACGCTCGTCGCCGCGCGGCTCGCGGCCGACGTGATGGATGTTCCGACGATCATCGTCGCGCGGACCGACGCCGACAGCGCGAAGCTCCTGACCAGCGACGTGGACGAGCGCGACCGCGAGTTCCTGACCGGCCAGCGCACGCCCGAAGGCTTCTTCCGCATCACGGGCGGCCTTCCCTGCGCGATCGCGCGCGCTCTTGCCTACGCTCCCTACGCCGATCTCCTCTGGTGCGAAACCTCGACCCCCGATCTCGATGAGGCGCGCGAATTCGCCGAGGGCGTGCACGCACGGTTCCCGGGGAAGATGCTCGCCTACAACTGCTCTCCCTCGTTCAACTGGAAGGCGAAGCTCGACCAGGCGACGATCGCGAAGTTCCAGCGGGAGCTGGCGGCGATGGGATACAAGTTCCAGTTCGTGACGCTTGCCGGTTTCCACGCCCTGAACCACAGCATGTTCGAGCTGGCCCGCGCGTACCGCGAGCGGGGCATGGCCGCCTATTCCGAGCTGCAGGAGGCCGAATTCGCCTCGGAAGCGCACGGCTACTCCGCCACGCGCCACCAGCGCGAAGTCGGTACGGGATACTTCGACCAGGTGATCCAGACGATCACCGGCGGCGCGGCCTCGACCGTGGCGCTCCAGGGATCGACCGAAAAAGCCCAGTTCTGATTCGACTGTCGCCCCACGCGCCGCGGGTCTAGACTCATTCCTTCGAGTCCGAGAACGGCCGGGATCTCGCTCGCCCGGATACGAAGCGAAGGAGGCGTCATGGCAACCGCGACCGAGGAACGGATCCGCGAGATCGAGCTGCTGGAGCAGGATCTCGTCGAGAAGCAGGAACGGCTCGCCGAGATGAAGCGCGAGCTTCCCCCCGAAGCGATCCAGGACTACACGCTGCAGACGCAGAAGGGCCCCGTGAAGCTCTCCGAGCTCTTCAGCGGAAAGCCCGACCTGATCGTGATCCACAACATGGGCAG
This sequence comes from Candidatus Eiseniibacteriota bacterium, assembly GCA_963724515.1. Classification (GTDB taxonomy): domain Bacteria; phylum Eisenbacteria; class RBG-16-71-46; order SZUA-252; family SZUA-252; genus WS-7. The sequence continues at coordinate 424,360 of CAVRUU010000003.1, read as the reverse complement.
GGGCTGCACGTACTGCACGCTCTGGGCGGACGGCTTCAACGGCGTGCACCAGCATCTCGAGAACCGCGCCGGTTTCGTGGTTGTCTCGCCCGACCCCCTCGAGATTCAGCGGGAATTCGCCGAGAGCCGCGGCTGGAAATTCCGCATGGCCACAGGCCAGGGCTCGAGCTTCATCGAGGACATGGGATTCAAGGGTGAGAAGGGCTGGATGCCCGGCGTGTCGACGTTCCGTCTCGAGAAGGGAAAGATCACGCGCATCGCCAAGGCGCCGTTCGGGCCGGGCGATCCCTTCTGCGGCGTGTGGCATCTGCTCGCCCTTTTACATGATGGCGCCGGAGACTGGCACCCGAAGTACACGTACTAGAGCCCCAGCCCTCGCGCCGCGAGCGTCGCCGCTTGCGAGCGGAACGCTTTCAGATCTTTGTGGCCGCCGGCGTGTAGCGAGTTCGTGAGAAGCACGAAGTACGCGTCGTTCCTGGGATCGATCCAGATCGACGTACCCGTGTACCCGGAGTGTCCGTAGGACTCGCTCGAGAAGAGCGAGCCGCGCGGCGAGTCGTACGGGCTCTCGATGTCGAAGCCGAATCCCCGCCGCACGCCGAGCGAGGCGGGAAGCTGGTTCGTCGTCATCAGCCTCACCGTGTCCGCCGCCAGAACCCGGCGGCCGCTCCCGCCACCCGACACGCCTCCTCGCAGGAGCATCTCGCAGAAGCGCCCCGTTTCCTCGGCCGTCCCGAACACGCCCGCGTTCCCGGCGACGCCGGCCATGGCGCGCGACCTCGCGCGTGGATCGTGCACGCGGCCGCGAAGCCACGGTCCGCGATTCCCCTGCTCGCGCTCCGTGGGCGCCACGCGCGAGCGGTCCTTGACCCGCGTGCCGAATCGGGTGTCGCGGAAGCGGAGCGGCGCGAAGATCCGCTCGCTCGCCACGCGGTCGAGTCTCTTGCGTGTCACCCTCTCGACCACACACTGCACGAGCATGTATCCGACATCGCTATAGATGAAGCGCTCCCCGGGCCTGGCGTCGAGCGGCTCCTTCGCGAGCGCCGCGATGAGCCTCGGCTTCCCGCCCCGGTAATCGGCGAGCGGGTTCATCGCGGGCAGCCCGCTCGTGTGCGTGAGGAGCGACCTCAAGGGGATCGCACCCGTCCCGCTTCCGCGCAGCTCCTCCAAGTGGCGCTCCACGGGATCGTCGAGGCCCAGCTTCCCAGCCGAGGCGAGCTCCAGCAACAGGGGCGCCGTCACCATGGGCTTCGTGAGGGAGGCGAGATCGAAGATCGTGCGAAGGGCCATCGGCTCGGCGCGCGGCGCGAGCGCGCGCCGGCCCACCGCCGATCGATGCACGGGGCCGCCGCCTCGTCCGATCGCGACGACCGCGCCCGGCACGAGCCCCTCCTCGGCGCGCGCTTCCAGATAGTCGCGAAGCGGCTCGAAGGCGGGGGAGACGGAAGCCGGACGTGCGGCTGCGCGTGGCATCGACGGCAGGATAGCGGATTTCGCTCGCCAAAGGACCCGCCGTCTCTCTAGGCTCCCTGCCATGTTTCCGCTTCGCGATCGAAATCCATCGGGCAGTTTCCCGTTCGTCACGCTCGCGCTGATTCTGGTCAACGTCTTCGTCTTCATCTACGAAGTCCAGCTCGGGCCCGCGACGGCCTCGTTCCTGAAGCGCTACGCCCTGATTCCGGCCGAGGTCACCGGAAGCTTCCGCTACGGCACGGTGAACCTCTCCGACACGGTGGCTCCCTTTTTCACGTCGATGTTCCTCCACGGCGGGTGGCTCCACCTGATCTCGAACATGTGGTTCCTCTGGATCTTCGGCGACAACGTGGAGGACACGCTGGGCCCGATCCGATACATCCTCTTCTACTTTCTCTGCGGTTTCGGCGCGGCGCTCACGCACTTCGTGATCCAGCCCGGGTCGACCCTGCCCGTGCTCGGCGCGAGCGGCGCGATCGCGGGCGTCCTCGGCGCCTATGCCGTCCTCTTCCCGGGCGCGCGCGTGCTCACCCTCGTGCCCATATTCTTTTTCTTGCAGATCATCGAGCTGCCCGCGATCATTCTCCTCGGGTTCTGGTTCATACTCCAGATCCTGAGCGGCTCGATCGAGGCCGTGAGCCCGATGCGGGGAGGCGTTGCCTGGTGGGCCCACATCGGGGGGTTCCTCGCCGGGATGGTCCTCATCCTCCTCATGAAGCCCCGAAAGGTATCCGTTTAGATACCTCGAACCGGAGAGCTTCCGCCTTGTACTCCCAAGAGGGCTCTGCGACAATTGGGCCGCCGAAGCACCTCCCAAACTCTCTAAGTAGAAGGTATCCAGATGGGTAACCCAATTCGACTCGCCCTCTTGTCCCTGGTCGTCGTCGCCGCGGTGGGATACCTGATCCTCACCGGGGTAAAGCAGACCGGCATGCAATACATGACCGTTACAGAGCTGGCCGGTCTCGACCGCGCTCCCAAGTCGGAGGGATTCCGTCTGGACGGGGTGGTTGCCGCGGGGAGCGTGGTTTACGACCAGCGCGTCCCGAAGCTCCAATTCAAGATGACCGACGGCAAGGAGAACATCGCGGTGATCTACGAGGGGCTCATGCCCGACGCTTTCGCCGACGGCCGCGAGGTCGTGGTCGAGGGTTCCTACAAGCACGCCGACCGGGCGTTGCACGCCACCAAGCTGGTCACGAAGTGCCCATCCAAGTACGAGACGCAGGGGCTGGGGAAGGACAAGTCGTGAGGGGGGGCGCTCACTCGTGAGCGAGCTCGGCAGACTCTCGCTCCTCCTCGGGTTCGCCTGCTCCATATTCGCCGTCGGGAGCATCGCGTGGGGCCTCCGCACCGGGCTTTCGGGGCCGCTGCGCGCGGGCCGGCGCGCCGTGTGGACGGTGTGCGGTCTGGCACTCCTCGCGGTGATCCTCCTCGAGCGCGCACTCCTCGCCCGCGACATGAGCTATCGCTACGTCGCGGAGCACACGAGCAAGGATCTCCCAGCCTACTACGCCTTCAGCTCGCTCTGGGCCGGCCAGGAGGGATCGCTCCTCCTCTGGCTCCTGATCCTGAGTGCCTACGGCGCGGCCTTCCTCTTCGCGTACCGGAAACGGCTCGATCCCTTCTACGACGCGGTCGCGATGGTGGTCGCCGGGGTGATGATCTTCTTCACGGGGCTCCTGACCTTTGTGTGCTCCCCGTTCCGGATTCTCGCGACGCCGCCGCCCGACGGCATGGGATTGAATCCGCTGCTGCAAGATCCCGGCATGATGATCCACCCGCCGATCCTCTACACGGGGTACGTCGGGTTCATCATCCCCTTCGGTTTCGCCATGGCGGTGCTGCTCCTGAACCGGTCGGGCACGAGGTGGATCGAGGAGGTGCGCCGCTGGACGCTCTTCTGCTGGGGATTTCTCGGGGTCGGGGTTCTGCTCGGCGCGCGCTGGGCCTATGTGGAGCTGGGTTGGGGCGGGTACTGGGGGTGGGACCCGGTCGAGAACGCCTCGCTCATGCCCTGGCTCGTGGGAACCGGGTTCTTGCACTCGGTGATGATCGAGCAGCGCATGGGAATGCTCAAGACCTGGAACATCACCCTCATCTCGCTCACGTTCTTGCTGAGCATGTTCGGCACGTTCCTCACGCGCTCGGGGGTGCTCACATCCGTGCACTCCTTCGCCGAATCGGACATCGGTCCCTGGTTCCTCGCGTTCATCCTCATAACCGCCACGGCCGCCACCGCGCTCATCCTCTACCGGAAGGCGCTCCTCGAGAGCGAGAACCGGATCGAGGCCATCGTCTCGCGCGAGGGGTCGTTCCTCTTCAACAACGTGCTCTTCATCGCCCTCACGTTCGCCACCTTCCTGGGAACCACGTTCCCGGTGGTGAGCGAGGCGGTGACCGGAACGAAGATCTCGGTCTCGGCGCCCTTCTTCAACCGCGTGAACGTTCCGATCGCGCTCACCCTGCTGCTCTTGACCGGCGCGGGTCCCGTGCTCTCCTGGAAGCGCGCCACGGCCTCGGTGCTGAAGCGGAACTTCATCCTGCCCGCGTTCATGGGGGTTCTGGCGGTGTTGATCGGGCTCCCCTTCGGCGGAACGGGGATCTACACCATCGTGTGCATCTTCGGCGCGGCGTTCGTCACCACCACGATCGTCATGGAGTTCGCGCGCGGGATTCAGGCGCGGAGGGCCTCGGAGACGTCGGCGCTCCCGGGCCAGGTAGTGCACCTCGTGCAGAAGAACAAGCGCCGCTACGGCGGGTACATCGTCCACGCGGGCATGGTGCTCCTCTTCGTGGGTGTGCTGGGATCCTCGGTGTTCCAGAAGGAGGCCCACGGGCCGCTCAAGAACGGCGAAGCGCTCCACATCGGACCCTACACGCTGACGCTTCGCGGGGTCACCGAGAACCAGAAGCAGAATGCCATGCATACGACGGCGATTCTGGACGTCAAGCGGGGCTCGAAATTCATGGGCACGGAGCGGCCCTCGAAGGCGTTCTACTCCAAGTCCCAGCAGCCCATGACCGAGATCGCGCTGCGCTCGACGCCGATGGAGGATCTCTACATGATCCTGGGCGGCGTGAACGAGGACGGCTCGACCTCGATCCAGGCCTACATCAACCCGCTCGTGAGCCTCGTCTGGGGGGGCGGTCTCGTCATGGTGTTCGGGACGCTCATCGCCCTCAGCGACAAGATGAGGCTCCGCCGCGAGGAGAAGTCCGCTTCGTGAGTCGGATTCCCGCTTCCGCGTTCGCGATCTCCCTCTTCCTCACGCTCGGCGCCTGGCCCGCGACTTCCACCGCGAAGCCGCGCGACCCCGCGCACGCCATCACGAGCCAGCTCATCTGCCCCTGCAGCTGCGGGGAGGTGCTGAGCGGGTGCACGTGCGAGACGGGTAAGTCCATGCAGGCCACCGTCGAGAACGGAATCAAGCAGGGGAAGAGCAAGAACCAGATCGTGGGCGCGCTCGTGTCCCAGTACGGCGAGGTCATCCGCGGGGCGCCGAAGGCGGAGGGATTCAATCTCATCGTGTGGGTCGCGCCGTTCGCGGCCACCCTCCTCGGTTTCGCGATCGCGTTCCTGGTCCTCCGCCGATGGGTGAGGCGCCGGGGCGACCTCGTCACCGCCGGAGCGGGGAGCCGCGGAACAGTCCCGTTCCCGTCCGGCAGGCAGCTGGAAGACGAGCTGGATGCGCTCCGCGCGCGGGCCGAGGCTGAGCTTCGGCAGATGAAGCGATGAGCGAAGGCGCGCTCGTCCTGGCCGCCCAGATCCTCCTCGTCGGGGGGGTCGTCTGGTTCGTGGTTTCCCCGATCGTGCTGCGGCGCGGCGAGCGCGCGTGGTCGGAGTCCAGCGACGAGGCGAAACGGCGGTCGATCGGCGAGCGCAAGGCGCGGCTCTATTCCGGCATCGTGGAGCTGGATTTCGACCGCGACTCGGGAAAGATCTCGGCGGAGGACCACGGGCGCATGCGGACCGAGGCCATGAACGAGGTCTTGCAAGTCCTGCGCGAGGAGGAAGCGCTCGAGAAGGGGCGCGGGCCACGTCCGGCCGTAATCGAAGGCGGGGATTCCCTCGAGCGCATGATCGAAGACTACAAACGCGCGCGCCGGAGGGACTCGGGGGCGTTCAAACCATGAGGGCCGCCCGAATGGCGATTGTGGGGGCGCTCGTGCTCGTGGCGGCGGGCGCCGCGCGCGACGCGTCGGCGATCACGATCCGCGGCTCCGTCGTGAAGGGGGAGGAGCGGAAGCCGGTCGCGGGCCAGACGGTGCAGCTCCACCTGGTCCGCGGCGAGGAAGAGATCAAGGGGTCGTCCGCGGTGACCAACGATCGCGGCGAGTACGAATTCACGGGAATGACGAGCGATCCTTCGCTTCAGTACTACGTCTCGACCGAATACGAAGACGCGTTCTACACCGAGGGGCCGTTCTCCGGAGACCAGGCCCCGACCGTGACCCACGGCTTCACCGTCTACGACGTCGGCCGCGACATCTCGGCCGTGCAGGTGAAAAACCACCACATCATCATCGAGCGGAAGCCGGATGCGTTCCACATCACCGAGATCCTGATCTTCGAGAACAGGGCGCACACGGCCTACCTGGGCACCGGCCCGGACCATGCGGAGAACGCCGGCGTGCGGGTCGGGCTCCCCGCCTCGATCGACGACTTCAAGCCAGGGATGGGGGGCGACGCGCAGACCACGCGCGTGAGAGGGCGGGAGCTTTCGAGCGATCGTCCCATTCCCCCGGGTGTCCGTCCGTTCAGCTTCACGTACCGGATCCCGCTCTCCGGGCGCGTCGATCTGAGCCACCGGCTCTATTTTCCGACGGCATCCTTCGTGGTGCTCCTGGATGACCCGAAGCTCCGGATCGAGTCGACGGGGCTCGAGTTCGGCGGCACGCGGGACCAGGGCGGGAAACAATACGCCGTCTACAGCGGCGCCTCCCTCGGTGTCGGCCAGGAGATCGCGATCCGGATCGGTGGCGCCGGTTTCTGGTCGAATCCGAAAATCTATCCTTGGCTGATCGCGCCGTTCGCGATCACCGCCGCGCTCTGGTTCGCCGCTCGAGGCGGCCGGCGCGTGCGCGACGCGGCCCGCGCCCGCAGGGTTGCGCCCGCGGCTGAGCCCGCACCGCGCAAATCGGCGCCGGCGGGCACGCTGCCGCTCGCACACCCGCCAAGCGGCCCCACGAGCGACGGGGATTTCCGCAAAGCCTATCTTCATCTGATCGCGGCGCTCGACGAGGGGCTCGAGCGAGGTGAATACACCCGCGAGACGCATGCGCTGATACGTCAGAATCTCAAGCGGCGGCTCCAGGCACTGCTCGCCGAGGAACCGGCGAGCCGAGTTCGCTGACGCCGGCGGTGACGCTCGCCGCGCGCGACATCGGGAAACGTTTCGAGCGCCGCGTCGTCCTCCGCAAGGCCTCACTCGAGCTCCATCCCGGGGAGATCGTCCTGCTTCGGGGTACCAACGGCTCCGGTAAGACCACGTTCGCGAGGATCCTCGCCACCGCGCTGGCCGCCGACTCGGGCACGGTGACGCTCGACGGCGACGCCGTCAGGAACAAGCTCGGCCCAGCCCGCAGATCGATCGGATTCACGACCCACCGCCCGCTCCTCTACCTCGGCTTGACGCCCCTGGAGAATCTGGAGTTCTTCGGCAGGCTCGCCGGCGTTTCCGACGCTCGCCGGCGCGCGGAGCGCCTGCTCGCGCGCTTCGGGCTCGAGGGATTCGCGAAAACTCCCGTGGAGCGGTTCTCGCGCGGGATGCTCCAGCGCGTCGTGCTGGGCCGGGCGCTCCTTCCCGAGCCGCGCTTTCTCATCCTCGACGAGCCCTACGCGGGGCTCGACGAGGAAGGGACCGCCACGCTGAACTCGCTCCTGGCGGAAGCGCGCGGGCGAGGCACGGGCGCGCTCCTCGTCTCGCACGACCGGGAGCGGCTCGTGCCGGGAATCACGCGCGAGTGCGTGATCCGCGACGGCCGGATCGAGGCGCTCCCATGACCGCCCTGAGCGTCTTCGCCAAGGATCTAAGACTCCACGCCCGCGACGCGCGCTTCCTGGCCACGCTCGCGCTCTTCAGCCTCTCGCTCGTCCTGATCCTGAGCGTCGCGTTCGGGCCCATGTTCCGCGATCCGGCGCGCGAGGCGAGCGCCACGCTCTGGGCGGCGCTCTTCTTCGCGGGGATGCTGGGCCTCACGCGCGCCCTCGACCTCGAGACCGAATCGGGAGGAGGGGAGGCGCTCCGGCTGACCGGCGCGGATCCTTTCTCCGTGTATTCCGGGAAGGCGGCGGCCAACTTTCTCCTGATGGCGGCGCTCTTCGCGCTCCTCCTCCCGTGTGCGGCGGTCTTCTTCGACGTGGGGAACCTCCGCGTGCTGCCCCAGGTGGCCGGCGTTGCCGCACTGGCCCTCATCGGGTATGCTGCGTGGGGCACGCTGTTCGCCGCGCTCGCGCGGGGACTCAAGGCCCGCGAGCTTCTGCTCTCGATCCTGCTTTTTCCCACATTGATTCCACTCTGGATCGGCGCCGTCAAATTGACCCGCTCGCTCTGGGCGGACGGCTCGATCGACGCGGTCCGGGATTGGGTGAAGATCATGATCGTGGTGGATGTCGTGGGAGTGGCGCTGGCGGCGTGGCTCTACGAGGCGATTCAGGAGGCTGGAGAATGACGTCGGCGTTACCGGCTTGGTGGAAGAAGGCCCGGGTGATTCTCTGGGCCGTGGCGGTCTATCTGGTGGCGCACTCCCTGTGGGCGGTCGTGGCGAAGGCCCCCGTGGAGGCGCAGATGGGGATCGTGCAGAAGATCGTGTACATCCACGTCCCGAGCGCCATCGTCACGCTCATCGCGTTCGGCCTCACGTTCGCGGCCGGCATCGCCTACCTCGCCACGCGCTCCTGGGTCTGGGACGCGGTCGCGGCCTCGGCCTGCGAGGTCGGGATGGTGTTCGCCACGATCGTGCTCGTGACAGGCCCCCTGTGGGCGCGCTCTGCCTGGAACACTTGGTGGACGTGGGAGCCCAGGCTCACGACCTTTCTCATTCTCTGGATCCTCTACGGCGGGTACCACGTCGTGCGGGCGTCGGTGGGGGAGGGCTCGAAGCGGACGATCTCCGCGGTGCTCGGGATCATCCTCTTCGTGAATCTCCCCATCGTGTGGAAATCGGTCGAGTGGTGGCGCGGCTCGCTCCATCCCCGCTCCGTCACGATGACCGGCGAGATGCGCCAGACGCTGCTCCTATCGATGGTCGCGTGGCTGGTTTTCTTCGTGGCCGTGTTTCAGGAGCGGCTGAGGCTCGAGGCGCTGCGAAACGCGGCGGAGTCGGCTGACCGAGGCGGCGCGGTGGATCGCGCGGGAGCACCGCGATGACCTACGCGGTGGCTGCTTACATCCTGGCGGCCGTGATCTGGATCCTCTACCTGCTCTCCCTTCGGGCTCGCGCCGCGCGGCTCGCGCAGCACAAGACGGAGACGCGCCCGTGAGGGATCACTTCCAGGAGTTCGAGATCTCCCCGGAGATCGTGAACGAGATGATGGATTCGGGGGAAGAGGTCGTGATGGTGGACGTCCGCGAGGACTGGGAGTGGGAGAAGGCGCACATCGAGGGCGCGATCCACATCCCGCTCTCGCAGCTCCGCGACCGCGCCGAATCGGAGCTGGAGCAGGAACACTGGACCGTCATCTACTGCCACATCGGCGACCGTAGCGTGGACGGCTGCCTCATCCTCTGGGACCTGGGATTCCGAAAGGTGCGCAGCCTCTCCGGCGGCATCGACCTCTGGTCCGAGGTCATCGACCCCGAGGTCCCGAAGTACTGAGGCCGGCCCCCTCACAAATCCAGATAGTTCGGGCCGCCCCCGCCTTCCGGCGGCACCCACGTGATGATCTCGTAGGGATCGGCGATGTCGCAGGTCTTGCAGTGGACGCAGTTCGAAGGGTTGAGCTTGAGCTTCACGGCGCCGGGACCGTCCGGAACCATCTCGTAGACGTTGGCGGGGCAGAAGTGCTGGCAGGGGTTCCCGTACTCCTCCTTGCAGCGTGTGGCGCAGATGCTGGTGTCGGCGACGAGCAGGTGGCTCGGCTGATCCTCGTCGTGCTTCGTGCCCGAGTGAAAGACGTCGTTCACCTTCGTGAACGTGCGCTCGTTGTCGTACCGCCGCTGCGTTTCCTCGAGCGTGACGGGGCGGACGCCGGCCTCCGCCACCTTCTCCATCCTCGTATGCCCCTGCTTCCACGTCGGACGATTCCCGAACCCCAGGCCGTTCGTCGCGATCTGGAGCCCCGCGTCCGCCATTCCCATCCAGAGCCCGTGCTCGAAACCCTGGTGGAAGTTCCGGACCTTGTACAGCTCAGACCAGATCCAAGAGTCCTTCACGCGCCGGTCGTACGCCGCCATCGTCTCCGCGCCGTAATCTCCGCGCAGGAGCGCGTCGAACGCGGTCTCCGCGGCGAGCATCCCCGATTTCATCGCGAGGTGGACGCCCTTCAGGCGCTCGGAGTTCAGGAGCGCCGCGCTCTCCCCGCAGTGCAGCCCGCCGGGCCACGACAACCGGGGCACCGAGTAGTAGCCGCCTTCGGAGATCGCCTTCGCGCCGTATGAGTGGATGGTGCCTCCCTCGAGCAGCTCCGCGACGAAGGGATGCCGCTTGAACTCCTGCATCAGCCCGTGTGGGTCGGTCGTGGGGTTCCGGTAGTCCAGTCCCACCACGAAGCCCACCGACCAGAGGTCGCGCCCCATCCCGTAGATGAACCCGCCGCCGAACGTCTTCGAATCGAGCGGGGAACCCATGGTGTGGATCACGCGCCCCTTGGGGACACGTCCTTCCGGCATCTTCCAGACTTCCTTGATTCCCGTGGCGTAGATCTGCGGCGGCCGCCCCTCTTGCAGTCGCAGCCGCGGCGCCAGGCGCTTCGCGAGCGAGCCGCGCGCGCCCTCGCACAACACGGTCACCTTCGCCCGGATGTCGGCGCCGGGCTCGAAATTGGGTTTGCGGGCCCCGTGGCGGTCGATTCCCTTGTCCCCGGTGCGCACGCCCACCATCTGTTCCCCCTCGAAGAGCGCCTCGACCGCGGGCATGTTCGGGAGCACGTAGGCGCCCGTCGGCTCGAGGAGCCCGGCCATCCACTTCTCGAGGTTGCCGAGCGAGACGACGTAGTTTCCGTGGTTCTGAAGCGGCGGGGGCATGATGGGGAAGCGGACCTTGCCGCTCTTCGTGAAGAAGAAGAGATCGTCGCTCGTGACCGCGCTCTCGACGGGGGCGCCCTTGGCGAGGAAGTCGGGAAGAAGCTCCGCGAGCGCGCGGGGATCGAGAACGCAGCCCGAGATCCCGTGCGCGCCGATCTCGGAAGCCTTTTCGAGAACCGCGATCGACACGTCGCCGAGCGGCGCCCCTCCGCCGGCGGCCGCGTCCTGCTTGTGGCGCTCGAGAAGGTGGGTCAGGCGGAGCGCGCCGGCGAGCCCCGCGGGCCCGCCGCCGACGAACAGGACGTCGACTTCGAGGACGTCACGCTGCTCGCTCATTTCGAAGGCGCTTTCTCCCGCCGTGCGCGAACGGGGGGAGGAAGCGTGTGCGCGGCGTGCTTCAGGTCCTCGAGGTAGCGCTCGGCTTCGAGCGCGGCCATGCAGCCGCTGCCCGCCGCGGTGACCGCTTGGCGGTAGGCCGCATCCTGCACGTCTCCCGCGGCGAACACGCCCGGGACGCTCGTGCGCGTTCCGACGAATGTCCGGATGTAGCCGTTCGGCTCGAGCTCGAGCTGCGATTGGAAGAGTTTCGTATTGGGCTGGTGCCCGATGCCGATGAAGAGACCGTCCGTGGCCAGCACGCTGCTCTTCCCGGTCTTCAGATTCTTGAGCTTCACGCCGGTGACTTTCCCCTGCGCCACGTCCATGATCTCCTCGACCGTCGAGTCCCACATGAAGGAGATCTTGGGGTTCGCCTTGGCGCGTTCCTGCATGATCTTCGATGCGCGCAACTCGTCACGGCGGTGCACCACCGTCACGTGGCTCGCGAACTTCGTCAGGAAACCGGCCTCTTCCATCGCGGTGTCGCCGCCCCCGACGACGAGAACCCGCTGGTTCTTGAAGAAGTAGCCGTCGCAGGTGGCGCAGGCCGAAACACCGTGCCCCATGAGCTTCGCCTCGCTCGGGATTCCGAGGAGCTTCGCCTCCGCGCCCGTGGCGATGATCAAGGTGCGCGTGGTGTACCGCACGGCGTCCGCAACCACTTCGATCGGCTTGGCCTTGAGATTCACGGACTCGACCGCGGCCGCGATGATCTCGGTCCCGAACCGGGCCGCCTGCGCGCGCATGCTCGTCATGAGCGCCGGCCCCATGATCGCGTCCTCGAACCCGGGATAGTTTTCGACTTCGGTCGTGATCGTGAGCTGGCCGCCCGGCTGCGTCCCCTCGAAGAGGAGCGGGGACAGGTTGGCGCGCGCGGCATAGATCGCCGCCGTCAGCCCCGCGGCTCCCGAGCCCACGATGATGACCTGGCGCGTCTTGTCCATGGAACCTGAGCTCCCCTTCCGGGTTAGGAGTGTTATCGCGTCCGGTGGGCGCCGGAATCGCGGCCGGGAACGCCGCATCCAACGGTAAGTTACCGGACTATAGGAAATGGGCGCGGCCCGTTCAATGTACTACTTGGACGCGCCGAGCGGCCCAAAGGGATCGTGTGATAGAGTCCTCAACCCGCACCGGAGGATGAGACTTGATGAAACGCTTCCGCCTCTCCCTTTCGATCCTGGCTCTTTTGGCACTTCTCTCCGCGACGCAAGCGTTCGCGGCCCCGCAAGCCTACGAGATCGATCCCGTGCATTCCCGCGTCGACTTCACGATACGGCACATGTTCAGCAAGGTGACCGGCGGCTTCAGCGCGTTCCATGGAACGGTCCGCTACGACCTGGCGAACCCGGCAGCCTCCTCCGTGAGCGCCGAGATCGACGCGAGCACCATCGACACGAACAACGAGTGGCGCGACAAAGATCTCAGGAGCCCCAATTTCTTCGAGGTCGCGAAATATCCCACCATCACCTTCACGAGCACGAAGGTGGTGCCCGGCGCCGACGGCAGGGTCAAGGTCGAAGGGACGCTGACGATGCACGGCATCACGAAGACGGTCGTCCTGGACGCGGCGTTCCTGGGCTCGGGTCCGGGCATGGACGGCGCGGTGCGCGCGGGATTCGAGGGCACGACCAAGATCGATCGCAAGGACTTCGGGATTGTGTGGAACAAGACGCTGGATCAGGGCGGCACGCTGCTCGGAGACGACGTCCAGATCAACATTCAGATCGAGGCAGCCGAACCCAAGCCGGAGGGCGAGAAGGCCGATACAAAGAAGAAGTAGTAACCCCGCGGCCCTTCAAGCTCACCCGGGCGATGAGATCCCGGGCGAGGTCGGGAAGCACGGGCAGGTCCCCCTCCACGAAGGGATGATCCCCGAGCTGCGCCGGAGCGATCCAGCGCAGCTCGTCGCATTGAATGGGCGTCGGCGTTCCACTCACCAGGTCGCAGAAGTGGAAGTAGAGGCTGACGCGGCGGTCGGGATAGACGTGGGTCAGGGCGCGCCAGAGAGGTCCCACTTCGATCTGGATTCCGACCTCCTCGAGCATCTCGCGCCTCAGGCACGCGGCGATGCTCTCCCCCCGGTGGCGCTTTCCCCCGGGGAATTCCCATCGTCCTCCTTGATGATCGCCGCTCTGCCTCCTCGCGATCAGCACCTCGGAGCCGTTCCAGAGAATACCGGCGGCGACCTCGTAGAGGCGCACCGCCACGGTCAGCCCTTTCTCCCGGGCAGGGACGCGCGCTTCAGGTCGCGGTCCAGAAACGCGAGCGTGCGCTTCCATGCGTCCTTGGCCGCGACGGGACGGTAGCCTCCCCAGGGATTGTTCTCGTTCGCGAACCCGTGGCCCGCGCCCGGATAGATCTTGAAGTCCACGTTCTTGCCCGCCTTGCGCAGCGCGATCTCGAACTGCTTCACCTGCTCGGGGGACGGTCCCTTGTCCTCGGCGCCGAAGTTGCCGAGGAACGCAGCCTGGATCCCGCGAATCGCGACGGGGTCGGTGATCGGGGCGCCGTAGTAGATGGCCGCGGCGCGGATTCCCGGGTCCGCGGCCGCCAGGCGGATCGCGTACCTTCCGCCGAGGCACCACCCGATGACGCCGACCCCGTTCGCGCGCACGTCGTCGCGGCTGCGCAGGAAATCAGCCGCGGCGCGGAGCGTTCCCATCGCCTCCTCCTCGACGAGGCCGCTCATGAGCTGATGCGCGGTTTCCTCGTTGTAGGCCACCTTCCCGTTGTAGAGGTCGGGTGCCAGCGCGACGTACCCGTGAGCGGCGAGGCTGTCCGTCTGCTGCTTCACCCAGTCGTTGAGCCCCCACCACTCCTGGATCACGACGATGCCGGGATGCGTGCCCGCTCCCTTGGGCAGCGAAAGATATCCCAAGAGCTTGGTCTTTCCCTCCCGACTCTGGATCATGCCGCCGTTGCCCGCGTAGGCGTGGGGCAGGGTGGCTCCGAACGCCCCGGCCGGCGAGAGGGCGCAAGCGAGGAGGAGCGCCGCGAGACTGCGCGCGGCGTAAGCGCGGGTGTACCGAATCATGATGTTCGATCTCCTTCCATGGCGGAGTGCATGGCGGTTCCCACAGATGTGAGCGCCGCGTGAATTTCCACGAGAACCTCCTGTGTCGTTTCGTTCGCGGCCGCCTCCTCGAGCGCGGCGCGGGGTGCATCTCCTCCGATCCTTCCCAGGGCCCACGCCGCGTGGCCGCGGACGAGGGGATCGGGGTCGCGCGTGAGCGCCCTGCCAAGCGGCGCCACCGAGCGGCGATCGCGCAGATTTCCGAGCGCCACCGCGACGTTCCGCACGAAGCCGGCGCGTTTGGCGCGGAGGATCGCCGTGCCCTGAAACCGCGCGCGAAACGCGGGCTCGTCCAGGTCGAGGAGGGGGATCAGCTCCGGCGTCTGCTGGTCCGGCCGCTCGGCGAAATCAGGATCGGAGGACTTCACGGCGAACCGGTTCCAGGGGCACACCTCCTGGCAGTCGTCGCATCCGAAGATCCTCGTCCCGATCAGGGGACGAAGCTCGAGCGGGATCGACCCCCGGTGCTCGATCGTGAGATAGCTGATGCAGCGTCGCGCATCGAGCTGGTAGGGGCCAAGAATCGCTCCGGTCGGGCAGGCCGCGATGCATCGCGCGCAGGTGCCGCAGTGGTTCCTCGCGGGGGCGTCCGGCTCGAGCGCCAAATCAGTCACGATCTCACCCAGGAAGGACCACGAGCCCTGTCCCTGGAGGATCACGTTCGTGTTCTTGCCGATCCAGCCGACGCCGGCCCGCTCGGCCCACGAGCGGTCGAGCATGGGGCCCGTGTCGACGTACGCGAGCCACCGCGCTTCCGGACAGAGGGTCGAGATCGTCCGCGCCAGGAGCCCGAGCCGCTTCCGGATCCTCTTGTGGTAGTCCTTTCCCCAGGCGTAGCGCGCGATGCGCCCGCGCGGCGGCGCGGCGTCTCCCGGGTCCGCGGGCCAGTCGCCGCGATAGTACGGTACGCTGACCGAGATCACCGTCCTCGCTCCCGCGAGCGCCAGGCGAGGATCGGCGCGGCGGGCGGGATCGCGCGCGATCCAGTGCATCGTTCCGTGGCGTCCGGTCCGGAGCCATTCGCGCAGCCGTTCGGCGTGGGGGGATTCGCCCGCTTCCGCGAATCCGACCGAGCCGAAGCCGAGCCCGCGCGCCGCCTCACGGATGCGCCCCTTTGTGCTAGCATTCGCCTGTGACGGAATCATCCGAGGTGACGCCTCTTTTTCCGCTGCCCGACGTGGTCTTTTTCCCGAAGACAATCTTGCCGCTTCACGTCCACGAGCCTCGCTACCGCGCGCTGGCTTCCGACGCGCTCGAGAAGGATCGGCCGATCTGCACCGCGCTCTTGAAGCCAGGCTGGGAAGCCGACTACTACGGTTCGCCGGAAGTGTACCCTGTCGGGTGCGTCGGGAGAATCGTGGACCACAAGAAGCTCCCGGACGGCCGTTACAACATCACCCTCGACGGGTTGACGAAAGTTCGGATCGAGTCCTCGGTCCAGCTCACTCCCTACCGGCTCGTGCACGTCACCCCGGTGGAGGATGACGCCGCTTGGGCGAAGGGAGAGCACGCGGCCGAGGAGGCGGAGGAGCTGGTGCGCCTCTTTCGCCAGGTTCACGAGGGGCAGGGGCCCTCGCTCCTGCTCGCCGAGATGTTCGCCCAGAGCATGACGCCCGAGTCGATCCTCAACACGGTGGCGCTTCACTTGAACGCCGAGCCGGAGCTGAAGGAGCAGCTCCTCGAGATGGACAGCCTGGACCAACGCTACCAGTCGGTGCTCCAGATCCTACGCAACGCCACGAAGACCCAGGAGCGGATCGAACGTGTGCGCCATCTCTACCCGCGCGACAAGCGAACCAACTGAAGCGCGCGTCCTCGCGCTGATCGAGCGTCTCAAGGCCGCGCATCCCGACGCGGCTTGCGCGCTCCGTCACGAGGATCCGTTCCAGCTCCTCGTCGCGACCATCCTCTCGGCGCAGTGCACCGACGAACGCGTAAACAAGGTGACCCCCGTGCTCTTCTCCCGCTATCCCGATCCCGCTTCGATGAAGGATGCCGACACGGAATCGCTGGAGGAGATCATCCGGACGACCGGCTTCTACCACAACAAGACCAAGTCGATTCGCGGCGCCGCGCGGCGGATCGCGGAGGCGTACGAGGGGAAGGTGCCGTCCACAATGGAGGAACTCCTGACGCTTCCCGGCGTCGCGCGCAAGACCGCGAACGTGGTGCTGGGCTCGGGCTACGGCGTCGCGGAGGGTGTCGTTGTGGACACGCACGTCTACCGGCTGGCGCACCGGCTGGGATTGACGCGGGGGAAGAATCCCGTTCAGGTCGAGCAGGACCTCACGAGGATCGTGCCGCGCGAGGACTGGATACTCTTCGCGCACCTGCTGATCTTCCATGGGAGGCGGATCTGCGTCGCGCGGAAACCCCGCTGCGCGGTCTGCCCTGTCCGGGACCTCTGCCCGAGCGCGCCGTACTTTCTGAACGGAAAGGTCCCCCCGCCGGAGCGCCCGCGGAAGAGGGCGGCGCCGAAGAAGGCGAAGAAGCCCGCGCGCCGGAAGGCAGGGCGCCGATGAGCCGCCTCGCGGTTCCCGGCACCCGCGCGCCGGACTTCAACCTTCCGCTCGTCGGGGGAGGCTACCGAGGATTGCGCGATCTGCTCGATCCCGGCGGCGGCGTGCTCGTTTTCTTCAAGGAGGATTGCCCCGCCAGCGAGCTCGTCGTTCCGCGCCTCGGTCCCCTCGCGATCGCGCTCGAGCGCGAGGAGCGCTTCTTCCTCGCGATCGCCCAGGACCCCGAGGAGACGGCGCGGGCGTTTCGCGACCGCCATGGCATCCGTTTTTCCGTCGCGTGGGAGGCGGCTCCGTATCCGGCGTCGACCGCCTACGCCCTCGGCACGGTCCCGGTCCTCTTCGTCATCGACGGCACGGGCATCATCGCGGAGCGCGTTGAAGGTTTCATGAAATCGGAGTACTTGGCACTCGGCGCCGGAATCGAGCAAGCGCTCGCGCTCGGGTCGGCTCCTCCCGTCTTGGAGCGACCCGAGGAACTGCCTGTCATGAAACCCGGCTGAATGTCGCGCGCGGCCGCCGGGTGACGGCTGGGGGGACGATGAAAAAAGAACTGGGTGTTTCGATCACCTGGCTGGGGCACGGCACGGTGCTCTACCGTTCGGCAAAGGGGAAGACCGTGCTCGCGGACGCTTGGGTGGACGGAAACCCGGCCTGCCCTCCCGCGGCGAAAGCGCTCCCCACTCTCGATCTCGTGCTCATCACGCACGGACACTCCGATCATGTCGGGGACCTGCTCGCGATTGCGAAGAAGCACAGCCCGGACATCGTCTGCATCCACGAGATCGCGCAGTACCTGGGCTCGAAGGGCGTCGCGAAGGTCCACGGCATGAACAAGGGAGGCACCCAGGCGCTGCACGGCCTTCGGGTGACCATGGTCCACGCGATCCACTCGAGCACGATCGCGGATGGGGACCGCATCATTCCGGCGGGAGAGGCCGCGGGCTTCGTGATCGAGTTCGAGAACGGGACCCGCGTCTATCACGCGGGGGACACCGCGGTTTTCTCGGACATGAAGCTGATCGGAGAGATCTACCGCCCGTCCATCGCGGCCCTCCCGATCGGGGATCTCTACACAATGTCGCCGGTCGAGGCCGCGGTCGCGGCGAAGTTGCTCGGGGTGAAGACGGTCCTCCCCATCCACCACTCCACGTTTCCGGCACTGACCGGCACGCCGGACGCGCTCCGCGGGCACCTCAAGGGATCGGGGATCGAAGTCCTGGCGTTACAGCCTGGCGAATCCGCCTAGTCGAAGTACACGCGCGTCAGGAGCCCGTCGGCCGTGAGGCGGAAGGGCGTTCGCCCTCGGAAGAACTCACGCGGAGCCGCACGCAGCCCCCGATCGGGATGAATCGCGCGGAGGCGGATCCACGGGCGGAGCGTGCGGGCCACCTCTGCCTGCGACGGGTGGGGGTGCGGGGCAAGGGACAGGTTCTCGACGCCTCCGGAGGCTCCGCGCGTGATGGTGCAGCCGCAGGGTATCCGGACGATGATGCCGCTCAACGCGCCCAGCGAGCGCTGCCGGACTCGAAGCTCATGGATGTGAACCAGCTGCTCGCGCCATCCGGCGCCTCGCGCGAGCGGCCCGGATCGCCTCTCGAGTCTTGCGCCCGGAGGCAAGTGGAGCGCGGCCCGCAACGCCGCGAGCCCGCCCGGGCGTTCCGGATCGAGCGCGCGGAGCGGGCTCAGCCTCGTCGGGGCGCGTGACCCGGCGCCCCCTTTTCGCTGTCCTTTCCGCGCGCCTGTGGCCGGCGGAAGGTCGATTCCATGCCTCGCGCACGCCGCCTCGATCCCCGGGGTCGCGACGCCTCCCTCCTCGGTCTGGTCCGTCGCACGCATGAGCGCCGCCACGCCGGCGTAGCGCGCGTTCCCGGGCGGGAGCTTCTCGATCGCACCCGCCAGCAGGCGGCCGATGTGACGCCGCGCTCGCTCGATCGCATCCTCCCCCGACTCTCCCTTCACGGCGCGGGCAATCTCCCCGACCAGCGCGTCGTAGAACATCCCGGTGAACACGCGGGAGAAGGAATGCGGCTCGGGGGCAAGCTCGGAGTCGCCGGCTCCGGGCGGGAGGGTCTGGGGGTCGGCGTAGCGGAATCGGTTTCGCGCGTCGCGAAGGCGGGTCGGATCGTCCAGGGCGCCAGGACCGTAGTTGTCGTAGATCGCGCGCCCGAGCGCCTCGGCCAGGCGGGATACCTGGTTGCTCTTGTCCCAGGATCCCTCCGCCTCCGCGAGCACCGCGCGGCGCACGGCGGAATCGGTGAGCGTGACCAGGAGGGCCGAGCAGTCGGCGAACGCCTCGTGGAAGGAGGCGGTCT
The DNA here is from genome assembly GCA_963724515.1 of Candidatus Eiseniibacteriota bacterium. Taxonomy (GTDB): domain Bacteria; phylum Eisenbacteria; class RBG-16-71-46; order SZUA-252; family SZUA-252; genus WS-7. The sequence goes on along the minus strand of CAVRUU010000003.1, from coordinate 405,414 downwards.
CGAGATCCGGCGTCGACCAGAATCCCGGCTGGTAGCAATCGAGCACGGCGTGCCCCGCCTCGTGCGCCACGATGTCGAGGCTCTCCGCCGCGTACACGGTGCGCCCCGACTCCTTGTCCACGTCGTAGAAGAACTGAAGGCTCTTCCGGTCGTAGAAGGCGTTGAGATCCTTTCCGGCGCGGAGCTTCACGACCAGGGGACGGTCCTCGTGCCACCGCGTGAAATCACGCTCGAAGAGGTCCTCCCAGACGCGGATGGTGCGGGCCAGCGCGACCTCGCCCTGCCAGTACTGGAATTCCAGCGTGCCCGGGTCGTAGGGAGCGGGCGCGTAGCGCCGGCCCTGGATGGTGAAGGAGGGTTCGTCGACCCCGGGCTCGACCGGCGTCGCGGGCTGGAGCCCGACCGGCGCGTCCGGATCGTTCGGATAGAAGCGAATCGCGGGTGGCGCACCCTTGCGGCGTGTCTTTCTCGGGGTCACGCGCGGCGGCTTCGGAAAAGCGCCAGCGCCTTCGCGACCGGCAGCGTGTTCACGACGTCTTCCTTCGTGAGCCAGGCCTTTCGCGCGACGCCGATCCCGTATCGAAGATCCGCGTAGCCCGCCTTGTTGTGGGCGTCGGGATTGACCGCGAAGCGGACTCCGCGCGACTTGGCGTGGATGACCTCCCGCCAATCCAGATCGAGGCGGTGCGGGTTGGAGTTGATCTCGATGATCACGCCTTCATCGGCCGCGACGCGATAGATCTCCTCCAGGGTCACCTTGTATCCGTCCCGCTCGAGGAGGAGGCGGCCCGTCGGGTGCGCCAGGATCGTGACATAGCGGTTCCGGAGCGCCTGTGTCATGCGCTTCGTCATGTCCTTCTCGCTCATCGTGAAGTTCGTGTGCACCGAAGCCACGACGAAGTCGAGCTTCTTGAGGACGCGGTCGGGGTAGTCGAGCGACCCATCGGGCAGGACATCCACCTCGGCGCCCTTCAGGATCTTGAGCTTCTTCGATTCCGCGTTCCAGGCGTCGATCTCGGTCCACTGCTGCTCGAGCTTCTCCTCGGTCAATCCCCCGGCGTAGCCGGCGGAGGCGCTGTGGTCGGAGATGCCGAGGTAGTTAGCACCCCAGGCCACCGCGGCCTCGGCCATCTCGGAGAGCGTGGAGCGGCCGTCGCTGTACGTGGTGTGACAGTGGAGGATTCCGAGGATGTCCTTCATCGTGACGAGCTTCGGAAGCGTGTTCGCTTCCGCCGCCTCGATCTCTCCGCGGTTCTCGCGCAGCTCCGGCTCGATGTAGGCCAGGTCCAGCGCCTTGAAGAGATCCGCCTCGCTCCGGATGGGCGCGTGGCGCTTTCCCGAGAGCTCGTACTCGTTCAGGCTCATCCCGCGCTCCAGCGCGCGGCCGCGCACGCGCACGTTGTGCGCGACGTTGCCGGTGAAGTAGTGGAGGGCGAAGGGGAACTGCTCGGGAAGGACGAGCCTCAGGTCCACGGCGAGTCCCGTGCGCAGGCGGACCGACGTCTTCGTGTCACCGCTTCCGATGAGGGTGGCATCCGGAAGGAGCTTCAGGAACTCCTTCGTGACCTTCTCGGGCTTCTTCGTCGCCACCAGAAGGTCCACGTCCTTCACGGTCTCGAGCCAGCGCCTCAAGCTCCCGCCGACCTCGGAGGCTTCGACGGAGGCCATCTTGGCGAGCGCGCCCAGGATCTCCTCGGCGACGATCCGCGCCTCGCTCGCGAGGTAGCGGCCCGCGCCCTTCTCCAGCAGGGCGATTCCCGTGAGGATCTTCTTCTCCGACTGCTCTCCGAATCCCTTGAGCTCGCGGATCCGGCCTTTCTCGGCCGCCGCCTTGAGCTCCGCGAGGGTGGTGATCTGGAGCTTTTCGCCGAGGAGGCGCACGCGCTTGGCGCCCAGCCCGGGCACGCGGACCATGTCGAGGTAACCCGGAGGAATCGCGTCCACGAGGGATTCGTAGAACTTCATGTGGCCCGTCTTCCACAGCTCCGTGATGCGGAGCGCGATCTTCTCGCCGATCCCGCGCACCTCGGTGAGCCTGCCGGCCTCGATGAGCTGTCCCAGATCCTCGGTCAGCCCTTCCACCGCGCGGGCCGCGTTCTCGTAAGCGCGGATCTTGAACGGATTCTCGCCCTTGAGCTCGAGGAGGGCGGCGATCTCATCCAGAATGCGGGCGACATCGCGCGCGTCCACGGCGGCTCCGTTCCAGGGACTCAGCGCCCGGGGTGGTCTAGGGAAGCTCGGCCAGAGGTCTCCGGCCGGAAAAGCCTTCGTCGGTGGGATGCCAGTGCATGACCCTCGGCTCGCCGAGCCGCCAGCAGAGGCACACCACCCGATCGCGCGCCATCGTGTAGAAGTCGACCAGGCCCAGGTCGAGGTCGCGAAGGATGCAGCCGCGCGAGGCGAAGTCTTGCAATGCCGAGCGGAATTCCTCGATCAATCGGGCGCAGCGCGCCTCTCCCTCGCGCAGCGCGCGGACGTCCGTGTTCCGGCTCGTGGCGCCCGAAGATTCGATCGCCGCCAGCACCTGCACCTCCTTCTGAAGCGCCGCGATCTCGCGCTCCATCGAGGTGAGCGAGCCCATGGCCTGCGTGAGGAAGGGGATCATTCCGTTCGCTTCTTCCACCGAGAAGATCTTGTTCCGGATTCGTTCCATGTGTTCCTCGCGGTGTCTCGTGCGGTGGGTCCAAACGCGCGCACACGTTATCAGAGCCTCCCGAGCCCTTGCAACGGGCGTGAGAATCTGCAAGGCTTCAGCCAATGTCCCCTGAACGATCGATGTCCCGCCGGGACTTTCTCAGGCGAGGCGCTCTCCTCACGACCGCCCTGGCCGCGGGCCTTCCGGAAGCGGTTTCGCTGCTCCACCCGAAAGCCGCCGGGGCCGCCCTCATGGGCATCGGCCAGGAGCTGCGGGACGTCCTGAACGAAGAGACGGTGAACCGGATCCTCCAAGAATCGCTCGCCCGCGGGGGAGACTTCGCCGATCTCTTCGCGGAGCAGCGCTTCCGCACCGCGATCGTTCTCGACGCGGGGAAGATCGATTCGGTCACGTACGGATACCCCCGCGGCGCCGGAGTGCGCGTCGTCCGGCGCAACCAGACGGGCTATGCGTTTTCCGACGAGCTCACCTTCTCCTCGCTGCTCGACGCCGCCCGCGTCGCGTCCACCATCGTGGAGACGCAGAGCCGCACGAACCCGATCGACGTGACCCGCCGGAATCTCGAGCCGCCCTTCCGGCTCGTGAATCCGGAGCCGCTCATGCAGGAGCCCTCGAAGCTGGATCTGCTCCGGCGCATGGATGCCGCGGCGCGCGCGGCCGACCCTCGCGTCGTCTCGGTCCGGGTCGAATACGTGGACGAGGTGCGCGACGTCCTGATCGGCACATCCGACGGCGCCTATGTGATCGACCGCCAGTACATGACGACCCTCTCCTGCACGCCGACCGCGCAATCCGGCGCCAAGCGCGCGAGCGGCTTCGCGACCCTGGGAGGCCGTATCGACGCGGACTACTTCGCGCGCGTGAGCCCGGAGGACGCGGGGCGCAAGGCCGGCCTCCAGGCAGCGCGGCTCCTCGAAGCGGGCCCCGCTCCAGCCGGCCCGATGCCGGTGGTCGTCGCTCCCGGCTGGGGGGGCGTGCTCATCCACGAATCGCTCGGCCATGCGCTCGAAGGGGACGGAATCCGCCGCGGCACGTCGCTTCTTTCCGGTCTTCAGGGCACGCGCGTCGCGTCGCCCCTGGTCCGCGTCGTGGACGACGCCCGCTGGCCGAACGGCCGCGGCTCCTACGCGGTGGACGACGAGGGGACTCCCGGGCAGCGAACCATCGCGGTCGAAGGGGGCATTCTCCAGTCCTATCTCCTGGACAAGCAGAACGCGGCGCTCCTGGGGCTGCGGTCCACCGGCAACGGGAGGCGGATGTCCTATCGCAACTGGCCCATTCCGCGCATGAGCAACACCTACATCGACCGGGGCGCGAGCAATCCCGGATCGCTATTGAACGGCATCACGAAGGGCTTCTACGCGGCCGAGATGGGCGGAGGCTCGGTCGAGACCACGAGCGGGAACTTCAACTTCGCCGTCCGCGAGGGGTACTGGATCGAGGACGGCAAGCTCACGAGGCCCGTCCGCGGCGCGGTGCTCGTCGGAAACTCACTCGAGACCATGCAGCGGATCGAGGGCATCGGGAACGATCTCGCGGTGGAGCAGACGCGCGGGACGTGCGGGAAGGACGGGCAGCAGGTGCCGGTCGGCGTCGGCCAGCCCACGGTCCGGTTTTCCTCGATCACTGTCGGAGGGTCGTCGATCTAGATGGCGAGACAGACCGCGGTCGAGCTGGCGGAGAAGGTCCGGATCCAGGCGGAGCGCTCCGGCGCACAGGAAGCGGAGTCCTACCTCGAGTTGAGCACGACCACCGAGGTGCGGCTGCGCCAGGGGCAGATCGAGCTCCTGCAGCAGTCCGTGGTGCAGGGCCTGGGCCTTCGCGTGTTCCGCGATCGCCGCATGGGGTTTCTCTTCACGACCGACCTCCGCGAGACGGTCCTGACCGAGCTGGTCAACCGCACGCTGAGCCTCACCAATCAGGCGACCCCGCGCGACGAGAACAAGCTTTCGGAATTCCTGGCGGTTTCCCAGAGCGACCTCGAGATCTACGATCCCGCCGTCGCGCAGCTCCGGCCGGAGGAGCTGGTCCGGTTCGCGCGGGCCGCGGAGGAGAGCGCCTTCGCTCAAGACAAACGGATCCAGACCACGCGCGACGCGCGGTGCGGCACGGCGGTCGTCGAGATCTTCTACTCGAACACCTTCCTCCCGCGCCAGACGTACCGCGCCTCGACGATCTGGCTCTCCGCGAGCCCGATCGCGACCGACGGCGCGCGGAAGCGGGAGGGGAACTACACCGATCGCAAGCGCCTCCTGGCGGATCTCGCGAGGCCGGAGCAGATCGGGCAGCGCGCCGTGGAGCGCGCGCTCGCGAGGCTGGGGGCGGCCGCGGTCCCGTCCGCCAGGGTGCCGGTGGTCTTCGCCGCCGAAGCCGCCGGGGTGTTCCTCGGGGGGCTCTTCCCTGCGTTCAGCGCGCTCAACGCGATCGAGCAGCGCTCCTTCCTGACGGGGAAGATCGGGCAACAGATCGCGAGCTCCGCGATCACGATCGTCGACGACGGAACGATGCGCCGCGGCCTCGGCACGCGCTACTTCGACGGGGAAGGCGTCCAGACACACCGCACCGTGGTCGTCGACCGGGGAATTCTACGCCAGTATCTGCACTCCTCCGCGACCGCGCGCCGCACGAACGCGACGCCCACGGGCAACGGGGTCCGTTCCTACGATTCGCTTCCCGCGATCGGCCCGACGAACTTCTACATCGATGCCGTTTCCAAGACCCGCCCTCTGGTGGAGGATTTGAGCAGCGGCCTCTACGTGACCGGGCTCGCGGGGTTCGGCGTGGACACGGTCTCCGGAGAATACTCGCAGCAGGTCGACGGGCGGTGGATCGAGAAGGGCGTGCTTACGAAACCGGTCGAGGGCGTGACCGTGGCGGGGAGGCTCGATGAGATGCTGCTCGGGATCGACGCGGTCGGGAGGGATCTCGAGTTCCGCTCCAACGTGGCGTCCCCCTCGCTCCGGTTCAAGGAGCTCACGGTGGGCGGAGGCGCCTAGGCGGGGGATTCGGACGTCTTGGGCTGGGTGTCGCCCGCTTCCTTCGGCGCCGCGTACAGCTCTCCGACCGTGAACTTCTTCGGCTGCTTCACGTAGATATATGCCGTGTTGGCCGCTGCCGCGCCCTCGCTGCAGGCCGTGATCAGGAGCTTGTACTTCCCCGGGTAGGTCGCGATGTCGCCGCAGCTGAACACGCCCTTGATGTTCGTGTTCATGATGTTGTCGACCTTGATCTGGTTGCCCTCGAGCTCGAGCCCCCACGAGCGGATCACCTTCGTGTCCATGAGAAATCCGATGTTGATCGAGACGAAATCGATCGGCAGCTCCTGGGTCTCCTCCGTCTTCTTGTTCTTCACGACCACGGTCTCGACCTTCCCATCGCCGCGGATCTCCACGGTCTCGGTCTCGAGCATGGTGCGGATCTTCGACTCCTTGATCTCCTCGACGTAGGTGTCCATGCCCTGCCACTTGTCGAGCATGTGGATCATGGTCACGTCCGCCACGTCCTTGACCGAGAGCGCCGATTCGAGCGCGCTGTCCCCGCCGCCGATGATCAGGATCCTCTTCCCCTTGCTCGCCTCGACGTCCGGCATGCCATAGAAGAGTCCCTTGCCCTTGAGCTCGGCTTCGCCGGGCTTGTTGATTTTCCGGGGCTCGAAGGCGCCCCCGCCCGTCGCCACGATCACGCTCCGGGCCTCGTACTGCCCCTTGGTGGAGGTGACCCGGATCAGGTTCTGCTCGTCGTCCCGGGCGATCATCGTCACGTGCTCGCGCTCGCGGATCTCGGCGCCCATGTGGTTCGCCTGATCGACGAAGTTCTTCCCGAGGTCCTCGCCCATCACATAGGTGTAGGAGGGGTAGTCGTGGACCGGCTTCTTGGGGTAGAGGGAGGCGAGCTGCCCGCCGGCCACGGCCGTGTCGAGGAGAAGGGTCGACATCCGGCGCATCCGCGTGAAGAGCGCCGCGGAAAGTCCGGCGGGGCCTGCTCCGATGATGAGGATGTCCCAGATCACGACCGCTTCATTCTCTCCGATTGAACAGCGTCGCGTGAAAGGCACGGGAGCATATCACAGGGGAGCCGTTGGACGCAGGCACGGCCGCGTGCTACGCTGCGCGCGTCAGGCTTCGCCCCACACGTTCACTCTCGAGGATGCGCGCCCGTTAACGCCACGACGCTCCCGCTTCGCGATCCCGACCTCGAAGGGACGGTCGCTTTCCTCGGCGGCCTCTACGCAAACCACGTCGCGCTTCGCGCCGCGGCGTCGGACGCGCGCCGGCGCGGGGCGCGCCGCATCTTCTGCCTCGGCGATCTCGGAGGGTTCGGCCCGAACCCGGGGAAGGTCTTCCCGATCCTGGACGAGTTCCAGGTGACCACGATCGCGGGAAACTACGATGAGGCGCTCGCGATGAGACTCCCCGATTGCGGCTGCGGTTACACGCACCCGTCCGACAATTACTTCGCACAGCTCTCCTACGACTACACGAATCGGCGCACGGGGGACGAGGAGCGAAGCCGGCTCGCCTTGCTCCCGGGCTCGATCCGCTTCACGCGCGGGGGGAGGCGGTTTCTCCTCTGCCACGGCTCCCCGCGACGGATCAACGAGTTCCTCTGGGAATCGGCATCCTCGGACGCGTTTCTCATGAGGCTCCTCCGCGAGGCCGAAGCGGACACGGTCCTCTGCGCCCACACCGGGATCCACTGGCAGCGGAGGCTCCCCGACGGCGGGGTGATCGTGAACGCGGGTGCGGTGGGCAGGCCGGCGAACGACGGACGCCCCGATGTCTGGTACGCGCTCCTCGGCGCCGGAAGCGACGAGGCCGAGTTCGCCCCGGTGGCCTACGATGTCGGGTCCCTCGCCCGGGAGATGGAGGAGGAAGCGCTTCCGCCCGAATTCGTCGAGACGATCCGGACCGGCTGGTGGACGACCTGCCTCGAGATCCTGCCGGCGAAGGAGCGCGCGAGGGGAAGATTCTAGGTGGAGGCCCCCTGCCGCGCCGCGTGATCGGAGAGTACGTCCGCTCGGTCCTGGGCTCGGGCCGGAACGCGCGCTTCTTTCTTTACGGGCTCTTTCTCTGCGGGCTCGGGCAGTCGATCTTCTCGCTCCTCTTCAATCTCTACCTGCGCGAGCTGGGCCTCGGCGACGCGGGCATCGGACAGATTCTCTCCAAGATCTCACTGGGCGCCGCCGTCGCGGCCCTCCCGGTAGCGTTTCTCTTCCGGCGCGTCTCCGCGGGCCGGATCCTCGTGGTCGCGGGAGCGCTCACGGCGGCCACCTACCTCTTACAGGGAACGGTCGTCTCTCCCGAGCTCCTGCTCCTCGCGGCATTTCTCTCGGGGATGGTCGTGACCACCTTCCGCCTCTCGATCGCGCCCGTGGTGATGCGCGAGGTGAGCCCCGAGCTCCGACCGTACCTCTTCAGCGCCGCGTTCACGGTGCTCTTCCTCGCCTCGATCCTGGGCTCGGCGCTGGGGGGCGCCATGCCCCACGCCTTCCACGCGCTGACCGACAGCGCGCGACTCTCGCTCCGATGGTCCCTCTGGGCGGCCAGCGGTCTGACCCTGCTCGCGTCGATCCCGTTCCACCGGATGAGGACCGAGGGCCCCAAGTCCGAGGGCGAGGCGCCCGGAGCGTGGGAGCAGATCCGCGAGCTGGCAGAGGTCGACTGGGGGCTTCAGCTCAAGCTCGCGCTCCCCGCCACGCTGATCGGGCTCGGCGCCGGGCTCATCATCCCGTTCCTGAACCTCTACTTCCGCGACCGGTTCGGCCTCACGCCGGGCGCGCTCGGCGCGCTCTTCGCGCTCATGCAGGCGTTCATGGTCCTGGGGAACCTGTTCGGCCCGGCGGTATCGCGCCGACTCGGGCTCGTGCGCGGGGTCGTCGTGACGCAGCTTCTCTCGGTGCCGTTCATGGTCGCGCTCGCTCTCTCCCACTCGTTCCCGGTGGTGGTCGGGGCATTCCTGTTCCGCGCCGGCCTCATGAACATGAACCAGCCGCTCACGACCCACTTCGCGATGGAAGTCGTGCCCGAGCGCGAGCACGCGATCACGAACAGCATCCTCTCGCTCAGCTGGTTCGTGTCCTGGAGCATCAGCGCCGACATCGGAGGCGCCCTGATCGAGCGGCGCGGATACACCGAGCCCCTCCTCCTCGCGGCCCTTCTCTACGTCGCGGCCTCGGTCCTGTATGGTGCCTTCTTTCATAGAGTTCCGGAGGGTAAGGTTCCTCGCTCCGAGGTCGAGCTGCCCGACGCCTGACCCCTTCCTTGCCCCGCTCAAGGTTCCTCCCTGGGGTGCCGATATCTTGTTGCGTCAAGGCCAGGGTGACTGCGCTGCGTCTCGTCGCCGCGTAGTCGCGGGTTGGGCGGATAGGGTCGCTTTGCTCATGTAAGGGGGAACCAGCAATGAATCGGACTCGGTTTGCCACGGTGCTTTTCACGTTCGCGTTGGTCACGGCGTTTGCCGCGGCGGCTTCGGCCATGCCGAGTGCCGGCACAATGGAGATCTGCGGCGGTTACGCGAAGTCCAGTCTCGAAGCGGCATCGCCGTTCTCGACCGATTCACCGGGCGGCGGAATGACGTTCGGCGCCGGCTACTTCCGCAGCATGGCTCCGAAGACGTCCTGGGGCATCGAGGCTTCGTACGACAACCTCGGCTCCATGGACTACAACGACGGTGCGGACGATCACACCACCACGATGCACATGATCCGCGTCACGCCGGAATTCCGGATGAACTTCGGCGCGCCGGTCGGCCCGAGCTTCTGCGCTCAGGTTGGCGGGGGCTACTACGGCGTCTCGATGAAGGATGAGAACACGACCCAGTCGACGAACCTGTCGGCCAGCGATGGGAAGTTCGGTTTCAACTTCGGCGCCGGCGTCGGATTCCCGGTCGGCCCGAAGACGAAGCTCAATATCATGGGCAATTACCACTCCGTCTCCACCGAGGGTACGAGCACGAACTACATGGGCGTGCGTTGCGGTCTCGCGCTGAGCATGTAGTTCTCGGTTTCTTTCTCGAAGTAACGAGCGGGGGGACGCCTTCAGGCGGCCCCCCGACTCGCATCACCTGACCATGGAGGGTTTCGCCATGATGAACCATGGGATCCGCGTGTCGCTCCCGTTCTCCCTCCTCGCGTGCTCGCTCCTGGCGATCGCCTCGGCACCGTCCAGCGCGCAGGCGGGACATGTGAACTTTCTCCTCGGCAGCAAGGTTCTCGAGGAAGCGGACTGGGCTCCCGCCGACAATCAACCGGCGTTGGGGATGGAGGCGAGCTGGGGGGGACCGAATTGGCCCGTGATGATCGCCACCGATCTCCTCGGATCCAGGAAGAGCAAGTCTCAGGGGGGATCCGACTACAAGTCGAGCACCGGCGAGATGGGTCTGGGTGTGCGGAAGGTCTGGAACAGCGGTACCCAGGGGCGCGTTCATCCGTACATCGGAGGCGGCCTTGCGTTCGCCAGCGGGACGGCGGAAGTGACGACGGCAGGAGTGACGACGAAGAACGACGATTCGGGGGTGGGAGCATGGATCGGCGGCGGAATCTTCTGGCGGCTTGGCTCCCGATTCAATCTCGGGATGTCCCTGCGCGGCACCTCGGCGAAAGTGAGTATCGCCGGAGTCGACGCGAACGCCGGAGGCGGGACGTTCGGGCTCATCCTGGGATGGGGTTGGCCGAAAGCGGACCGCTAGAGGTCGCGGAGTTCAAGCCCCGCCCGGGTGGGTCATCCCCTCCGGCGAGAACACCTTCGCGATCTGCTCCTCGGTGAGCAGCTTCTTCTCCCGCACCAGCTCCACGACGGTCTTTCCCGTCCGGACCGCTTCCTTCGCGACCTCCGCGGCCGCGAGATAGCCGATATAGGGGTTGAGCGCCGTCGCGAGTGCTACGGAGCGTTCGAAATTCCGGCGACACACGTCCTCGTTGGCCGTGATCCCGTCGATGCACTTCTCGCGCAGCACGCGAAGCGTCGGGGCCAGGATGGCGAGCGCCCGCGTCAGGTCGTGCGCGATGACCGGCATCATCACGTTGAGCTCGAGCTGCCCCGCCTGCGATGCGTAGGCCACCGTCGTGTCGTAGCCGATCACCTGGAAGCAGACCATGTTCGTCATCTCGAGCATGACCGGGTTCACCTTGCCGGGCATGATCGAGGAGCCGGGCTGAACGGTGGGGAGCAGGATCTCGTAGAACCCCGTCGTCGGGCCGCTCGCGAGGAGCCTGAGGTCATTCGCGATCCGGGTCAGGTCCAGGGCGAATCCCCGGAGATCGGACGAGAGGCGGACGAAGGGAGCCATGCTCTGCATGGCCCCGAAGAGATTCTCCGCGGGGGAGTAGGGTACCCCGGTGAGGGCGGCGAGATGTTTCACCGCCCGCGCGCGATACTCGGGGTGGGCGTTGATGCCCGTGCCCACGGCATTCCCGCCGAGCCCCAGCTCCAGGAGCCCGTCCCGGCTCCGAGCCAGTGATGACACCCATCCGGTGACGCAGTCCTCGTAACCGGAGAACTCCTGTCCCAGCGTGATCGGCACCGCGTCCTGCAGGTGGGTGCGCCCCGATTTCAGCACGAGCGAGAACGCTTTCGCGCGCCCTCCGAGGGAGCGGGCGAGGGACTTCATCTCGTCCAGGACGGGGCCGCTCAGCGCGTGCGCCGCGAGGCGTATCGCTGTCGGGATCACGTCGTTCGTGGACTGCGCCATGTTCACGTGGTCGTTCGAGCTGACCAGGGTCTGGTCGCCGCGCTTCCCGCCCAGCAGCTCGCAGGCCCGGTTCGCGATCACCTCGTTCGCGTTCATATGAAACGAGGTCCCGGCGCCGGCCTGGTATGCATCGATCACGAAATCCTGGTCGTGTTTGCCGGCCAGGACCTCCTCGGCCGCCTGGACGATCGCCTCGCCCTTCTTGCGATCCAGGGCCCCGACTTCCATGTTGGCGCGCGCGGCCGCGATCTTGATGCGGGCAACGGCGCGCACCATCTCGACGTGGAGCCGCTCGCCGCTGATGGGGAAGTTCGCCACCGCGCGCGCCGTCTGGACGCCGTAGTAGGCGTCGGCGGGCACCTCGAGCGTGCCCAGCGAATCGCGCTCGATCCGGGTCTTGGGCTTCACGGTCACGTCAGGCATGGAGCGTCTCCGGGGAGCGGAATTCCGCGGGGCCCGGGAGCCACGGCGTCTCCGCCACGGGCCGGCCCCACACACGGGCGAAGCTCTCGCGCAGGCGCGCGAGGACTTCCGCCCGCGGAGGCGCATTCCCGAGGAGGGCGCGAATCGACGTGACGCCCAGCTCCCGGATGCCGCAGGGGTGGATCCATTCGAAATGGCCGAGATCCGGATCTACGTTGAGGGCGAATCCATGGAAGGTGATCCAGCGCCGGACCGCGACCCCGATCGCCGCCACCTTGCGGTCGCCCACCCACACGCCCGTGTGAGGCGGCCTTCTCACGGCGCCGATCCCGTATGAGGAAAGCGCCTGGATCAGCACTTCCTCGAGATCGCGCAGATATCGGTGGAGGTCGCGCCCCGAGGGAAGGCCGGTCAATGCCAGTATCGGATACGCGACGATCTGGCCGGGGCCATGGTAGGTGACGTCGCCGCCCCGCTCGACCGGAACCACCTCGATGCCGCGAGTGCTGAGCCACGACTCGGAGGCCTTGAGGCTCTCCACGCGGCCCGCGCGGCCGAAGGTCAGGACCGGTTCGTGCTCGACGAAGTAGATCGCGTCCCCGCACGCGTCGGCGGACCGCGCGGAGACGGCGCGGCGCTGGAACTCGAGCGCTTCCCGGTAGGGGATCCGACCCAGGTCGTACGCCGCGATCGGCGAGGTCATGCGTACCTCAGATGGAATCGAGGAGCCAGCTCTCTGGGTCTTCCAGCAGCTCCTTCACGCGGTGGAGGAACTGGACCGCCGGGGTCCCGTCCACGAGCCGGTGATCGAAGCTCAGGACGAGCGTCACCATGTGTCGAATGACGATCCTGTGATCCCGCACGACCGGGCGCTCCTGGATGAGATGGACGCCGAGGACGCCGACTTCGGGGTGGTTGATGATCGGCGTCGAAGCGGTCGCGCCGAACATCCCCGCGTTCGTGATCGTGAAGGTCCCGCCCTGGATGTCGCTCAGCTGGAGCTTGTCGGCGCGCGCGCGGCTGCCCAGGTCCTCGATCTCCTTCGCGATCTGGAGGAGGGTCTTCCGGTCGGCGTCGTGCAGGACCGGCACGATGAGCCCCGAGTCGCGGTGCACCGCGATGCCGATGTTGTAGTACTTCTTGAAGTGGATCTCGCCGCCCTCGGTCATGGACGCGTTCAGGACCGGGAACTCTCGGAGCGCGCGCACGACCGCCTTCACGATGAACGGCATGTACGTGAGGTTGACGCCGTACGTCTCCTTCACCCGGTCCTTGACCCGGGACCGGAGCGTGACGAGCCCTGTCATGTCCACATCGTCCCAGGTGGCGCAGTGCGCCGCCGCGTGCCGGGAGCGAAGCATGTTCTCGGCGATCTTCTTCCTGACGTTGGTCGCCTGCACGACCTCTTCCTCGCGCGATCCGGGGGCCGTGAAGGCGGGCGCCATGATGGGCTTGGTGGGCTGCGCCGTCGCCGTCGCGGGAGCCCTCCCTTGCTGCGCCGCCGGCGCACGCGCTCCGGCGGATGCCGCGACCTTGCCGGCCTCGATCGCGTTCAGCACGTCCTCGCGCGTCACGCGGCCGCCCGTGCCGCTGCCCCGAATGCCGGACAGGTCGACGTTGTGCTCCTTCACCAGTTTCCGGACCGCCGGAGAGACGCGCTGATCGTCGCCGTAGGGCGCCTCGGCGACCGCCGCGCCCGAGCGCGCCGGGGCCGGCTCGCGCGAGGGGGCGCCCGCGCCCGCGCCGGAACCGCCGGCCGGAGGCGCCGGAGCAGCGCCGGCCGAAGCCTGCGCGCCCGAGCCGCCCGCGGGCAACGACTCGCCCTTCTGCAAGATCACGCCCAGCTGCTGTCCCACCTGAGCGACCGTCCCCTCGGGCACCGTGATCTTTCCGAGCGTTCCCGCGGCTGGGGCGGGCAGCTCGATATTGATCTTGTCGGTGATGATCTCGACGATCGGCTCGTCTTTGGCGATCGGCTCGCCTTCCTTCTTGAGCCACTTGCCGACCGTCCCCTCGACGACGCTCTCGCCCAGCTGCGGCACTACGATGGTGACGGGCATCCCTTCCTCCGGCTCAGGCCCCGGGTAACCGGGCTAGTAAGCGACCGTTTCGCGGATCGCCTGGGCGATCCGGTTCGCGTCGGGGAGATAAGCCTCCGCGAGCGTTGGAGCGAACGGCTCTTGCGGCGCGTCCGGCGGCGAGACACGCCTCACCGGTGCGTCGAGGAACGAGAATCCGTCCTCGGCGATCATCGCGCCGATCTCGGCGCCCACGCCCATCGTCTTCGAGCTTTCGTAGACCACGACCGCGCGCGCCGTCTTCTCCACGGAGTTCAGGATCGTCTCCTTGTCGTAGGGAAGAAGTGTGCGCAGGTCGATCACCTCCACGTCGATCCCCTCCGCCGCGAGCTTCTCGGCGGCCTCGAGCGAGCGGTGCAGCATGAGGGCGTAGGAGATCACGGTGGCGTGCTTCCCCTCGCGCACGACGGCCGCCTTGCCGAGCGGCACCGTGTAGTCGTGCGTCGGGACCGGACCCTTGATCGTGCGGTAGAGACGCTTGTGCTCGTAGTAGAGCACGGGGTTCTGCCCGCGGAACGCGGATTTCAAGAGCCCTTTCGCGTCGTAAGGCGTCGCGGGCGTGACCACGACGAGCCCCGGGCAGTGCATGAACCATGCTTGATTCGCCTGCGAGTGGAAGAGCCCCCCGCCCACGGCCGCGCCGTAGCAACACCGGATTACCATGGGGCAGGAGAACATTCCGCCCGAGCGGTAGCGCATCTTGGCGGCGTGCTCCACGATCCCGTCCACCGCGAGCGAGATGAAGTCGTCGAACTGGATCTCCGGCGACGGGATCAGGCCGGCGATCGCGGCGCCGACGGCGCCCTGGACGAGGAAGTTCTCGGAGATCGGGCTGTCGATCACCCGCATCGCCCCGAATTTCTCGTAGAGCCCCCTCGTCGCCTTGAACACGCCGCCGTAGGCCGCGATGTCCTCGCCGATCAGGAAGATGCGCTCGTCGCGCTCCATTTCCTCCCTGAGACCCTCGGTGATGGCCTCGATGTACGTCATCGTCTTCACGTCGGAGGCAATGGCCCCCGGAGCGGATTGCGCCACGTCCATCTTCATCGCTGCTTGATCTCCCTTGGTGTCTCGAGAAGCCGGCCCTGAAGCCTCTTCGCACGCCGCGCTTCGGCGGCGCGCGCCTCGCGCTTCTCATCTTCGGTTTCGTACAGGAGCGGCGGCACCGTCGTGGGAAGGCCGCCCTTGTCGACCGCCACGAACGTGAGATATGCGGTGCTCGTCTGCCGGCGCTCTCCCGACATCAGATCCTCGCTCTGGACGTCGACCCGGATCTCCATCGAGCTCCGGCCGACGTAGGTCATGCGGGCGGCGATCAAGGCCAGCTGCCCGACGCGTATCGGCGCCAGGAACGAGACCTCGTCCATCGACGCCGTCACGGCCTCGGTGCGGCAATGGCGGTGCGCCACGATGGCGGCCGCCAGATCGATCCAGTGAAGCACCCTTCCGCCGAGCACGTTCCCCATCGTGTTCGCGTCGTTCGGCAGGACGAGCTCGACCATCTCCACCCGCGTCTCCCGGGGGCTCTTGCCCCGCGGCTCATCAGAGCGGGGCGTACACGTCCTCCAGGATCTCGTGCGGCTCCGGATGCGGGCTCTTCTCCGCGAAATCGATGGCCTCCTCGATCTCCCGCTCGATCCGCTGGAGCGTCGCCTGCTTGTATGGCTCGTCGATGACGCCGCGCTCCATCAGAATTTTCTCGAACCGCGGGATCGGATCACGCTTCTTCCAGTACTCGAGCTCTTCCTTGGTCCGGTAGTTGGCGGGATCGATCTCGGAGTGGCCGTACCAGCGGTAGGTCTTCATCTCGATCAGGGTCGGGCCCTCGCCCCGGCGCGCGCGGCGGATCGCCTCCTGCGACGTCTCGTAGGTCGCGAAGAGGTCGTTTCCGTCGATGGTGACTCCGGGGAATCCGTAGGCTTTCGCGCGCTCCGAGACGTCCTCCACCGGGACGCCCAGCACCGCGGGCACCGACTCCGCCCAGAGATTGTTCTGGACCACGAACACGCAGTTCAGCTTGTGGATGGCCGCGAAGTTCAGGGCCTCGTGCCAGACGCCGTTCGACGTGGCCCCTTCGCCGACGAAGCACACCGCCACGTGGTCTTTCTTCTGGATCTTGTAGGCGAGCGCGCAGCCGGTGGCGATCACGGTCTGAGCCGCGATCGTGGACGCCGGCGTGATGATGCTCAGCGGCTTCCAGCCGTAGTGGCACGGATGGGACTTTCCGCGATCCGGGCTGTCCTTGCGCGCGAAGAGCTCCGCGATGATGTACTTGAGCGGCATCCCCTTCGTGATGACCGCGCCCAGCTCGCGATGCTGGATACCGATCGTATCTTCCGGCCGGAGGCCGTAGCAGGCGCCCACAACGGTGGCTTCCTGCCCGACGGCGCTGAAGTAGGTTCCGTGGAAGCGGCCCTGCTTGAAGAGCCGGCGGCAGCGCTCGTCGGCTGTGCGGACGAGGTTTAGGTAGTAGTACAGTCCCTTCAGCTCATCGTTCGATACCGGCATGCATCCTCCCAGAGCAGTCCCTGGCGCCATCGCGTTTCAGTTCCGCGAAAGCGCCGAACACCAGCCGGTTACGGTAACACACGACGGTTTCCCATCCAATGGGCATCCAGCCCCCCTCACGAGGCATCGTAAGGGGAGGTAAGGTGCCTATTCTCATTCCGATTGAGGCTCTAGGCTGCTATGATCTTGCGCCCTACAAGGGTCGTTCGTTCTCGACCCACCCCATGGAGCTTTAGATGACGGAAGTGGTCGTGTCGGAGTCAAGAGTGTTGGACGCCTTGCGCTCGGTGATGGATCCTGATCTGGGCAAGGACATCGTATCGCTCAACTTCATCCGCAACATGCGGATCGAGGGGGCGGACGTGTCTTTCGACGTGAATCTCACCACGCCGGCCTGCCCGGTGAAAGAGCGCCTGAGGGAGCAGTCCCGCCAGGCGGTCCTGTCCGGAGTTCCGGGCGTCCGGGACGTTCGCGTGAACATGACCGCCGAAGTGCGCCGGCCGCCCGCCCTGGAGACGAACCGCATCCGCGGCGTGAAGAACATCATCGCGGTGGGGAGCGGCAAGGGGGGCGTCGGCAAATCGACCGTGGCTTCGAACATCGCGGCGTCGCTGGCTCGGAGCGGCGCCAACGTGGGGCTCCTCGACGCCGACATCTACGGGCCGAGCATCCCCATCATGATGCGCTCCCCGAACGAGCCCGAAGTCAAAGACCAGGTCATCCAGCCGGTCGTGGCGCACGGGGTCAAGCTCATGTCGATGGGATACCTGAGCGGCGAGATGCCGCTCATCTGGCGCGGCCCGATGGCACACAAGGCGCTTCAGCAGAGCCTGCTCGGCGTGAACTGGGGGGAGCTGGACTACCTGGTCGTGGATCTGCCTCCCGGAACGGGGGACGTGCACCTGACCCTCGTCCAGACGGTGCCCGTGACCGGGGCTGTGATCGTCTCCACGCCCCAGGACGTCGGACTCCAGATCTCCATGAAGACGTTACGGATGTTCCAGCAGACCAAGGTGCCGGTGCTCGGCATCGTCGAGAACATGAGCTACTACATCTGTCCGCACTGCGGGGGGCGCGACGAGATCTTCGGGCACGGGGGCGCCCGGAAGGCGTCGGAGACGCTGGGGATCGCCTTCCTCGGCGAGATCCCGCTCGACCCCGCGATCCGGAAGCACAGCGACAGCGGAATGCCCGTCGTGCTCGCCGAGCCCGAGTCGGTCTCGGCGCGTGCGTTGGGCGAGGTTACGGGAAAGCTGGCCCAGCAGATCAGCATCCAGGCGTTCCGCAGCATTCCACTCAGGATCATCGAGGAGTAGCATGCTCACCACCCCCGAAGAGCGGGCCACCCCCGCGGAGATCCGAAAGAAGGGCGGCGAGGGGATCGTGATCCGCTGGGCGGACGGGCACGCGAGCACCTTCGGCGCGCGCTACCTCAGGGGACGCTGCCCCTGCGCCCAGTGCGTGAGCGAGACCACGGGGAAGAGGCTCATCTTCGAGGAGCACATCGCCCCCGAGGTCTCGATCGAGGCAGCGCGAACGGTCGGGAACTACGCGCTCCATTTTTCATTCAGCGAAGGCCACACCACCGGAATCTACAGCTTCGAATACCTGAGACGGATCTGTCCCTGCGAGGCCTGTGCATGAAGATCGAAACGACGCTGTCCGGGAGCTTTCCCAAGCTCCCGCTCGAGCCGGGCGCGCCAAACGTCCGGGTGATTCGGAATCGGATGGATCAAGGAAAGGCGACCGCGAAGGATCTCGCCGAGGCTACCCGCGAGACGACCCGGCGGATCGTCGCGCTCCAGGAGTCCGCGGGCGTCGACATTCCCGTGGACGGGCAGGTGGCCTGGGACGACGAGCAGACCTATTTCGCGCGCGGGCTTTCGGGATTCACGATCGCGGGGCTGATCCGCTACCTCGACACGAACACGTATTACCGCCAGCCCGAGATCACCGGTCCCGTCTCCTGGACCCGCCCGGTTACCGTGGAGGATTTCCGGAGCGCTCAGGGGATGGCGCACCGGCCCCTCAAGGCGGTGCTCCCCGGTCCTTATTCCCTCTACCGTTTCTCCCGCGACCGCCATTACCGCAATCCACTCGATTCGCTCCGCGCGGTGGGTGAGGCGCTTGCCCGGGAGGCCTCGGCGCTCGAGGAGGCCGGCGCTAAGTGGATCCACTTCGAGGAGCCGTGGCTCGGCCGCGCTGCCGCCTCGGAGGGCCCGCTCGTGACGGCGGCGCTCGAACCGGTGTTCCGCGGCAGGAAAGCGAAGACCGTCCTCCACGTGCCGTTCCGCGCTCCCGCGGCCGTGTTCGGCGCGATCCGCGATCTCACGTGGGACGTGCTGGGGCTCGACCTCGTGGAAGCCCCGGAAGCGTGGAAGCTGATTCCCGAGGTTCCGAAGGGACGAACCGTGGCGCTGGGGCTCGTGGACGCGCGGAACACGAGGCTCGAGGATCCGAGCCGGCTCGCCGAGGGAGTGAAGCGTGCCCGCTCGATGAGGTCCGACGTCGGATGGCAGCTCTGCACGACCGCGAGCCTCGAATACCTGCCCGTCGATCGCGCGGCGATGAAGGTCGCGCGCTTAACCGAGGCCGCGCGCCTCGCATCAGCGAACGGAGGATGATCATGCCGCGTGGGCTCTGGACCACGACCGTCGGAAGCTTCCCCAAACCGCCGCATCTGGAGAAGGCGCGGAATCAGTTCTCCCGCGGCGAGATCTCCGCGGAGCGGCTCAAGGAGCTCGAGCGCGACGCCACGATCGAGGTCATCCGGTCCCAGGAGGAAATCGGGCTGGATATCCTCGTGGACGGCGAGCTCTACCGCGGCGACATGACGACCTACTTCGCGGAGCTGATGGAAGGATTCGAGATCTCGAACCCGGTCCGATCCTACGGAAACCGCTACTACCGGAAGCCGGTCGCGACCGGTCCCGTGCGCCGCACCAAGCCGTGGACCGTGGACTGGTGGAAGTTCGCGCAGGGGCAGACGAAGAAACCGGTGAAGGGCATGCTCACGGGGCCGTATACCATGATGGACTGGTCCTTCAACGAGCACTACGCGTCGCGGGAGGCGCTCGCGATGGATCTGGCGGAGGCGATCCGCGAGGAGGCGATGGCGCTGGCGGAGGCGGGGGCCACGTTCATCCAGGTGGACGAACCCGCGATCTCGGTGCGCCCGGAGGAGCTGAAGCTCGCGGTCAAGGCGCTGGGCCGCGCCGTGGAGGGGGTCAAGGCGAAGACGATCACCCACATCTGCTACGGTGACTTCGACGTGATCTACCCGGCGCTCCTGGATCTGCCCGTGGACATGATCGATCTGGAGATGGCGAACAGCCGCTACGATCTTCTCGACCGGTTCCGCCAGCACCGCTTCACGAAGGAGATCGGGTACGGCGTGCTCGACGTGCACTCGCACCGGATCGAGACGAAGGAGGAGATCAAGCAGGGGATCCTCCGCGGCCTCGAGCTCCTGAAACCGGAGCAGATGTACATCGATCCCGACTGCGGGTTGAAGACCCGCACCGTGGAGGAGGCGAAGGAGAAGCTCGCCGTGATGGTGGCGGCCGTGCGGGAGGTGCGGGAGGAGCGGGGCATCACGGCGTGACCGCGGACACCACCTCCGACCTCTCCGGCCTCAAGATCGATCGCGACGCACCCTCCCCCGAATCGAGTCCCGCCCGCCGCATCGTCCTCATCGCGGCGGCACTCCTCGCCCTGCTCGCGGCCGCGCTCTTCGTATATCGTGGCACCCACCCCTCCGCCGTGCGCGTACAGGTGGCTCGGGCCGAATCGCTCGGCGGGGTTCCCGGGGCGGGCGCGACCGAGATCCTGACCGCGAACGGCTACGTCGTGGCGCGGCAGCGCGCCTCGGTCTCGTCCGAGGTCTCGGGGAGGCTGAATCGTCTCTTCGTCGAAGAGGGGAGCCGCGTGCGTCAGGGTGAGGTCCTCGGCGTGCTGCAGAACGAGGACCAGCGGTCCGCGCTCGAGAGCGCCCGCGCGGCGCTCGGATCCGCCGAGGCGCGACTCGTGGAAGCGGCCGCCACCGCCCGGGAGACGGCGCTCGGGCGGGGGCGCATGGAGCAGCTTCGCGCGAAGGAGCTGGTGAGCCAGTCCGAGCTCGACCGCGCGGTCGCGGCGGACGACGTGGCGCGCGCGCGGGTCAAGAGCGCGGAGGCGGACGTGAGGAGTGCCGAGTCGCGTGTCCAGTCGGCGCAGGTCGAGTACGACAAGACCTTCATCCGCGCGCCCTTCGCGGGCGCCGTGCTCCGGAAGGAGGCGGAGGTCGGGGAGATCGTGAGCCCCGTCCCTTCGTCCGGCGGGCTCACGCGCGGCGCCATCGTCACGATGGCCAACCTCACGACCCTCGAAGTCGAGGCGGACGTGAACGAGGGCTACGTCTCGCGCGTGCACGAAGGCATGCGCGCGGAGGTCACGCTCGACGCCTATCCGGACGAGCGCTTTCCGGCGCACGTGAGGCAGATCGTGCCCACGGCGGACCGCCAGAAAGCGACCGTGCTGGTGAAGGTCGCCTTCGACCGGCTGGACCCGCGCGTGCTCCCCGAGATGGGGGTCAAGGCGACGTTCCTCGCCGACCCGTCCGGGTCCGGAGCCTCCACGGGGACCGCCATCGTGGCCGCGGTCGCGATCCCGCGCAAGGCGCTGCGGGAGGCCGAAGGACGCGCCGTGGTCTTTGTCGTCGAGGGAGGGCGCGCGGTCATGCGCGGCGTCTCCCCTCGGCCGCTCGCCGGGGATCGCGTCGCGGTGAGCGGAGGATTGGCTGCGGGGGATCTGGTGATCGTGGAGGCGCCGGCCACGCTGGCCGACAAGAGCCGCGTGACGGTGAAGTAGGGGAGCGGAGGACTTCGTGGAATCCAGGAACGGCAATCTGATCCAGCTTCGCGACGTGCAGAAGGTCTACCACCGGGACCGAATCGAGATCCCGGTGCTCCAGGGAATCAACCTCGATGTCCGCGAGGGGGACTTCGTGGCGCTCATGGGGCCGAGCGGCTCCGGAAAATCCACGCTCCTGAACCTGATCGCGGGCATCGACACGCCCACGAAAGGGGAGGTCTTCGTCGCGGGAGAATCGCTCGGGAAGCTCAAGGCGTCCCGGCTCTCCTCCTGGCGCGCGCGCCACATCGGATTCATCTTCCAGCTCTACAACCTGATTCCGGTGCTGACCGCGTATCAGAACGTCGAGCTTCCACTCTTGCTGACGAGGCTCTCGGCCAAGGAGCGGAAGAAGCGCGTGTTCTTCGTGCTCGACCTGGTCGGTCTCTCCGGCAGGGAAAAGCACTTTCCCCGCCAGCTCTCGGGAGGAGAGGAGCAGCGGGTCGCGATCGCGCGCGCGATCGTGGCCGATCCGACCCTCCTCGTCGCCGACGAGCCGACCGGAGATCTGGACGCGAAGAACGCGGCCGACATCCTGATCCTGCTCCAGCGTCTCCACGTAGAGCTCAAGAAGACGATTCTCATGGTCACCCACGATCCGCACGCCGCGGAGCGGGCGCAGAAGATCCTGCACCTCGACAAGGGGGTCCTCCAGGCGTGAGGTACTTGAGGCTCATCGTCGCGAATCTCCTCCGCTCGAAGCGGCGGACGTTCCTCACCGTGTTCTCCATCGCGGTCGCGCTCTTCCTCTTCTGCACGCTGCGGACGGTCATCACCTCGTTCGAGGCCTCCCTCCGCGCCTCCGAGGCAACGCGGCTCGTGGTCCGCCACGCCGCCTCGCTCGTATTTCCGCTGCCCCTCGCCTACCGGGAGCGGCTCGTCCAGGTGCCGGGCGTGACCGGCGTCTCGCACGGGAACTGGTTCGGCGGCTTCTACCAGGACCCCAAGAACCAGTTCGCTCAGTTCGCCATGGACGTGCCCACGATGTTCGATCTCTTTCCGGAGCTGGTCATTCCCGCCGATCAGGTGAAGACGTTCCGATCCGAGCGGAACGCGGCGATCATCGGCCGCGCGCTCGCCAAGAAGTACGGCTGGAAGCTGGGAGACCAGGTCCCGATCATCGGCACGATCTACCCGGGAGAATGGCGCTTCAACGTTCGGGGGATCTACGAGGGAAAGACCAAGGACGTGGACGAGAACTCGCTCTTCTTCCACTGGGATTTCCTGAACGAATCGCTCCCCGAGGGGAGAAAGAACCAGGTGGGGATCTACTGGCTCCGGGTCGCCTCTCCCGACCTGGCCGCGGACGTGAGTCAGCGCGTGGACGCGATCTTCGAGAACAGCCCGCAGCCGACCAAGACCGAGACGGAAAAGGCGTTCCAGGCGGGGTTCATCTCCATGATCGGGAACGTTCAGCTCCTGCTCACGATCATCGGCTCGGCGATCGTCTTCGCGATCATGCTGGTCACCATCAACACGATGATGATGGCCGCGCGCGAGCGGACCACCGAGATCGCGGTCTTGAAGACCCTCGGATTCTCGGACGGACTGATCCTGCGCCTCGTGGGAGGTGAGGCGCTCGCCGTGTCGCTCCTCGGCGGCATTCTGGGCTGCGGGCTCGCGGCGCTCGTGTTCCGGGAGTCCGACTTCACCGCGGGAGGATTCTTCCCGAACTTCCGCGTGCTCCCGGAGACGATCCTGGCCGGGCTCCTGCTCGCGGCGCTCATGGGCGTCCTGAGCGGCATCGCTCCCGCAGTCTCGGCGGCGCGGCTCCGGATCGCGTCCGCCCTGAGAAAGGTGGCCTGACGTTGGCCATTCCCCTCGCCTACAACCTCCGGAATCTCCTCGCGCGCAAGGTGAGCACGGCGCTCACGGCGCTCGGGATCGGGCTCGTGTCCTGGGTCTTCATCTTCACGCTCGCCCTGGCCGGAGGATTCCAGTCCGCGCTCCAGAAGACGGGCTCCCCGGAGAACGCGATCGTGGTCCGGAACGGCTCGACCGCCGAGCTGACGAGCATCATCTCGCGCGACGCCGCCGCGGCGATCGAGAGCCAGCCCGAGATCGCGCGCGCTCCCGACGGCACCGCGCTCGCGACCCATGAGCTGGTCGTGCTCTGGAATCTGGAGCGGAAGAACGGGACGCCGGCAAACGTCGTCGTCCGCGGCGTCACCGCGAAGTCGGAGGCGCTCCGCCCCAAGGTCCGGCTCGTGAACGGGCGCATGTTCCGGCCCGGCCTCGAGGAGGTCGTCGTCGGAAAGCTCGCCAACGCGCGCATCGCGCACTGCTCGGTCGGCGACCAGATCAAGCTCGCGGGGCGCCACTGGTCGATCGTGGGCGTCTTCGACGCGGGCGGGACGTCGTTCGACTCCGAGATCTGGGGGGACGTGGAGCTCTTCATGCCGGTGTTCGACCGGCCGGTGTACCAGAGCGTCACGTTCCGCCTGGACGAGCCCGCGCACTTCGGCGCGATCCAGAAGCGCCTGGAGGCGGACCCGCGCATGAGCGTCCAGGTGAAGCACGAGGATGAGTTCTACTCGGCCCAGTCCGCCACGCTCGCCACGCTCCTGCGCGGGCTGGGGCTCTTCGTCACGCTCGTGATGGCGCTGGGCGCCATCTTCGGAGCGCTGAACACGATGTACGCCGCGGTCGGCTCGCGCACGAAGGAGATCGGGACGCTCCTGGCGCTCGGGTTCTCGCGCCGCGCGATCCTGACCTCGTTCCTCGTCGAGTCGGTGCTCCTGGCGACCCTGGGAGGCGTCTTGGGATGCCTCATGGCGCTCCCGGTGAGCGGCATGACGACGAGCACGATGAATTTCGCCTCCTTCAGCGAGATCGCGTTCCGATTCGAGGTCACGCCGATGATGCTCCTCTGGGGGATGGTCTTCGCCGCCGTCATGGGCGCCCTCGGCGGATGGTTTCCCTCGCGGAACGCCGCGCGCCGCACGATCGTCGAAGCGCTTCGCCAAGCCTGAGGTTTGACCCTCCCCAATCCGTGTGATAGCGTCCCCGTCCCATGACCAAGCACAAGATCAAAGTCGGCGTTCGCGACAACCGATTGGGCCGCATCCTGGGGGAGCAGGTCATCGAGCTCCTCAAGCCGCATCTCCCCTCCGCGACGCTCGCGCTCGTGCCGATCGCCGATCCATCGGGGCGGGGACACGCGGCCCGGTGGCCGGGGCAGACGCTCGAGCTGGCGCTGGCGCAGGGCGAAATCGATCTCGCCGTCCAGAACATGAAGGACCTCTCGCCGGATACGCCCGACGGCATCGTGCTCGCCGCGGTGACGGAGCGATTCACCCCGTTCGACGTGCTCATCGCGCGCGACGGGACCATCGTGGACGAGCTTCCGGAAGGATCGGCGGTCAGCGCCCACACGCCGATCCGGCGCGCGCAGCTCCTCCACTATCGGGACGATCTCTCCATCATGGATTTCTCCGGAAGCCTCGAGCAGCGCATGCGCAAGCTCGAGATGGGTGAGGTGGACGGAATCGTCGTCTCCGCTTCGGCCGTCGAGCACATGGGCTACCAGGACCGGGTCACCGAGGTCTTCACGACCGAGGTGGTCCTGCCCGCGCCCGGACAGGGCGCCCTCGGCATCCAGGTCGCGAAGACCTCCAAGGACCTGCTCAAGGCGGCGAGGCATCTCGACGACGCGATCGCGCGGGTGGAAATCGAGGCGGAGCGCGCGTTCCAGCGCGAGATCACGTCCGACCCCTCCATCCCGATCGGGGCGCTCGCGAAGCTGGACGGCAGCTCGCTCCGGCTCGAGGGTCTCATCGCCGACCGCGATGGCGTGAAGATCTACCGCGACGAAGAAGAGGGAAAGGCGGGGGACGAAGAGCAGATCGGGGCGCGTCTCGCGCGCCGCCTCCTGCTCGACGGGGCCCGCGCCCTTCTCACCCCGGCGGAAAGCCACCACTAGACGGTCATGCTCGACCTCAAACGCATCCGCACCGAGACCGATCGCGTGCGGGAAGCGATCGCGCTCAAAAAGACGAATGCGGATCTCGACCGATATCTCGCCGGAGACGAGGAGCGCCGGGGGCTGCTCGTCGAAGTCGAGCGCCTGAAGCACGAGCGGAACGAAGCCTCCGAGGAGATCGGCCGGTCGAAACGCGCGGGAAAGGACGCCGCGGAGAAGGTCGCCGCGATGAAGCAGGTCGGGGAGAAGATCAAGACGCTCGACGCCCGCATCGCGGATCTCGAATCGGAGCTCGAAGCGATTCTCGCGTGGATCCCCAACGTGCCGCACCCGTCGGTTCCCCGGGCGGAGGACGCCTCGGGCAACGTGGTCGTGCGCGAGGCGGGGAAGGTGCGCGAGTTCGGGTTCAAGCCCAAGCCACACTGGGAGCTCGCGGAGTCGCTCGGCCTCCTCGACTTCGAGCGCGCCGGGAAGATCGCGGGCGCCGGGTTTCTACTCTTCACGGGCCGCGGCGCCAGGCTCGAGCGCGCCTTGATCCAGCTCATGATCGACTCGGCCGTGCGCCGGGGGTACACGGAGGTGTGGGCGCCGCACCTGGTCCGGCGCGAGTGCCTGTTCGGAACCGGCCAGCTTCCGAAGCTCGAGGAGGACATGTACCGGATCAAGGACGAGGACCTGTTCTTGAACCCGACCGCCGAGGTGCCCATCACGAACATCTACCGTGAGGAGATCCTGGACGGGGCGAAGCTGCCCCGGTGCCACGTCGGCTACTGCGCGAGCTACCGGAAGGAGGCGGGCTCCTACGGGCGCGAGACTCGCGGGATGATCCGCGTCCACCAGTTCGACAAGGTGGAGCTGGTCAAGTTCGTCCGCCCCGAGACCTCCTACGAGGAACACGAGAAGCTCCTGGCCGACGCGGAGGCGGTGCTCGACCTGCTCGAGCTTCCGCGCCGCGTGCTCCTCCTCGCGGCGGGAGATCTGAGCTTCGCCGGCGCCAAATGCTACGACCTCGAGACGTGGGCGCCCGGAGAAGGTCGCTGGCTCGAGGTCTCCTCGTGCACGAATTTCGAGGACTTCCAGGCGCGCCGCGCGGGGATTCGATACCGGCCGGAGCCCAACGGCAAGGCGGAGTTCGTGCACACGCTGAACGCTTCGGGGCTGGCGTTGCCGAGGACGTACGCCACGCTTCTCGAGTACCATCAGACCGAACGCGGAACGGTGCGCCTGCCCGTAGCGCTCCTCCCCTACTGGGGCGGCGATCTAGAGATCGGACCCGACTAGCCCGGCGAAATGCCTGAATCGCGCGCCACACGGCCGCGGACAGCCCGGCCGCTCTCCTACAAGATATTTCTCTTCCTCGCGATCGTCGCGCTCATGGCGGCGCTCGTGCTCCACTCGAACTACCTGATCGGACGTCTCAACAACGAGACGCAGAACCTCTGCCGCGTGCTCGCGGGCTTCTTCGCGGTGGCCACCTTCCAGGCCGCCGAGAATCCCGTCCTGATTCCGATCTTCCGCGAGGTCGTGGGCAACATCAATTTTCCGATCATCCTCACCGACCCGCGCGGCATCCCACGCGCGTGGAAGCAGATCGGGATCCCGCCGGCCACGGTGCCCGATTCGGTGCTCCAGCGCGCCTCCGAGAGCGGGATCGTGCCGCCGATCGTGAAACGGATCCAGGACGAGGCCGCGAAGCTGGACCGCCGGAACCCCCCGATTCCCGTGCAGCGGCTGGGGAACCCGGGCGTGCTGGGATACGTGCACTACGGCGAGCCGCCGCTCGTGGCCCGGCTTCGCTGGGTGCCCTACGTCGAGTTCGGGGGGATCCTGCTCCTCCTCGTTTTCGGATTCGTGGGGTTCCGGACGATCATGACCGGGGAGCAGCGCTCGCTCTGGGCCGCGCTCGCAAAGGAGACCGCCCACCAGCTCGGCACCCCGCTCTCCTCGCTCCTGGGCTGGTCCGCGCACCTGCGCGAAGCGGCCGCGGAGAAACCCCCGGCGCCGGAGCGGATCGAGGCGATCGCCGCCGAGATCGATCTCGACCTGGATCGACTCGACAAGATCGCCTCGCGTTTCGGGCAGGTCGGCTCGGTCCCCGCGCTCAAGGAGGGAGACCTGACCGGGACCGTGGCGGGCGTGGTGCAGTACTTCCGCCACCGGCTTCCGCATCTGGGGACCGCGATGGAGATCGAGGAGCGCTACGAGCCGATTCCGAGGGTGGCGTTCCACGAGGCCCTGATCGAGTGGGTCGTCGAGAACCTCATCCGGAACGCGATCGACGCGGGGGACAAGCCGAAGGGAAGGATCGAGGTCTCGCTGGTCTGGCGCCGCGAGCGCCGTGAGGTGGAAATCATCGTGAAGGACGACGGCCGCGGCATGAACGCCTCGGAGCGACGCCGCGCGTTCTCGCCGGGATTCACCACGAAGCGTCGCGGGTGGGGACTGGGGCTCGCGCTTGCCCGGCGCGTGGTGCGCGAGTATCATCACGGCAGGATCACCATCGTGGAATCCGCGCCCGGCCGTGGAACCACCGTCGCCGTGGCGCTGCCCGTCGCGCCTCCCCCGAACGCCGGTTCCGCGTAACCCCGAAAGCCCGCGACCATGGCTGCCCAAGACCGAAAGATTCTCTGGGCCGACGACGAGATCGACCTCCTGAAGCCGCACATCCTGCTCCTCGAATCGAAGGGCTACCGCGTCACCTCCGTCTCGAACGGGAACGACGCCGTGGCGTGCGCCGCGCGCGAGAAGTTCGATGTGGTTCTGCTCGACGATTCGATGCCTGGGCTCGGTGGCCTGGCGACGCTCGAGGCGATCAAGGAGCACGATCCTCTGGTGCCGGTGGTGCTCGTCACGAAGAACGAGGCGGAATCGCTCATGGACGAGGCGATCGGGAAGCGGATCGACGACTACCTGATCAAGCCGGTGCGCCCGACGCAGATCTTCCTCGCGCTGAAGCGCCTGCTGGAATCGGACCGGCTACAAGATAACCAGCGGACTCGCAACTACGTCGCGGAGCTCGCGAGGCTTCGCGAAGATTCGGCCGGAGGGCTCGACTGGCGAGGATGGATCGACCTCTACGCCCGGAGCGCGCAATGGGACCTCGAGCTGGACCGGGCCGGGGACGCGGGGTTGAAGCAGGCGCACCTGGACCAGAGACGGGAGCTGAACGTCGAGTTCGGGCAGTACGTCGAGGCGAACTACGCCTCGTGGGTATCGAGCGGCGGCACGGCGGCAGGTGCTGCGCCCCCGCTCTCGACCGGTGTTCTGGAACGCTGGGCGGCCCCGCTCCTCCGCCAGAAGCGCCGGGTCTATTTCATCATCGTGGACTGCATGCGGCTCGATCAGTGGCTCACCGTCGAGCCTTTGCTGCGCGAATTCTTCGACGTGACCGTGGACTACCACGTGTCGATCCTGCCCACCGCGACCCCTTACTCGCGGAACGCAATCTTCGCGGGCCTCTACCCGGACGAGATCCACAGCCGGCATCCGGAGTTCTGGCACGAGGGGCCGGGGGACGAGCGGAGCAAGAACCGCTTCGAGCGCCAGCTTCTCGACCTCCAGCTCAAGCGCCTCTCGATCGAGCTCGGATCGCCGCCGAAGTACATCAAGATCTACAACGCCGAAGAGGCGAACAACGTGCGCCGGAACGTCGTCACGTTCCAGAATATCCCGCTGGTGGCGCTCGTGTTCAACTTCCTGGACATGCTGACGCACGGGCGCTCCGAGTCGGATCTATTGAAAGAGCTGGCGCCCGACGAGGCGGCGTTCCGATCGGTGATGCGCTCCTGGTTCGTGCACTCTTCGCTCTTCGACGCGCTGAAGTGGATGTCGAAGCAGGATTGCACGGTGATCCTCACGACCGACCACGGCGCGATCCTGAGCCGGCGTTCCGCGCTGGTGCACGGAAACCGCGAGACTTCGACGAACCTCCGCTTCAAGTTCGGCACGAACCTGGCCTGCGATCCGAAATACGCGGTCCAGGTGAAGGACCCGAACCGGTTCCGGCTTCCCGCGAACTCGATGAACAAGAGCTACATCATCGCGAAGGAAGATTTCTACTTCGTGTACCCGACCAATTTCCACGAATACGAGAACAAGTATCGCGGGAGTTTCCAGCACGGCGGCATCTCGCTCGAAGAGATGATCCTCCCCACGGCCACCCTCACGCCCCGCGGCTGATTCCCTTGGCGTACGAGCGGCGGGCATTCCTGCACGGAGCGGGCGCGACACACTCCTACGGAGTGCGCCTGGGGCGGCACCTGGTTCCCGGGGACTGGGTGGCGCTCCGCGGAGAGCTGGGAGCGGGGAAGACGACGCTCGTGTCCGGGATCGTCGATGGAATCCACCCCGGGATGAGAAGCCGGAGCCCCACCTACGTGCGCGTGGAGGTGTACGGCGGATCGCCTGCCATCGTCCACGCGGATCTGTATCGACTGGATTCCCCGGAGGAGTGGGACTCGCTCGGCATCGAGGATCTTGCGGAACGGGACGCGATCGTCGTCGTGGAGTGGGCCGACCGCGCGTCCGACCGGCTCCCACCCGAACGGCTCGAGCTTTCGCTCCGGTACTCCGGTCCGGACGCGCGGGAGGTAACGGTCGAAGCGCTGGGAGCGCGATGGCGGAGTCTGGCGCTTCAGGGCGCCCTCGATCCCGAGTGATTTCCGGCGTGCGCCTCGTGCTCGGCATCGACACCGCCGCCCGCTTCGGCTCGATCGCGCTCGCGGAAGACGGCGCCGTGTCGGCGTGGGAGACGTTTCCGCCCGGGGAGCACTCGAGCGGCATCTCGCGCGCCGCCGAACGGATCCTCGGCGAGCGGAATCGGGAATGGCGCGACCTCGAAGGCGTGGCCGTCTCGAGCGGCCCCGGATCGTTCACCGGGCTCCGGATCGGGCTGGCCTGGGCGAAGGGAGTGTGTTTCGGCTCGTCGGCGAAGCTGGTGCTCGTGTCCGCGCACGAAGTGAACGCGTACCGCCACAGACTTCGGGCCGGCCTGATCGCCACCGTGCTGCAGGGTGAGCGCGGCGAGGTGCAGGCGGCGCTCTGGTCGGGCGGAGCGGGGATCACGCCAATCTGGGGCCCCGAGCGCGTCGCCGAGAAGGATCTCGCTACGACGCTCCGGGCCAAGGCGAGGCGCGGCGAGGAGTCGATCGCGATCGCCGGACCGGACTTGAAGCCCGAGCTGCTCCGTTCGCTCGAGGCGGCGGGATATGTTCCCGCCGGGGCGGAGGCGCTCCCGCCGGCCGCGGCTGGGGTCGCGGAGCTCGGTGACCGGTATCTTCGCGAGGGGCGCGAGGAGAATCTCGCCCAGGCCGCGCCCGCCTATGGCCGCGCCCCGAACGCGCGCAAGCCGTCGCCATGACCCAGGACGATCCGGTCCGCATCGAGCCGCTCGCGCGCGAGCACCTGGACCAGATCGTCTCGATCGAGCGCGCGTCCTTCACCGATCCCTGGACGCGCGGGATGTTCGAATCGGAACTCGACGTCGAGGCGCGCGGCTACGCCCGTGGCGCCGTCCGGCGGCGGAATCTCATCGGGTACCTCTTCGCGGTGGTCATTCCGGACGAGGCCCACGTCGGGAATCTCGCGGTTCTGCCGGCCGAGCGCCGGCACGGCATCGCCCAGAAGCTCCTGGATGCGCTCCTGACCGACGGCGCGAAGGCGGGGGTGAAGCGGGTCACTCTCGAGGTCCGCGCGTCCAATAACGCGGCCCGTAAGTTCTATTACAAGAATCACTTCATCGACATCGCGATCCGAAAGAACTACTACCGGAGCCCCGTCGAGGATGCTATCGTCATGTATCGTGTCCTCCCGGAGGATCCGACCGTATGAGCTGGCTCAAGAAGTCAAAAGAAGGGCTCAAGACGCCGCAGCGGAAACGGGAGCTGCCGGACGGTCTCTGGACGAAGTGCGAGGAGTGCGGCGAGATCCTCTATCAGAAGGAGCTCGAGCGCAACCTCTGGACCTGCACCAAGTGCTCCTACCATTTCCGGATCCCCGCGCGCACCTATCTGAAGATCCTTCTCGATGAAGGCTCCTTCACCGAGCGGTTCTCCGAGGTCGTCTCCACCGATCCGCTGAAATTCCGCGATACGAAACGCTACAGCGATCGTCTGAGGAGAGCGCGCGAGGAAACGGGGCTGAGCGAGGCCATCCTCGTGGGAGACGGTGCCATCGAAGGCCACCCGCTCGTCATCGGGGTCATGGACTTCTCGTTCCTCGGCGGGAGCCTGGCGTCGGCGTCGGGCGAGCGGATCGCCCGGGGGATCCTGCTCGCTCTCGAAAAGCGGCATCCACTCGTGCTGATCTCGTCCTCGGGCGGAGCCCGCATGTTCGAGGGCATCCTCTCCCTGATGCAGATGGCCAAGACGAACGCGCTCCTCGCGAGACTCTCGGACGCGGGCGTTCCCTACATTTCGATCATGACGCACCCGACGACCGGCGGCGTGACCGCGAGCTTCGCCTCGGTCGGCGACGTGATCCTGGCGGAACCGCGCGCGCTGATCGGGTTCGCGGGACCGCGGGTCATCAAGCAGACGATCAACCAGGAGCTTCCGGAAGGGTTCCAGCGGTCCGAGTTCCTCCTCGCGAAGGGGATGATCGACCGTATCGTGCACCGAAACGAGCTCCGCAAGACGCTCGCCTGGTTCCTCCATTTCTTCGCGGCGGCCGCACAGCTGCCGCAGAAGCCGCGCCGGCGCGCGGGCGAAACCCTGGCCCGCTTCCGCGCCGTGGGGGGCCCGATCGCTCAGGCCCCGCCGCCTCCCCCGGCGCCGGTCCCGACTCCGGTGGAGGCGCCCGTCGCCGACGCGACGCTCCAGCCGTTCGAGCCCGCGGTGGATCCGAGCGGAAACGGCCTGCCGGGCGGGCCGCCGCCGGGAACCAAGCCGGACGCTCAGCCGTCCGCGGCGCCGGCCGAGAGCAAGGAGCCTTCGCCCGGCGGCTCCGCGGCATTTCCCGCCGACCAAGAGATCCCCATCCGCGAATGAAGGCGCCCGCGAGCGCCACCCTCACCCGGCGGCTCGATGAGATGTATCTCTTCGAGCGGAGCGGCATGCGCCCGGGACTCGACGGCATCACGCGCCTGCTCGAGACCGCGGGCCGGCCGGATCGGGCGTTCCCCTCGATTCTGGTCGGTGGGACGAACGGCAAGGGCTCGACCGCGGCCCACCTCGATTCGATTCTCCGCGCGGCCGGACTCCGAACCGGCCTCTACACCTCCCCGCACCTGCTTCGCTTCCACGAGAGGATCCGCGTCCAGGGTCGCGAGATCGAGGACGCGGCGCTCGAGGGACTGCTCGAGCGGTGGTGGCCCCGCTTCGAGGAGCTTCGTCCCTCGTTCTTCGAGGCGGCAACCGCGATCGGGTTCGACCATTTCGCGGCTTCCAATCTCGACGTCGCGGTCGTGGAAGTGGGGCTGGGCGGGCGCCTCGACGCGACGAACATCCTGACGCCGCGGGTCTCCGTGATCACCACCATCAGCAGCGACCACGGCGAGATCCTGGGCTCGACGCTCCGGAGGATCGCCGTCGAGAAGGCGGGGATCGTGAAGCCGCATGGCGCCGTCGTCTCCGGCGTCCGGGGTCGGGAAGCGCGATCGGCCATCGCGGCCGCCGCCGAGGAGCGGGGGGCCTCGCTGAGCCTGCTCGGCGTCGACGCCCGCTACACGACACGCCGGGTGAGCCTCGAACATGGAACCGAGTTCGCGCTCGAAACATCCTCGTACCGAGGGAGGCTCCACACGAATCTCTTGGGGAAGCACCAGGCGCGGAACGCGGCGCTCGCGGCGCTCGCGGCCGAGACGTGGCTTGCGGGCAGGCCGCCGGATGAGATCGCGTCCGCCATCGAGCGCGGCGTCGCCGGCGCGCGCTGGCCCGCGCGCGCGGAGTTGGTGCTCGAGGACCCGCCGGTGCTCGTGGACGTCGCCCACAACGTGGAAGGCGCCGCCGCGCTCGCGGAGACCGTGCGCGCTCTCTTTCCGGGGCGGCGCGTGGCGTTCCTCGTGGCGCTGTCGCGCGACAAAGCCCACGCGGACTTCCTGCGTAAGCTGGGATCGGTGGCGGATCGCTTCTACCTGACCGAGTTTCCGGGGGAGCGCGCGACTCCGGCCTCCACGCTCTTGGAGTCGGCCCCTTCCCGCCATCTCACGTGCGAGGCGATCGCGTCGATCCCGGAAGCGCTCGACCGCGCCCTCGCCTGGGCGCGTGGATCGGGCGGCGTCCTCGTGGTCGCCGGATCGTTCTTCCTTCTCGCCTCCGCCCTTCCGCACCTCGGGGTCAGCGTCCGTCATGAGCTTTGAAGGCCGGCGCGCCGGCGGTCACGCCGGCCCGGTCGCCTTCCTGATCGTCCTGCTCGCGGCCTCCATCCCCGCGGGAGCCGTGCGAACCGCCGCCGCCCAGCCCGGGTCCAAGCCCGCCCTGGGCGACGAGACCTACCATCTGAAGGCGGACCGCCTGTCCGGCTCCGCGACCTCCGACGAGGACGTCTACACCGCGATCAAGGTCACGGTGGTTCACGGCCCGACGACCGTGATCGGGGATTCCGCGCGCGTCTACCGCAAGCGCGAGCTCATCGAGCTGATGGGGAACGTGAAGATCCTGGACGGGAAGACGAGGATGTGGGGCGACGAAGCCTCCTATGACCGGAAGTCACGCCTCGCGATCCTGCGCGGGAACGTCCGAATCGAGGAAGGCGCGGCGCGAATTTCAGGGAAGGAGGCGCGCTTCTACCGGAGAGAGGACCGCTCGGTGATCGTCGGCAATCCGCGGATGGAGGACTCCACGCGGACGCTCACGGCGAACCAGATCGAGTACGACCGCGGCAAGGACGTGGTCCTGGCCACGGGGAACGTCGTCGCCGTGGACCGCGCGGAGAGCACGACGGTGCGCGCCGGGCGCATCCGGTACGACCGGGTGAGGAACTACGCGTGGGCGACCCAGGATCCGGTGCTGACGATCGAGGAATCGGGCGGGAAGTCCACCCGCGTCCGGGGCGTCACGATGGAGTTCGACAACGCGAAGCGCGCGGTCTTCGCGCTGGGGAACGTCCTCGTGGAGCGCGACAAGCTGCGCGCGACCGGGGATCGCGGGGAATTCTACGAAGGAGAGAATCGGGCGCTCCTCGTCGGAAAACCGCGCGCGTGGGACGACGAGGGTGAGGTCCGCGGGGACACCCTGGACCTCCGCTTCGCGCAGCACCGGGTCCAGTCGGTCCAGGTGCGTCCCAACGCGGTGGTCCGGTACGAGGCGAAGGGGGAGCGCGGCCGCGGCGAACGGACCGAGGCGTACGGGGACACGGTCACCCTGGTGAATCCCGGCGAGGAGACGCGGCGCGCCGTGGTCGTGGGCCATGCCCGAAGCGTCTACTGGCCCAGCAGCGCCGACAGCGCCCAGGGAGGGAGGAACCTCTCGAGCGGCGACAGCATCATCGTGGAGTTCGCGGGAGGCCGCGCTCGGCGCGCGACGGTGGTGGGCGAGGCCGAAGGCACGTACTACATGGTGGCGGAGGGGGACACGAGCCGCGCGAATCAGGAGGAGCGGGTGCGGTACCGCGGCCGGAAAATCGTCTACGACGTGGATGGGGACGAAGTGGATGTGGTGGGGGTCGCGGAGGTGACGTACAAGGAGCTTCGCCTGAACGCGGAGAAGGTGGCGTTCAACACCAAGACCGAGCGCATGCGGGCGGAGGGAGACCCCGTCCTCCAGGACGGCAAGGACCGGATCGTGGGCCAGACCATGACCTACGACCTCTCGATCCGGCGCGGCACGATCTTCTCCGGCAAGACGACCTACGAGAAGGGCTACTACTACGGAGAGCAGATCCGGAAAGTCTCGGACGACGTGCTCCTCGTGAGGAACGGCAGCTACACAACGTGCGAGCTGGACGAGCCGCACTACCATTTCGGAAGCCACAACATGAAGATTCTCCTGCGCGACAAGGTGATCGTGCGCCCGGTGGTCTTCTACTTCAAGCACATCCCCCTCCTGGCGCTCCCGTTCTATGTCTTCCCGATCCGACCGGGCCGCCATTCCGGCTTCCAGCTTCCGCAAGTCGAGTTCGGCTCCTCGAGCCAGGGCGGGAAGTTCATCCGAAACGTGGGCTACTACTGGGCGATCAGCGACTACCTGGACGCGACCCTGTGGGGGGACTACTACCAGGACGACCGGTGGATCGCGCACTCGCAGACGCGCTACCAGAAGCGCTACCTCCTGAGCGGCGAGATCAACTCTTCCTTCGAACACTCGCTTCTGGGAAGCAATCGGTGGGATCTCCTGGGGCGCCACATCCAGACCCTCGGAACGAATCTGACCCTTCGTGGGCAGGCGAATCTCACCAATTCGAGCCAGTATCGGAAGGATCAATCGATCGGGCGTTCCGTCCTCGTCCGCGTGCAGCGGAACCTCAGCTCCAACCTCTCATTCGACAAGCGATGGAGCGGCGCCTCGCTCAACGTCGGGCTCACGCGCAATCAGGACCTCGATCCGGATCCAGGGACACTGGAGATCGGACAGCAGCTCCCCGCCGTGAAGTTCTCGTTGTTCCAGCGGCCGCTGGGGCATCTCGCGCGCGGCAAGGAAAGCGCGCGGCTTCCCTGGCTTTCCTCGACGGTATACAGTTTCACGTCGACGCTGTCGAGCGAGCGCAACTCCTTCTTCCAGTCGCGGCCGGAGACAACGGTGGTGCTCGACAGCCTCGGAGTCCCCACGGACACGACCGTGAGCCTGGCGGACGTCGAGACGTCGCGGACCGCCGCGCGCCACGACATCACGCTCGCCGACGTGCGGACCTTGATGGGGTTTCTCCGGATCACACCGAGCATGAGCTACTCGGAGGTCTTCTACAGCGAGGACGCCGCGGGGAACCGGAACCAGCGCGCGGGGGTCTGGCGCGGCGGCGTGAGCGCGAATACCTCGATCTTCGGGACGTTCCGGCCGTCGCTGGGCCCGCTGCGCGCCGTGCGCCACGTCATCACGCCGAGCGTCGGATTCTCCTATCAGCCGGCGTACCCGGGGCTGAGCTACCGGGACCAAAACGGCGTGCTGAGGCAGCGGTTCACGGGGGTGTCCGGGGTCTCGCCTCTCGGCGCGTCGGAGGCGCGCACCATGAATTTCTCTCTCCAGAACGACGTGCACGTGAAATGGGGAGACCCGGCGCAGCCCAAGGTGCTCAACAGTCTGATTTTTCTCCAGACCTCGGGGAGCTACGACTTCCTCGCCTCGAGGACCGGGCAGAAGCCGCTCTCCGATCTGTTCAGCACGCTCCGGCTCAACGCCGGCAGGAAGTCGATCGACATGCACTTCGCCCACAACCCCTACGACGGAAAGCTCCTCAACTTCAGCGCCTCGAGCGGGCTCTATTTCCAGGGCGTGCGGCGGGTACCGAGCCAGGAAGGGAGCGTCGAGGGCGATCCCTTCGCGCCGGCCGTGGCCGCGCCGACCGGCTGGGTGCCGCCCGGGCTGGTCCCTTCCGACCTTCCGTGGTCTCTGAGCATCTCGGTGGGTCACACCGGCTCCAGCACGAGGCTTCCGGGGGGCGGTTACTCGACGTGGCGGTCGAGCACGACGGGGAACGGGTCGTTCGGAATCAATCCGACGAGGAACTGGCGCGTGGACTACGCGGCGCAATACGACTTCAACGACCGAAAGCTGGTCTCGTGGAACTACTCAGTGAAGCGCGATCTCCACTGCTGGGAGGCGCAGTTCACACGGGCGATTTCCGGCGGGATCACCGAGTACTACTTCAAGATCAACGTGAAGAATCTCCCGGAGGTCTATTACGAACAAGGGTCGCGCGGGTTGCGCGGCTTCGGCGGAATCGAGAACAGGTTCTAGTCAAGAAAAACCGCGTTGGCATCACGAATCCCCTTTGAATCCATTTGACACCCCTCAGGGTGCGGCGTACGTTTCACGCGCGTCGTTCAGCCGAGAGGAGGTGAGACGAAGATGAACAAGACCGAACTCATCGCCACCGTAGCAAGGAAGACCGGTCTTTCGGCACGTGAAGCGCGCGCCGCCGTCGAAACGCTTTTCTCCCCAGGCAAGGAAGGATTGATCGCGGCAGCTCTCATGTCCGGGAAGAAGGTTCAGATCACGGGATTCGGAACCTTCGAGACCCGCAAGCGCAAGGCGCGCGAGGGTCGCAATCCCCAGACCGGAGAACGCATCAAGATCGCGGCATCCCGCTTCCCGGCGTTCCATGCGGGAAAGGCACTCAAGGATCGCATCAAGAAGTAGCGGCATTCTCCACCATCGGCTTTGCGAGGGAGCGGGTAGGATCGCCTACCCGCTCCTTCCGCGTTTCGGGCGGGCGCGCCGCCAGAGGCTTGAACCGGCCGGCTTTTGCGGGGTATAGTTTTCGAGTGCTCCCATCTGAACCAGAACGGAGGTGAATACAAACTGACCCGGTTTCGCGCCCTGCTCTTTCTTCTTGTCGCGACGGGGCTTACAGCCCTGAGCCCGCAGCTTCTGGGAAAGGGCACGCCCTGCGACATCCTGTTCCAGGCCACGACGGATGTGTACGGCGAGCTCGCTCCCTGTGGCTGACACGCTCACCCGCTAGGCGGACTCGCCCGGAGGGCGAGTCAGTTCAAGGTAGGCGCCCTCAAGTTCCCCAACCACTTCCGGGTGGATGCGGGTGACTTCTTCGGCATGGCCGGGACGCAGGACTCCCTGAAGAGCGCGTTCATGGTCCAGGCCATGGACAAGCTCGGCTACGACGTCGTGACGCTGGGCGAGCGCGAATTCAACTTCGGCCAGCAATTCCTCCTCGACACCTTCAAGAAGTCGAAGATCGACGTGGTCTCGGCGAATCTCGTGTACGCGGATACCAAGAAGCCCTTCGTCAAGTCCTACGTCATCAGGAGGCTGTGCGGCGCGCGCGTGGCATTCTTCGGGCTCATCGGGAAGGATATGAAGGTCCGCACCCTCTCGAGCGAGCGCGCGCTCGAGATCAAGGATCCTGTCGCCACCGCGAAGGCGCTCCTGCCCGAGCTGCGCAAGAAGGCCGACATCGTCGTGCTCCTGTCGCACCTCGGCCTGACGGAGGGGCAGCGGCTGACGCTCGATGCGCCCGGAATCGATGTCATGGTGTTCGGGCACCAGCCCGGTCTCTTCCGGGAGATCACGAAGACCAACGGCGTGATCAACGCGCGTCCCGGCGAGCGCGGGCAGTACATCCCCGGCATCCACCTGGTCTACGAGGACGGCAAGATCGTCTCCTACGACGGGGAAGTCGTGACGCTGGACGACAAGGTACCGGCGGACGATGAGATGAACCGCACGGTCGACGACTTCAAC
This sequence comes from Candidatus Eiseniibacteriota bacterium, assembly GCA_963724515.1. Lineage (GTDB taxonomy): Bacteria > Eisenbacteria > RBG-16-71-46 > SZUA-252 > SZUA-252 > WS-7. The sequence goes on along the minus strand of CAVRUU010000003.1, from coordinate 366,957 downwards.
GACGAGATGAACCGGCGCTTCGCCCAAGCTCCGAGCGAGGACCCGGCCGCCGCGCAGGCGACCGCCACGCCCCTCACCGGGGACCACTTCCTCGGCGAGAAGAACTGCCGCCGCTGCCACGAGGCCGAGTACCAGATGTACTCCAGCCAGCAGCACGCGCGCGCGTTCGCGACCCTGACGAAGAACCAGCGCGACTCGAGCCCCGAGTGCCTGCCCTGCCACGTCGTCGGCTACGGGCAGCCCGGCGGGTTCGCGACCAAGCAGGCATCCCCGGATCTGGTAAATGTCCAGTGCGAGAACTGCCACGGCATGGGTACGAAGCATCCGGAGGCCGAAGATACCAAGGCCGTTGTGGGTCCTGACGTGTGCCTGACCTGTCACACGAACGAGCAGAACCCGAACTTCGACTATGAAGAGGCTCTGAAGCATATTGTGCACTGGCATCAGTAGCCGCGGGCGGGCGCCGGCCTCGGCCACCGCAGCTCTTTCCATCCTGTCCTTCCTCCTGGTCTTCAGCGGCAGCGCTCGGGCGCAGAGCCTGAAGCTGGTATCGCTATCGGTGCCCGCGGACGTCAAGCCGGGCAGCTGGGTCTCCTATCAGGTGAACGTCGCGTTCAAGAACCGGCAACCGCGCCGCGTCACGCAGCGTCTGGCGGTCGTCTCGCGCGATGGCTCGGGGTCGGAGTCCGGTGTCTGGCTGGAGCTCCGGACGGCGGAGAGCGCCAAGACACGAGTCGAGCGCGGCTTCTTCGCTCCGGCGGCCCGCGGGCCGGCGCCTCGCAATTCGGGGGGACGCGCGCCACAGCGCCTCGCGCTCGCCCGCTACCAGCGGCTCATGATCGACGGGAGGCTGTTGGAATACCCGGTCGGGGAGGAAGGAGCCCCGATGGCCGATGACGACATCTCCGCGATGGACTTGATCGAATTCGGAGGCACCGCGACCACCGACACGCTGGCGCCCGACACCCTCCGCATCGGCCGGGCCCCCGTCCCGTGCACGGTCGAGCGGACGCGCCGGTACGGGAAGCAGGACTGGCAGGGGGACGATACGACCTACGTGAACCGTGCCGTGATGACCAACACGTTGTGGCGCAGTGCCGCGGTCCCGGTCACCGGATACGCGCGCTCGGTCATCGAGGTTTCCACGGAGCGGGTAGCGGTCCGCCCGCCCGCGCCGGCCGACACCACCGAGGCGGAGGCAACGGTGATCCCGGGGGATTCGTCGGCGACCGGCGCGGCCTTCGACTCGACCGCAGCCCCGGTCCGCGCGACCCCGCGCCTGGTCGAGGAACCTCCGATCGCGGCGGCCGGGGGCTCGATGTTCTTCTTCCGCGCCGAGGTCACGCTCCTCGCTCAGGGCTCGGATGCCGTGCCGGAGATCACCCAGGTTCCGGAGCCCGCTCCGGATGAAGCGGGTCAGAAGCCGAGGCTCCCGATCCGCTGACAACCGCGTCGCCCAATTGCCCTCCAGATGTTTCCTCCAGGAGCCGATAGCCGGTGAAGGAAAAGCCGGTCTCCAGATGGCATCCGTATCCTCTTTCCATTCAACAACGCGGGGAGCATCGATGTCGGCAGGTGGGCGGAAACCGCTTGGGCAGAGCCTCGTAGAGCAGGGACATCTGTCCCGCGAGGGCCTCGCCCGCGCGCTCGAGGAGCAGCGGCGCACGGGGCAGGCGCTCCGCGAGGTCTTGCTCCGGCTCGATCTGGTCTCCGAGGAGGCCATCCTCGACTACTACGAGGAGCAGCTCGGCATCCCGCGCATGGACCTCACTACCTATGTGCTCGAGCCGGAGATCGTGCGGCTGGTGCCGGAGCGCATCGAGCGCCAGTTCAAGCTCGTCCCGCTCTTCAAGATCGGGAACACCCTCACGATCGCGATGACCGACCCGCTCGACATCGTGGCCATCGACGAGGTGAAGCAGGCGACGGGGCTCGAGGTCGAGGTGGTCGTCTCCCCGGAGCCCCACATTCGGGAAGCCGTGGACCGCTATCACCCGCTTGGGGGCGGTCTCGAGCTCCTGGTTCGCGAGCAGGGGCAGAGGCAGGGCATCATCGGCGAGGACATGGTCGTCCGCGCGGAAGAGGACGGCCCTGTAATCCGGTTCGTGAACGCCGTCGTGGCCCAGGCGGTCCGCGAGGGCGCCTCCGATCTCCACTTCGAGCCGGATGACTCGAATCTGAGGATCCGCTACCGCGTGGACGGGATTCTGCGCGAAGCATCGATCCAGTCGAAATCCATTCATCCCTCCGTCGTATCGCGGGTGAAGATCATGGCTCTGCTCGATATCGCGGAGCGGCGGCTTCCCCAGGACGGCCGCGCGCGGCTCACGATCTCGGGGAAGGAATACGACCTTCGCGTCTCGACGTTTCCAACCATCCACGGCGAGAACGTCGTCATCCGTATCCTGGACAAGTCCAGCGCTCTTCTGAGCACGTCGGAGCTGGGACTCGCCCCGGCGCCGCTCGCCGAGCTTTCACGGATGGTCGAGCGGCCGAACGGAATCGTGCTCGTCACCGGCCCCACCGGGAGCGGAAAGACCACGACCCTCTATTCCTGCGTCGGGCAGATCAACACCGTCGCGCGGAACATCGTGACGCTGGAGGACCCAGTGGAGTACCACCTCCCGTCCATCAGACAGACGCAGGTCGATCCGGACGTCGGGCTCACGTTCGCGCGCGGCCTGCGCGCGCTCCTCCGCCAGGACCCCGACGTGATCATGGTGGGGGAGATCCGGGACGCCGAGACCGCGGAGATCGCGGTCCGCTCCGCGCTCACCGGGCATCTCGTGCTCTCCACGCTCCATACGAACGATGCCGCGGGCGCCATGCCGCGCCTCCTCGACATGAAGATCGAGCCCTTCCTCCTCTCCTCCGCGATGCTGGGCGTGGTGGCGCAGCGGCTGGTCCGCCGTGTGTGCGAGAAGTGCCGCCGGCCGAGCGAGCCGCCCGAGGAGGCGCTCCTGGAATTGGGCGTCAAGGCCGTGAAGGGGGACTTCGTCGAGGGTGCGGGCTGCATGGCGTGCGGACAGACGGGATATCGGGGTCGGCTCGGCATCTTCGAGGTGCTGGTCGTCACCGACGAGATCCGAGACCTGATCGTCTCGCGCGCCTCGACCGAGGACATCGCGCGAGCCGCGAGACGCGGCGGCATGGAGACCCTGCGCGATGACGCGCTGCGGAAGGCCGCGCAGGGGGTCACGACGCTCTCCGAGGTCATCCGGGTCACGCGCAAGAACATCCACGTCCAGGACCAAGACCAGGCCGTCTTCCCGGTCCGGAGCTAGCGCGTGCCCGCGTTTCGGTACCGCGCGAGAACCGTGGCAGGGGAGGCGCAGCAGGGGCTCCTCGACGCGCCCGATCTGGACCAGGCCCTCGACCGCGTCCGGAACATGGGGCTCGTCCCCGTGCGGCTCGAGGCTCAGGGCGCCCCCAAGGTCACCACCGATCGGATTCCCTTCCTCACGAGGAAGGTCACGCCGCGCGACCTGATTCTCTTCACGCGCCAGCTCGAGACCATGCTCGACTCGGGCCTGCCGATTCTCTCCTCGCTCGAGATCCTCCACGCCCAGACCTCGCATCCCAAGCTGAAGCTGGCCATCGACCGCGTGCGATCCGACGTGGAGCAGGGCTCGACCCTGACGGAAGCGCTGAGGCGGCAGCCGGAGTGCTTCCCGCGGATCTACGTGAACCTGGTCTTCGCTGGGGAAGAGGGGGGACTCCTGGCCCAGATGCTGGACAGGGTCGCGAGCCTGCTCGAGTACGAGGCCGAGACGGAGCAGCGGATCCGTTCCGCGACGTTCTACCCGACGCTGATCGTGAGCGAGCTCGTGCTCGCTTTCCTCGTCCTGATCAAGTTCGTGCTGCCCCGGTTCGCGTCCTTGTTCCGGAAATTCGACGCCCAGCTTCCGCTTCCGACCCGCGTCCTGATCGGGTTGAGCGACTTCTTCGAGCGATACTGGATCCCGTTCCTCCTCGTCGCGGGGTGCGCCGTGGCGGCCGGGGTCGTCTGGAGCCGGACCGAGAAGGGTCGCGAGAAGATCGACCGGTTCATCATCACCGTCCCGATCTTCGGTCCGATCTTCCTCATGACGATCATGTCCCGCTTCTCGCGCGTGCTCTCCGCGCTCCTGGCGAGCGGTATCCCGATCGTCCAGGCGCTCGACATCGTGCGCGGCGTGGTGGGAAACCGGATCGTGGAGATCGAAATCGACAAGATGCGGGACGGCGTGGTGGCCGGCATGGGGCTGTCCGAGCCGCTGCGGGGCGGCAAGGTCGTTCCGCCCCTGGTGGTCAAGATGCTGGCGGTCGGCGAGGAGACCGGCGCGATCGACAAGATGCTGCTCCGGGTCTCGCGATACTATGACCAGGACGTCGATTACGCGGTCAAGAACCTGTCCACCGCCATCGAGCCGGTGCTCCTCGTCATCCTCGGCGCCGCGGTCCTTTTCACGGCTCTGGCCGTATTTCTCCCTCTCTGGAACCTCATGAACGTCTTCCGCCACTGACCCTCGCGGGCGTCCGGGCCGGGTCAGAACAACCCTCAAGAACTCCCGCCATGTTGCCGATTGCAATGTCGGATGCGGTAGCACCAACCCCTGGGGATCCGGGGGCCACGAAGCGGTCAATTCACGGAGGTTGGGCGTATGTATCGGAGAAGCTCGGAGAGCGGTTTCACGCTGATCGAACTCGTCATCGTGATCGTGATCCTCGGCATCCTGGCCGCGGTCGCGATTCCGAAGTACGAGGACATGCGTGAGCAGGCCCGTGTGGCCACGATGAAGGGACAGCTCGGCTCGATCCGCTCGGCGATCGCGATCCAGTACGCGCGCAACGCCCTGAACGGTACGGCCACGTTCCCAACCCTGAACGGGACCATCTTCGCGGACGGAAACGTCCCGAAGGAGCCGGTCAACAACTCGAACGCGGTGAAGACGACGGCCGGCGTCGACAACGCCGGAGGCTGGCAGTACATCGCGGCGACCGGAATCGTGAAGGTCAACCTGAACGCGTATTCGTCCTACTAGACCACGTTTCACGGACACGGAAGCAGGCGGCCGAGGTGGGGGCGATTCGCTCCCACCTCGGCCGCCATTCGGGGGTAGTACCCGAAGATCGGGGGACTCGATGGGTTGGACCCGCGCCGGGGCAGGAAGCCTCGTCGCAGCCTCGGTCGCGGCGTTGGTCTACGCCCTGACGCTCTCGCCCTCGGTCGGCGCGGGTGACAGCGGCGAGCTGATCCTCGCCGCGCACACGCTCGGAATTCCGCACCCTCCGGGGTATCCCCTGTGGCTCCTCCTCGCGCGCGGCGTGGACCTCTTCCCGTGGGGCTCCGTCGCCCTCAAGGTGAACGCCCTCTCGGCAATCCTCTCCGCCCTCGCGGTCGCGCTGTTCTACCGCCTTGCCGCGCGGTGCGGCCTGAATCGCCCCGGCCGGATCGCCGCCACCCTGATCTTCGGGGGGTCGACGCTCGTCTGGAGCTCGGCGGTGCAAGCCGAGGTCTATTCGCTCGCGACCACCATGTTCCTCGCGATCTCCCTCGCGGCCGTGCGCGCGAGGTCCAAGCGGAGTGAGGGCGGCCGGGCCGACGCGATCTTCTTCTTTCTCGCGGGGATGGCGCTTCTCACGCACCAAACGCTCCTCTTTCCGGCGCTCGTCCTCGGCGTCTGGGTGCTGCTCCGCCGGCCCACCGGGGTCAGGACGCTCCAGGCGCTCGGGTGGGCGATGGCTGGATTCTCTCTCGTGCTCCTATTGCCGCTCCGGAGCGGGGCCGGACCGTGGCTCGATTGGGGACACGACCGGAATCCCGCTTGGCTGTGGGAGAACCTCCTCCGGCGGAACTACGGCGGCCTGCGCCAGAACGGCTTCCGCCTGGACCTCATCGCCGACGAAGTCGTGGCCATGACCGGCTTGATCGCCGCCTCGTGCGGCGGGATCGGCACCGCTCTTGCGGGCATCGGGGTCTTCGTGTCCCGCCGCGCGCGCGTGGCGCTCCTCCCGCTCACGTTCGCGGCACTCACGATCCCCGCGGCACTCATCGGTCTCGTCGCGTTCACGCCCGACGCCGAGCATCTGGCGCAGGTCGGGCCGTTCCTGATTCCGGTGGCCGCGGTCCTGGCGTTCTGGGCTGGGGCCGGGGTCGGCGACGGACTGAGGCGTCTGCCCAGGATCGCTCGCGCGCCGCTCGCCGCGGTTTGCGCCCTGGCGCTTCTCGTCACCTGCTCGCTCCACTATGGACTTTGCGACCGGCGCGGGTTCCGGCTTCCGGAACGCTACGGCCGCGATCTCATGTCCGCGCTCCCTCGCGGCGCCACGCTCGTCGTGGACGGGGACAATGAGACCTTCGTGACCGCCTACCTCTCGCGTGTCGAGGCCTTCCGCGCGGATCTCGACCTCGTGAACCGCCGCGGGCACGTCTTCGGAGACCGCTACGGGCTGCGGGGCGTGCCGCGCTCGAAGTGGTCCGAGATCCAGCACAAGGTCGACATGGAGCGGCTCCGGAATTCGAGCGCCCCGGTCTACTACACCTCGCCGCCCGCCGACATGGCCGAGGCGGGAGTGAAATTCGTGAACGAGGGGCTCGTGTACCGGGCGCTCCTCGCGGGCGCCGATGTCGCGCATGCGGCTTCGAACGCGGCTGCCGGCGGATGGCCACGCAGCACCGAGCTCCTTCCCGGCGGACCGGAGCGCTACGACTACGTGACGCGGAAGCTCGCGATCACCTACTCCGCGGTACGCGCGCAGGCCCTGTGGGAAGCGGACCGGCGCCAGGCCGCGTTCGCGTGGTTCGACGACGCAGCGCGGGTCGGGTTCGATTTCCCCAGCGCGCGGATGAACCTCGCGGTGGCCGCCGCGGCCGCGGGAAAACCCGAGGTCACGCTCGCCGAGCTGCTCGCGGCGCTGAAGCTCGCGCCCTATGACCCCGAGCCCTCGGCGAGGCTCGCGGTGCTCTTTGCCGTGGCCGGTCGCTACCGGGACGCCGCCTTCTACTTCGAGCGCGCGTACCGCATCAAGCCTTCGGCGCCATTTGCGGCGAACGCCGCCCGCGCATGGTCGCTCGCCGGCGATCGGTCCCGTGCCAGGTACTGGGAGGCGAGAGGATGATGGGCGCGCGCGGATTCACGCTCACCGAGCTGCTCGTGATCATGTCCATCCTCGGGATCGTGAGCTGGCTCGCGTATCCCAAGGTGGCCGCGATGGACGAGATCAAGCTCGACGCCGCCGCCCGCCGCCTGGCGGCCGACCTGCGCTATGCGCAGAGCCTGGCGATGAGCCGGCGGATCATCCACGGGATCCTCTTCGACCCGGCGCTGGAGAAGTACACGGTCTTCGCGCCCAACGCGGCCAGCCCCATCACCGATCCGGCCGATCGGGCGAGAACGATGATCGTGAACTACACGTCTCGCACCGAGTTCCAGGGAGTCCTGATCCAGTCGGCCACGTTCGGGACGACCCCGGGCGTGACCTTCGATTACTTCGGCGTGCCGCGCGACACGGCTGGCTTGGACCTCACGACGGCGGGACAGATCGTGCTGAGCTACCAGGGCGCGACCGATACCGTGATCGTCGCGCCACAGACCGGAATGGTGACGACCCGATGATCGCGCGCACCGGGGGCCGCGAGCAGTCCGGCTTCACCCTGATCGAGATGATCCTGCTCATCGTGATCGCCGCGATCGCGGTCCTCCCGCTCAGCATGCTCTTCGCGAACACGTCGATCCGTTCCGGGGACGCGCGGAACGCGACGATCGCCGCTCAGCTCGCGCAGGCGAAGATGGAGGAGCTGACCGCGGACAAGAATTCGCCCGCGCGTGGATTCGCGTACCTCGTTACCGGGAACTACCCGGCCGAGAATCCGGTGCCCGCATTCTCCGCATACAACCGGTCGGTCACGTTCGGTCCCGACTCGACCTACGACGGGGTCACGTTCCGAACCGTGGGGGTGACGGTGTCCTGTCCCAACATTCCAGCCGTGACGCTGACGACATGGTTCACGAGCTACTGACGCCTCGCCCGCGGCCCGGGAGGGAGAAGGGCTTCACGCTGCCCGAGCTCCTGATCGTGATCGTGGTCGCCTCGATCGTGGCGATCACGTTCTCCTCGATGTTCATCGAGGCGGTCAAGACCTACCAGTTCATGGACGCGGAGAAGGACATGCTGGGAGACGTTCGCTACGCAGAGGAGCGCGTCGGGCGGGAGCTCAAGCGGGTGAAGGACTCGACGAGCATCAGCGCGGCGAGCGGGACCACCCTCACCTTCGTCGACCGGGGGAATGCGACCGTGAGCTTCTCGTGGAGTGGGGTCTCCGGCGCGGATCTCCTCTACACGAAGGGCGGATCCTCCCAGACCCTCGCGAAGGGCGTGGACTCCCTCTCGTTCCGATACTGGAAGCAGGACGGCACGCCGGCGGCGCCCGTCCTTTCGCCGTCCGCGACCGACATCTGGCGGGTCACCCTCTACATGAGGCTGATCAAGGGTTCCCAGACGGTGGCCTCGTTCGGCTCCGTGTTCGTGAGGTCGCTGTGAGCCTCCGGCCGGCGCGGGTGCGGTCCGAGGCCGGTTTCTCGGTCGTGCTCGTGGTGTTCTCGATCCTGATCCTTCTCACGCTCGGGATCGCGATGGTGTCGATGGTGGTCGAGGACTCCGACCTCTCGGTCATGCAGGTGAAGGAAAACCAGGCGTTCTACGCCGCGCACGGCGGGATCGAGTACGCCATCGTCAAGCTCTCGGCCAACTGGTCCTGGGGCGGGCTCGCGTCGCCCGGAAAGAATGTCGGCGCGGGGTCCTTCTGGATCGCTCCTCCCGACGCGGTCGACGAGACCGGGGCCGCGCTTCCGGCAGGCAGAAAGCGGGTCATCTCCACCGGAGTCGCTGGAACCACGACGCGGTCGATCCAGGTGCATGTCTCCGGGGGGCTCATCTCGACCTACGCGGGCACCGGCACGGCGGGCTACCTGGGGGACGGGGGTGCTGCCACCTCCGCAAGACTCAGGACCCCGCAGGGGGTCCATGTCACCTCGAACGGCGACATCTACATCGCGGACACCGGAAACGACGTGATCCGCAAGGTGGCGGCGGCGACGGGGATCATCACGACCTATGCGGGAAACGGCACGGGTGGATACCTGGGAGACGGGGGTGCAGCCACCTTGGCCCGGCTCAACGCTCCCGAGGATGTCGCCGTGGCGTCCAACGGAGACCTCTACATCGCCGACAGCGGCAACAGCGTGATCCGGAAGGTCACGGCGGCGACGGGCATCATCACGACCGTCGCCGGGACCGGCACCTCGGGCTCGACCGGTGACGGCGGTGCCGCGACCGCGGCGCGGCTCGCCTCCCCACGAGGCATCGCGATCGCCTCGAACGGGGACTTCTACATCGCCGACCGCCCCAGCGACAAGATCCGCATGGTGACGGTCTCGACGGGGATCATCTCGACCTACGCGGGCACCGGCACGGCGGGCTACCTGGGGGACGGGGGCGCCGCCACCTCCGCGAGGCTCAGGACCCCGGAGGGGGTCCACGTCGCCTCGAACGGCGACGTCTACATCGCGGACACCGGAAACGACGTGATCCGCAAGGTGGCGGCGGCGACGGGGATCATCACGACCTATGCGGGAAACGGCACGGGCGGATACCTGGGAGACGGCGGCCCGGCCACCTCGGCCCGGCTCAACGCCCCCGAGGCGGTCGACATGGACTTGGCAGGGGATCTCTACATCGCGGACACGGCGAACCACCGGATCCGTCTCGTGGCGGCGTCCGGGACGATCACCACGATCGTCGGGATCGGCACTGCCGGCACCACCGGGGACGGCGGGCTGGGGACCGCGGCCCAGCTCAATTCGCCCCGCGGAATCGCCGTCACCACGACCGGCCCGTATTACATCGGGGATCGGACCAACGACAAGATCCGCAAGGTCACGGGAAAGTTCGCCGTCGTCGCGTGGGTCGAGACGAGGACATAGGAAATGGACCAAGTCGTGAAGAGATCCTGGTATTCGGGCCTCAAAGCCCTCCTTCCGGGCTCCCGCCCGTCCGCCTCCTCTTGGCCGGAGCTCGTGGGCGTGGACCTGAGCGATCGCGCGGTCCGCGTGGTCCACGTGGTGAAGCGCGGGGGCCGGATCGCGCGCGTCCGGAGCGCCGAGCGCCTCCTTCCCAACACCGAGTTCAAGCCGGCGGACCGGCGGACGGCCCTTCGCGGCGCGCTCCGCGACCTGGTCCACGAGCTTTCTCTGAATGGGAAGCCCGCGGCGGCGGTCGTTTCGGGGAACGAGGTGATCGTCCGGAGGATGGCGCTCCCCGAGATGAGCCGGTCGGACATCATGGCCGCGCTCGCGCTCGAATGCCGGAAGAGCGTGAATTTCCCGATCGAGGATTCGGAGATCCGCTACGAGGTCGTGGGCCGGTCGGACCGGACGGGAAACCCGGAGCTCTTGCTCAGCGTCTGCGTCGCGCACCGGCGCAGACTCGACGAGGTTCTGGAAGTGCTACAAGAGTCGGGGCTCCGCCCGGCGCTCCTCACCACCAGGCCGGTCGCCCTGCGGGCGCTGGTCCGGGCCAGCGAGGCCGTGCCCTCGGACGAGGTCGTCGGCTACCTGGACATCGGGGGGACGAATACCTACATCACCGTGCTCAAGGGGAACGACGTCCGCTTCTCCCGCGAGTTCGGCGTAGGGGGCGCGACCCTCACCGACGCCCTGCGCGCCATCGTCGTCCCGGGACAGGGAACGGTCGAGCTCTCGTTCGACGAGGCGGAGGCGCTGAAGAAAGCGCACGGAATCCCCCTGGGCACCGAGGAAGCAGCCCTTGCGGGGCGCATCCCACTCTCCGCCGTCTCGATCATGCTTCGCCCCATCCTCGAACGGCTCGCGCGCGAGCTCTGGAACTCGTTCGACTACTGCAACGAGCAGTTCCAGGGGGAGGCGGTGAGCCGGCTGGTCCTCCTGGGCTCGGGATCGCGCGTCCGGAACCTGGCGGAGTATCTGACCGGCGTTCTCAAGATACCGGTCGTTCGGGCCGATCTTGCAGAAAGCATCACGGAGGCATTGCGGCATTCACAGTCCGGGGCGCCGGCGGGCACGGCTCCGCCGTCGGAGCTGGGTCTTGCGCTCGCGTTGACCGAGCGCGCCGCGCTGAATTTCGTGATCCCGGCGGGCGCGGGGGTTCCGTACCGGCTGGCGGAGGCGGTCCCCCAGCGGGTCGCGGCGGCCGCTGCCGCGGTGCTCCTGATCTCGGTGGCGCTTCCGTCCCACATGGGCGTCTTGACCGAGCGGCGCCGCATCGACGGCCTGAAGGCGAACCTGGCGGACCTGGCGCCGAAGGCGGAAGCGGTGCGGAGGTTCCGGGCCGTGAGGGAAGAGGAGACGCGGCTCCACGACCTGCTCGCGCACCTGACGGGCGGCCAGGTGCTCTGGTCGTACGCGTTACGCGACCTGAGTCACCGGATCGGTCCGGACGTGAGGCTCACGACGCTGGAGGTGATCGAGCCGCAGGCGGCGGCATCCTCGCCGGGGGCGGCGGTGGAGCGGCCCATGAGGCAGATCCGCCTCACCGGGCTCCTTCGCACGCGGGACCGAAGGCCGGAGGACGTGGTGGGGGAGCTGATGCAATCGCTCGAGCGCTCGCCCGTGCTCGGGCAGGTCCATCTCGAGGGATGCCAGGCGGTGACCGCGTCGGTGAGCAGCTTCGTCATGACGGCTGGGATCGCGGAGTAGGGGGCGGACGATGAACTTATCGCTCCGGCATCCGATGATGGGCCACGCGGTGATCGTCGCCACGTTCGTGGTCTCGGTCGGCATCGTCAGAACGGTCTACGTCGAGCCGCGCGCTCGCGAGGTCAAGGCGCTGCGCGTGAGCGAGGAGCGGCTCCACATGGAGCTCAAGGATCTCGAGTCCGGCGTTCGTGAGATGGACGGATGGGCCTCTGCCCATCCGGGCCAGGACGTCTGGACCTTTCACACGCGGAAGGCCCTCCCGGCCCAGGACATGGTGGCCGGCTTTCTGCGCTCGATCGTTCCGCTGGCGGACCGGCACAAGGTGAGGACCGAGTTGATCCAGCCCGCGGGGGCGCTCATGCAGGAGACGGTTTCCGACGCAGCCGGGAATCCGATGACCTACATGCGGTCGGAGCTTCGATTCCACCTCGAGGCGAAATACCGCGATCTGGGGGAGTACCTGAGCGAGGTCGAGGCCATGGATCAGCTCGTGGTGGTCCGATCCGTGTCCCTCACCAGCGGGGAATACCCCGAGCTGGGAGCCGACGTGTCCATCTGGCTGTACGGGACGCCTTGAGGAGCTGATGGATTGGTTCCGCGATCAGGTGAAGAAGGGGCTGAATGTCCGGACCTACGTGCTGCTCGGCTTTCTCGCGGCAATGCTCTTCTGGATCCATTCGCTCGACGTGAAGCGCCGCGAGCTCCGGGCGAAAATGCCCGCGGTCACGATCGCGCCGGCGATCGCGGCCCCTTCATCCGCGCGGCTCGCGGAGCGGAGCGGGACGCGGGCCGTGGCGACTCCGGCGGGCTGGGGCAGCGATCCGTTCGAACGGAGAGTCCTGGACGGCAAGGAGTCCATGGGCTCGGTGAGACCGATCGCGCGGACGGCCGCGGCGGCAGCGACGACCGGCCTCTACCTTCAGGGGATCATGGAAGGTCCGATGGGCCGGACGGCGCTCATCAACGGAGACATCTATCGTGAAGGGCAGCGAATCGGGGCTCGCGAGGTGATCCAGATCGGACGGAAGGCCGTGATGCTTCTCGACCATGGAACGGTCACGACGCTCACGCTCAAAGGAGACGGGGGATGAAACGGATTGTCGTCATGCTGGGACTGGTGTGGAGCTTGAGCGCGGTTCCGGCGCCCGCCGCACCGGTGCAGGGCGCCCGCGCATCGTTCAATTTCAAGGACGCGCGCGTGCAGGACGCGATCCGGCTCATCGCGAGCCAGTTCGGGCTGAACGTCGTGATCGGCAAGAACGCGACGGGGACCCTCACGGCGAATCTCACCGACGTGACGGTGGAGCAGGCGATGCAGACCGTGTCCGAGGCGACCGGCTGCGAGTACACCCTTCAAGACGGCGTGCTCGTCGTGAATCCGGTGGGCCTTCAGACCCGGGTGTTCCCGCTGCGGTACCTCGACTCCGCGTCGGCGGCCCAGGCCGTGAGCAAGATGCTGGGGCCCCAGGGCCAGGCGCAGCCCTACTACGGCCGCTCGAAGGAGAGCCCTTCGCCGCGCTCGAACGCGCTCGCGAACGCGCTCATCGTCACCGACACGTCCGCCCGCCTGGCGCAGGTCGCGCGTGTGATCTCCGAGATGGACCTGAAGCCCAGGCTGATCGCGATCGAGGCCAAGCTCGTGGAGACGACGCTCGGGCAGGAGGAGAAGCTCGGCGTGGACTGGCAGCTCCGCGCCAGCGCGACCGGCGCAACGCTGCCGACCACGTTTCCGTTTCCGAAGTCGCAGGGATCGGGTGATTTCACCGCGACCCCGAATCCGAACACCCAGGTGGGCGGCGGCGGCCCCGCGTTCCCTCCCGGCCAGACGTTCCCGTACTCGATTCCCGAGGACTACGTCTTCGGGAAGCTCTCCTTCGAGGAGTTCCGCGTCGCGCTGGACATATTGCGTCAATCCTCGAGCACGAACCTGGTGTCCGCGCCGAAGATCACGACGCTCGACAATCAGGAGGCGGAGATCATCGTGGGCACCGTCGTTCCGATCGCGCTTTACGAGCATGCCGAGCAGACGGGAGCGCTCCAGCTCTCCGGTTACGATGAGAAGAAGGTCGGCGTGCGCCTTCTGGTGACGCCTCACGTGGGCCCCGACAGCACGATGATCCTCGCCGTCAATCCCGAGATCAGCGAGATCGTCGAGTACCGGGGGCAATTCAACGAGCGCCCGGTCACGTCGACCCGCTCCGCCATGACCCAGGTGCAGGTGAGGAGCGGCGAGACGGTGATGATCGGCGGGCTCATCCGCTCGGTCGACATGATGACCGAGCGAAAGGTGCCGATCCTCGGGGACATCCCCCTTCTCAAGTTCCTGTTCCGCCACAAGACCATCTCGAAGCAGAAGGTGGATCTCATGATCTTCATCACGCCGCATCTGATCGAGTCGTAGGGAGGGGACCGGACATGAATTCTAGCCAGCCGCGAGCGCGGGTGCTGGTGGTCGACGACGAGGCGGATCTCATCCGCATTCTGCAGTTCGGCCTCGAAGCGGCCGGGTATCAGGTCGAGACGGCCTCCGACGGCCAGGAGGCGCTGAAGAGGGCGCGCGAGACCAAGCCCGACATCATCCTGCTCGACCTCATGCTCCCGAAGCTCGACGGGTACAAGGTCTGCCGGCTTCTCAAATTCGACGAGCGGTACAAGAACATCCCGATCATCATTCTCTCCGCGAGGACGCAGGAAGGGGACCAGCTGCTCGCGATGGAGATGGGCGCGAACCGCTTCATCACCAAGCCCTACGACTTCTCCGAGGTGCTGGGTCACATCGAAGCCCTCCTGAAATCGGTGCCCACGAGCCCCTGATCCCCGCAATTCCGCTCTTGACCGGGGGGCCCGGGGACCGTAGCGTCATGGGACCTTTGCACATGCTCCCCCAGCCCCTGAGATGACTCCGAAAAACACGACCGAAACCGCAACGGAAGCCGCACGCGAAGCACCCATCGCTCCGGCGCCGCCCACGATCGTCGACTCGATCCTCGATACCATTGGGAACACGCCGATGGTGCGGCTGCGGCACCTTGCTGCCGAAATGCCGGCCACGGTGCTCGCCAAGGTCGAGTCGTTCAACCCGGGCGGCTCCGTGAAGGATCGCATCGCGGTCGCGATCGTCCAGGAGGCGGAGGCAAAGGGGCTGCTGAAGCCCGGCGGGGCGATCGTCGAGGCGACTTCGGGGAACACGGGGATGGGTCTCGCGCTCGTGGCCGCGATCAAGGGCTACCGGGCGATCTTCGTGATGCCCGACAAAGTGAGCAAGGAGAAGATCAATCTTCTGAAGTCCTTCGGCGCCCAGGTCGTGATCACCCCGACCGCGCTGCCCCCGGACTCCCCCGAATCCTATTACGAGGTCGCGAAACGCCTCGGACGCGAGATCCCGGGCGCCTTCCTGGCGAACCAGTATTACAACCCGACGAATCCCGAGGCTCACTTCCGCACGACGGGTCCCGAGATCTGGAAGCAGACCGGCGGCAAGATCGACTACTTCGTCGCGGCCCTGGGCACGGGCGGGACGATCAGCGGAACGGCGCGCTATCTGAAGCAGCAGAATCCCAAGATCAAGGTCGTCGGCGCGGATCCGGTCGGCTCGATCCTCAAGGATTACTTCTACACGAAGAAGATGGTCCCGGCGAAGACCTACAAGGTGGAGGGGATCGGCGAGGATTTCCTGCCCGGCACGCTCGATTTCTCGATGATCGACGAGGTCATCTCGGTGAACGATGCGCAGTCCTTGAACCTCGCCCGCCGGCTCGCGCGCGAGGAAGGAATTCTCGCGGGAGGCTCGGCCGGCACCGCCCTGTACGCGGCGCTGCAAGTGGCGCGTTCCGCCAAGCAGGGGCAGGTGGTGGTCGTGATCATCCCCGACACCGGGGAGCGATATCTCTCGAAGGTGCACTCGGACGAATGGATGCGCGACAACCGCCTGCTCGATTCGAGCATGGTCACGGTCGCGGACGTCATGGCCGGGAAGGGAAATCACATCCCGTCGTTCGTCTCGATCAACTACGACGACACACTCGATCGCGCTCTTGCCCTGATCCGCGAGTTCAACATCTCCCAGCTCCCGGTGCTCAAGGATGGAAACGTGGTCGGCTCGGTGAGCGAAGGAGTCCTGCTCCAGAAAGCCCTGGATGGCTCGGCCCACGGGGACACCCGTGTCGAGTACCTGCTCGAGAAGCCGCTCCCGGTCGTTCCCCTCGATGCGCACCTGCCGCGCGCGATGAAGGTGCTCGCGGGAAGCAACGCCGCGGTCGCGGTGGACGAGCACGGGAAGCCCGCAGGCATCCTCACGCGCTTCGACCTTCTCGAGTACATCAATCCCTAGGGCCATGGGATTCTCCACCGACGCCGTCCACGCCGGGCAGCAGCCCGATCCGGTCACCGGGGCCGTCACCATCCCCATCTACCAGACCTCGACCTACGTCCAGGAGGAGCTGGGGAAGCACAAGGGATTCGAGTACGCCCGGACGCAGAATCCGACCCGGTTCGCCCTCGAGAAGAACCTCGCGGTCCTCGAGCGAGGCGAGCGCGGATTCGCCTTCGCATCCGGCATGGCGGCGATCACGGCGGTCACCTACCTCCTGAAAGCCGGGGACCACGTCGTCGCCTCGAACAACATGTACGGAGGCACGTACCGGCTGTTCGAGAAGATCCTGACCACGTATGGGCTCACGTTCACGTACGTGAACACGGGCGACCTCGCGGCCACCGAGAGGGCGTTCCTTCCAGAGACGCGGATGCTCTTCATGGAAACGCCCACGAACCCCTCCATGATCATCTCCGATCTTCGCGCGCTCGCGAATCTCGCGCGCTCGAGGGGGGCGCTGCTCGTCGTCGACAACACGTTCATGACCCCGTACTTCCAGAGGCCGATCGAGCTGGGCGCGCACCTGGTCGTGCACAGCACCACGAAGTACCTGAACGGGCACAGCGACATGGTCGGGGGCATCGTGATCTCGAACGACGCGGCCGCCTCCGAGCGGCTCCAGTTCGTACAGAACGCGGCGGGCGCCGTGCCCGGGCCCTTCGACTGCTGGCTCTGCCTGCGCGGGATCAAGACGCTCGCCCTGCGCATGGAGCGCCACGAGCAGAACGCCGGGGCGATCGCCGAATGGCTCGCCAAGCAACCCGAATTGACGCGCATCTTCTATCCGGGCCTCAAGAGCCATCCCGGTCACGAGCTTCACAAGCGCCAGGCGTCCGGATTCGGCGGCATGATCGCTTTCGACACGGGGTCGATCGAAAAGGGGGCTCAGGTGCTCAAGCGAGCGCGCCTTTTCGCGCTCGCCGAGAGCCTCGGGGGGGTCGAGAGCCTGATCTCCCACCCGGCCTCCATGACCCACGCCTCGGTCCCGCGCAAGGACCGGGAGAGCGTCGGCCTAACCGACGGTCTCGTAAGAATTTCGGTGGGCATCGAGGATCTCGAGGATCTCCTTTTGGACCTCGAGTCCATGCTCTCCGTGCTCTAGGTAGATTCCCCCGATCAATTGCCCCCTTGACACCCTCGGACCTGCCGCGTATGGTCCGCCCGTCTTTTGCCGCTCCCGAATTCTCTGGGCGGTGGACCGACAGAACCGGTGACGACGTGTAAACACAGGCAATTCCCCGAGGCACCGCTGCCAGCAGTGGTGTTTTGCTTTATTCGCCACACCCGTCTCGATTATTCGGGAGACGCCAATAGGGAACAGTGGAAGGAGGTGATAGAGAAATGAAGAAGATGTTAGCGGTCACTCTGGTTCTCGTATTCACGTGCGCGCTTCTCTTCGCGCTCGGCTGCAGCAAGAAGGCGGAGCAGTCCTCGACTGAGGGCGAGCAGGGAATGGAGCAAACCACGACGCCGCCGGCTGCGACGGATACCACCATGATGTCCGATACGACCCACGTGCACTAGTTCTGCTCGTTCGGCACGGTCCCGCGGGGCCGGCGCTACTTGGGCTCGATCGGATCTCAGGCAATTCGCATAGAGTAGCGTTGTTTCAATTCGGGGAAGCGCGCTTTCGAGCTGCGCTTCCCCGTCTTCTTGTGGGCGGCGCCCAGGAGGGGCGGATGGCGGCTTCGAATTCGTTCGACGTGGTCTCCGAGGTCAATATGATGGAGGCGTCGAACTCGGTACAGCAGGCGATGAAGGAGATCCGGCAGCGCTTCGATTTCAAGGGCAGCGTGAGCGACATCACGCTCGAAGCGGACACGATCACGCTCCTCTCGGACGACGAATCGCGCCTCAAGGCCGTGATCGACGTGCTCACCACGAAGCTGGTGAAGCGCGGCGTCTCCCTGAAAGCGCTCCAATACGGGAAGATCGAGCCCGCCGCCAAGGGAACGGTGCGCCAGGTCGTGACGGTTCAGCGTGGCATTCCGACCGAGAAGGCGAAGGAGATCGTGAAATTCATCAAAGGGACCGGCATCCGGGTCCAGGCTGCGATCCAGGAGAACCAGGTGCGCGTGAGCGGCAAGAATCGCGACGATCTTCAAGCCGTGATCGGGTCGCTCAAGGCTCAGGACTTCGGCCTTGACCTCCAGTTCACGAACTATCGCTCGAGCTAGGCTCGCACTATTCGCGGTCCTGATCGTGGGAGCGCCCGCGTGGGCTCCGGACGCTCTCGCGCGGACGTGGCCCGAGCCGCAAGGCTTTGTCAGCGACTTCGCCGGGATCGTGGACCCGGCGTCGCGCGACTCGATCGAGGCGCTCGCCCATGAGCTTCGCGAGAAGACCGGCGCGGAGCTTGCCGTCGCGACGCTACCGGATCTCGGCGGCGACGAAATCGAGCCGGTCGCGGTGGATCTCTTCGAAAAATGGGGCATCGGCAAGAAAGGGCGCGATGAGGGGGTCTTGATCCTCCTCGCCGCCGGGGAGCGGCGGGTCCGGATCGAGGTCGGCTACGGCCTCGAGGGAATCCTTCCCGACGGGCTCTGCGGCTCGATCATCCGGCGCGTCATGGCGCCCGAGCTCGCGCAGGGCCGCATCGGGAGCGGTCTCCTGGGGGGAGCGCGGGCGGTCGCGGGGGTCATCGCGAGAGACCGCGGCGTCTCGATCACGGGAGCTTCGGCGCTTCCGGCCGAGGACGCGGATGACGAGAGGGGAAATCCCGGGCTCTTCCTGGTGGCGTTCTTCCTGGCGCTGGTCCTGAGCGGGATCCTGCGTCGAGGATCGTCGGGAGGGCGCTGGAGGTCCGGTCGCGGTCCCTGGTGGGGAGGCGGACCGGGCGGATTCGGCGGGATGTTCGGCGGAATGGGTGGGATGGGTGGCGGGTTCGGCGGCGGCGGCGGGTTCGGCGGCGGCGGGTTCGGCGGATTCGGCGGCGGCAGGAGCGGCGGCGGAGGAGCGAGCGGTGGATTCTGAGCGGGACGAAGCGAAGGGAAGGTCGAGAGGCATGTGGCCGGGCAAGTTCGATCCTCGCGGGGCGGCCCGACGGGCGGTGGAGGCGGCCCGGCGGGCGACCGGAGAGAAGCTCCGAGGCGCTTCGCTCTACGGGAGTGCTACGGGCGGCGAGTTCCATCCCATGTATTCCGACGTGAACTTGGCGCTCGTATTCTCGTCCCTCGGCGCCGCGGAGCTGGCCGCGCTCCGCGGCGTGTATCGGACATGGCAGCGCTGCCGCGTGGTGCGGCCGCTGCTTCTTTCCGAGGAGACGCTGCGCCGTTCCCTCGACGCGTATCCCCTGGAGTACCTTCTCATCCGCGAGTGCCGGGAGACGCTCCACGGAACGGACTACTTCGGCCCGCTCACGTTCGAGCGCGAGGCGCTGAGACTCGAGGTGGAGCGCGTCCTCCGAGCCCAGGAGCTGGGGCTCGGCCTGAGCTACGTCGCGATGGCCGGAACGCGAGGCGGCGCCAAGCTCTGGGCGCTTCAGGCGTCCAACGCGATCACGGCCTCCGCCTCGGGACTCCTGTACCTCGCCGGCGAGCCCGTCCCGCGCGCGAAGCGCGTGGTGGCCGACCGGTGCGCGGCGTTGTTCGGGATCGACGGGGCCTCGTTCATGCGGCTTCTCACGATCCGGGACCGGAAGCGGGAGCGCGTGGAAGCGGTCCAGCTTCTCGAGTCCGCCTTGAAGATCCTGCATCAGCTGCTCGACTCGGCGGAGCGGATCACCGCCCCGGCCGGCAACCTCTAAGAAGGAGGGACCGATGGCATCAGGACGCAGTCCGTGGATGGCCGCCCTGCTCGTGCTCGGGGGCTTGCTTCTGGTCGTGCTCTTCATCGCCGGGTACGTGAGGACCACGTACAACGACCTGGTGTCGCAACAGGAGCAGATCAAGACGGCTTGGGCGCAGGTCGAGAATCAGCTCCAGCGACGGTACGACCTGATCCCGAACCTGGTCGAGACCGTGAAGGGTTACGCGAAGCAGGAGACCACTATTTTCACGGCGATCGCCGACGCCCGCGCCCGGATCGGAAGCGCGCAGACGGTCGGACAGAAGATCGCGGCGAACCAGGAGCTCGAGGGCGCGTTGGCGCGGCTGCTGGTGGTCGTCGAGAATTATCCGGTGCTCAAGTCGAACGAGAACTTCATGCGATTGCAGGACGAGCTGGCCGGGACGGAGAACCGCCTGGCGGTGGAGCGCATGCGGTACAACGAGGTCGTCCGCGCCTACAACATCAAGGTGCGGCAATTCCCCTCGAATCTGGTCGCGTCAGCCTTCAATTTCGAGCAGCACCCCTTGTTCGAGGCCGCCGCGGTGGCCAAGACCGCGCCGAGCGTGAAGTTCTAGCGATTCACAACTCGGCGCGCCTGCGCTATGCTCCGTCCGCCACGGTCGTGACCGTGACCGTGGCGAGAGTGGGAAGGGCCTCCCTCTGGAGGCCCGGGAAGTCGGTGCGAATCCGACACGGCCCCGCCACTGTGAGCGGTGACGAGAGCGGCATCATGCCACTGGGTCAATCCCGGGAAGGCGCCGCTTGAGAACGATCCGCGAGTCAGGAGACCGGCCCGCTCTCTCGTATCACCTCGTCCTTCGAGAGGGAGGACCATGGGACCGCTCGCCGCGTTTCTCCGTCGTTTCACCGCCGTCGCCTTTCTGACTTTCGTTTCGCTCCTTACGCCGTTCGCCGGGTTCATGGCGCCCGCCGTCGCGGAAGAGGGGGTGGGCGTCGCCCCCATCGACGTGGCTCCCGAACATCCGCGCTACCGGCTCGATCCGGTCGTCGTCACGCCCGACCGGTTTCCGATCCGGCTCGACCGCGTCCCCGCCGACGTCACCGTGATCACGCCGGATCGCCTCGAGATGCGGCGTCCGCTTCTGCTGGCGGACGCGCTCCGCTTAGCACCCGGCGTGGACGTCCAGCGCTCCGGGGCGCCCGGAAAGCTCACGGACGTGAGGCTTCGCGGCGCCGATCCGCGGCACACGCTCGTCCTCTACGACGGGATTCCCCTCAATGGGCCCTGGATCGGAAACTTCGACTTCGCCGATTTCATGGGCGCGGGCGTAAACCAGGTCGAGATCTTCGGCGGCCCCGCCTCCTCGCTCTACGGCTCCGCCGCCGTCGGCGGCGTGATCCAGATCCTGACCCCGCCGGGCCCCGACGCCCCGAAACGCACCATCTTCGCGGAATACGGCGAGCATGCCACGCTGCGGCAGGGGCTCACGTGGCGGACGCCCGTGGGCGCGACGCGCGCGGGAATCTCGCTCAGCCGGCTCACGTCAGAGGGGCTGGGTCCGCGGGACGCCTACTCCGGCGTGAACGGGCAGCTCCACCTGGAGGCCCCGATCGGGGAGGAGCGCCTGCGCGTGAGCGCGCTCGCGACGCAGGGCGACAAGGAGCTTCCGTTCGATTTCCTCTTCGACCCCGCCGACACCACGCTCTCTCCCTTCGGCTCGCTCCGGCAGGTGCGCGATCCCAACAACCACGAGAAGGACCGGATCCTGGCCGGAAGCGCCGCCTACGAGCGCGCGTTCGGCGCCCGGGTGGCGCTCGAGGGCGAGGTCTCGGGATTCGCGGGGCAGATCGAGAACCAGAATCCCCCGAACCCTCCCTCGACGACCGACTACCAGCGCACGCACCTCGACAACTCGCGGGCGATCGCGTCCATGCGCGGAAAATTGGACATCGCGCCCTGGGCGCAGGGCGTGCTCGGCGCGGAGTACCGCGCCGAGAGCGTGGACCGGCTCGACGATTCGAACTCGGGCGGGTTCGGCGGCGTGACCGAGGTCGCGGAAGGCACCCAGAGCCGCTCGCTCTACGCCCAATCGCACCTGGAATGGCGCGATCGCGTGCTGCTCGACACCGGGATCAGGCTCGAGGACCACTCCCGGTACGGCGCCTACGGCGTGCCGCGCGTTTCGCTCGGGATTCACGTTCGGGAAACCGGCCTGAAGCTGCGCGGAGGCTACGGCCGCGCGTTCACGGCGCCCACGCTGACCGACCTCTTCTATCCGGGGTACGGCTCGCCGACCCTCAAGCCCGAGCACTCGCGCACTTGGGAAGCGGGCGCGGACGGCGCATGGCTCGAGGGCCGGATCACCGCGAAGGCGACCTGGTACACGACGCGGTTCCGGGATCTCATCCAGTCGAACTCCTTCTTCGTCGCCGACAACGTGGGGAGCGCGCGGATCGAGGGGGAGGAATACGCGGCGCGCTTCGCCGCGACCCCGAAGCTCTCGATCGAGGCACGCGCGGCGCACCTCCTCGGGAAGAACCTCGTGACTGGAGCGCGGCTTGCCAAGCGGCCCGAGTGGCGCGCGGGGGCCTCGGTCGAGGCGGAGGCGGCCCGCGGGCTGGTCGTGATCGCGGACTTCTGGTGGAGCGCCTCCATGCTCGACCCCTTCGTGTTCGTGGACGCGGACGGTCGCGTGCTGAGCGGCGACACGCCCGAGCGCTCCTCGCTCGACCTGGGAATCAACGCCTCGCTCGCGCGGTGGGTTCCCGCGGATCTGCGCCTCAGGGTCCAGAATGCGCTCGACCGGGGCTATGCCGACGTGAAGGGGTTCCCGGCGCCGGGCCGTGAGGTCCGGTTTGGGCTAACCTTGAATCCGTAGTACACTCCGCCGTCTATGGTCACGGCCACGTCCATGACTTTCGAAAACCTGATCGTCGACGTCACGGACCGGATCGCGCGCGTTACGGTCAACCGTCCCAAGGTCTTGAACGCCTTGAACGAGAAGACCGTGCGCGAGATCCACGCTGCGTTCGCGTCGCTGCGAGAGAACACGGATGTGGGCGTCGTGATCCTGACCGGCGCCGGCGAGAAAGCGTTCGTGGCCGGCGCCGACATCAACGAGCTCGCCGTGATGACCCCCCTCCAGGGGGAAGCCTCCTCGAGGCTCGGTCAGGCGGCGCTTCGCGAGATCGAAACCCTCGGAAAGCCGGTCATCGCCGCGATCAACGGCTTCGCGCTCGGCGGCGGATGCGAGCTGGCGCTCGCCTGCCACATCCGCTTCGCCTCGGAAAATGCCAGGATCGGACTCCCCGAAGTGGGACTCGGCATCATCCCCGGATACGGAGGCACGCAGCGGCTTCCCCGGATCGTCGGGCTGGGGTTGGCCCTCGAGCTGATCACGACCGCGCGCATGATCGACGCTCAGGAAGCGCTCCGGATCGGGCTCGTGAACCGCGTCCTTCCCGCCGCGGAGCTGATTCCGCACTGCGAGAAGGTCGCCGGGGAGATTCTGGGCCGCGGCGCGCTCGCGGTTCGCTATGCCATGGACGCCGCGATCCGCGGCATGGAGACCGACCTCACCCAGGGGCTCGAGCGCGAAGCGGGGCACTTCGGGCTGCTCGCGGCCACTGCCGACATGCACGAAGGGCTCAAGGCCTTCCTCGAGAAGCGGAAGCCCACCTTCACCGGCGCCTAGGCGCTCGCGCCGAACGACCACCGTCCCCATGGAACGCGTCGCGATCGTTTCCGCCGTCCGCACCCCCATCGGACGCTATCTGGGATCGCTCGCCGACCTGAGCGCCGCCGATCTCGGGGTCGCGGCAACCACGGCCGCGCTCGCGCGCGCGCGCGTGCCGGGCGGGGATATCGACGAGCTGATCTACGGCTGCGCGCGCCAGGCGGGAGGGGGACCGAACGTCGCGCGCCAGGTGTTGATCCGCTCGGGGATACCGCAAGAGCGCCCCGCGTTCACGGTGAATCAAGCGTGCGGTTCGGGGCTCCAGGCGATCATCCTCGCGGCCGAGCATATCCGCGCGGGCAAGTCGCGCCTCGTGCTCGCGGGTGGAACCGAGAGCATGAGCCGCGTTCCCTATCTCCTCGATCGCGCGCGGACCGGATACCGGCTCGGAAATGCCGCCGTCATCGACGGGATGTACCGCGACGGATTCCTGGACCCGATCTGCGGCATGCTCATGGGAGAGACCGCCGAGAAGCTGGCGGATCTCTACCATATCGGCCGTGAGGAGCAGGACCAGTACGCGCTCGAGAGCCAGCGCCGCGCCGCCGGCGCCGCGCGCGAGGGGCGCTTCACCGATGAGATCACCCCGGTAAAGGTCGCGGGACGGAAGGGGGAGGAGCGAACCGTCTCCGCCGACGAGCATCCGCGCGGAGACACGACGCTCGAGGACCTGGCGAAGCTTCCCCCGGTGTTTCGCGAGGAGGGCACGGTGCACGCCGGGAACTCCTCCGGGATCACGGACGGGGCCGCCTCGCTCGTGCTCGGGGCGGAGTCGATCGCGCGGGAGCGTGGGCTCCCCGTCGCTAGCGTGGGTCGGCGAGAGCGAGGTCGTGGGCGTCGATCCCGCGATCATGGGCATCGGGCCCGTGCCCGCGACGCGCCGCCTGCTGGAGAGGACGAAGCGGTCGCTCGCGGATTTCGACCTGATCGAGCTGAACGAGGCGTTCGCGGCGCAGGTCCTGGCCTGCGACCGCGAGCTTCACATGGATCGAAGCAAGCTCAACGTGTCGGGCGGCGCGATCGCGCTGGGGCATCCCATCGGGTGCACCGGGGCGCGCATCGTGACCACGCTCGTACACGAGATGAAGCGCCGCCGCGCGGGTCTCGGGCTCGCGACCTTGTGCGTGAGCGGCGGACTGGGAGTGGCGCTCGAATTGACCCAAGGAGGAAGCAGCGCATGACCGCGTTGAAGCGAGTGGGAGTGGTGGGCTGCGGTCTCATGGGATCGGGGATCGCGCAGGTTTCGGCGCAGGCTGGGATCGAGACCATCGTTCGCGAGATCGACCAGCCCGCGCTCGAGAAGGGCCTGGGCAGGATCCGCAAGTTTCTCGAGGACGGGGTCGCCAAGGGAAAGGTGGCCGCCGCGGACAAGGACAAGATCCTCGCGAACATCAAGGGGACGACGAAGCTCGAGGACCTTGCGCCCTGCGAGCTCGTCGTGGAGGCGGTCGTCGAGAATATCGGCGCGAAGCGCGAGGTGTTCTCGGTGCTCGACAAGGTGGTGACGCCGGACGCGGTGCTCGCGAGCAACACCTCGTCGCTTTCCATCACCGAGATCGCCGCGACCACGACCCGTCCCGAGAGGGTGCTGGGGCTCCATTTCTTCAACCCGGTGCCGCTCATGAAGCTGGTCGAGATCATCCGGGCCCTCCCGACCTCGGACGCGGCGTTCGAGCGGGCCCGTGGATTCGTGGAGCAGATCGGGAAGACGGCGGTGGTCTGCAAGGACACGCCGGGATTCGTCGTGAACCGGCTCCTGGTGCCCTATCTCCTGGACGCCGTTCGCCTGCTTGAATCCGGGGTCGCCTCGCGGGAAGATATCGACAACGGGATGAAGCTCGGGTGCGGCTACCCGATGGGTCCCTTGACCTTGCTGGATTTCGTCGGCCTTGACACGACCTACTACATCGCCAACATCATGTTCGAGGAATTTCGTCAGCCCCATTTCGCCCCTCCACCGCTTCTAAAGAGGATGGTGCTGGCGGGTTACCTGGGGCGGAAGTCGGGCCGCGGATTCTACGAGTACGGAAAGAGTTAACCGAAGAAAGCGGGTATCCGAGATGGCGCGCGAAGAGATCGTGATCTTGAACGGGGCCAGGACCCCGATGACCGAGTGGGTGGGCGGCCGCGCCGGGAACGGCAAACCGGGCGGCGCGTTGAAAGATCTGTCGGCGATCGACCTCGCCGCCGCCGTCTCGAAGGCGGCGCTCGAGCGCTCGAAGGTGCCGCCCGACATCATCGACCACGTCGTGATGGGGAACGCGCTCCAGACGAGCGGCGACGCGCTCTACGGCGCGCGCCACGTCGGGCTCAAGGCCGGAGTCCCCGTGCCGGTGCCGGCGCTGACCGTGAATCGTCTGTGCGGGAGCGGGATCCAGTCGGTCGTGAGCGCGGCGCAGATGATCCTCCTCGGTGAAGCCAATTTCGTCCTGGCCGGCGGAATGGAGAACCTGAGCCAGGCCCCCTTCGTGATCCGGGGCGCCCGGACCGGGATCAGGCTCGGGCAGGGAGCGCTCGAGGATTCGCTCATGGTCGCCCTGCGGGATTCCTTTTGTGGCTGCTACATGGCGCAGACCTCGGACAACCTCGCCCGGCGCTACAAGATCTCGCGCGAGGAGCAGGATGCCTATGCGCTCCGGAGCATCACCGAGGGGCGCCGGGCGATCGACTCCTGCCTCCTGAGCGAGGAGATCGTTTCCGTGACGCCGCCCGGACGCGACGCGAAGCCTGTCGAGAAGGACGACCACTGCTTCGAGGGAGCCACGCTCGAGGGTCTCGCGAAGCTTCCGCCCGCATTCGGGAAGGAGAGCTTCGTCACGGCCGGGAACGCGAGCGGCATCGTGGACGGGGCCGCGGCGGTCGTGATCACGAGCGCCCGCCACGCCGAGAAGCGCGACCTGAAGCCGATCGGGCGCGTCGCATCCTGGGCCACCGTGGGCGTCGACCCCGACCAGATGGGGATCGGGCCGGTTCCCGCGACGCGCGCTGCGTTGAAGCAGGTGGGACTCAGCGTGGAGGACGTGGATCTCTTCGAGATCAACGAGGCCTTCGCCGGGCAGTATCTCGCGGTGGAAAAGGAGCTGGGCAACCCACGCGAGAAGACGAACGTGAACGGGGGCGCCATCGCACTCGGCCATCCGCTGGCCGCGACCGGTACGCGCCTCATCCTGACCGTCCTTTACGAGCTGAGGCGGCGGAAGAAGCGCTGGGGAGTCGCGACCGCCTGCATCGGCGGGGGACAGGGAATCGCCGCGGTCGTGGAAGCGATCCCGTGATCCACCCGAGCGAGCGGGATCTCATCTACGACTGGAACGTGGGCGATGCCGCACCCGTGCGCCCGCCGCGGAAGGTCCAGGTCGTGGACGAGACGCTTCGCGACGGGCTCCAGTCACCATCCGTCGCGGACCCCCCGATCGCCGACAAGATCCGCGCGCTCCATTACCAGGCCAGGATCGGCGTCCACGGAAACGACATCGGCCTGCCCGGCGCGGGCCCGCGCGCGAAGGAAGCGACCCTCGCGTTGGCGAAGGAGATCGTGAGCGCCAAGCTCTCGATCGAGCCGTACTGCGCGGCCCGGACCCTGAAGGCCGACATCGATCCCATCATCGACATCTCGCAGAAGGCGGGCCTTCGGATCGAGGCGGCGACCTTCATCGGATCGAGCCCGATCCGGCAGTACGCGGAGGATTGGGACCTCGGCCGGATGCTCCGGCACACCGAGGAGGCGGTCACCTACTCCACGAAGAACGGCGTTCCGGTGATGTACGTGACCGAGGACACGACGCGGGCGCGCCCCGAGATCTTGAAGCAGCTCTACACGACCGCCATCCGCTGCGGCGCGCGGCGCGTCTGCGTCTCCGACACGGTGGGGCACGCCACCCCCGAGGGCGCCGCGCGGGTGATCCGATTCATCCGCGAGGTCGTGGACGCGACCGGCGAGAAGGTCGGGGTCGACTGGCACGGGCACCGTGACCGCGACCTCGGGGTCGCCAACGCGCTCGCCGCGCTCATGGCCGGGGCGGACCGCGTCCACGGCACGATCCTGGGCATCGGGGAGAGGGTGGGAAACGCGCCTCTCGATCTGATCCTGATCAATCTGAAGCTGCTGGGCTGGCTCGACAGCGATCTCGAGGCGCTCCCGGAGTACTGCGAGCTGGTTTCGCGCTCCTGCCGGGTGCCCATTCCCTACAACTATCCCGCCCTCGGCAGGGACGCCTTCCGCACGGCGACCGGGGTACATGCCGCCGCCGTGATCAAGGCCAGGAAGAAGGGGGACGATTGGCTCGCGGACCGGGTGTACTCGAGCGTTCCCGCGGATTGGCTCGGGCTCAAGCAGAGGATCGACGTGGGTCCCATGTGCGGCGAGTCGAACGTGATCTTCTGGCTGGCCGAGCACGGAGAGGAGCCGGACCCAAAACTGGTCGAGCACATCTTCAAGGCGGCCAAGCAGCGCGAGACCGTGTTCGAGGATGCCGAGCTCGTGGAGTTGGTCGGCGCATTCAAGAAGGCCCGATCGGCGGCGACCCGCGTTGGCTAAGACATTTCGGATCGCGGTCCTCCCAGGCGACGGCATCGGTCCCGAGGTAACCCGCGAGGCCGTGGAGACCCTGCGGCTCATCGGAGAGATCCGCGGATTCACGCCCGCGTTCACGACCTACCCCTTCGGCGCGGACCACTACATGAAAACGAAGGAGACCTTTCCGCCTTCCGCGCTCGAGGATCTGCGCGGCCAGGACGCGATCCTACTGGGCGCGATCGGGGATCCCAGGCTCCCGGTCGGGATGCTCGAGCGGGCCATCATTTCCGGCATCCGATTCGGACTCGACCTCTACGTGAATCTCCGCCCCATCAAGCTCTTCGCCGCGGATCTTTGCCCCATCAAGGGCAAGACCCCCGAGCACATCGACATGGTCGTGGTGCGTGAGAACACCGAGGACGTCTACGCGGGCATCGGGGGCTTTCTGAAGAAGGGCACGCCGGACGAGGTGGCGGTCCAGGAGATGATCTTCACCCGCAAGGGGGTGGAGCGCGTGATCCGCTACGCCTTCGACCTCGCGCGGAGACGCGCGAAGGCGCGAAAGCTCACGCTGGTGGACAAGGCCAACGCCGTGGGCGCGATGGACATCTGGACACGCGTTTTCGAGGAGATCGGGAGTGAGTATCCGGAGATCACACGGGATCACGCCTACATCGACGCCGCCTGCATGTGGATGGTCAAGAACCCCGAGAGCTTCGATACGATCGTGGTCTCGAACATGTTCGGCGACATCCTGACCGACCTGGGGGCCGCGATACAGGGCGGCATGGGGATCGCCGCGTCGGGCAACATCCACCCCGGCCGCGTCTCGATGTTCGAGCCAATCCATGGCTCGGCTCCCAAGCACGCGGGGAAGAACGTGGCCTCCCCGATCGGGTCCATCCTCGCCGCGCAAATGCTCTTGGAGTATCTGGGCGAGAGCGACGGGGCGGAGCTGATCGAAGAGTCGGTGGCCGAGCTGTTCGCGACCGGGAAGTTGAAATCGGCGGGGACCGACTCGGGCGTGGGGACCCGCGAGCAGGGAGAATGGGTCCGAAAGTCGGTCCGGCAGCGAGCCAGTAGTTCTACCTAGATCGCTCTATCTGCTTTTGGTCACTTGACCTGCGGCCACGATTGTGGTATCATCCCGCGGTTCGACAACCTAGCTAGACAACGCACAGCCGACGGGTATGAGTGAGTCTCCCCCCCGCCACTCATGCAGGTAGCCGATTAGCCCTCGTCGGTTGGGCATACATCCCCACCAGGGAGGGCGCCTCCTGTTGGAAGATCCAGCCTGAGTGATCCCCTGATTGTTCCCTTGATGAATTTGGACCGTATTGCTCGCGTCTTGCCACGCAAAAGGAGGAATTCATGAGGTTCTCGGTACGACATCTCATCCTCGGGCTCCTGGTCTTCATGTGTTCCGCTGGGTCCGCTTCGGCGCAGTACATGAAGATCACCACAGACAATCCGACCGACAACACGAAGATGAGGGCGACTGGAACCACCCTCCTGACCATCACTCTCGACACCAATCACGACAGAAACGGGGCCACGCAAACTTGCAACTCGCACAGCGAGGCCAATTGCGGAGCGGCCGGGACCCCGCAGACGCTGGACATGTTCAGCTACACGCTGGCGCTGCACGCCATCGGCGGGACGGTCACGTGGGGCACGTACACCCCCGCCGATGCCGCCTACACGGAATCCAGCCCCCTGATTTCCAGTGATACTGAGATCGAGATCAATCGGGCCCGCCCGACGGGTACGGTCACCCCGGCCGGGCTTGCGACGCTGGGTTCGATTCCGGTCACGGTTCTTACCGGGGAACCTGGAATCTTCCCCCAGATCGGCGCATCGGTGCTCAACCCTTTCGGATTCGGGACAGGCTTCGGCACGCCCTGCGATGGATTTTTCTTCCCCAATACATACGTCCTGGGTGATCCGGCAGATCCATGCGGCGACGTCACGGGCGTAGCCGGCGACTGGTTCGACGCCGACGGGGCCCTCTCGCCCAGCGGCAATACCCCTCCCGGCATTTCGGCTCCTCTCAACGCCACGGCCACCGAGAATGTCCCGATGACGACGATCACCGCGACCGCGACGGACGCGGACGCGGCGAACACCCTGACGGTCACGCAGACCGGCATGCCGGCGGACCTGACCTTCAGCTCGACACCGGGCACCTCGCCGGTCTCCGCCACGGTCTCGGGCACCCCCGGCTTCGCCGATGCCGGCACCTTCAGCGTCAACTGGCTGGTGAACGACGGCGCGGGCGGCACCGCGAACACCTCGACGGTACTGGAAATAGCGAACACGAATCGGGGCCCGACGCTCGTTCAGCCCGCCAACATGACCGTCAACGAGAATTCCACGGCGGAGCAGGTGATCACCGGAACGGATCCGGACTCCGAACCCCTGACGTTCTCCAAGATCTCGGGCCCGGCCTTCATGACCGTGATCCCGATCGGAGGCACGTCCGCGACGGTCCGGCTGGTGACCGGATTCTCCGACGCGGGAACGTCTTCGGCCACGGTCCGCGCGACCGACGGCGACCTGTCGAATGACAAGTCCTTCACGATCACCGTGAACGCCGCCAATCGCCCTCCGTTTCTCAATCAGCCGTCGAACATGACGGTGAATGAGAATGCCACCGCCGACCAGGTCGTGAGCGGCACCGATCCCGACGCCGACGCGCTGACCTTCACCAAGACCACCGGGCCGGCCTTCATGACGGTCACGACCACCAACGCGACCACGGGCAACGTCCATCTCGCCCCGGGAGCCGGCACCGCCGGAACGTACTCCGCGTCGGTCACCGCTTCGGACGGCTCCCTGACCGACGTCAAGAATCTCAACATCACGGTGAACGGGGCGGCGAACGGCGCGCCGACGCTGGATCAGCCCGCCAACATGACGGTGAGCGAGGGCGCCACGGCGAACCAGGTGATCACGGGCACGGATCCCGACGGCAACGCGCTCACGTTCTCGAAGGTCTCGGGACCGACGTACCTGACGGTGACCACGACCGACCCCACGACCGGCAGCATTCACCTGGCGCCAGGGTTCACGGATTCCGGGACGGCGTCGGCGACGGTTCGCGCCACCGACACGGGGGCCCTCTTCAACGAAAAATCCCTCACGGTCACGGTGACCAACGTCGATCGCGCGCCCACACTGGCGCCCGTCGCGGACATGACCGTGGGCGCTGGATCGACAGCGGACCAGGGAATCAGCGCGACGGATCTGGACGGAGACGCGATCACGTTCACCTCCTCGGGGCCTGCCTTCTTGACCCGCACCGACAACGTCCAGGTGGGCAATACCCGCACCGGGAGCATCCATCTCGCTCCGCCCGGCGGCACGTCCGGAACGTTCTCGGCCTCCGTGACGGCCACGGCGAACGGCCAGAGCGCTTCCGACGCCTTCGTGATCGACGTCACCGGGGCGGCGAATCAGGCGCCGACCCTGACGCAGCCCGCGAACATGACGGTGGCTGAGGGTGCGACGGCGAATCAGGTGATTACGGGAACCGATCCGGACGCGGACGCGTTGACGTTCTCGCTGGTGTCGGGCCCGACGTACGCGACGGTGACGACGACGAACGCGACGACCGGCAACATCGCCCTGGCACCGGGATTTGCGGATGCGGGGACGGCGGCGGCGGTGGTTCGCGCGACCGACACGGGCGCGTTGACGAACGACAAGACGCTGACGATCACGGTGACGAACACGAACCGTGCTCCGACGTTGTCGCAGCCGGCGGACATGACGGTCGACGAGAATGCGACCGCGGACCAGGCCATCAACGGCTTCGACACGGACGATGAACCGCTGACGTTCACGAAGGTGACGGGGCCGACCTTCATGACGGTGACGACGGTCGATCCCGGCACTGGAACCGCTTCGGGGAACATCCACCTGGCGCCGGGCTTCGCTGATGCCGGCTCATATGCGGCGACGGTACGAGCGAGTGACGGGACGGCGAGCTTCGACCGGTCGTTGACCATCACCGTGGACAACCTGAATCGCGCGCCGACGTTGAACCAGCCCGCCAACATGACGGTGGACGAAGGGGCAACCGCGAATCAGGCGATCACGGGCATCGATCCGGACAGCGACGCGCTCACGTTCTCGAAAGTATCGGGGCCGACGTACGCGACCGTGACGACGACGAACGCCACCACGGGGAACATCGCCCTGGCGCCGGGATTCTCGGACGCGGGGACGGCGTCGCTGGTGGTGCGCGCGGCCGACACGGGTGCTCTGACGGACGACAAGACCCTGACGGTCACGGTGAACAACGTGGATCGTCCGGTATCGCTCGACGCCGTCGCGGACATGGTCGTCGCGGCGGGTTCCACGGCCGATCAGACGGCAAACGCCACCGACCCCGACGGCGACGCGATCGGGTTGACGGCAGCGGGGCCGGCATTCATGACGTTCACCCCGAATGCTCAGTTCCTCAATTCGCGCACGGGGAGCATCCATCTTGCGCCTCCTCTCGGAACCACCGGGACCTTCTCGGCATCGGTGACCGCCACGGCGAACGGGACGGAAACCACGCGCGGCTTCACGATCACGGTCAATGCGACCAACCAGGCGCCGATCATGGACCAGCCCTCCGACATGACGGTGAACGAGGGAGACACGGCGGACCAGTCCCTCCTCGCCCAGGATCCGGACGCGAATCCACTCACGTTCAGCAAGACCGCGGGGCCGGCGTTCATGACGGTCGCGACCCTGAGCCCCACGCTCGGGAATATTCATCTCGCGCCCGGTTTTGAAGATGCCGGCACCCATGCGGCAACGGTTCGCGCCACGGACGGGGGTTTGAACAGCGACCGGTCGCTCTCCATCACGGTGAACGATGTGAACCGCCCGCCGGTGCTCACAGCCATCCCGGACGTGACGGTTACCGAGGGCGCCACGGTGGATCAACCGCTCACCGCCTCCGATCCGGACGGCGACGCGCTGACGTTCACCAAGGCGACGGGACCCGCGTTCGCGACGGTCACGACGCTCACGCCCTCGACCGGCAACCTGCATTTCGCACCGGTCGCCGGAGACACATTGGGGTCGCCCTATTCCGCGTCGGTTACCGCGAGCGACGGCTCGCTCGCCGATACGAAGAGCCTTTCGATCACCGTCAACCCGCCGACTCCGGAGAACAACGCTCCGGCGCTCGCCCAGCCGTCCGACATGACCGTCGACGAGAACACGACGGCGGACCAGACGCTGGACGCGACGGATTCAGACGGGGATGCGATCACCTTCACGAGGGTGTCCGGGCCGACGTTCGCCACGGTCTCGACGACGAGCCCCGGCACCGGGACGGCGACCGGGAACATTCACGTGGCGCCCGGCTCCTCGGACGCCGGCACGCACGCGGCAACGGTCCGCGCGAGCGACGGGACGCTCACCGATGACAAGTCGCTCACGATCACGGTGAACGACGTCAATCGCGCGCCGACGCTCCAGGCGGTTTCCGACATGACGGTGGCGGAGAACGCGACGGCCGATCAAGTGATCACCGGCGCCGATCCGGATGGAGACGCGCTCACCTTCTCCAAGGCTTCCGGCCCGACGTTCCTGACGATCACGACGACGAACGCGACGGAGGGGAATGTCCACCTGGCGCCGACGACCGGCGACGCGGCCGATTCGCCGTACGCCGCAAGCGCCCAGGTCAGCGACGGCACCCTCACGGACTCGAAGCCGTTCTCGATCACGGTCGAAGCGGCTGGGGAGGACGAGGCTCCGGTGCTCGCGCAGCCGTCCGACATGACGGTGGACGAGAACGCGACGGCGGATCAGACGCTGAACGCGACGGATTCAGACGGGGACCCGATCACCTTCACGAAGGCGGCCGGGCCGGCGTTCGTCACGGTCTCGACGACGGATCCCGGTACCGGGACGGCGACCGGCAACATCCACCTCGCGCCCGGCTCCTCGGACGCGGGGACCCACGCGGCAACGGTCCGCGCGAGCGACGGAACCCTGAATGATGAGAAGACGTTCTCGATCACGGTGAATGACGTTGACCGCGCGCCTGAGGTGGCCGCGCCTTCGAGCATCAACGGGGAAGAGGGAGGTGTGATCGCCTTCAACGTCAGCTCGAGCGATCCAGACGGAGATGCGATCGACTCCTTCACGGCTGACTTCCCCTCACTGCCTGGGGGAAACGACGCTTCCTTCACCACCGACGTCTCGAAGACGACGGGTAGCTTCCAGTGGCACCCGCAGCCCGGGGACGCAGGAGGAACGTACTCCGTCGTATTCACGGCTTCGAACGGGCTCTCGGGCTCCGCGACCACGGCCCTCGGAGTGGATCCCGCCAACACAGGAGCGAACGGTCTGCTCACGTGGACTCCGCAGGCCGGGGACCAAGGCGTCTACGACGTCGTGTTCACCGCGACCGATGCTGGTGGAACGAGCACATTCACGAGCACGATTACGGTCGGGGGCGGCTCGGCTCCGACACCTCCCTCAGCCCGCCTTGCGCCACAGGCTACCCAGACCGGTCCGATCATTAGTGGCACAAGTACGGTCTCGGTCCAGCCAGGGAGCGAAGTGACCGTCAGCGTGTATGCGACATCGGACCCGACAACCACCACGACCGTTTCAAGCCCGATTCGGCTGAGACTCGTTTCCGCCGTGGCCCGCGCGGTCCAGGCAATCACGCTCACGGCCGACCTTTCCCATCTGCCCTCCGGGAACAACGCCCAGTTCAGCATTGTCTCGGGCCCAGCGAACGGGGCTCCGACTTTGACGCAGCCGTTGGACATGACGGTGAACGAAGGCGCCACAGCGGATCAGACGCTGAACGCCACGGATCCCGACTTGAACCCGCTCACGTTCTCGCTGGTTTCGGGCCCGGCCTACGCGTCGGTCACGACGACTTCGCCAGGGACGGGCACCGCGACGGGTAACCTGCATCTGGCGCCCGGATTCTCGGATGCCGGAACAGCCTCGGCGACGGTTCGCGCCAGCGACGGATCCCTGAATGACGAGAGGTCCTTCACGATCACGGTCACGCAGACGAACCAGGCGAACCAGCCGCCGGTCGCCGATGCGGGTGGCCCGTACACGGGAACCGCCGGCTCGCCGGTCGCCTTCAACGGAACCGGATCGTCCGATCCGGACGGCAACGCGCTCAGCTACTCGTGGGATTTCGACGCGTCCGACGGGATCACCGCGGAGGCAACCGGAGCGACGCCGTCCCACACGTATGCGGCCGCGGGCGCTTTCACGGCGACTCTCACCGTGACCGACGATGGAACGCCGGCGCTCAGCGACACGGATACCGCGACGGCCACGATCTCTGGGGGCGGTGAGGTGTTCGAGGCGAAGGCCACGCTCAGGGGCGGTGACCGGGTCATTCGTCTCGGCTCGCAGCACGTCAGGTGGTGTGTCCTGCTGGAGCCCAAGACTTCGGACTGGCAGGTATCCGACATCGTTCGCTCGTCGATCCTCGCCACGTTCAACGGCGTGTCGATCCACCCGGTCTCCATCAGGAGGCTGACCGGCAGGGATTGCGGAGACCATGGAAGGGCGCGTCTGGAGATCTGCTTCAAGAAGAGCCACCTCCAGAGGCTGTTCGCGAGTCTTCCCAAAGGGCACCGGTGGGTGGAAGTGGACATCACCGGAGATCTGGAGGATGGCGGCTCGATCCACGCCGACGTCAAGGTCTTCGTGGTGAAGGGCTTCGGCGGCTTCGTCAGTCATGACGAATACGATGACGATGCCGACGCGCAGTACGCGGACGGGCGGTCCTCGTACGCGAGCCCGAACCCGCTCAATCCGAGCACGACCATCCACTTCGAGTTGAGCGCACCGGGCAGCGTGAGGCTCCACATCTACGACGTCGCCGGGCGCCTCGTGAAGACGCTGGCCGACGAGTTCATGGGAAGCGGCGCTCACCACGTGGCCTGGGACGGAACGTCGAGAAGCGGCTCGCGGGTAGCCTCGGGCGTGTACTTCTACGTCCTCGAGACCCCGGGGCGCACGGTGAAGAGCCAGCTCGTCGTGGCGAAGTAGCCGGGCAGGATCAGCTGAAGAGCGGGGCGGCCCTCACGGGTCGCCCCGTTTCGTTTCAAGGCGGCGCTCGGCGGCGCGCACGAGCGTCAAGAGCGCGCGCTGGACGGGGGCTTCCTCTCCGACCGAGTCGGCGAGCTGGACGATCGCCCCCGTGATCTCCTCGATCTCGGTTCTCCTGCCACGGGAAAGATCTTCCCTCATCGAGGAGAGATTCCCGGCGGTCTCCTTGAGGATGGCCCGCAGGGCCCCCTCGGGGTCGAAGTCGGGCTCGGTCAGGCCGAGCTTTCTTCCGATGCTCGCCGCCTCCCGCGCCGCCAGACGCGCTATCTCGAAGAGACCCGGCTCCGCCATGAGCGTGCCGTTCGTGCAGTGCGCCAGCGCGGTGACGGGATTCACCGCGGAGTTCAGCACGAGCTTTCGCCACAGCACGGCGCGCGCGTCGGGCCGCACCTCCGAGAGCAGGCCCGTCGAGCGCAGGATCTCGGCGGCTCGCTGCGCCGCCTTGAGATCGGGGGAGCGCCAGGGCGCGACGACAGTCGTTCCTCGCTCCACCGCGTGGAGCATGCCACGGTCGTCCAGGTAGGCTCCGAGCGAGGTCGCGCCCGCCAGGATCGGGAGGCGGGGCAGCGCGGTGTCGAGAATCTCCATGTGGCCCCAGCCGTTCTGGAGCGAGCAGATCGACGCCTTCCGGAGACCCAGTCCCTTGAGCGACCGGGCGACGTCCTTCGTGTGGTACGACTTCACGCAGAGAAACAGGAGGTCGCTGTCCTCGAGGATCCCGAAGTCCGCGCCCACCTCGAGCGACGGGTGGTCGCGCTTCAGCGCCTCGTGGCGGGATCCCCCCGAGCGGGTCACGACGTGCACGTCGGCGCCGGACGCGAGAAAGCGCGAGGCGAGGAGCGTTCCCAGCGCTCCGCCTCCGACGACGCCGATCGAATCCGCCATCCCGAATCCTCCCCGAGCTTCACTCGCTGTTGACACCTTCCGGACCGGCAGTCTACACTCGCGGCGTCTCGATCCTCAATGAACCCTCTCGGTTGAACCCCGACTCGAAAAGCGAATGAAGCAGCTCCGCGGCGTGATCTTCGACTACGGCAACACGCTCGTGCGCCTCGATCCGAGCGTCCGTTCCACCCGCACGGACTACGCGGACGTGGTCGCGCGCCCCGGCGCGGAGCGCCTCACGGCGTATCTGGTGGGCGTGGGAGCGCTGGCCGAGGCCCAGGGGGCCGCCTTCGTGGAGCGATTTCTCGACGTGCGCGAGCGAAATCGGCTGCTCGCGGAGGAGGAAGGGCGGGAGATCCCGGCGCTCCGCTCGCTGCGTGAGACGCTCTCCGATCTCGGTCTCGCGCCGGGCGCGGGACTCGATCCAGAGCGCGCGCTCGAGGAGTTCTTCCGCGCGGAGGTGGCGTGGATGCGCCCGATGCCGGGCGCCGGCGACCTGCTCGAAGCGCTCCGCGGGCGGGGAATCCGGCTCGCCCTGCTCTCGAACGCGACGGACGGCCGCTACATCGAGCGCGTCGTGGGCCTCATGGGATGGTCCGGATTCTTCGCCCCCCTGATCGTATCGGCCGACATCGGCGTCCGGAAGCCGCATGCGGCGGCGTTTCGGGCGGTGCTGGACCGCTGGAGCCTGGAGCCCGGCGAGATCGCGATGGTCGGCGATTCGCTCTACCACGACGTCGGCGGGGCGCAGGCGCTCGGGCTCGAAACGGTCCACTTCTCGGCGATCCCGAACGCCTTCGACGCGGCGGCCCGCGACACCAGGCCCACGCTCACCGTCTCGACCCACCAGGAGCTCCAGCGGTTGCTCCTGCCCGAAGGGGTCTGAGGTAGCCGCACCCACGCTGTAAACCTGATCTCCCCCGGATTGAGTCCCATGCTCGCTCGTGTCTCGAGCTGCGCCACCCAGGGGATCCAGGGGCTGTTCGTCGAGGTCGAGGCCGACCTCGGCGCCGGCCTCCCCACGTTTTCGATCGTCGGGTTGCCCGACGCCGCGGTGCGCGAAAGCCGGGAGCGCGTGCTGGCGGCGCTCCGAAATTGTGGCTTCGAGTTCCCGGCGCGGAAGATCACCGTGAATCTGGCGCCCGCGCACGTCCGGAAGGAGGGGGCGCGCTTCGATCTGCCGATCGCGGTGGCGCTCCTTCTCGCCTCGGGCCAGATCCCGCGCGGCCCGGCACTCGAGGAGGGCGTGTTCGTGGGGGAGCTGGCCCTCGACGGAACGCTGCGCGGCGTTCGCGGGATCCTCGCGGTGATGGCCGCCGCGAAGCGCGAGGGACGGGGGCCCGTCTGGATTCCGCGCGAGAACGGGCGGGAGGCGCGCGCGATCGGCGGAATTCAGGTCCGCACCCTGGGATCGCTCCGCGAGCTGCGGGGAGACGAGGCGCCCGAGGCAGCGGAACCGCGCGAAGGAGTCGGCGACGGCGCATCCGGACCCGAGCCGCCGGACCTCACGGATGTGCGCGGCCAGGCCGTGGCCAGGAGGGCGCTCGAGGTGGCGGCGGCGGGCGGCCACAACCTCCTCTTCGTGGGACCTCCGGGCTCGGGCAAGACCATGCTCGCGAGGCGCCTCCCGGGTATTCTCCCTCCGCTCACGAGGGAGGAGGCGGTCGAGGTGAGCACCATCCATTCGGTGGCGGGGAGGCTCCCACCCGGAGCCGGCCTGATCCTCGATCCTCCCTTCCGGGCGCCGCACCACACGATCTCGGACGCCGGCCTCGTCGGAGGAGGACGCGGGCCGTTTCCGGGAGAGGTGAGCCTCGCGCACCGGGGGGTTCTCTTCCTCGACGAGCTGCCGGAATTCCACCGGAACGCGCTCGAGGCTCTGAGGCAGCCGCTCGAGGAAGGGTACGTCTCGATCGCCCGCGCGGGCGGCGCCACCGTGTTTCCCGCCGCGTTCTCCCTCGTGGCCGCGATGAACCCCTGCCCGTGCGGATTTCGAGGCGATCCGCGCCGTGCATGCCGGTGCGCGCCCGATGCGGTTGCCCGCTACTGGTCCAAGGTGTCGGGCCCGATCCTCGACCGCATCGACCTGGTGCTCGAGATTCCGGCCGTGACCATGGACGACCTGTTCGCGGGAGCGTGCCGGAGAGTGCTCGTCCGCCGTGCGCGAGCGCGTGGTTCGAGCCCGCGGCATTGCCTCGGCTCGAACTCCATCAGAGGGGAGGAACGCGGCACTCACGGCCAAGGAACTGGGACGAGTCGCGCCCCTCGACGCCGATTCTCGCGCGCTGCTCCGGCGCGCGGCGGAGACCTTTCGGATCACCGCCCGTGGCGTGATTCGCGTGCGCCGCGTGGCCAGGACGATCGCCGACCTTGCCGGCTCGGAGACCGTGCACTCCGAGCACCTCGCGGAGGCGTTGCAATATCGCATGCCCGCGGGAGGCCGGTGATGTTACTGCCGCAACGAGAACACACCAGTCGCAAGCCCGCGGGCAGCGATGATTTGCCATGCGAACATCAGCGCCAGAAAAACGCGCTGTCCGAGTCCCGCCAGTCCATACGAGACAAAGAAGAACGCGAAGGCAACAAACGCAGCCGGCGTGAGCCAGGATAGCAACCGCAGTGTGCGGTACTTGGACCCAAGCCGCCCGGCACGCCGTAGGCGACGTGTTGCGAAGCCCGCGGCAGCCATCAGACTAAGAAGACCGACCATACCGGCCGCATCGTGCAACGACTGCTCATCGGACGCCGGCGCCTCAACCCAGATCGGCGGCGGATTCTCATTGAGAACCTGTAGATCCGAATCGAAAACCCCGGCGAAGAAGATACCAACTCCGCCAACTGCAAAGAGGATGATCGCAGTTTTCGAGCGAGAGACCGTGTCTAGACCTTTTGCCATTGCGAAGGCCAATGCCAGCAGTCCGCCGCCCCACACGAAGAACGCCACCTTCATGAGCCAGCCCATTCGACCAACCGAGTATTCGCTGCCAAATCGATAGATAGGATTCAACTCGGGCTGTATGAAGACAAATGCAACATACATGACGAACGCAAAGAATAGCGTTCCCAGCATCGCTATACGCGCCAACACGACAATCGATTTTGGCGTATCAGTCATTGTTCCTCGACCTCCGTTCGGTTCGAAAGCGGTCGGTCACAGCCGTGCCGTCCAACTCAAAGTAGCCAGCCCAGCATATCCGAATACCCAGCACGCTGCCCCTCGAGCGCGCCGCGGCATTGAGCAGAAACGGGCCAGGGTGGTAGAGTTCTCGGGCATCACCCGTCCTGGATTCCGAATTCAGAAGGGCTCGCAGGGGAGGCAGCGACACATCATGTGCAGGAATATCCGAACGCTCTTCAATTTCGATCCACCGGCGACGGACGAGGAGATCCGCGCCGCCTCGCTGCAGTTCGTGCGAAAGATCAGCGGATTCAACGCGCCGTCGAAGGCGAACGAGGCCTCGTTCAACCGCTCTGTCGAAGAGGTGTTCGGTGTGGCCCGGCGGCTGGTCGATTCCCTTGTGACCACGACACCCGCCCGCGATCGAGCCGTGGAGGCCGCAAAGGCGAAGGCGCGCGCCGCGGAGCGGTTCGGTCGGCCGGCATCGGGCTGAGCGGCTCGATACGGCCACCTGTCCGGGGAGAGGCGCCGCCCCGGGGAGAACCGGGTTGACTTCGGGGTATAGAGTCGTTAGCCTTGGCCCACGTTGGCCCCGATCTCACAAATACTCATGACCTCGTCCAACCGCGCGCTTCGGAAGATTCTCGCCCTCTTCGGCATCATTGCAATTTCCCTCGTTCCCGGCTCCAGCGGCGCGGAATCCGTTGCGAATGGGAGTGCCACGCTGTCACCCACCCAGGTGCCGGCCGGTGCCCCGGCATCCAGCGCCGTTTCCGTGGAAGAAGCGCTACAGCTAACGAAAAAATCGCCGAAAGATGCAGATGCCTACCTGGCGCTCGGCGGCGCCTACCGCCGGGCGGGCCGCTATCAGGATGCCCTGGAAGCGTTCAAGAAAACGGTAGTGCTGGCTCCCAACAGCTCGACCGCCCACGTGAGCCTCGGGGCGGCATACATGGACCTCAAACGCCCCGAGGACGCAGAACGCGAATTCCGGAAAGCGGTCAAGCTCAACCCAAACGATTCCTCGGCGCATTTCAACATGGGGAATTTGCACCTCGCCAAGGGGCACAGCGACGACGCCCTCAGCGAGTTCCGGAGGGCGACCGAGCTCTCGCCGCCACTCGCCGACGCATGGGTGAGCCTGGGACTCATCCAGGGCGAGCTGGGGAAGGCCCCAGAGGCGATGCAGGCGTACCGGAAGGCGCTCTCCATCGACTCGACGAGCGTGCGAGCGCTGACGAATCTCGCGAACGCCGAATACTCTCAGCAAAGGATTCCCGAAGCGACGGCGCTGTACCGGAAGGCGCTC
The DNA here is from genome assembly GCA_963724515.1 of Candidatus Eiseniibacteriota bacterium. Lineage (GTDB taxonomy): Bacteria > Eisenbacteria > RBG-16-71-46 > SZUA-252 > SZUA-252 > WS-7. The sequence goes on along the minus strand of CAVRUU010000003.1, from coordinate 325,477 downwards.
CGGTACGATCCCAGAAACCAGGAAGCGAACTACAACATGGGCGTCGCGTTCGCGGACGCGCAGATCTTCAAGCAGGCTCTCTCGTACTGGAAGCGGGTCGTGGAGATCGATTCCACCACGGTTGTCGCGGAGAGCGCGAAGAGCAGCATCCAGATCCTGGAGGATTTTCTCAGCTCCCAATCGAAGATCATCAGGCAATCGCCGACTGGAGTTTCGACCGAGAAGCATTAGTTCCCGAGGCTCCCGAGAACCTGGCTCGCGCCATGTCCCAAGGAGGCACGGACTCATGCTGACGCACCTGACGCACCCCTCTCGCGGCACCCAAGCGTTCGCGACCATCCTATTCCTCGTCTCGGCGGGCTGCGCATCGCACGAACGCCCGCGCGCGGCGCCGGAGTCCGCCGTCCCCGCGGCAGGCGCCCCAGCGGCCGATGCGTCCCCAACGGCCCCGAAGGCTCTCTCACGGCAGCAGGAGGCGCGGCGCAACGTCGAGGCGGGAAACGACCTCATGAAGCGCGGCCAGCTCGACGAGGCCGAACGTCTGTTCCGGCTCGCGCTGGAGGCGGACGCAGGATCCCTCGAGGCCGTCGCGGGCCTCGGTCGTGTCGCGGTCCAGCGCGGCCAGTACTCCGAGGCCGTTCCGCTCCTCGAGCGGGCGACCCGCGTCTCGAGCCAGATCGTCTCGGCGTTCCAGGCATTGGGAGACGCCTATGCCGCGACCGGGGACGAGGAACGCGCCGCGGCGGCCTATCGGCAGGCCATGGCGCTCGCGCCCGGGGACCTCGACTCGAGGCTGTCGCTTGCGCGATCCCTGACCGAGATCGGGGAGTATTCCGAGGCGGAGGACATCTGCTTGCGCTCCATGCGAATCGCGCGGGATGATCCTGCCGGGCTCTCGCGTGTGTACCAGGGGCTGGGGGAGCTCTACTCGAGGCAGGGGAACAGTCCCGCGGCCATGTCCGCCCACTACAAGGCGGTCGAGCTGAATCCCCGCGACGTGGATGCGACCCGCGGGCTGGCGAACTGCGCGATCCGCGCGGGGCTCTATGCGGAGGCGGCGGCAGCCTATACCAAGGTGCTCCAGCTGGCCCCGCTCGATTTGTCGGCGAAAAGGCAGCTCGCGTGGGTAAACTTCAAGCTGGAGCGTTACCCGCTCGCGATCGGGCACTACGAGGCGATCCGCGATTCGCTCGGAACCGTGGATCGCTATTACCTTGCCCAGGCCTACGCGAGATCCAACCGCGTGGACCGGGCCGTCGAGCAATTCCGCGAGGTGGTTCGACTGGACAAGGAGAACTACAAGGGGGTTTACTGCAACATGGCCTATGTCTACTACGAAGCGAACCGCTACGAGAGCGCGATCAACATGGCCCGCGAGGGGCTCGCGGCGGACAGCACGAGCGCCTGCCTGCACTTCTGCTGGGCGCAGGCTCTCGACAAGCTGGGCCGCCACAAGGACGCGATCCCGGTCTTCGAGGCGGCTCTGGAAGACCCCGCGTACACCGATGCCGCCAAGCGGGAGCTCGAGCGGCAGCGTCGCATCGTCCGGCTGCTCCAATCGAAGTAGTTGCCCGATCACGGGCTGAACCCACTACCTGGGAGGATTCGAATGTTCTCGAAGAAAGTGCGCAGTGCGATGTTGGGAGCGGCCCTGAGCCTGCTCGTGGCCGGCATGGCCTACGCGGATGACCCCGCGGCGAAGGCCCCGGACGCCACCAAGGCCCCGGCCGCAAAGGCGGCCGCCGGAAAGACAGCCGCGAAGCCCGCGATGAAGAAGCCCATGTCGAAATCCGCGGACGAGCTGGCGATCATGGAGACCTCGAAGGGACGCATGGTCGTCGAGTTCTGGGAGAAGGACGCGCCGATGACGGTCGAGAACTTCAAGAAGCTCGCGCGCCAGGGCTACTTCGACGGCACCGGGTTTCACCGGATCATCAAGGGGTTCATGATCCAGGGAGGCGACCCCAAGTCCAAGAACGCGAACGCGCCTGACCTCGGCACCGGCGGGCCGGGCTACACGATCAAGGACGAATTCAACTCGCATCCTCACATGAAGGGCGTTCTGTCGATGGCGAACACCGGCACGGCGAACTCCGCGGGCTCGCAGTTCTTCGTCATGCACGGGACGTCGCCGAACCTCGATGGCCACTACACGGCGTTCGGTCACCTGATCGCGGGCATGGACGTGCTGGACAAGATCGCCAACTCACCGACCGGGCCGAATCCGTCGATGCCGGGCGAGAACAGCAAGCCGATGGAGTGGACGACGCTCAAGGGCGTGAAGATCATGTCGCGGTCCGCGTACGCGGCGATGGGCCAGTCCGCGAAGAAGGCCGAGGCGGCGAAGCCGGCGGAATCCAAGCCGGCCGAGACCAAGGCGAGCATGGGCGGAGGCGCGGGGATGGACATGAAGGCGACGGAATCGAAGCCCGCCGAGAGCGCGCCCGCGGCCGAGTCCTCGGGACACCCGGGGCACGATACCGTCGAGAAGGCGAAAGAGAGCACCCAGCCCGCGCCGGAGACCCCGAGCGGCGGCGAGAACCAGGGTGGAACCGAGACGCCGAGCGGCAAGTAGCAGTCAGATAAATTGGATCCGGGGCCGGGCGCAGGTTGCGCTCGGCCCCTCTGCTTTGCTAGCCTTGGGGGTACGGAGGGTTTCCACCCGTGTCCCGCATCTACTTCGACCACAACGCCAGCACGCCCGTCCGCCCCGAAGTCCTGGAGGCGATGCTCCCCTATTTCGCCGAGCACTTCGGGAACGCCTCGAGCGTTCACGCGTTCGGCCAGGAGGCGAAGGGGGCGGTGGAGGACGCGAGGGCCCAGGTCGCGGCGCTCCTGAACGCGACGCCCGGCGAGATCGTGTTCACGAGCGGGGGCACCGAGTCGGACAATCTGGGCGTCGTGGGCGGCGCGCGCGCGCTGCCGTTCAAGGGGCGCCACGTGATCGTGAGCTCGATCGAGCACGACGCGGTGCGCCACGCGGCCGACGCCCTGGAGCGCGAGGGCTACGCGGTGACCCGCGTCGCGCCCGACGCCCGCGGCGTGGTGCACCCGGATTCGATCGCGGACGCGATCCGGACCGACACGGCGCTGGTGTCGGTCATGGCCGCCAACAACGAGACCGGCGTCGTTCAGCCTGTCGCCGAGATCGGAGCGGTCTGCGCCGCGCGCGGCGTCGCCTTCCACGTGGACGCGGTGCAGGCCGCGGGCAAGGTCCCGATCGACGTCCGGGCCTGGAACGCAACCCTGGCGACCATCGCCGGGCACAAGTTCTACGCCCCGAAGGGAGTCGGCGCGCTCTACGTGAAGCGCGGCTTCAAGCCCGTGCCGCTCCAGTTCGGTGGAGAGCACGAGAAGGGAAGGCGGCCCGGCACGGAGAACGTGCCCGCGATCGTGGGCCTCGGGAAGGCTTCAGAGCTTGCCGCACGGGAGCTCGAGGATAGTGCTCCGAGAATCGCGCGCCTCAGAGACCGCCTCGAGGCGGTCCTCATGGAGCGCATCCCCAACGTGGTCCGGCACGGCGACGGGGCGCAGCGCGTGCCGAACACCGCGCATCTCTCGTTCACCGGCGCGGAGGGGGAGCATCTGATCCTGTCGCTCGACATGAAGGGCATCGCCGTCTCCAGCGGCGCCGCCTGCAAGGCGGGCTCGTCGCATCCGTCGCACGTGCTCCTGGCGATGGGAGTGCCGAGGGAGATCGCACAGTCCGCGGTCCGCTTCAGCCTCGGCCGATGTAGCAGCGAGCAGGAGGTCGATCGAGTGCTGGAAATCCTCCCCGCCATCGTGTCCAAGCTTCGCGCAGCCTCGCCAGCAGCCGCTTCCTAGGAACTCCCGTGACCAACTTCATTCCGGAACAACCCTCGACCATCCTGGTCGCCATGAGCGGCGGCGTCGATTCCGCCGTGGCGGCGGCACTGCTCGTGGAGCGCGGGCACACCGTGATCGGCGTGACCATGAAGCTCTGGTGCTACGCCGAGGGCGATAGCCCGAGCCGCGGGTGCTGCACGCTCGAGGCGATCGACGACGCGCGCGCGGTAGCGCGCCGCATGCAATTCGCACACTACGTCTTGAACCTCGAAGAGGATTTCCGGGAGCACGTGATCGAGGATTTCGTGGGCGAGTACCTCTCGGGCCGCACGCCGAATCCCTGCGTCCAGTGCAACAACTGGCTCAAGTTCGGCGAGCTGATGCGGCGCGCGGAGAGCTTCGGCTGCGACTACGTCGCGACGGGGCACTACGCGCGGCGCGGCTTCGACGAGGCGGGTCGGGCGACCCTCGAACGCGCCCAGGATCAAGCGAAGGACCAGTCCTACGTGCTGTGGGGGCTCACGCAGGCCACGATTCGCCGCTCCCTCTTTCCGCTGGGGCACCTCACCAAGACGGAGGTGCGCGAGAAGGCACGTTCCCTTGGTCTTCCGGTGGCGGACAAGCGGGAGAGCCAGGACATCTGCTTCGTGGAGGGGAAGACCTACCTCGAATTCTTGAAGCAGCGATTTCCGGAGCGGCTGGAGGAGTCGAAGCGCGGGGAAGTGAAGGACGCCGCCGGCAAGGCGCTCGGGAGGCACGAGGGGGTCCACTCCTTCACGATCGGGCAGCGCCGCGGCCTCAACATCGCCACCGGCTCGAGAGTCTACGTGAGCGCGATCGACGCGGCGACCGGCACCGTGACGGTGGACCGGGAAGAGGCGCTGCTCAAGCGCCGGGCCAGGATCGCGAGGGTGAACTACACGGCCGGCGAGCGCCCCGACGGGCCCCGCGCGCTTCACGGCAAGATCCGATACCTCCATGCTCCGGCCCCGGCGCTCCTCACGCCGGGTGACGGCGGCAAGGCGGAAGTCGCCTTCGTCGACCCCCAGCGCGCCATGACGCCCGGACAGTCCCTCGTCCTCTACGAGGGGGATCGCGTCGTGGCCGGCGGGGTGATCGAGGAAGCGATGGGAGAATGAGTCGCCCCCGAAAGAAGCGCGCCGCCTCCCCCATCGACTCTTGCGTCAATGTCCTGGATGTCGAGGGCGTGGCCCGGGATCGAATGGAGCGGGCCTTCTACGACTATTACGCGGGCGGAGCGGAGGACGAGATCACGCTCGCGGCCAATCGAGGGGCATTCGCCGAGGTGTTTCTGAGGCCCCGCGTGCTCGTGGACGTGACCCGCATCGAGACGTCCGGGTCCGTCCTCGGATCGCCCGTGTCGATGCCCGTCCTGATCGCGCCGACCGCGTTTCACCGACTCGCCCATCCGGACGGAGAGCTGGCTACCGCGCGGGCAGCCGGCGCCGCGCGGACGGTCATGGTGGCGAGCACCATCGCGACGTACACGCTCGAGGAGATCTCGCGAGCCGCCACGGGGGCGCTCTGGTACCAGCTCTACGTGTACAAGGACCGCTCCCTCGCGAGGAATCTGATCCAGCGGGCGGAGAAGGCGGGCTACCGCGCGCTCTGCCTCACCGTGGATACGCCGTTCCTCGGAAGCCGCGAGCGGGATCTCCGGAACAAGTTCACGCTGCCGCCGGGCATCCGCATGCCGAATTTCGATGAGGCGGGCCTCGGCGTGGCGACGCTCGGGGAGAGCTTCCACTCCTACGTGCGCAGCCAGCTCGACTGTTCGCTCACTTGGGACGCGGTCGAGTGGCTTCGCGGCGAGACCAAGCTCCCGATTCTCCTCAAGGGAATCATCGCGGCGGAGGACGCGGTGCTCGCCGCGGAACGCGGCGTGGACGGCATCATCGTGTCGAACCACGGCGGGAGGCAGCTCGACGGGACGGAGGCCACGCTCAGGGCCCTTCCGCGGGTGGTGGACGCGGTGGCGGGCCGCGCCGAGGTGTTCATGGACGGCGGGGTACGGCGCGGCATCGACGTGCTCAAGGCACTCGCGCTGGGAGCCCGCGCCGTGCTGGTCGGCCGCCCCTGCCTCTGGGGACTCGCCGCCGCGGGAGAAGAAGGCGTCGGCCGCGTGCTCGCGATGTTCCGGCAGGAGCTGACCCTCGCGATGGCCCTCTGCGGCTGCCCCGACCTCGGAGCCATCGACCGCTCTCTCATCGCAAGCGCCTAGTCGCGGAGCACGCCGGTGGAGTAAAATACAGGTAGGCTAAAGCCCATCCCATGCGTCTCTTCCCTCTGAACCTTCCAGCGATGCGCGTGTGCTTCCTCGCCCTCCTGGCGTTTGGGCCGGGCTCCGCTCCAGGCTCCGAACCCGAGAGCGAGTTCCAGGTGCCGGACATGGGCCTGTTCCTGGGCACGTGGCTGTGGCGCTCCAGCGAGGGTATGGTGGTCGTTTCCACTCCCCAGACGAAGGGGGCTTCGAGAACCCTCATCCTGAATCCCGACCTGACCTACGAGTACCACCAGCGCCGCGGTACGCGCGACAGCGTGCTCTGCGAGGGGCGATTCTCGTACTCCGAGCAGACCGTGACCGGCGGCGTGGCGGTGAGCTTCCTCGATTTCGAGAACTGGTTCGAGTCCTACGAGCACCGGATGTTCGCCGGTTTCGAAGGGCCGGACTCGCTGCATCTGGTAGGCGAGCCGTGCAACGCGTGTCCCGAGCACTTGTTCGTCCGTGGCCGGTCCGCCTCGTTCGGCGCGGCCGTGAAGCGGGGCGAGCCCTTCCGCCGCGACCTCTGGGACGGGCTGCGATTCGAGCTCCGACCTCTCGCTCACGGTTGGGAAGTCGTGGTCGGCGATACGACCCGGCCCGGGGAGAATCTCGCCCGTCTCACACCCTCCCTGCTCGTGCCGGACCCGGACGCGCCGCGGAAGAACCGCGATTTCGTCTTCTCGCGCGAGGTCGGGAAGGATCTCCCCGCGAAGGAGGAAGCGCCGGACGACCACGGCCACGGGGTCGAGAGCGAACCGAAAGGCGGCTGGGGCACGCTCACCGTGGAGGATCTGACCCCGGATCCTGGCGCGCGCGGGGGGAAGGCGGGGGTCGAGTCGATGCGATTCCGGGTCGCGATCGAGGAGATGCGTGGCCGAGCGGAGGAAGGACGCCCATGAAACGGGTGCTCGTCCGGCACTGCGCCGTCTGACTGGTCAAGTCCGCCATCGCGGCCCGTGTGGCCGCCGCCATGCGGAAGGAGCCCGGCGTCGAGGTGACCGTGGAGCGCGGCGACTTGGGTGAGCTCTCCGTGTGGGTCGATGGGCGTGAGGTCGTGCGCTCCAGCCGGTTCTGGTACCCGAATCCATGGAACGTCCTCAAGCGCGCGAGGGACGCGGTCCGGAGCTGACGGGAGGTTCGAGTGCACGCCGCTCACATGCGAACCGTAGCAACGCTCGCCGTTCTCTTCGTCGTTCTCCTCCCCTCATCCGCAATCGCCGCGCCGCAGATAAGGTCGATCCCCGGCGAGATCATCGTGAAATACAGGAAGACGGCCTCGCGTGCCCAGAAGGCGGCTGCGCGCGCCACCGCGAGGGCGCAGCTCAAGCGCCAGTTCGGCTTCATCAACGCGGAGCACCAGGTGGTCAGCGGCATGACGACCGAGCAGGCGATCGAGCGGCTGCGCAAGGACCCGAACGTGCTCTACGCCGAACCCAACTACGAAATCCGGATCGATGTCGCCCCGAACGATCCTCGGTTCCCGGAGCTGTACGGACTGCACAACACCGGCCAGACGGGTGGAACCGCCGGAGCGGACATCAAGGCGACGGAGGCCTGGGACCTCTTCACCGGCGATCCAACCCTGATGATCGGCGTGATCGATACCGGGGTGGACTACAACCACCCGGACCTTGCGGCCAACGTCTGGACGAACCCGGGAGAGATTCCCGGCAACGACATCGACGATGACGACAACGGATACGTGGACGACGTCCACGGCTACGACTTCGCGAACAACGACGGCGATCCGTTCGACGACAACGGCCACGGCACCCACGTCTCGGGCACGATCGCCGCGGTGGGGGACAACAACACCGGCATCGTGGGCGTGGACTGGCGAGCCAAGGTTGTAGGCATCAAGTTTCTGAACGGGGGTGGAAGCGGAACCACGGCCGGTGCCATCGCCGCCCTCCAGTACGGGATCGCGGTGGGCGTGCGTCTCACGAGCAACTCCTGGGGCGGTGGGGACTTCTCACAGGCGCTGCTCGACGCGATCAACGCCGCCGGCGCCGCCGGGCAGCTCTTCATCGCGGCGGCTGGAAACGCCTCCACCGACACCGACGTGACCCCGCAGTATCCGGCGGCCTACGACTCCCCCTACATCATCTCGGTCGCGGCCACCGACCATAACGACAACCTGGCTTCCTTCTCGAACTTCGGAGCCACGACCGTGGACATCGCGGCTCCGGGGGTCAACATTCTCTCGACGTTGCCGGGGAACGGCTACGGGACGCTTTCGGGGACCTCGATGGCGACGCCGCAGGTCTCGGGCGTCGCGGCGCTCACGTGGGGCCGCCTTCCGGCGATCACGAACCTCCAAGTAAAGAACCTCCTCCTGGCCGCGGCCGACGTGAAGGCGGCGCTCGCGGGGAAATGCGTCACGGGGGGAAGGCTGAACGCGTTCCTGGCGATCGCCGAGCCGGACGACACTCCGCCCGGAGCGATCGGCGACCTGGCCACGACCGATCCGGGATCGACCACGATGGGACTCCGCTGGACCGCGACGGGAGACGACGGGTCGACCGGGCGCGCCTCCCGCTACGAGATCCGGTATTCGTCCGCGCCGATCAACGACTCGAACTGGGGCGCGGCGACGGTTGCCCCGGGCCCCGACCCGCTTCCTACAGGGGCCGCGGAGTCCTTCGACGTGGCCGGGCTTTCCTTCTCGACGGGCTATTACTTCGCGATCAAGGCGTTCGACGAGTTCAACAATGCCGGGCCGCTCTCGAACGTGGCCTCCGGCACGACGCTAGGCGCGCCCGATATCACGGCCTCGCCGGGGAGCTTCTCGGCGGACCTCTTGACGGGCGCGAGCCGGATCCAGACGCTCACGCTACGGAACGACGGCGCGGGCACGCTCGACTTCACGATTCCGACTCCCAATCTCCTCTTCTCGGCTCCGAGCAACCCGTACCAGCCCTACGACAAGCTCCAGGCGGATACGCGCGCCGGTCCTCCGGTGACCGAGTCGAGGGGCGGTCCGGACGCCCTCGGATACCGGTGGGTGGACAGCGACGAGCCGGGAGGACCGGCATTCTCGTGGGTGGACATCACGGGGCTCACGAGCCCGATTCCGCTCGCCGGAGACGACGCCATCTCGGAGCCGGTGCCGATGGGGATGACCTTCCCGTTCTACGGGACGCTGTTCTCCTCCGTCCGGATCTGCACGAACGGGTTCCTCTCGTTCACCGATGCGAGCGCCGCGTTCGACAACCAGGCGCTGCCCAACGCGGGCGCGCCCGCGAACCTCGTCGCGCCGATGTGGGACGACATGGATCTCGGGCCGTCGCAGCGGGTGTTCGCCATGAACGACGGCGCCCGCTTCATCGTCTCGTGGGTGGGGGTGTCGCACTTCCAGAGCGGCGGGCCCTACACGTTCCAGGCGATCCTCTATCCGACCGGAGAGATCCGGTTCCAGTACCGGGTGCTCGGCTCGATCACGAACAGCGCCACGGTCGGCACCCAGAACGGATCGAAGTCGGTCGGGCTGACGGTCGCCTTCAACACGACCTACCTGCGCGACAACCTCGCGGTCCGGATCGTGCCGCTCGCGCAGTGGTTGACCGTGTCCCCCTCGAGCGGTCGCGTTCCCGCGGGACAGAGCCGGAACGTCGACGTGCGATTCAATGCGCTCGGTCTCGCGGCCGGGGCGTTCGAAGGAACGCTCCACGTGGCGAGCAACGATCCGGACGAGAGCGACGTCGCCCTGCCGGCACACCTCCAGGTGATCGGGGCTCCCGACATCTCCGCGGACCCGGCCGCGATCGACTTCGGCTCGATCTTCGCGGGCGCGGCTCCGACCCGCGCGCTGGCGGTCGTGAACCCGGGCACCGACAACCTCGTCGTCTCGGGGATCTCGAGCGATGATCCCACCGTGACCGTGAGCCCGGTCTCCTTCACGCTCACGCCGCTCTCGGCGATGGCGGTGACGGTAACCTATCATCCGACGACTCCGTCGACGGCCAATGCGACCCTCTCGATCACGAGCAACGACCCGGACACTCCCGTGATGACGGTCCCGGTGACCGGCACGGCGACGGCGGCGCCCAGCTTCAGTGTCACGCCCGGCTCCCTGGTCGTGCCGCTTCTCAGCAACACAGTCGCCTCACGAACCCTCTCGATCGGAAACTCCGGGGGAAGCAACTTCGTCTTCACGGCGGAAGCGATCGCGTTCAGCGCGTCTGGCGAAGTCCACGTGGGGAGCGACGCCGACAACGTGTTCGTGGACAAGGGCCAACCCGACGTCCAGTCGGGTCCGGCGCCGCTTCGCGCGGGTGGGCCCGACGTCTTCGGATACACCTACATGGACAGCGACGAGCCGGGAGGTCCGACCTTCAGCTGGGTGGACGTCCGCACGGTCGGGACCCAGATCAACCTGAGCGGCGACGACGGGACCACGGCGGCGATTCCCATCGGGTTCACGTTTCCGTTCTATGGGAGCACGTTCCGGGGATTCCGGGTCTGCACGAACGGGTTCGTGTCCTTGAGCAGCTCGTTGACCACCTTCAGCAACACGTCATTGCCCAACAGCGGAAGCAGCGTGCCGGAGAATCTGCTCGCGGTGTTCTGGGACGACCTGGGCTTCGGCTCGGAGAATCGGGCGTACTACTACAACGACGGGACCCGGCTCATCATCCAGTACCAGGACGTGCCGCGCCTCAACGAGTCCGCCGTCAACAGCTTCGAGATCATCCTCTATCCGACCGGCACGATCGTGTACCAGTACCTCACGATGAGCACGGCCACGAAGACCAGCTGCACGGTCGGAATGCAGAACCAGGCGAAGAACGACGGACTGCAAGTAGCGTTCAACCAGGGCTACCTGAAGGACAACCTGGCGATCCGATTCCGACCGCCGTTCCGGTTCCTGACGGTCACGCCGCCGTCCGGGACCGTTGCTCCCGGCGGGTTCGCGAGCCTGACCGTGGGATTCAACGCCGCCGAGCTCGTCAGCGGGCTCTACCAGGGCGTGGTCCGGATCCGGGGGAATGATCCGATCCTGCCTCAGCGGGACGTCGATTGCCGCCTGACGGTGACCGGCGCGCCGGACCTCGCGGCCGTGCCTTCCTCGATCGCGTTCGGGAACGTCTTCGTCGGGTTTCCGGGAATCCGCCAGCTCACCGTGGAGAACCGAGGCACCGACGTCCTGCGCGTGAGCGGCGTGACGACGAGCGACCCCGCCTACGGTGTCGACCAGGCCACCTTCAGCGTTCCAGCATTCGGGAACGCGGTGCTTTTCGTCAGCTTCAATCCGCCGACACCCACGCCGTTTCCCGCGACCATCACGATCGCGAGCGACGACCCCGACACGCCCAGCCTGATCGTGGGCCTGACCGGGGCCGGTCTCGTCCCGCCGGACATCGACGCGTCTCCGTCCTCGCTTTCGGCGACGCTCCCGATACCGACGTCACAGGGTTCGACCCTTCGGATCGAGAACCATGGGGGGAGCGATCTCGATTTCGTCCTCGGGGCCCTGCTCACGGCGGCCTCGGTGCCGGTATACGACGCGTTGCCGCTCGCCAAGGAGCAGACGGACCCGCGTCCCGGGATTCTGGGAACCGGCGGGCCGGACGTCTTCGGGTACACCTGGCGCGACAGCGACGATCCCCAGGGGCCGGTGTTCGACTGGGTGGACATCACCACGATCGGCACGCTGCTCCCGCTGACGGGGGACGACGCCACGCAGACGGACGTGCCCATCGGGTTCGACTTCCCCTTCTATGGCGTACGCTTCAGCTCCGTGAACGTCTGCACGAACGGATGGCTCTCGTTCACGAGCACGGAGCCCGACTTCATCAATCAGCCCCTTCCGAGCTCGGGGATCGGCGTGCCGGAGAATCTGCTGGCGGCGCTCTGGGACGACCTGAACCTGGACACGATTCCGCGACTGTACGCGTATCGGGACGGGACGCGCTTCATCCTCACGTTCTTCCGCGTTCCACGAGTCTCCTCGAGCGACCCGTACACGTTCCAGGTCATCCTCTATCCGACGGGCCGGATCGTGTATCAGTACCTCGACATGCAGGGCACGAGGCTGAACGAGGCGACCATCGGGATCCAGAACGGGACGCGGAGCGACGGGCTCACGGTGGTTCATGACGCGGCCTACATGCACAACGATCTGGCGATCGAGCTCCGCACGACCCCCGACTGGGTCGTAGCGAACCCCTCGTCGGGAACGGTGCCGGCCGGCGGGAGCTTCGACGTTCAGGTGTCCTTGAACACGAACGAGCTATTCGGAGGGACCTATCACGGAGAGCTCCGGGTCACGAGCAATGATCCCGACGAGGGGGTCCTGGCCGTGCCGGCCACGCTCACGGCCGTCGGCGTCCCCGACATCGCGGCAAAGCCCGCGAGTCTCGATTTCGGCGCGATCTACCTCACCCAGTCGCGGATTCTCTCGGTCCAGATTCGAAACGTGGGCAGCGACGTGCTCACGATCGCGTCGGCCTCGATCTCGCATCCGGGCTACCAGCTGGTCGGCGCGACGTTCCCGATCACCCTGGGGAACCGCGGCTCGACGACGCTGACGGTCCGCTTCGCGCCGCTCTCGGCATGCGCGCCGCCGAGCGCGTGCGCGGGGACCCTGACCTTGAGCTCGAACGATCCGGACCAGGGAGCGTTCCAGGTGCCGCTCGCCGGCTTCGCGCTCGTCCCGCCGGAAGCCGGGATCCGTCCGGCGTCGCTCCGGGCCGCGCTCGCGACCACCCTCGGGCCGACGGCCCTCACGCGAACGAAGACGCTGCGCCTCGGCAATTCGGGCGGGAGCGATCTCGTGTGGACCGCGGAAGCCCTGAGCACGCTGCCGGCCGCGCTCGATCGGACGCCGTCGGCAGAGACGGGGAAGGATCAACCCGGCTCTCCGGGCGTCGCGGCCCTCCAGGCCGGTGGACCCGACGCGTTCGGCTACCGGTACGCGGACAGCGACGACCCGGTGCAGGGGACTCCCTTCTCCTGGATCGATATCACGACGGTGGGAACATCGATCCCGCTCAACGATGACGACCAGAACCTGGGGCCGTTCCCGCTCCCGTTCCCGTTCACCTTCTACGGCAACACCTTCACTGAATTCCGCGCCTGCACGAACGGGTGGATCTCCTTCACGAGCCCGCAGGCCACCCTCACGAACACGGGGCTGCCGAACGCGGCGACCGGGACGCCCGAGAATCTGCTCGCGCCGTTCTGGGACGACCTCGACTTCAGCGCGGCGGGTCGCGCGTACTATCACCACGACGGCAGCAAGCTCATCGTCGAGTACGCGGGCGTCCCGCGCCTGACCAGCGGCGGACCGTACACGTTCGAGATCATCCTGTACCCGAGCGGGACGATCGACTTCCAGTACCTCGACATGCAGGGGACGCGCCTGAACGAAGCGACCGTCGGAATCCAGAACGCGGCGCGGGACGTCGGTCTGCAAGCGGCGTTCAACGCCGCCTACGTGAAGAACAACCTGCGCGTCCGGTTCACGCGATCGGCGGGCTGGCTCACCGTCTCGCCGGCGGGCGGCACGATCCCGGCCGGGCAGCGCTCCGATCTCGCCGTGACATTCAATGCGACCGGCCTTCCGGACGGCGACCGTTCGGGAGTCGTGCGCGTCTCGAGCAACGACCTCACCGATCCCACGCTCTCGGTGGGCAGTGATCTCCACGTCGGCACCGTGGCGGCTGAGCTCGACCTGAACCCGAATAGCTTGAGCCGGTTCTCGCACGGCAACTGGGTAACGGGGGACGTGGAGCCTGGCGGGTACAACCCGCGAACCATCCGGACCCGGTCCGTCCTGCTCCAGAGGGCGGTTCCGGTGACGCCGTACACGCCGATTTCGTACCACGACAAGGACCACGACGGGCGCCGGGAAGCGAGGTACCGGTTCTCCCGCCGGGAACTCCTGTCGCTGCTGCCGTCGGGGAACGCGGTCCCGGTCGAGGTGATCGGCGAAGTGACCGACGTCACGTGGTTTTCGGGCAGCACGACGGTGCGTGTCCGGAAGCCGGTCGTGAACGCGATCTCCGGGGGGAGCGAAACGAATCGTGCGAACGGCCATCCGATGTACTTCGCGGGAAACACTCACCGGTTCTGGTGGACCGATCCCGATGGATTCACGCCGAGCTACTATGACTTCTGGTTCTCGAGCGACGGCGGAGAATCCTGGTCGCTCGCGGGAGGCAACCTGACCACACGAACATTCGCCTGGCAGGTGCCCGCCGCATCGACCCAGTCGGGGATGATCGAGCTCGCCGCGATGGACTCGCAAGGGATCATGGGTTCCTGGATCTCTCCCATGCTCGACATCATCACGAGCCCGACCGGAGTGGCCGAGGACCAGGCGCTTCCCAAGGACTACGCGCTGCGGATGAAGGGTAACAATCCCCTCGTCGCCGGCGCGAGCCGGTTCGAGCTGGCGCTGCCGAAGCCCGCGGCCGTAAGCGTCCGGATCTATGACGTCACCGGCCGCGTCATCCGCGATCTGGTCGAGCGGAGCCTGACAGGGGGTTACCACCGCCTGCAATGGGACGGGAGGAATACGGCGGGGCAGCAGGTGAGCTCGGGGATCTACTTCCTCAGGGCCGAGGTGGACGGCAAGCGGATGGATCTGAGGGTCGCGATCGTGCGCTGAGCCGCCCGCGCGATACCGCGCGGCTAGCGGCTCCCTCCCTCGGTCTGGCGCGCGTAATCGAGCATCTTACGCGCGTCGGCGTGGCTGGGGTTTCCGCGAAGCGCCGTCTCGAATTCCTGGATCGATTCCGCGAACCGCGACTGCGCCACGTAGATCGTTCCGCGCTTGTAGTGAAGCTCCGCCTGCTCGGTGGGGTCCTCCTCGTTCCTCAGCTCATGCATCTGGAACGCCTTGTCGTTCGCCTGGAGCGCCTCCGCGTAACGGCCCGTCTTGTAGTAGACCGCCGTGAGGCCGTCCCAGGAGGTGACGTTCATCTGCCGCGCGCCCAGCTTGAAGAGGCGCTCGGCGTCCTCCCAGCGCTCCTGCTCCATCCTGACCCGCGCCAGATTGTTGAACGCGCGGAAATCCCGGCTCGCCTCGATCGTGTAGGACCAGAGGCTCTCGGAATTCGCCCAGACCTGGTTGTACCGGGCGGTGCGCATCGCGAAGAACGCGGCCGGGAGCGCCGCGAGGGCCACCGCCGCCGCGGCACGGAGCCTCGGAGGTCTCACCCAGGCGCTCACGGCGAGCACCGCAGCCGCGAGAACCCAGCAGAAGCCGAGGCTCGCGAGGTAGAGGTAGCGGTCGGCCACGTAGGTCGGGACCGGGAAGAAGATCGCGGGAAGGAGCATCACGAAGGTCCAGCCCGCGCCGAAGGAGAGAACGCGGTCGCGTCTCCGGTATCCCACGTACAGGAGCGCCGGAAGGAGGAGGATTCCGGCGAGCCGAGCCAGGACCGAAACCGGATCGAGCGGGATCGGGGGCGTGTCGTAGATCGGGTTCTGGCGGTGGACCCCGGCCAGGATTCCGAAGTAATCCCAGGCCGCGTGGCCCTTCAGGACGAGGTAGCGAAGAGGGTCGCGCGCGTAAGCCGCCCGGGTCTTCACCTCCACGATCCAGTTGACCACCGAGACGCCGAGCCCGACAACCCCGTAAGGGACCTTGCTCCCGACGACCTGCGCCCACCACCGGCCGCGGTACCGCGGCAGCTTCATCGTCGCCAGGTCCACGAGCACGAGGAAGAGCGGCATCACGACGACGTTCACCTTGGAGAGGACGGCGAGCGTGAAGAACACGACCGAGGCGATGTAGGGACCCCTTCGGAGCGACCGCTCTCCCCGGGCGCGGAGATAGAAGAGAACCGAGGGCAGGAGAAACGCCGCGGAGAGCACGTCCTTCCGGGCCGACACCCACGCGACCGACTCCACGTGGGAGGGATGGAGCGCGAAGAAGAGCCCGGCGATCGCAGCGAGCCAGAAGCGCCCGAAGAGGCGCCTCACGACCTCGAACGCGAGCACGGAGTCCAGCGCGTGGAGGATGATCTGCTGGAGGTGGTAGCCGAAGGGCTTCAGGCCCCAGATGCCGTAATCGAGCATGTAGGACACGAGCTGGAGCGGCATGTAGCTCACGAAGTAGGGCTTCGTGAAGATGTGGCGCAGGTTCTCCGTCGACCACCCGCGGATCCAGGGGTTCTGGGTGACGTACCAGGAGTCGTCCCAGCTCACGAACTGAAACCGGAGCGTGGAGAGATTCACGAGCACTGCCGCTGCCGCGATGGCGCAGCAGGCGAGGACCCACCGCGGCCTGGAAACCGGTGCGATGCGGACGGGCGGCCAGGAGGAGCCCGTCATCCCCTCCGCAGCTTCCCGCGGTCCACCTTGCCCAGGTGGGTGCGCGGGAGCGCATCCACGAATACCACCTCACGCGGGTGCTTGTAGGGATCGAGCCGCTCGCGCACGAAGGTCTTCAGCTCCTCCTCGAGGCCGTCTCGACGGTCCCGCGACACGACGTAGGCGCGCGGCTTGACGAGCCCGCTCCGGTCCTCGACTCCGACCACGCAGGCCTCGGCCACGTCGGGATGCTGGAGCAGACATCCCTCCACTTCCTGCGGCGCGAGCCACTTTCCCGAGACCTTGAGCATCTCGTCTCCTCTGCCGCAGTACGTGACGTAGCCCTCCGCGTCCTTCGCGATCAGGTCGCCCGAGACGTACCACTCGCCCCGGAATCCCTGCACGGTCTTCTCCATGTGCTGCCAGTAGCCGATCGCGCGCGAATCCCCGCGCACCCAGAGCCAGCCGGTCTCGCCGGCCGGCAGCTCGCGCCCCTCGTCGTCGCAGACCTTGACCTCGAATCCCGGCACGACTGTCCCCAGAGTGCCCGGCCTCACGTCGCCGGGTCGGTTGGACACGAAGATGTGCCACATCTCCGCGGTGCCGAGCCCATCGAGGAGCTCGACGCCGAACGTCTCCTTCCACTTGCGGTAGATCTCCGCGGGCAGGGCTTCGCCGGCCGAGGTGCAGACGCGCAGCGAGGAGAGATCCTGCTCCCGGGCGCGCGGGTGCGAGACCATCTTCAAGATCATCGTCGGCACGTTGATCAGCACGGTCGGGCGGAATCGCCGGATGTTCTCGAAGACCTGGTCCGCGGTCGCCGGCTCGGGGAAGAGCGCCGCCTGTGCGCCCGCCATGAAGGGAAAGAAGAGATTCGAGCCGGTCGCGTACCCGAAGTAGAGCTTGGGAACGGAGAGCGTGATGTCGGTCTTCGTATAGCCGATCACCTGCTTCCCGTAGCATTCGGCCGTATTCGCGAACGAGCGGTGCGTCTGGATGACCGCCTTGGGCCGCCCCGTGGTTCCTCCCGAGAAGAGCCAGATCGCGGGATCGTCCCGATGCGAAGGGAAGGTGTCGAGCGTGGGAGGCGCCGCCTCGAGGCGCCGGTCGAACGCCGCGTCCCCCACGGTCAGCACCGACTTCACGAATCGCGAGCCGCGCGCGGCCTCCGCGAAGGGGGCGGCGGTCTCCCTGTGGACCACGAGCGCGCGCGCGCGCGTGTAGCTCAGCAGATACTCGATCTCGGCGCGCGGAAGGCCCGGGTTCGCCATGACCACGACCGCGCCCAGCTTGAGGGCGCCGAAGAGCGCGCCCACGAACTCGGGCGTGTCGGGCAAGGCGATGAGCACCCGGTGCTCGACATCCACACCCGAGTCGGCGAGCACGTGCCCGAAGCGGCTCGCCAGGGCCTGGACCTCGGCGTAGGTGTGGGCGCCGGACGCTGTGAGAAGCGCCGGATCCGCGCCCTTCCCCTCGCGGACGCGGGCGTCCAGGAAGAAGTCCGCGATGTTCCATCGTTCCGTCGGCACGGGGGTCATGGTAAGTTGGCTCGACACCGCCCCCATCATGGATGCCCGCCGGGCGAGTGGCAACCCCTGTCGTGAGGGGGACTCACGAGGTTATCGAGCATGGCGATCCGCGACCTGGCGGACATGACGTGGGAAGAGGCGCGCGATCTGGATCGGGCTCACACGGTCGCGATCCTGCCCGTCGGGGCGATCGAGGCGCACGGGCCGCACCTCCCGATCGGAACCGACGGGATCATTTCCCGGGCGATGGCCCGGGAGGGCGCGGAGCGGATCGAGGCGCTCGGATTCGGCGCCCTGATCCTTCCGCCGCTTTCGTACACCCCCGCGCCGTTCGCGGCGGGATTCGCGGGCACGATCTCGGTCGGGGCCGAGACCCTGACGTCGCTCCTCGTCGATCTGGCGCGCGAGCTGGGGCACGAAGGCTACCTGGCGCTCGCCATCGCGAACTCGCACCTCGACCCCGCGAACCTGGGCGCGATCGCCGCCGCGGAGCGCCGGGCGCGGGAGGAAGGGCTCCTGCCCCTGATCTGGCCCGACATCACGAAGAAACCCTGGGCGCTCCGTTTGACCGAGGAGTTCCAGAGCGGCGCCTGCCACGCGGGCCGCTTCGAAAGCTCCATCGTGCTCGCGGAGCGCGCAGACCTGGTAAAGGAGCCGATCCGGGGAACGCTTCCGCCGAACCCGGCGTCCATCTCGAAGGCGATCCGCTCGGGAGCGAAATCCTTCGAGGAGGCGGGCGGGAGTCGCGCCTACTTCGGCTGGCCGGCCGATGCGACCGCGGAGGAGGGACGGACCTCCATCGAGGCGCTCGGCGCGATCCTCGCGGAGGCGGTGGCCGGCGCCTTGGCGCGGAAACCCGCGTGACGAAGACGCGCCTCGCCGGCCGCGGCGCGGTCGTGACGGGCGCGGGCCGGGGCATCGGCGCGGCCGTGGCGCGCGCGCTTTCGACGGAAGGCGCGCGGATCGTGCTCGCGGCGCGGTCCGCCGGCGAGATCGACAAGGTGGCGTCGGAGATCACGGGCCGCGGGGCCAAGGCGTGGGCCGTGGTTTGCGACGTGACGGAAGAGGAGAGCGTGATCCGGCTCGGGCGTGAGGCGCGGCGCCTGCTCGGCGAGGTGGAGATCCTCGTGAACAACGCGGGGGAATCGGCCTCGGCGCCGCTGCGCAAGATCGCGCTCGCCGATTGGGAGCGGATGCTCCGGGTGAACGCCACCGGGACTTTTCTCTGCACGCGGGAGCTCGCCCCGGAGATGGCGGAGCGCGGCTTCGGGAGGATCGTGAACGTCGCGTCGATCGTCGGGCTCGTGGGCGCGAAGTACGTGGCGCATTACAGCGCGGCCAAGCACGCGGTCCTGGGTTTCACGCGCTCCGTCGCGCTGGAGTTCGCGGGAACGGGCGTGACGGTCAACGCCGTCTGCCCCGCGTACGTGGACACGCCGATGACGGAGCGCACGCTCGCGAACGTGGGCGCGCGCTCCGGCGTGCCGCGCGACGACGCGCTGGCCATGGTGCTCAAGTCCGCGGGGCAGGAGCGGCTCGTGAGCGCGGAGGAGGTCGCCGCCGCGGTGGTCGACCTCTGCGCCGCCGGCGGCGAGCGGACCGGCGAAGCGATCGTCCTGAGCTCGGGAGGAGCGCCCACGCGATGAGATTCGAGGTCATCAATCCCGAAGCGCTCGGCGCGCCCAAGGGCTGGAACAACGGACTCCTGGCGCCCAAGGAGGGCCGGCTGCTCTTCATCGCCGGGCAGGCGGGGTGGGAAGAGGGGGCCCGTGGAGAGCCGCCCGATTTCGCGGGGCAGTTCGCGCGCGCTCTGGACAAGGTCCTCGCCGTCCTCCGCGAGGCGGGCGGAGAGCCTGGGGACCTGGCGCGGGTCACGATCTACGTCACCGACCTCGGCGCCTATCGGGCGAGCACGAAGGCGCTGGGGGAAGCGTGGCGCTCGCGGCTCGGGAAGCACTACCCGGCCGTGGCGCTCGTCGAGGTGAGCGGGCTCGTGGACCGGGGCGCGGTCGTCGAGATCGAAGCCACCGCTGTTCTCGCGGGATCGCCGCGGAAATGACCACGGCTCCGCCGTCTTTCCTCTTCTCGGCGAGCACGGCGACCGGCGTCGCGACGATCACCCTCAACCGGCCCGAGCGGCTGAACGCCCTCACATTCCAGGTCTACGCCGATTTGCGCGATACGTTTCTCGAGCTGGACCGGGACCAAAGCGTCCGGGCGGTCGTGCTCACCGGCTCGGGGAGGGCCTTCTGCTCGGGCGGCGACGTCGAGGACATCATCGGGCCTCTTCTCTCCTACGACGAGGCGGGCCTGCGCCGCTTCACCGACATGACCTGCGACCTGATCCGGAACATTCGCCGCTGCGGGAAGCCCGTGATCGCGGCTCTGAACGGGACCGTGGCGGGGGCGGGCGCGGTGATCGCATCGGCGTGCGACCTGCGCGTCGCGTCCGAGACGGCGAAGATCGCCTTTCTCTTCGTCCGGGTCGGCCTCTCGGGTGCCGACATGGGGGCCTCCTGGCTCCTTCCGCGGCTCGTGGGCCTGGGCCAGGCGACCGAGCTTCTGATGACCGGAGAGTTCATCGACGCCAAGCGCGCCCACGAGATCGGCCTCTACCAGCGGGTCGTGCCGCAAGAGCGCGTCCTTCCTGAAGCGACAGCGCTCGCGGAGCGGCTGGCGCGCGGGCCGTCGGAGGCGCTGGCCGTGACCAAGCGGGCGCTCGAGGCGGAGCAGACCATGGATTTCGACCGGGCGCTCGCGCACGAATCCATGGTCCAGGCGCGTCTCATGGAGCACGCGAATTTCAAGGAGGCGTACGAGGCGTTCCGCTCGAAGCGAGACCCCAAGTTCCGCTGATGACGATCCCGGACCCCCTTCCGATTCGCGCGTTCCTCGAGGAGCGCCACGTCTCCTTCTGCGAGAAGGCCGGCGCGTTCGCCGCCCGCGAGGTCGGGTCGCGGCCCGAGCCTCCCGACGACGCGGCGGCCCGCAAGGAGGCGCGGGTCCTCCTCGCGCTGGTGGGCGCCAAGGGCTGGCTCGATCCGATCCGGAGCCAGGACTGGCGATCGTGTTGCCTCGCGCGCGAGGCGCTGGCGGCGGCCTCGCCGCTCGCCGACGCGGTCTTCGCGCTGCAGGGTCTGGGGACGCTCCCGATTCTCCTGTCTGAGAACGCCGCGATGCGAGAGCGGTGGGTGGACGCGGCGATCGCCGGCCGGGCGATGGCGGCATTCGCGATGACCGAGGCCGAGGCGGGCTCGGACGTCGCCGCCATGGCGTCCACGGCGAGGCGGGACGGCGACTCCTACCGGCTGAACGGAGCGAAGACCTTCATCTCGAACGCCGGGATCGCCGACTTCTACACGGTCTTCGCGTCCACCGATCCCGGCGCGCAAGGGAAGGGAATATCCTGCTTCGTGGTCCCGGCGGACGCGCCCGGGCTCAAGTTCCTGCGCCCCCAGATCCTCTCGGCGCCGCACCCTCTGGGCGAGATCGCCCTCGAAGACTGCCGCGTGCCGTCCGCGAACCGTCTCGGCGAGGAAGGCCGCGGGTTTGCGCTCGGGTTGAGAACGTTGGATCGCATGCGGTCCACGGTCGGAGCCGCCGCCTGCGGCATGGCCGCGCGCGCCCTCGCGGAGGCGCTGGCCCACGCGCGCTCGCGGAGGCAATTCGGAAAACCCCTCGCCGAGTTCCAGCTCATCCAGGAGAAGGTTGCCCGCATGGCGACCGATCTCACCGCGGCGCGGCTCCTCGTCTATCGCGCGGCATGGGAGGCCGACCGGGGCGCTGAGCGCGTGACACTCGAAGCCGCGATGGCCAAGTCGTTCGCCACCGAGGCGGCGCAGCGGATCGTGGACGACGCGGTCCAGATCCAGGGGGGCGCGGGCGTGCTCGCATCGAATCCCGTCGACCGGCTGTACCGCGCGGTCCGCGCGCTCCGAATCTACGAAGGCACCACCGAGATCCAGCACCTCGTGATCGCGGGGCAGCTCATGCGGGATCCGGGCGCGTGAAGGCGGCCGTGATCGGCGGCGGGCCGGCCGGGCTCTTCGCCGCGCTCCTCCTCAAGAAGCAGGACCCGAAGCACGAGATCCAGGTCTACGAACGAAACCGGCTCGACGAGACGTTCGGCTTCGGGGTCGTGTTCTCCGACGCCGCCGAGCAAGCGCTCGCGCAATCAGACCCCGAGATCACGGCCGCCATGTCGGCCGCGAGCCACCGCTGGGATTCGATCGAGATCCATCACGCGGGCACGGTCACGACGTCGACCGGCCACGCCTTCTCCGGTCTTTCGCGCAAGACTTTGCTCCGCGTGCTGGCGGACCGATGCCACGCGCTGGGAGTGAAGCACTGCTTCCAGCGCGAGATCCTGGATCCTGGTTCACTCCAGGGCGTGGATCTGGTGATTGCCGCCGACGGAGCCAACTCGCTCGTCCGCGAGCGCTACCGGGAGCAGTTCCAGACCACGGTGGACGTGCGGCCGAACCGGTTCGTCTGGCTGGGCACCGACAAGCCATTTCCCGCGTTCACCTTCTATTTCAAGTCGGACCCGCACGGGCTCTGGCGCGTGCACGCGTATCAGTACGAGCCGGGGTTCTCGACGTTCATCGTCGAGGCGCGCGAGGAAACCTGGCGCGCGGCCGGGATGGACAAGGCGGACGAAGCCCGGACGATCGCCTTCTGCGAGCGGCTCTTCGCCGACGAGCTGGGGGGACATCGCCTCGTCTCCAACCGCTCCATCTGGCGGAGCTTTCCCACGATCCGAAACGAGCGGTGGCACTACGGGAACGTCGTGCTCCTCGGGGACGCGGCCCACACCGCGCATTTCTCGGTCGGATCCGGGACGAAGCTCGCCATGGAGGACGCGGTGGCGCTCGCGGAAGCGCTGAAGGAGCACGAGACATTCCGGGGGCACTCCGGGCGTACGAGGAGGTGAGGCGTCCGCCGGTGGAGAGCCTCCAGCGGGCGGCGCAGGCGAGCCTCCAGTGGTTCGAGGACACGGAACGCTACGTGGCGCTTCCACCCATCCAGTTCGCGTTCGCGCTCCTGACCCGAAGCCTCCGGCTGACGCATGAAAATCTGAAATCGCGCGACCCCGCGTTCGTCGCCAGGGTCGACGCGTGGTTTGCCGAGCAGGCGGCCCGCCAGTCCGGGGTCCGCCTGAGCGTGAATCCTCCGCCCCCACCCCTGTTCACCCCGTTCCGCCTGCGCGGCCTGGCGCTCGTGAACCGCGTGGCCGTCTCCCCCATGTGCCAGTATTCGGCCGAGGACGGGCTCCCGGACGACTGGCATCTCGTCCACCTGGGCTCGCGGGCGATGGGAGGCGCCGGGCTCGTCTTCACCGAGATGACCAACGTGAGCGCCACCGCACGGATCTCGCCGGGCTGCACCGGGATCTATCGCGAGGAGCACGTGAGCGCCTGGAGGCGCATCGTGGATTTCGTGCACGGGAGCACGAAGGCCAAGATCGCGATCCAGCTCGGTCACGCGGGAAGAAAGGCATCCACGCGCCTCTCCTGGGAAGGGGACAACGAGCCGCTTCCCTCGGGAGGCTGGCCAATCCTCGCGCCGTCGGCGATCCCGTATTATCCGCACAGCCAGGTGCCCAAGGAAATGACGCGAGACGATATGGAAGCCGTGGTCGCTGACTTCACGCGCGCGGCCGGTCTCTCGATCCGGGCGGGATTCGACATGCTGGAGATCCACGCGGCGCACGGCTACCTTCTCGCGAGCTTCATCTCTCCCGTCACCAACCGGCGCGAGGACGTTTACGGCGGCCCGCTTTCGAACCGGATGCGCTTCCCGCTCGAGATCTTCGACGCCGTGCGCCGGATCTGGCCGGAGGAGAAACCCATGTCGGTACGGATCTCCGCGGTGGACTGGTTCCCCGGAGGAATCACGCCGGCGGACTCGGTCGAAGTGGCGCGGATGCTGAAGGCCCACGGCTGCGATGTCGTGGACGTGTCCGCCGGGCAGACCGTGCCGGATCAGCGGCCGGTCTACGGCCGGCTCTTCCAGACCCCGTTCGCCGACCGGATCCGCCACGAGGTGGGGATCGCCACGATGGCGGTCGGGAACATCTCCTCCTACGCCGACGTGAATACCATCCTGGCCTCGGGGAGGGCCGACCTCTGCCTCCTCGCGCGCGCGCATCTCTGGGATCCTTACTGGACGCGGCACGCGGCGCACGAGCTGGGCCATCCGCTCCCGTGGCCGGACCCCTACGAGTCCCTCAACTCCTACAAACCGCGGTTCACGTGATGGAACGGAGACCCCGATGCCGGTAACGTACTCGAGCTATCTCAAACTGGACGAGCTCCTCTCGCTACAGCAGCCGCTCTCCGACGGGCCCGAGCACGACGAGACGCTCTTCATCGTCATTCACCAGATCTACGAGCTCTGGTTCAAGGAGCTGCTCCACGAGGTGGATTACCTGCGAACCCTCCTGGGCCGCCAGGACACGCCCCGGGCGCTTCACACGCTCAAGCGGATCCTCACCATACTCAAGGTAGTGGTCGCCCAGATCGACGTGCTCGAGACCATGACGCCGCTCGAGTTCCTCACGTTCCGCGCGCGCCTGGAGTCGGGGAGCGGATTCCAGTCTGCTCAGTTCCGCGAGCTGGAGTTCGTGCTGGGGGCGAAGAACCCGGCTTCACTCGGGCGCTACGAGAAGGGAAGCGAGCCGCGGAAGAGGCTGGAGCGGCGCCTGGCCGATCCGACCCTCTGGGATGCATTTCTGCGTTTTCTCGCCGCAAAGGGGCACCCGGTCCCGCGGGAGGTCCTCGAGCGCGACGTGACCCTCCCCGTCGAGTCGGTGCCCGCGCTCCATCCGGTGCTCATCGAGGTCTACCGCCGCGATCCGGTCCTCGCCTCGCTCTGCGAGCGGCTCGTCGACCTGGACGAAGGCGTGCAGGAGTGGCGCTACCGCCACGTGAAGATGGTTCAGCGCACGATCGGAACCAAGCGCGGAACGGGCGGGTCGGAGGGCGCCGCGTATCTCATGACCACGCTCAACCGTCCCTTGTTTCCCGACCTCTGGGGAATCCGCACGGAGCTGTGATAGTCTTCCGATCCCATGAGCCTCCAGGCCGGAACGCGCATCGGCGCCTACGAAATCCTCGATCTCCTCGGAGCCGGAGGGATGGGCGAGGTATACCGCGCGCGCGACACGCGCCTCGACCGCACGGTCGCGATCAAGGTCCTCCAGGGCCACCTGGCGCTCGATGACGACATCCGCCAGCGGTTCGAGCGCGAGGCGCGCGTCGTCTCGAGCCTCAATCACCCGCACATCTGCACGCTCTACGACGTGGGACACCAGGACGGGATGGACTACCTCGTCATGGAGCACCTGGAAGGGGAGTCGCTGGCCGACCGGCTCGCGCGCGGCCCGATGCCGCTCCCCGAGCTTCTGAAGACGGCGGTCGAGATCACGGACGCGCTGGATCGCGCCCACCGGCAGGGGCTCGTGCACCGAGACCTCAAGCCCGGGAACATCATGCTCACCAAGTCCGGCGCGAAGCTCCTGGACTTCGGCCTCGCGCGGGTCACCCTGCCATCGCGCTCCATGAGCGACCTCTCCTCGCCGACGATGAGCCGCCCGATCACGGCCGAAGGCACGATCGTCGGCACGTTCCAGTACATGGCCCCGGAGGTGATCGAGGGGACGGAAGCGGACGCCCGGAGCGACATCTTCTCCTTCGGGGCCGTGCTCTACGAAATGGCGACGGGGCGGCGGCCGTTCGAGGGCAGGAGCCAGGCAAGCCTGATCGCGGCCATCCTCAAGGAGACCCCGCGTCCGATTTCCGCGCTCGTGCCCCTCTCGCCTCCCGCGCTCGACCGAGCGGTGGCGCGCTGTCTCGAGAAGGACCCCGACGACCGCTGGCAGACCGCGCGCGATCTGCTCCTGGACTTGAAGTGGGTCGGGGACGCGGGATCGCTCGCCGGCGTCCCGGCTCCCGTGGCGGCGAGACGGAAGACGCGCGAGCGCCTGGCCTGGGGACTGGCGGCGGCGGGCGCTGTCGCGACACTCGCGCTCGGGGGCCTCGCGGTCGCGCGCGCCCCGCGGCGGCCGGAGCCCATTCAGTTCTTCATTCCCACGCCCCGCTCGATCACCGCCATCGGGACCCCGAAGATCTCGCCCGATGGACGGTACGTCGCGTTCAACGCGTTCGATTCGACCGGGATCTCGCGCATATGGCTCCGCCCCCTGGGCTCACTCTCGGCCCAGCCGATACCAGGAACCGAAAACGCGCAGCGTCCGTTCTGGTCGCCCGACAGCCGGTTTCTGGCCTTCATGGCGGACGGCAAGTTGAAGAAGGTCGCGGTGAACGGCGGTCTTCCGCAGACAGTGGGCGAGACCGGGAGCCGCGGGGACGGGTCCTGGAGCCGCTCCGGCGTGATCCTCTACGACGGCTCGGTGTCGGATTCGATCCTGAAAATCTCGGCGGCGGGGGGCGTCGCGACCCCGGCCACGAGGATCGACCGCGCGCACGGAGAAACGGGGAACGCGTGGCCGCAAGTCCTTCCGGACGGACGGCATTTCCTCTACCTCGGGCTCACGACCCGGGCCGAGTCCACCTCGCTCAAGGTGGGGGATCTCCGCTCGGCGAAGACGCGCGTGCTCATGACCGGGAATCTGTCCAGGATCGAATACGTTCACCCGGGCTACGTTCTCTTCGTGCGCGATCGAGCGCTACTGGCCCAGCCGTTCGACGCCGGCAAGCTCCAGTTTCGGGGCGAGCCGTTTCCGGTCGTGGACGACGTCGCGGTCGGAGGAGGCGGCGCCGCCAACGCGGAGTTCTCCGCCTCGGAGAACGGCGTCCTGGTATTTCGCGGCAGCGAGGGAGCGGGCACGAGCCGCCTCACCTGGGTCGATCGTGCCGGGCACGACGGTCAGGGGGTCGGAGATCCCGGGTCGTACTCGGACCAGGTCGTCTCCCCGGACGGGAAGAGGATCGCCGTGGAAGCGGGCACCGGCAGTCCGGACATCTGGACCGTCGATATCAGCCGGAACGTGGCCACGAGATTCACGTTCAGCTCCGCGCAGGACTACTGGCCCGTCTGGTCCCCCGACGGCACACGGATCGCCTATGCGTCGGATCAGAAGGGCGCCTTCGCCGTGTTCGTGAAGCCGGCGACGGGCGCGCGGGCCGAGTCCTTGCTCTCCAACGTCTCGTTTCCGATCGGGCCCAGCGACTGGTCCTCGGACGGGCGCCACCTCGCGTGCGTGGCCCAGGGCACGGGCGGCTGGGACATCTGGATCCTGCCCACGGGGGGCGGCCAAGCCCGTCCGCTGCTCGCGACGCAGTTCCGCGAGTTCGAGCCCCGGTTCTCGCCGGACGGCCGGTGGATCGCCTACTCCTCCAACGAATCCGGGCGCCGCGAGGTGTACATCCAGCCGTTCCCGGGACTGGAGGGCAAGTGGCAGGTCTCGAACCAGGGAGGGCGGGACCCGGAGTGGCGCCGGGACGGGAAGGAGCTTTTCTTCCTCTCGCCCGGGGGCGGCATGACCGCGGTGGATGTCTCCGCGACCGCGGGCGCGACGCTCGAGCTGGGCACCCCTCGGATGCTCTTCCAGGGCGTTCCCGTGGACGACAGCCCGATCGGCCACAACTACGCCGTGTCGGCCGATGGCCAGCGGTTCCTCCTCCGCAGGCCCGTTCGTGAGGGAGAGCTTCCGGCGACGACGGTCTTCATGAACTGGACCTCTTCGTTCGCGAAGCGGTGATCGGATGCCCTCCGTTGAGTCGCGCCGAGTGCTGACGGTCGAGGATCTCGCGAAATCGCCGAACCCGCTCGCGCGCCACTACACGCGCTTCCGCGTCGCGGAGCGGATCCTCCTGACGGGACACTCGCACCAGGCCTGGCCCGACGTCGCCTTCGAGGGACAGTCGGAGGCCTGGAACGACGCGGCGACGCACGTCGACGACAAGTGGCCGCGCGCGGCGGAAAAGGCCGACCGGGTGCGACGCGGCTACGCCAAGCTCCTGGGGGATCGCGACGGGACGATCGCGTTGGCGCAGAACACGCACGACCTGCTCGTGAAGCTCCTCTCGGCGCTGCCGCTCCGCGAGCGTCCCAGGCTCGTCACCACCGACGGCGAGTTCCACTCGCTCCGCCGCCAGATGGATCGGCTCGCCGAGGAGAAGTGGGTCGAGGTCGTCAAGGTGAGCGCATCTCCCGCGAGCGCCATCGCGGAACGTCTCATCGCCGCGACGGACGCGCGCACCGCCGCGGTGCTCGCCTCCTCCGTGCTCTACGCGAACGCGCACGTGGTGCCGGGGCTGGGCGAGGTGCTGAAGCATTGCCGCCGCGTGGGCGCGGAGCTTCTCGTGGACGCCTATCATCATTTGAACGTGCGGACCTGCTCGCTCGAACGCGACGGGCTCGCCGACGCCTTCGTCACGGGGGGAGGCTACAAGTACTGCCAGCTGGGGGAGGGGAACGCCTACCTCCGCGTTCCGCCCGGACGGGAGCACCTGCGCCCCGTGGTGACCGGGTGGTTCAGCGAGTTCGCGCGCCTGTCGGAGAGCGTGAAGGGGGGGATCGCCTACGGGGAGGGGCCGGCCCGGTGGGCGTCCGCCACCTACGACCCGACCAGCAACTATCGCGCGGCGCGGGTCCTCGATTTCTTCGAGCAGGAGGGTTTGACGCCGGAGCTCCTGCGCGAGGTCTACGCACACCAGATCTCGATCCTCGCGGAGCGCTTCGATGCGATGGACCTGGCGCCCGGGCTGATCACCCGGGACCGCTCGGTTCCGCTCACGGCGATCGGAGGATTTCTCGCGGTCACGAGCCCGCGCGCGGCCGAGATCGCGCAGGGGCTGCGATCGAGGGGAGTGCACATCGACATCCGCGGGACGATGCTCCGCCTGGGGCCGGCGCCCTACCTATCGGACGCGCAGCTCCATTCGGCGATGGACGCCCTCGCCGAAACCGTCCGCTCCTTGTAACCCTCATTCCGCGACGAAGAGGCTCTCCGCGAACGGCCACTCGAGATCCCGCCATTGTCCCGCGGGCGTGAATAGCGCCTGCTTCGCGATCCGGATCGGCTCGTCCGGACTGAACTTGTACGAGTTTTCCGTCCAGATGCTCTCGCCCGCGCGAAACGTGACACCCAGATCGATCGATGGGATTCTTACGGAGTGAGCCGTCCGCGCCACGAGGTGCATCTCGATACGGCGCGTCGGGGCGGACCAGCGCGCTTCATGCTCGAAGTTCTCCACGTTGAAATCGGCGCCCAGCTCGCGATCGAGCATCAGGAGCAGGTTGAGGTTGAAGGCGGCGGTGACGCCCAGGGCGTCGTCGTACGCTGCCAGCATCGAGGTGACCGACTTGATCAGATCCGTGCCGAGCAGGAATCCATCGCCGGGACGGAGCCGTCTCCGGATCTCGCGGATGAATTCGCGGGCTTCGGCGGGCTCGAAGTTCCCGATCGTGCTTCCGAGGAAGAGGAGGAGCAGCCGCTCGTCGGCGCGGCGCCGTGAGGCGACCAGCGTGAGTCCGGTCAGGTAATCCGCCTCGACCGGCTCCACGCGCACCCCGCGGAGCCGGCCCAGCTCCAGCGCGCAGCGCTCGAGCGCCGCGCCCGAGATGTCGATCGGGTAGTACCCTGTCTCCCTCCGCGTCCCCAGGGCCTCGAGGATCCATCGCGTCTTCCGGCCGCTTCCGCTGCCCAGCTCCACCACCGTTGTCGGAGGCCGCATCGCGGCGATGATCTCGCCGGAGTGCGTTTGCAAGATTCGCTCGTCGGCCCGCGTGAGCCCGTACTCCGGCAGGTTGCTGATCGCGTCGAAGAGCGCCGAGCCGAGGTCATCGTAGAGGTATCGCGAGGAGAGTCTCTTCTGACCCGGGCCGCTCAGGCCCGCGCGAACGTCGGCCGCCAGCTCGGCGAGGAATGTGGTGTGCGCGGCCGCCGCCGTCTGGGAGCGCATGGCTCTGACCTACGTCCCGGCCAGCCGGAAGCCGGCGTAGACGTAGCGGTAGCGAGGCTGGAACCAGTTTCGGAACGAGCGGCGCAGCATGCAGGCGGCGGTGCGCGGCGAGCCGCCCTTCTGCACGAAATGCTGTCCGTCGAAGAAATTGGCGGAGTAGCTCTCGTAGAGCGGATGCTGGCGGAATCCAGGGAAGGGAGCGAACACGCTGGACGTCCATTCCCACCCGTTCCCGACGAGCTCCGAGACGCCGAAGGCGCTGTCACCTTCCGGGTACGCGCCCAGCGGCGTGGGATCCCAACGCCTGAGGTCGAAGTTGCCGTGGCGTTCCGACGGCGCCTCGGCTCCCCACGGGTACTCTCGCTCGGCTCCCTCGGGAGTTCCATAGGCGGCGCGGTGGAACTGCGGCTCCGTGGGGAGCGAGCGTTTCCGCCAGCGCGCGAACGCCGATGCCTCCGCGTGGCTCACGTAGACGGGCGCCTCCATCGGCAGGGGGATCTCGCCGAACATCCCACGGTAGAGCCACTCGCCCTCGCGCTCACGCCAGAAGAGCGGATGACGGACGTTTTCCTTCTCCTTCCATTCCCAGGCGGCGTCGGACCAGTGGCTGCGATCTTCATACCCTCGGTCGCGCACGAACTCCAGAAAGCGGCCGTTCCCGATCTTGTGCGCGTCGATCGAGAACTCGGGCACGCGCACCCGCGTCTCCTCGAACTCATTGTCCCAGCCGAACCCACGCTGTCTCCCGCGCCCCAGGGTGGCCGTCCCGGCCGGAATCGCGACGGCGCGATCCAGCGCGGCCGACGACAGCCTCGGGCGCGGCGCGTCCGGCGCCTTCTCCGGGGGGAGCTTGGCCGCGAGCGGCATCTGATGGAGCAGGTAGGCGAGGGTTTCGGCGTGCATCAGCCGATGCTCGATGGCCATGTTGAAGATCGTCTCGAGGTCGTTTCCAGGAAGTGCCGTGCGGGAACCCTGGAGACACTCGTCGACGAGCGTCCTCACGCGGTCGTTGTAATTTCGGACCGCGTTCGCCTCGGGCCACTCGGAAGCCGGCTCGTTGGGCAGCCCTCCGTCGATCGGATCGATCCCGAAGGCGAAGAGCTTGTCGAACGAGGGATCAAAGGACGGAAGCCCGAAGGTCTGCCGCGCGATGAGATTCCAGTCGAAGGCCTCGACATGGCCCAGGTAGAAGATCAGGCGATGACGCTCGGGTATGGGGCGCTCGTAGAGCGCCTGCCCGCCGGGGCGCAAGAGCGCGAAGAGCTGGTCGGTTCTGGAGCGCGCCTCGAAGAGCCTCGAGGCTAGCGTCTGGCGTTCTTCGTCGAGCAGCAGGGCGTTCGGCATGTCGGGTCTCCGCTGTCGTGATGCTGCGCTCCCTTGATCATGACCCAGGTCAGGCGCCCGGTCCATGGTCGGATGCCGAGTCTCCGGGGGCGGTTCGGGGAAAGACTCGAGCGGTCAGGGGTGGTCCCGGGGCAGGCGGAGCCCTCGGGGGACCACAAATCGATCTGCCAGGTCGAAGGCCCCTTGCACGATCAGGGCCAGGGCGGCCGCGGGGAGGGCCCCCTGCAGGATCAACGAGTTCTGGCGGAGCTGGATGCCGGAGAGGATGGGCTCCCCCAGTCCCCCGGCCCCAATCAAAGCCGCCAGCGTGGCGGTTCCGACGTTGATCACGGCGCTCGTCTTGATCCCCGCCATGATCGAGGGGGAAGCCATCGGCAGGCGCACGCGGAAGAGCTGCGCCGAGGGCGAGAGGCCGATGGCCGACGCGGCTTCGGTGAGCGGCGGCGGGAGCGTGGTCAGCCCCACGTACGTGTTCCGGACGATCGGAAGCAGGCTGTAGAGGAAGAGCGCGATCAGGGCCGGAGTGGCGCCGATTCCGAACAAGGGGATGAGCATGGCGAGGAGCGCCAGTGACGGTATGGTCTGGAGGAGTCCCGCCACGATGAGGATCGCGTTCCCGAGGAACGCCGACCGGGTCGCGAGCACGCCGAGCGGCACGCCGATCAGGACCGCCAGCGCGAGGGACAGCGCCACGAGCTTCAGATGCTGCGCCGTGTTCCTCAAGATCGAGGCCGCGACACCGGACTCCGCCCCGCGGCGCGCCGGCGCGTGGGGGAGCACTTCCGCGAGGAGGGAATCCGCGGCCCTGTGGTAGGTCATGCCGCCGAGCACGACGCGCGCGTTCGCCCGGATCATGCGCGCCTCGTCGATCCTTCCCTCGAGCAGTCTCACGGCCCTAAGCGCGGGCTCGCGTTTCGCGAGGTCCAACCGATAGAGCCAGACCGCGTCGTACCGCGGGAAAAAGCCCCTGTCGTCCCGCAGCACGTGAAGCCCCATGCGCTCGATCTGCGCGTCGGTGGTGTAGATGTCGGTGATATCGATCCCGCCGCTCGCGAGCGCCGTGTACGCGAGCTCGTGCTGAATTCCAACGACGCGACGCATCTTGAGCCCGTACGCCCGCGCGAGTCCGGGCCAGCCGTCGGGCCTTCCGAGGAACTCGTGCGTGAGACCCAATCGGAGGTCCGGATGCCGCGCGAGGTCGGAGATCGTGCGCAGCCCGTAGCGATCGCGCACGGCGCCCGTCACGGCGAGCGCGTAGCTGTCGTTGAACCCGATCGGGTCGCTCACGCCGATACCCTGGCCCGCCAGCGCCTGCCGCATGCCGGCGAGGGTCGTCGAGCCGGGGCTGTGAAGGATGACCTCGAGGATGGTGCCGGTGTACTCCGGATAGACGTCGACGCTGCCGGAGCGGAGCGCCTGATAGACGATCTCGGTGCCGCCGAGGTTGTTCCGGTGCTCGACCCGGACCCCATCCGCCCGCATCGCCTCAGCGAGGGCCTCCGCCAGAATCCAGGATTCCGGAAACGCTTTAGAGCCGACCGTGACGCGCGTTTCGGCACCGGCTGCCGCCGCTCCCGGGCCGGACGCGAGCGCGAGCAGAGCGGCGGCGATGGTCAGCGCCCGGCGCGCGCGCGTCACGTCGGGCTCAAGTCGGGCGACTGCAAGAGCCGCTGCGCCCGGATGAATTCGGTCACGAACGGCGTCGCGGGATTCCGAACGAGATCCTGGAAGCTCCCGCGCTGGAGGATCCTGCCGGCCCGCATGATCGCCATCTCGTTCGAGACATACGCGGCCTCGGCCATGTCGTGGGTCACGAAGAGCACCGTCTTCCGGAGCTGCGCGAAGACCTGCTTCAGCTCTCGCTGGAGATCGGACCGGATCATGGGATCGAGCGCCGTGAGCGGCTCGTCGAGCAGGAGCACCTCCGGGTCGAGCATCAGGGCGCGCATGAGGGCGACGCGTTGCCGCTGCCCGCCGCTCAACTGGAGCGGATAGCGATCCAGGAGCTCGCGTGGAATCCGGGTCAGCTCGATGAGATCGTCGATCCTCGCCGCGGTCCTGGCCGCGGTCCAGCCGAGATCCCGCGGGACGAGCGACAGGTTCTCCCGCGCGGTCAGGTGCGGGAAGAGTCCACCCTCCTGGATGACGTAACCCATGCGGAGCTGGAGCGCCCTCTGGTTCGCGCGCTCCATGGGGATGGCGCCGATCGTGATCCTGCCGCGATCAGGCGCGATCAAACCCACGATGAGCCGCAGCAGGGTGCTCTTGCCGCACCCGCTGGGACCGATCAGGGCGAGGGTCAAGCGCGGCTCGACGATCAGGCGATCCACGTCGACCGCCGCCACGTTGCCGTAGGTTTTCAGCAGATCCTGGATCTCGATCCCTGCCGCGTCGGGCAAGCGGACCCCCGTCAAGATGTGGTCGCGTTACGAAACGGACGGGCCATGATGGACCGAAACGGAGGCCAAGTCACCGTTCGAGGTGGGTTCTCTTGACTGGTTCTACGATTCCATCGATGCTAATCCCGCATGAGGACCGGGAGGGAAGCCTGACCAAACGTAAGCCGAAGGCAAGCCGGGAGCCCCGGGGCGGGCATTCCTCGTCCTGGCTCTGGCTCGGGGCGATCCTCGCCGTCACGTTCGTCGCGTACATTCCCAGCCTCGGGAACGGATTCATCAACTGGGACGACAACTACTACGTGACGGAAAACCCGCTGATGGCCCATCCCACGGTGGCGGGCATCCTCACCAGCAACGTGGGCGGCAACTACCACCCGCTCACGATGGCTTCGCTGGTGCTCAATTACAAGATCTCCGGCCTCGACGCTGGCTCCTACCACTGGCTGAATCTGATCCTGCACCTGGCGAACGTCGCGCTCGTCTTCTTCTTCATCCGGAGGCTCTCGGGCGGGAGGCTCTGGACCTCGGTCGTGACGGCGCTCTTCTTCGGAATTCACCCGACGCACGTCGAATCGGTCGCGTGGATCTCCGAGCGGAAGGACGTGCTCTACGCCTTCTTCTACCTGATCGGCCTCATCCTGTATCTGGAGTATCTCGATGCGCGCCGGATCGTGTGGCTCATCGCCACGTGGCTCGCGTTCGTCTTGTCGTGCGCGTCGAAGCCCGCGGCCGTGGTCTTTCCGCTCACGCTCCTCGCGATCGACTACTTCCGGCGCCGCCGGTTCACCGCGGGGATGGTGCTGGAGAAGATCCCGTTCTTCGCGATCTCCTTCGCGGTGGGACTCCTCACCTTCACGTCCCAGAAGTCGGTGGGCGCCGTGGCGGCTCCCACTCTGTGGAGTCCGTTCCAGCGGTTCCTGTTCGCCTCGTACGGCACGCTGATGTACTTCGTGAAGCTGTTCGTCCCCGTGCATCTCTCCGCCGTCTATCCGCTCCCGAGCACTTCCGCCATGAGGTTCCCGACCGGGTACTACATCGCACCCGTGATTCTCGCGGTAGCGCTTCCCACGATCCTCTACCTCTGCCGCCGCCTGCGGCCGGTCGTCTTCGGGATCGCGTTCTTCTTCATCAACATCTTCCTCGTCCTCCAGCTCGTCACCGTGGGCGCGGCGCTGATGGCGGACCGCTACACGTACGTGCCCTACATCGGTCTCTTCCTCGCGCTGGCCTGGTGGCTCGACGAGCCGGTCTTGGCGCGCGCGCGGTTCCCCGCGAAGTCGATCGTGGCCGGCGTGTTCCTTCTGCTTTTTCCCGTATCACTCGTTCAGACCTGGGAGCGATGCCGGATCTGGAGGGACCCCGAGATCTTCTGGAACGACGCCATCGCGAAATATCCGCGGAAGATCGTGGACGCCTACTACAACCGGGGGAACTACTACGTGAGGCAGAAACGCTACGAGGAGGGGCTCAGGGACTACGACCAGGCGATCGCGCTCAATTCCGACGTCCAGCGGATCTGGTACAACAAAGGGCTCCTGCTCGCCCAGATGGACCGAAACGACTCGGCGCTGGTGTCGTTCGACCGCGCGGTCCAGATCGCGCCGACCAACGTCGATGCGCTCAACAACCGGGGCGCGATGAAGTACCGCAAGGGGGATCTGGCGGGCGCGGCGTCCGATTTCTCGCGCGCGATCGAGCTGAATCCAAGGTATCGCGATGCGCTCTCGAACCGCGCGCAAGCCCACTACGACATGGGTGAATACGAGAAGTCGGCCGCGGACCGGAGGAAGGCGCTGGAAGCGGCCCCCTCGAATCCCGCGAACGACGAGGAGTATTTCTGGCTGGCGGTCGCGCTCCAGCGCCTCGGGCGCCAGCAGGAGGCGGTCGCCGCGCTGGATCAGGCGATCCGGACCGCGCGCCAGGGAAGCGCGCGGCTCGGCGCGTACCACCTCTCTCGGGCGTACTCGCGGGAGGCGCTGCGGGACCGCGCGGGCGCGATCGCCGACGTGCGCGAGGCCCGGCGGCTCGGGGAGAAGGTGGATCCCGCGTTCCTCCGCGCGCTCGGCGGGTAGTGCCGGGTTCTCCAAGCGCCGGTTACTTCAAGATCACGACGCGCCCGTCGAACGTCCCGTCCACCGACGTGAGGAGATAGAAGTAAACGCCGGACGAGAGCTGCGATCCGTACGCGCTCTTCCCATCGAAAAGAACCTCGTGCTCGCCGGCCGTGAGGTGGGGAAGGTCGAGCAGGGTGCGAACCAGCCTCCCCTGGATATCGAAGATCTGTGCTCTCGCCGCCCCGTCGCGAGTCGTCGAGAACGTGAGCCTGCTCTGGGGATTGATCGGGTTCGGCGCGAACGCGACATGATGTGGATGCGACCTGACATCGATCTTCAGCTCGACGCCGGCGCAGAACCTCCTGCCGTCCGTGAGCGATCCCGTCAGGTGCGCGGTGACCGTGCCGTCCTCCTCGATCTGGTCGAAGAGATCGTCCAGGCCCGCTCTGGTGAAATAGACACCGACCTCAGCTACTCCGTTTCGATCGGTGTCCGCCACGATCATTCTTCTCGGCCCAACGGAGTGAATCTCGCTCACGGAGCCTGTGCCCTCGGAAGCGAGCGTGATTGATGTGATGTCCACCTGGTCGTTCGTGTAGGAGCCGTGCACGGACTCGAGGCGGACGCACAGATCCTTGCCCCTCGCCCTCTTGATGACCTTCTGTCCCCTCTGCACGAACGCGCGAGCCTCGGCGGAGGGACTGCCAGGGGCGAAGCCGTTGAGTCGCACGTACACGCTACCGAAGGCCGAGGAGACGATGTCCGGCCTTCCGTCCGAATTCAGATCCCCGAGTGAGATGTACTCACCACCAACCCCTGTCAGAGTCACGGGGCCGGCAAATCCGCCAGCCCCGTTCCCGAGTAGAACGACCGCCGCGTCGGCGCCCGCGTCTCCGATCACGAGGTCCATATTCCCGTCCCCGTCGAGGTCGTCTACGGCAGATCCCCAGGGAAAGATCAACGTCGCAACGCTGACCGGCGCCGCAAATTTGCCGTCGCCTCGCCCCGCAAACGTCATCACGGCTCCGTTACGAAAATCGGTCATCACGAGGTCAGGCTTTCCGTCCCAATTCCAATCCCCCGTCGAGAGCGAGATCGGGAAGCCCGAGAACGAGGTCTGAATCGGATCGCCGAAGGAGCCGTCGCCCAGGCCAGGCAGAACCGAGAGAAACGGGGCCAAGGCGCTCGCCAAAGCGACATCAGGCCTGCCATCCAGGTTGAAGTCTCCGACCGCCATGGCGGCTGGTCTCGGCCCTGCCGAGGAATCCCGTTTCGGTCGGAATGTGCCGTCACCGACCCCCAGCAAGACGCTAGCAGTGCCTGCTTCCTGGTTGGACGTGATCAGGTCGAGAATGCCATCCCGGTTCATGTCGGCCGCGGCGATCCGCTCCGGCCCTTGCCCGGTCGGGTACTGAACGGCAGGAAGCAGGGTTCCATCTCCCCTCCCGAGAAGGACGCTCACGTCCCTTCCGCCGGCGTTCGGAGCCCCAACGTCGATCGTGCCGTTACGGTCGAAGTCCCCGATGGCAAGGTCGTACGCTCGGCTGCCGATGTCGTAGCTGACACCGGGCGCCAGATTGCCGTCCCCCTGTCCTATGAAGACAGTAACCTTCGCGCGGTCCTCATAGGTTCCAACCACGTCGGGTTTCCCGTCGTTGTTCAAATCACCGACCTGGCTCGCCCAATTGAGCCCCGCGCTCGGGGTAGTGTGAAGCGGGGAATCCGGAGGTGCGGTGGGAGGGAGGACGCTCAAAGCGACATCTCGCGTAGTCCGACCCACTCCATCCGTTACGGACAGACGGGCGACGGCCGCGCCCACGTCACAGAGGGTCGGCGCGGCTCTCAAAACAGCCGACGCGCCGCCTGTCCCTGAAGTGAGCTCACTCACCTGCACGTAGGCCGGGCCCGAGACCTTCGAGAAATGAAGCGTTGAGCCGTCCGGGTCCCCTGCGCCCAAGAATCGCTTCGCCAAGCGTCCCGCGATGACACTCACTTTCAAGCCCTCGAGGAAGACGGGAGAATGACCCGGAGATGGCGAGACCGTGATCCTGAAGGAGGCTTGATCGCTGGCGGCCCCATCAGAGACGGTAACGCTTCCCGCATGCGTTCCGGCATCCGAGGCGAATGGCGCAAGACGAATCTCACCGGTCGCGGTCCCGGCTCCGACATCGGTGGTCTGGACGGTCATGAACGCGGGCCCCGATCCCTTCGCCAAGGTCAGAGGCTGTCCATCCCCGTCGGACGCGCTGAAAATCTGGGTCGCGTTCTCGCCCGAAATGACGGACACGTCGCCGGGAACGGAGAGGGTGGGTGTTTGATTAGGTCCACCACCGATACCAAACGGCAGGCCATCGGCATCGAACCAATCCGTCCCCAGCATGATGCTATTCGGGTAGTCAGTGCCGTCGCATCGGGAGCCGAACATCGTGTAGGTAAGAATGAACGCTGACCACGAAATCGTGGGCACCATCCGGAGGGAAGGGGTGCCGGATATCACCGCTACGGTAAATGTCCCGAGAAGATACTTCCCGGGAGGGAGAGTCGTCCCCGGCGGAGCGGAGTAGTATCCGGAATAGAATCGAGTGCTGTCGCTCCTCGATGGAACGAACAACCCCAGCTGAGGGACTCGATTCGTGAAGAGAGATGTGCTTATCGTGCCGTCGGTGGCTTCGAGCGTCACCTCGTAGGAAAACATGTCCAGTGGGGTCGTAGGGACTGCCTTGCAGAATGCCGCCGATCCATCCCTGTTGTGCCCGATGTCGAACCAGACATCCACAACCGTTGGCCCGACAGCGTGCAACACGTCGGCGGTCGTATGAACGCCGTCGCCGTTTGAGTCGAGATACATGTACTGAGCGAATGCGGTGCAGGGGAGGAGCAGGAGCGCGAGAACGAGGGCACGGGGACCAAACGCGGGCGCTTTCATCTGAGGCCTTCTTCGGTTTCTAGATCGTTGGTGCTGTGGCCTCGATGGGGGGTCGGGGCGTGACTGGCACCAGGAGTCTACACCCGCTCGCGTGGGCCGTCAGCCTTGCATGATTCGCGAGCGAGCCGGACCGGCCATAACCGGCATCCATCTCGCACCTTGGACCTCCGCGCGCTCGGGGGGTAGTGCCGGACCCTCAGATACAGAAGGCCTCGGTGGACTGGGGAGCCGGGCGAAGCGGCGCGCTCTCGCGGGCCCGCAGGCGAAGCGCCCGAACGACGTCGACGCCGAAGGCGATCGAGGCGCCGATGCCCACCGACGCCACGCAGAGATAGATGAGGATGTCGGTGACGGCCGTCGCGGCCGCCGCCTCGGACAACTGGCCGTCCCGCGCCCTTGAGCGCGCTCCACTCCGCCCCGAAGTTCCGCCATCCCTGCGCCAGGACCACCACGGCGATGAACGCTTCGGCCCAATACGTCGCCGCGCGAAGGCCGAGGCGCGTTCGGGTCCAGTAAGGCCTCGCGAGGTTCGCGCAGGAGAGCCCGATCGTCGCCAGCGAGACCAACAGGACCGGCACGTAGAAACCGTGATGCAGATGGTCCCAGGTCGCGCCCGCCGACCAGCTCGAGCCGCCCGACTCCAGCCTGACGAGCGCCCCCGGGCGGACCCACCAGAGCATGAACGCGACCTGGATCGCGAGCTCGGTGATGGACGAGCTTCTCTCGATCCGTCCGGTGCGGCGAACGGGCGCCAGGTCGCCGGGATTCCAGCGCTCGAGGAAGTGTGTCCGATCCTGGACCCGCTCGAGGACGGCGAACGCGAGGGTCACCACGCCGAAGAGCAGGAGAGCCGTGGACCAGAAGGTCGACGCCGCGTGCAGGAGAAGCGTGGCAGGCTGCTCCGCCCGGACCGATGGGGAAGACACGAACAGGTAGACCCACCTCGCGACCGACAGCATCACGAGCGGGATCGCGAGCACCCGGAGCGAGACTGCATAGATCGGGAAGAGCGTCGGACCGATCAACGACCGCTGCGCGCGATAGCGCCCCGCGGCCACGATCGGGCGACCCCTTCTTTTCAAGATTGATTCCACCTCGGCATCCGGGATCTTCCGCCCGAGCTCGCGCTCCTTCTCCTCGATCTCAGAGCGAATGTCGTCCGCCAGCTCCGCGATGATGTCCTTCTTATGCCGTGCGGGGAGCCATTCCTTGACGGCCTGCAGGTATCGGTCGACGAGGTCCATCGTGGGTCTCCTATAGAAGTCCGTTGAGTGAATCGTTGATGCTCCGCCACTCGGCAAGGAGCTGCTTCAAGACCTGCTTCCCGCCGGGGGATAGCCGGTAGAACCGCTTCGTCCGTTTTTCCTCCTCGCGCCACTCGCTCTCGAGGAGGCCATGGCTCTCCAGGCGGCGCAGGAGCGGGTAGAGCGTTCCCTCGTCGATCTCCATCCCTTGCTCCGCGAGCACCTTTCTCAGCGTGTACCCGTAGTGCTCGACCCGGAGGGCAGCGAGCGCCGCGAGCACGAGGCTTCCTCGGCGCAGCTCCAGGCGGAGATGGTCGAACATGGTGTCGCTGTCGGGACTGTGTGTCATATGGTGTACGCCATATACTATATGTCACACAGTATCGGCCGTCAAGGGGAAAAGTGAAGGTCGAAAAGAGCGGAGGGTGTTCGCTACTGCGTGGGGGTTCGTCTCTCGGCCGGGCCGCGCCGCACGACGATGGCTTCCATGGCGAAGTACTCCGGCAGGCCGAGCTGGTCCACCAGGTGGGCCGTGGCCCTGTTCCGCTCCTCGATGCGCTGCCAGAACTCGCGCTCGTCCACGCCGGGGAACGGAGCGCGGTCCTTCTGGCTCTGATGCTTGAAGATCGCGCTGATCTTTCTCCTCAGCTCCTCCTCCGAGAGCGGAACGAGGATGTCCGCTTCCGCGATCGACCACTCCTGCCACGCGCCGCGGTAATACCAGACATCCGGAGGCAGCCCCGCGTACCGCTCCAGCGCGCGTTCGACGGCCTCGTGGCACATGCGATGGGTCCCGTGCGGATCGGAGAGGTCGCCCGCGACGAGGATGATGTGGGGCCGCACCTCATCGAGGAGCGACAGGATGATCTCGACGTCG
The DNA here is from genome assembly GCA_963724515.1 of Candidatus Eiseniibacteriota bacterium. Lineage (GTDB taxonomy): Bacteria > Eisenbacteria > RBG-16-71-46 > SZUA-252 > SZUA-252 > WS-7. The sequence continues at coordinate 284,820 of CAVRUU010000003.1, read as the reverse complement.
CGCGGCCCGATCGGGTCCTTGCGGACCTGTCCGGTCTGGTAGAAGGGGAGGTTCAGGAACCGGGCCTGGTCCGGCTTCAGGTCGAGCACCTGGATCGCGGACAGCGCCTCGACCTCACGAATACGGCGCTTCAGCATGAGCACCGCGTCGCTGTCCACCTGCCCCGGCTCCTTGTGCGCGAGGAACTCCTCCACCTCACCGAGGAAGGGGCCGAGCCGCCCGCTCCCGTAGTCGAAATCGTCCGCGGTGCGCCGCACGAAGTCGAGGTAGCGGCGCACCTCGTGGTCGAAGACGGCGATGTTGCCGGAGGTCTGGTAGGCGACCGTGATCTCGTTCTCGTTCTGGTTCAGCTTTCGCAGGATTCCGCCCGCGGAGATCACGTCGTCGTCGGGATGCGGGGAGAAGACGATGATGCGCTTTCCCTGCGGCAGCTTGCTCCGGCCGCGGACCTTGGCGCTCAGGGCGTTGAACACGATCCCGTTGAGCTCGCCCGAGGACCCGAATCTGGAGAGCAGCCCGGTCAGGCCGTGCTCCCGGTAGTCCACGTCGTTCAGCTTGAGCACCGACTTGCCGGTTGCTGCGGCTGAGCCACGCGACGGCCTCGATCTCGAGCGCGCGGACCCACTCGATATCGCCGAGGAGCCAGGGAGTCTTCCGGCGCGTCAGCTCGGCGGCTGCGGCGCCGTCGAGATAGACCGTCGCGTTGGGGTGCTGCTGCAGATACGTGGCCGCCACGGAGCGGTCGATGCCCTCTTCGACGGAGCGCCTCACGATGTGGGCTTTGTGCTCGCCGGTCGCGACGAGGGCGATCTCACGCGCCTCGAGGATCGTGCCCACGCCCATCGTGATCGCTTCGGTCGGCACGTTCTCCGCCCCGAAGAAGTCCGCGGCCGCGACGCGCCGCGTGATCGTATCGAGAACCACGAGGCGGGTGCGGGAGGTCTCGCTCGACCCAGGCTCGTTGAATCCGATGTGCCCCGTCTGCCCGATTCCCAGGATCTGGAAGTCGATGCCGCCGGCGGCTGCGATGGCCTGCTCGTATTCGAGGCAGTGTGCCTCGATCTTGGCGCGCGGGATGTCCCCTCGCGGAATGTGAACGTTTTGGGGCTCGATGTTCACGTGCTCGAACAGGTTCTCCCACATGAACCGGTGGTAGCTGTGAAGGCTCTGCGGGGACATGGGGTAGTACTCGTCGAGGTTGAAGGTCACGACATGGGAACAATCGAGACCCTCTTCGCGGTGGAGGCGGATCAGCTCGCGGTAGATGCCGATCGGCGTCGATCCGGTCGCGAGCCCCAGGACCGCCTTCTTCCCGGCCTCGCTGCGCTCCCGGATGAGGTCGGCGATGCGGCGGGCGATCAGGCGGGCAAGATCGTCGTAGGCCTCCTCCACGACGACCGGGACCCGCTCCGATTTCTCGCGCATGCTTCTCCTATCGGCGCTGGACATTGAATCTGTAGGGGCTACGGCCGGGCGGAATGTCATGCGCGAGGAGAGTGAGGCAAGAGGTTCCTCACTTCAAGAAGACGATCCGTCCCTTCCCGCCGCGCTCAAATCTGCACTTCTCTTCGCGCCCGGCCTCGCGGTCCGCATGGAGACCTCTGGCCCGTCGCGGCCATTCAGCCTGAGTCCACGGGCGCCCCTGCGCTGATTTCGAATCCCCTTGCGTCCTGCGATGGGCGCGATCGCTTCATTCCAACCGGATCGGCCCGGGGCCCCGAGCGCCGCGCAATCTGCAAGGAATCGCGGCACGCCGCCTGCTTCCCCGGTGAGATGGGGGATCATGCTATGTGCAGAGACACCCTGCGGACTTGCATACTGAAGGAGGTCTCATGAAGTCGTCACTCAAGCTTCTGGCCCTGGGCCTGCTGTTGCTCGCGCCGTTCTCGGCTGCCCATGCCCAGGCGCCCTCGCTATCCACCATTCCCGACGTCACCCTGAACGCCGACGCCACAGCGACCGTGAACGTGGTCGCGGTCGACGTCGGCGGTCGTGCGATCACCCTGACCGCATCCCTCCCGTCCTTCGCAACGCTGAACCAGCCGACGACCGGGACCGGGGTCGTGGTCACGACCATTACACTGGCTCCCTCCAGCGCGAACATCACCACCTACACGGGCGCCGTGACGGCGACGGCGGGAGGCGCGGCCAGCACCAGGACCTTCCAGATCACGATCAACGCCGCGGGCTCGGACCAGGCGCCGGTCGTGTCCGCTCCCGCTCTGCAAGATGGCACGGTGGGGTCGAGTCTCGGGTTCACGGTCAACGCCAGCGATCCGGACGGAGACGCCATCTCACTGAATGCCTCGGGGATTCCCACTGGGGCCACGTTCTTGACCGACGGCACGGACATGTCGGGGACGTTCAGCTGGACGCCGGGCACGGGACAGGGCGGCGAGTACGACGTCATGTTCACGGCATCGAACTCGCTTTCGGGCGCGGCCCTGACGCACATTCATGTCGAGGAGGCAGTGACGGTCTCGATCACTCCGATCGATGACGTCACGGTAGCGGAAACCGCCGACGCATCAGTGCCGGTCAGCGCGGCCGGCATGCCGGGCGCCATGGTCATTCTGACCGCCTCGCTCCCGCCGTTCGCGACCCTGAATCCACCGGGCACGGGCACGGGAAGCGTGAACACCACGATCACCGTCTCACCGCCCGCGGGAAGCACGGGCACTCACCACGCCTCGGTCACCGCGACCTCACTCGGGGTGTCCGTCACCGAGGAGTTCGACATCATCGTCACGGGCGGCAGCGGGACCGAGAATCATGCGCCGGTTCTGAGCGCTCCCGCGAACGAGACGGTCGATGTTGAAGAAACGCTCAGCTTCGACGTGACCGCGACTGACGCCGACGGGGACCACGTCCAGCTGTCCGGGAGCGCGCTCCCCCCCGGGTCCGGCTTCGTCGATAACGGGATCAACACGGGGACCTTCACGTGGACCCCGACGGCCGGGCAAGAGGGAACCTACCAGGCGTCCTTCACCGGCAACGACAATCGTGGGGGCACCGGCAACGCGACCACGACGATCACGGTGTCGGAAGGTGGCGTGCACGAGAACCATGCGCCGACGCTGAGCGCTCCTTCGATGCTCCAGGTGACCGAGGGTGTCAACCTCTCGTTCACGGTGACGGCCTCCGATCAGGACGGCGATCACGTCTCCCTCTGGGCGGATGGAGAACCCTCCGGGGCCTCGTTCTCCGATCAGGGAGACAACTCCGGGGCCTTCTCGTGGACTCCCGGCTCCACGCAACTCGGCGTATTTCAGGTGACCTTCACCGGGGATGACATGCACGGGGGCATGGGCACCGCGACCACGACCATCACGGTTGTCGAGGCGGGCGGCGGCGGTGGCGCCGAGGTTCCCGGAAAGGCGTGCCTCGTCGGAGAATTCAAGACCAAGAGCGAGAACACCTGCTTCCTGATACGGCCGGTCAACGGCTCCTTCGACCTAGGAAAGGTCGACCTGTCCAGCATCACCCTCAAATTCCATGGGGAGTCGATCGCGGCGTTGAATGGCAAGTTCGAACTCGAATGCCGACGCGTCGGTGGCCATGACGGGGACGATGATCACGGCGGTGGCGGCGGAGGCCATGACGGGGACGACGATCACGGCGGTGGCGGCGGAGGCCATGACGGGGACGACGATCACGGTCGTGGCCACGACGGGCACGATGGCGATCGCCACGGGGACAAGGACAAACGGCACCATCGGCCCCACGACGCCGGCGCGTTTCTCCTAGGTGGAGACCATCCTCGCGGCGATGACTGTGACGATGACTGCGGCATCAGCTGCGGCGACGACATCGGTCATAATGACGTCGGCGATTGCGGGCCGGGCAGCGTGCAGTGTGACACGTTGGCAATCCGCGCCTGCTTCTCGACGCAGGCCCTTCGCACGCTGTTCGCCGGAGCGACCTTGCCGTGCGATCTGATCCATGCCGAGATCCATGCCACCCTGACGGGCGGCGACACGGTCGTGGCCACCTTCGGAGACAGGCACGACGACGGAGACAAGGACAAGGGTAAGGACAAGGATAAGGATAGAGATAAGGACAAGGACAAGGGTCACGGCGAGAGGGACCATAGATTCCTGCACCCGAGGACCAGGCCGAACCCGCTCAACCCGATGACGGAGCTCTCCTTCACGATGTCACGCGAGGGCAGAGTGCGGGTTTCGGTCTACGACATGCAGGGTCGCCTCGTGAACACGCTTCTGGACGAGGTTCGTGCCGTCGGCGAACAGAAGGTGGCTTGGAACGGATCCAACGCGCGGAACCAGAAAGTGGCCTCCGGCGTGTACTTCTTCCGGATCCAGGCCCCCGAGGGAGAGGTCATCCAGAGGGTCGCCGTCGTGAAGTAGCCGGATCTCGACAGTAGGGCGGAACGATGATCGGGTGAGGGCTCTGGTAGTTGCTTTGAGCCCAAACCCGATTCATCTTTTTGCCCGATGGTGGCGCCTAGTTCACGAGCGCGATCGTGAACCCGTCGTAGCCCTTGGTCCCGACCGTCTGGATGGCCGTGGCGCTCACGCGCGGTTCCGCGCCAAGAATCTCGTGGAGCTTGCGAACGCCCTGGACGCTCGCGTCGTCGCTATCGGCGTCGATCACCGCACCATCCCGGACGACGTTGTCCACGATGATCAGGCTCCCCTTCCGTGAGAGCTTGAGTGCCCATGCGAAGTAGTCGGGGATGCTCGGTTTGTCCGCGTCGATGAAGATCAGGTCGAAGGGGCCGGGCTTCTCGGCCGCGAGCTTCGGCAGCGTGTCGAGCGCCCGCCCGAGCCTCACCTCGACGATGCGGTCCAGGCCCGCGCGCGCGATGTTGGAGCGGGCGACCTCGGCGTGCTTGGGATCGGCCTCGAGGGTGACCAGGCGACCGCCTGGAGAAAGGGCCCGTCCCATCCAGATCGTGCTGTAGCCGCCGAGCGTACCGATCTCGAGAATCGCCCGCGATCCCTGCAATCGCACCAGGAGATTCAGGAGCTTTCCCTGATTCGCCGAGACCTGGATCTCGGGGAGGCCGGCGGCCGTGCTCGCCTCGAGCGCCGCGTCGAGCGCGGGATCCCGGGGCGACAGGAGATCCGCGAAGTAGCGATCCACGGCGGTCCAGAGGTCCTGACCGATGACTCGTTCGGCTGGGCTGGCCATGGCCGACATACTAGACCATAAGGGGATTGCGCCACCACCCGGGATCGGCGATTCTCGGCGTTCCCGAATTCAGCCCCTTTCCAGCTCGAGGAGGGGATTCCCGTGAGTTACATCGAGAAGAGCCTCGTCGGCGGCGAGACGGTCCTATACAAAGCCCGGCTCCACTGGATCGTCCTGCTCTGGCATGCGGTGATCGGCGGATGCATCGGGCTCGTGGGTATTGGGCTCCTGGCGGGCGCCGTGATCTCTGCCCAACACTCGCGGGGGTTCTCCGGCCCCATGGGAGTCGTGGGAATCCTCTTGTTCCTCGCGGCGCTGGTCCTCTTATGTTTCGGGATCGTGAAGCGCAATGCGACCGAGATCGCCGTGACCAACAGACGCGTCCTGATCAAGACCGGGGTCGTCGACCGACGCACCCTCGAGCTTCTCCTCGTGAGAGTCGAGAGCATCGGCGTGAACGAAACCCCTCTGGGCCGGATGCTCGGCTTCGGCACCGTGATACTCCGCGGCACCGGCGGCACACCGGAGCAGTTCGACAGGATCGCCAACCCCCTGGAATTCAGGAAGCACGTACAGAGCCAGGTGGAGGGGGTTACATCGAGGGGGGCGGCTCCAGACCCATTAGCCTGAAATACAGGATGAGCTGGGCCCGGTGATGGATCTCGTGTTGCTGTAGATTGTCCAGGATCCAGTGGAGCGTGAGGCGCCGCTCGGGTCCCCCTCCCGGAGGCAGGTCCGTGTACAAACGGCTCAGCTCCGACACGGGCTGCGCCAGCCAGTGCTGGGTGTGCCGGTGCCACTCCTCCAGCGCCGCGAGCAGCGCCCGGTGGTCCGGGGCGTCGTAGGCGGTCTCCCAGCCTTGCGCCGGGTCCCGATGAGGCACCACCCACTCCTCGTATGTCCCGCCCTCCACGGTGTGGTGGATCCACCCGCGCTCGCACTCGGCGATATGTATGATGACCTGCCGCGCCGTGAACATTTCGGGCCGCGGCTTGAAGTCGAAGCGCTCGGCCGGAAGCGCCTCGACCGCGCGGATCAGGAAGGGTCGGTACTGCGCGTCCCAGAAGGGATAGAAGGAGTGGATCGTTCCTCGAAAGTCCGACTCGGAGAGCTTTCGGGCCGAGGTCCGGATCTGGGCCGGCGCTGGAGTGGTCATGGGGTCCTCCTCGAAGGGCGTGTCTGCGCGCTCGTTCGGAGAACACGATACGGGGGCGGCGCAGGGTCCACAAGACTCACGCACGATTGCATTCGGAGGGTCCCCGGCCGTATCTTCCCGATGAGGCGCTTCTTTTGCGGGTGGAAGCGCTCCGCGAGCCGGCGTGGGGGCTTGGTGTCTCCTAAGGAGGAGGACAGGATGATCTCGTCGTACCGCGTTCTTGCAGTGGTCGGAATCTTGGCCCTGGCCTCGGCGGGTTGCGGGAAGGGGAGTCAGTCCGGTGAGCGTGAAGGGCAGAAGGAACCAGAGAGCAGGTCGACCGTCTCGAAGAGCGGCGACATGAAGAGCAAGTCCGGCAAGAAGTCCGGCGCGAAGCGTGCGGAGAGCAAAACAGAGTCCACTCCACGTCCCAGCGAGAGGATCGGCGTCCTCACCGCCGAGGACAACGGCAGAGACCTCGAGTTTCGCCAGGGGCAACTGATCACCGTCGTGCTCGACGCCAACCGGCCGACCGGGATGAGCTGGGCGCTCCGTGAACCGTCCGGAAACGTGATCGTGCGCGAGGGGAACCCGGTATACACGTCGAAGGCCGGCAAGCGCGGGAGCAGCGGCACCGAGACCTGGCACTTCCGCGCGGCCCGGCCGGGAAGTCAGTCGGTGCGGCTCGAGTACAGACGTAAGTTTGCGCAAAACGTGCCTGACCGCACGTTCGGATTCTCGGCCACGGTCCGGTAAGACCCGGGCCGGAGCGGGGTCGACATCACGGGAGGTGCTGCGATGAAAGCTCGTTCGACGTTCGCGCGGATGCCGGGTCTGGTCGCGGTGGCGCCTCTGGTTGCCGCGGCCATTCTTCTAGTCCTTCCAGGCTCGACCCACGATTCCTCCGCGCCGGTGCCGATCCCCGATGCCGTGGAGGCGGCGGCCTCGCCGGTTGCGGCGGCGAATCCGGGCGGGAACTTGACGCCCGAACCCGCGGGAGTCGCGGGGATGGTGATCGGCCTCGATCCCGAGACGGGTGCGATGGGCATGCCGACGATTGAGCAGGTGCGCGAGCTTTCGAGCATGGAGCGAGTCCGGCTCGGGCATTCTCAGGCGAACCTCGTCCCCGTGTTTCACACGGACGGCTCGATCAGCATCGACCTGCAGGGGGGGTTCCAGGAGTTCGCGACCGTCCGAATCGATCCGAGCGGGAAGAAGACCTTCCAGTGCGTGGACGGTGAGGCAAACGCCCCAGTCTCGCCCGCCGCGGAAGAGAGGTGACCGCGATGACCGGCTCCCGCAGGCCGTACGCGATCGCCCTGCTCTTTGCCCTCACGCTGGGCGGCTTCCTTGCCGACGCCGCGCGCGCCGCTACGATCACGATCGTGAACGTGGACGCCGCAGGCGAAGGATTCAACGATCCGCTCGCGGCGGCGCCTGTCGGGGGAAATCCAGGCACGACCGTGGGTGCGCAGAGGCTCTTCATTTTCCAGCGGGCGGCCGCGATCTGGGGGACCTTGCTCAAAAGCAACGTCGAGATCAGGGTCAACGCGAGGTTCGACCCGCTGAGCTGCACGTCCACGAGCGGCGTGCTGGGGAGCGCCGGCCCCACCACCGTGCATGCCAACTTCCCCGGCGCGATCATCCCGGGGGCCTGGTACCACCAGGCGCTCGCGAACAAGCTCTCCGGCGTGGATCAGGACGCCGGCATGAGCGACATCAGCGCGACGTTCAATGCCAGCGTCGGGAACGTGGGCTGCCTGGATATCGGCTGGTATTACGGGATCGATGGAAACGAGGGCACCCAGATCGAGTTGTTCCCGGTCGTGCTTCACGAGCTGGGCCACGGCCTGGGTTTCAGCACGACGACCAATGGCCAGACGGGGCTTTTCCTGAGCGGCTTGCCGCACGTCTGGGACCATTTCCTGTTCGATCCATCGATTGGACTTCACTGGCACGAGATGAGCGGCGGGCAGCGAATCGCTTCCGCGGTCAGCTGCGGAAACCTCGTCTGGGACGGCCCGCTGGTCACTTCGCTTGCGGCGACGTACCTTTCGTTGAAGCCGAATCTGCACGTGAACGCTCCGGCGCTCGCCGTGGGTGACTACGACGTCGGTCTCGCCGGGTTCGGGGCGCCTTTGAACACGACTGGGATTACCGGGGACGTGGCGCTCGCGAACGACGGCACCGGCGTTGTCACGAACGCCTGCGAGCCGCTCATCAACGTGGTGGCGGGAAAGATCGTGCTCCTGGACCGCGGCGGCTGCGCGTTCACGGTCAAGGTGAAGAACGCCCAGAACGCGGGGGCAATCGGTGTCGTCGTCGCGGACAGCGTTCCCGGCTGCCCGCCGGCGGGCATGAGCGGGGCTGACGCCACGATCACGATCCCGTCCGTCCGGGTCAGCCAAACAGACGGCATTTTCCTGAAGGCGAACCTCGTCGGGCTGAACGCGACCCTGGTGCTCGATCCGACGAAGAGGGCGGGAACCGACACGAACGGGCACGTCAGGATGTACGCGCCCGTTCCGTACGCGAGCGGGTCCTCCGTCTCTCACTGGGACGTCACGGCGGAGCCAAACTTGTTGATGGAGCCCGCCATCAACAATTCCCTGTCGTCGGACACGGACCTCACCATGCAGCTCTTCGGCGACATCGGATGGCTGGGAGCCAGCAGCGGCGCCGGGGATGTCGCGGCCGGCCAGCCGATCGGTTTCTCGCTGGCGCAGAGTCGGCCCAACCCCGGCTCGGCCCTCGCCCGCGTTCAGTTCTCGATACCGACGCGTGAGCGGGTCCGGCTGCGCGTGTTCGACGTGAGCGGCCGTCTCATGATGACGCCGATCGACGCGACTCTGGACGCGGGGGTCCATTCGGCGGAGATCCCGACGTCGCGTCTCGCCGGGGGCGTCTACTTCTACCGGCTCGAGGCCGCGGGGAAGAAACTGACGCACCGCTTCGCCGTGACGCCGTAGGGGTCCTGCGTGGCGAACTTCCTCTTCAAGACCGAGCCCACGTCCTACTCCTTCGACGATCTGGTCCGCGACAAGACCACCGTGTGGGACGGGGTGAAGAATCCCGTCGCCTTGAAGCATCTGCGAACCATCCGCAAGGGGGACACCATCGCCTTCTATCATACCGGCGACGAGAAGCAGGTCGTCGGGCTCGCGACCGCGGAATCGGATCCGTTTCCGGACCCGAAGCTCGACGACCCCAAGCGGGTCGTCGTGAAGCTCAAGGCGGGGCGCGCCTTTCCCTTTCCGGTACCGCTTGCCACCTTCCGGACCGATCCGGTGCTCAAGACCTCGGATGTCCCCAGGCTGCCGCGGCTATCGGTGATTCCGCTCACCACGGCTCAGCTCGAGCGGCTGTTCGAGCGCGCCGGCCTCCGAGAGAAGGAGTGACGTCATGCCCCGTTATGTAGATGGCTACGTTCTGCCGGTACCGAAGAGGAACCTGGAAGCCTACCGCCGCATGGCGCAGAAAGGTGCGAGAATCTGGCGCGAGCACGGCGCGCTCGAGTACCGCGAATGCGTCGGAGACGACCTGAAAGTAAAGTGGGGAGTGACGTTCCCGCGTCGTTTCAAGGCGAAGCCCGGCGAGACGATTGTCTTTTCGTGGATCGTCTTCCGGTCCCGGGCGCATCGCGACCGCGTCAACGTGAAGGTGATGAAGGACCCGCGGATCGCGACGATGGTGAAGACGATGCCCTTCGATGGAAAGCGCATGGTCTACGGCGGATTCAAAGTCCTCGTCGAAGGTTGATGCTGCCTCAGTATTCGGCGGTGAAATCGTCCACGTAGCAGTAGAGCCACCGCTCGCCTGGCTCCGCCGACGCCACGACCGGATGCCCGCTGGCGCGCGCGTGCTTGCTCGCGTGGCGATTCGGGGACGAGTCGCAGCACCTGGTCCCGCCGCACGTCTGGCAGGTGCGGAGATGAACCCACCTCGAGCCGATCTTGACGCACTCCTCGCACTCGCGCTTCCGGGGCTGGTTGACCTCGTCGATCCCCTGGATATGGGAACACGCATCGTCCATGGCGGCAGTGTATCATGGCGGTCATGGCGATCGAGTCGTGGCCGGCGCTGCCGTACGCGGCGTGGAAGGACACCTATGCCACGCTCCACATGTGGACGCAGATCGTGGGCAAGGTCGCGCTCGCCCAGGCGCCGCCGCTCAATCACTCGTGGGGCATCGCGCTGCAGCTGACGCCGCGCGGGCTCTCGACGCGGACGCTCACGCACGGGAAGCGCTCGTTCACCATCGAGTTCGACTTCATCGAGCACAAGCTCGTGATCCGCGTCTCGGACGGCCTCGCGCGGACTTTGGAGCTGGGGCCACGCTCGGTCGCGGATTTCTACCGCGAGGTCATGAGCACGCTGCGCCGACATGGGGCTCCCGGTCAGGATCTGGCCCGTGCCGGTCGAGGTCCCCGTCGCCGATCCGGTTCGACCAGGATAAGGTTCACCGACTCGTACGATCCGCGAGTACGCGAACAGGTTGTGGCGCATCCTCGCTCGCAGTCGAGCGCGTGTTCACCGGCAGCCCGCTGCCAGTTCGTCGGGAAGTGCAGCCCGGTCCATTTCTTCTGGGGCGCCTTCGATCTGGCGGTGACGCGCTTCTCGGGGCGGCCTGCGCCGCCGCGCGAAGGGCCGGCGTTCATGCGCGAAGCGTATTCACACGAAGTGATCAGCCACGGCTTCTGGCCCGGCGGAGAGCATGGGCGGGGCAGCAGTCCTCGAGCCCGTCTTCTACGCGTACGCCGTGCCGGAACCGCCCGGGTTTCGCGAGGCCAAGGTGTTGCCGGACTCGGCCTCGTACAACGCGGCGCTCGGCGAGTTCCTCCTGCCGTACGAGTCCGTGCGTCGCGCGGCGGACCCGGCCCGCGAGCTGCGCGACTTCGTGGAGAGCACCTATACCCAGGGCGCCACCCTGGGCGGGTGGGATCGCAAGGTCCTCGAGCGGGAACCGGTCACCGTCTGACATGCCCGCCACGCTCGCCATCTCTCGCCCAGAGCCCGATGAGTTCTTCGAGTACTACGGCAAGTACATCGATCTGGTCCCGGGAGACGACGCGATGCCGGCATTGCGGGACCAGATCGTCGAGACCATTCGCCTCCTGAAACCTCTGGACGAGTCGAAGGCGCTCCATCGGTACGCGCCGGGCAAGTGGAGCGTGAAGGAGGTCGTCGGTCACATCTCGGACTCGGAGCGGGTGTTCGCGTACCGCGCGCTGCGCATCGGCAGGGGCGACACCACGCCGCTCCCGGGATTCGACGAGAAGGTGTACGTGCCGGCGGGCCGTTTCGACGCGCGGCCGCTCGCCGATATCCTCCGCGAGTTCGAATGCGTGCGCGCCGCGTCCGTGGCGTTGTTTCGCGGCATGAGCAGCGATGCGCTGCTTCGCCGGGGGACCGCGAACGACAAGGAAATCAGCGTGCGGGCGCTCGCCTGGATCCTCGCGGGGCACGAGCTTCACCACCGTGGGCTCCTGGTCGAGAGGTATGGGGTGGGGAAGTAGGAGGCGACCCCCAAAGACCAAATTCGGGGACGCGACGTCCCTGGCAGTACAACCCGGAGGTTGCGGCCCCCGGGGAACCCGACCGCGGACACCCGTCTGTTGTCGCCAGATAAGAGCAAGCGACGGAACCGCTTCCGCGTCGTTTCGGGTCCTGGGCGCGTGGGAAGCGATCTCCCCGTGGCATATGACTTGCGGCTATACTCTCACTCGGACACTCGCCTACCAAGACAACTCGCGTGGAGAAGGAGATTCAACGATGCGCAGACCTCTTGTCATTGCCCTGGGTTTGATCAGTGTGCTGCTGCTTGGCGCCACCGTCGTGTCCTATTCGAAGTATCGGAAGGCCTCGGCGGACTACGCGGAAGCGACGGCTAATGAAGAGAGCATGCGGCAACGCTATGACGGGGCCGTGAGTGAGATCGTGATGATCCAGGACAGCCTGAACGCAATCATGCTGGGCGGGGAAGCGGTCCTTCCCGAAGCGCGCCAACTCGAGGTGCCGGAGACGGTTCACGACAAGGTGCTCTCCCGCATCGCGGTGCTCAAGGCGTCCGTCGAGCGTACGAAGGGGAGGATCGAGGAGCTGGACGCCAGGCTGAAGCGGAATGGCGTCAAGATCGCGGGGCTGGAGAGGATGATCGCCGGCCTCCGGAAGACGGCGGCCGAGAAGGAGGGCCAGATCGCCGAGCTTTCCACGCAGGTCGGTGCCTTGCAGACCCAGGTCGCGGGACTCTCCACCGAGGTCGAGACCAAGCAGCAGGACCTCGCGCAAAAACAGCAAGAGCTTGTGGAAAAGCAGCACGAGCTTGCGACGATCTTCTACACGATGGGGACGAAGAAGGAGCTCACGCGTTCCGGTGTGATCGCGTCGAAGGGCGGCGTTCTTGGCTTCGGCAAGACGCTGAAGCCCTCGGGCACCGTCAACGAGAGCGCGTTCACCGCCCTGGATACCGACCAGGAGAACGTCATCCGCATTCCTTCCGAAAAGGCCCAGGTCTTGAGCGCGCAGCCGGTCTCGAGCTACGTGATCCAGTCCGTCGGAAAGGACGCGGTGGAACTCCGTATCGTCAACCCGGCCGAGTTCCGCAAGGTCAAGCACCTCGTGATCCTCAGGTCGTAGAAGTCCCTTCGTCATACACCCCCTTTGGTGGGGCGCAGGCAAGACGAGCCCTGGGAGTTCATCCCAGGGCTCGTTCGTTCGTAGGCTATCGGACGATGGTGATCTTGAGACTGCTCCCGCTCTCCGTGCCATCCGGGAACTTCATCCTCACGAAGTAGACCCCGCTGGCACAGCTGCCACCACTGGTGGTCGTTCCATTCCAGCGGACTTCGTTGACGCCGTGCACCACGCTCTTCGCAATGGATTGCACCAGGCGGCCGGTCACGTCGAAGATCCGCACGTCGACACGGCCGGACCAAGCGGACGTGAATCGGATGATCGTCTCCGGGTTGAAGGGGTTTGGGTAGTTTCCCACGAGCCGGTTCGAGGCCGGCGGACTGGGCTCGCCGCCGACCGCGGTCAGGACCTTGGTCGCGTCCTGGATCGGGTAGAGGGGACCGTACAAGGCGGTCTGGAACGGATCGACCTGCGCCGCTCCGTGGAACGAGCCGACTGGTTCGGGCGACGAAGACGCCGAGGCCCAGTTCCCGAATTTGTTCACTGAGGTCGGGCACGGCCAGCAGGTCGAGGTATCCGTCACCGTCCTCCGGCCCCTGCAGCTCGTGAGGAACTTGTAGAGGATCTGCGCAGTCGCCTCCACGTTGCGCATCTCCGTCCCCGGCACGCGAAGCATCTGTAGCGAGAAGCCCTGCCCGAGAGCCTTGTTACGGTCGTGATCCGTGATGGCGTCGCGCTCGGCCAGGTTCGCCACGACCGCGTTGTCCGTCTGGCCGCCCGATACCGGATACGTCGCGGCGTGAACGGCGCCCGCCGCAACCGACTTGGTGAGCGCGTCGAAGCGCTCCGGTCCGGGACAGCCCCCCTGGAGGGCATAGCTGTAGGAGCCGGCTGCCGCGAGGCCGGGACCCGATACCGGTGCGGAGAATCGGTCGTCGACGACCGGATTCGAGATCGATTCGCTTCCAACCCAGGCGCCCGCAGCGGTTCCCACACCAAACACGGTAGTGGCGAGATCGGCCTGGCTGGTTTTCGGAATGGCGTTGGACACCGGCGACGGGTTCAGGAGCGTATTGAAGAGGTCGTCGCCGGTTCCGAAGATGCACCGATCTCCACCGTCGGTTCCTGTCTCTGCATCCCACCACTGCTTGATTAGAGATGCGTCCTGCTCATCCACGCTGGGCCAGTCGCCGTTCTTGTGCGTCGGAAGGAGAAGGATCCGGTACCAAGTGACGAGCGAATCTCTGATGGCGTACTCGGACCAGTTGGGGAAGTAGTTGCTCGGCCTCTCGATCCGTTGTCCGGTCAGCTCGTGACCTCCGATGTTCGCTCCCTCACCGAGGCCCTGGAGCAGACGGTAGCGATCGGCCCGAACTCCCAGGGCGCCCAGCGCACGGGTCATGGCGTCGTAGCCAAAACTCCAGGCCGTGTACGCCGCGTCGAGGTTGAGAACCGGTGTGTTCGTCTTCCCGGCGAGGAGCGTGCCCGCCGCTCCCGGCGCGTACACGCCGGGCAGGACGTCGAATTCCACTATGTCGGGTGACTTGAGCGCCGATCCGGGCAGAGGGAACGGATCGACCACTTCGCGCGCGAGCTGATCCGAGGAGAACTGGTAGCTGAGCGCGCCATTGGTGTCGACGGCCCGGAAATAGTACTGCAACCTCGTTCCTCGAGGCAGGAAGGAGAGGCCGGCGTACGCGCCGACTCCCTTGATGGTGAATCCACCCGGAAGAGCCGCGCCCGCCGCGACCTTGTCGGGCGGCGGCCAGTCCCACCTGAATTTCGAGTCCACGACGACGAGGGCGCCTCCCACCGGAGTCACGTCGTCCGGATACAGGGCGCTGCTGTCCGGGGGACTCCACGTCTTCGTGGTGGGATCGAACAAGCGATAGACGACCATCGGCATGTTGGGGGCTCCGAGCAGACCCGGAACGTACGCCGGATTCGCCCAGACCAGGGCCAGCCCCGCGGCGACGGTCTTGTCGTAGCCCAGGTTCCAGTTGATCGCGGTTCCGTCGAGGCCGCGGCCGCTCCGGATGACGACGATGAGTGAATCTCCGAGCGGGCTGTTGACGTTGTCGTTGATACCGACCGGCGGGCCGAGCCCGGTGCCTCGGATTCCGGGCCAGCACGGAGCGCCCACCGCGGGGACGCAATTCAATCCCGCCATGGTGCCGTCGACGAATGTCGACTGCGCCAGCGACCCGCTGTGGATGTAGAAGCTCGGGGCCGGAATTCCGGAAGTCACCTTCAAGAAGAAATTGTCGAAGACGATGCCGAGAGGGACCGCTTGGCAATTCACCTGGTCGGTCGCGAGGAATGGAATGCATCGCAGGGTGTACCGGAATTGCACGGCATCCGACCCCGCGGCTTCGGCGACTTCATACCCGTCCGTATTCCACGCCAACGGGATGCCGACGCGCGCCGACCCGGAGCCGGACATGTTTCTCCAGTCCGACCAGATCAGTCCGCGCTTCACCCGGTACTCCCCGTAGGAAACGTACCCCGCGCCATGCGGCATGTCCGCGAATTCGTCCCACATCGCCACGCACGAGGCGGTGGCCGCGGGGAGAGGGAAGACGCAGCTCACGACCGAGGACCAGGCTCCTGGAATCGTCTGTTTGGTCGCCGGGTCACCGCCGAAGAATTGGAGATCCGAGCCCAGGTTCTTCGCCGGCGAGCAGGGGTCGATGGAAGGCAGCCCGTTCCCGGGGGAGAGAATCCACGAAGAGGGGGAAGCCCCCCACGTGTGGTCCACGGTGGCGTACGGAACGGTTCCCCCGGGCGCGTACGTGTTGAGGGAGTCCGCCTGCGGATTGGCGCGTTCCACCCACGTGCCCGCCGCGATGTCCGCGCACGCATTGGGATAGAAAAACCAGGAGGTGGTGGCGGAGGGAGCAACCGCGATTCGCGCGGCGCCCAGAGGGAATCCCATGGAGGCCGAGCGCGTGTTGAGGCGTTCGAGAAGCATCGACGATCGTCTGGTCACCGGGGTACCGCCGCAGCTCCAGTGCCGGATTCCGCCGGCCCCAAGCCAGGTGAAGATCCTTCCGGTGTAGCCGGTGACGCGGATACCTCCCAGACGCGCTGAGAGCACCTCGATAAAATCCTCTCCCGCATCGCCGTGCGCGCTACTACACGATAGGAGTCTCAGGCTCCTGATCTTCCCCTTCAGGGAACAGAACAGCGCGAGGTTGGCCGCCTCCGGAGGACTGAGGCTTACCTTGTCCAGCGCGTTCACCGTGAATTCCCCTTCGCCTCCGTGCTCCACGAACACCACGTCCACCGGACCGCCTGCGGCATCCACCGTCACGTCTCCGACCAGAGCGGCCAGGCTGGCCTCGCATCCCTGGACCGGGAAGTAGGCCGGAGCGCACACATCGGTTCCCACGTACCCCTTGGGGGGAATCGGCACCGCGAACTCCCGCGGGATTCCTTCCATGAAGCAGGCGCCCAGCGCCTGGGTTCCGACCCCGACGACATGCCACTCGTCCGGTCCCGAGGCCCGGATGATCTTGACGATGTAGACTCCGGCCTTCACGAACGTGGCGTTGTTCGCACCGCTGACGGGATCGAGGCAAGCGGAGTAATCCACGTTTGGGACGTAGGTGTTGGTGGAGTCGATCATTTGGCCCGGGCGGATCTTGATGCCCACGATCAGGCTCGGGGGCAGGGAGAAGCTCATCGAGCCGCCGGCATTCAAGGAGTCCTCCGTGTAATGGGCTCCGATCGCCCCCGGCGGAATCGTCGTAGGGTCGAGGAACAGGTCCGAACTGCTCAGCGAATTGCACGAGGCGAGCGCGTGGCGCGGAGCGAAGGCGGCGGTGACGGTGAAGGCGACGGCGATGAAGAAGCAGATGGAGCGAAGTCTGACGTGGGCCCGTCTTGCGGGCCTTGTGGCGAGTCTGGCCATGGAGGTACCCCCCGTAGGAATGGTGCAGTCGTTGGGTACTACAGGCGTCAGGGCCGAAAGTTGGCGGCGGTGTTGCCCCTCTCGTGTCGCACAGGGTATGCTCGACACCCGTTGGAATCCTCCTACCGTTGGGTTGCGGGAAGGACTCGATGGCGTGGCCGAAGTGTTCGACTGGTACACCTCCTCTGGCGACGTTGAAATCCACACTGGAGGTTCGGACGCCATGACGTTTCACGTGTCGCAACCGAGCGCCGACCACCTCACAGGAAGCCCTGATCCGCACCCCTAGTTACGGTAAACTCCGCGCATGTCCCTCGCCCCCGGCTCCCGGCTCGGTCCCTACGAGATCCTCGCGCCCCTCGGCGCGGGCGGAATGGGGGAGGTCTACCGGAGCCGCGATACCCGGCTTCAACGAGGCGTAGCCGTCAAGGTCATCTCGCGCGAAGGCTCCCACGACTCCGAGCGTATCCGCCGCTTCGAGCAAGAAGCCCGCGCGGCCGGCACGCTGAGCCATCCGAACGTCTGCGCGGTTTACGATCGGCGATCGTTATAACGAGATATCCTACGTCACGGAAAACATCCCCCACGGCCAGCTCACCGAGCCGACGCTCGCGATTCGGTACATTGAGAGCGTGGTCGCCGAACTGACGGGGAAGAAGGGCTAGACCTCGAAGACCGCGCTTGGTTCTCTGCGTCTGTTATTGTCTGACAGCGCGGAGGGGTGACCGAGTGGTTTAAGGTGGCGGTCTTGAAAACCGCTGTGCTGCAAGGCACCGTGGGTTCGAATCCTACCCCCTCCGCCACGTCCTCGATTGGGGCAATCGCTGAGTTGCCGTTGTAAATTTGGGTTCCGCGTCATCCCAGTTGTAAATCGCGATTTTGCAGGGCAGTAGTGGGTTCACTTCCTCCTAGCCGACACTCACTCCGCGCCGGGCACTCTCAAATTGCAATGCGCTCCAGACTCATCCGCCCCCGATCCATCAATTTAACAAGGTTCTCCGTGCGTGAGGCTGAAGAACTGTGCTAAACTTGTAGACTCTTATGCAGCTCAGACGATCACTCCTAAGATTGCTCCCCCTAACAGCCGCGTTGGCTTTTGTCCTTCTCCTCTTTGTAGGATGTGCAAAGAGGAACGCGCTGTTGAATCCCCGAATGGGCCCGACCGCCAGTTTCTCCGCGGCGCCGCGCTCGGGAGATGCGCCCCTCGACGTCGACTTCACGAACCTCTCCATCCCGGGCAGCTCGGAGATAACCAGCACCATCTGGGACTTTGGCGACGGCGCCGTGAGCACCCTGCGCAACGCGGCGCATTCGTACAGCGCCCCGGGGATCTACACGGTCTCGCTCACGGTGAATACCGCGGACGGGAGCGACACCGAGACCCTGCTGGACTACATCACGGTCTTGAACGCGGGGCAGACGCCCCCGAACGCCGCGTTCACTGGAACGCCGACCACAGGCCCGCCCGGCACGGCCGTGCAGTTCTCCGACGCCTCGGTGCCGGGGTCCTCGCTCATCACATCCTGGTCTTGGACTTTCGGTGACGGCGGGACGTCTACGTTGCAGAACCCGAGTCATGTTTACGCGACGGATGGAAGTTTCGCCGTCTCCCTGTCGGTCACCACGACCGTCGGTACCGACACCGAGACGAAGCCCGCATACATCGTGATCGTTCCGGTCGCGCCGATCGCGGCCTTCTCGGCGAATCCGACGGGCGGATTCGGGCCACTCACGGTCACCTTCACCGATGAGTCCGTGGCTGGGACCCGCCCCATCGCCTCCTGGGCATGGAATTTTGGAGACGGCGGGACCGCGACGCTGCAGAACCCGACGCACGTCTACGATTCAACGGGAACGTATACGGTGTCCCTTACGGTTTCCAACACGGCCGGATCCGATATCGAGACGAAGCCGAACCTGATCGTCGTCTCGCAGGCGCCGGTTCCTCCCACCGCCGAATTTTCGGGCACGCCGAGGAGCGGCGTCGTGCCTCTCCCGATCCTGTTCACGGACTTGTCGACGGCGGGAACCTCACCGATCACGACGCGGTCGTGGGATTTCGGTGATGGGAGCACTTCCACGGCGACAAACCCGGCCCACATCTATACGACTCCCGGCAGCTACACGGTGGTGCTCTCGGTCTCGACGGCGGCCGGCACGGACACGGAGAGCAAGGCGTCCTACATCGTAGCCTCGGCCCAACCGACAGCGCCGACCGCGGATTTCTCCGCGTTTCCCCTGGCCGGATTCGTCCCCCTGGGTGTGAGTTTCACGGACCAGTCTCTCACCGGCGGCTCGCCGATCACGTCCTGGGCGTGGAATTTCGGTGACGGCGGGACCTCGACGCTGCAGAACCCGAGCCACACTTATACGACGCCCGGCACCTACACCGTGTCTCTGGCTACGACGAACTCGGTGGGTTCCGACGACACGACGAAGGTGAATCTGATCACGGCCTCCGTGGTACCGGTGGCACCGACGGCCGCGTTCTCGGGGACGCCCACGACCGGCAACGCTCCGCTCGCCGTCAGCTTCACGGATCTGTCGAATGCGGGGACCTCTCCGATCACCGCCCGGTTGTGGGATTTCGGCGACGGGACTACATCGACCGCGGCGAACCCGAGCCACACCTATACGGGTCCCGGGGGCTACACGGTGGCGCTCTCGATCTCCACGGCGGTCGGGGATGACACGGAGAACAAGGCGTCCTACATCGTGGTCTCCCCCGCGTTGCTCCCGCCGACCGCATCCTTCTCCGCGTTTCCGACGGCCGGGTTCTTGCCGCTGGCGGTCGCCTTCACGGATCAGTCCGCGAACGGGGGCTCGCCCATCACGTCCTGGGCGTGGAGCTTTGGCGACGGCGGGACCTCGACGCTGCAGAGCCCGAGCCACACGTACAACGCCGCGGGGACCTATACCGTCTCTCTGGCGGTGACGAACGCCGTTGGCTCCGACACCGATACGATCCCGAACCTCATCACGGCCTCCGTGGTGCCGGTGCCGCCGACGGCCCAATTCTCGGGAACGCCGACGAGCGGCGAGGCGCCGCTCGCCGTCAGCTTCACGGACTTGTCGACCGCGGGGACCTCTCCGATCACGACACGGCTGTGGGATTTCGGCGACCAGACCACATCGACAGAGGTCAACCCGAGCCACATCTATACGAATCCCGGGAGCTACACGGTGGTGCTCTCGGTCTCGACGGCGGCCGGGGATGATACGGAGAACAAGGCGGCCTACATCGTCGTGTCGCCCACGCTACTCCCGCCGACGGCGGCCTTCTCGGCGGCTCCGGCGGCCGGGTTCGTGCCGCTGGCGGTCACCTTCACGGATCAGTCCGTGAACGGGGGCTCGCCCATCACGTCCTGGGCGTGGAGCTTCGGTGATGGCGGGACGTCGACGCTGCAGAGCCCGAGCCACACGTACAGTGCCGCAGGGACCTATACGGTTTCTTTGGCGGTGACGAACGCCGTGGGCTCCGACACCGATACGATCCCGAACCTCATCACGGCCTCCGTGGTGCCGGTGCCTCCGACAGCCGACTTCTCCGGCACGCCGACGAGCGGCGACGCGCCGCTCGCCGTCACCTTCACGGACTTGTCGACGCCGGGGACCTCCCCGATCACGACACGGCTGTGGGATTTCGGCGACCAGACCACGTCGACAGAGGTCAGCCCGAGCCACACCTATACGAATCCCGGGAGCTACACGGTCGTGCTCTCGGTTTCGACGGCGGCCGGGGATGATACGGAGAACAAGGCGGCCTACATTGTAGTCTCGGCCCCGTTGCTGCCGCCGACGGCGGCCTTCTCGGCGGCTCCGACGGCGGGGTTCGTACCGCTGGCGGTCGCTTTCACGGATCAGTCCGTGAACGGGGGCTCGCCGATCACGTCCTGGGCATGGAATTTCGGTGATGGCGGGACGTCGACGCTGCAGAGCCCGAGCCACACGTACAGCGCCGCAGGGACCTATACCGTCTCTCTGGCGGTGACGAACGCCGTGGGCTCGGACACCGATACGATCCCGAACCTCATCACGGCCTCCGTGGTACCGGTGCCGCCGACGGCCGATTTCTCCGGCACGCCGACGAGCGGCAACGCCCCGCTGGCCGTCACGTTCACGGACTTGTCAACCGCGGGGACCTCTCCCATCACGGCGAGGTTGTGGGATTTCGGCGACCAGACTACCTCGACAGAGGTCAGCCCTAGCCACACCTATACGAATCCAGGGACCTACACGGTGGTGCTCTCGGTCTCGACGGCGGCCGGGGATGACACGGAGAACAAGCCGTCCTACGTCGTCGTCTCCCCCGCGCCGACCGCGCCGAACGTCGGCATCTCGGCGGTTCCGACTGGGGGAGTCGCACCGCTGGTGGTCACCTTCACGGATCAGTCCGTGAACGGGGGCTCGCCGATCACGTCCTGGGCATGGGGCTTCGGCGACGGCGGGACCTCGACCGCGCAAAACCCGAGCCATACGTACACCTCGGTCGGAGCCTACACCGTGTCCCTGACCGTGACGAACATAGTCGGCTCCGACACCGACTCGATTCCGGGTTTCATCACGGTCTCGCCGGTCGCCCCGACGGCTTCCTTCTCCGCATCCCCGACCAGCGGCTCCGCTCCGCTGGCGGTCAATTTCACCGACCAGTCCGCCAACGGCGGGGCAGCCATCACGTCCTGGGCCTGGAGCTTCGGTGACGGCGGGGCCTCGACGGAGCAGAACCCGAGCCATACCTACACGACGGTCGGTACCTACACCGTGTCGCTGACGGTGACGAACGTAGCCGGCTCCGACACGGACTCGATTCCGGGTCTCGTCACGGTCTCGCCCAGCGCCCCGACCGCGTCCTTCACCGCACTTCCGACGGTGGGGTTCGTACCGCTGGCGGTCACCTTCACGGATCAGTCCGTGAACGGGGGCTCGCCGATCACGTCCTGGGCATGGAGCTTTGGCGACGGCGGGACCTCGACGCTGCAGAGCCCGAGCCACACGTACGGCGCCGCAGGGACCTATACCGTCTCTTTGGCGGTGACAAACGCCGTGGGCTCGGACACCGATACGATCCCGAACCTCATCACGGCCTCCGTGGTACCGGTGCCGCCGACAGCGCAATTCTCCGGCACGCCGACGAGCGGCAACGCGCCGCTGGCCGTTACCTTCACGGACTTGTCGACCGCGGGGACCTCTCCGATCACGACACGGCTGTGGGATTTCGGCGACGGGACTACATCCACCGCGACGAACCCGAGCCACACCTATGCGGGTCCCGGCGGCTACACGGTGGCGCTCTCGATCTCCACGGCCGACGGGGATGACACGGAGAACAAGCCGTCCTACATCGTAGTGTCGCCGGCGCTGCTCCCGCCGACGGCGGCCTTCTCGGCGGTTCCGACCGCGGGGTTCGTGCCGCTGGCGGTCGCTTTCACCGATCTGTCCACCGACGGCGGCACAGCCATAACGTCCCGGGCATGGAATTTCGGTGATGGTGGGACGTCGACCGAGCAGAACCCGAGCCACACGTACAACGCGGTGGGGACCTATACCGTCTCTTTGGCGGTGACGAACGCGGTGGGCTCGGACACCGATACGATCCCGAACCTCATCACGGCCTCCGTGGTGCCGGTGCCGCCGACAGCCGACTTCTCCGGCACGCCGACGAGCGGCAACGCGCCGCTGGCCGTCACGTTCACAGACTTGTCGACCGCGGGGACCTCTCCGATCACCTCCCGGTTGTGGGATTTCGGCGACCAGACTACATCGACCGAGACCAACCCGAGCCACACCTATACGAATCCCGGAGCCTACACGGTGGTGCTCTCGGTCTCCACGGCCGACGGGGATGACACGGAGAACAAGGCTTCCTACATCGTCGTGTCGCCGGCGTTGCTCCCGCCGACGGCGGCCTTCTCGGCGGTTCCGACCGCGGGGTTCGTGCCGCTGGCGGTCGCTTTCACCGACCAGTCCACCGACGGCGGCACGGCCATCACGTCCTGGGCCTGGAGCTTCGGTGACGGTGGGACCTCGACGCTGCAGAGCCCGAGCCACACGTACAGTACCGCAGGGACCTATACGGTCTCCTTGGCGGTGACGAACGCCGTGGGCTCCGACACCGATACGATCCCGAACCTCATCACGGCCTCCGTGGTGCCGGTGCCGCCGACGGCCGACTTCTCCGGCACGCCGACGAGCGGCAACGCGCCGCTGGCCGTGACGTTCACGGACCTGTCGACGCCGGGGACCTCTCCGATCACGGCGCGGTTGTGGGATTTCGGCGACCAAACTACATCGACCGAGACCAACCCGAGCCACACCTATACGAATCCCGGCGGCTACACGGTGGTGCTCTCGGTTTCGACGGCGGCCGGGGATGATACGGAGAACAAGGCGGCCTACATCGTCGTGTCGCCCACGCTACTCCCGCCGACGGCGGCCTTCTCGGCGGTTCCGACGGTCGGGTTCGTGCCGCTGGCGGTCGCTTTCACCGACCAGTCCACCGACGGCGGCACGGCCATCACGTCCTGGGCCTGGAGCTTCGGTGACGGTGGAACCTCGACGCTGCAGAGCCCGAGCCACACGTACAACGCCGCAGGGACCTATACCGTCTCTCTGGCGGTGACGAACGCCGTGGGCTCGGACACCGATACGATCCCGAACCTCATCACGGCCTCCGTGGTACCGGTGCCGCCGGTCGCGGCGTTCACGGGCACACCGACGAGCGGCTACGCGCCGCTGGCCGTGACGTACACGGACCTGTCGACCGCGGGGACCTCCCCGATCACGGCGCGGTTGTGGGATTTCGGCGACCAGACCACATCGACAGAGGTCAGCCCGAGCCACACCTATGCGGGTCCCGGGATCTACACGGTGGTGCTCTCGGTCTCCACGGCAGACGGCGCGGATACGGAGAGCAAGACAGACTACATCACGGTCACGGTGCCGCCGACGGCCGACTTCTCCGGCACGCCGACCAGCGGCGATGCGCCGCTGGCGGTCACGTTCACGGACTTTTCGACCGCGGGGACATCTCCGATCAGCGCGCGGTCCTGGGATTTCGGTGATGGGGGGACCTCGACGGCGACGAACCCCAGCCACACGTACACGACTCCGGGCACCTACACGGTTGCGCTCACGGTCACCACGGCAGACGGCGTGGACACGGAGAGCAAGGCAAACTACATCCAGGCCTTGACGGTGCCGCCCACGGCCGACTTCTCCGGCACGCCGGCCAGCGGCGACGCGCCGCTAGCGGTCACGTTCACGGACTTGTCGACCGCGGGCACCGCGCCGATCACGGCGCATCTCTGGGCGTTCGGTGATGGGGGCACGTCGACGGCGACGAACCCGAGCCACACGTATGCGACTCCGGGAACCTACACGGTCGCGCTCACGGTCACCACGGCAGACGGCGTGGACACGGAGAGCAAGGCAAACTACATCGAGGCTTTGGCGGTGCCGCCGACGGCCGACTTCATTGGCACGCCGGCCAGCGGCGACGCTCCGCTAGCGGTCACGTTCACCGACTTGTCGACCGCGGGCACTGCGCCGATCACCGCACGCTCCTGGGATTTCGGTGATGGGGGCGCCTCGACGGCGACGAACCCGAGCCACACCTATGCGACTCCGGGCACCTACACGGTTGCGCTCACGGTCACGACGGCAGACGGCGTGGACACGGAGAGCAAGACAAACTACATCCAGGCCCTGGCGGTGCCGCCTACGGCCGACTTCTCCGGCACGCCGGCCAGCGGGGACGCGCCGCTAGCGGTCACGTTCACGGACTTGTCGACCGCGGGCACTGCGCCGATCACCGCGTGGTCCTGGGATTTCGGTGATGGGGGCGCCTCGACCGCGACCAACCCGAGCCACACCTATACGATTGCCGGCACCTACACGGTCGCGCTCACGGTCACCACGGCAGATGGCGTGGACACGGAGAGCAAGACAAACTACATCCAGGCCTCGGCGGTGCCGCCGACGGCCGACTTCTCCGGCACGCCGGCCAGCGGCGATGCTCCGCTGGCGGTGACGTTCACGGACTTGTCGGCGGCGGGGAGCGCGGCGATCACCGCGCGGTCATGGGATTTCGGTGATGGTGGCACGTCGGCCGCGACCAACCCGAGTCACACCTATGCGACTCCGGGCACCTACACGGTCGCGCTCACCGTCACCACGGCAGACGGCGTGGACACGGAGACCAAGGCAAACTACATCCAGGCCTCTGCGGTGCCGCCGACGGCCGACTTCTCCGGCACGCCCGCGAGCGGCGATGCTCCGCTAGCGGTCACGTTCACGGACTTGTCGACCGCGGGCACTGCGCCGATCACCGCACATCTCTGGGCGTTCGGTGATGGGGGCACGTCGACGGCGACCAACCCCAGCCACACCTATGCGACTCCGGGCACGTACACGGTTGCGCTCACGGTCACCACGGCAGACGGCGTGGACACGGAGAGCAAGACAGACTACATCGAAGCCCTGGCCGTGCCGCCGACGGCCGACTTCTCCGGCACGCCCGCGAGCGGCGATGCTCCGCTAGCGGTCACGTTCACGGACTTGTCGACCGCGGGCACTGCGCCGATCACCGCGCGTCTCTGGGCGTTCGGTGACGGGGGCACGTCGACGGCGACGAACCCGAGCCACACCTTTGCGACCCCCGGCAGCTACACGGTCGCGCTCACGGTCACGACGGCAGACGGCGTGGACACGGAGAGCAAGGCAAACTACATCCAGGCCTTGACGGTGCCGCCGACGGCCGACTTCTCCGGCACGCCTGCGAGCGGCGATGCTCCGCTAGCGGTCACGTTCACGGACTTGTCGACATCGGGCACCGCGCCGATCACCGCGCGTCTCTGGGCTTTCGGTGATGGGGGCACGTCGACGGCGACCAACCCGAGCCACACCTATACGACTCCGGGCACCTACACCGTCGCGCTCACGGTCACCACGGCAGACGGTGTGGACACGGAGAGCAAGGCAAACTACATCCAGGCCTTGACGGTGCCGCCGACGGCCGACTTCTCCGGCACGCCTGCGAGCGGCGATGCTCCGCTAGCCGTCACGTTCACGGACTTGTCGACCGCGGGCACCTCTCCGATCACCGCGCATCTCTGGGCGTTTCGGTGATGGTGGCACGTCGACGGCGACGAACCCGAGCCACACCTATGCGACTCCCGGCAGCTACACGGTCGCGCTCACGGTCACCACGGCAGACGGCGTGGACACGGAGAGCAAGGCAAACTACATCCAGGCCTTGACGGTGCCGCCGACGGCCGAATTCTCCGGCACGCCGGCCAGCGGCGACGCGCCGCTAGCGGTCACGTTCACGGACCTGTCGACCGCGGGCACTGCGCCGATCACCGCGTGGTCCTGGGATTTCGGTGATGGGGGCGCCTCGACCGCGACGAACCCCAGCCACACCTATACGACTCCGGGCACCTATACGGTCGCGCTCACGGTCACCACGGCGGACGGCGTGGACACGGAGAGCAAGACAAACTACATCGAGGCCTTGACGGTGCCGCCGACGGCCGACTTCTCCGGCACGCCGGCCAGCGGGGACGCGCCCCTCGCGGTCACGTTCACGGACTTGTCGACCGCGGGCACCGCGCCGATCACGGCGCATCTCTGGGCGTTCGGTGATGGTGGCACATCGACGGCGACGAACCCGAGCCACACCTATACGACTCCCGGCACCTTCACGGTCGCGCTCACGGTCACCACGGCAGATGGCGTGGACACGGAGAGCAAGACAAACTACATCGAGGCCCTGGCGGTGCCGCCGACGGCCGAATTCTCCGGCACGCCGGCCAGCGGGGACGCGCCGCTAGCGGTCACGTTCACGGACCTGTCGACCGCGGGCACCTCGCCGATCACGGCGCATCTCTGGGCGTTCGGTGATGGTGGCACGTCGACGGCGACGAACCCGAGCCACACCTATACGACTCCGGGCAGCTTCACGGTCGCGCTCACGGTCACCACGGCAGACGGCGTGGACACGGAGAGCAAGACAAACTACATCGAGGCCCTGGCGGTGCCGCCGACGGCCGACTTCTCGGGCACGCCGGCCAGCGGCGACGCGCCGCTAGCGGTCACGTTCACGGACTTGTCGACCGCGGGCACTGCGCCGATCACCGCGCGGTCCTGGGATTTCGGTGATGGGGGCGCCTCGACGGCGACGAACCCCAGCCACACCTATACGACTCCGGGCACCTACACGGTCGCGCTCACGGTCACCACGGCGGACGGCGTGGACACGGAGAGCAAGACAAACTACATCGAGGCCTTGGCGGTGCCGCCGACGGCCGACTTCTCCGGCACGCCGGCCAGCGGCGACGCGCCGCTAGCGGTCACGTTCACGGACCTGTCGACCGCGGGGACCGCGCCGATCACCGCGCGGTCCTGGGAGTTCGGTGATGGGGGCACGTCGACGGCGACGAACCCGAGCCACACCTATACGACTCCCGGCACGCTACACGGTCGCGCTCACGGTCACCACGGCGGACGGCGTGGACACGGAGAGCAAGACAAACTACATCGAGGCCTTGGCGGTGCCGCCGACGGCCGACTTCTCCGGCACGCCGGCCAGCGGCGACGCGCCGCTAGCGGTCACCTTCACGGACTTGTCGACCGCGGGCACCTCGCCGATCACGGCGCATCTCTGGGCGTTCGGTGATGGTGGCACGTCGACGGCGACGAACCCGAGCCACACCTACACGACTCCCGGCACCTACACGGTCGCGCTCACGGTCACCACGGCGGACGGCGTGGACACGGAGAGCAAGGCAAACTACATCGAGGCCCTGGCGGTGCCGCCGACGGCCGACTTCTCCGGCACGCCGGCCAGCGGCGACGCGCCGCTGGCGGTCACGTTCACGGACCTGTCGACCGCGGGCACCGCGCCGATCACCGCGCGATCCTGGGCGTTCGGTGATGGGGGCACGTCGACGGCGACGAACCCGAGCCACACCTATACGACTCCCGGCACCTATACGGTCGCGCTCACGGTCACCACGGCAGACGGCGTGGACACGGAGAGCAAGGCAAACTACATCGAGGCCTTGGCGGTGCCGCCGACGGCCGAATTCTCCGGCACGCCGGCCAGCGGCGACGCGCCGCTAGCGGTCACGTTCACGGACTTGTCGACCGCGGGCACCTGCGCCGATCACCGCGTGGTCCTGGGATTTCGGTGATGGGGGCGCCTCGACGGCGACGAACCCCAGCCACACCTATACGACTCCCGGCACCTACACGGTTGCGCTCACGGTCACGACGGCGGACGGCGTGGACACGGAGAGCAAGGCAAACTACATCGAAGCCTCTGGCCGTGCCGCCGACGGCCGACTTCTCCGGCACGCCGGCGAGCGGCGACGCGCCGCTAGCCGTCACCTTCACCGATCTGTCGACCGCGGGCACCTCTCCGATCACGGCGCGGTCCTGGGCTTTCGGCGATGGGGGCACGTCGACGGCGACGAACCCGGGCCACACCTATACGCTTCCCGGCACCTACACGGTAGCGCTCACGGTCACCACGGCAGACGGCGTGGACACGGAGAGCAAGCCAAACTACATCACAGTCTCGGCACCGCCCGTGCCGCCGACGGCCGAATTCTCGGGGACGCCGACCAGCGGAGACGCTCCGCTAGCGGTCACGTTCACGGACTTGTCAACCGCGGGCACTTCGGCGATCACCGCGCGGTCCTGGGATTTCGGCGATGGGGGCACGTCGACGGCGACGAACCCGAGCCACACCTATACGACTCCCGGCACCTACACCGTAGAGCTCACGGTCACCACTGCCGACGGCGTGGACACGGAGAGCAAGACAGACTACATCGAGGCTGTGGCGGTGGCCCCCACGGCGGCATTCTCGGGGACGCCGACCAGCGGCGCCGTGCCGTTTGACGTCGCCTTCACCGATGAGTCGACCGCTGGGAGCTCGGCGATCACCGCGCGGTCCTGGGATTTCGGTGATGGAAGCACGTCGACGGCGACGAACCCGGTCCACACCTACACGGATCCCGGCACCTGGACGGTCGCGCTCACGGTCACCACGGCAGACGGCGTGGACACGGAGAGCAAGACCGACTACATCCAGGCCTCACCGCCGCCGGCCCCTCCGACAGTCGGCCTGAACGCGTTTCCGTACGATGGAATCGTGCCGCTCTCGGTGGATTTCACCGACCAGTCCCTGGATGGTGGCTCGCCCATCACGTCCTGGGCGTGGAGCTTCGGTGATGGCGGGACGTCGACCGAGCAGAACCCGAGCCACACGTACACGGCGGTGGGGAGCTATTCGGTTTCCCTGACCGTCACCAACGCGGTGGGTACGGCCAGCGTCACCGTTCCGGACCTGATCTCCGTCCTGCCGGTCCCCGTGCCGCCGACAGCCGATTTCTCCGGCACGCCGACGAGCGGCGACGCACCCCTCGAGGTCACGTTCACGGACTTGTCGACCGCGGGCAGTAAGCCTATCACCGACTGGTTGTGGGATTTCGGCGACACGACGACCTCCGCCGCGGCCAATCCAACCCACACGTACGCGGGTCCTGGGACCTACACGGTGGCGCTCTCGGTCGAGACCGAGGACGGCGACGATACGCAGATCAAGACGGCCTACATTGTCGTATCGCCCGTCGCCCCGACAGCCGAATTCTCCGGCACGCCGACGAGCGGCGACACACCCCTCGAGGTCACGTTCACGGACGAATCCACGGCTGGCACCTCGCCGATCACGACGTATCTCTGGGATTTCGGCGACGGAACGACCACCTCGATCGAGACGGACCCGACCCACACCTATGCGGGCGCGGGAGATTACACGGTGGTGCTGACGGTCACGACCGCCGACGGCACGGATACGGAGACCAAGACGGCCTACATTCACGCGGCGGCACCGAGCCCATAGCCCCTAGCGCCCCGAGGCGGGTTTCGGGTACCGTCGACACGCGCTCGACGTAGGCCCGTGCTTCCACACCGTCCCGGAGAGAATCCACAATGCCCGCGCGCCCCGTGCAGCTCCTCCCCCTCGTGACGCTCGTAGCCTTCCTCCCGATCGCGCTCGCTCTCATACCGCGCCCCGCCCGCGCCGAGGAGGCGCCGGGGAAGCTCGCGAGGGTCTGCGAGGAGTTCTGGCAGGGATCCCTCGAAGCGAATCCGACCCGCGCCACGAGCCTCGGGGACAAGCGCTACGACGACCGGCTCGACGACATCACGCCGCGAGGAATCGCCAAGGATAAGGACCGACTCGAAGCCATCCTGGCGCGTGCGCGGGCAATCGACGCGAACGCCCTCCCGCCTGCAGACCGCCTCACCCGAACGGCTCTGATCACCGAGGTCGAGGGACGGCTCGCATGGATCTCCTGCGCGTTCCATGAGTGGACCGTGGATCCGCTCGGCGGACCGCAATCGTGGTTCATGAATCTCGCCGACTACACGAACATCGAGTCGCCGGCCGACGCCGCGAACTTCGTCAAACGCACGAGGCTCATGGGCCCGTATCTCGAGGACCAGATCGCGAATCTCCGCGCGGGCAAGACGAAGGGCAGGGTGGCGAGCCGGGCCGCGGTCGAGAAGACCCTGGACCAGCTCTCGCGCCTCCTCGCGAGTCCGGTCGAGAGCCTGGGCGTCTGGAAGCCCGCCGCGGCGGCGCATCCGAAATGGACCCAGGCCCAGAGCGAGCGATTCGCCAGGGACCTCCGGGAGGCGGTCCACTCCTCGCTCCTTCCCGGGCTGAAGCGCTATCGCGCGTTTCTGGAGGAGGAGATCCTGCCCTCGGCGCGCCCGCCGGACAGAGCCGGCCTCTCGGCGCTTCCACAGGGGGTCGATTGCTACACCCAGATGATCCGGGTCCACACGTCGCTGGACCTGACGCCGGCGGAGATTCACAAGATCGGCCTGGAGCAGGTCGCGAAGTTCCGCAGCGATCTCGCGGATCTGGGCAAGAAGGTCTTCGGCACGTCCGACGTCGCGGAGATCCAGCGGCGGCTTCGAACGGATCCGGAGATGCACTTCAAGACGTCGGCCGAGGTGGAGGCCAAGGCGCGCGAGGCGCTGGCGCGGGCTCAGGCCGCCGTACCCCGGTGGTTCGGC
Source organism: Candidatus Eiseniibacteriota bacterium (assembly GCA_963724515.1). Classification (GTDB taxonomy): domain Bacteria; phylum Eisenbacteria; class RBG-16-71-46; order SZUA-252; family SZUA-252; genus WS-7. The sequence goes on along the minus strand of CAVRUU010000003.1, from coordinate 253,894 downwards.
ATCCAGCCCAAGGCGTCGTGCGAGGTGAAGGTGATGGGGATGCACGAGGCCCCGTATTCGACGATCGCGTACTACCGCGAGCCGTCGGAGGACGGGAAGAGGCCGGGCACCTACATGATCAACACCTACCTGCCCGAGACCAGACCTCGATACGAGGCGGAGGCGCTCGCGTTCCACGAGTCGGTTCCCGGCCATCACCTCCAGATCGCGATCGCGCAGGAGTTGACCGGGCTGCCGGAGTTCCGGAAGCACGAAGGGGTCACCGCGTTCGTCGAAGGCTGGGCGCTCTACACCGAGCACCTCGCGGACGAGATGGGCCTCTACTCCAGCGACGTCGACCGCCTGGGCATGCTCTCCTTCGACGCCTGGCGCGCGTGCCGCCTGGTGGTGGACACGGGGCTGCACGCCATGGGCTGGTCCCGGCAGCAGGCGATCGACTACCTGACCGAGAACAGCCTTCTCGCCGAGAACAACGTGGTGAACGAAGTGGACCGCTACATCACGTGGCCGGGCCAAGCGCTCGCGTACAAGCTGGGGCAGCGGGAGATTCTCAGCCTGCGCGACGAGGCAAAACGGAGGCTCGGGACGCGCTTCGACATCAAGGCGTTCCATGACGTCGTGCTCGCGAACGGGGCGGTCGCGCTTCCCGTGCTCCGGCAACAGGTAGAGGCGTACATCGCGCAGGCGGAACGGGCACAGCCGTAGCGCCTCGCGTCAGGGGGGATCATGTTCATCGGACACTTCGCCGTCGGACTCGCCGCGAAGCGCGCGGCTCCACGCGCGTCCCTCGGGACGCTCACCCTCGCCGCCCTTTTCCTCGATGCGCTCTGGCCCCTGTTCCTGCTGCTCGGGCTCGAGCGAGCCGAGGTCGTGCCGGGATCGAATTCGTTCCTGCTCCTGAACTTCTCCTACTACCCGATCTCGCACAGCCTGCTCATGGCGCTCGTCTGGGCCGCGCTCTTCGCGATCGTCTACAAGGCGCGGACGAAGTACTCCGCCGGCGCCCTCTGGGTGGGGCTCCTGGTCCTCAGCCACTGGGTTCTCGATTTCATCGTGCACGTCCCCGACCTTCCGCTCTGGCCGGGCGGGCCGAAGGTCGGGCTGGGCCTCTGGAACTCGCCCACGGCGACGATCGTGATCGAGAGCGCGATCTTCCTCGCCGGCATCTGGATCTACGCCACGACCACGCGGCCCCGGAACATCATCGGGAAAGCGGCACTCTGGGCCTACGTCATCGTCATCGCGGGGCTCTATGCGGCCGACGCGAACGCGCAGGCGCCCCCCAACATCACGATCGTCGCGTACATAGGCATCGTCGCCTGGATCTTCATCCCATGGGCCTACTGGATCGACTACAACCGGGAGGTCAGGGCCGCATAGCTTTGGGGCGGCTTTTGGCGTCCTGATGCGGTAAAATGCCGGTCTGATATGCACCTGAGACGACCCTTCCGGGCGTTCGTCGCCCTCACCGCGTTGGTACTCCTGATCCCCGCCGGGTGCGCCAAGAAAGAAGACGCGGTCACGACCCCGGGGACTGGTCCCACGGCCGATTTCACGGCCACGCCCCGGTCCGGAGATCGCCCTCTGGACGTCGATTTCAGCGACCTGTCTGCTCCGGGCACCTCCCCGATCACGTCCGTTCTCTGGGATTTCGGGGACGGCAGCGCGCCGTCCGCGATTGGGTTTCACTCGTACGGAGCCGCCGGGACCTACACGGTCTCGCTCACCGTGACGACCGCGGAAGGGAGCGACACCGAAACCAAAGCCAATTTCATCGTCGTGGCGAGCGGGCCGGGCCCGACCGCGGGCTTCACGGCGAACCGGACGGGCGGCCCGGCCCCCCTTCAGGTCCAGTTCACCGACCAATCCTCGACGGGGGGCTCCGGGATCCTGGCCCGGAGCTGGACTTTCGGGGATGGAGGGACCTCGACCCAGCAGAACCCGGCTCACACATACGTCGCGAACGGCAGCTACACGGTCTCTCTCTCCGTGACCACGGCCGTGAGCAGTAACACCGAGACGAAGCCGAACTACATCGTCGTGGGGGCCTCGCCGGTGCCGCCGACCGCCCAGTTCACCGGGACGCCGAGGGACGGCCCCGTTCCGCTCACCGTGGACTTCACCGACCATTCGAGCCCGGGGAGCGCCTCCATCACGACGTGGGCCTGGACCTTCGGCGACGGAGGAACGTCTGCCGCGCCGAATCCGAGCCACACGTACGCGGCGGCGGGGAGCTACACCGTGTCCCTGACGGTGACCACATCGGCCGGCTCCGACGTGGAGACGCAGCCCAGCTACATCACGGTCCATGCGGCTCCGGTGGCACCTACCGCGCAATTCTCGGGGACGCCGACGTCGGGATCCGCGCCGCTCTCGGTCCAGTTCACCGACCAGTCGGTACCGGGGACCTCGCCGATCACATCGAGGTCCTGGAATTTCGGCGACGGCACCGCGCCGTCCGGGGCCGCGAATCCGAGCCACGTCTACGGGGCCGCGGGGAATTACACCGTCACGCTCACGGTCACGACCGACGACGGACAGGACTCGGAGACCAAGACGGAGTTCATCAAGGTCTGCGGGGCGCCGGCCGCCGACTTCGCGGGGCTCCCGACGACCGGTCCCTCGCCGCTCATCGTCCAGTTCTCGGACCTCTCCACGCCCGCGGCCACGTCATGGTCCTGGAATTTCGGTGACGGGACCGCGGCCGGCACGGTCAAGGACCCGAGCCACACGTATCTCGCGCCGGGCGCGTACAACGTTTCGCTCCGGGTCCAGAACGCCTGCGGGACGGACTCCGTGACGAAGGCGGGATACATCATCGCGACCGATGCCTGCCCGAACCCGGTCTATTCCATAGCCGACGCGCGCTGGGATACCATCACCGACGCGGACATGGACGGCTACCGGACCCGTGCGCGCTTTGTCTGGAATGCCGACGTGAGCGACGTGTGTCCGAAGTCGGTATTCGCGAGGGTCTCGTACCGGGCGCCGGGGGAAACGGCATGGACGCTGGCCGGCCAGAGCGCCTGCTACACGATCACCGGGAGCAGCACTACCGACAACCGCACGATGTTCGTTTCAGGACTTCCGGCGGCCTGCTACGAATTCCAGATCGAGCTGTTCGAGTGTTCCGGAACGACGGCGAAGGCGACGCGCGGGCCCGCGGACGATACCGACCTTACGAACCAGTGCTTCGAGCCCTGACGGGTTTCCTGATCCGCGCGCCGCGTCACGAGGACGCCGAGGCCGTGGCCGACCTCATGCGCGCCTGCGATGTCGCGAACTACGGCGCCCCCGACACGGACGTCAAGGACGTCCGGGACGACTGGAACGCTCCTCAGTTCGACCTCGCGCGCGACGCCTGGCTGTTGCAAGGAGCGGACGACGCGCCGGTCGGGTTCGCCTCGATACGACCGAGGGCGGAGCGGGATTTCGACGCCGCGGTCTACGTGCTCCCCGGTCAGTCCGTGGATGCGCTCGCTCCGGCGCTCCTCGAAGCCGTCGAGGCTCGCGCCCGCGAGATTGCAGCCGGGCCCGAGGCTTCGCTTTGCTTCTTCACGGCGAGCGTCGAGAACGAGATGAAGTTGGTGCTCGAGCGGTCCGGGTATCGAGATGTGCGAACGTTTTTCCGCATGGGGATCGACCTGGAAGCTCGGGGGGGCGATGTATCCCTCCCAACCGGCATCGAGATCCGTCCCCTGCGCCTCGGGACGGACGACCGGGCGATCCACGCGGTGATCGAGGAGTCCTTCGCGGAGCATTTCCGACACGCGCCGCGCCCTTTCAATGACTGGTGGGGGCTCCGCGCGCGCCACGAACGCTTCGACCCGGGGCTCTGGCTTCTCGCCTGGGAGGGGGAGCGGGTCGCGGGCGCGCTCATCGGCATCGACTACGGTGACATCGGCTTCATCCGCGAGCTGGGAGTGCTGAAGCCCTGGCGCGGACGCGGCGTCGGGAGCGCCTTGCTCGTCAGTTCCTTCCAAAGCTTCCTCGATCGAGGACAGCTTCACGTTGTTCTGGGCGTCGACGCCGAGAACGAGAGCGCGGTCGGACTCTACGAACGGATCGGGATGCGCGTCGAGCAACGGCACCATCTCATGCGGAAACGCCTCCCCAGATGAACGTCCAGCGCCAGGAGGTCCCGCTCGAGCGGTACGACCGCGGAATGCGCGCGAGCCTGCAGGGTCTCGCGATCAACCTCCTCCTGGCCCTGGGCAAGCTCGTCGCGGGCGTCCTCGGCCATTCCCACGCGCTCATCGCGGACGCGACGGAATCGCTCGGGGACGTCTTCGGATCGGTGATCGTCTGGCGGGGGCTCAAGATCGCCTCGCGCCCTCCCGATCCGGAGCATCCGTACGGCCACGGCAAAGCCGAGCCCATCGCGGCCGGGCTCGTCGCCGTGCTTCTCCTCATGGCAGGCATCGGAATCGCGATCCAGTCGATCCACGAGATCCGTTCCCCCCACGGCAGCCCGGCGCCTTTCACGCTGATCGTTCTCCTCGTTGTGATCGCGATCAAGGAGGGCCTCTTCCAGCGGATGCACCGGATCGGGCAGCGGATCGAGAGCGGGGCGGTGCACACCGACGCCTGGCACCATAGATCCGACGCGGTCACCTCGGCGGCGGCCGCCGTGGGGATCGCGGTCGCGCTCGTCGGAGGGAAGAGCTACGCGGTTGCGGACGACTGGGCGGCCCTCTTCGCGAGCGGCGTGATCCTCTTCACCGGCTTCCGGCTCCTCCGCCCCGCGACGGAGGAGTTGATGGACCGGAGCCCCGGGCCGGGGATCGTGGAGCGGGCGACGCGTGTGGCGGAGGAACGCCCCGGGGTCCACCGCGTCGAGAAGCTCCTGATGCGGAAGATGGGTCTCTACTATGTGGCGGACATGCATCTGGAGGTCTCGCCCACGATGACCGTGTTCGAGGGCCACGAGATCGCGCACCGGGTGAAGGAGGCGGTCCAGGCGGAGCTGCCTCAGATCGTGGAGCTGACGATCCACGTCGAGCCGGCTCGTCCCGGCACCCCTGCCCGGCTTGACCGAGGGGCTTTGGACGAGTAAAGTCTTGAATCCCTGTGTTCTTGATAGACGTAGGGGAGAGGTGGCCGAGTGGCTGAAGGCAGCCGCCTGCTAAGCGGTTGAAGGGGTAATTCCCTTCCGGAGGTTCGAATCCTCTCCTCTCCGCCAGTTTGCTTTCAAGACTTGGCTGCGCGCGCCCATAGCTCAACTGGATAGAGTGTCTGACTACGGATCAGAAGGTTGGGGGTTCAAATCCTCCTGGGCGCGCCACCTGACTCCTCTAGGCTCTTGGTAGAAGCCGGACCCGAAGTGAAGAGGCAACCCATGAAACGTACCCGCCCGCTCCATTCGGCCGCGCTCGCGGTCACATTCCCGCTGGCCCTGGCCGCCGTCCTGATCGGCTGTTTCTCGACGGCGCTGGCCGCGAAGGACCCCGAGATCAAGCCCGCCGCCCCGAAGGGGCTCCGGGTCGCCGTCCTCCCGGTCGTGAACCGAACCGGAGAGGCAGACGCGGACAAGATCATGGAGGACGTGCTGCGGGAGCGCTTCAAGGACGTGGATCGATCCAAGGCGCTGTTCCTCATGCCCGCCGACGTCGAGCGCGTGCTCGGAGACGCGAACAAGCTGGACCGCGCGTCCCGTGTCACGGAGCACTGGTCCGACACCGGCGCGCTGGATTCCACCGCGATCGTCGGGCTCGATTCGCTCCTCATCGCGGATGCCGTGCTCCTGATCAAGATCAGCGAGTGGGAGACGAAGCGGGTGCACAACATCGGTCAGGGGCAGTCCTTCACGACGATCGGGCTCCAGTTCGCGCTCTTCAGAATCAGGGACGGGAAGAAGCTGTGGACCAAGGAAGTCCGGGAGCAGCGGCTCGCCGATGAGATCGATCTCTCCAGCTCGACGGTCGGCTACGACGAGACGGGCCGCATCCAGACCGCGAACGCGAACGAGCCTCCTCGCGTCCACGATGTCGCCTCCGATCTCGTCCGGGACGCGCTGAAGAAATTCCCGACGAAGTGAGGGAGCCCCAAACCTCCCTCGATCAGCGGTTCATGGAGGCCGCGCTGGCCGAGGCGCGCGCGGCCGCGTCCGACGGCGAGGTCCCGGTCGGCGCCGTCGTCGTGTGGGACGGCCGCATCATCGGGCGGGGACGGAACCGCGTCGAGACCACCCAGGACCCGACCGCCCACGCGGAGATCATCGCGATCGGCGCCGCGCGCGCAGACGATGAAGAGCTGGCGACTCGACGAAGCCGTCCTCTACGTGACCCTCGAACCCTGCCACATGTGCGCAGGCGCAATCGTGCTCGCGCGGATTCCGCGCCTGGTCTACGGGGCGCGCGACCCCAAGGCGGGCGCCTGCGGCTCGCTCGCGATGGTCGTCCAGGACTTGAGGCTGAACCACCGCGCGGAGGTCCAGCCGGGCGTTCTGGCCGAAGAATGCGGGGCGCTCCTCGAGTCGTTCTTCCGCTCCAAGAGACGCGGCCAAGTCTAGTAGACAGGCCCCGATACCCCGTAGAATTGCGGCTACGAATCGCGTATTCTCCTCCGCGGAGAGATGCGAGAGTGGCTGAATCGGGCGGTCTCGAAAACCGCTATACCCGTAAGGGTATCGAGGGTTCGAATCCCTCTCTCTCCGCCATCCTGAGAGACGGCGCGTGAGGGAGCGCGCGAACATCGAAGCTTCCCGGAGAGATGTCCGAGTGGCTGAAGGAGCACGCTTGGAAAGCGTGTAAGCATGAAAGTGCTTCGTGGGTTCGAATCCCACTCTCTCCGCCAGTTGTGAAGCACATGATTTCGGTGGGGATGTAGCTCAGTTGGGAGAGCGCCTCGTTCGCAACGAGGAGGTCAGCGGTTCGATCCCGCTCATCTCCACCAAATTGCTCCGAGGGTGACTGCCGTGAGGCCCAGGGAGGCCGGGCATGGCCTCCTCGTGGCTTGGCGTTGACGGCCAGTTCCCGCGCAATCGAGACTCGCGAACCCCGTCAGGACCGGAAGGTAGCAGCGGTAAGCGGTCACCTCGATGTGCCGCGGACCAAACTGGCTCGAGCCGGGCACCGGGGGGCTCTTGCCCCGCAGCGCGCGGGATGCGCGCCAAGGAGTTCCACGTGTCCCACCTAGTCCTCGCACGCAAGTACCGCCCACAGCGATTCGGCGACCTGGTCGGCCAGGATCCCATCCGCTCCACGCTGGAGCAGGCGGTCGCCAAGAGCCGCGTGGCGGACGCCTACCTCTTCGCGGGACCGCGCGGGAGCGGGAAAACCACCACGGCGCGCCTGATCGCGAAGGCTCTGAACTGCCAGCGGCGCAAGCCCGGCGAGTCGGAGCCCTGCAACGAGTGCGGGAGCTGCCTCGAGATCACCGTCGGGAACTCCCTCGACGTCCTCGAGATCGACGGCGCTTCGAACCGCGGCATCGAGGAGATCCGGAATCTCCGCGAGAACGTGAAGTACACGGCGTCCGGCGGGAGATTCAAGGTCTACATCATCGACGAGGCGCACCAGCTCACCGACTTCGCGTGGAACGCGCTCTTGAAGACCCTGGAGGAGCCGCCCGCGCACGTGAGGTTCGTCTTCTGCACCACCGAACCGCTCGAGGTCCCGGACACGATCGCCTCGCGCTGCCAGGTATTCGAGTTCCGCCGCCTCCGGAGCGAGGAGCTGGTGAAACACCTGCTCGACGTCGCCGCTCAGGAGAAGGTGTCGCTTTCGGAGGACGCGGCCGGGCTGATCGCGCGGGCCTCGGAGGGAAGCGTGCGCGACGCGCTCGGGCGGCTGGACCAGGCGCTCGCGCTCTCCCCGGAAGGGGTGACCGCGGCGACCGTGGCGCAAGCGCTCGGGCTCGCGGGGCTCGACGCGTACTTCGATCTGGGCGAGGCCCTCGCGAAACGGGATCCCAAGCAGGCCCTTCAAGTGCTCGACGGTCTGCACGATCGCGGGATGGATGTCGAGGAGATCGCCGACGGGCTGACGCACCATCTGCGCCAGCTTCTCCTGATCGCGGTGGATGCCTCGCTCGAGAAGCTCGTGGACGCCGCTCCGGGCGACCGCGAGCGCTACGCCTCGCAGGCGAAGGAATTCCGCGCCACCGATCTCAACGCGATGCTGAACCTGCTTCTGGAGACGCGCGGCCTCTTGCGCCGGGCGGAGGCGCCGCGCATCCTGCTCGAAGTCGCGCTGGTGGAGATGTGCACTCTCCCGACCGCCGCGAGGATCGAGGATCTGATCCGGCGCCTGGGGGACCTTGAATCGAAGCTCGGCGCCGGAGGAGCCGGCGCTCATGCCGCAGGGAAGCCGGCAGCCCGGCAGGAGTCTGGAACGCCGGCCCCGACCGGGCGCGACGCTCCGGCCTCGAGAGCGTCCGAGCCCGCGGCGCCCGAGCGGGATCCGGAGCCGCCGAGGGCTGCGCTCGCCGCGGTTCCCGCGGTCGCTCCGGCGATGCAGACCGCGCCCTCCCCGTCCGCGAGCCCGGCGGCGCTCCGCCTGGTGGAGTCGCCGGTGGGAGTCGAGGCTCCCGACCCGGCCGATCCCGTCGTTCGCTGGCGCCAGGCGGTGGATCGCGTGAAGGAGCGGAAGCTTCTCCTCGGGACGTGCCTCGAGGAGGGCTTCTTCCTCGGGATGGCGGGGACGAATGTGAGGATCGCGCTCTCCGTGGAGCACGCGTTCCATCGAGCGATGCTGGAGCTCAAGGAGAACCGGGAGATCTTGAACGAGGAAATGGAGCGTCACTACGGCCGTGGGGCCAGGCTTCTCTGCGAGTCCGCCACGCCGCCGGGCATCACGGCGCGGGCGCTCCGGTCGGGAGAGCCCGACCAGGCGTTGCTCGGGGCGTCCGAGGCGTCCATCGTGGATCGGATCGTCGAGCTCTTCGACGGAGAGGTGATGGGACCGCGCCCACCGGGCCCGGAGGAGGGAAGTTCATGAAGGACATCGCGGGCATGCTCCAGAAGGCGCAGGCTCTTCAGGCGAAGATGACCGAGATGCAAGCCGAGCTCAAGACGCGCGAGGTGGTCGGGTCCTCGGGCCAGGGCAAGGTGAAGGTCACGATGAACGGCGCGCAGGAAGTGATCAAGCTCTCGATCGATCCCGAGGTGATCAACCCCGGCGAGGCCGATCTGCTCGAGGATCTGGTGCTCGCCGCGTTCAACGACGCGCGAGCGAAGGTCACGAGCCTGGTCGAGCAGGAGATGAGCAAGGTCTCGGGCGGCCTGGGGCTTCCGAAGGGCCTCTTCTAGGCACGATGCAGTACTCGAGCGCCCTCCTGGAGGCGGTCATCACGGAGCTCACGCGCCTACCGGGCCTGGGTCGAAAGTCCGCGCAGCGAATCGCCTTCCACCTGCTCCGCTCCCCGGAAGGGGACTCCAAGAGACTCGCGCAGGCGGTTCTGGATCTCAAGGAGCGGGTCGAGGATTGCCGGATCTGCGGCAACGTCACCGAGACCCAACCTTGCGGGATCTGTGCCGATCCGCGTCGCGACAACTCGGTCATCTGCGTCGTGGAGCAGCCGATGGACGTGCTCGCCATCGAGCGAACGGGGGAATTCCGCGGGGCTTACCATGTGCTCAAGGGCTCGCTCTCCCCGATCGACGGGATCGGACCCGAGCAGCTCAAGCTGGGCGAGCTGATCGATCGGGTCAAGCCTGGCAAGGTGAGCGAGGTGATCGTCGCCACCAATCCCACCGCCCAGGGGGAGGCTACCGCGCTCTACATCGCGCGATTGCTGACCCAAGAGACCCCCGGCGTGCGCGTGACGCGGATCGCGCGCGGCGTTCCCATGGGCTCCGACCTCGAATTCTCCGATCAGGTCACGCTCGCCCGCGCCATGAGCGGGCGCAAAGAGATATAACCCACCGAATTCCATCACATTGTGCTTGACCCCCGATCGGGAAGTGTTAGCGTTCGCCGCAATTCCCGGTAGGGCGTCGTGATCAAGCGTAGCTTGACGCGTGTGGGGCGGGTGGAGATCGGTCTCGGCACCGGCTGATACGGAGAGGCCAGGGTAAGGACACCCCTCCTTTTGCAAACCAGCCGGTCGGCGTCACCATGGCGCAAGACCCAGGTGTGTCCAAGGAGTTGGGACCATGGTCAAGGGGAATTGGGCGCTCTTCGAGGAAGACTTCTGGTCGCTCAATACGATACTCCAAAACCTGATCCAATCGTCGAGCGCGAAGAGCGTGATGCTGATCGACAAGACCGGCCAGCTCATCAGCTCGATCGGCGAGCCCCCCGGATTCGACGTCACCTCGTTCTCGTCGCTTGCGGCCGCGGATTTCGCGGCCAACCAGCAGCTCGCGGAAATGGTCGGCGAGCTCGACTTCGCCACCCTCGTCCACCAGGGCGCGAACGAGAGCATGTACCTTTCGATGATCGCCAATCGCGTGATCCTGGTCATCCTGTTCGACAAGCAGACCTCGCTGGGGCTCGTGCGTCTCAAGGCGCGGCGCGGCGCGGAGGAGCTCTTGTCGGTCCTGAACAAGCTCTTCGACAAGCTCCAGTACAAGAATGAAGACATCAGCGCCACGACCCTCGGAGCGGAATTCACGGCCGAAGCGGAAAGCGAGATCGACAGCCTATTCAAGGAATAGGAGAACCCAAGCTACGTGTCGCTGATCAACTACTCATCGCGCGAAATCAACTGTAAGATCGTCTATTACGGCCCCGGCCTTTGCGGTAAGACCACCAATCTGCAGCACATCTACTCGCGCGTCCCCCAGGAGACGCGCGGCAAGATGATCTCGCTCGCCACCGAGATGGACCGCACCCTCTTCTTCGACTTCCTGCCGCTCGAACTGGGTCAGATCCGCGGATTCCGCACCCGGTTCCACCTCTACACGGTCCCCGGGCAGGTCTACTACAACGCGAGCCGGAAGCTGATCTTGAAGGGCGTGGACGGCATCGTGTTCGTCGCGGATTCCCAGATCGACCGCTTCGAAGCCAACATCGAAAGCTATATGAACATGCTCGACAACCTGACCGATCACGACCTGACCATCGAGAAGATCCCCTTCGTCATGCAGTACAACAAGCGGGATCTCCCCCGCGTGGTGCCCGTGGATGACCTGGAGCGCGAGCTCAATCCGCGGAAGGCCCCCTATTTCGAAGCGGTGGCGCTCCGGGGAACCGGCGTGTTCGACACGCTCAAGGTGGCCTGCAAGCTCGTTCTGAAAACGCTGGGATAGGCCGTGCGGCGCGTTGCCGTTCTGCTCGCGACCGGCCTCGGATTGGGGCGCCTCCCGATCGCGCCGGCGACGTGGGCCTCGGGGGCCACGGCCCTCCTTCTCCTCCTCGTTCAGCCTCGGCTCGGCTTCCCGGCGTTTCTCGCGCTGACCGTGGGCGTGACGGCCCTGGCGCTCCTGGTGTGCGGTCCCGCCGAGAAGACGCTCGGGCACGACGCGCATCCCATCGTCCTGGACGAGGTGGCCGGGATGCTCGTGACCGTGTGCGGCGTGCCGGCGATCGGCCACGCGCACCCGCCGTACGCGATCACGCTCGGCATCGGATTCGTGCTCTTCCGCGTCTTCGATATCTGGAAGCCGCCTCCGGTGGCGCGCTCTCAGGAGCTGCCGGGAGCGTTCGGGATCGTGATCGACGACGTGCTCGCGGGTCTCTATGCCAACCTCTGCCTGCAAGCTCTCGCGCGGATATGGCCGGCGGGATGATCGCGGAAGTCATCACCATCGGAAGCGAGCTCTTGCGCGGGCTCGTGCCGAACACCAACCTCGACCTGATCTCAGGACTCCTCGCGGAGGCGGGACTCTGGCCCTCGTATCACTCGACGGTCGGGGACGAGCCGGAGCACCTGGGCGAAGCGTTCCGCACGGCGGTCCGTCGCGCGGACGTGGTGATCGCGACCGGAGGCCTGGGACCCACTTCGGACGACATCACGCGCAAGGTGATCGCGACCGTCTTCCGGCGTCGCCTCATCCTGGACCGCGCCGTGCTGGACGGGATCCGCGCACGGTTCCGGGAGCGCGGGATCGAAATGCCTCCGATCAACGAAACCCAGGCTCTGGTCCCGCGCGGCGCGAGCGTGATCCAGAACGCGCGCGGCTCGGCGCCCGGCCTTCACTTCACGCACATGGAAACCGAGTGCTTCGCGCTACCGGGCGTGCCCTCGGAGGCGGAGGAGATGCTCCGAAGCTACGTGGTTCCGTTCCTGAAGGGCCGGAACCCGGGGCTCGTGTCCGGCCTGCGCGTCGTGCGCACGATCGGCATCGGGGAGTCGGCGCTGGTCGAGCGGCTCCAGGGATTCGAGCTCGAGGAGCCGGAGCTGACGCTCGGCACGATCGCGCGCGCCACGGGCGTGGACGTCCACCTGAGCGCCTCTTCCGAGGACGCGATCTGGCTCCAGGGAGTGCTGGATCGCGGCGAGCGGAAGCTCGTCGAGCGCGCGGGCACGCACGTCTACGCTCGCGGCAGCCGGACGCTCTCGGAGGCGGTCGGCGAGGCGCTCCTCGATCGCCGGCTGACGCTCGCGACCGCGGAGTCCTTCACCGGCGGGAACCTCGGCGCGGTGATCGTCGAGACCGCCGGCAGCTCCGGGTACTATCGCGGCGGGATCATCGCGTACTCGAACGAGTCCAAGGAGTCGCTCCTCGGCGTCTCGGGCGAGACGCTCCGGAGCGGTGGCGCCGTGAGCGCGGAGACCGCGAAGGAGATGGCGCGCGGGGCGCGCGAGCGACTGGGCGCCGGCTGCGCGGTCTCCACCACGGGGATCGCGGGCCCCGACGGCGGAAGCGCCGAGAAGCCGGTCGGACTCGCCTACCTGGGATACTCCTCGGCCGACGGCGAGGTGAGCGAGCGGTACCTCTTCGGGGGCTCGCGCGGCGACATCATCGCGCGGGCATCCTTCTTCGCGCTCGATCTGGTCAGGCGGAACCTCGGTGCAAGGGTCGCGTGGTCCGGACATTCGTCGCGCTCCTGATCCCGGCGCCCTGGAAGGACTACCTGGCTCGCGTGGAGCGGGATCTCGCGGACCGGATGTCGCGGCTCTCGTGGGTCAAGCCGGACAACATGCACATCACCATTCGATTCCTCGGAGATCTCGGGGATTCCGGGGTTCGGCGCGCGGGCGAGTCTAGCCGGCGGGGCGCCGAGCAGCACGAGGCGTTCCTGGCGCGGCTCGGCGGCCCGGGCGCTTTTCCGTCCTTGAACCGGCCCCGGGTCCTCTGGGCGGGTCTCGAGGAGGGCGCCGAGAAGGCGATCGCTCTGGCGAAGTCGGTCAACGAGGCGCTCAAGCGGGACGGGTTCGGGCCGCCCGACAAGCCGTTCAAGCCGCACATCACGCTGGCGCGCGTCCGCGACGGGGCCGAGGGTGTCGAGGCGTTCCGCGGATACGCTCCGCCGCCTCCTCCGGAGGCTGCTCTGATCGACCGGATCGTGGTCATGAAAAGTGACCTACATCCGGCCGGGTCCCGCTATACTGCGCTCGAGGAGATTCGTCTTCGCAAGCCGGGAGCTTGAGCTACCCCGAGCCTCCGTCTCGGCGCCCATCCGAGCGCAAGAATCGAATCCACATTTCGCCCCGACCCGTACCGGCGTCCCGGCGTGACGCCTACTAACTCGTAAGGGGGAGAATCGGAAATGGTCATGAATCCGGGTGTGAGGGAGATGTCCAAGGAACGCGCCAAAGCGCTCGACCTGGCCGTGCAGCAGATCGAGCGTCAGTTCGGCAAGGGCGCGATCATGAAGCTGGGGGAGGAGTCGGCCCGGGTCCAGGTGGATTCCATTCCCACGGGCTCGATCGCCCTGGACGCGGCGCTCGGGATCGGTGGCGTGCCCCGAGGCCGCGTGATCGAGATCTACGGTCCGGAGAGCTCCGGAAAGACGACGCTCACGCTGAGCATCATCGCGCACGCGCAGAAGGCGGGCGGGAACGCGGTCTTCATCGACGCGGAGCACGCCCTGGACGCCGCCTACGCGAAGAAGCTCGGGGTGGATATCGAGAACCTGCACGTGTCGCAGCCCGACACGGGCGAGGAGGCCCTCGAGATCGCGGAGCATCTGGTGCGGAGCGGCGCGATCGACGTGATCGTGATCGACTCGGTGGCGGCGCTCGTGCCGAAGGCCGAGATCGAAGGGGAGATGGGGGACTCGCACATGGGGCTTCAGGCGCGCCTCATGTCGCAGGCCCTGCGCAAGCTCACGGGGACGATCTCCAAGTCGCGCACGACCGTCATCTTCATCAACCAGATCCGCATGCAGATCGGCGTCATGTTCGGCAACCCAGAGACGACGACGGGCGGCCGCGCGCTCAAGTTCTACGCTTCGGTGCGGATGGACATCCGCCGCATCGGCGCGATCAAGGACGGCGAGAGCGTGATCGGGAGCCACGTGAAGGTGAAGGTCGTGAAGAACAAGGTGGCCGCCCCCTTCAAGGAGGCGGAGTTCGACATCCTCTATAACGAGGGAATCTCGCGCGAGGGAGAGCTTCTGGATCTGGCGATCGAGCGGAATCTGGTCCAGAAGAGCGGCACCTGGTTCTCCTTCGGCGAGGAACGCATCGGGCAAGGGCGCGAGAACGCCCGGCTCTGGCTCAAGGAGCACCCCGACGCCGTCGCCGAGCTGGAATCGAAGCTTCGCGAGGCGCTTGGGTTGACCCGTGCCCCTGCCGCTCCGCCGGAGCCGGTAGCGGCCGCGGCCGACGGCAAGGGAGAGCGCCGGGTCCGCATCTAGGCCGATGACGCTGAGCCCCGAGCGGGCGGGTTCCGAGGAGGCCGCGAAGGAGGCCGCCCTCAGGATTCTCGCCAGCGGGCCCCGCACCGAGCGTGAGGTGGAGGGCCGCCTCCGTGAGCGCGGGTATCATGTGGAGGCGGTGGAGCGGGCGATCGAGCGGCTCCGCCGCGTCTCGCTTCTGGACGACCGCGCGTTCGTGCGGTCTTTTTTGCGAACGGAGCTTTTCAAGGCGCCGCAGGGGAAGCGGCTCCTCCAGATGAAGCTCAAGCGGCGGGGAGTGCCCGAGGCCCTCATTCTGGAATTGGACGCCTTTCTGGAAACGGACGTGGACCTCTCGGGCCGCTCGCTCGCGAGCGAGGAGGGCCGGGCCGCCCTTGGCTTCGCCCAGCTCAAGCGCCGCTACGCGCGGCTCCAGCCCGAGGTCTACCGGCGCCGCATGCAGCAGGCGCTCGCGCGGCGCGGGTTCAATTGGGATACCATCCGCGATCTCCTGGGAGAGGACACGCAGAGCTGACCCATGGCAAGAACCAGCGACGAGCTGCGCCGCACCTTCATCGATTTCTTCAAGGACCGCGGGCATCCGCATCTGCCCCAGGCTCCGCTCGTCCCGCACGACGATCCCACGCTGCTCTTCACGTCGGCGGGGATGGTGCAGTTCAAGCCGCACTTCTCCTCTCCGCTGCCGCCGCCCCAACGGCGCGCCGTCACGGTGCAGCGCTGCCTGAGGCTGACCGACGTGGAGAACGTCGGCCTGACCGTGCGGCACGCGACCTTCTTCGAGATGCTCGGGAATTTCTCCTTCGGCGACTACTTCAAGAAGGAAGCGATCGAGTGGGCGTGGGAATTCACGACTCAGACCCTCGGCATGCCGGGCGAGCGGCTCCATCCCTCCGTCTATCGGGACGACCAGGAGGCCTTCGATCTCTGGGCCAAGCACATCGGCCTGGGCGCCAAGCGCGTCACGCGGCTCGGGGAGAAGGATAATTTCTGGGGACCCGCCGGAGGCTCGGGAGCCTGCGGGCCGTGCTCCGAGATCTACTGGGACCAGGGTCCGGGCATGGGATGCGGGCGGCCCGAGTGCGCCCCCGGATGCGATTGCGAGCGGTACCTCGAGTTCTGGAATCTCGTCTTTCCCGAGTTCGACCAGCTGCCGACCGGCGAGCGGCGCCCGCTTCAAAATCGGGGAATCGACACCGGCATGGGGCTCGAGCGGCTCGCGATGATCTTGCAGAAGGCGCCCTCGGTCTTCGAGAACGACCTGCTCCTTCCGATCGGAGACGCGGCCCGGCGTCTCGGCTCGCCGAAAGCGGCGGCCGGTGACCGGGGCCGCCGCGCGGCGCGCGTCATCACCGACCACATCCGGGCGCTGGTGTTCACGTACGCGGAGGGCGTCCGTCCCTCGAACGAAGGGCGCGGGTACGTGGTGCGGCGACTCCTGCGCCGGGCGGCGCGATTCGGGAGGGATCTCGGCATCGAAGGCGCGTTCCTGTCGCGGCTCGTGCCCACCGTCATCGCGCAGATGGGCCGCTACGAGGAATACGCCTACTTGAAGCGCGAGGAGGCGGCGATCGCCGCGGCGATTCTCGAGGAGGAGAGCCGCTTCGCGCAGACCCTGGAGCAGGGCGTGGCGCGGTTCGAGGAGACAGCCGCCGGGCTCGAGAAGCGAAAGCAAACGGCGTTCCCGGGGGCGGTGGCGTTCCAGCTCTACGACACATACGGGTTCCCGATCGACCTCACCGCGGAGATGGCTGCCGAGCGTGGTCTCGAGGTAGACATGGAAGGCTTCGAATCCGCGATGGAAGAGCAGCGGGATCGCGCGCGGAAGGCGGCTCGCTTCGAGACCCGCCGCGCGGCGGGGGAATGGCGCTCGCTCACGCGCGGCGCCCAATCGGAGTTCGTTGGCTACGACCGCTGGGAGGTCGACAACGCGTTCATTCGCGACGCGCGCGACGTCCCCGCGGGCGAAGGGGCGGCAGCGGGCGCCGTGGAGTTCACCCTCGACATGACGCCCTTCTACGCGGAATCGGGTGGCCAGGTCGCGGATACCGGGATCGTGGAATCGACGGCCGGCAAGGACCGCGTGAAGCTGAAGGTCGTGGACGTCTACCGCGACGGGGACCGCATCATCCATCGGGGAGAATTCGTGGAGGGCGGGCCGAAGTCGCTCCCCGAGGGTCCCTACCGCGCGGCGGTGGACGCCTCGAAGCGCGCTCCCACGCAGCGGAACCACACCGCGACCCACCTGCTCCACGCGGCGCTGAGGAAGCGCTTCGGCGATCAGCTCAAACAGGCCGGATCGCTCGTCGCTCCGGAGAGACTGCGATTCGACTTCACGCATTCGAAGCCGCTCACGCCGGAGGACGTCCACGCGATCGAGTCGCTCGTGAACGAGGCGATTCTCGAGGACCACCCGGTCCTGACCGAATGGACCTCGCTCAAGCAGGCCCAGGAGGAGGGCGCGATGGCGCTCTTCGGCGAGAAGTACGGCGAGCGCGTCCGCCAGGTGATCGTCCACGGCGTGAGCCGCGAGCTGTGCGGCGGGTGCCACGTGCGCCGGACAGGCGAGATCGGTTATCTCAGGATCGAGAGCGAGGCGGCGATCGCCTCGGGGACGCGGCGCATCGAGGCCTTGACCGGCACGCTCGCCTACCGCCGCGCGGATGAGGATCGGGCCCTCCTGCGCGAGATCGGCGCGCGCGTGGGCGCCGGGCGCGAACAGCTCCCGGAGCGCGTGGCGGCGATGCAGGAGGAGGTGCGCCGGCTCGAGGAGGCGCGCTCGAAGCAGAGCCGCGAGGGGCTGAAGGCGCAGGTGGAGAAGCTGATCGATGCGGCGCTTGGCGACGAGCCGCCGATCCTCGTGGCGGAAGTCGCGGCGCAAGGCGTCGAGGAAATGCGCGAGGCAGGAGACCTGATCCGCCGCAAGATGCCGAACGGCGGCGGCCTCCTGGCCGCGGCGGTCGAGGGTAAGCTCTCGGTCGTCGCCTCCGTCGGGGCCGGCCTCCAGGGAGCTCTCAACGCCTCCGATTGGGCGAAGGACGCGGTCTCGATCGTGGAAGGGAAGGGGGGCGGGAAGCCCGAGCAGGCCGTGGCGGGCGCCAAGGACGCTTCCCGGATCAAGGACGTGCTCGAGCGGGGCCGCGCCTACGCGCGGGAGCGCTTGAATGGGAGGTAGAGACTGAAAGCACTCATCCTGAGCGGCGGCAAGGGAACGAGACTCCGCCCGATCACGCACACGGGCGCCAAGCAGCTCGTCCCCGTCGCGAACAAGCCCATCCTCTTCTACGGCGTCGAGGCGATCCGCGACGCGGGCATCACGGACTTCGGCATCATCGTCGGCGACACCGAGCCCGAGATCCGGGCTGCCCTGGGAGACGGCTCGGCGTTCGGGATCAAGGTGACCTACATCCGGCAGGAGGCGCCGCTTGGATTGGCGCACGCGGTCAAGATCGCGCGTGACTTCATGCGGGACGACTCCTTCGTGATGTATCTCGGCGACAATCTCATTCTCGACGGCATCACTCCTCTGGTTCGCGAGTTCGAGCGCGACCGTCCGAACAGCCAAATTTTGTTGGCGCACGTGCCCAACCCACAAGAATTCGGCGTCGCCGAGCTGGACGGAACCCGGGTGAAGCGGCTGACCGAGAAGCCCAAGGAGCCGCGCTCGGACCTGGCACTCGTGGGCGTCTACATGTTCGACTCGAGCATCTTCGAGGCCGTCAACGCGATCAAGCCGTCGGCCCGGAACGAGCTCGAGATCACCGACGCGATCCAGTGGCTGATCGACCACGGGAAGAACGTGAACTGCCACGTCATCACGGGCTGGTGGAAGGACACGGGGAAGCTCGAGGACATGCTCGAGGCGAACCGCATGGTGCTCTCGCGCGCGAAGCGGGACCTGCGAGGGAAGATGGACGCGAAGACCCGCACCGAAGGGGAAGTGATCGTGGGCGCGGGCACGGTGGTCGAGAACTCCATCCTGCGCGGTCCGCTCATCATCGGCGAGCGCTGCGTGATCCAGAACACCTACATCGGTCCCTTCACGGCGATCTACGACGAGGTCACGATCCGGAACAGCGAGATCGAGCACTCGATCGTGCTCGAGCGCTGCGTGATCCAGGACATCCCGGTTCGGATCGAGGCTTCCCTGATCGGGAAGGAAGTGCGGATCCAGCGCTCGCAGCTCAAGCCGACCGCGTACCGCTTCATGGTCGGCGACTCCAGCCTGGTGGACGTGTTGTAGGGGGCCGCATGCGCATCCTCGTGACCGGCGCCCAGGGAATCCTCGGCCGGGCCATCCGCGAATGGCTCGCTTCGGGGAACACGCTCTACCTGTGGGGTCGGGACGAAGTGGACGTGCGCGACCGGGAGCGCGTGGTCGCGGCGGCGAAAGGGATCGAGTTCGACTCCGTGATCCACGCGGCGGCGATGACCGCGGTGGACCGCTGCGAGACGGAGTTCGATCTCGCGATGGCCACGAATCGGGACGGCACGCGCCACGTCGCGGCCCTCGCATCGGAGCGGGGCGCGACGTTCGTCTACGTGAGCACCGACTATATCTTCGACGGGACGAAGGAAGGGCCGTATCTGGAAGACGATCCTCCCAAGCCGATCAACGCCTACGGCCGTAGCAAGCTCGCGGGTGAGGAAGTGGCGCGCGAGACATCGGCAAAGACGCTCGTCGTGCGGACCTCGTGGGTGTTCGGGGAAGGAGGGGCGAATTTCGTGGACGCGATCGCGGAGAAGCTCCAGCGAGGCGATGCGCCTGAGGTGGTGACCGACCAGCGCGGCTCTCCGACTTACGCCCGTGACCTGGCGCGCGGGATCGAGAAGCTGCTTCGAATCGGCGCCACGGGGACCGTGCACGTCACGAACTCGGGGACCACGACCTGGCACGGCTTCGCGGTCGAGATCGCGCGCTATCTGGGATCCCCGCTCCCGGTGCTCGAGACGACATCGGATCGCTTCCAGCGTCCCGCGAAGCGTCCGAAGAACTCGGTGCTCTCCGGCGAGCGCTTCCGGGCCCTGACAGGCGAGTCGCTGCCTTCCTGGGAGACCGCCGTCCACGACTATCTGGGCCGCCGCTCGGCGCGGAAGGGCGCCGCCGCTTGAGTCCGCGCCGCGCGCGGAAGGCGCGCTCCACTCCCGCCAGGCGCCAGGTCACGAACGTGCGGAGAATCTTCGCCGAGAGCACGGCTACCCTCATCGCGGTGTTCGCGCGCGAGACCGCGGCGATCGAGCGCATGGTCCGCGTGTTCCGCGCGACGCTCGCCGCAGGCAGAACCGTTTTCTTCTGCGGAAACGGGGGGAGCGCCGCGGAGGCGCAGCACTTCGCCGCGGAGCTGGTCGTGCGATTCGTGAGGGACCGGGGCGCACTCCCGGCCATTGCGCTCGGCACGGACGGCTCCGTGCTCACGGCGGTCGGGAACGACTACGGTTTCGAGCGCGTGTTCGCGCGCCAGATCGAGGCGCTGGGCCGCCGCGGGGATCTCCTCGTCGCGATGACGACGAGCGGCCGGTCGCCAAACGTCCTCGAGGCGGTGCGCGCGGCGCGCGAGCGCGGCATGAACGTGATCGGCATGACCGGAGAGGGGGGCCGGGCCTTCGCGCGCCGGTGCGACGTCGCGCTCGTGGTCCCCTCGCGGGAGACCGCGCGGATCCAGGAAGTGCATCTCCTCGTGGGGCACATCTGCTGCGAGCGCGCGGAGGGGCTGGCGCGCGCGGGCAAGCGGAGGCGCCGATGATCCGCCACCTCATCCAGTCGATGCGGATCTACCAGTGGACCAAGAACCTGGTTCTCTTCGCGGGTCTCATCTTCACCCTCAAGTTTCTGGACCCGCCGTACGTCCGCGACGCGGTCATTGGATTCTTCCTCTTTTCGCTCGCCGTTTCCGGCATGTACATCCTGAACGACATCGTCGATATCGAGCGCGACCGCTTGCACGCGAGCAAGCGCGACCGCCCGATCGCGGCGGGGAAGCTCCCGATCGGAGTGGCCGCGGCTTGGGCGTCGCTCTTCCTCGTGACCGGCATCGGCGGAGCGCTCCTTCTCGGCGTCCGCTTCGGGCTCACGGCGGCCGCCTACGTGTCCCTCGCGCTCCTGTATTCGCTGGTCTTGAAACAGGTGGTGCTCCTCGACGTGGTGACGATCGCGCTCGGCTTCGTGCTGCGGGCGACCGCGGGCGTCGAGCTGATTCGCGACCGCGCGAGCCGGAGCGGCGAAGAGGTCATCCTCTCGCCGTGGCTTCTCGTATGCGCGTTCTTCCTCGCGCTCTTTCTCGCGATCGGGAAACGGCGGAACGAGCTCGCCACGCTGGAAGGGGACGCGGCGCGCCATCGCAAGGCGCTGGGAGCCTACACGCCGCGGCTCCTGGACCAGCTCGTCGCGGTGGTCACCAGCGCGACGGTGCTGGCCTACTCGGTCTATACGATCGCTCCGGAGACGGCCTCGAAATTCGGCGGGCGCCCGCTCTATCTCACGATCCCCTTCGTGCTGTACGGGATCTTCCGCTATCTCTACCTCATGTACGCGGAGGAGAAAGGGGGCAACCCCTCGGAGCACCTCTACCGCGACCGCCCCACGCTCGTGAACGTGATCCTCTGGGGCGCGGCACTGCTCGCGATCCTCTACTGGCCCGCGGGCTGAACCATGGCGGCCCCGCGCGCGCTCCGGGTCCGTTGCCCGGCGAAGATCAACCTCGGTCTCTGGATCCTGGCCCGTCGTCCGGACGGCTATCATGAGATCGACACGATCATGCAGTCCGTCGCGCTCGAAGACGAGCTCCTCCTCGAGGAATCACGCGCGGGCTTCGAGCTCGAGACGCGCGGCATTCCCATTCCGCAAGACAGTCCCAACATCCTCGAGCGTGCCTGGTCCCTCGTCTCGGAGGCGAGAAGCCCGGTGCGCGGCGTGCGCGCGCGGCTGACGAAACGCATTCCGGTCGGCGCGGGCCTGGGGGGCGGGAGCAGCGACGCGGCGGGTTTTCTGCTCGGCGTGAATCGATTGCTGGGGCTCGACTTCACCGAGAAGGAAGTTCAGAGCATCGCATCGAGGCTCGGATCCGACGTTCCGTTCTTCTTGAAGGGCGGAACGGCCCGCGCGACGGGCCGCGGCGACCGGGTGAGACATCTATGTCCTATGCCCCCCGCCTGGGTCGTCCTCGCCACGCCACCTCTCGCAGTTTCAACGACTTGGGCATACGGACGGGCGAGAATTCCGTTGACACTCCAGGGAGGCGGCGCTAGTATGCTGGCCGCGGCAATCGAGGGCCGTGATTGGCCGTCGATCACGTCGCGTCTTCACAACGATTTCGAGGACGTTGTCCTTCCTGAGTTCGAGGTGGTGGCAAGGCTCAGGCGCGCGCTCGATGAGAGCGGCGTTCTGGGGTCGCTTCTGTCCGGTAGTGGCTCAACGGTTTTCGGGCTCGCACGGACGGAGGACGAAGCGCAATCGGCGGCTCGCTCGGCAACCGCCCTTGGCGCAACCGTCCACGTCGTGCGTACCACCGAACGAGGCGTGGCGCTGGCAATTCCATTAGATTGAGATGACGAATCCAGCGCTGAGGTTCGGGGGGTGCGATGGGTCGGATCCAGCGATGGATCCCAGGGACTTCGAGGGAACGAGGTCCGGAACTCGAGGTGGTAAGGGTATGACGCTCGAAATCACCGAGGTCCGAATTTCACTGCGGGACGATGACAAGCTGAAGGCGTTCGCGAGCATGACCTTCAATGACTCGTTCGTGATCCGTGG
The DNA here is from genome assembly GCA_963724515.1 of Candidatus Eiseniibacteriota bacterium. GTDB lineage: Bacteria > Eisenbacteria > RBG-16-71-46 > SZUA-252 > SZUA-252 > WS-7. The sequence continues at coordinate 231,457 of CAVRUU010000003.1, read as the reverse complement.
GCTCAAGATCATCGAGGGGACGAACGGTATGTTCGTGGCAATGCCGAGCCGGAAACGCCCCGACGGGACCTACCAGGACGTGGCCCATCCGATCAACAACGAGACCCGGAAGTTCATCGAGGACCGGATCCTCGCGGAGTACGAAAAGGAGCGGCTCAAACAACCGTCCCTTGCCGTCACAGGCACTTAGGGAGGTTTTGGGGCGTCGGCAAGTGGTAAGCCAGGAGACTTTGGATCTCCCATCCGGAGGTTCGAATCCTCCCGCCCCAACCACTTTTTCGCAACCGCTCCGGGCCCGATTGCGCTAGAATCCGTACCGCCGTGACGCATGCGGCGTTTTTTGTCGAACCCAAGACAATTGACCTCGATCGCCGGGCCCCGGAGGGCTTCAGACCTCCGGCCCATCGAGCGCCTCAGGGCGCGTCGGGCCCGATTGACGAAGTTGTCAATCGGCCTTGGGTTTTTTCGTTATGTGGGGATTCCCCGGAGGGAACGATGACCGTAAAGCTCGCTACGGATCGGCGTCTCGCCGTATCACCCGGGCATGAGGCCGGCTCGCCGAAGCAGCGCGGCCCGCAGACGCGGCTGCGCCTCTTCGCGGGAAATGCCAACCGACCGCTTGCCGAGGCGGTCTGCGAATCCCTCGGCACCGAGCTGGGGGACGCGACCGTGGAGCAGTTCGCGGACGGCGAGACCTCGGTCAAGATCAACGAGAACATCAGGGGCACGGACATCTTCATCTTCCAGCCGACCTTCCCTCCGGCCACGAATCTCATGGAGCTGCTCGTGATGATCGACGCCGCGCGGCGTGCCTCCGCCGGCCGCGTGACCGCGGTCATTCCGTACTTCGGCTATCAGAGGCAGGACCGGAAGGACCAGCCGCGCGTGCCGATCACCGCGAAGCTGGTCGCCAATCTGATCACGACCGCGGGCGCGGACCGGGTCATGGCGATGGACCTGCATTCCGCGCAGATCCAGGGTTTCTTCGATATTCCGTTCGATCATCTGTACGCGGCGCCGGTGCTCGTCGAGTACTACATGCAGTTGAAAATCGAGAGCCTGATCGCGGTCGCTCCCGACATCGGGAGCGTGAAGATGGCGCGCGCCTACGCGAAGCGTCTCGGCGTCGGACTCGCGGTCGTCGACAAGCGCCGTCCCCGCCCCGACGCCGTGGAGATGATGAACGTCATCGGGGAAGTGGAAGGGAAGAACGTCGTGATCTTCGACGACGTCGTGAGCACGGGATCCACGCTGGTGGAAGCCGCCGAGGCCCTGAAGCGCGCGGGCGCCCGGGAGATCTACGCCGCGTGCACGCACGGGATCCTCTGCGGGGACGCGGTCGAGAAGATCCGGCGCTCCTCCGTGCGGGAGCTTGTCGTGACGGACAGCATTTCTCACGATCCGAAACGTCTCGCCCCGACGATCAAGGTGCTTTCGGTCGCGGGGCTCCTGGGTGAAGCGATACGCCGCATCCATGACGAAGAGTCGCTGAGCTCGCTTTTCATCTAACGTAACTCTCGAAGGCAGGAAGGAGTCGCAACATGGCCATCGTAACGCTGGACGCCGCCCGCCGGGCCGACGTCGGCAAGGGCGTCGCCCGAAGGCTGCGAACAGGCGGGCGCATTCCGGGCGTCTATTACGGGCGCGGCGAGGATTCGATCCCGCTCACGGTCAGCCTGAAGGAGCTTCAATCCGTGATCGAGTCCGCCGAGGGCAGCAACGTGATCGTGGATTTGAAGTTCTCCGGGGACGCGGCGAAGGACCGGAAGGCCCTGATCCGCGAGATCCAGCGCGATCCGGTCGCAGGGTCGATTCTCCACCTGGACCTCCAGCACATCTCGCTCACCGAGCGGATCACGGTCGAGGTTCCGATCGAGCTGGTCGGGATTCCCACGGGCGTCAAGGACGGGGGCGGAATTCTCGAGCACCTGCTCCGCGAGGTGGAAGTCGAGTGTCTCCCGACCGACATTCCCTCGAAGCTTGAGGTGGACGTGAGCGCGCTTCAGATCGGCGACTCGCTCCACGTGAGCGACATCAAGGTGGAGCGCGCCGTGATCCTGACGGACGCGGGCCGCGCGATCGCGGCCGTCGTGCCGCCGACGATCCTCGAGGAAGTGAAGCCGACGGAGGAAGCGGTCGCGGCCGAGCCAGAGCTGATCGCGAAGGAGAAGAAGGAGGGAGAAGAGGCGGAGGAGGGCGTCAAGGAGGGCAAGGCGGCCGGCAAGCAGGGCGGCAAGGAGGGTGGCAAGCAGTCCGGCAAAGAGGGAGGCAAGCAAGGTTAACGAGCCCAAGGTCATCGTGGGTCTCGGCAATCCGGGCACCGAGTACGAGGGGACGCGCCACAACGCCGGCTTCATGGCGGTGGATCTCCTCGCGACGAAACTCGGACGCCTCACGGCGTGGCGCCGTGACGGGGCCTCCCTGCGCGCCGAAGGGCGCGCAGGCCGCCACCGGATCTCGCTGGCCAAGCCGCAGACCTACATGAACCGGAGCGGACAGGCGCTGCGGGAGCTGATCCGGGAGGGGTGGACCCCCCCGGAGATCCTGATCCTGCTCGACGACGTGTACTTGCCGCTCGGCTCCATCCGTATTCGGGCGGCCGGCGGCGCCGGCGGACACCAGGGGCTGGAGTCGATCCTGGCGGAGGTGGGCACGACGGAATTTCCCAGGCTCAGGATCGGCGTGGGCCCGGCGCCCCGCTCGGCGGACCTCCCCGACTACGTGCTCGCGCCGTTCCACGAGGAGGAGCGCGCGAGATTGCCCGAGGCGCTCGAGGGCGCGGCCAGCGCCGCGTACGAGGCTGCGGCCTCGGGATTGACACATGCGATGAACCGTTGGAACCGATTCGGACTCGACCCGGTTGAGGAGTGAGACTTCATGAAGACTTACGAAACGACGATCATTTTCGATCCCGGCCTCGAAGAGGCCCGCGTCAACGAAGAGGTGGACAAAGTGTCCCAGAGCATCTTGCAGGCGGGCGGCGAGATCGTGGAGGTGCAGCGCTGGGGCAAGCGGAAGCTCGCCTACAACATCCGCAAGCGCCGTGACGGAACCTATATTCACGTGAAGCACAAGAGCCCGCCCGAGCTGATCGGGGAGATGGACCGGCGATTCCGCTTGAACGAGAGCGTGCTCCGGCACCTCACCGTGCTCGCGGTGAAGGAATCCCCGCGCGCCGCCGAGGAGCCCGGGCTCGCCAAGGAGCCGGCCGCCGCCGGCGTGGCACACGCACCGCTCAACGAGGAGAGGATTTGATGGCTCGCGAAGGCGAATCGAGATCGTTTCGCAGGAAGTTCTGCAAGCTCTGCTTCGACAAGGTGGACCGGATCGACTACAAGGATGACCGGAGACTCACGCGCTTCATCACCGATCGCGGGAAGATCGTCCCGCGCCGGATTTCCGGCACGTGCGCCCGCCATCAGTCCCAGATCACGGAGGCCGTGAAGCGCGCCCGAATCCTGGCTCTGCTGCCGTTCACCAGTGAGCAGTATCGCTGAGCCCGGCCGGACGCTCTCGCTCGGAAACGCATTCCGGGCGCTTGGAGCGATCCTGGTCGGCGCCCTTCTGATCGCCGCGGCTAACACGGATATCCCCTCGCCTCTTCCCTGGGCGTTCGGGCTCCTGCCGGTCGCGCTCCTCTGGCTCGCGCGCAAGGTCGGGCTCCTTCTCGGGGCCCTGGCCGCCGCGTCCACGCTGGGCGCGCTCTACGCCTCGGGGATCCACGAGCCGCACCAGCTCGTGTTCATCGGCGTGCTCGCGGCATCGGGCCTCCTGCTCGCCGCGTGCGCCCGCCGCGGCATGCCCGCCTCGGTCATCGCGAGCCTCGCGGCCGCGCTCGTGCTGACCGTCGCGGCCGGATACCTGCTCGCGGGAGGCATGGATGAGCTGACCCGCATGCTCACCGCGCGGATCGACGAGCTGAGGCGGCTGGAGAGCGAGCACCGCCTCTCGCAGTCGCTCGGGCTCTCGTCGACCGAGTTCAACCGCGCGCTCGACCAGACGGGACGGCTCTGGGCGCTTCTGTTGCCGTCACTCTTCGCGCTCAAGTGGATCGTCGTGATCGCCACGAACTGCTGGCTCGCCTCGGTCCTCTTCCAGGAGGAAGAGGGAGGGTTTCCCTCCTTCTCCGAGTTCTCGGTCTGGCGCCTCCATCCGGTGGGGGCCTGGGTTCTGGCCCTGGCGCTCGTCCTCATGGTGACGCGGTGGAAACCCGCCTTCGAGGCAGGGGTGAATCTCGCGTTCCCGCTCGCGCTCGCGTATTGCGTGCAGGGCTTCGCGGTCGCGCGCTACGTCGCGCAAGCGTTTCACATACGCGGGCTGGTGCAGGCCGCGGTGCTCGTTCTGCTCGTGCTGATGCCGGTCCTCATCACGACGGTGATGGCGGTCGGATTGCTGGATGTCTGGTACGACTTTCGCCTGCGGGCCACGCCCGATCCGGGCTCGCCGCTCGGCGGCGGCCGTGGCACCGACGACTAGGAGGCTTGATGGAGATCATTCTGCTGGAGGACATCGGCGGGTTGGGGAAACGCGGAACGGCCGTCCGCGTCGCGGACGGCTACGCGCGAAATTTCCTCATCCCGCGCAAGAAGGCGATCGAGGCGGTCGGGAACGCCCGTGCCGTGTTCAAGGATCGGGAGCGCGCCCGGGTGGCGCTCGAGTCGAAGCAGCGTCAGGCGGCCGAGAGCCTTCGCGTGCAGCTCGCCCAGCTCTCGCTGCAGTTCAGCGTGGAGGCGGGTGAGGAAGACCAGCTCTACGGATCGGTGAGCGCCCATGAGATCCAGGACGCGCTGGCCGCGAAGGGGTACACGGTCGAGCGTAAGAGCGTGCGGCTCGCGGAACCGATCAAGTCGCTCGGCGTGTTCGAGGTGGCCATCCATCTGTACGAGGAGATCGAGGCGCCGGTCAAGGTGTGGGTCGTGCGCAAATGACAGGAAGGATCCATCCCATGATTCTGATTCGAAGCCGCCCACTTTCGGTCTGTGTCGCTCTGTTCGCCCTCGCTTTCGGTCTTTGGAGCTGCGCGGGCTCTTCGGGCGGCAAGACGTCCACATCGCATGGGCCGCAGGTCTGGAAGCCCGGCAAACCGGACCCGTCGGGTCCCGTGGTCGCGATCGTCGCCGGACGCCGCATCACGAAACACGACGTGGACTCGGTCCTCGCCTTGGTGCCGGCCACGATTCGCGAGGAATACCTCGAGGATCCCGGGCAATACAAGCAGCTCGTGGACCGGTACGTGCAGCAGGAGGCGATCTTCCTCGCCGCGAAGGACGCGGGGACCGAAAAGGACCCGGAATACCTCGCGGATGTGGAGGCCCAGAAGCGCCAGCTTCTCCTCAAGCGCTACTACCTGAAGGCCGTGAAGTCGCTGCCGGCGATCCCCGATTCCGCGGTGCGCCTGTACTACGAGGCGCACGCGTCCGAGTTCATGGCCCCGGGGCGCGCGCGCGTGCGCCACATCCAGGTGCCTGCCCAGGCAAGGGCGCTGGAGGTCATCCGGAAGCTCCGCACCGTCGCGTGGGACAACGTGGCCTCGCAATACTCCACGGACAAGGTGACCGCGAAGAGCGGTGGCGTCCTCGGATTCGTCACCTCGGACGCCGGCGGGGTGCCGGGCGTCGGGAACGCCCCCTCGATCGTCGCCGCCGCGTTCAAGCTCAAGGAAGGGGAAACGAGCGCGCCCCTGAAGAGCCCGCGCGGATGGCACGTCATCCGCGTGGACGAGCGAACCGAAGCGGGTCCGCAGCCGCTGGTGAACGTGCAGCAGCAGATCCGGTCGCAACTGGAGGGCGAACAGAGCGAGCGGTTCCAGCAGACGCTCATGGATTCGCTCCGGCGGACCTACGGAGTGGTCGTGTTCGAAGACTCGATCAAGGCTGCCATGAAGCCCGTGCTCTCCCCGGCGGAGCTTTTCGGCAAGGCGCAGGCGTCGTCCGCGCCGCCGGAACGGATCGAGCTCTTCAAGGAGCTGATCACGCGGTACCCGAACGACAAGTCCGCGGCCCAGGCGGCGTTCATGATCGGCTTCACCTACGCGGAGGAGCTCAAGGATTATCCGGCGGCCCGGCTGGCATTCGAGGAGTTCATCCGGAAGTACCCACAGTCGGATCTGGTGGGCTCAGCGAAATGGATGCTCCAGAACATGGAGCACCCGGGGGCGCCCCCTTCGGTTGGGTCACCCGACTCGATGCGCATCAACACCTTGCCCGGCGGTATCCCGGGAGGAACGAACTCCAAGCCATGAGCATGATTCCCGTGCGCGTGGGCGGCCTCGCGATCGACGAGCGCACGAAGAGCCCCGTCGTCCTGCTTCAAGAGATCGAGGGAAGCCGCGTCCTCCCGATCTGGATCGGGCCCATGGAGGCGAGCGCGATCCACATGGAGCTGCTCGGGAAGAAGTACCAGCGACCCCTGACCCACGACCTCATGATCAACATCCTCGAGGGCCTGAACGCGAAGGTCTCCCGGGTGGTCATCACCGACCTCAAGGACAGCACCTTCTTCGCCAGCATCTATGTCGACGGCGGATCGGGGGCCGTCGCGGTCGACGCGCGGCCCAGCGACTCCATCGCGATCGCGCTCCGCTCGCGCGCTCCGATCTTCATCATGGACAAGCTATTCGAAAAGTCCGCGGCCGAGAATATCGCTCCCCCCAGGACCGAACGGACCGCGGAGGAGAAGGCCGAGGAATTGCGCCGTTATCTCGAAGGGCTGAATCCCGAAGATTTCGGCAAATTCAATCCCGAGGAGATATAGACTCCGGGCGCCATGACCCGACCGCTCATCGCGCCATTCCAGGGACGCTCGCCCCAAATCCCCGCCTCGGTATTCGTCGCGCCCACCGCCACCGTGGTGGGCGATGTCGTTTTGGGAGAGGAAGCGAGCGTGTGGTACGGCACCGTGATCCGGGGGGACGTGGGGGCGATCCGCATCGGACGCAGGAGCAACATCCAGGACGGGTGCGTGCTTCACCTGACGGGCGGCGGCCCGCCGATCGTCGTGGGCGCGGAGGTCACGGTGGGACACCGCGCGATCCTGCACGGCGCGACCGTCGAAGACCGATGCCTGATCGGCATGGGATCGGTGCTCCTGGACGGCTGCGTGATCGGCGAGGAGTCGCTCGTCGGCGCAGGTAGCCTCGTGCTCGAGGGAACCCGGGTGCCGCCGCGGTCCTTCATCGCGGGCGTTCCGGCCACGATCAAGGGGCCCATCCCGCCGGCGGTCCACGCGCGGCTCCGGGATTCCGCCGACGGGTACGTCCGCCTGGCGCGCGAGCACGGCGCCGTGGGAGGCGCGGGCTGAGCCGCCGGGAGGGGTGGTCGATGCTCTGCTGCGCGCTGGCGGGCGTGGCGTTCCTCGCCGCCGGCACAGCGCCCGCGGCGGAGACTCCCGAGAAACAGTACCCGTCCTCCAGAGCCGCGGAGCTCAAGGCCCGTCTCCTGGACCGGCCTTCGGCGCCCGAGGCTCCGATGTGGGCCGTCGAGTACGCGGTCCAGCCCGAGCTGGATCGGCTCGAGCCGACGGCTCGGGCCGCGGAGCAGATCTGGGCCGCGCACGTGGGGCTCGCGGCCGGCGCGCACGGTGACGACCAGAAGAGGCTGCGCCAGATCCTCGCTTCTCTCGAATCGTGTCCCCTCGACTCGCTCTCGCTCCGGCGCGCCGCGACGGGGCTCGTCCGGATCGGGGTCGTGATCCCGCTCACCGGCCGCTTCGACCGCTACGGCAAGACCTTCGTGCAGGGACTCAGGCTCTCGATCGAGGAGCACAACCGCTCCTCGGCGCCGAATCTCTCGCTCGTCCTCTACGACTCGGAGGGGGATCCGCTCGTCGGGGCGAGGAAGGCGCGGTGGCTCCTTCGCGACCACGGCGTCTCGGTCATCATCGGCGAGCTCTTCAGCGCCAACACGGCGCCCCTTGCCGCGGCGAGTCAGGTCGTGGGCGCGGTGCTCATCTCCCCTTCGGCCACGAACGAGCGGCTCGCGATTCTCGGAGACGCCGTCTTCCAGCTCCATCTCGGAAACCCGCTCCTCGCTCAGGCGCTTCTGCGCCCCTTCGCCGCGGAAAACCCCAAGGCGGCGCTGGGGATCCTGGTCGCGGGCACGCCGGACGATTCCGCCAGGGCTGACGCGGTCGTCAGCGCGTGCAAGAGCCTGGGTCTCGAGGTGGCGGGGAAGGAAGTCGTTCCGGAGAACGCGGTCGACCTGACGCGCGAGCTGACCTCGCTTCGCGAGAAGCGGTCGTCGGCGCTCGTCCTCATCGCGCCTCCGCGCCTCGCGGGAATCGCCGCGGTCCAGCTCGCGGGCAACTGGCCCAAAGCGCGCGTCCTGGGTTTCGACGAGCTCGAACCCTCGGGTCAGAACGCGGAGGTGAAGTTGGCACTCGAGGGAGCGACGTACGTGGCCGCGGACTATTCCCTGACCGGCGCTCCGCGCGATTCCTTCGAGACGCGCTATCAGCGGGCCTACTCGGAGGCGCCGACGCGGATGTCGGTGCGTGGATATCTCGTGGGGCTCGCGGTGGCGCGCGGCATCGAGCGGGGCAGCCTGAACGCCGCGATGCTCCGGGAGGCCCTGCGCGCGCAGGTGTACGACTCGGATGACGGCCGCGCGCTGCGGGCCCTTCGCCCCCTCGTGCCGGCGGAGCCGGAGCGGCTCGTGATCCGGTCCGGAAAGGCGCAGGCGGTGGGTTCGTCGCCGGTATCCCCTTGAAAGGCGGGGCCGGCTTGGGCTACGGTGGCCCGCGGTCCAGGCGTGGAAATTTCTTACAGTTCAAACACTTACGGCAGGGAGGCTCCGCCATGATCCGGATCGGCAGGATCCCAACCACACTCGTCGCGCTACTCGCCTCGCTGCTCGCGCTCTCGAGCTGCGCGAAACGCGAACCCGAGATCAAGATCGGTGAGTACGGCTCCCTCACGGGCAGCACCGCCACGTTCGGGGTCTCGTCGAAGAACGGGATCGAGCTCTTCGTGGACAACCTGAACGCCCAGGGCGGGATCGGCGGAAAGAAAATCCACGTGCTCGTGGAGGATGATCAGAGCAAGCCCGAAGAGGCCGCGACCGCGGTGAACAAGCTCATCGCGCAGGACGGGGTCGTCGCCGTCCTGGGCGAGGTGGCCAGCAGCCGGAGCCTCGCCGCCGCCCCCATCTGCCAGAGCGCGGGCGTCCCGATGATCAGTCCCTCCTCCACGAACCCCAAGGTCACCGAGATCGGCGACCACATCTTCCGGGTCTGCTACACCGATCCCTTCCAGGGGATGGTGATCGCGAAATTCGCCAAGAACACGCTCCACTACACCAAGGGCGCCGTGTTCCGCGACAACAAGAACGATTACAGCGTCGGGCTGGCGAACTACTTCACCGAGTCCTTCCATGCCATGGGGGGCCTCATCGTGTCCGACGAGGCCTACAGCGAAGGCGATCAGGACTTCAAAGCCCAGCTCACGGTGATCAAGAGCAAGAAACCCGAGTTCATCTTCGTGCCCGGCTACTACACCGAGGTCGGCCTCATCGCTCGTCAGGCGCGGGAGCTGGGGCTCACGGTTCCGATGCTGGGAGGCGACGGCTGGGTCTCGGAGCGGCTGCTCGAGATCGCGCAGGACGCCTTGAACGGCTCCTACTTCGTGAATCACTACAACGAGAACGATCCGAACCCCGCCGTGCAGAGCTTCGTGCAGAGCTACCGGAAGCGGTACAACTCCACGCCGGACGGTCTCGCGGCGCTGGCGTACGACGCTGCGGGCGTGCTCACGAATGCGCTGCAGCAGCTGCATGAACGGGACTCGAAGGCATTCGAGACGCTCTCCGGTCCGCCGACCTCGGACCAGAAGGCGGCCCGCGGGAAGCTGCGCAACCTGATCGCGGCGACCCGCGACTATCCGGGCGTGACGGGACGGATCTCGCTCGACGAGCACCGGAACGCCGTCAAGCCCGCGGTCTTCCTGGGCATCGAGAATCACGCCTACAAGTTCGTGGCGACGGTCGAGCCCTAGGCCCAGGGCACGAGGACCTCCGGCCGCCCGTGCAGGAGTTCTTCCAGCAGCTCGCGAACGGCATCGCGTGGGGCAGCATCTACGCCCTGATCGCGCTGGGCTACACCATGGTCTACGGCACCCTGCGCCTGATCAATTTCGCGCACGGCGACATCTACATGGTGGGGGCCTTCGCGGCCTACTTTCTGGCGCGGGCGCTCGGGGTGGGAACGGTCACGAACGCCTCCCCGATCCTCGCGGCGGTCGTGCTCCTGGGCTCCATGGCGATCTGCGCCGCGCTCGGTGTCCTGATCGAGCTTTTCGCCTACCGGCCCGTGCGCCGCTCCTCACGAATCACCGCGCTCATCACCGCGATCGGCGTCTCCCTTTTCCTGGAGAACGCCGGGATCCGGGTCTTCGGCGCCGACCCGAAGTTCTTTCCGCAAGTCATCGCACCCCGCACGATCCAGCTGATGGAAGGGGTGTTCGTGACGAATCACCAGATCACCGTGGTCGTCGTCGCGATCCTCCTCATGGTGGCGCTCACGCTCTTCATCAAGCGGACCCGCACCGGGAAGGCGATGCGCGCCGTGGCGTTCAACCGCGACGCGGCGAGCCTCATGGGGATCCCGGTCGACCGCATCATCACGATCACGTTTGCGATCGGCTCGGCCCTCGCGGCGGCCGCGGGATTCCTGGTCGGCCTCACGAACCCCAAGATCGAGCCGTTGATGGGGATCATGCCGGGGATCAAGGCGTTCGTGGCCGCCGTGCTGGGAGGGATCGGCAGCATTCCCGGCGCCATGATCGGCGGTCTCCTGATGGGGATCTCCGAGTACATGGTCGTGGGGTACATTTCCTCGACCTACCGCGACGCGATCGCGTTCGTGATCCTGATCGTCGTGCTCCTGATCCGGCCCGCCGGGCTCCTGGGCCGGAACGTCGCGGAGAAGGTCTGATGGCGGGGCGGAACGTGGTCGGAACGCTTCTCGCCATCGCGATCGTCTGGGGCGTCGACTGGGTAGCCTCCCGCGTCCTGAATCCCTACATCTACCGGGTGGTCGTGCTCTGCTCGATCAACGTCATCCTCGCGTTGAGCTTGAATCTGGTGAACGGAATCACGGGGCAGTTTTCGATCGGACACGCCGGCTTCATGGCGGTCGGGGCGTACGCCTCCGCCGCGTATACGGTGTACGCCGTACCACTCATGTTCGGGCGCGCGGCCGAGGCCGGGTGGCTCGCGGCGGGAGCCTTTCTTCTCGCGATCCTGGTCGGCGGGCTCGTGTCCGCGGTGGCGGGACTCCTCGTCGGACTCCCGTCGATGCGGCTCCGGGGCGATTACCTGGCCATCGTCACGCTCGGGTTCGGCGAGATCATCCGCGTCGCGATCCTGAACATCGACGCGGTCGGCGGGGCTCGCGGGTTCGCGGGGGTTCCGACGAGGACGAACCTCGCGTGGGTTCTGGCCGGCGCATGGTTCACGTTCGCCGTGATCCGGAATCTCATGCGTTCCTACCACGGCCGTGCGCTGCTCGCCATCCGCGAGGACGAGATCGCGGCCGAGGCGCTCGGCGTGCCGACCACGCGTTACAAGGTCACCGCGTTCGTGATCGGCGCCTTCTTCGCGGGGGTGGCCGGCGCCCTCTTCTCCCATTACACCTACCTCCACACGAACAGCTTCACGTTCATGAAGTCGATCGAGGTGGTGATCATGGTCGTGCTCGGAGGGATGGGGAGCCTGACCGGCTCGATCCTGGGAGCGATCCTCCTCACGGCGCTCCCCGAGCTGCTTCGGTTCGCGAGCGCCGAGAGGCTGATCATCTACTCCCTGCTCCTGATCGTGCTCATGATCGCGAGGCCCCAGGGAATTCTCGGCCGCCGCGAGCTTTCCCTCCGCCCGCGGAACCCGCGGCGCGCGGCCGGCCCGACCCCCGCGGCATGAGCGAGCCGCTCCTCTCGATCCGCGGGCTCGGGGTCACGTTCGGCGGCCTCAAGGCTGTCTGCGGTCTGAACTACGATCTCCCCCGCGGGACGCTCTACGGCCTCATCGGTCCGAACGGCGCGGGGAAGACCACGGTCTTCAACGTGATCACCGGCATCTACCGCCCGACCACCGGGGTGATTCTCCTTGAGGGGAAGCCGATCCAGGGCCGCCGCACGAACGTGATCGCGGGACGGGGCGTGGCGCGGACGTTCCAGAATCCGCGTCTCTTCGCGAGCCTGAGCTGCCTCGACAACGTGCGCATCGCCTGCCACCTGCACGGGGGCGTCGGGCTCGCCGACAGCATCCTGGCCACGCCGCGCTGGGCGCGCGAGGAACGGAGCATCGAGGAGCGGTCGCAGGAGCTGCTCCACTCCTTCGGCCTGGCGAAGTACCGCGACAGCGAGGCGCGGTCGCTCCCTTACGGAGAGCAGCGGCGCCTCGAGATCGCGCGCACCCTGGCCACCGAGCCCAAGCTCCTTCTCCTCGACGAGCCCGCGGCGGGCATGAATCCGCAAGAAACCGAGTCCCTGATGCAGCTCATCCACGAGATCCGCGAGCGATTCCGGCTGACGGTGCTCCTGATCGAGCACGACATGAAGGTCGTCATGGGGATCTGTGAGAAGATCGCGGTGCTCGACTACGGGATCAAGATCGCGGAAGGAACCCCGGAAGAGATCCGGCGGGATCCCAAGGTGATCGAGGCCTATCTGGGGGAGGAGCCCTGAGCCTTCTCGAGCTGGAAGACCTCCACGTCCACTATGGGGCGATCCACGCCCTGAAGGGGGTCTCGATCGCGGTGGAGGAGGGTCGGATTGCCACGCTCGTGGGCGCGAACGGCGCCGGAAAGAGCACGACGCTCCGCGCGATCTCCGGGTTGATCCAGGCCAGCGGGGGGGAGATCCGGTTTCGGGGGAAGTCGCTCCGCGGAGTCAAGCCGCACGAGATCGTGCGGGCCGGCATCTCCCACGTTCCCGAGGGAAGGATCGTCTTCGCGAATCTCACCGTGCTCGAGAACCTGGACATGGGCGCCTATCTCAGACGGGACCGGGCCGGCGTCGCCTTCGATCTGAGGAAGATATTCCAGCTCTTCCCGAGACTCGAGGAGAGGCGCCGCCAGGCCGCGGGAACCCTGAGCGGCGGCGAGCAGCAGATGCTCGCGATCGGCCGCGCGCTGATGGCGAGGCCGGCGGTTCTCCTGATGGACGAGCCCTCTCTGGGACTGGCGCCGATCCTCGTGCGGGAGATCTTCACGGTCATCCGGGAGATTCGCTCGCAGGGCACCACCATCGTTCTGGTGGAGCAGAATGCCCGGATGGCGCTCGCCACCGCCGACGTGGGGTACGTGCTCGAGACCGGATCGGTCCGCATGTCGGACCGCGCGCAGGCGCTCCTCGAAAGCCCGTTCGTCCAGGCGGCGTACCTCGGCGGGCCGGCGTGAGTCCGAAGAAGGCACGGACGCCCAAAGCCCTGCGGTCCCTCCCCTCGGTGGGGTCCCTGATCGAATCCGGGGAGCTCTCCACTTACAAGGGGCGGGCGCCGCATTCGGTCGTCGCCGCGGCGGCGCGGGACGCGATCGCGGCGGCGCGCGCTTCTCTGGGCGGACGCGCCTCACGGAAGCCGGCGGAGGCGCCGTCCAGAGATTCGATCCTGCGCGACGCGGTCCGCCGCGTGGAGACCGCCCTCCTTCCCTCGCCCCGGCCCGTGATCAACGCCACCGGGATCGTGCTCCATACCAACCTCGGGCGGGCACTCCTCTCCGAGGAGGCGATCGCGGCGGTCGCGGAAACCGCTCGCCGGTTCACCGATCTCGAGTTGAATCTCGAACCCGGCACGCGCGGCTCGCGGATGGCGCACCTGGAGCCGATCCTGACCGAGCTTCTGGGCGCGGAGGCGGCGCTCGTCGTGAACAACAACGCGGCGGCGATGCTCCTCGCGCTGAACACGTTCGCGCTCGGGAAGGAGGCGGTGGTCTCGCGCGGCCAGCTCGTCGAGATCGGCGGCAGCTTCCGGATTCCCGAGATCTTGCAGCGCGCGGGCGCGGTTCTGCGAGAGGTCGGAACGACGAACAAGACGCGGCTCCGGGACTACGAGCGCGCGATCGGCCGGGAGACCGGGGTGCTCCTCCGCGTCCATCCAAGCAACTTCGCGATGGTCGGCTTCACGGAGGAGGTGACCCGCGAAGCGCTCGTGGCCCTCGCCCGGAAGAAGCGCATCCCGCTCGTGGAGGACCTCGGGAGCGGCGCGCTGGTCGATCTCACGCGCTGGGGGCTGCCCGCGGAGCCGATCGCGCGTGACGCGATCGCAGCCGGGGTGTCCGTCGTGTGCTTCAGCGGCGACAAACTCCTCGGGGGACCGCAGGCCGGCATTCTCGCGGGGAAACGGCGGCTCATCGCCGCGCTCAAGGCGAACCCCATGGCGCGCGCGCTCCGCGTGGACAAGCTCTCGCTGGCCGCGCTCGTCGCGACCCTGCGCCTCTACCGCGATCCCGAGAAGCTGGCCACGGCGATTCCGACGCTCCGCATGCTCGGTGAGCCCGCGGCATCGGTGCGGGCGCGCGCGGAGGAGGTTTTTCGCGCCGTTTTCGCCGATCGGACTTCTCAGCGTGGCGCGGAGGTGGTAGCCTGCACGACCGAAGTGGGTGGCGGCGCGATGCCGCTGGCCCGCGTCCCCTCGTACGCCCTGGCGCTCCGTCCCGCGCGGGGCAGGGTGGAGGATCTAGCCCGCTCGCTCCGGACCGGGCCCGATCCGGTGATCGGGAGGATCGAGGCGGGACGGCTCCTTTTGGATTTACGCACCGTGAGTCGGGCCGAGCTGCCCAAGCTCGCCGCGGCGATCCGGCGTGCGCTCGAGGAGGAACCCTGACGCCGTCCAGCGAGCTGGAAGTCGAGCGGTACTCGGACCCTCAGGGATTCGCGCGGGAGGTGAATCTCCCGCTCCTCGGTGTCGTGAACGTCACGCCGGTCCCGGCGGGGGCCGGAGCCGCGACGCTGCTCACGGCCGACGACCCGGACGAGATGAAGCCGGTCGTCGATCTCCTCACGCAGACCCGCAAATCCCTCACCCTGCGCTCGCTTTTCATGACCGGGTTCCCGCACGACCCCGAATTCTTCGCGGCGGGCGTGGCCCTGGCGCGTCAGTGGAGCCGCCAGGGACTCAAGGTGGCCGTGGTGGATCTGGATTTCCGCCACCCGACGGTCGTGCGACCCCGTCCCCACGCGAACGAGGGTTTCGTGGACGCGCTGGAGTATGGATGCTCGTTCCAGCGGATCGCGTGGGAGCTGGTGGCCGACGCGCTCTGGCTCGTGGGTCCCGGGAGCCATCCTCCTGACGAGCAGAGGTTCGCGGAGCACACCGATTGGGCGCGCGTGATGCGCATCTTCTCGGCCCGCGCCGACGTCACGCTGTATCTCGCCCCCTTCCTGGACCGGAAGGGGTTCTCTGGAGCCCTTTCGAAGCGAATGGACGGCGTTCTGCTTGCCGCCTCGGTGCGGCGCTCGAGCCGGACCGCTCTGCGGGACGCGTTTCTCGAGCTGTGGGGGTCCGACGCGCCGATGATCGGGTGCCTCGGGCTGGAGGTGATCACGCCCCATGGCGAGGTGCTGCTTTCGGCCCCGACCGCGTGGGAGAGCGCCCCGCCGGCTTCGGCTCCGCCCGCGGTCGCGCCGGAGCCGTCACCCGAATCCGCGTGGGAATACCCGAAGCGCGCTTCCCGCGCCGCGGCTGATGTTCCCAGAGCGTCCCCGCCCTCTCCTCCGCCGGGAACGCCCCGCGAGCGTGAGATTTGGAGCGATGCCGCGCCCGAGGCCCTCGTCTCGAGGCTCTCCGATGAAGTGCGGCGCGGAGACGTTCGTTCCGTCCCGCGGCAGCGCACGGGCGCGCGCCTTCTCGTCGCGCTGCTCATGGGAGCGCTCGTGGGCGCCGGGGCGGTCGCCGGGTACCGCACGCTGCATCACGGATCCAACGCTCCGACGCCCGCGGAGACGCTTCCGGCCGGAACCGAGCGCGTGCTTCCGGCCGACGTCGGCACCGCCAATCCGGGCGGCCTTCCCGGCGCGGCAGCGGGAACCGGGACAGGCTCCCTCGCGGGGGTCGACCTGGGAGCGGGCGATCCCAAGGTCGGGGAAGAGAATCCGTTCCAGGTCCCCGGGGAAAGCGGCACAGCCGGATCCTCGGGCACATCGAAGCCGGCTCCGCCGGCGGGAACCGGCGAGGCCAAGGGGAAGCTGCCGTACCGGGTGCACGTCGCCTCCTTCCGCTCCGAGAGCAAGGTGCGCGAGATCGTGAAAGACCTTCGGAAGCAAGGGCTCGACGCCTGGTACGCGAAGGCAACGGATCAGGCGGACTGGTATCGCGTGTTCGTCGGTCACTACGCCACCCACGAGGAGGCCGTGCAGAAAGCCGCTTGGCTCCTGAACCACGGATGGGTGGAGCACGCCATGGCGTATCCCGACAACGAGAGGTAACCCGTGTTCCTGAAACGCCTCGACATCCAGGGTTTCAAGTCCTTCCCACAACGCATCCGCGTCGATTTCGGCCCCGGGATCACTTCGGTCGTGGGTCCGAACGGGAGCGGCAAGACCAACATCGTGGAAGCCATACGTTGGGTCCTGGGCGAGCAGAACATGCGAAACCTCCGCGGGGACACGCTGGAGGATGTGATCTTCACGGGCTCCGCCCACCGCAAGCAGCTCGGCATGGCCGAGGTCTCGCTCACGATGTTCAACA
Organism: Candidatus Eiseniibacteriota bacterium; assembly: GCA_963724515.1. Classification (GTDB taxonomy): domain Bacteria; phylum Eisenbacteria; class RBG-16-71-46; order SZUA-252; family SZUA-252; genus WS-7. The sequence continues at coordinate 214,781 of CAVRUU010000003.1, read as the reverse complement.
ACCGGGGCGTGCTGCCGGTCGAATACACCGAGATCGCGGTCGGGCGCCGCACCTTCCGGAATGGGCAGAGCGAGTACTTCATCAACAAGAAACCCTGCCGGCTTCGGGATGTGCGCGATCTCTTCCTCGACACGGGAATGGGCTCGCACGCGTACTCGCTCATCGAGCGCGGCATGGTGGACAACGTTCTCTCCGACGAGAGCGGGCACCGGCGATTCCTCTTCGAGGAGGCGGCGGGGATCATGCGGTACAAGACGCGCAAGAAGGAAGCGCTCCAGAAGCTCGATCTCACGGTGACCGACCTGACGCGGGTGAACGACATCGTGACCGAGATCGAGCGCGAGGTCCGCTCGCTCGCGAGGCAAGTGGGGAAGGCCCGGCGATTCAGCCGGCTCCGCGAGGAGATCAAGACCCTGGATCTCGGGCTCGCGAAGGAGGACCACGACAGGCTCGCGGGGGCCGGCGGCGCGCTCCACGAGGAGCACGCCCGGGCCGAAGAGCGCCGGGCGGCGCTCGCCTCGAACCTCGCGCGGCACGAGGCGGAGCTGGAGCAGCTCAAGCTGGACCTCCTGAAGCGCGAGGCCGAAGTGCGCCTCGCGCAGGAGGAGCTGAACGAGCGCGAGGCGCGAGGCGTCGCGCTGCTGAACGAGGTCGCGGTGCTCCGCGAGCGGCGGACGGGGCTGCTCGAGAAGCTCGAGCACGCGCGCTCCGAGGGCGTGCGCCTGGTGGCGAGCCTGGAGGAGCTCAGGCGAGCGAAGCAGACGCTGGAGGAAGAGCGCACGCGCCTCGACGCCGCGCACGCGGAGAAGACGCGGGAGCTGACGGAGATGGAGGCGGCACTGTCCGCCGTGCTCCCGAGCCTCGAGTCCCGACGCCAGGCGCTTCACGCGCGGAAACAACTCTCGCTCGACCTGTTCCAGACGCGCGTGAAGCAGGAGAGCGCCGCCCAGAACTGGGCGGCGAAGCAAGCCGAGCTTACGCGGAAGAAGGAGGAGCTCCTCGAGGATGCGGCTCGGATGGAAATGGAAGAGCGATCGCTGGCGGAGTCGATCGAGGTGATCGGCCGCGCGGCGGACGCCTCCACCGCGGAGGTGGAGCGGGTGCGCTCGCGTGTCGAGGGCGAAACGCGCTCGATTGCCGAGATCGAGGAGCAGATCCGCGTGCACGACGAGGCGGAGAAGCGGGCGCGTGAGGAACACGCCGCGCTGGAATCGCGCCACGCGACGCTCCGGGAGCACAGGGACAGCTACGAGGGCTACGACGACAGCGTCCGCTCGCTGATGGCGGGGCCGAAGCGCCCCGAGCGCATTCTCGGAACCGTCGGCGACGTGCTGCACGCCTCCGGGGACTGGCTGCTCGCCCTGGAGGCGTCCCTGGGCGAGGCCGTGCAGTTCATCGTCGCGGAGCGGACGGACGCGGCGCTCCAGGCGCTGAAGGCTCTGGAGAAGGGAGGCGGAGGACGCGCGACGTTCATCGCGCTCGACCGCCTCTCGTGGTCCCGGGCAGCCGAGATCCCCGCGGAGGTGCTCGAGACGCCGGGTGTTCATGGCCCGCTTCTCGAGCATGTCCGGTTCGAGCCGGGATTCGTGGCGCTCGCGGCGTTCCTTCTCTCCGGCGTCGTTGTCGTGGACTCGATGGAGATCGGGTTGGAGCTTCTCGATAAGCACCGGGACCTTCGGCTTCACTACGTGACGCGACACGGCGAGCACGTCCGGGGCCCGGGGATCTTCCAGGGCGGGGGTGGGCCCACGCGCGCGGGCTCGGTGCTGCGCCGGGAAGAGGAGCTGGAGGGCCTCGCGGTGGCCATCGGACGCTCGTCCGCCGAGCTTCAGAAGACCCTGGCGAAGGCGGAGGCGCTGCGAGGGGGCCGCGCCCAGACGCAGGCGGCGCTCGAGGACGCAAACCGCGACCTCCGTGATGCCGAGGAGGCGCAGCGCGCCGACGAGGCGAGGAAGGCGGAGCACCAGTTCCGGAAGGAAGCCGCCGCGCGCGCCCGCGCCGCGCTCGAGACAGCGCTCGAGACCGTGGAGTCGGAGCTCAAGGCGGCCCTTGTCGAAGCAGAGATCGCGGGGCTGGCGCTCCAATCCACGGACGAAGAGCACGGGCGCCTCGAGGGCGACCTGGCCCGCGAGGAGGCCGGGGTTCTCGAGCTGGAGGGCGAGCGCGACCGGCTCGCCGCGCTCCACGCCGAGCTTCGCGTCGAGTCGACCCGAACCAAGACCGCGTTCGAGGCGAGCCTCGGGGAGATCGAGCGGGTCGCCCTGAGCGCGCAGGAGGCGGAGCGCGAGATCGCCGCGCGGAACGAAGAGTCCACCGAGACCGAGCGGCGCATCCGCGAGACCCACGACGCGGTCGCGAAGAAGGAGCAGGAGCTCACGGCCGAGATCGCGCTCAAGGTCGAAAAGGAGCAGGCCGTCCAGGGATCGCGCGAGCGATTCGGCACCGTGAAAGGCGCCGCGGACGACCTCGAAACCAAGGCCCGCGACCTCCGCCGCGAGCACCATGAGATCACGGAACGGCTCCACCGGGCCGAGCTCGAGCGCGCGGAATCGGAGTCCGAGACGCGCGTCCTGCTCGAGCGCGTCCGGAACGAGTACGAGGTGGATCTTGCCGCCTGGACGCCTCCGGCGGCCGGCGGATTGGAGGCGCTGAGCCCCCTGGCCGAGATCGAGGACGTGGAATTCGAAGGGGAGGATGCCCAGATCCCGGACGAGGCCATCGTGACGCGCGCGTCCGGCGGGACGCGTTCCGAGGAGGCGCTGCTCGCGCCCACGACGAGGGAGGAGCGGCGCGAACGCCTGCGCCTCGTGCAGGAGAAGCTTCGTTCCCTGGGGCCGGTGAATCTGCTCGCCATGCAGGACTACGAGGAGCGCCGCCAAAGGCTCTCGTTCCTCGCCACGCAGCGCAAGGACCTCGACGAAGCCCGGCTCTCGCTGCTCGAGGCGATCCAGAAGATCAACGTGACCGCGGCCGAGCTCTTCCAGAAGACGTTCTTGCAGGTGAATGAGAACTTCCAGAAGGTCTTCCGCACGCTCTTCGAGGGAGGCGAGGCGGCGCTCACGCTCACCGGCGAGGACCCGCTCGAATCCGAGATCGAGATCCTGGCTCGACCGAGGGGGAAGAAGCCACAGTCCCTTTCCCTTCTCTCGGGCGGAGAAAAGGCCCTCACCGCGATCGCGCTTCTGTTCGCGATCTACCTCGTCAAGCCGAGCCCCTTCTGCATTCTCGACGAAGTGGACGCGCCGCTCGACGACGCCAACATCGACCGGTTCGTTCTCCTGCTCCGGGAGTTCAGCCTCAACACCCAGTTCATCGTCGTGACCCACAACAAGAAGACCATGGAGGTAGCCGACTGCCTCTACGGGGTCACCATGGAAGAGCCCGGTGTTTCAAAGCTCGTCTCCGTCCGCTGGAACACCGAGCCTCCTCAGGAGACCGAGCCCGCAAAGGAGCAGGAGCTGGCGCAAGCCTGAACCCCGGCTCCACCTCGTGGCGTTTTTCGAGAAAATCAACCAGGGCCTGCGGAAGACCCGGGACGCCCTGTTCGGACAGGTTGCCTCGGTCTTTCAGCGCGGCCGCGATCTCGGCGAGGAGGACTACGAGGCGCTCGAAGCGGCGCTCCTGCGCGCCGACGTTGGTCCTTCCACGACGGACAAGATTCTCGAGGGCGTTCGGGCGCGGCTCGCGGATGCGTCCTTCAGCGGCGACGCGCGCGAGGCGCTGCAGAAGGAGATCGAAGCGATCCTTGCTGGGCGGAGCGATGAATCTCCCAGCGAACCAGGATCTCCCGCCGCCCCCTACGTCATCCTCGTCGTGGGCGTGAACGGATCCGGGAAGACCACGTCGATCGCGAAGCTCGCGGACCGTTTCAAGCGCGCCGGCGACTCGGTGCTCCTGGTCGCTTGCGACACCTTCCGCGCGGCGGCCGCGGATCAGCTCGAGGTCTGGGCCGAACGCGCGGGGGTCGAGATCGTGAAGCAGAAGCCGGGAGCGGATCCCGCCGCGGTCGCGTTCGACGGCATGGCGCGCGCGAGGAGCCGGGGCGTCAAGCGAGTGATCGTGGACACGGCCGGGAGGCTCCACGTGAAGGTCAATCTCATGGAAGAGGTGAAGAAGATCCGCCGGGTGATCGAGCGGGAGATCCCGGGCGCGCCGCACGAAGTGCTCCTCGTCCTCGACGCGACCACGGGGCAGAACGGGTTGAACCAGGCCCGCGAGTTCCATCGGGTCATCGGCGTGACGGGGCTCGTGCTGGCGAAGCTCGACGGAACCGCCAAGGGGGGAGTGGCGATCGCGATCGCCGATACGCTGGGCCTTCCCATCCGCTGGATCGGCGTGGGAGAGGGGATGGAGGACCTCGTCCCCTTCGAGGCCTCGGAGTTCGCGCGGGGTCTCGTCCGCTCCTAGGCCGCCGGTCGGAGACGCGTCACGCGCCCTCGCCCAGAACCACCTGGTTCTTCCCGAGCGACTTGGCGTTCCGGAGATTCATGTTGGCCCGGTTCCACAGCTCGTGCGAGATCTTCTCGCGCCCTTCCGCGTCCAGACCCCGCGTGCGGTCGACCCGCAAGGAGACGTCGGCCGGGAACATCGCTCCCCCGAGGCTCATCGTGACGCGTACCGCGTTTTCGCGCCCCTCCAGGGTAGGCACCACGATCGCGAGGCTCTGGACCTTGAGCCGGAGCCGCTCGCAGATGTCGCGAGCCTCGGTGGGCGTGGTCTCCGCGCTGAGGATCAGGGCGAACTCCTCTCCCCCCCAGCGCGCCACGGTATCGAACGGCCGGACGCTCGACGCGAGCGTCTGCGAGATCTCGCGAAGCACCGCATTGCCGGCCTCGTAGCCGTAGAGGTCGTTCAGCTGTTTGAAATTGTCGAGGTCTCCGATCACGAGCGACATCGGCCTCCCCTCGCGGTAGGCGCGCGCGATCTCGCGATCGAGCTGGCGGCCGAAGTAGGGCCGGTTGTAGACCCCCGTCAGCTCGTCGATCATGACGAGCATCCCGAGCTTCTTGAGCGTCACGAGGAGATCGGTCGCGTGCTCGGCCACCACGCTGAGGAGACCGAGCCGCTCGTCGGTGAAGAACCCGGGCGTCTTGCTCCACGCCTCGAGGGCATAGAGGAAGGGCGTGCCGGGCTCGCCGACCCGCGCCATCGCGAGCGAGCGGTATCCCTCCGGCGCGTTCTTCGGATCGTACGGCGCGATCGCCACGTGCATCGTGGCATCCATGGACTCCGCGTCGATCATCACGCGCACGTATCCGGGCTTCGACAGATCCTCGACGTAGAGCGGAATGGCGCGGCGGCCCACCCAGTTCTCGGCGAGCGCCCGGTTCCACGGCTCTCCTTCGCTCATCGGCTGCGCGTAGCGCGTGTCGAGGCCGCGAGCGAGCGCGTAGAGGCGCGTGTCGTCGCACTCGAGGATCTGCATCGCGGAGCTGAGGATGGTCCGGAGGATGTCGGCCGGATCGGTCTGGAGGTACTCGGCGTTTCGCTCGTCGCGCGCGAAGAGCTTCCGTTCCACCGCGATCAGGTGCGAGATCACGCGGTAGAGGAGCCGGCTCCGGGTGTGCCAGTGCGGCCTCGACGCCCGCACGAGGGATTCTTCCTCGGCCTGCTTTCCCGCGGCCGCCGGCAAGAGAAACGTCTCGCCGGACGCCTGCTCCCGGTAGCGGACGTAGCCCACGCCATCGCGCTGGAAGCGGTCCACCCGCTCGAGAATGCCCGCGTCGCTCAGCTGCTCCGCGACCTCGAATGTGATCTCGTCCCTTTTCCCGCCGTCGAGATCGGCGAGCCTGAGCTCAATCGGGCGCGACCCTTGGTCGGGGGACGATTCTTGGGAAAGGCGCAGCGAGGACAAAAATGCCGTACGGATACGGTGGGGTTCGTTCATTCCCTTTGGTCTCGGGTGCGCGCGCGGCGATGGACGGGAATTGATTGCCTTCAATTATATCACGCGGCGGCCCGTCGGGCCCACGGCCCCGGTGGACGAGCGGCCACAATAGCGCTAAGGCCCTTTTGGGGTTGATTTTGGCCCCGATGTGTGCTAGCTTCCTCTCGTAGCCGGTTCGCCTGCCCAAAGGAAGGGTGCGCATGGCTCCAACGAGTCTTACCCATCGAGAGACGGCGGAGTCGGTTGCGATGCCGTCCTTGGAATTCCCCCCGTTAGTGTCCCCAGTCATTTATCCCGTCCGAATGGAGCGCGTCGAGACGTCGACCGCTCGGGAGCGTTCATTATGGGTCGATCATGCCGTGCAGGGGTATCCCCTCCCCAGCAAGGACACCAATGGGCCGGAATCACGGGGGCTGAGTCGATGGTGACATGGCGCATCCGTCTCATTCGTACCGGCTTCCTTCTCGGCCTGCTTGCGCTCCTTGCCGCCGGGACCTCGCTCTCGCCGCAGCAGGCGGTAGCCAGGCCGGTCTTCTCGGGCGGACCGGGCGGTACCCCGACCGGCACCGGAGATCCGACGGGCGACGATCTCCCGAGCCCGACCCCCAAGCCGACCGCGCAGAGGGCGGCGAGCATGGGAGCCCTGAAGGCGGGAACGCAGATACGGGTCGCGGGTACTTCCGTTCGCTGGAACGTCTATTGGAGCATCGTGCTTCGCCTCGGCATTCGCTGAGGCGTGACGGGGAGAGCCTACCGGGAGCGGGGACGTCACCCGCTCCCTTGAGCCCATGATCCACGACCGCGCACACGAATACGACGCCGCGACGCTACAGCGTCGCCTCGAGGAGCTGCTCGCGCATGCGCGTTTCGCGGCGGCCCTCGATCTCATCGCCGAATTCCAGGGCCGGGGCCCGCTGCCTGCCGAGATCGAGCACCCGGTAACATTGGCGCGCTGTCGCGCCTTGCTCGGTCTCGGTCGGTGGCGCGAAGTCGCCGACCTGGCCGAAAGGAAACTCGAAGAGCTGTACGCCGCTCGTCCGGATGACAAGAAGCCCCTTCTCGAGTACCACATCGCGGCCGGCAGGGCGGTCTGGCGCATCGGACGTCCGTCGAGGGCGGAGGAACACTTCCGCGCCGCCTATCACATCAGCAGGTGGGATTTCGAGGACCTCGAGGGGATGCTTCGCAGCCGGAACCTCCTCGGACTCTGCTTCCTCGGCGCCGGCGAGATCCAGCGCGCCGTGGGGGAATTCGCGCGCGGCCAGCTGCAGGCCCGCGGCGCGGGCCTCCTGCACGAGGAGGCGAACTTCTCGCTCAACTTGAGCATCGCCCTGGCGAAGCTTGGCCGTTTCGAGCAGGCGGACCAGGAGCTTTCCCGCGCGCGCAGGCTATTCGGCGAGCGCGGGCACTCCCGCGGCAAGGTTCAAACAAGGCTTTGTCTCGGGCAGCATCTCCGCATCCGAGGGGACCTGCGCGACGCGGAATCACACATCCGCGGCGCGCTCTCGGAGGCGGAGGAGCACGGCTTCGAGCGGGAGCATGTGATCGCGCTCGAGTATCTCGGCGACGTCGCGCTCGACCAGTTCGACAATCAATCCGCGATCGAGAACTACGATCAGGCGCTCGTCCTCGCAGAGAGGCTCGCGCCGGAGGGGGATCTGATCCCCGAGCTGTGCCGCCGGATCGCCGAGGTGCACGTGCGGATCGGGGAACCGAACCGCGCGCTCGTCACCTGCGAGCGAGGCTTGCGGATCGCGCGTCGCATCAACGACCGCTTCGAGGAAGCGGCCACGTGCCGCGTGATGGCCATGGCGCACCTGATCCTGGGCCACCGCGAGCGGGCGCTGCGCACGGCGCGCGAAGGCATCCAGGTCCTTCGCAAGCTCGAGGCGTTGTACGAGCTCACGCGAATTCTGGTGTGGAGCGGCGAGACCCTGCTCGTGGGCAAGGACCCGGAGGAGCGCGGCGTCGCGCGGGACCATCTGTGGGAAGCGCGCAGCCTGGCCATGACCATGGGACTCGAGCGCTGGGTCGAGCGGACCGAGAAGGTCCTGGGCGTGGAGCTCGATGCGCCCGCCGCGACACCAACCCAACGGGGCGGGAGGTCCTCCGCGATGCCGGAGGGCGCGGACCCCGAGTGCTTCCGCTTCGGAATCGTCACGCAGGACCCGCGCATCACCGAGCTCGTGCGCATCCTCGAACGCGCGGCGGCCAGCCGGCTCCCGATCCTGATCCTCGGCGAGCATGGGAGCGGGCGCGAGCTTCTCGCGCGCGCGGCGCACGAGCTCGGCGAGCGGAGGGACCGGCCGTTCATCGTGGGCCGATGCGCGACGCTGCCGGAGGGACATCTGGATGCCGACCTCTTCGGCCACGACCGCGCGAGCGGACCGAGCGTGGCCGCGGCTAAGGCGGGGCTCTTCGAAGGGGCAAACGGTGGCGTGATCTACCTCGACGAGGTGAGCGAGCTCCTCGTGGGGGCCCAGGCCAAGCTTCTCCGGGTGATCGAGATGGGAGAGCTGCGCCGCGTGGGCGCCGCGGGAGTGCGCCACGTGGACGTCCGGGTCGTCGCTGCCTCCACGCGCGACCTGGCGGGTCTCGTGCGCCGCGGGCTCTTCCGCGACGACCTCTACTACCGCCTGAACGGGATCCGTCTCGAGGTTCCACCGCTCCGCGACCGCGTCCTCGACATCGAGCTGATCGGGAACTACTTCCTCGAGCGCGCATGCGCGCAGGCCAAGAAGCGGGTCGCCTTCACGGGAGACGCGTGGGCCCAGTTCAAGAGCCACCCGTGGCCGGGCAACGTCCAGGAGCTTCGGAGCACGATCGAGAGGGCCGTCTCCCTCGCGAAAGACGGCGACATGGTGGGGCCGGAGCTGATTCCGCTCCGCCCCAGGCACCGCTCCGTGCGGGCGCAGGCCGCCAGCGATCCCGCGCGCGCCGAGAACCGCTCCGAGCGCGATCTGATCCTGACCGCGTTGCGGACCCACGGCGGCAACCAATCCGAAGCGGCGCGGAGCCTCGGCGGCATGAAGCGCACGACGCTGCTCTACAAGATGAAGAAGCTCGACATCCGCCCCGAGGAATACGGCTCCACCCCTTGACCCCCCGCCGTCCCGCCCATATACTCCGGGCGTAGTCTAACCAGCGAACTTACAATGCCTTGAAGCACTGCTGGATTACGAACGGGAGCGACGCATGGTCAGCGAGCTGATGAAGGGCCTTTCGATCACGCTGTCGCATTTTTTCAAAAAGCCGGTCACGCTGCGCTATCCGGAAGTTAGAATGGAGATGTATCCGCGGTTTCGCGGCCTTCACGAGCTTCACCGCTACGAAAACGGCCTGGAGCGCTGCGTCTGCTGCGGACTCTGCGCCGCGGTTTGCCCGGCGGACGCCATCTACATGGAAGCCGCCGAGAACACCGAGACCGAGCGCTACTCGGCCGGTGAACGCTATGCGAAGCGCTACGACATCGACATGCTCCGGTGCATCTTCTGCGGCTACTGCGAAGAGGCATGCCCGGAAGACGCGATCTTCCTCGGACACAACTTCGAGCTCTCGGATTACTCCCGGGATTCGTTCCTCTACACCAAGGAGCAGCTCCTGGTGCCGGTCGGACAGACCCACACCCCCGGCATCGTGCGCGGGCGCTAGCCGCCGAGCCGCGGAGGGGCGCAAGTGCTCGAGGGCTGGCTTCTCGCTCTTGGCTGCGGCCTGGTAGCCGGTCTCGCGAATGTCGCGGGCGGTTTGCTCGCGGTAAGCCAACGGGGCTGGGACCGGGTTCGCCAAAGCTTTTTCGTCGCCGCCGGCGCCGGATTCATGCTCGCCGCGGTCATCCTCCGCATGACCCCCGAAAGCTACCGGCTCGCGGCCGAGCACCCGCAGCCCGGGATCGCGGTCGGGACGCTTCTCCTCCTGGGCTATCTCTTCGTTCACGCCGCGGAGCACGTGCTCGTGGGGCACTTTCATTTCGGGGAGGAGACCCACCACGAGCACTGGGTCGAGCCAGTCGTGGGCACGACCGCGTTGCTGGGCCTTCTGCTCCACGCCTTCTTCGACGGTGTCTCGATCGGCTCCGGATTCCTCGTGAAGCCGGCCCTCGGCATCCTCGTCGCGATCGCGATTTTTCTGCACAAGGTTCCGGAGGGCTTCACCGTCGCATCCATCATGACCGCGGCCGGCAGGTCCCCGCGCGAAGCGGGGTTGAGCGCCGCATGGCTCGGGCTCGCGACCCTGGCGGGGGTGGTCACGATTTCCCTCTGGTCGGGTCTCGTCCGCTTCGCGCTCCCGTTCTCGGCCGGCGCCGCCCTCTACGTGGCGGCCTCGGATCTCATCCCGGCCGTAAACGAAACCAAGGGAATCCGCATGGCCCTTTGGGTCTTCGGCGGCGTGCTCTTCTTCTACGCGACGGAGGCGATCCTCCACTCGCTGGGGTTCTGATTGACGGTGCCTGGGCCGGCTGCTAAATTGTCACCGGTTGGCTTTCCTGAGACGCCACAAGAGCTTGGCCGATCGATCGGCCTGGCTGAAAGGTGAGATTGTCATGGGTCTGGAAGAACTGGTTCCGGATGGCATCCTGACGACGACCGTCGAGAAGATGGTCAACTGGGCGCAACGGTCCTCGCTCTGGCCCGCGACGTTCGGGCTTGCCTGCTGCGCGATCGAGATGATGGCCACGAGCGCGGCCCGCTACGATCTCGCCCGCTTCGGCGCGGAGGTCTTCCGCGCTTCGCCTCGTCAAGCCGATCTCATGATCGTCGCCGGGCGCGTGAGCAAGAAGATGGCGCCGGTGTTGAAGCGGATCTACGACCAGATGCCCGAGCCCAAGTGGGTCATCTCCATGGGCGCCTGCGCCTCGTGCGGAGGCATCTTCAACAACTACGCGATCGTGCAAGGCGTGGACACGGTGGTGCCGGTGGACGTGTACGTGCCCGGATGCCCGCCGCGTCCGGAGGCGCTCATCTACGGAATCATGAAGCTACAAGAAAAGATCGACCGCCAGAAACTGAAGCAGCCGGATCCCGCGCCGGAGAGCAACCCTCCCGCGACCACCGAAACGAGCAGCGCCAGCGCCTGATCCGAATGGCTACCGCGACTTCTCCCGAATTCAAGACCATCACGATCAACATGGGGCCGCAGCACCCCTCGACCCACGGGGTGCTCCGGCTCGTGATCGAGCTGGACGGCGAGACCGTGGTCTCCATCAAGCCGGTGGTCGGCTATCTCCACACCGGGATGGAGAAGTCCATGGAATCGAAGAACTACCACAAGTCGATCACCGTGACGGATCGCATGGACTACCTCTCGCCGCTCGGCAACAACATGGCGTACGTCGGGGCGGTCGAGAAGATCATGGATCTCACGATTCCCGAGCGGGCGCAGGTGCTTCGCGTCATCCTGCTGGAGCTGACCCGCATCTCCTCGCACCTGGTCTGGCTGGGAACCCACGCGATCGACCTGGGCGCGATGAGCGTGTTTCTGTACTGCTTCCGCGAACGCGAGAAGCTCCTCGACGTGAACGACTTGGTCGCGGGCTCGCGTCTCACGCCGAGCTACTTCCGGGTGGGCGGTTTCTTCCAGGACGTTCCTGACGCGTTCGTCCCCCACGTGCGGAAATTCCTCGCCGAGTTCCCGAAGGCGCTCGCCGAGTACCAGAACCTCCTCACGCGAAACCGGATCTGGATGAAGCGCACGATCGGGGTCGGCATCCTCTCCCGCGATCAGGCGATCGATCTCGCGCTGACGGGGCCGGTGCTCCGGGGCAGCGGCGTGCGGTACGACGTGCGCAAGGCCAAACCCTACTCCGGATACGAGACCTACGAGTTCGAAGTCCCGATCGGGAAGAACGGCGACGTCTACGACCGCTATCTGTGCCGGATCGAGGAGATGAAACAGTCCCTCTCGATCGTGCGTCAGGGTTTGGACCGCCTCCAGCCCGGGCCGGTGCGCGCGGACAACCCGTATCTCTTCCCGGCCGACCGGACCGACGTGAAGCTCAACATGGAAGAGCTCATCTACCACTTCAAGATCATGTCCGAGGGGTACAGTCCGCCCCCGGGCGACGCCTACTTCTCGGTCGAGTCCCCCAAGGGGGAGCTGGGCTTCTACGTCGTGAGCGACGGCGGTCCGATTCCGCATCGGACGCGGGTGAGACCGCCCTCGCTCATCAACCTCCAGGCGCTCGAGGACATGGGCGTGGGGCGAATGGTGGCCGACGTGGTGGCCTGCATCGGGAGCATCGACATCGTCCTCGGCGAGGTGGACCGCTGACATGTTGACCGCGACCTTCGAGCCCGTGATCACGAAGACCATGCATCTTCCGGATTCGCACACCATCGACGTGTACCGGAAGCACGGCGGATACGAAGCGCTCGCCATGGCGCTCAAGAAGACCCCGGACGAGATCATCGACGTGGTGAAGCGCTCCGGGCTCCGCGGCCGCGGGGGCGCGGGCTTCCCGACCGGCACCAAGTGGGGCTTCGTCCCGAAATCGACCGACAAGCCGAAGTACATGGCCGTGAACGCGGACGAGAGCGAGCCCGGCGCCTTCAAGGATCGGCTCATCTGCCAGAAGGACCCGCACCAGCTCATCGAGGGAACCCTGATCGGCTCCTACGCCATCGGCGCGAGCCGCGCCTACATCTACATTCGCGGCGAGTTCGCCCATGAGGCGCGCGTGCTCGAGCGGGCGATCGAGGAGGCCCGCCGGGCGGGGTTCGTCGGCAAGAACATCCTGGGCTCGGGCTGGTCGTGCGAAGTCATCATGTACGTCGGCGCGGGCGCCTACATCTGCGGCGAGGAAACGGGGCTCATCGAGTCGCTCGAGGGAAAGCGCGGGTGGCCGCGCCTGAAGCCGCCGTTCCCGGCCGTGGTGGGGCTCTTCGGATGTCCCACGGTCGTGAACAACGTGGAGACCTTGGCCTGTGTGCCTCACATCGTGAAGCGCGGCTGGGAGTGGTTCGCGGGGATCGGTCCCGAGCGGAACACCGGCCCCAAGCTCTACGGACTGAGCGGGCACGTGAACAAGCCCGGCGTGTTCGAGCTGCCGATGGGAGTCTCGCTCCGTGAGCTGATCTACGAATACGGGGAGGGAGTCCCCGGCGACCGCCCGGTCAAGGGCGTGATCCCCGGAGGCGCCTCCTGCCCCGTGCTCCGCGGGGACGAGATCGACATCGCGATGGACTTCGACACGCTGACCCGCGCCGGCTCGCTCTTCGGCACCGGCACGCCGATCGTCATGGACGACACGACCTGCATGGTCCGGGCCGCCTGGATCACGGCCCGGTTCTTCGCGCACGAGTCGTGCGGCCAGTGCACGCCGTGCCGCGAGGGCTGCGGGTGGCTGCAGCGCCTGCTCTGGAAGATCGAGGAGGGGCAGGGAGAGGAGCGCGACCTGGAGACGATTCTCTCGGTGACCGATCAGATCGAGGGGAACACGATCTGCGCCCTGGGAGACGCCGCGGCGTGGCCGGCGCGCGGATTTGCCAAGAAGTTCCGAGACGAGTTCCTCCAGCACATCCGCGAGAAACGCTGCCCGCTGGCGGGCGGCTCGCTTCACTAGGAGAAAAGGACCGCATGCCGCTGGTGAAGGTGAAAATCGACGGGCGGGAGATCTCGGTCGAGAAGGGAACCAACCTGATCGAGGCCGCGAAGCTCGCGGGCATCTTCGTCCCGCATTTCTGCTACCACCCGGGACTCCCGGTGGTGGGCGTGTGCCGCATCTGCCTCTGCGAGCTGGAGGGGCGGCCCAAGCTCGTGGCCGGCTGCGCCACGCAGGCCGAGGAGGGGATGCACGTCATCACGCGCTCCAAGAAGGTCGCGGACGCGCGCAAAGCCGTGATGGAGTTCCTGCTCATCCACCACCCCCTCGACTGCCCCATATGCGACAAGGGGGGCGAGTGCACCCTGCAAGACTACACGATGCTCCTGGGGCCCTCACGGAGCCGCTTCCGTTTCGAGAAGACCACCTGGCCCGAGGAGGACGTGGGTGGGAAACTCGTCCTGAACAAGAACCGCTGCATCCTCTGCATGCGCTGCGTCAACCTCTGCAAGGAAGTGGCGGGCCTCGACGAGATCGCGGTCCTGAGTCGGGGAGAGCAGACGTACATCGGCACCGTGGACGGACGGATGATCGAGAACGAGCTCGCGGGGAACATCGCGGACATCTGCCCCGTGGGCGCCCTCACCAGCAAGGATTTCCGGTTCAAGGCGCGTCCCTGGGAGCTCACCAACGTGCCCTCCGTCTGCCCGCACTGCTCCAAGGGATGCAACATCGTCGTGGGCTATCACGCGCGGCGGAACGAGATCCTCCGGCATACCGCCCGCGAGAACATGGAAGTGAACCAGTGGTGGATCTGCGACCGTGGACGCGCCGGGTTCCATTTCGTGCATGAGTCGAAGCGGCTCCTCGCTCCGTCGCGGAAGGGGGACAAGGGACCTCGCGCCGTCTCCTGGAACGAGGCCATTCCCCAGATCGCCGCGGCGCTGCGCGAGATCATTGTCCGGCACGGCGCGCGCGCGGTAGGAGTCATCGGATCCGGGACGCTGACCAACGAGGAGTGCTGGCTCACCCGGGCCGTCTTCCGCGACGGTCTGGGAATCTCGCACGTCGATTTCCCGCGCCGGCCGCAGCAGGAGGTCGTCTACAAGCAGTTCACGATCGAAGGGGACAAGGATCCCAACGCCCGAGGGGCCAGACTCTGCGGTGTGGCCCCGATCGCCAACGGTCTCGGCGTCCGCGACATGGTGCGCGCCGCGGCCGAGGGCACCATCAAGGCGCTCGTCTTCCTGCGCGGCGGCCCGCTCGATCTGTTCGGGGACCTCCCGATCGTGGAGCGCGCCCTCGAGAACGCGGAGCTCCTGCTCGTCATCGACATCACGCCGTCGCCCGTGTCGGAGCGCGCGCACTGGGTGCTGCCCGGGGTCACCTTCGCCGAGAAGGACGGCACCTTCACCAACTCGAAAGGTCACGTCCAGAGGATCCGCAAGGTGCTCACCCTCCGCGGCGATACCCGCGAGGATTGGCGAATCTTGCAGCAGCTCGGACTCGAGCTGGGCGTGCTCTCCGCGAGCGATCCCGACCCGGAGCGCATCTTCGCGCGTCTCGCCCAGGCGGTCCCCGCTTATTCCGGGCTTTCGTACAAGACCCTCGGAGAGCTTGGTGCGCCGATCGCATCCGCGACGGCGGACGTCACCGTGGGGTGACGCCCGGCGCCGCCGCTCGATCCTGGAAGCCCTCCCCAAGACCGATCTTCACGTCCACCTCGACGGGTCCATACGCCTCGCGACGATTCTCGATCTGGCCAAGAGCCAGGGCGTGAAGCTCGAGGTCCGGAACGAAGCGGAGCTCCGGAAGTTCCTCGAGCGCCTGACCGCGGGCGTGAGCCTCCCCACCTACCTCAAGGCGTTCGACCTCACCCTGTCCATCTTGCAGGAGAACGAGGCGCTCGAGCGCGTCGCGCTGGAGCTCGCGGAAGACGCCCATCTCGAGAACGTGCGCTACATGGAGATCCGCTACTGTCCCGCGCTCCACCTCGCAGCGGGGCTTGAGCCTTCACGACACGGTCGACGCCGTGCTCGAGCGGCTTCTCGGCGCGGGGAGGCGCTTCGGGATCCAGACCGGCACCATCATCTGCGGCATCCGGCATCTGAGCCCCGAGGTCTCGCTCGAGATGGCGGAGCTCGCCGTCGCGTACAAGGGGCGCGGCGTCGTCGGCTTCGATCTCGCGGGCGCCGAGAAGGACTATCCCGCGAAGGATCACCGTGAGGCCTTCCAGCTCGTGCGCGCAACAACATCAACGTGACCGATCCACGCCGGCGAGGCGTACGGCCCGCAGAGCATCGCGCAGGCGCTCCACGACTGCGGCGCCCACCGGATCGGCCACGGGACGCGGCTTCGCGAGGACCCGCTCACGCTCGACTACGTGAACGATCACCGGATTCCGCTCGAGATGTGCCTGACCTCCAACGTGCAGACGCAGGCCACGCCTTCCTTCGAGGAGCATCCCTTCCGTGAGTATCTCAAGCTGGGTGTCCGGGTCACCCTGAACACCGACAACCGCCTCGTCTCGTCGACGACGATGACCGACGAGCTGGACCGCGCGGTGGACACGTTCGATCTCAGCCCGACGGACGTGCGCCAGGTGCTCCTGAACGGATTCAAGTCCGCCTTCGTGCCGTACCGTGAGAAGGGGGCCCTGCTGCACCGGGCGGTTTCGGAGATCGACCAGGAGCTGGAGCGCGTCAAGATCCCCACCGGAGAATCGGAGCGCGACCTTCTGTGATTCGCGGCATCAAAGCGATCGGGCCGCCCTTGAATGAGCCGGTCCCGTCGCCTAATATGTTCCCTATGAGGCAGGAGCCATGAGTCAGATGGGTCGCGCAGCGGGGCCGTTACCGTCCGTCTCCGGACGGCGGAGTCCCGTGCCTATCTTGCAGGTGGCCACGGGGTTCTGGGCCAGCCAGGCCCTTCTGGCGGCTGTCGAGCTCAAGGTGTTCACGATTCTGTTCGGCGGCCCGAAGACCGCGGCCGAAGTGGCGAAGGAGGCGGGAGCCGATCCCACCGGCATCGAGGCCCTTCTCGACGCCAATTGCGCGCTGGGCTTCCTTCACCGCAACGGCGACCGCTACAGGAACGACGAAACCTCGAACGCATACCTGGTCGAAGGCTCTCCGGGTTCCTACGTGGACCTCGTCCGCTTCATGAGGGATCCCCTCTTCGGCATCTGGCAGGGGCTCGCCGAGACCGTGCGGAATGGCGCGCCTCCGGAGCCCGCCGGGGGGATGGACCGTGTGGAGATCGCGCTCGCGCGCGGATTCCACAACGGCGGCTACGCCCTGATGACGCGGCTCGCCGAGATCCTGGACATCGAATTCAGCACGTACTCCCGCATGCTCGACGTCGGGAGCCACACGGGCGCGGGAGCGCTGTGCCTCACCAGGCGCTATCCCCAGCTCCAGGCCACGCTCCTCGACCGCCCGATCTTCCGCGAGCTCGCGGAGGAGTTCATCCGTTCGACCAAGCTCGAGGACCGCGTCCACTTCGAGGAAGGGGAGCCGGACGAGGCGAAGCCGGAAGGCGAGTACGACCTCGTGCTGCTCTCGCATCATCTCTCCCAGCGGAGCCGTTCGGATCTGCCCAAGATGCTGGAGGCCGTCATGCGTTCGCTGCGGCGTGGCGGGATGCTCCTCGTGACCGAGTTCCTCCTGGAGGATTCCAAGGCCGAGCCGCGCGAGGCGGCCCTGTACCGGCTCAACGTGCTGGCCAGCTACGGACCCCGCTTCGCCGGAGCGCTGACGCGCTCGGAGCTCTGCTCGCTTCTCGAGCAGGCGGGATTCAAGGACGTGGACATGGTCGGACTCCCGATGTTCGGCATCACGGCGATCACCGCGTGTAAGGCCTGACCGTGCGGGTAGAGCGGTTCTCGGTCGGCCCGCTCGACAACAACCTCTATCTCCTCACCGCTGCGGGCTCCGTGGATGCAATCGTCGTCGATCCCTCGATCGACAGCGAAGCCGTCCTCGCGGAGATCTCCCACCGCGGACTCGACGTGAAGCGCATCCTCCTCACGCACGCCCACATCGATCACATCCTGATGGTGAAGCGGTTCCACGACGCGACCGGCGCGCCGGTCTGGCTCCACGACGCGGACCGCCCGCTCTACGAGCGAGGCTCGGATCAGGCTGCGGCACTCGGAGTGCCGTGGCCGGGGTCGGCACCTCTCGCCCATGCGATCCAGGACGGCGAGGAGGTAGGAATCCCGGGAATCGAGATGCGCGCCGTGCACACGCCCGGACATTCGCCCGGAAGCGTGACCTTTGTCACACCCGAGGGCATGATCGGCGGCGACGTCCTCTTCAGAGGATCCGTCGGCCGGACCGACCTGCCGGGCGGGGACTGGAAAACGCTCGTGCGCTCCATCCGCGAGCGGCTCTTCTGCTTTCCGGCCGACACCAGGGTCCTCCCCGGGCACGGCCCCGAGACCACGATCGGCCTCGAGCTCCGGACCAATCCCTTCGTCGGGGAGCCGGCGCTCGAGGGGGCGTAGGCCGAGACCCTGCGCGCGGACGCGCTCATCATCGGTGGAGGGGTGATCGGGGCGAGCATCGCCTATCACCTGACCCTCCGCGGGAAGAAGCCCCTCGTCTTCGACAGCGGCCTCCTCGGAAGCGGAAACACCGGCCGGTCGGCGGGGGGGATCCGCGCGCAGTTCACCACCGAAACCAACATCAAACTCTCGCTCTACTCGATCGCGTTCTACGAGCGCTTCAAGGAGATCCTGGGCCAAGACGCCGAGTTCCATCAGGTCGGTTATCTGTTTCTCGCCGTGACGCCCGAGCAGCTCCGGCACTTCAGGGAGCGCGTCCTGTTTCAGAAGCGGTTCGGAGTCGACGTCTCGCTCCTGACGCCCGAGGAGGTCGCGGCGGGCTGGCCCTTTCTCCGAACGGACGACGTGACCGGCGCGACCTATTCGAAGAAGGACGGATTCGCCGGCCCCTACGAGGTCACGATCGCGTTCGCGAACGCCGCCAGGCAGCGCGGCGCGGTCTTCCACGAGCAGACGGAGGTGACCGAGATCCTGGCCGAGCTCGGCAAGGTCCGCGGGCTCAAGACCTCGATCGGGGAATTCTCCTCCGACGTCGTCGTGGCCGCGGCGGGCCCCGCCGTTCCGGCGCTCGTGAAGCCGCTGGGGGTGCTGGTGCCCGTCGTTCCGTACCGGAGGCATCTCTTCATGACCGAGACGTTTCCCGAGATCCCCGAGGGGATCCCCTTCATCATCGACTCCGGCACGGGACTCTACTTCCGGAAGGAGACGGGAGGGATCATGCTCGGGATGGTGGACAAGAGCGATCCCCCGACGTTCGACATGAACGTGGACGACGGGTATCTCGAGAAGCTGGTCGAAGCGGCCCTCGCGCGCGTTCCCCTTCTGGAAAAAGCGAACATCCTGAACGGATGGGCGGGGCTCTACGACACGACCCCCGATCACCACGCGATCGTCGGAGGGGTCGACGAGGTGAAGGGCCTCTATCTCGCGGTCGGATTCAGCGGGCACGGCTTCATGCACAGTCCCGCGATCGGCGCTTCGCTCTCCGAGATGATTCTGGACGGAGCGGCGCGCAGCGTGAACCTGGACGCACTCAGCCTGAACCGGTTCGCCGCCGGGGCCGTGGTGGAGGAAACCAACGTCATCTGAACTGGAAAGGCTCCTCCATCCGTCCGCGCTCTACCGGGATTTCCTGAACGCACCCGACCGGGTGCGTCGCTTTTACCCGGTCGATTTTCGGGATCCCGCGGCGTGCGCGCGCGCGGGTGAGGCCCGCGACTACCCCGCGTCGCGGCGCGCGGCGATGGTCTCCATCATGAGGCGCCAGGCGGAAGGCTGGGGTCTTCTCGAGCCCTCCCGCGAGAGCATCGCCAAGTTCGAGAGGCCCGAGACGCTCGCCGTGGTCTCCGGGCAGCAGCCCGGACTCTTCGGCGGGCCGCTCTACACGATCTACAAGGCGGCCACCGCCGTCGCGTTCGCCCGCGAGCTGGAGCGCGCGACGGGCCGCCCGGTCGTTCCGATCTTCTGGATCGCCTCGGATGACCACGACTTCGAGGAGGTGCGGCGCGCCTTCGTCGGAGACGGCTCGGTGGAGGCGAAGGAGGTCGCGTACCCGCTCGAGGCGGCGCCGCGCGCCGTGGCGACCGCTCGTGTTCCGCTCGCCGATCCGATCCTGGACCTCATACGCGACGTGGACCTGGCACTCGCCGGGACCGCGTTCCGCGAGGACATCGTGAGCCGCCTCCGGGAGGCCTACGCTCCGGGGCGCGGCTGGACCGAAGCATTCGCGCGGCTGGCGGGTGGATGGGTGGCGCCGTGGGGTGCCATCGTCTTCGATCCCGGCGACCGCGAGGCGAAGAGGCTCGCGCTCCCGGTGTTCGAGCGCGAGGTCGAGCTGAACGGGCGCTCGGCCGAGGCAGCCCGGGCCACGGGGGAGGAGCTTCAGGCAGCGGGCTACCACGCGCAGATCGCGCGCACGGGGCGCGAGCTGAACCTCTTCTGGCACGGCGAGAGCCGCGAGGCGCTCCGGATCTCGGAGAAGGGGACCTTCCGCCTCGCGGAAACCGGGCGCGAGATCCGCGCGAAGGAGCTGCTCGAGATGCTGCGCGAGCGGCCGGAGGACGCGAGCCCCGGGGTGCTCCTGCGCCCGCTGATGCAGGATCATCTCTTCCCGACCGCGGCCTACGTGGGAGGGCCTTCAGAAGTCGCGTACTGGGCCCAGGTGAACGCGCTGTATGCTCTCTTCGGGACGTCTCCGCCCGCCGTGGTGCCGCGCGCGGGTGCTACGCTCTTGGAGCCCAAGGTCCAGAAGATCCTCGAGCGCTTCGGGATCCCCTGGGAGGCGCTGGCGGGGGACGTCGAAGCCTTGATCCGCGACACGCTGACGGGCTTCCTGCCGGTCGATTTCCCGGCGCTCTTCGAGAAGGAGCGCGCCGGCTGGGTCGAGGGGATGAAGCGGATCGAGACCGCCGTGAACGCGTTCGATCCTTCCCTCAAGGCTGCCGTCGACTCCGCGACCGGGAAGATGGTCCACGAGGGCCAGGTCCTCGAGAAGAAGCTGATGCAGGTCTGGAAGCGCAGACACGAAGAGACGGCGTTGAAGATCCGGCGCGCGCGGGAGAGTCTCTTCCCGCGCGGCGCGTTACAGGAACGCACGCTGTCGGTGCTGGGTTTTGCCGCCGAGCACGGCCCGGCGCTCTTCGAAGCATTCCACCGCGACGTACAGGAGCCGGGCAGCCACGTCCTGATCCGGCCAGGAGGGTAATCGCGTGAAGATCGGAATCACATGCTACCCGACGCACGGAGGCTCGGGCGTCGTTGCCACCGAGCTGGGGATGGAGCTGGCGAAACGGGGGCACGAGGTCCACTTCATCTCCTACGCCCTGCCGTTTCGCCTCAAGCAATTCCAGGAGAACATCGTCTTCCATGAAGTGCAGATGATCGCCTACCCGCTCTTCCAGTATCCGCCGTACACGCTCGCGCTCGCGGCGAAGCTCGCCGAGGTCGCCGACGAGTCCGGCCTGGACGTGCTCCACGCCCACTACGCCATCCCGCACGCCGTGTGCGCGTACCTGGCGCGGCAGGTCGCGAGGTCGAATCAGTTCAAGATCGTGACCACCCTGCACGGAACCGACATCACGCTCGTGGGGGGCGATCCCTCCTTCCGGCCGCTCACGCGGTTCGGCATCGCGCAGAGCGACGGCGTGACCGCGGTCTCGAGCTACCTGCGCCAGAAGACGCTCGAGGTGTTCGAGCTGGAGCGCCCCATCGAGGTGATCCCGAACTTCGTGGACACGGTCAAATTCGCCCCGAGAAGCGACGGTTCGTGTCCCAAGGAGCGGTTCGCGAAAAAGGGCGAGCGCGTGCTCCTCCACATCTCGAATTTCCGTCCGGGCAAACGCGTCCTGGACGTGGTGCGCATCTTCGCCGCGGTTCGGCGCGAGGTCCCGAGCCGGCTGCTTTTGGTCGGCGACGGTCCGGACCGTCTGCCGTCGCGAGAGCTCGCGGACGAGCTGGGCGTGACGAAATGGATCCGCTGGTTGGGACAGCTCGATGCCGTCGAGGACGTCTTCTCGATCGCCGACCTCTTCCTCCTCCCCAGCCAGAACGAGAGCTTCGGGCTGGCGGGGCTCGAGGCGATGTCGGCGGAAGTCCCGGTCATCGGCGCGGCCGCGGAAGGATTGCCGGAGCTCGTGCGGAACGGGGAGACCGGATACCTGCTGCCGGTCGGCGATGTGGAAGGGATGGCGCGCCGATCGATCGAGCTTCTCTCGGACGCCAAGAAGCACGCGGCGATGGCGGAGGCCGCGCGCCGGGTCGCCATCGAAAACTACGACGTCGAGAAGATCATCCCGATGTACGAGGAGTTCTACGGCCGCGTGCTGGGCCACCCCGTGCGGATCCCGCAACCCTTCGCCCCGCCGGACGCGCTGGCGTAGGGGGCAACCGCCCGACGCAACCCCGTGAGAAGCGCGAGGGGCGTTGATCGCATCCAAATCGATCGGTAGTGGCTTGTGGGGGGTAGGGGTTCCGTGTACCATCGCAATCTTGCCCCCAGGCTGTAACAACTTGCAAGGCTTTAAGCTCGGCCCGGAGATGTTCGAAAACCATGACGCGACGCGAGCGGATCAGGAAGACGTTGGCGGGGGAGCGGACCGACCGGCCGCCGATGTCCTTCTGGCGCCATTTCTACGACCGGGAGGGCTCGGCGAGGGATTTGGCCGAGTCGATGCTCGAGTTCCAGAAGACCTACGACTGGGACTTCATGAAGGTGAACCCGCGCGCCTCCTACCACGTGGAGGATTGGGGCGTGAAGACGGAGCGGCCCGGCAAGGGTCCGCTCGACAAGCCCAAGGTAACTTCATCCCCGGTGCGCGAGCCGGCGGATTGGGACCGGATCCGTCCCCTGGATCCCACGAAGGGAACGCTCGGCGAGATGCTCGATGCGGAGGAAAGAATCGCGTCCGTGATCCAGGGCGAGACCGACTGGCTGATGACCGTGTTCAATCCCATCTCGATCGCGGCGGATCTCGTGAATGACGACGCCCGGTTCGTCGAGCACCTGCGCCGCCACGGCGAGCGCGTCCACGGCGCGCTGCGCGCGATCACCCAGACATTCACGGCGTTCGTGCGCGAGACGATGCAGCGCGGCGCCTCCGGCATCCTCTTCGCGACGACGGACTACGGCAACACGACGCGGATCGACAAGGCGCTGCTCGAGGAATTCGGCCGGCCGTACGATCTCCGCGTGCTCGAGGAGGCGAAGCGGGCACCCCTCAACACGATTCACGTCTGCGGCCCGCAGGCCTTCGTGCGCGAGCACCTCGACTATCCGGTCTCGATCGTGTCGTGGGCGGCCCACGAGCCCACCAATCCGTCGATCGCCGACCTGAGGCCGCTCACCTCGAAGACGCTCCTCACGGGAATCGACCACGAAGGAACGATGGTCCAGGGTCCGGCCGAAGCCGTGCAGGCGGAGGCGCGCGCCGCCATCGAAGCCTCGGGCGGCACCCGGTTCGTCCTGGGCCCGGGCTGCGCGGTGCCGTCCGCGGCGCCCGAGCGCCACTACGCCGCGGCGCGGGAGGCCGTGCTCGCGTGCGCCTAGCCGCCTTCAAGTCGAAAATTCACCGCGCCACGGTCACCGAGGCGGACCTCAACTACGAAGGGTCGGTCACGATCGACGCGGACCTGATGGACGCGGCGGAGATTCTTCCGCATGAGCAGGTGCAGATCCTCAACGTGAACAACGGCGAGCGCTTCGACACCTACGCGATCCGCGGACCGCGGGGCTCAGGCGTCGTATGCCTGAACGGTCCCGCCGCGCGGCTCGCGCACGTCGGCGACACGGTGATCATCCTGACGTACGCCGCCATGGAGCGCGAGGAGCTGCTGCGCCACGTTCCGACGATCGTCTACGTCGATGACCGGAATCGGATCCGGAAGCCGGAGCCGGTCCAACCTTCCAAGGGAAGGACCTGACATGCGCCCCGCTTTCATCGCGTGCGCGCTCGTTCTCCTTCTCGCGCCGAGCGCGATCGCGAAATCCGACTCGACCTCGACCGCCCCCGCGAGCGACAAGCCGACCGTCGACGTCATCACGATCGACGGCGCCATCCAGCCGATCTCGGCGCAGGTGATCACGCAGGCGATCGCGCGCGCCGAGCGGGACAAGCGCGAAGCGCTCGTCATCCAGCTCGACACGCCAGGCGGCCTCGACACGTCGATGCGCGAGATCATCAAGCGCATCCTCATCTCGGAAGTGCCGGTGATCGTCTACGTCGCGCCGGCGGGGAGCCGCGCCGCCTCGGCGGGGACCTTCATCGCCTACGCCGCCCATGTTTCGGCGATGTCGCCGGGCACCTCGATCGGCGCTGCGACGCCCGTGAACCTCGGCGGCGGTGCCATGGACACGACGATGGCCCACAAGGTCCAGAACGACGCCGTGAGCTACATCCGCTCTCTCGCCGCGCAGCGCAACCGGAACGCGGACTGGGCGGAGAAGGCCGTGCGCCACGGCGGCTCGCTGCCCGAGGACGAGGCGCTGAAGCTCCACGTCGTCGACTACGTGGCCCGGGACCTGGACGAGCTGCTGCGCAAGATGGATGGACGGAGGGTGGTCGTGGCGGGCGTCACCCGCACGCTCCACACGAAGGACGTGGAGCGCCACGCCGTGGCCGCGAGCTGGCGGCAGAAGCTCCTCGGGCGGATCGTCGATCCGAACATCGCCTACATCCTCTTCATCCTCGGTTTCTACGGGCTCCTCTTCGAGCTGAGCAACCCGGGCGCGATCCTCCCGGGAATCGTCGGAGGCATCTGCATCCTTCTTGCCTTTCTCGCCTTCCAGGCGCTCCCCGTCAACCTGACGGGACTCTTCCTGATCCTCTTCGCGATGCTCCTCTTCCTCGCTGAGGTGAAGGTGCAGAGCCATGGGATGCTCGCTGTGGGAGGTATCGTGTCCTTGATTCTCGG
Organism: Candidatus Eiseniibacteriota bacterium; assembly: GCA_963724515.1. Lineage (GTDB taxonomy): Bacteria > Eisenbacteria > RBG-16-71-46 > SZUA-252 > SZUA-252 > WS-7. Next base: position 190,382 of record CAVRUU010000003.1, on the reverse strand, counting down.
GTCGCTCATCTTGATGTCCGGGGGAGGAGGAGCGATGCGCGTCTCGCTCTCGGTGGTCCTGACCGTCGCCATCGCGACAGTGCTGTTCTTCGCCTTCGTCGTCGGCGCGGGGTGGCGCGCGCTCCGGAGGAAACCGCTCACGGGCAGCGAAGGGCTCGTCGGCGAGCGCGGGGTCGCGATCACGGAGCTGGGCACGCGCGAGGGCAAGGTCTTCGTTCATGGGGAATACTGGGCGGCGGAAGCGGACGAGCGAATCGATCAAGGCGCGCCTGTGGTCGTCGATCGCGTCGACGGCATGCTGCTGCGCGTCCGAAGAGTTTAGGGAGGGGGAAGGCGATGATTTCGGTTTCCGCGGCGGTCCTGTTATTCCTTGTGGTCCTGGTGCTTTCAAGCGCGATCAAGATCCTCCGCGAATACGAGCGCGGGGTCGTGTTCCGTCTGGGGCGCGCGATCGGGGCCAAGGGTCCGGGGCTCATCCTGCTGATCCCCTTCGTGGACAAGATGGTGCGCGTCCAGCTCCGCACCGTGGCGATGGACGTGCCGCCTCAAGACGTGATCACGAAGGACAACGTCACGGTGAAAGTGAACGCGGTGATCTACTTCCGCGTGCTCGACGCGAACCGGGCCGTGCTCGAGGTGGAAAACTACCTCTACGCCACGTCGCAGATCGCGCAGACCACCCTCCGGAGCACGCTCGGCGAATCCGACCTGGATGAGCTGCTCTCGAAGCGGGAGAAGATCAACCAGGAGCTCCAGTTGGTGATCGACCGCCACACGGGGCCCTGGGGCATCAAGGTGAGCACCGTCGAAGTGAAGAACGTGGACCTGCCACAGGAAATGCAGCGGGCCATCGCGCGCCAGGCTGAAGCGGAGCGCGAGCGCCGCGCCAAGATCATCAACGCCGAAGGGGAGCTCCAGGCGTCGGTGAAGCTCTCGGAGGCGGCCGGGGTCATCGCCACGCAGCCGCTCGCGATGCAGCTTCGCTATCTCCAGACGCTCGCCGAGATCGCCACCGAGAACAACTCGACCACGATCTTCCCGGTCCCCATCGACCTGTTCGAGCCGCTCATTCGAGCGCGCCTCGAGGCGGGGAAGAAGAATTAGCCCGGGAGGGCTCATGAACGGCGAACGCTACGACGTCGCGATCGTGGGCGGCGGACCGGGCGGCTACGTGGCCGCGATCCGCGCGGGCCAGCTCGGCCTGAGGACGGCGCTCGTCGAAAGGGATTGCGTCGGCGGGACCTGCCTTCACCGTGGTTGCATTCCCACGAAGGCGCTGCTCGAGACCGCGGAGGTCCTGCTCCTCGCGAGGCGGGCGGGCGAGTTCGGCGTGCGCCTCTCCGAGGCATCGCTCGATCTCAAGGCCGCGATGGACCGGAAAGACCGCGTCGTCAAGAAGAACCTCATGGGCACGGAGTCCCTTCTAAAGAAGAACAAGGTGGTCACGATCAAGGGCGAGGGCCGGCTCAAGGCCAAGGACCTGATCGAGGTGACCGACGCCGCGGGCATGAAGAGCGAGGTCCGGGCGAAGGCGGTCGTGCTCGCGACCGGGTCGCGGGTCGGCTCGCTTCCGATGGTGCCGGTGGACGGCAAGATCGTGCTCTCGAGCGACAACATCCTGAGCCTGGACCGCGTGCCGGAATCGCTCCTCGTGATCGGCGCCGGGGCGGTGGGCGTCGAGTTCGCGTCGATCTACCACGCCTTCGGCTCGAAAGTGATCCTGGTCGAGAAGGAGCCGCGCCTCGTGCCGGTCGAGGACGTCGAGATCTCCGACGCGCTCCATCGCGCGTTCACCCGGCAAGGAATGGAGATCCTGGCGGGCGCCTCGATCCGGAACGTGCGCGTGGAGGGGGACCAGGCCTGGAGCGAAATCGAGGTCCAGGGCAAGGTCGAGCGCTACCACACGGAGCGCGTGCTCATGGCCGCGGGACGGAAGCCCTGCACGGACGGCATCGGCCTCGAGTCCCTGGGGATCGCGATGGAGCGAGGATTCGTGCGCGTCAACGGGATGATGGAGACGAACGTGGCCGGCATCTACGCGATCGGCGATATCGTTCCCGGCCCCGCGCTCGCGCACGTGGCCTCTCACGAAGGCTTGGTCGCGATCGAGAAGATCGCCGGAAAGAACCCGCACCCGGTCAACTACCAGGCGATCCCGAATTGCACGTACTGCCATCCGCAGATCGCGAGCGTCGGGATGACCGAGGCACAGGCGCGCGCCTCGGGGCGCCCCGTCCGGGTCGGAAAGTTTCCGTTCATCGCGAATTCCAAGGCCGGAATCCTTGGCCAGGGGGACGGCTTCGTGAAGGCCGTCTCGGACGCGACGAGCGGGGAGATCCTGGGAGTCCACATCATCGGCGTGCTGGCCACCGAGCAGATCGCGGAATCGGTGGTCGCGCGCCACTTCGAGGCGACCGCGCTCGAGCTGGCGGAGGTGGTGCACGCGCATCCGACCCTCGCTGAGGCGACCATGGAGGCGATGTTCGCGACCGATGGACGAGCGATCCATTTCTGAGCGGGCCGTCCCGGCCGATCGCGCCCAGCCAATCTCGCTCACGCTTCCCTCCGACCGGAGAGTCGAGGCGGGGGAGAAGCGGAAGCCCTCTCCGCTCCTACCAGAGGCTGAGCGGCGACCCCGCGCCCCTGCGCCGCCCGGACTGGCTCAAGGCCAGGATCCCGGCGGGGAAGGCGTACCTCGAGACGAAGGCCATCTTACGCACCCTCGATCTCCACACGGTGTGCGAGAGCGCGAACTGCCCGAACATCGGCGACTGTTTCTCGCGCCATACCGCCACGTTCCTCATCCTCGGCAACGTCTGCACGCGCAGCTGCCCCTTCTGCGACATCCGGAGCGGGAAGCCGCTCCCGGTGGATCCGGAGGAGCCGATGCGCGTGGCTCAGGCCTCGAGGCAGCTCGGGCTCCGCTACGTGGTCGTGACCTCCGTGAACCGCGACGAGCTTCCCGACGGCGGCGCGTTCCAGTTCGCGGCCGTGATCCGCGCGATCCGTTCTGAGATCCCGAGCGCGCGCGTGGAGGTGCTCATTCCGGACTTCATGGGCAACCGGGATGCGCTCGCGAGCGTGCTCGAAGCGCGGCCCGACGTCCTGAACCACAACATGGAGACCGTGAAGAGGCTCATCCACGCGTCCGGCCGGCCGGCCGCTACCCGCGTTCGCTCCAGCTCCTGCGTCAGGTCACTGAGATCACGCCCGGCATCCCGGCCAAGTCGGGGATCATGCTCGGCGTGGGGGAAACCGTGGAGGAGGTGGAGGAGCTGCTGCGCGATCTCAGGGAGCACGGCTGCTCGATGGTGACCCTGGGACAGTACCTTCCTCCGTCAGGGTCGCACCTGCCGCTCGAGCGCTACGCGCCGCCCGAGGAGTTCGCCCACTACCGTGAATACGGGCTCACGCTTGGGTTCCGGCAGGTCGCTTCCGGGCCACTCGTGCGAAGCTCCTACCACGCCGAGGAACAAGCCCTCCCGATCACAGCAGCGTCCCCGATAGAACGATCTTCGCCGTTGTGAAGTAGATGATGAGCCCTGTGACGTCGACGAGCGTCGCCACGAAGGGGGCCGACGCGCTCGCGGGGTCGAACCCGAGCCGGCGCAGGATGAACGGGAGCATCGATCCCACGACCGTTCCCCAGAGCACCACCCCGACGAGGCTCGCCGCCACGGTGATCGCCACAAGCATGTAATGCTGGCCGTAGGTGTGGAACAGGGCCTGCCAGAGAAGAATTCGCGCCAGGCCGATCGCGGCGAGAATGGCCCCTAGCCCCAGCCCCGATATGAATTCCCGCCGGATCACACGCCACCAGTCCCGCAGCCGGACCTCCCCCAGCGCCATGGCTCGGATGACGAGCGTGGTCGCCTGGCTGCCCGAGTTGCCGCCGCTGGAGATCACGAGCGGCACGAAGAGCGCGAGGATCACGGCGCGCGCGATCTCGGCCTCGAAGTAGCCCATCGCGGTCGCCGTCAGTGTCTCGCCGATGAAGAGTGCCGCGAGCCAGCCGGCGCGCTTCTTGATCATCTCGGTGAGGCTGATCCGGAGGTACGGCGCGTCGATCGGCGCCGTGCCTCCGATCCTCTGGATGTCCTCCGTGGCCTCTTCGCGGACCACGTCGACGATGTCGTCCAGGGTCACGATTCCCTTCATGTGCCCGTGCTCGTCGGTGACCGGAAACGCCATGAGGCGGTGTTTCGCGAAGAGGCGGCTCAGATCCTCCTGGTCCATCTTCTCGGGCACCGTGATGAGACCGGTCTGCATCACCTCCGAAACGCGCTGATCCGGCTTCGCGGTGAGGAGATTGCGGAAGGAGATGACGCCGCGCAGCTTCTGCTCCGGATCGAGCGCGTAGGCGTAGTGCATCGTTCCGGCGCGCTCCGCGGCCTGCCGGCGCAGGTACGTGATCGCCTCGTCCACGCTCATGTCGGGGCGGACGCGGACAAAGCGGGGATTCATGAGCCCGCCCGCGTCGTCCTCGGCGTAGGCGAGCAGTGCGTTCACTTCCTTGCGCGTCGCGTCGTCCAGGAGACACAGGAGCTCTTCGCGCCTATCGTGGGGAATCTCCTGCACGAGGTCGGCCGCGTCGTCCGGCGCCAGGAGACGCATCCAGGATCGCCGGTCGGCCTCCGGAAGGGCGCGAAGGAGCTCCGCCTGATCGTGCGCGCTCAGGCTCAGGAACAGATCCTCCGCCTCGGGCCGCGGCAGCGCCTGGAAGCTCTCGAGGCGGTCTTCGGGAATGAGCAGCTGCCACGCTGCCAGAAGATCTTCCGAGGAGAGGCGCTCGTCGACGTCGGAATCGAGATCGGGCGGCATGGAATCCCCCCAACGATGGTGTCGCGCCCCTCGAAGGGAGCACGGGCCGACATCCTAGTGGATCGGTTCACCCGCCAGCAACCTTCCCTTGGGAGAAAAACGCCCCGACGCCCTGTATTTGGAATGGACAGCCCCGGACCTCCTGAATAGACTCGTGAATCCCGTGAAACACGCGCTCATCCTACGTTCGCTGGCGGCGGCCCTGCTCGTGCTCGCCGGCGCCTCCCGTACCGCACCGGCGGCATCGCCTCCGGCGGCTCCCCCGCCCGGCCGTGCGGCCGCCGAGCTCATCGCGGTCGTCGACGGAATCCCGCTCACCCGGCTCCAGTGGGACCGGCTCGCGAATCCCTACTTCGAAGAGGTCGAGGCGAGGGCCGGACGGAAGCTCACCGAGGAGGAGAAGGCGCTCCTCCGGAAGAACGTCCTGGAAGAGCTGGTTCGCGAGCGGCTCTGGGTCGGCGACGCAAAGAGGCGCGGGTTCACCGCGACCGATGCGGAGCTGGACGCGCGCCTGCAGCGAAACGAGTTCTTCAAGACCGCGGGCAAGTTCGATCCCGCGAAATTCCGGCAGTTCAAGTTCTCGCCCGAGTCGAATTATCGCGAGATCGCGGAACAGGTGCGAAACGCCGTGCTCCTGGACAAGTACGTCGCGTGGATGAAGACGCGCTACGCGGTCCCCGAGCCCGAGCTCAAGAGGGAGTTTCAGAACCGGACCGCGCAGGGCTCGATCCGCTACCTCTGGCTCACGCCCGACGCGATCTCTCTCGAGGCCCAGGCGAACGCGGAGCAGATCCGCGCCTACTACGAGCGGCATCCCGCGGAGTTCCAGACCGCGGAGCAGGCTCGGCTCTCGTACATCCGGGTGTCGATCGATGCTCCACCGTCGGTTTCGGACACGCTCCGCGCCATCGCGGAGACCCGGGCGCTCTTCACGGCGAGAGCGCTCCTCCAGTCGCTCCAGGGCGGGAAGCCGGCAGAGACCCTGGCCAAGGAATTCGGGGGCGTCAAGGACACGGGCCTCTTCCGCGTTGGAGATCCGATCAAGGGGCTCGGCCGCTCCGATCCCCTGGTGCAGGCGATCCAGGAGGCGCGGCCGAAGCAGTGGATTCCCGAGCCGATCCGGGTCGGCCCTCACTTCGTGGTGGCGCGGGTGGAAGAGCACCTCCAGCCGGCCGCGCGGCCGTTCCGGGAAGCCGTCCCCCTCGCGAAGCTCCGGGCCGATGCCGAGATCCGCGATGCCGAGATCGACTCGATCGCACGCCTCGAGTATGCGGCGCACCCGGAACGATACCGGGTCCCGCGTCTCACGGCGCTGGTCATCGCCCGCTCCGTGGATTCGTTCACGGATCCGCGTCCCGTCTCCGAGGGTGAGGTGGCCCGAATGCTCGATCGCATCCGGAAGGGCTCCGGGATGCCCGACACGGCCCGGGCCTGGGCCGACTCCCTGCTGAAGACCCTTCCCGATCGGGTCCGCGCCGAGCGCCGGCTCGACCTCGCGTTCCGGGCGATGGGTGACGCGGCCGCGAAGCTCCGGCGCGGCGAGCGGCCGGAGGAGGTCGCTCGGCGGCTCGCCGCCACGCAGCGGCGTGTATCGACATACCAGGGGGAGCCGCCGGAGCAGCCCTCACTGCTTCAGGGCACCCTTCTCGATTCGCTCTACAAGGCGTCGCCCGGCACCGTGGCGGGGCCGCGGGTGCTGCGCGATTCCGTCTTCGTGGTCCGCGTGCTCGAGGTGGACGACGCATTCCGCCCCCCGTACGAGGCGGTGCGCGCGACGGCGCGCTCGGAGGCGATCGCGAAGCGCCGGAGCGAAACCGAACGCGCCGCCCAGGGATACTTCGAGTCCCATCCGGACCGCTACCACACGCCTCATCGCTGGGTGTTCGATTACGTTCGCTTCCGCAAGATGAAGCCGGACTCGGCTCCCGTTCCGGAGGACTCGATCCGCGCCTACTACGATCGAAACCCGCTCGAGTTCACAGTCCCGGCGCGGGCGCGCGTACGCCACGTCCTGATCGGATTCCGGCCCGGCGATGGCCCGGGAGCGCGAACCGCCGCCCGGACCAAGGCGCTCGAGGTCCTGAAGCGCGCCAAGGCGGGGGAGGATTTCGGATCGCTCGCCAAGGAGTATTCCGACGACCGCGGCTCCGCGGGCAAGGGGGGCGACCTGGGCGAGATCACGCGCGGCCAGGTGGTGAAGGAGTTCGGGGACGCGGTGTTCGCGATGAAGCAGGGAGAGCTGGGCCCCCTGGTCGAGTCTCAATTCGGCTTTCACATCGTCCGGCTCGACTCGTTGACTCCCCAGCGGCTCCGCACCCTGGACGACTCCCGTGCCGAGATCCATGTCGTGCTCGGGGAGGGCCTGGCGGATTCGCTCGCCCGGGATGAGGCGACCGCGTTCGCGCTCAGCGCGTCGAAGCCCGGCGCGCATTTCGAGGAGCTGGCGAAGGCTCATGGCGGATTCGCCTCGTCGGGCGCGGTCGCGCGAAACGAGCCGGTCTCGGGTGTGGGATCGATCCCCAATATGGAGTCGAGCATCGGATCCCTTCCGGAGGGGGGCGTGTCGCGCCCGATTCAGGTCGAGGAAGGACTCCTCGTGGCCCGGCTCGCCCGTTCGATCGAGCCCAAGCCCGCCGCCTTCGCCGACGCGAAAGAGCAGGTGATCCAGGATATGCAAAAGGAACGCCGGCGCGCGGTCGCGGATTCGATCGACGCGTCGATGCGGCGGGAGCTGAAACAGGGGAAGGATCTGGACTCGCTCGCGCTCCCGCTCGGCGGGCTCAAGCTCTCCCGCGCCTTCCCCCGGATTGGACCGGTCCCCGATCTCGCCCGTGACTCGCTCCTCGCGCGCGACTCCACGCTCTACGCAGAGGTGTTCTCCTCACGTTCGGGCACGGTGCTTCGGCCGCACGACGGCGCGCTCGGCACGCTCTACGCGGTCGTGGACTCCATCACGACCTTGAGCGAGAAGCAGTACGCGGAGCACCGCGACGAGCTCCGGCAGGAGCTCTTCGAGCGCAAGTCCGCCGCGTGGACCGAGCGGCTTCGCGCCCGAGCCAAGATCGAGATCCTCCGAAAGGAACTGCCCTAGGAATCGGACTTGCGCGGAGCGCGAATCCTTCCTAGCATACGGTTGCCTCGCTTCACACACTCGACGGCCCCGCTCCCGGGGAGGACTTGGGATGCGGCGGAAGAAACGATCCACGATCGAAGACATGTCGGACGGTGAGAGACCTCGGGAGCGGCTGCTCGGCTCGGGTCCAGGAGTCCTCACCGATGCGGACCTGGTGGCCGTCCTCTTCGGCACCGGAAACGCGGGCGAGGGTATTTTGGAGCTGTCGAGCCGGGTCACCGCGGCGATCCCGCTTCGCCAGCTCCATCGCGTGCCGGTGGAGGAGCTCCTGCTCGTGAAGGGGATGGGGCACGCGCGCGCGGCGCAGCTCCTGGCCGCGGCCGAGCTGGGACGGAGGCTCTGGCCGGACGGCGACGCGGCGGCGCTCGTGCGCGGACCGGAGACCGTGTTCGACCTGACGCGCGACATTCGCGGGGCGAATCGGGAGCACTTCGTCGGCTTCTACCTGAACTCGCGGAACCAGGTGCTCCGCCGCGAGATCATCTCGATCGGGAGCTTGAACGCGAGCATCGTCCACCCGCGCGAAGTCTACCAGCCCGCGATTGCGGTCTCGGCGGCGAGCCTGATCCTGGCCCATAATCATCCCTCCGGCGATCCGACTCCCAGCGAGGAGGACCTCGCGATCACCCGTCGCCTCGTGGAGGCAGGTCGGATCCTCGGCATCGACATCCTGGACCACGTCGTGGTCGCGAAGGACGCGTACGCGAGCTTCAAGGAGCGAAAACTCCTGCATGCCTAGGCCGACACTCGGGATGTTCACGATCTGCGCCGCGCTCCTCACGGGCTGCGCCGGCAGCCACGACACGCGTCCGTCTCTTCCGGATGGTTCCACCTCGATCCCGGTCCTCATGGCGGCGGGGGATTCCGCGGCCGCGCGCGGCGCCACTGGCCAGGCGCGTGAGGCCTATGCGCGAGCGGCCACGGCCGCGAAGCGTGCCGGCGTTCGCGATCTGGAAGCCCGCGCGGAGCTCAAGGCGGGTCTTTCCTCGCTCGCGCTCGGGGAGCCCGAGTCCGCGCGGCGCTCCTTGACGCGGGCCGTGGCGCTCGATCCCGCGAGCGCGGAGATCCACCTCGCGCTCGGCCGGTTCCATACCGCGACGCGACGGTATGCTGACGCGAAGGCCGAATTCGGGCGCGCGGCCACGCTCGACACGGTGAGTGCCGAGCCCTGGTACCAGATGGGGCTTGCGTACGCGCAGGCCGGCGACGTGAACGCCGCGGCCGACGCCTTCGGGCGCGCGCTGGAGCGCGATCCGAGTCACGCGCCCTCGCAGACCGCGCTCGCGGCAGTGCTCGATTCGCGGTACGTCGTCGCCGGGCTGCCCACGGGCTACGGCGCGCTTCGCACGCACCTGAGCATTTCCCGCGGCGAGCTCGGCGTCATGCTGGCGGCCGAGCTGGGTGTCGATCCCGAACGTCCGAGCTGGAACGCAAGGAAGGACCGGCCCTCGGACTCCGAAGAGGCGCGGGGGGCCTGGGGGGAGAGGTGGGTCCGGGCCGCGATGGCGCGGGGGTGGATCTCGCCGTTTCCGGACGGTTCCTATCACCTGGGCGATCCGGTCACCCGCGGAGCGCTCGCGCTCCTCGTGATGGAGATCGAGGCCGACGGGCGCGGCTCCGCCGGCGGGGGGCCGGACGCGCCAGAGCCTTCGCCGTCTTTGTCCGAGCCCTTCCCGGACCTGGGGCCCCGGCACTACCTCCTGCGCGCGGCACGGTCGGCCGTCGCGCTCGGGCTTCCGCTCCGGACGGAAGGACGCTTCGAGCCTTGGGCTTCGGCGACCGGATCGGAAGCGCGGATGGCGCTCCGCGGCCTCGCCCGGAGCCTGGCGCTGCAACCGGTCGTTCCAGAGGAACCAGGCCAGGATGGTGTGGTAAAATAGTGGCGTGACCTGCCTCCGTGCTCCTGCATCCACGCTGGTCTGCGGCATCGTCCTGAGCGGAGCGCTGGCAATCGGGTCTCTCGCCCAAGCCTCACCCTCAACCACATACAAGACAACCGCTTATAGGCAAACGCCCGCCCGGCCCGAGATCCAGCGGGTACCCGGCGACGTGAGCCCCGCGGCCAAACCGTCGCGGTCCGAGCGGGTCTTTCGAAGCGGCCTGGCGAATCAGGCCGGGGACACGGTCTGGATCTACCAAGACAGCCTCGAAACGCGGTCCAGTCCCGGAAACGAGGGCGGCTTCACTCACCAGGACGCCTCGCTCCAGCCCACCGCCTGGCACATCGCCACGCTCTACGGCTGCCAGGGCAAGGCGTTCTGGTGCGGCCGCATCGATTCGAGCTGGGTCCTCGATCCCAATCGCTACGGCTACGACAACAACTGGACCCAGATCCTCGGAAATTTCGTGAACCTGTCGGGGGCGGCCAGCCCCATCAAGATCTCGTTCAAGCATCAGCTCAGCGTGGAATCCGGCTTCGACAGGGCCACGCTCGAAGTCCTGGACATCGACGACGGGTGGCATGAGCTCGGAAGTTGGACCGGCTCGGTGCACGGCCCGGGCAGTGTTCCGTGCGATACGGTCACGGCCGTGATCCCGGATTCCATCCCCGCGAAATACAATCCCGTCCAGTTCCGCTTCGTATTCACGAGCGACGTCGCGGGCAGCTCCTCGGACGGCATCATCCAGAACGCCGACGGCTGGTCCGTCGACAACGTGACCGTGAAGGCGGGCTTGAGCGACCTTCGATTCTTCGATGATTTCGAATTCGGTTCCGGGACCTGGACGGTGTCGACGTTCCCCGCGGTGGGGGATTTCTGGCGCATTCAGACGACCTTTCCCGCCGAGCAGCTTTGCACGACCAACAACAGCAAGACCTGGGACGTCACGAATCCCGCGACGGGCTCGCTTACCACGCGCATGGACGACAAGCTGATCAGCCCACCGATCCGCACGAACCGGGCGGATCAGGTATTCCTGGCGTTCGACGTCTACCGGAACCTGCCGCTCCTCGCCTGTTTCTACTACGACGTCCGGCTCCGCACCCGGAATGTGGGCGCACCGTGGTCCCTGTGGACGCAGGTCACGAGCCAGCTCTACGGCGGGAACGAGAAGGAGTGGATGCGCCAGCTCCTCACCCTGCCGGGGGCGGCGGGCAAGGACTCGGCCCAATTCATGCTCGACGTGAAGGACTACTCCCAGGTCTATTGCGACGGCGTATCCACGCCGGCCGGAACGTCGGTCTACTTCGACAATCTGGCGGTCGGCGTGATCGGGCTCGCGCCCCCATCGATCGTCGCGTCGGAAGAGGACCTCTTCCAGGACACATTCAACACGGCGCCCTTCAACTCGAACGACAACTTCAACACGCCCCACGGGGACAGCGTTTCCGTGCGGCTCTCGGCTTCGCGCGGCTACAAACAGGGCACCTTCTTCTACAGCTTGAACGGCGGCTCGTTCACGGGCCTGCCGCTGGTGCCGTTCGGCGCGTCGATCCCGACCGCCTACTCCGCGGACGTTCCGGCAGCCGCCTACGCCCGCGGGACGCAGCTCCGGTATTACTTCTCGGTGACCGATTCGCTCAACGCCGTGACCACGCTTCCGTCCGACGCCGTGGCCGCCTCTCATTACCTGACGGCGACGGTATTGCCGGTGATCCAGGCGCCGTCCGGCACCTGCGGCGGCAACACCGCGAACGTCCTCTACGTGAACGCGTACTCGGGACCGGACGGCGGAGTCTCGATGGATCAGGGGCTCACGTCCCTCGGGTTCCGATTCGACCGCTACGACGTGAACGCGCCCGGGAGCGCCCTCGGGAACTCACCGGGCGGCGCGCCTCCCGGGGATCCGCTGCGGCGCTGGCCGGCGACCTCGGCCGCGACCCTCGGCGTCTACGCCGCGATCATCTGGGACGTCGGCGACCGCTCCTCCGCGACGCTCTCCGCCCAGGACCAGCAGCTCTTGCAGACGTGGCTCAAGCTTCCCGGAGGAAACCGCGGCCTCGTGGCCGCGGGGGACAACCTCGCCTACGATCTGCAATTCAACGCGCAGGACATCGGGACGTTCGTCTCGTGCGCGCTCGGGACCTCGTATCTGCGCGATATCTGGGAGAACGCCCCGCAAGACAGCCTCCAGCCGATCGCTCGCGGCGCGGCAGGAACGCGCATCGCGTCCGAGCCGTTTCCCCTGGAGGGCGGCTGCCCCGGCCTCAAGCGGTTCGACGCGCTCGCGCCGTCGCCCTGCGCGGGCTCCAAGGCCCGGTCGTGGGTCGCCTACCCGAACGCGTTATCCGCGTCCGTCGAGAAGCAGGACTCGGTCGGAGTCGTGGCGGACTCCTCGCGCTCGACGCTCCTGGGCTTCAGCCTCGGAACGATCCCGAGCATGACGCGGCGAAACCTGCTCCTCTACAGGACGCTCGCGGGTGAGTTCGAGGTTCCCGCCTGCTATATCGCGACCGGCGTGGAGGAGTCCGCTTCGGCGCCCTCGCCGAGGGCGCGCCTGTACAATGCCTCGCCCAACCCGTTCAATCCGTTCACCGCGATCCGCTTCACGCTCGCGCGCCCGGCGCGCGTCAGGCTCCTGGTGTTCGACGTCTCCGGCGCGCGCGTTCGCAGCATCGTGGAGCGCCCCATGCCGGCCGGGGACCACCAGTTCACGTGGGACGGCACGAACGACCGCGGCCGAACGCTCGCGAGCGGGGCCTATTTCTACCGGCTCGAGGCGGACGAGGAAGTTCAGGCCAAGAAGCTCATCCTCTTGCGCTGACCCTCTTTTCGGACTAACATTCACAGCTGATTGCAGACATCCTTCGGGGCGGGGTGAAAGTCCCCACCGGCGGTGAAAGCCCGCGAGCCAAAGGGTCCGTACCCGGCGGCAGATCCCGGTGAAATTCCGGAGCCGACAGTCAAAGTCTGGATGGGAGAAGGATGATCACATTGGACGGATGCGTCCGGCCCTAGGCCGCGTGCGCCCCGCGGGTGTCTGCCTGCGGGGCTATTTTTATGAGCATGCGGGTGTCATCGATCGGGAATGAGCACTCGGGGCGAAAGCCCGCGGGTGACGTTTCGGCTGCCGAGGAGCGGGCGATGTCGGACGCGATCCGGCTCGCGCGGCGGGGGATCGGCACCACCCACCCGAACCCGCGCGTGGGCGCGGTCGTGCTCCGGGAGGGCGCGATCCTCGGAAGCGGCTTCCACGCGCGCGCCGGCGAAGCGCACGCGGAGGTGCGGGCCCTGGACCAGGCCGGCAGGCGGGCCCGGGGGGCCACGCTCGTCTCGACGCTCGAGCCATGCGCGCACCAGGGACGAACGCCTCCGTGCGTCGATGCGATCCTCGCGGCGGGGATCCGCCGCGTCGTGGTCGGCATGCGCGATCCGAACCCGCTTGTGAACGGGCGCGGGATCAAGGCGCTCCGGGCCGGGGGAGTCGAGATCGTGGAAGACGTGCGGAGCGGGGAATGCCGCGAGCTGAACCCGCCGTATCTCAAATACATGGCCACCGGGCTCCCCTGGGTGATGCTCAAGTCGATGGTGTCGTTCGACGGGCGGGTCGCGAGCGACGCGGGCGAATCGCGAGGGCTCGGTGGGAGCGAGGAACAGCGGCTCTGCCACAGGCTTCGGGCAGGACACGATGCCGTCCTGGTGGGGATCGGAACCGTCCTCGCGGACGATCCCGAGCTGACGGTGAGGCACGTGAAGGGCAGGAGCCCGCTCCGGGTCGTGCTCGACTCGCGCCTCCGCACTCCGGTCGGCTCCCGGCTCGTGCGCTCGGCCAACCGCGTGCCGCTCGTGATCGCGACCGTCTCCCAGGATCGGGAGGGACTCGATGCGCTCGCCGCGCAAGGCGCCTGCGTCTGGCGCTTCGAGCCGGATGAAGACGGGAGGGTGCCCCTCGAGAAGCTGTTCCGGAGATTGGCGGAGGAGGGCCGGCTCTCCGCGCTCGTGGAAGGCGGCCCGACCGTGCATACGGCGGTGCTGCGAGCAGGGCTGGCCGACCGCGTGGCGATCGGGATCGCGCCCTTGATCCTCGGCGGCTCGACCGCGCCCGCTTGGACCCGGGATCTGGGGCGCGGGCGCCTGGACGAAGCCATCGAGCTCGATTCGCTCGTGACCCGGCGCATCGGCCGCGATCTCTGGATCGAGGGGTCCCTCACGAAGCGGCGCGATGTTTAGCGGCATCGTCGAGCGCATGGGACGCGTCGAAGGGATCGATCCGGGATCCCAGGGCGCATCTCGTCTCACGATCCGCGCGGAGTTTCCGGCGGCTCCACCGGCCGGGGCGAGCGTCGCGGTGAACGGCGTGTGCCTCACGGTCGAGCGAGCGCAGGGAGGCGTGATCCAAGCGACCGCCGTTCCGGAGACGCTCCGGAACACGACGCTCGGCGGGCTCTCGGTGGGAAGAAGGGTCAACCTCGAGCGGGCCCTCAAGGTCGGCGACGAGATCGGCGGCCACTGGGTCTCCGGGCACGTGGACGCCGGCGTGCGAATCGCGTCGGTGCGCCGAAAGGGAGCGGACGTGCTCGTCTCGGTCGAGATCCCCGGGGCGCTCGCGCCGTACGTGGCGGTGAAGGGCTCGATCGCGCTCGACGGCGTCAGCCTGACCGTCGCGGCCTTGGAGGGGCGCCATGCCGTGGTGGCTCTGATCCCGCACACTCTCGAGCACACGATCGCCTCGGAATACGAGGAAGGGAGAGACGTGAACCTGGAAGTCGATGTCCTGGCCCGCTACATCGAGCGCCTCGCGGTCTCGCGGGGGGTCCTGGTGCCTGTCGCCGGCCCCGAAGATAGGAGACGCGCATGACGCGCGCGTCGGCAAAAGCCCGAGCCTCCAAGGCGGTTTCGAGCATCGAGGCTGCGCTTCACGCGATCCGCGCGGGGAAGATGGTCGTGGTCGTCGACGACGAAGACCGGGAAAACGAAGGAGATTTCGTCATGGCCGCGGAGAAGGCGACGGCCGATGACGTGAATTTCATGGCGCGCGAAGGCCGTGGCTTGATCTGCGTCTCGATGCCGGCCAGCAGGCTCGGGGCCCTGGGGCTTTCGCTCATGGCGCCGGTCAACACCGCCCGCTACGCGACGCCCTTCACGGTCTCGGTGGACCTCCTCCGGGGGACGACCTCCGGCTCGTCGGCCCACGACCGCGCGCTCACGATCCGTGCGCTCGCGGACCCGAAGGCGAAACCGGAAGACCTGGCGCGGCCCGGGCACGTGTTCCCGCTCCGCGCCGCGGACGAAGGGGTTCTCAAGCGGCCCGGACACACGGAGGCCGCCCTCGACCTGGTCCGGCTCGCGGGTCAGAAGCCTGCGGGCCTCCTGTGCGAGATCCTGGCGGCGGACGGACGGATGGCGAACGGTCGCGAGCTCGAGAGGCTCGCGCGGCGTCACAAGCTCATCCTCGTCACGATCCGAGACCTGATTCGATACCGCTACCTCCACGAGCGTCTCATCAAGCGCGTGGCGTCCTCGCGGCTTCCGACCCGGTTCGGGAATTTCCGCGTCGTCGTGTACGAGAGCCTCGTCGATGGGCACCACCACGTCGCGCTGGTGAAAGGCTCCGCCACAGGCGGCCCGCGGCTCGTCCGCGTGCACTCGCAATGTCTGACCGGAGACGTCTTCGGCTCCCAGCGATGCGACTGCGGCGAACAGCTGGAGGCGGCGCTCGACCGCATCGACCGCGAAGGGTCCGGGGTATTCCTCTACATGCGGCAGGAGGGGCGCGGCATCGGCCTCGCGAACAAACTGCGCGCGTACGAATTGCAAGACCTGGGTCTCGACACGGTCGAAGCGAACTTGAAGCTCGGGTTCAAGCCCGACCTCCGCGACTACGGCGTGGCGGCGCAGATCCTCCGCGACCTGAACTACTCGAAGGTCCGGCTCCTCACGAACAACCCCCGCAAGATCGAGGCCCTCCGCGACTACGGGATCGAGGTCGAGTCCCGCGAGCCACTCGAGATCACGCCCAACGCGGCGAACGAGCGGTATCTCGAGACCAAGCGCGAGCGCCTGGGGCATCTGCTGAAGCACCCGCTCGAGAGACGCCCGCTCACGGGGCGCGGAGACGGAAAGCGGGGACTCCGCCCGTGAGCCGCGATCGCGGCCGCCCGCCCGCGGGCACAGCCCCTCTCGTGCTCGAAGGCACCCTAGACGGCGCCGGACTTCGAATCGCCGTCCTCCTTTCGCGCTTCAACGAGCCCATCGGAAACCGGCTCCTCGCGGGCGCGCTCGAGACGCTCGGGCGCCGGGGTGTGAGGCCGCGGGACATTCTCGTCGTGAAGGTGCCAGGCGCGTTCGAGCTGCCGGCCGTCGCGAGGCGCCTCGCCGGATCGCGCCGCCACGACGCGATCGTCTGCCTCGGGGCCGTGGTGCGGGGTGAGACACCGCATTTCGAATACGTGGCCGAAGCGGCCTCGCGCGGGATCGCGCGCACTTCCTACGAGACTTCGATCCCGGTGCTCTTCGGGGTCCTGACCGTGGACACGGTGGAGCAGGCGCTCGACCGCGCCGGCGGAAAGCACGGCAACAAAGGTGCCGAGGCCGCCGAGGGCGCCATCGAAATGGCGAGGCTCGTGCGCGCCCTTCGCCGGAAGAGGCTGCCTTGAGCCGCAGGCGCCACGCCCGGGAGCTCGCGTTTCGCGCGGCCTACCAGGCGGACGTCACGGGGGACCCCATCGAGCGCTGTTTGCAGGAGATCCTCGAGGACTTGGAGCAGGAGGCCGATTCCGAGACCCGCGGCTTCGCGGGCTCGCTCGTGTCCTCGCTCGCGCTCCATCAGCCGGAGATCGACGCGGTCGTCTCGCGAATCGCCAAGAACTGGTCCCTCTCGCGCATGGCGGCAACCGATCGCTCCGTGATCCGGCTCGCCGCGGCGGAGCTCCTCTACCACGTCGAGGTGCCGGTGAGGGTTACGCTTGACGAAGCGATCGAAATCGCGAAGAAATACGGCATGGAAACCTCGGGCGCCTTCGTGAACGGCATCCTGGACCGGCTCGCCCACGACGTGCGGCCCCCCGGATGAAGACGGCGATCCTCTCCGACGTCCACGCCAACCTCGAGGCGCTCCAGGCGGTCCTGAAAATCGTCGACGAGCGCGGCGCGGACCGGGTTCTTTGCCTCGGCGACATCGTCGGCTACGGCGCGAGCCCGAACGAGTGCCTGAACCTGATCCGGGAGCGCTGCCAGCACGTGCTCCTGGGCAATCACGACTCGGCGTCGAGCGGCGGCGGGGAAGCCGCGCGCTTCAACGCGAACGCGAAGGCGGCCGCGCTCTGGACGGCGAAGGTGCTCACGCACCAGAACCGCGACTATCTGCGCGGGCTCCCGCTCTCCCAGCACCTCGACCCCTATTTCTACGTCCACGCCTCGCCCGCCGCGCCGCGGGACTGGGAGTACATCTTCGACCGCTTCGACGCCGAGCCGCAGTTCCAGTTCTTCACGGAGCACGCGTGTTTCATCGGGCACACGCACCAGCCCGCGATCTTCGAGCGCACCTCGGCGGGCTGCGAGCACCTGCCTCCGATGAAGCTTCAATTCGATCCGGTGCACCGATACATCGTGAACGTCGGAAGCGTGGGGCAGCCGCGCGACCGCGATCCGCGCGCCTGCTTTCTGCTCCTCGACGACCCCGCGGGAACGATCGAGTTCGTTCGCGTGCCGTACGACATCGAATCCGCGCAGGCCAAGATCCGCGCCGCGAATCTGCCGCCCGTTCTGGCCGCCCGCCTCGCCGTCGGGGAGTAACGACGTGCGGAAATCGACCGAGGCCCACTGGACTCGCTTCTGGCGGGAGCGCGCCGAGATCGAGGATGTCTACCCCACCGAGGGACGCGTCGTGGAGCAAATCCTTGCCTTGGGCCCGGTCCGAGGGGCGCGAATCCTCGAGGTGGGCGCGGGCTCGGGACGGGACTCCGTCACGCTCTCCCAGGCCGGCGCCACGGCGGTCCTGCTCGACTACTCCATGGCTTCGCTCGAAGTCGCGCGCGGAGTCGCCGCGCGCGCGGGGCAGCGGGTGCACCTGGTCCGCGCGGACGCGCTCCGGATGCCGTTCCGGGACGGGCGCTTTCAGGTCGTGTTTCACCAGGGGCTGCTGGAGCATTTCCGCGATCCGCTGCCGCTCCTCTGCGAGAACGTCCGCGCGCTCGCCCCACGAGGCGTGTTGCTCGTGGACGTGCCCCAGCGCTTTCACCTGTACACGGTGCTGAAGCACATCCTGATCGCCCTGGGGAAGTGGTTCGCGGGCTGGGAGACCGAGTTCACGATCGGAGAGCTCGAAGGCCTCATGCGGAAGGCGGGAGTCACCGTGACCGGGCGGTACGGGAGCTGGATGGTTCCCGGGCTTGCGTACCGCTCGCTCCGTGTGGTCCTCCTTCGGTCGCGGGTCGCGCGCCTGCCCCTGTACCCGCCGTCCCTGCCGGTCCTTTCCCGCCTGGCCTCCACGGCGCGCGAGCGGTTCCGCAAGACGCGGGTGTCCTTCTATACGTACTTCGTGATCGGCGCCCTGGGTCGAAAGGAAACGGCGGATACGCCCCGTTCCGGTGTAGAAAGAGGGTGAGGCTTCTCGCGTTCAACTGGCGGGACCCCCGTCACCCGGAGGCTGGGGGGGCCGAGCTCCATCTGTCGGAAATTCTGAGCCGGGCCGTGCGGGACGGGGACCAGGTGACCTGGCTCGCCGAGGCATTCCCCGGCTCGAAGCCCGAAGAGGAAGTCCAGGGCATCCGGGTCTTGAGGCAGGGATCGTGGTACAATACGCATCTTGCTCTGGCCCTGCTGTATCGTCGAAAGCTACGGGGAGAGCGATTTGATCTCGTCCTGGAAGATATCAACAAGGTCCCGTTCTTCACCCCTTTGTACGTCCGCGCCCCTGTGCTCGCCGTGGTGCCGCACCTGTTCGGCGCCACCGTGTTCCAGGAGGCCTCGCCCATCATGGGCGCCCTGGTCCGGGCCCACGAGAGCTTGATTCCCCTCGTGTATCGGGGCGTTCCCTTCCTGGCAATCTCCGAGAGCACCCGAACCGATCTCGTGCATCGTGGGATTTCGCGCGAGCGGATCCACGTGGTCCGCTGCGGCCTCGATCAGAGCGCCTACTCCGTGACCGTGCCCCCCGCGGAGCGGACCCGGCCCGTCGTCGTCTTCGTCGGGCGTTTGCGCAGGTACAAGGGCGCGCAGTACCTGATCCGCGCGTTCCCCGAGGTGCTGCACAGGATTCCCGACGCGGTGCTTCGGATCGTGGGGGACGGCCCTTACCGGGGACCTCTGGAAGCGCTCGCACGCTCGCTTCGAATCGAAGCCCGGGTCGAGTTCCTGGGCGCCGTGAGCCAGCGCGACAAGGTGGCGGCCCTGAACCAGGCGCTCGTCGCGGCGGCGCCCTCGCCCAAGGAGGGCTGGGGGCTCACGGTGATCGAAGCGAACGCGTGCGGCACCCCGGTCGTGGCGAGTCGAAGTCCCGGTCTGGTCGAGTCGGTCCGCGACGGCGAGACCGGGATCCTCGTGCCGCACGGAGACGTCGAAGCCCTTGCCGGGGCGATCCACGGCCTCCTCGCGGACCGGCCGCGAAGGCTCGCCATGGCGGAGGCAGGGCTTCGCTGGGCACACGAGTTCACGTGGGACCGCTGCTATCGGGAGAGCCGCGCCGTGATCGAGCTCGCGGCGGGGGCGCCTGCCGCGTGAACGCCGACTCGAAGGCCGGAGTGCTCCAGAAACTCAAGCTGCCGCTCGTCGGGCTCAAGATCCTCCTGAGCATCGCGCTCTTCGCGTACGTGATGGCCAAGGTCTCGCCCCGGAACGTGTGGGTCACGATGAGATCCGCGGACCCGAATCTGCTGGCGCTCGCCGCGGGACTCTTCCTCCTCTCGAACCTGATCGGGAGCTGGCTCTGGGTGAGGCTCCTGCGCGCGCAGGGCGTGTCGATCCCGTATGCGAAGGCCGCGTCGTACTATTTCGTCGGACTCTTCTTCAACAACTTCCTGCCCTCGAACGTCGGGGGCGACATCGCGAGGATCAGCGACGCCAGGAAGCACGCCGAGCACGTGAGCCCCGTGTTCTCCGCGACGCTCATGGAACGGCTGATCGGCGTCGTCTCGATCGGATTCCTGGCGGTCGTCGCCTCGGTCGCGGAGCTCGAGCAGCTGCACCTCCACGCGATCTACGCGGCCACGCTGGCCGGGTTCCTCCTGGCGGTCGCGTTCTTCGCGAGCATCTTCAACCGCACGATCTTGCAGTCGTTCGAGCTGCCGTTCCGCGCGATCGGCGCCCACAAGGTCGAGCGCGCGATCGCCCGGATCCTGGACGACCTGCACGGCTTCCGGAACCAGGGAGGGGCGCTGGTGGCGGCGTTCGTCGCGTCCACGCTGGTCCAGATCAGCCGGATCTACGTTCACTATCTGGTCGGGCTCGCCCTGGGCGTCCGGATCTCGGTCTCGTACTACTTCCTCTTCGTCCCGGTCCTCGCCGCCCTCATCTCGCTTCCCATTTCCCTGAACGGGATCGGCGTGCGAGAGGGCGCGGCGGTCGTCCTGTTCCAGCTCGCGGGGCTGACCCGGGAGCAGGCTTTCAGCATTCCGTTTCTCACGTACATCCTGTCGGTTCTGATCAGCCTTCTCGGAGGATTCATCTTCATCTCACGGACCCCGCGACGGGCCCTCGGGAGGCATCTCGAGCGCCGCAGGCTCGGCCGGACCGGCGAGCCGGACGTCTCACCAGGGGAGGGCCGGGCGTGAACGGAACTGGGAACGGATCCAAGCGCGCCCATGCGCTCGCGGCGGCGCTCGCGTTCGGCGTGCCGCTCATCGCCTACATCCGCTCCCTGACTCCGACGGTGCCGTTCTGGGATTCGGGCGAGTTCATCGCCACATCCTTCATCCTCGGTCTGCCGCATCCGCCGGGAAACCCGGTCTACACGATGCTCGGCCGGATCATGAGCCTGATCCCCATCGGGAGCGTGGCGTGGAAGGTGAACTTCATGAGCGGGCTGGCGTCTTCGCTCGCCGCGTTCTTCACATTCCTCATCACCGTGCGCTCGATCCGCCGATGGTATCAGGACCAGCCCTTGACCCCGGCCCGCCAGCTCGTGTGCGAAGTCGGCGGGCTTGCCGCCGCCTTCTTCGTCGCGTTCTCGAAATCCTTCTGGGATAGCGCCATCGAGGCGGAGGTCTACTCGCTGTCGTCGTTCCTGATCGCCTTCACGATCTGGCTGGCGTTCAACTGGTGGGATCACCTGGGGGAGAACGGGAACGACCGCCTTCTGGTCCTGATCGTCTACATCCTGTCGATCTCCGCCGCCGTCCACCTCGGCACGGTTCTCGTCGCGCCCGGACTCCTCGTGCTCTTCGCGATCGGCCGGCCCCAGTACTTCAAGGCGGGGAACTTCTGGGCGTCGGCGGCCCTGCTCGGCGGCTTCATGCTCTTCCTCTGGTACAACGAGTTTTCGGCCGACGTGGACGTGCCCCTGCCCCTCATCCTGATCCTGCTCGCGGTTCTGACCGTGGTGTACACGCTGAATCGGAAGAAGCTCGTGAAGAACAACCTCTTCACCTGGTGGACGATCGCGCTCGTGGCGGGGTTCACGGTCCAGCTCTTCCTGCTGGTGCGGAGCCAGCAACATCCGGCCGTGAACGAGGGCGCGCCGGAGACCTTCAACACCTGGAAGGACTATCTGTTGAGAAAGCAGTACGGCCCTTCGAATCCGTTCGAGCGCCGCGCCGACCTCGGGTACCAGATCAACCACATGTATCTCCGCTACGTGGGCATGCAGTTCCCGCTGACGCGCGGGTTCGGCCCGTTCGGGCCCGATTCCTTCTGGGTCATCGCGGTGAACGCGATCCCCTACGTCCTCCTGGCGCTCGGCGCGTGGTGGAACTGGAAGCGCGACAAGAAGACGTTCTGGTTCTTTCTGGCCCAGAACCTCGTGATGGGGCCGGGTCTCATCTTCTACCTCAACTTCACCGACCATGAAGTGCGCGAGCGCGATTACTTCTTCACGAACTCATACCACTTTCTCTCGGT
This sequence comes from Candidatus Eiseniibacteriota bacterium, assembly GCA_963724515.1. GTDB lineage: Bacteria > Eisenbacteria > RBG-16-71-46 > SZUA-252 > SZUA-252 > WS-7. Next base: position 168,494 of record CAVRUU010000003.1, on the reverse strand, counting down.
CTGGATGGGGATGGGCGCCGCGGGGGTGCTGGATGTGTTGTCGCGCGCCTTTGCCCCCGCCCGCGCCGCGCCGGCCGCGTCCGCCGCGGCCGCAGCGTCCGCCCCGGCGGCCGTCCCGCGCGCCCCGGCGCCCGCATCGGATCGCGCGGGCATATGGATCGCCGCCGCGGCGCTGCTCGGGATCTCGCTCCTTCCGCTCAAGGAGGGCTGGTACGAGCACGACCGGTCCCGCTTCTACATCGCCCACGACTACGCTTACAACATGCTGAGCCCCCTGGAGCCGGGGGCCATCGTGATGACGAACGGGGACAACGACACCTTCCCGCTCTGGTACATCCAGGAAGTGGAGAAGGTGCGCAAGGACGTGAGGGTCGTCAACCTGAGCCTTCTCAACACGCCGTGGTACATCAAGCAGCTCCGGGACCAGGAACCGCGCGTGCCCTTCACGTTCACGGACGCCCAGCTCGATGCCATCCAACCCTATCAGGACGAGAAGACGGGGAAGGTCATCTGGGTCAAGGATCAGGCCGTGGCGGACATGGTCAAGGCGAACCAGTGGAAGCGGCCCATCTATCTGGCCGTCACCGTTCCCGAGCAGCTCGGGTTCGAAAAGCACCTCGTCCTCGAGGGGCTCGTGTTCCGCGTCGAACCGAACCCGGTGGGGGACCATTCCGTCGATGCCCGGAAGACGATGCACAACCTCTACAGCGTCTTCAAGTACGGCGGTCTGCTGGACAAGAACAGGGACTTCGACCGATCGGTGTACAAGGACGACAACGCCTACAAGCTCGTGCAGAACTACAGCGCGGCTCACGTCCAGGTCGCGTACCAGCTGCAGCAGGCAGGGCAGCCACGGGACGCGCTGAACGTGCTCCGGGACGCCGTCAAGATGACACCCGATTTCCCGGGTCTCCTCGAGTATCTCGGGAAATCCTACGAGGACATGGGAGACACCGCCGAGGCGGAGCGGGTGTTCGCGGAGGCGCAGGCGCGCTTCCCGAAGTCGGCCGAGTTCTACTTCCACCTGGGCGTGATCCACTGGCAGAAGGGTCACAAGCTCGGAAACGCGGAGCTCGTCGAGCGCGGAATCACGGAGCTCAAGCGGGCCTGCGAAATGGACCAGCGGTATTTCGACTGGTTCGGCGCGCTGTTCAGCGCGCTGTGGCTGGAGGGGCGCAGGGACGAGTCGCTGGACATCTTGAGGACCTGGTCGCGGGCCCACCCCGAGGACGCGCAGGGGGCCGGATGGCTGAAGATGTACGAAGATTCGTTGCGGATCCTGGGAGGAAGGCCGCCGGGCGGGAGCACGGGGAAGCGCGCGCCGGGCGGAGGGCGCTGAGGGACCGTGCGCGCGCTCGTGACGGGCGTCGCCGGATTTCTCGGATCGACGCTCGCGGAGTCGCTCCGGACCTCGGGGTTCGAAGTCCTGGGCGTGGACGCGTTCACGCCGAACTACGAGCCCTCGGTGAAGCGCGCCAATCTGGAGCGCCTCTCGCGCGACGGGGGATTCCGGTTCGTGGAAGCGGATCTGCGCCACGCAAATCTGGGACCCCTCTTCGACGGCGTGAGCCACGTCGCGCACCTGGCCGCGCTGCCGGGCGTGAGGTCGAGCTGGGGGGAATCCTTTCGTGACTATGCCGAGCACAACATCGTGGCCACGCAGCGGCTGCTCGAGGCGTCGCGCGGCCGAGCGCTGGTTCGCGTCGCGGTGGCGTCCAGCTCCTCCGTGTATGGGTCGGCCGAGCGGACCCCCACGCCGGAGGACGAGCCCCGGCGGCCCATCTCGCCCTACGGCGTGACCAAGCTCGCGACCGAGGCGCTCGTCGAGACCTACCGGCGGGAGCACGGAGTCCCCGCGGTCGCGCTGCGATACTTCACTGTCTACGGTCCGCGGCAGCGGCCGGACATGGGCTTTCATCGGTTCTTCGAGGCGGGGCGTCTGGGCAAGCCGGTAACCATCTTCGGGGACGGTGGCCAGACCCGGGACTTCACCTTTGTCGACGACGCCGTCTCGGCCACGGTCGCGGCCTTGACCCGCCCGGCGAAGGAATTCGTCTACAATGTCGGCGGCGGGCACCGGGTGGCGCTCCGCGAGGTGCTCGACCGGATCGAGCAGCTCGTCGGACGGTCGATCGAGCGCCGCCACGTCGAGCCGCAGCACGGAGATCCGCGCGACACGTCGGCCGACACGAGCCGCGCGCGGCGGGATCTGGGATACGAGCCGCGCACCTCACTCGAACGGGGACTTTTCCTACAATGGGAATGGCAGCGGAAGACGTGATGGATGGGATTCCGCCGCGCCGCGCGCAGGTCCAGCCGGTCGAGATCACGGCGCTCGTCCCGGTCTTCAACGAGGCCGAGAATCTGGAACCGCTCCTCGCGAAGCTCACGACCGACCTCGCGGCGCTGGGGAAGAGCTACGAGATTCTGATCGTGGACGACGGCAGCACCGACGCAACTCTGAGCAAGCTCCACGAGCTTCACCGGCGCGTTCCGAATCTCCACGCGATCGTGTTTCGCAGGAACTACGGCAAGTCGGCGGCGCTCTCGGTCGGTTTCGGAGCGGCGCGGGGAAGAACCATCGTCACGCTCGACGGCGATCTACAAGACGATTCGGCGGAGATCGGGCCGCTGGTCGGGAAGCTCGACGAGGGCTACGACCTGGTCTCCGGGTGGAAGCAGAAGCGCAAGGATCCGATCACGAAGACGATTCCGTCGAAGCTGTTCAACGCGGTGACCTCCTCGATGACGGGTGTCCGGCTCCACGACATGAACTGCGGGCTCAAGGCCTACCGCGCGGAGGTCGTGAGCACGCTGCGCCTGCGCGGCGAGCTGCACCGGTTCATCCCGGTGCTCGCGCACTGGAACGGATTCCGCATCGGCGAGATGCGCACCGTGCACCACCCGCGGCTCCACGGGAAGACCAAGTTCGGCGCGGCCCGGTTTCTGAACGGCTTTCTGGATCTCCTCGCCGTCATGTTCCTCACGAAGAGCTCGAGACGGCCGCTTCACCTCTTCGGGAGGATCGGGGTTTTCATCGCCCTCGTGGGCGCCGCGATCACGATCGGCTTCTCCTGGCGCTGGGTCCTCGGCGAGGGATTGAGGCTGAGGCCCGCGCTTCTTTTCGGCGCGGTGCTGATCATCCTCGGCATCCAGTTCATCTCGATGGGATTCCTGGGCGAGCTCATCGCCAGCACGCGCAGCCACGAGCCCGACTACGCCATCCGGGAGCGCCTCTAGGCTCCCGTCCCAGGCTAAGGAATCGTTGAAGGCAGCGATCCTGGGTCCCACATACCCGCACCGAGGCGGGATCGCGCACTACACGACGCTTCTGGCCCGAGCGCTCCATACCCGGCACGAGCTTTCGATCGTCTCCTTTCGAAGGCTCTACCCGGGTTTTCTCTTTCCGGGGACCACCCAGCTCGACACGAGCGGCACGCCGATCGAGCCTCCGGTCCGCCCCGAGCCGATCCTCGACAGCCTGAACCCGATCACCTGGGCGAAGGCGGGCAGGCGGATCCGGTCGCTCGCTCCTGATTTCGTCGTGGTTCCGTGGTGGCATCCCTTCTTCGGTCCCTCGCTCGGCACCGCGTCGCGCATGGCGCGCTCCCGGGGCGGCGGCCGGCCGGCGAGGATCTTTCTCTGCCACAACGTCTCGCCGCACGAGGGCACGCCGCTCGACGCGGCGCTCACCGCCTACGGGCTCGGCGGGGCCGACGCCTTTCTGGTCCACGCGCGATCGGAGGCTCTGAAGCTCGAGCGTCTGGCGCGCGGCAGGCCGGTGCGCGTCCATCCTCACCCTTCGTACGAGATCTTCAGCGAGGGAGCCCCGCGCCGGGAGGAAGCCCGCCAGGCGCTTGGCATCGACGGGCGCGTCATCCTCTTCTTCGGATACGTGCGGCCCTATAAGGGGCTCGAGGATCTGCTCACGGCCCTGACGCTCGCGCGCCGGGATGCCTGGGATCGTCTGGTGATCGTGGGAGAGTTCTACGAGCCGCCGGAGCGATACCGCGCGCTCCTCGAGGATCCCTCCATCCGCGATCGTGTGCGGGTGGTGAATCGCTACGTGCCCAACGAGGAAGTCGCGCGCTACTTCGCCGCGGCCGACGTGGTGGCGCTGCCCTACCGCGAGGCGACCGGCTCGGGGATCGCCCAGGTCGCGTTCGGCGCCGGGGTCCCGGTGATCGCGACCCGCACCGGCGGACTGGAGGAGGTCGTCGAGGAGGGCGTCTCGGGCCTCCTGGTTCCGCCGCGCGACCCGCCGTCCCTGGCGCGCGCGATCGAACGCTTCTTCGACGAGAACCTCTCCGCGCCCCTCCGCGCGGGGGTTGCCCGGAGCCGAGCGCGCTTCGGATGGGGAGCCCTCGTGGACGCGCTGGAATCCCTCGCCGAGGAGTGTCTCCGGTGAGCGCGCGTCCCGTGTGGGCGCTGGTCCTTGCCATGAACCAGCTCCGGATGACGCGGCAGTGTCTGACCTCGGTCCTGGCGCTCGATCCTCCCGCCGATCGCGTGCTCCTGGTGGACAACGGCTCGACCGACGGCACCGCGGACGCCGTTCGCGCCGAATTCCCGTCGGTCGACGTGCTCCGCCTCGAGAAGAACCTCTATTTCGCCGGCGGGGTGAACGAGGGAATCCGGCGCGCCCTGGCGAACGGCGCGGGGTCGATCCTGATCTTGAACAACGACGTCGTGCTGGAGCGGGCGGCACTCGAGAAGCTGCGCCGCACGCTCGAGGAGGACCCGCGCCGCGCGGCCGTCTCGCCGAAGATCTACTACTACGACGCGCCGGACGTGATCTGGTTCGCCGGCGGCGTCGTGGACCGAGGGTTGGGTCTGATCCGCCACCGCGGAGTCAACCTTAAAGACGAAAAGCTCCGGCACGCTTCGGGGGACGTCGACTACGTCTCGTTCGCGGCCGCGCTCCTCTCGCGGGAGGCGCTCGAGTCGGTCGGGCCGCTCGATTCCGGCTACGTCATGTACGTCGAGGACGTGGATTGGTGCGCGCGCGCCCGGGAACTGGGATTCGGTCTCCGATACGAGTCGTCGGCCAAGGTCTGGCATCACGTGTCCGCGACGAGCGGGGGTGGGCTCACCCCGCTCAAGGCCTACTACCGTCTGAGGAGCGGCGGGCTCTTCCTCGCGCGCCACGGCAGGCCGTGGCGCCGCCCGCTCTCCTGGGCGGCCTATCTCGCGTGGACGCTCTGGCTTCTTCTACGGTCGCTCGCGGCGGGGGACTTCCGCTCCTCGGGAGCGCTCCTGCTCGGGTTCGCCGATTTCACGCGGATTCTCCTCGGCTTCCCACCACCCGTTCGTAGGCCCGAATCATTCGCTCCACCATCGCCCCGACACTGAAGCGCGCCGCGCGCTCCCGGCCACGGCGTCCGAGGGGCGCGAGGGCCGAGGGATCGCGCGCGGCCTCCGTCAGCCGGGCCGCGAGCGCCCGCGCGTTTCCGGAGGGAAAGAGGAGCGCCGCGTCGCCGACCACTTCGGGAAGCGCCGGGGCGTCGCTCGAGAGGCACGGCGTGCCCGCGGCCATGGCGAGGAGAGGCGGGATGCCGAAGCCCTCGCATCGGGACGGGTAGATGAATAGCTCCGCCCCGCCGAACAACCCCGCCAGCTCGGCGTCGGGCACGTACCCGGGCAAGTGCACGCGCAGGCCCCGCTCTTTCGCGGACCGGGCGAGGTCCTCCGCGAGCCGGTTCACGCTCCCGGCCAGGACCAGAGCAGGCGCGCCGCTCCCGCCAGGGAACGCGAGCCCCATCGCCTCCACGAGAAGGTCCACGCCTTTCCTGGGGTCGAACCCTCCGAGGTAGAGCCAGTAGCGCCCGCCGAAGCGGGCGCGCCACGAAGCGGCCGCCTCGGCCGGCGGGGGAGTGAGCCATTTCGGCACCGCGCAGGGTACGACCTCGATCTTCGAGGCGACACCGGGGATGCGCCCGACGATGTCGCCGCGGCTCGCTTCGCTCAGCGTCACGATCGCGGCGGCGTTCCGCGCGGAAGCGGACACCGCCCGGCGGTAGAGCAGGCGGTGCAGCGCCGAAGGCCACGGCCAGGGGACCAGAGACGGCGCGGTCCAGGGGATCAGGTCGTGGAGCGAGAGCAGCGAGGGGAAGGGAAGCCCTCCGGGGACGCCGTGGTTCCAGGTCGCGTGGTAGAGATCGGGGGCGGGCTCGATCGATTTCAATAGTCGCGGCAGCTCCCGGGTCTCCCAGCGGATTCTCCCGCCCGCGCTTCCCGAGGCGCGCACCTCGATCGACCCGGAAATCGCGGCGGCGGGGCCGAGCGGCCCGTCGCTCACGCCCACGAAGCTGTATCCGCGGGCGCCCAGCTCTTCGAGGAGCTGGGAAATGATGAGACCGATGCCCGTAGAGGGCCCTCTGGCGAGGGGCCTCAGGTCGATCGCGACTCGGGTCGGCCGGGACACGCGGGGGCACGCTACGGGAGGGCTCATGAAACGTCAATGAGTCCGCGCATGTCGCGCCTTGACGGTGGATTGAGGCTCCCCGTACTCTGAAGACGTGTGCCTACCGGCGTCTCACGTGCGTCCCGGCTGGGACGTCGTCTGGCTCAGTGATATTCCCTGGGGCAGTCTCTGGCAGCGTCCGCAGCAGCTCGCCACGAGATTTCCACCCGACGCGCGCATCCTGTTCGTCGAGCCCTGGACCCTCGGCCACGCTCCCACCCTTCGCCCCGCCGCCGTCTCGGAGCGCATCGCGCGCGTTTCGTTCCCGTTTCTCCCGCTCCACGCACGGTCGCTCCGGGTGAGAAGGCTCGCATACCGGTTCGGAGATTCGCCGGCCGCGGGCGCCCTCGAGGCGCTCCAGCGCGCGTGGGCCGGGACCCTGCGCGGATTCGGAAGGCCCGGCGCGCGGCGCCTGGCGCTGGTCCAGAATTTCCTCGCGCGCCCTTCGCTCACGGCGTTCCGCCCTGAGCGCACGGTCTACGACATGATCGATGCGCCCCTCCACTTCGCGCCGGTGCCGCCGCGGCTCGTCCCTCACTGGGAGCGGCTTCTCCGTGAGGCGGACCGGGTCAGCGTCACCTCGGAGCCTCTGGCGCGGCTCGCGCGCGCGGGAGGGGCCGCGGACCCGCGCCTGATCGGAAACGGCGTCGAGGTCGCCCGGTTCGAGACGGCCGTCCCGGCCCGCGATCTGCCCGGCGATCCTGGCGCGCCCGTCCTGGGCTACGTGGGCTCGCTCCACTCCTGGTTCGACATTCCGCTCGTCGCGTCGCTCGCCCGCTCGAGACCGGAGGCGCGCGTCGTGCTCGTGGGGCCGGCGCACCCTTCGACCCGCGAGGAGCTCGAGCGGGCGATGGCCGTCACGCCGAATCTCTTCTGGCTCGGTCCCAAGCCCTACGCCCAGGTTCCCTCGATCGTGCGCGCGTTCCGCGTGGGGTTGATCCCGTTCCGGCGCACGCCGCTCACCGAGGCGGTGAACCCGGTCAAGCTGTACGAATACGCGGCGGCGGGCGTGCCGTGCGTCACCACCCGGTTCACCGACGAGGTCCGCGCGTGGGGAGACGCGGCGCGCGTCGCGGACACCGAGGCGGAGTTCATCGCGGCGGCTGGAGCGCTCGCGGCCGAGCCGGCCGATCCCGCGCCGCTCGTGGCGTTCGCGCGACTCCATGACTGGGATGAGATCGCGAAGCGGTTCGTCGCGTTCTGCCTGGAGGGGGCCGCGTGACCCGCCGCGCGCGGGAGGGCAAGGGGGCGGGCAGGGACGCGAAGGGCCCGACGCGCCCGGCGCCGGCGCGGGCCGGCGGCGCCGGCGCTCCCGTCTTCGAGCGATGGGCATGGGCGCTGATCGCGTTACTGGTGCTCGTCTTCTTCTATCCGATCACGTTCGGAAAGGTCTTCCTCACGCCGGACTCGGTGGTGCCCGCCGGCTTCGCCCGCGTCGCGTTCGACGCATTGCAACATCGTCACGTCTACGCGCTCTGGAATCCGTACCATTTTCTCGGCATGCCGGCGTTCGGGAGCCTCACGTTCGTCCCGTTCGTCTATCCGCTGGACGTCGTATTCGGATTCCTGAACAAGACCCTCCATCTCCCCGATCTCACATGGCTCCTCGCCCACTATCTTCTGCTGGCGCTCTCGATGTTCGCCCTGCTGCGCGCGCTGGGCGCTTCGGACGAGGGCGCGACGCTCGGGGCGATCGCGTTCTCGCTCACGCCGAACCTCGTGGCCGTCGGCGTGTTCGGGCATGGAAGCCAGATCATGACGGCTTCGTACCTGCCGCTGCTGCTTCTCCTGCTGGACCGGTACGCGCGCCGGGGATCGCTCGTGGCGCTCGCCGGGTTCGCCCTGGCCGCGGCGCTGCAGCTCCTGCGCGGGCACGTGCAGATCGTCTTCTACACGTGGCTCGCGCTCCTCGGCTACGCGATCTTCCTCGCGGTCACGGGGGTCCGCGAAGGACGGAGAGGGGAAGCGGCACGCGCGGTCGGGGGCCTCTTCGCGGGGCTCCTCCTCGGGTTCGGCATGAGCGCCTTCCTGTATCTGCCGACGCACGAGTACGCCGCGCTCTCCGTGCGCGGCGGGGGCGAAGGGGGCGGCGCCGGCCTCGACTACGCGACCTCGTGGTCGTTCCATCCGCGCGAGATCCTCACGTTCGTGATCCCGAGCATGTTCGGTTTCGGCGGCCCGACCTACTGGGGGAGCATGCCGTTCACCGACTACCCGAACTACATGGGGATCGTGCCGCTCGCGCTCGCGATCTACGGGGCGCTGCGCTGGCGCGGCAAGGTGCGCTTCTACCTGATCGCCCTCGCGGCGGTCGCGCTCCTGATGTCCTTCGGAAAGCACCTGCGTCCTCTCTACGCGCTCCTCTACTTCCATCTGCCGTTCTTCAACAAGTTCCGGGTACCGGTCATGGTGCTGGTCCTGGTCCAGTTCGCCACCGCGGCGCTGGCCGCGTTCGGGCTCACGAAGGCGCTCGAGCGTCCCGCGGCTGCCGCCAAGGAGAAAGGGAAGGATCCCGGAGCACCCTGGGTGCGCGCGGCGATCCTGTCCGCGGTCGGCGGTATCGGGGTCGTGGCGCTCCTCCACTCCCTCTCCGAGTCGATCGTGAGCGCGGCCGTTCGCGGCCGCCCCCAGTTCAGCCCGGAAGCGGCGCGGCAGGCGCTGGACATGGCCTCGCTCGACGCCGTCAAGTCGGGGCTCTTCCTCGGGGCCGGACTCCTGTGCATCGCCCTCGCGCGGCGGGGACGGATGACCCGGGTCGTGGCCGCCGCGGCGATCCTCGCGGTCACGGTGTTCGATCTCTGGGTGATCGACCGCAAGATCATCGACCCCCAGGTTGGATCACCGGAGGATTACGCGGGGTACTTCAAGGAAACGCCGGAGGTGACCTTTCTCAAGTCCGACTCCACCCTCTTCCGGGTGCTCCCCATGGATCCTCACGACAGCAGGCTCGCCGCGTACGGCGTGGCGTCGGTTCTCGGTTACCACCCCGCGAAGCCGAAGCTCTACCAGGCGCTCGCGGATACGGCTCGATTCGTGGAGAAGCTGGATTTGCTTCGCTTCTTGAATGTGAAGTACGTGCTCCTGGACGGCAGGCTGCCTCCGGGCACGCCGGGGGTCACGCTCCGCCACGACGGGGAAGTGAAGGTCTATGAGATCGAGGGCGCGCTCCCTCGTGCCTGGGTCGTCCACCGGTTGAGGCCGGTGCGCGATGACACGGTCGCCCTGGCGGTGATCAGCACGAACAATTTCAGCCCCGGGAGCGAGGCGCTCTGGACCGGGCCGGACCCACTGCCCGCGATGGCCGAGCCGGTCGTGCCGGATTCCGTTCGAGTGATTCGCTACGACTTCAACGACGTGGAGTTCCTCGCCTCGACGGCCGCGCCGGGGCTCTTCGTGTTCGGGGATCAGTACGACCCCGACTGGAAGTCGACCGTGGATGGAGCGCCCGCGGTGATCCACCGCGTGGATTACCTCATGCGCGGGGTGCTGATCGGCCCCGGCGTGCACCGGATCCGCTTCCGCTACGAGCCGGGGGCGCTGAGGGCCGGGATCCGGATTTCGATGGTGTCCCTCGCGCTCACGATCGCGGTGGCGGGCGCGGGTCTCGTCCTCGGGCGCCGCAAGCGGGAGCCGCCCGCGTGAAGGCACTCGTCATCATCCCGACGTACAAAGAGCGGGAGAATCTCGTGCCGCTCATGAAGCAGATCTTCGCGGAGGGCCTGCCGATCGAGGTTCTGATCGTCGACGACAATTCACCCGACGGGACGGGTGCGGTGGCCGACGGGCTGGCCGCGGCCGACCCCCGCGTTCACGTGATGCACCGTCCTGGGAAGATGGGGCTCGGGTCGGCCTACGTCGCGCGGGTTCCGCTACGCGCTGGAGCGCGACGACGACGCCGTCTTCGAGATGGACGCCGACTTCTCGCACAATCCGGACTCGCTCCCGCAGTTCTTGAAGGAGCTCGAGACAGCGGACCTGATCGTGGGCTCGCGCTACCTGCACGGGGTCACCGTGGTGAACTGGCCGCTGAAGCGGCTGATCCTCTCGTACGGCGCGAACGTCTACAGCCGCGTCATCACGGGGATCCCGGTCAAGCGACCTGACCGGCGGGTTCAAGTGCTTCCGCCGCCAGGTGCTCGAATCGCTCGATTCGAATCGCGTCAAGTCGGACGGGTACGGGTTCCAGATCGAGATGCAATTACAAGGCTGGAGGAAGGGCTTCCGCATCCGCGAGATCCCGATCCTCTTCGTCGACCGGCGCGCGGGAGAATCGAAGATGTCGCGGCGGATCGTGTGGGAAGCCGCATGGATGGTGTGGAGGCTCCGCATCCTCGACCTGTTCGGCGCGCTGTAGACGGACCGCCCATGCCTCTCTCGCTCGTGATCGTCCACTACCACACCCGCCCGGCTCTCGATCGCCTGCTCCGGTCCCTTCGCGACGCACATCCCGCGCCCGTGGGGGAGATCCTCGTCGTGAACAACTCCGGCGAGCCGCTCGAGGATCTGCTGACCGGCCTGCCATGGCCCACGCGGCTGCTCACGCCGGGCAGGAACCTGGGCTACGCGCGCGGGGTGAATGAAGGCATCCGGGCGGCCCGCGAGGATCACGTCCTGATCCTGAATCCCGACATCCTGGTCCTGCCCGGCTCCATCGAGGCGCTCGTCCGCTGCGCGGAAGAACGCCCGCGGGCGGGGATTCTGGCCCCCAGGCTCCTGAACGCGGACGGAACGCTTCAGCTTTCGGCCCGGCGATTCTACAATTGGAAGACCCTCCTATTGAGACGGGCGCCGCTCGGGCCGTATGCGGCCCGGAGCCGCACCCTCCGGAACCATCTCATGGCCGACTGGGATCACGCCGAGACGCGCGCCGTCGACTGGGTTCTCGGAGCGGCCATGCTCGCGCGGAAACGCGCGGTGCGAGACGTGGGGCTGATGGATGAGCGCTATTTCCTGTACTTCGAAGACGTGGACTGGTGCCAGCGGATGTGGCGCCACGGGTACGAGGTGCTCTACTGCGCCGAGGCCACGATGGTGCACGAGTATGCCCGCGGAAGCGCCCAGCTCCGTGCGCGCTCGATCCGCGCGCACGCCGCGGGCCTGCTTCGCTTCGCGGAAAAATGGAGCGCTGTCCTCTACGCCGTGAGCCGATACCGCGGACGCATCCTCTCTCTCTCGACGCTGGTGACCGACGTCCTGGCCGCCGTCCTCGCCTTTCTCGCCGCCTATGGAATCCGGTCCTCGCTCGACTCGGTCTTCGAGAAGCCGGTCTACCCGCTCTCGAGCTACGGCGGGCTCCTCTTCTTCACGATCGGGGTTACGGTCGCGGCACTCGCGGCGAACGGGCTCTACCGGCGAACGACCTTCGTGGACTCGATCGAGCGTGCGTTCGCGATCGGCCAGGCGGTGATCCAGGCGGTGCTGTTCCTCATGGCGGCGACCTTCCTCTTCCAGACGCCGCGCTATTCGCGCGTGCTGGTGCTCCTGCTCGCACCGATTCTCTACGCGACGCTGCTTGCCATGCGCGCCCTGGTCGGCCGCCTCGGCGCGGGCGCGCGTCGGAGGGGATTCGCGTTCCGCCGCGTGCTCGTCGTGGGCTCCGGCGCCGAGGCGGACCGCGTGCGGGAGGCGCTCGAGCGGGCGCGGGGGGAGGGATTCGAGCCGCTCGCGACCCGTGTCCCCGCCGATGCCGGCGAGTCTCCCGGCGCGGCGGCGGCGCGGCTGCGCGCGCTCGTCGAGAGCGAGAGGATCCAGATCGTCTGCGTGGTGCCTGATCCAGATGAGGTGCCCTTCCTGCTCTCGGCAGCATCGGCGCTTCGCGATTCGGGCGCGGCGCTCTACTGGGCGGGCTCGGTCGCCCTTCTCGCCGCCGAGAACCGTCTCGGAACGCTCGGTCCGGTGCGCGCGATGCTGCTGCACGCGCCGAGCCGGGGCCTCTCGGTTCGCGCCCGCAAGCGCGCGAGCGATCTCTTGCTTTCGATCTTCGTCGCGCCGTTCCGCTGGGGGGCGCTGCGCGAATACCTCGCGGGACGCGGGGCGCGCTACACTCCGGCTCAGGCGTGGGGACGTGTGTGGGCCGGGCATCTCAGCTGGGTCGGGCGGAGCCCGTACGAAGCGGACCGGTGGGCGGAGGTTCCCGCGTGGGCGCGTCTCGCCCTCGAGTCCATCCGGCCCGGCGTCGTGACGCCGCCGGACGGGGCGTCGGGCGATCCGATGGCCAGGGTGGCGGCGGAGCTCGACTACCTCTCGCGCTTCTCTCTCGCGGAGGACCTGCGCGTGTTCCTGCGCGAGACCCGCGGGAAGCTCTCGTGAGGCACCTCACGGCGCTCGCCGGCGCCGCATTCGCGGCCGCGTGGCTCTTCCTTCACTCCGGAGTCGGCACGGCCTCGGCCCAGACGAAGCTCTTCGTGAAGAACTACGTGAACTCGAACGAGATCCAATCCATCACGTCGTGGAGCGGGCTTCTCGCCTTGGGGACGCTGGGGGGCATCGTCACCATCGACACGGGCACCGGCGCCGCGACCAAGATCCTCCGATCCCCAACCGGGCTCCCCTCGAACCACGTGCTGGCGGTCGCGGTGTCACCTTCGGGAATGCTCTGGGCCGGCACCGCCGAAGCGGGAATCGCCCGGCTTCGGCCCGACGGGACCTTCCGCCGCGCGCTCAGCTCCTTCGACGGTCTCCCGGGGGACCGCGTGCAGGCGATCCACACGCACGGCGACTCGGTATGGGTGGGCACGAGCGCAGGGGTCGCGCTCTTCACCGAGCTCGCCGGGACCGGTCAGATCGGCCTGGCGCGCGCCTTCACCAACGCGAACACCTCGGGCGCCCTCGCCGGCGACGACGTGCGGGCGCTGCTCCAGGTGGGGGACACGGTCTGGGCCGCCACGACCTTGGGGCTCTCGAGCTTCGCCGCGGGCTCCTGGCAGAATCGCGTGTCGGCACTCTCGCTCGCGGCGACCTCGCTCGCCGTTCACGAGGACACGCTCTGGGCCGCGACGCCGCTCGGTCCCTACCAGTACGCGGGGGGTGTCTTCCGGGCCGCGAACTCGGGGCACGCATTCGCGAGTCAGGCGCTCGGCGTGAGCCCGGCGGGGTTCTTCTCGGGCTCGGCCGCGTTCGGCGCGTACCGGTACGTCGCGGGCGCCTGGACGCCGGTATCGGCCGGCCTTCCGAGCCCCCGCGTCACCTCCCTTGCGATGGGCCCCGACGGCGTGCTCTGGGCGGGGACCGCGGGAGGCGCCGCACGCCATCTTCCGGCAAGTGCTTCGTGGGAGCCCCACCTGACCGACGGGCCGATCGTGAACGGGACACAGCGCGCCGCGGCGGATTCGCGCGGGGCCTGGTTTTCGACGGGAAACGACTTTCCCCCGGGTGGTGCGCGAGGGGTCGTGCTCCACTTCGATGGAGCCGCGTGGAGCGCGCTCACGAATGCCGCGACCGGGGGATTGTTCCAGGAGGCCGACGCATTCGCCATCTTCTCGGACCGCTCCTCCAAGCTCTGGATCGGCCACTGCTGCGTGGACGCGGATCCGAGGCCGCGGATCGACCGGTACGATCCGGCGTCCGCGGTCTGGGATACGCCGCCGGCGTACAACATCTGGGCCATCGACCAGGATCCCTCGGGCCGCGTCTACGCCGTGAGCGTCGAGCATGAAAACGGGGTGTACGTGTTCGACGCGGCGACCGGCGCCCTGCTGGATTCGCTCACGCCCGGGAATTCCGGCATCACGAGCAACAACCTCCGGGCCGTGCGCTTCGACTCGGCTGGAAAGGGATGGTTCGGCACGGCATTCAACGGCCTCGACGTCTGGGACGGCCGCGGCACCCCGGGCCACGGCGACGACGTCTGGGTCCACCATGCCGGGAACCCCAGCGACCAGGTCACCTCGCTCGCGGTGCTCGGCCCCCAGACGGCGTGGGTCGGCACGGCGGGAGGCGCCGGGCGGATCGAGAACGGGATCTTCACGCGCGTGCTGACCGTGGCTCCGTCCGCGGGCGGCCCGGGGCTCCCGAGCGCCCAGGTGAACGACCTGGCGCTCGACTCGAGCGGCAGCGTCTGGATCGCGACGTCGGGCGGTCTCGCCCGCGCCGACGCCGCGGGCACCGGCCGCATCGAGGTCTTCGTTTCGAGTGACGGCCTCGTGGACGACGATATCCGGGCGCTCGCCTGGGATGCGTCGAAGGGCGTGCTCTGGGTGGGCACCGCCCACGGGATCTCCCGCGTCGTGCCCAGCTCGGGCGGCGCCTCGGGGATCACCGACTCGACCTACGTGTACCCGAACCCGTCGCGCGGCCCGGGGACGCTGAAGCTCGGAGGCATCCGGAACTCGCTTGAGGGGGAGATCCGCGATCTCGCGGGGAACCTGGTCCGCCGCTTCCACTGCGATCCCGCGTCGAACGAGATCTGGGACCTCAAGCGGGAGAACGGCGAGCCCGCGTCGGCCGGCGTCTACCTGGTCGTGATCCGCGACAAGAGCGCGTCCAGAATTCTCCGCGCGGCGGTCGTCCGATGAAGCTCGCGTCCGCGGTTTCCGCCGTCTCCCCCCCGGATCGCGCGGCGTGGGACGCGCTCGTCGCAAGCAGTCCGGAGGCGACCGTGTTCCACACTTCCGCTTGGGCGGAGCTTTGGCTCGAGGAGTGGCGCGGGTCCCGCTGGGTCGCGTTCGTGATCGAGGACGGGAGCGGCTATGCGGGCGGCATCTCCGCGATCGTCCGGAACCGTGGGATCGGCCGGACCATTTTCTCGATGCCCTACGGAACCTACGGCGGACCGCTCGTGCGTCCGGGGCATCCCGACCCAGGATCCGCGCGGCGTGAGCTGCTCGAGGCGTTCGCGCGCCGTGCGGGAAGCCGGTGGACGCTGCGCTCGGAGATGAGCTGGTATCAGGGAGTGCTCGATGAGGTCCCCGAGTCCCTGGATCCCACGGACAGCTTCACGCACGTGCTGCCTCTCCAATCGGACTTCGGGGCGCTGGCGGGCGGCTTCGCCCCCTCGACGCGGAGGCTCGTGCGGCAGGCAGAGGAGAGCGGACTCACGATCCGCGCCGCCGCGGGGGAGGAGGACCTGCGCGCGTTCTACGATCTCGCGGCCGAGACGGTGCGGCGCCGGGGAGGGAAGCCCAAGCCCTACTCCCTCTATCAGCGCGTGCACCGGAAGCTCGTTCCGACGGGGCACGCGCGATACCACCTCGTTCTCCATGGTGAACGACCGGTCGCGGGGAGCCTCCACCTCTTTCACGAGGGGGTCGCGATGAACTGGCTTCCCGTTTCACACGAGGCGAGCTGGCACTTGAGACCCAACAATTTTCTCATCGCGCGCACACTCGAGACGCTCTGCGAGGCCGGGTACGTCGAATACAACTTCGGCGCCTCGCCGCACGACGCCGGGGGCCTGATCCGCTTCAAGGAAGGATGGGGCGCAACCCCGCGCCCGCTCGTCGTCGCGGGGCGGCGGAGCTCGGTCCACCGGAAGCTGCGAGGGTAACCGTCCCCGTGCGCATCCTCCTTCTCGCGCACGGACCGTCGATCCACACGCGCCGGTGGGTTCGGGCGCTCGCCGGCCGCGGACACGACCTTCTCCTGCTCACCGCGCACGAGAGCCCGCATCCCGAGGTTCCCGAGCGTGTCGTCGGCCGCCCCTGGCCCGTGCACGCGCTCCGCTACCTGAGCGCGCTCGGCCCGGTGCGCCGGGAGCTGCGGGCGTTTCGGCCCGACGTGACCGTCGCGCACTTCCTCCCCAATTACGGCCTGCTCGCGGCACTCGCCGGAGCGCGTCCCTGGATGCTCGCCTGCTGGGGGTCGGACCTCCTCGTGAACGCGCGCCGCTCTCCGTTCCACCGCGCGCGCGCGCGCTACGTGCTGCGGAGGGCGCCGCTCATCCACGTCGACGCCCGGGTCCTCGCGGAGGCCGCGGTCTCGCTCGGCGCCGATCCCGCACGGGTCTGGACGCGTGCGTGGGGAATCGACGTCTCGGCACTCTCGCCTGCCCCCGGCCGGCGCTCGAATCCGGAAGGCCCGCGCCCGACCCGGATCCTATGGACGCGCCAGCTCGAGCCCGTGTACGACCCGGAGCCCTTCGTCCGCGCGCTCGGCCGGCTCAAGCGACAGGGATTTCCGTTCCACGCGACGATGGCGGGGGAAGGCCCGCTCCGCGCGCGGGTCGAGTCCTGGATCCGCGAGGAAGGGCTGGGCAAGGACGTCGCTCTCGAAGGGTTCGTAGGCGAAGAAAGACTCCGCGCGCTCTACCGTGATGCCGACCTGTACGTCTCGATGTCGCGCTCCGATTCGACCTCTCAGTCCTTGCTCGAGGCGATGGCGGCGGGACTGCTGCCCGTCGTGAGCGACATCGCGGGAAATCGCGAATGGGTGACCCACCGGAGCGAAGGCTATCTGGTTCCGGCCGGCGACGCGGACGCGCTCGCGTGTGCGATCGCGGAGGGCGCGCGCGATCCGGAGGGGAGCGCGATGCGCGAGCGGGCCCGCGCGCGCGTCGCGGCGCGGGGATCCTTCTCGGAGACGCTCGACCAGCTCGACTCGAAGCTCGAGGCGCTCGCGGCGTCGGGGAGGGCGCCATGAGCCGCGTCCTGATGCTGGCGTATTTCTTTCCTCCGCTCGGTGGCGGAGGCTGCCAGCGCACGCTCAAGCTGGCCCGCTACCTCGAGCCGCATGGCTGGCACTCCACGGTCGTCACGACGCGCGACCAGGACTACTGGATTCTGGATCCCACGCTGCTCGAGGAGATTCCTTCGAGCGCCGAGGTCATTCGCGCGGGAGGGCTCACGGCGGGGAAGCTCCTGCTCGCGCTCTCGCGCGCGGGATTCGCGGTGCAGGAGACGCAGGGCTCGAGAAATCCGGCGCCGTTCCGGGCGCTGCGCTCGCTTCAGCGCTGGATGCTCATACCGGACGCGTACCGGGGCTGGTCCCGGGCCGCGCTCCGCGCGGCCGAAGCGCGGATCCGCGGCGGGGGCATCGACGCGATCTGGACGACCTCATCTCCCGAGAGCGCCCATCTCGCGGGGCTCGCGCTGAAGAAACGGCATCGATTGCCGTGGGTGGCGGATTTCCGAGACCCCTGGGTGGGGCGGGTGACCTATCGGCCGCCGACCCGGTGGCACCACGCAAGGCACCGCGCCATGGAGCGGCGCGTCGTCCACGCCGCGGATCGCATCACGCTCGTGAGCGAGGCGATGGTCGACCTCTACACGAAGCGCTATCCGGACCTCGATCCGTCCCGATTCATCTACCTCGCCAACGGGTTCGACTCCGATGACTGGCGTCGAGCGGACCGCGCCATCGAGGCGGGCACGCCGACCGCGGGCGCAGACGTTGCCAGGGCGACCTTCGTGCTGCTGCACGCCGGCCAGCTCGCGCACCGCCCGACCGTGCGGACGCTCCTCGAGGCCGCGCGCCGCGTGCTGGAACAGGATGCGCACGCGCGGGAGGATCTGCGTCTGCGCTTCGTGGGCGGCAACGAGGAGATCGGGGCGCGAGATCGCGAGCGGTACGGACTCGACCGCGTGCTGGAGGTCGCGCCATCGGAGCCCCACATCGAGTCGCTCGTTTCGATGCGGCGCGCGGGAGCTCTGGTGCTCCTCGGTCACGGCGGTAAGGCGGATTCGCTCCTCTACACGGGGAAACTGTACGAGTACCTGAGCAGCGGGCGACCCGTGCTCGCGATCGCGGGCGATGGACCGGCGGCGGACCTGATCCGCGCCACCGGGGCCGGCATCGTGATCCGCCCGGGGGACGTCGAGGGCGCCTCCCGGGCCCTGCTCGGCTTGCTTCGCGACTTCCGCGCGGGCCGCAGCAGCTTCGCACCGGTGTCTCCTGAGCGTCTTTCCGCATGGGAGCGCAGGAACATGGCCGCCCAGGCCGCGAAAATCCTCTCGGAAATCGCCTCCGACAGACCCCGCTGACAGGGTTTACACCCCACCCGCCTTTCCGCCACCCAAGCCTATGCCCCCCAAGGGGCTAAAAATCTTCGCCTGCCCATGAAATCGGCTTGACACCCCTTTTTGAGGGAGTAGGATGCCGCGGTGGTGATTTGTGGGGAATCGTGGGACAAGAGCTGCCGGGGTAACGCGCTTACCCGGGCGGCGAGCGGGGACGGTGGATGGCGACGTTTCGGGGAAGCTACCTACATTCGATCGACCACAAGGGCCGCATCAGCATTCCCGCGCGCTTCCGCCGCATGCTCTCCGGAGAAGCCTCCGACACGTTCATCGTCCTCCGCGGTTTGGAGACCTGCGTGGCGCTCTATCCGCTCGACGAGTGGCGCAGGATGGAGGAGCGGCTGCGCTCCCGGTCTTTCCACGACGAGACCAACAGGAGATTTCTCCGGATCATGTCGCTCGATCTGAACGAGGGGACGCTCGACGCGCAAGGACGCGTCGCGATTCCCCCGCGGCTTCTCACCCATGCGAGCTTGAGCAAGGACGCGATGGTGAACGGCGTCGTCGATCACATCGAAATCTGGGATCCCGCGCGCTTCGACGAATACCTCAAGAACTCCAACCGGAGCTACGAGGACATGGCCGGAGAACTTCTCCTTTGATCGCTTCCACAGCGCCTGCCCGCCGCTCGTTCACGTTCGACCGTCCGGTGTTTCAGTGGGACGCGCGCCGTGGGGCGGGCCCGCTCGTCGTCCGGCTGTTCGGAACCCTGGGGGAGCGCGAACTCGCGCAGATGGTCCTGGCGATCCGCGATCGCGGCCGTTCGCCTCGCGATCTCGTGTGCCTCGATTTCGAGCAGGTCGCGCACCTCGACTATCGCGCGCTGCCCGAGTTCACCCGCGCGCTCGCGCGGCAGGCGGGCTTCGGTTCCGACATCTGCCTCGTCGGCATGAGTCGCTATCTCCGAACGCTCTTCGACGTCGCGGGGCAAGGGCCCGCGCTGCGCCGATTGGAATGGAAGCCGGTGGAGGAGACGGAAGCGTCGCGCCGTCCGCCGCTGGGGATTGCGCGCATCACGCCGCATTTCCCGGCGCGCCGCCGCGACATCTTGGTTTAGGACTCGGATTCCAGAGGAACTGAATGCCGGGTCACGTCCCGGTTCTCAAGGAGGAGGCCGTCCAGTTGCTCCTGACAGATCCGAACGGGACCTACGTGGACGCGACTTTGGGGGGCGGCGGTCACGCCGCGGCAATCCTCGAGTCGCTGGGGGTGGATGGGAGGTTGGTAGGTCTGGACTGTGACCCGGCTGCAGTAGATCAAGTGCGCGCTCATCCGCCCGGACCGGAACCTCGGTTCGTGGCGGGGCGCGCGCGCTTCTCTCAGATGAGGTTGGCGCTACGCGGTCTCGGAATCGACCGCGTGGATGGGATCCTGGCCGACCTGGGGCTCTCGTCCGCGCAGCTCGACGACCCGGGCCGTGGCCTCTCCTTCTCGGCCGCCGGCCCGCTCGACATGCGCCTGGACCCGTCGCTCCCGATGACGGCCGAGGCGCTTTTGCGCGGGGTTGACGACGATGAGCTGACGCGGATCCTGCGCGAGCTCGGGGAGGTTCCCCGGGCGCGCGCCGCGGTTCGCGCGATTCGGCGCGCCCTCTCGTCCGGAACCCTCACGGCTGAATCGCTTCGTGCGGCACTCGATCCCCTCTACCGGGGGCCATCGCGCCCCCGGCGGCTCTCGCAGGTCTTTCAGGCCCTGCGGATCGCCGTGAACGATGAGTTGGCCGAGCTTCAGTCTCTCCTCAGTGAATCGCCCTCGCTGTTGCGGCCGGGCGGGACGCTTTGTGTCATCGCGTATCACTCGCTCGAAGACCGAATCGTCAAGAATGCGTTCCGCCCGCCGCGCCCTTCCGACCCCCACGTGCCCCTGGCAGAAACGCCATGGGTCCCACTCACCAAGAAGCCGATCCGCCCCTCCGCGGAGGAAACGAGGAGGAATCCTCGGGCGCGGAGCGCCAAGCTGCGGGCGGCGCGGCTCAAGGCGGCGGCGTCATGAACCTCGCGGCGCGCGCTCTGGGCCAGGAAGAAGGAGCGAAGCCCCACGGGCCCTATCTCCGATTCCGGATCCAACCCAAGCGGCGCGTGAGCGCGCGCCTGATCGGGCTGCTCTTGATCGCGGCGATGCTCCTCTTCGCCAAGGTCTGGGAGCGCACGGTCGCAAACTCCCTCTCGATGGAGCGCGATCGCCTGGCTCGTGACGTGAGGACGCTCCAGAACCGGATCCGGATCACGCGCGATCTCGAGGAGCAGACGGCGTTCCGAAGCGGCATCGACCTCACGAGCTTGAGCCGGCTGGGCTTCCAGAATCCGGACCCGGCGCGTGTGGTGGACGTGAACCTGGCACTTCCCCGCGCCCGCGGCGGATCGAAGATGACGCTCGCGGCGAGAATCTTGGGCGCCGTTCGAAAAGCGTTGCCTTCGTTCCTGACCGAACGCGTCGTGGGATTGCCGGCGGCGCCGGTGGAGGCAGGAGGAACCCGATGAGCCCGCTGCACCTTCGAAGACTCAAGCTGCTCGCCGCGATCGGGGTCCTGATCTACGCCGTCCTCCTCGCGCGCCTCGTCTCGATCCAGGTGTTCGGACACGCGAAGCTCGACCGCGAGGCGCGCGGCCAGCAGACCACCCGGGTCATCCTCGAGCCCGAGCGGGGCCGGATCTACGACCGGCACCTGAGCCCCCTGGCGGACAACGTGGACCTGAGCCAGATCTCGGTGCGTCCCGCCGAGGTCCAGAATGCCTCAGCGGCCAAGCGGTTCATCCGCGCCGCCGCCGGGGCTCGCGGTCTGGACCGGCTCCACAAGGGGCGCCGCAGCGCCTACATCCGCATTTCGTCCCAGGTGACTCCGGAGCAGGAGATCACGCTCCGGAAGTCGACGCTCCCGGCCGGTGTTCAAGTGGATGAGGTGCCGTCGAGGGTGTACCCCCTGGACGAGGTCGCGCGGCCCGTGGTGGGGGTCGTCGGGGTGGATGGGACCGGGCTCGAAGGGATCGAGCGCGTGTTCGATCGGGAACTGCGCGGCGTGAGCGGCTGGGCCACGCTTTTCAAGGACGGACGGGGGCTCAGGCACCAGCTCCCGCAGAGCATGGTGAAGGTCCCCGAGCCCGGCTTGAGCCTCGTGACCACGATCGACCGGGACGCGCAGTCGGTCCTGGCCATGGAGCTGAAACGGGCGGTGGCCCGCACCGGCGCCAAGTCGGGAATGGCGGTGTTCGCCGATCCCCACACCGGCGACATCTTCGCGATGGCGACCGTCGACGGCGCCAATCCTCCGGCGGGCTCGCCGGGACGGAACCGCGTCATCGCAGATCAGTACGAGCCCGGCTCGACCTTCAAGCTCCTGGTCGGGTGCGCAGCGCTGGAAGAACACATTCTGACCCCCGAGGACTCGTTCTTCGTGAGTCACGGCGAATTGGACATGGGTGGATTCACGATGCACGACGCGCATCCGGAGACGCGGTGGTACTCGGTCCGCGAGGCCACCGCGCTCTCGAGCAACGTTTGCTACGCGCAGATCGGGACCAAGGTTGGCCCCGGCACGCTCTACCGATACGCGCGGCTGTTCGGGTTCGGGCAGCCGACCCGGATCCAGCTTCCCGGCGAGACCTCGGGACAGATCCGGAATCCCTCCCGCTGGTCCGCGCGCTCGCTCGCGACCATCTCGATCGGCCAGGAGGTGACCGCGACGCCGCTGCAAGTCCTCATGGCGTACTGCGCGGTCGCGAACGGCGGGATCTTGATGCGCCCGCGCATCGCGTCGGCTCTCGTGAACGAGAGCGGCGAGCAGGTGCGGCGGTTCCCGGTAGAGCGCGTTCGCCGCGTGATCTCGCCGGAGACCGCGGAGACGTTCCGCTCCTTCCTGCGCGACGCCGTGGTCATGGGCACCGCGCAGGAAGCGGCCCTTCCCTGGTGCGAGGTCGCCGGGAAGACCGGCACCGCGCAGAAATACGACGAGAACGGACACGGTTATGGCCAGGGCCGGTACATTTCCTCCTTCGTCGGGATGGCCCCGGCCCGGAATCCGCAGATCGTGGGATTGATCATGCTCGACGAGCCGCGCGGAGCCTATTACGGAGGCGCCGTCGCGGCACCGGTGTTCCGCGACATCGTCGCGACGTGGGCCACCCTGGGCCGGGGGCCGGTGCGCATCCCGGCGCAGACTCTGCTCACGGCGTCGACCCGCCGGGCGCCCGCGCCCGCGGTGCGGATCGTCCTCTCGAGCGATCCCCCGCCCGATACCGGATTCCCGGATCTCCGCGGCCTCTCGGTGCGCGAAGCCGTGGCCCGGTTGAGCTCGCTTTCCGTGCGCGTCTCGGCCGTGCTGGGGACGGGGCAAGTCGTGGGGCAGGATCCACCGCCGGGCTCGGCGATCCGTGCCGGGCTCGCGTGCGCGCTTCGTTGCGCGCCTCGGAGTTTGTGATCGCGCTCGCCGCCTCGCGCACCGAGGCGCTCCCCGGAATCCTGGGGACGTCGGAGACTCGGGGGACGCTTCGCGGCGAATGGGACCGGGTCCGCTACGACTCGCGCGAGGTGAATCCGCGCGACCTGTTCGTGGCGGTTTCCGGGCTGAAGCAGGACGGCCACGCGTTCGTCGAGGCCGCGGCGCGACGCGGCGCCCTGGCCGCGGTCGTGGAGCGGTTCGTCCCAGGGGCCGACCTCCCCCAGATTCGCGTCCCCGATGCCCGCCGCGCGCTCGCCATCCTGGCGGGAGAGGAAACGGGGCACCCATCGCGTGAGCTGGTGCTGGCGGGCGTGACCGGAACGAACGGAAAGACCACGACCGCCCATCTGATCCGGGCGGTCTTCGAGGAAGCGGGAATGAAGGCGGGCTTCATCGGCACCGTGGGATACGAATTCGGCGGGCACGTGGAACCGGCGCCCCATACGACCCCCGAGGCGCCCGATCTCATGCGAATGCTTCGCGACTGGCGCGCGCGGGGCGCGACCGCCGTAGCCATGGAGGTTTCCTCTCACGCGCTGGCGCTCGAGCGCACGTACGGGCTGGCGTTCGACGTCGGCGTGTTCACGAACTTGACCCAGGACCATCTCGATTTCCACGGAACGCTCGAATCCTATCGCGACGCCAAGGCGCGTCTCTTCCGCTCCGAGACGCGGGGAGACCGGACCAAACGATTCACCGGAGCCGTGAACGTGGACGATCCCGTGGGCGGCTGGATCAAGGAACGCGCGGACGGTCCCGTGCTCGGCTTCGGAACGCGGCCGGAAGCCGACGTTCGCGCCGAGGGCGTGGAGGTTCGGCCCGACGGAACGTCGTTCCGGATCCGCGAGCCGATGAAGGGCGAGGTCACGCCGGTGTCGCTCCGGCTTCGCGGGGCGTTCAACGCGATGAACGGGCTCGCCGCGTTCGCCGCGGGACGCGCCCTCGGGATTCCTCGCGCTTCGATCGTCGCCGGGCTCGAGAAGGTTGCTTCGGTGCCGGGGCGGCTCGAGCCGGTGGACGAGGGGCAGCGGTTCCAGGTCCTCGTCGACTACGCGCACACCCCGGACGCCCTCCAGCGGGCGCTCGAGGCGGTCCGCGCGTTCAAGCCCGCGCGGGTGCTCTGCGTCTTTGGCTGCGGCGGCGACCGGGACAAGGGCAAGCGTCCGCTCATGGGCGCCGTCGCGGCGAGGCTCGCCGATCGGGTGATCCTGACCTCTGATAATCCAAGGAGCGAGGACCCGGAGTCGATCCTGCGCGCCATCGAAGGGGGTGTGCGGGGTACTACGAACGTGAGCACGATCCCGGATCGGACGAAGGCCATCAACGCCGCGATCGACGCGTGCGCTCCCGGAGACGCGCTCCTGATCGCGGGCAAGGGGCACGAGACCTACCAGATCATCGGGTCGAAGACGCTCCCGTTCGACGACCGGGAAGTGGCCCGCGAGGCCCTGAGGCGGAAGGGATTCAAGCGTTGAGCCAGGCCATGAGCCCATGGCTCACGCTGGAGGAGATCCTCCGGGTGACCGGGGGTCGGCTTCTGTTTCCCTTGGAAAAGGGGAGAGCCGAACCGGCGTTCAGCGGGTGCTCGATCGACAGCCGCACGCTCTCGAGGGGCGATCTCTTCGTCGCGCTCCCGGGGACTCGCGCGGACGGTCACGACTTCGTCTCTTCGGCGCTCCAGGGGGATGCGGGCGGCGCCCTCGTCTCCGAGCCTCGGCCCTCCGATCCGGCATGGGCCGGGCCGGGGAAGCCGGTGGTCTCGGCACGGGACCCGCTCCGCGCGCTGCAGGCGCTGGGGAGGCACTGCCGTGCGAAATCGGGAGTGCCCGTCACCGCGGTGACCGGTTCGAACGGCAAGACCACGACGAAGGAGATGATCGCCGCGGTGCTGGAGACCCGCTACCGCGTGCACAAGAACCGGGGAAACTTGAACAACCACATCGGGGTTCCGCTCACGCTCACGAGATTGACTCCGGAACACGAGATGCTCGTGATCGAGATGGGCATGAGCGCGCCCGGTGAGATCCGCGAGCTCTGCATCCTCGCGTCGCCGAACGTCGGCGTGCTGACGAACGCCGGCGCCGCGCACCTGGCCTCCCTGGGCTCGGTGGACGAGGTGGCCCGGGCGAAGAGCGAGCTCGCCGAGGCGCTCCCGCGGGATGGGTTTCTCGTCCTGAACGCCGACGACGAGCGCCTGTGGAGCTTGAACCGGAGCCGGCCCGTCGCGAAGAAGAGCTACGCGCTGGACAACCGCGACGCCGATCTCGTCCCGACCGGCATGTCGCTCACCGCCCAGGGGGGAGCGCGATTCACGCTCGCGGACGGAACCGAAGCGCGTCTCTCGCTTCTCGGCCGGCACAACGTGCGGAACGCGCTGGCGGCCGTTCTGGTGGGGGACCACTTCGGGATCCCTCGCAGGCAAGCGGCGGAGGCGCTCGGCTCGCTCCGTCCGGAGCGGCATCGGCTGGAGCTTCTCTCCGCGGAAGGGATCTTCGTGCTCGACGACGTCTACAACGCGAATCCCGCCTCGATGCGCGAAGCGCTCCTGCTCCTCGACTCCATCGAGGCGCGCGGGGAGCGGCGCGCGGTGCTCGGCGACATGCTCGAGCTCGGCCCCGATTCCGAACGGTTTCACGAAGAGGCCGGACGACAGGTCCCGCGCGGCGCCTGGCTCTACGTCGCGGGGGAGTTCGCGGACGCCGTGGAGCGCGGCGCGCGCTCCGCGGGAGTCGAGGCGAAGCGCATTCTGAAATTCTCTTCGGTTCCGGAGATGGCGGAGGCGGTCGCGAAGGACGCGCGTTCCGGAGACCTCGTGCTGGTCAAGGGTTCCCGCGGCATGCGGCTCGAGCGGGTGGTCGAGCGGCTCGTGCCGGGGCGAAAGGACGCGCCGTTGCACGCGGCGGGGAGGAACTGAGCGATGCTCTACCACTTCCTCTATCCGCTGCACGAGCACTTCCCGGCGCTGAACGTGTTCCGCTACATCACGTTTCGCTCGGCGTACGCCGCGGCAACGGCGCTCCTCCTCGCGTTTCTGCTCGGTCCTCCCGTGATCCGGTGGCTCCGGGCGGTCAAGATCGGCCAGCAGGTGAGAGAGGACGGCCCCCAGAGCCACCTTCCCAAGGCGGGCACGCCCACGATGGGAGGAGTGCTCATCGTGATCGCCATCGTGGTCCCGACGCTTCTCTGGGGGAATCTGGAAAACCGGAACGTCTGGATCGCGCTCCTCTCCACGCTCTGGATGGGCCTGGTCGGCTTCGTGGACGACTACCTTCGCGTCGTCAAGCGCATGCGGAAGGGTCTCCTGGGCCGGTACAAGCTCGCGGGGCAGATCCTGCTCGGGGTCGCGGTCTTCTCCGCCATGTACTTCTATCCGACTCACGGAGTGCTCGATCCCGCCGAGACGAATGTCCCGTTCCTGAAACGGACCGTGGTCAACTTCGGGTGGCTCTATCTCCCGTTCGTGATCCTCGTCGTGACCGGATCCTCGAACGCCGTCAATCTCGCGGACGGGCTGGACGGGCTCGCCGCGGGAATGACGACCTTCGCGGCCCTGGCACTCGGCGGCATGTGTTACGTCACCGGCCACGCGAAATTCTCCCAGTACCTCCAGATTCCCTACTTCCAGGGAGCCGGGGAGCTCACGGTGTTCTGCTCGGCCGTCGTCGGGGCGACCCTGGGCTTCCTCTGGTGGAACTGCCATCCCGCGGACGTCTTCATGGGGGACACGGGCTCGCTCTCGCTAGGGGCGGCGCTGGGCACGGTCGCCGTCCTGATCAAGCGCGAGTTTCTGCTCGCGATCGTGGGCGCGGTATTCGTCGCGGAGGCGCTCTCGGTCATGGCTCAGGTGCTCTCCTTCAAGCTCTGGGGAAGACGAGTCTTGAAGATGGCCCCGCTCCATCATCATTTCGAGCTCAGCGGCTGGACCGAGCCGCGCGTCGTGGTCCGCTTCTGGATCGCCGCCGCGCTCTCCGCGCTCCTGGGCTTGAGCACGCTCAAGCTCCAATGACCCAGTCCGCGCGGGCATGGTTCACGGGATCGAGGGCGCTGGTCGTCGGGTTGGCGCGTAGCGGCGTCGCGGCTTCGAAGCTCCTCCTCTCGCACGGGTGCAGCGTCCGCGGCGTGGACCGCAGGCGGGTGGAGGAGCTGAACGGGGAGGTCCGGGAGCTCAAGGAGCTCGGCGTGGAGGTGCGGTTCGGCTCTACCGAGCCCAGGGAGCTTGAAGGACGGGACCTGGTCGTGGTGAGCCCCGGCGTTCCGCTCGATCTGCCGCTACTCACCGAGGCCGAGCGGCGGGGCATCCCCATCGTCGCGGAGATCGAGCTGGGCTTCGCCGTCGCGCGCGCCCCGATCATCGCGGTGACCGGGACGAACGGCAAGAGCACGACCGTGGAGCTTCTGGGCGCGATCGGCAGGGCGGCGGGGAAGAAGACTGAAGTGCTCGGGAACATCGGGACGGCGCTCTCCGAGAAGGCCGAGACCGTTCCCGAGGACGGGCTTCTCGTCGTCGAGATCTCGAGCTTCCAGCTCGAGTCGTGTACCCGGTTCCATCCCCGGGTGGGGGTCCTGCTCAACGTGACGCCGGACCACCTGGACCGCCACGGCAGCATGGAGCGCTACGCCGGGCTCAAGGCCCGGCTCTTCCAGTTCCAGAACGAGGAGGAATTCCGCGTGCAGCCTCTCGGCGACGGGCGGATCGACATCCTGCTCCGGCCGATGAAGTCGCGGCCGCTCTGGTTCGGCTTCGCCGATCCCACGGGGGACGGTGTCTGGCTCGACGGAAGCTCGCTCCGCTTCCGGTTCGCGGGCAAGTCCGGCACGCTGATCCGGCGCGACGAGGCCTCGCTCCAGGGGCCGCACAACACCGAGAACATGGCGGCGGCCGCGGCCGCGGCGCTCGCCGTCGGGATCCCCGAGCGCGCGATCGCGAAAGCGCTGCGCGAATTCCGCGGGTTGCCGCACCGGCTTCAAGCCGTGGCCGAGATCGACGGGGTCCGGTACGTGAACGATTCGAAGGCGACGAACGTCGACGCCCTGAAACGGGCGCTCGAGTCCTTCACGGCACCCGTGACCCTCATCGCGGGAGGCCGCGACAAGGACGGCGACTTCACCGCGATCCGGCCGCTCGTGATGGAGCGCGTGCGGCACGCGGTGTACGTCGGCGAGGCCGCACCGAAGCTCCAGCGGTCCTGGCCCGAGATCCCCCACGATCACGCGACAACGCTCGAGGACGCGGTCCAGATCGCCCGGAGCCGGACCAAGGAGGGGGGCGTGGTGCTCCTCTCGCCGGGGTGCGCGAGCTACGACATGTTTCGGAACTTCGAGGAGCGCGGCGCGCGGTTCGAGGCCGCGGTCCTCGAGCTCAAGCGTTCGCTCGCGAAGGCCCGCCGATGAGCGTCGCGGTCGCTTCGCCCCGCAGGCTCGACTGGGGCGTCCTGCTTCCGGTGATCGGACTCCTCGCGCTGGGGCTCGTCATGGTCTATTCCTCGAGCGCCGTGCTCGGCGCGGACCGGTACCATTCGCAGTTCTTCTTCGTGAAGCGCCAGGCGGTCCGGCTTCTCCTCGGCCTTTGCGTGATGCTCTTCCTGGCGCGCTTCGACTACCACCGCCTGGTCGCGATCGCGCCCTGGGCCCTCGCCCTGAGCGTCGGGCTCCTGTCGGTGCTCATCGTGCTCGGAGGAGCGGGCGTGCGGGGCGCGAACCGGTGGCTCTCCGTCGCGGAGTTCACGCTCCAGCCGACCGAGATCGCCCGCTCGGCCTGCGTGGTTTACCTCGCGAAGCTCCTCGACCGGAAGGGGGACCGCATCCGCTCGTTCCGCGACGGCCTGCTTCCCGCCGCGGGGGTGCTCGGCCTGATCGCGCTGCTCATCTTGAAGCAACCGAACCTCGGCAGCACGATCGCGCTCCTCGTGACCGGTTTTCTCATGCTCCACCTCGCGGGCGCGCGTCCGCGCCACCTGGCCATCCTGGTTCTCGCGGGCGGGCTCCTTGCCTCGATCCAGGTCGCGCGCCACCCGTACATGATGGACCGCGTTCAGGGCTGGCTCTCGCACTGGACCACCGGAGGCGACGTCCAGGGAAAGGGCTGGCAGCTCCATCAGTCGATCGTCGCGCTCGGATCGGGCGGGATCTTCGGCGAAGGTCCGGGGAGCGGAATGCAGAAGTTCTTCTTCCTCCCGGACCCGCACACCGACTTCATCTACGCCGTGATCGGCGAAGAGCTCGGACTCGTGGGCACCGCGTCCGTGCTCGCCGCCTACGTCGTGCTCTTCTTGCGCGGTTTGAAGATCGCCGGCCGCGCGCCGGACCGTTTCGGTTTCCTGCTCGCGGCCGGACTGACCGTGAGCCTCGCCGTATACGTCGGGATGAACATCTCGGTGGTGACCGGGATGATCCCGACGACCGGATTGCCGCTTCCGTTCCTCAGCTATGGAGGATCGGCATTGGTCGTCAACTTGGGGGTGGTCGGTGTCCTACTCAACATCGCAAGCCAGAACAAGACCGGCATTCGAACCGGCCCGGCCGAAAGAAGGGCCGCGCGGAAACGACCGGGTGGCCGCTAGCGCCGGTGGGCTCCGCGTGCTGATCGCCGCCGGAGGGACCGGCGGGCATCTCTACCCGGGCATCGCCATCGCGGAGGAGTGGATGCGGATGCATCCCGACTCGAAGGTCGTGTTCGTCGGGACGAGCCGCGGCCCGGAACAGAGCGCGGTCCCGCGAGCGGGCTTCGCGCTCAGCACGATCGCGGCGCGCGGGCTTCCACGCCGTCCCGGCCTCGGCTGGTTCCGCGCGGCCTTCGGATTCGCCAAGGCGATCGGGCAGTCCTTCCGGCTCATCGTGGACCTGAAGCCGCACATCGTCGTCGGAACCGGGAGCTACGTGAGCGCGCCGGTCGTGCTGATCGCGAGGCTGTTCGGGATCCCCGTGATCATCCAGGAGCAGAACTCGATCCCGGGCGCGACCAACCGCTGGCTCAATCTCGTGGCGACCGAGGTTCACATCAGCTTCCTGGAATCGCGGGGATACTTCCGCCGCAAGAACAACCTCCGTGTCTCGGGGAATCCGATTCGCCGATCGCTCCTCTTGCAAGACAAGGCGACCGCCTACGAGACGTTCGGGATGGTTCCGGAGAAGCGCACGCTCTTCGTCTTCGGCGGAAGCCGGGGTGCTACGAGCATCAACCGCGCGGTGGAGGGGGCGCTCGAGCGGCTGAAGCACCTTTCCCAGATCCAGGTGATCTGGCAGACCGGAGCCGAGGATTTCGACGCGATCGAGAAGAAGTTCCGGAATTTCACTCCGTTCAAGGTTCGCGTGTTTCCCTATCTGGAGTCGATCGAGAAGGCGTACGCGATCGCGGAGATCGCGGTCTGCAGGGCGGGCGCGATGACGATCGCCGAGCTGACGGCGTGCGGCGTCGCCGCGATCCTGGTGCCGTATCCCCACGCGACGCGGGACCACCAGACGCACAACGCGCGCGGACTCGTGGAGCGGGACGCGGCTCTGGTCATCGCGGACCAGGAGCTCACGCCGGAGTTGCTGGCCCAGAAGATCGAGTCCTTGATCCGCGACGAACCGCGACTCCGGCGCCTGGGAAGAAACGCGCGGGCATTCGCGCGGGTCGACGCGGCCCAGCGGATCGCGCGTTCCATGGAGCAGCTGGTCCATGCAAGCCCGATTCCGCGCGAGAGCTGAGCTCGAATGTACGGTCGGATCAGGAGGATCCATTTGGTCGGTATCGGCGGCAGCGGGATGAGCGGAATCGCGGAGGTGCTCTTGAACCTCGGTTACCAGGTCTCGGGATCGGACGTGAAGGAATCCGAGCCGGTCGCGCGGCTCCGCTCGTTCGGCGCGCGCATCTTCATCGGACACCGCGCGGAGCAGGTGGAGGGATCGGACGTGGTGGTCGTCTCGACCGCGATCGCCGAGTCGAACCCCGAGGTGAAGGAGGCGCACGCGCGCTTCATTCCCGTCATCCCGCGGGCCGAGATGCTCGCGGAGCTGATGCGCATCAAGTACTCGGTCGCGGTGGCCGGGGCGCACGGGAAGACCACGACCACGTCGATGGTGGGAGAGATCCTCTCCCACGGCGGGCTCGATCCCACGGTGATCGTCGGAGGGCGCGTCAAGGCCGTCGGCGCGAACGCGAGGCTGGGCAGCGGGCCCTTCCTCGTCGCGGAGGCGGACGAGAGCGATGGGAGCTTCCTCCTGCTCACCCCGACGATCGCCGTCATCACCAACGTGGACGCCGAGCACCTGGATTACTACCGGGATCTGGCGCACGTGCAGGAGACGTTCCTCGACTTCGTGAACCGGGTGCCTTTCTACGGGACGGTGGTCCTGCCGCACGACGATCCCAATGTCGAACCGATCCGCTCCCGCGTGAAGCGTCGGCTCCTGACCTACGGGTTCACGAAGGGCGCGGACTTCGAAGGCTCCGAGCTCCACGTGGACGGGAGCGGCGTTTCATACCGGCTTCGGGCTCGCGGCCGCGACGAGGGGGTCTTCAAGCTTCGGGTCAGCGGGACCCACAACGCCCGGAACGCGCTCGCCGCGACGGTGGCAGGGTGGGAATTGGGAATTTCCATTCCGCAGATCCGGGAGGCCCTCGCGGAATTCAGCGGCGTGAGCCGCAGGCTCGAGCTGCGCGGAGAGGTGCGGGGGGCGATCTGGGTCGACGATTACGGGCATCACCCGACCGAGATCGAGGCGGTCATCGCGGCGCTGCGCGATACGTACGGACGCCGGATCGTCGCCGTGTTCCAGCCGCACCGCTTCACGCGGACGCGGGCGTTGAAAGAGCATTTCGCGACCTGCTTCACCGGCGTCTCGGAACTGGTGCTCCTACCGATCTACCCCGCCGGAGAGAAGGCCATCCCCGGGGTGACCTCGGAGATGCTGGTCGACGGCATTCGCGCGAACGGGACGGCTTCGGTACGGATGGCGTCGGACTTCGGCCAGGCCGCGAAGATCGCCCGCGAGCTGTTACACGAGGGGGACCTGCTCGTCACGATCGGAGCGGGGGACGTGTATCGCGTGGGGGAGCTGGCGCGGGGAGGCGCCGCGTGAGGGCGGGCTGCCGCACGACGACGCGTCTCAAGCTGCCCGAACGGCGCCGGAGAAACAGGAGAATCCTGCTCTCGGCGGTGCTGGCCCTGCTGGCGCTGGGCGGGCTCTTCAGGCTCTGGCCCTGGGCGTCGCGCGCCCTGGGCAGGCTGCCGCTCTTCCAAGCGGGCCGCGTCGAAGTGATCGGTCTTCTCTATCTCTCTCCGGAGGAGATCCGTCCCGCGATCCCGGTGCGTTCGGGGGAAAGTCTCTTCGAGGTGCGGCCGGCGGAGATCGTTCGCTCTCTGACCCGCAATCCGAGGATCGAGAGCGCGAAGGTCGAGTTCCTTCCGGCGGCCGTGCGGGTCTCCGTCCGCGAGCGGCGCCCGTTCGTGCTCCTGAACGCGGGAAGGCTCCTCGAGGTCGATTCGACCGGGACGATCCTCCCTCCGCTCGCGGGAGGGCTCATCGCGGATCGCCCCGTGGTGACGGGGCTTCAGGCGGGAAGCCACCGTCCCGGCTCGCGCGTGGGCACGTCGCGATTCGCGGACGTGCTCCGGGTGGTGACGCTGCTCGAAGCCCCGGACATCGGCCTCCTGCCCGAGATCTCCGAGATCGTCGCGAGCGATCCCCGGTGGTTCGTGCTGCGGACCTCCCGGGATCAGATTCCGATCCTCATCGACCCGGAGCGCGTGACGCTGCGCAGTCTCAAGGCGCTCGCCGCCACACTCCGGGATCTGCGCGACCACGACCGGCGCGTGCTCGTCGTGGACGCCCGTTATCGAGGACAGGTGATCGTCCGGTGCGCTCCAGACAGTTTGGGCGAGGTGCCGGTGGCACGGGACAAGGTGTGATGGAGGAGGTCTGATGGCGGAAACCAGAATCTATGCCGGGCTGGACATCGGCACGACGAAAATCACCGCCATTGTCGCGGAGGCGGATGAGAACGGCGAGGGGATCCGCATCGTGGGCGTGGGAACCGCGCCTTCGGACGGGCTCAAGCGCGGCGTCGTCGTGAACCTCGAGAAGACGACGCGGTCGATCCAGTACGCGGTCCAGGAGGCCGAGCGGATGTCGGGCCGCACGATCCGCGGGGTCTTCGCCGGGATCGCCGGGGACCACATCCGTGGGATCAACAGCCGCGGCGTGATCGCGGTCTCTCGCAAGGACGCCGAGATCCGGCCCCACGATCTCGAGCGCGTGATCGAGGCCGCCAAGGCGGTGGCGATCCCCACCGACCGCGAGATCCTTCACGTCCTTCCGCAAGAGTTCATCGTGGACGACCAGGACGGGATCCGCGATCCGGTCGGCATGTCCGGGGTGCGGCTCGAGGCGGAGGTCCACATCATCACGGGCGCCGCGTCCGCGTGCCGCAACGTGATCCGCGCGGCCGAGAGGGCAGGGCTCGAGGTGGAGGAGCTGGTGCTGGAGCCCCTCGCCTCGGCGGACGCGGTCCTGACGCAGGACGAGCGGGACCTGGGTGTCGCGCTCTTCGATATCGGCGGCGGGACGACCGACGTGGCGATCTTCTACGAGGGCAGCGTCCGCCACACCGCGGTCATCGGCCTGGGCGGCGCCAACGTGACGAACGATCTCGCGATCGGGCTCAGGACCCCGGTGGAGCGCGCGGAGCAGCTCAAGCTCCAGAGCGGATGCGCGCTCACCTCGATGGTGAGCCCCAAGGAGGTCGTGCAGGTGCCGAGCGTGGGCGGACGGCTGGATCGCGAGGTCTCGCGCCACATGCTCGCGATGATGATCGAGCCGCGGATCGAGGAGATCTTCGAGCTCGGGAAGAAGGAGATACACAAGAACCACATCGCCGATCTGCTCGGCGCCGGCGTCGTGCTCACCGGCGGCGCCTCGTCGCTCGAGGGGATGCCGGAGCTGGCCGAGCAGGTCTTCGAGATGCCGGTCCGTAGGGGATTCCCGATGGGGATCACCGGTCTGACGGAAGCGGTATGTCATCCGCGATTTGCCACGGGCGTGGGACTGGCGATCCACGCCCACATGTTGGGCGCCGCCAGGCGGCCGAGCGCGGCCGAGCGGGGGGTGTTCAGCCGTATATCGTTCGGGTTGAAGCGGTGGATCGAGGAGCTGGTCTAATCCAGCGGACGAGGGGAGGAGTCGGACGATGCTCGAGTTGATCGATGACGGGAAGGCGGTGTTGGGGGCCTCGATCAAGGTGATCGGTGTCGGGGGCGCGGGCGGGAACGCGGTGAACCGCATGATCCAGTCCGGGCTCGAGGGGGTGGAGTTCATCGCGGCCAACACCGACGCGCAGGTGTTGGATCAATCGCTCAGCCCGAGGAAGCTCCAGCTCGGGACGGGCATCACCAAGGGGCTCGGCTCGGGCGCCAATCCGAATGTCGGGCGCGACGCGGCCGAGGAGGACGAAGCGCAGATCGCGGAGATTCTCGAGGGAGCCGACATGGTCTTCGTGACCGCGGGCATGGGCGGCGGCACGGGGACCGGGCGCGGCGCCGGTCGTCGCGCGCATCGCGAAAGCGCAGGGGGCGCTCACGGTCGCGGTCGTGACGCGGCCGTTCGAGTTCGAGGGGCGGCGCCGGATGCAGCTCGCCGAGGACGGACTGCGCGAGCTCAAGGAGCGCGTGGACACGCTGATCGTGATCCCGAACCAGCGGCTTCTCACGATCGTGGACCGCACGACGCCCCTGAAGGAGGCGTTCCGGGTGGCGGACCAGGTGCTCCACCACGCGACCAAGGGGATCTCGGACCTGATCACGGTTCCGGGCCTCGTCAACCTGGACTTCGCGGACGTGAAGACGGTCATGGCGGAGCGCGGGAACGCGCTCATGGGGGCGGGTCACGCGACCGGTCCGAACCGCGCCTACGAAGCGGCCCAGTCCGCCGTCTCGAGCCCGCTGCTGGACGACGTCTCGATCTCGGGCGCGGAGGCGCTGCTGGTGAACGTCACGGGCGGGGAGTCGATGACGCTCCATGAGATCAACGAGGCGGTGACGGTGGTCGTCGACGCCGCGGGTCACGACGCGAACGTGATCTTCGGCGCGGTCATCGACGAGCACATGGGGGATGGGCTCTCGATCACGGTGATCGCGACCGGCTTCGGAAAGGGAGATGCGAAGCAGCGGCCGATGGGAATCCAGGCGCCCGCGCACGGGCCGGGACCCCGGATCTTCGAGATGGAGCCTCGCGTCGCGAGGCCGGCCGCGACGGCACGGCCTCCTCTGGAAGAGGCGACCCCCGAAGATGAAGGGGCCTTGGCCGGGGGTCGTCCCGGATACCGCATGGCATCCCCGTCGCCGCGCCGCCCGTTCGGTGGACGCGCCATCACGCGGGACAACATGGACGTGCCGGCATTCATGCGGAAGCAGATGGACTGAAGCCCGCCGTTTCGGCGGGCTTCGCGGTCGACAACTAGAAGAGGAGCGGGCGCGCCGAGATCTAAATGGTCCTGGCGCGCTGCGCTTCCTTGGCGCGCATGCCCTTCTGGACGGCGCCGGAGCGGAGGCACCGGGTGCATACCCGGAGCTTCTTCGGGCGTCCCTGGACCACCGCGCGAACCGTTTGGAGGTTCACTTCCCAGCGGCGCTTGGTGACGTTGTGGGCGTGGCTTACGTTCTGTCCGTGCTGGACGCCCTTGCTGCAGATGTCGCAAGTCCTGGCCATGCGAAAATCCTCCTGAAGATCCTGAGAGCGCCCGAGTGTACCCGTCGATGGCGCGCCGGGCAAGCGGTTTGACGCACCCGCCTCGACCCCCTAGCATCCCTCCGATGCCCTCCCTGAACGATCCCGTGCGCTTCCTGAGCGGCGTCGGCCCCGAGATGGCCCGGCGCCTCGCCAAGCTCGAGGTCCGAACGTTCCGGGATCTCCTCTTTCATGTTCCACGCGCCTACCGCGACCGCCGCCTCATCACGCCGATCGCGTTCCTGAAGCCTCACGAGGAAGCTTCGATCCTGGGCGCCCTCGCGACGGTCCGCGTGGAGCGCCGCCTGCGCGGAAGACGCGACGTTTCCGGGGTCGTTCAGGATGGAACCGGGGCGCTCCGCGTCGTCTGGTTCAACCAGCCATTCGTCGCGGACGCGCTGGAGGCCGGGCGGCGCTACTACTTCTCGGGGCCCGTCGAGCCGTTTCGCGGGCTCGAGATGCACAACCCGGAATTCGACGCGGAGGAGGAAGGCGGCGAGGGTCGGGACTTCGCGCGGGTCACGCCCGTATACGGGCTGACCCAGGGAGTCACACAGCGGTGGCTCCGCGCGAGGGTGAAGGACGCGCTCCGGGCGATCCCGACCCTCCCCGATCCGGTGCCCGAGGCGTGGCGTCGCGCGCGCGGCCTTCCCTCGCTCGGCGAGGCCCTCGAGCAGGTCCATTTTCCGGACCTCCCCGAGAACGCCGATCCCGCGAGGAGACGTCTCGCGCTCGAGGAGCTTCTCCGCATGCAGATATCGCTCCTCTATGCGAGGGCGAGGCACCGCGGCCGCCGCGCGGCTCATCCCCTGGCCGGCGGCGCCACGCTCGCCGCCAGGTTCCAGGCGTCACTCCCGTTCACGCTCACCCGCTCGCAGCAGGAAGCGCTCGTCGCGATCGAGGGCGACCTGGACCGCGAAGTGCCCATGCGGAGGCTTCTCCTCGGGGACGTGGGATCCGGGAAGACCGTGCTCGCGCTCGCGGCCGCCGTCCGGGCCGCGGGGGCCGGGACCCAGGCCGCGATTCTCGCGCCCACGGCGCTCCTCGCGGAGCAGCATGCCGAGACGGCGTCGCGTCTTCTCGAGAGCGCGGGGGTCTCCTACGCGCTCCTTACCGCCGCGACGCCGGCGAAGGAGCGCGAGAGCATCCTCGCCGGACTCGCCTCGGGCGAGATCCCGTTGGTGATCGGGACGCATGCGCTGCTGGAGCGCGACCTGGGCTTCCAATCCCTCGGGCTCGTCGTCGTGGACGAGCAGCATCGTTTCGGCGTGCGCCAGCGCGTCTCCATGGCCTCGAAGAGCACCGGGATCCGCGACGCCCATCTGCTCGTGCTCACCGCCACCCCGATCCCGCGCAGCCTGGCGATGACGCTCTACGGCGATCTCGACCTCTCGCTCCTCACGGAGCGGCCGCCGGGGAGGGCGCCCGTGAAGACCTCCTTCCTCAAAGCGGAGGGGATCGACGCGCTCGCGCGGATTCTCGGCGAGGAGGTGTCGCAAGGCGGAAGCGCTTTCGTGGTCTACCCCGTGGTCGAGGAGAGCGAGACGACCGATCTCAAGTCGGCGGCGGCCATGGCGAAGTCGCTCGCGAGCGTGCGCCGGCTGGCGGAGGCCGGCGTGGTGCTGGTTCACGGGCGGCTCAAGGCGACCGAGCGCCGTCTCGCCATCGAGCGGTTCCGTTCGGGCGAGGCCCGGATCCTGGTAGCGACGACGGTTGTCGAAGTGGGTCTCGATATCCCCGATGCCACCCTGATCGTGATCGAGCATCCGGAGCGCTTCGGACTGGCTCAGCTTCACCAGCTTCGGGGACGGGTTGGACGCGCCGAGCGGCCGGGCAGGTGCGTCCTGCTCCTCGGGAAGGGGACGGGGGATCTGGCGCGGCGTAGGCTCGGCATCTTCGCCCGGGTCGAGAGCGGGCAACAGCTCGCGGAAGAGGATCTCAAGCTGCGGGGGCCGGGTGAGCTCCTGGGGACCTCCCAGCACGGGTTCCCCGAGTTCCGCGCAGTCGACGCGAGCCGGGATCTGGATCTCATCGAAGGGGCGCGCGGCCTCGCCCAGGAGCTCCTCTCCGGGGAGGAAGCGCGCGGGGGCTCGGCCAAGCTCAAGAGCTGGATCGAGGCCCATTTCGCCGGTGCGGACCGATATCTCGAGGCCGGGTAGACAATTCCCCGAAAGATTGCCCCGCGGAAAGCCGATAGCTGAAAACGACCGCCTGTCAGTTCAGGACTCAACAGCGAGGGCATGGATGCAAGTCGAATGCAACGCCTGCGGGGCTCGCTACACCATCGCGGACGATAAAATTCCGATCCAGGGCGCGCGCGTCCGTTGCCGCAAGTGTCAGTCGGTGTTTTCCATCGACAAGTCGGCGCCGCCCGCCCCTTCGGCGCTTCCGCTGATACCGCCGACGCCACAAGAGCTCGGGCCGGCGCCTCCCGCCGCTGCCCCGGCTCCCCCCGCGGCTCCGGAGTCCTTTGCGTCACCCGAGGCTCCGTCGCCGCCTTCCTTCGCCACGCCGGATGTCGGTCCGACCCAGATCGAACGCTTCGCGACCGCTCTCGCCAGCACGCCCGAACCAGCGGTGGAAACGCAGAGCGAGTCCCGCGCGGCAGCGCCGGAGCTTCCGCCGGCGCCGTCCTTCCAGGCGGCCGACGCCATGCCGGCGCATCCGGTGGCTCCAGAATTCGTAGCGCCGACGCAAGCGGCCGCCTCGCCTGACGCGCCGTCCCCTTCGGTGAGTCCGTACTCACGGTCCGCGGGGCTCCCGGAAGGATTGCCGGAGGCTGAGCGCCTGAAGCACGAACGCGCGCGGCGGCTCGCGCGCGTGCTCGCGTCCGACATCGCGATCTACAACAAGGAAAAGCGCGAGCGCGGCATCAAGGAGGGGAATCTGGTGGCGGTGCTCGGTTACGAGATCAAGAAGTCCTGGGAGGTCTACAAGGAGCGCGTCACGCCCGATCTGGCGAATTCCACGCCCTACTTCCGCGACGCGCTGAACGAGATGCTCTCGGAAGGGAAGAAGGTCTTCTAGAGCACGCTCCGCCAGCCCCTCACCGCCTCCACAAGAACAGCCCGGCGATCCCCGCGGCGACCAGCAAGACGCCCGCCCCGGCGACGGTCCACTCCGGCGTGAGCCATCCCCCTCCCAGCGCGACTCCCAGCACCCCGGCGGCCGCGAGCACGGCGACCCGGGTCGAGAAGTCCCGCAGCGCGAAGACGCGGCCGCGCGCCGCCGGACCGACCGCTCCCTGGACCGCCGACTCCGTGGTGACGAGGAGCAGCGCGACGAAGATCCCGGCGGCGAACGCCACGCCCAGAAGTTCCGGGAAGGAACCGGCGCGCGAGAAGAGCACGAGCATCACCCCGGTGCCGGCGAGCCCGACGGCGATCAAGAGCCGCGCCGGGAGCCGCCGCCCGAGCCACGCGGTGAGCAGGGTGCCCGCGACCATCCCGAAACCGAGGGCCGAAAGAAGGCCGCCCGTTCCGGACACGAACCCGCTCATGCGCCGGCTGAGGAGAACCGTGCCCGCGACGTGCAGCGCGCCTCCGGCGACCCAGAGGAGCACCAAGGCCAAGATCGGACCGAACACCCCGCGGTTCCCGAGCGTGAGGCGCGCTCCCTCGCTCACGTCGCGCGCCAGGGCGCGGTAGATCCCGGACCACTTCTCTGGCCTTGGGCGGCGTTCGTGCTCCCTGGGCGTCATGGCCGCGAGAAACCCCGCGGACACGAAGTACGTGAGCGCGTCGATTCCGAATCCCCACCGCCAGCCCGCCCGCTCCACGAGGATTCCACCGAGAGCCGCGCCCGCGATCGTGGCCGTCACGCCCGCGAGCGTGGCCAGCGAGTTCGCTTCCACGAGCTCGTGCGAATCGACCACGTCCGGCAAGATGGCGGACCGCGCCGGGAGGAAGAAGGAGTTCGCGAGGTAGAGCAGGAAGACCACGGCCAGCGCTGCCGGAAGACCTCCGTGGACGGCCGCGGGCACGATGAGGAGCACGAGGCATCCGCGGATCAGGTCCGAGACCACGAGGACGATCCGGGTATTCCAGGAGTCCACGAGCGCCCCCGCGAGCGGCGCGATCAGGATGGTGGGGAGAAAGCTCACGGCCGGGACGAGCGCCAGCTCGGGCGCGGGGTTGAGTGGATCGTGGGCGCGCTCCATGATGAGCGCGAGCAGGGCCAGATAGTGGAGACGGTCGCCGAATATGGAGACGAACTGCCCCAACCACAGCGCGCGAAAGCTCTTGTTCCGGAAGAGGCGCGCGCCCGCGCCGATCATCCCGCGGCGGGGTCCAGCAGGGAGCCGTAGACCTCTTCCAGCCGCTCGGCGATGGCCGACCACGCGTACCGCTTCGAGGTTTCGATGCCGCGGGCGCCCATCTCCATTCTCAGATCCTGCCTTCTCAAGAGGGTCTCCAGAGCCTGTCTCAGGGCGGCGGAATCGCGCGGCGGCACGGTGAGCCCCTGAACCCCCGGATCGAGAACGGTGCGGTAACCGGGAAGATCGGTCGCGACGATCGGCACCCCGGACGCCATCGCCTCGAGCAGCACCATTCCGAAGCTCTCTCCACCTCGCGCCGGAGAGCAGAAGACGTCGGCGGAGGCATAGTATCGGGGCAGGCGATCGTTGGTCACGCGGCCCTCGAAATGGACGCGCCCCTCGAGCGCCCCGCGGGCCATGCGCTCGATTCGCCGCCTCAGGGAGCCGTCGCCGACCACGATGAGGCGAAAGGGGACGGAATCCCGGGCGAGCGCGGCGCAGGCCTCCATCAGCTCCGGGAGACCCTTTCTCGGATCGTGGCGCCCCACGAACAGGATGTTCGGCGTGCCGTCGTCGAACCGCTCGAGCCGTTTCAGTCCCGGCCGGAACCGCTCCGGGTTCACGCCGTTCGGGAGGATGTCCACCGGCCCGGGGAAATGGCGGAGCACGCAGGACCGCGCGGCCTCCGACACCGCGAGGATCCTGTCGATTCGCCGGTATGACGGAAGCAGAGCCTTCCTGAATATGCGGAACGCGAGGTCGGAAGTGACCGTGGAGTGGAACGTGCCGACGATCGGCTGCCTCGCGATCTTGAGCGCCAGGAGGGGGAGCACGGGAGAAACGGGGCAGTGGAGGTGGAGGACGTCGAACCGCTCGAGAGCGAGGATCCCCTCGAGCTTCTCGCGCAGACCGAAACCCACGGTGACGTTGTTCTCGGCGCCGTTGTAGGGCACGGCGAGATTCCAACCAATCCGGTGTACCCGATGGGGGGACGGTCCTGCGGCCGCGCCGTTCCCATTCTCGTGGGGCGTCCCGCCGTTTCCCTCCCAGGCGCTCAGCTCGCGCTCGGAAAACCCCGACGTGATGATGGCGACCTCGTGCCCGCGCGCCCGAAGCGCGTGCGCGGTGGCGTCCACGTGCTCCGTGACGCCGCCCACCGCCGGGTGGTAGGCCTGGCTCAGGATTCCGATCCTAAGGGGCATCGCGGTCCGGGAAGACGGGT
Source organism: Candidatus Eiseniibacteriota bacterium (assembly GCA_963724515.1). Classification (GTDB taxonomy): domain Bacteria; phylum Eisenbacteria; class RBG-16-71-46; order SZUA-252; family SZUA-252; genus WS-7. Next base: position 127,460 of record CAVRUU010000003.1, on the reverse strand, counting down.
CGGAACACGCACCACGCATCGAGATGGGCAGCGATGGTCCGTTCCTGATAGTCGGCCGCGCGCTGCGTCAGCCTCATCAGATCCTCCTTCACCGAGAGCTCCGGCGCGGGAGCTTCGACCCCGTCGAAGGAGACCACGTGGCTGCCCGAATCTCCCCGCTCGGCGTGGGCGAAGAGAAGGGGCGCCCAGGCACGCCGCGAGAGAAGCGCCGGGCCCACCGGGAATGGGACGCGGTACCCGAAGAACTCCGTCTCCAGGGATCTGACGAACACATCTCCGTCCGTGAGCAGCACCACGATTCCACCGCGCCTGAGGGTCGTAAGGAGCGGACGGAACCCCTCCTCGGGTGTGCTCACGAGAATTCGCTCGCGTTCCTTCAGCGTCCGCGCCGCCCTCGTCAGCCGCGCGTGGAACTGCACGCCCGTGACCACGTGGACCCGGTGTCCGAGCCTGGCGAGCGCGATCCCGGCCAGCTCCCAGTTTCCGACGTGGGGCGCCGAGACGACCGCGCCACGCCCTCGGGCGAGCACGCCGTAGAGCATCTCCATGCCGCGGAAGCGGAATCGCGTCTCGAGCGCGCTGAAATCGAGCGATCGCTGCCCGAGGTACTCGAGCATGAATCGGTGGTAGCTCTCGAAGATGGCACGCGCGGTCCGGTTGAGCGGTCGAGTCAGGCCCCCGGGGAGCTTCCCCGACGCGGCGATCCGGGTCAGGTTCGATTCCACCGCCCTGCGCCGTTTCGAGGGAAAGGCGTATTCGACGCTCGACGTTGCGCGGGCCAGGGATTGGATCGCGGGCTCAGGGAGGGCGGGGACGAGCGCGAGCGCTGCCTCTACCAGGAGGCTTTGAATCACGGGAAGGCTGCGCGGAATTCCTGATGTGAGGCTGGCACGGACGGACGCTACACGAGCACCCGTGGAGCGTCAACAAGCGGGAGGTCTTTTATTTGACTTGGCCCGAGTCTAGAGCCTAGAGTCCGGTCGCAGTGGCGTCATTTCACCCAGGGTAGGGGCGGAACGAGCCACTCCCTCAGTTCCCGATATCGGTGTCCGCGCCATCCGATTCGAAAAGAGAGTCCGCGGTCTCGACCTCGGAGAGGCAACGGCAGCCGGATCCGGCCTGTACGTGAGGGCAGACGGCGTAGACGCGATTGTCGCGCCGGCAATAGACTTCCGTCGGGCGCTTGGCCGTGTTTCTCGCGGTGGGGGAGTGCGGGTTCGTCTTCATGGCGTTCTCCTCGGGATCATGGGCCTCGAGCGGCTCGGCTCCCGCGCCCCCTCGCGGGCGTCTCGCATCCGCTCTGATCCAGGATGAACTGCAACGCGCATGCCACGGGTGGTGGTGCTTTCGTAGGGGGTGACGATGGCGAGTCAGAAACTGGTGCGCTGCGAGATTCGGAGACCGGACTCAGCCGGTGAGCCGACCGTCCGGTACGTGCCGCTGGAGATCTTCGGGCTCTGGGAATTCCTCATGCGCACGAAGCACCGGTTCGACGTGACGCGCAGCGTGGCATCCCTCTGGATCGACGTGAACGAGACACCCGAGGCGGCCTACGGCGAAAACCAGTACGAGCGGGTCACCGAGGTCGAGCTCTTGCGTTATTCCGATCGCGACGGGATGTTCAGCCGCGTGAGCCGGTATTTCCCTACGACCGAATACCCCATCTTGAAGGAGCTCCTGCTCCGCCACTACGAGAGCGTCTCGGATCCGACGGCGCCCCAGCTCCAGATCAAGGAGCGTGAGGGGATCTGGATTCGGCGGGATCCGCGCGCCTGACGGCTCGCCGGGCCGGGGAGCGCCGCCGCGACCGGCCCGGGTGGCGCGGGACCCCTATCTGTCGATAAGCGTGCGAACTGCATGACCCACCGTCCGCGCCCCTTCCCGGATTGCCGTCCGGTCGGAATCCTCCCGAACTAAGCAGCATTTCTCCTAAAGATTAGGCCGCCATCCACCGTTCTCTTTCGCGAGAGAAGCGCTCGGACTACGAAACCAAAGAGAATCGAGGAGCGACGCCATGGTGGTGGTCAGCTATTCGGGACGAGAGATCAACGCGAAGATCGTGTATTACGGACCCGGTCTCAGCGGAAAGACGACGAACCTCGAGAAGATCTACGACAGCGTTCCGGAGACGAATCGAGGCCGCATGGTCTCGATGAAGACCCAGACCGATCGCACGCTCTTCTTCGACCTGCTCCCGCTCGACCTCGGCGACCTACAGGGGATGAAGACCCGCCTCCTCCTCTATACGGTGCCGGGACAGGTCTACTACAACGCCACGCGGAAGCTCGTGCTCAAGGGCGTCGACGCCGTCGTGTTCGTCGTCGATTCCGCGGCCGACAAGATGGCGGAAAACAGGGAGTCCTTCGCGAACCTCGAGATGAACCTGAAGGCGTACGGGATCGACATCCGCACGATCCCGCTCGTCATCCAGTACAACAAGCGCGATCTTCCGAACGCGGTTTCGGTCGAGGATCTGAACCGCGAGCTCAACCGGCTGAACGTGCCTTGGTTCGAGGCGCAGGCCGCGAACGGCGCCGGCGTGTTCGAGACGCTGCGCGGCGTCTCGAAGCTCCTGCTCGCGAAGATCTCGAAGGACGTGCTCGAGAAGGACAAGGGCGCTGTGGCCGGTCTCGCGCGCGCCAAGGGCTCCAAGGCGGCACCCGCTCCCCCGGCGAAGAAGCCCGAGAAGGCGCCCCAGGGAGGGAAACTCCTGAAATATCTGAAGCGGGGGAAGGGGGCCGACGAAGAGGCACCCGACGCCGAGATGGCGGAAGCGGACGCGGCGGCGGATTTCGCGCACCGGCCCGCGGATTCTCCCGCTCAGGGCCCCGGATTCGACCCCACGCCGCTCATGGACGACAGCGCGCTCATCGACGACGTGCCGGAGCCCGCGCCGCTCCACATGAACGCCGAAGAGGAGCTCGTGCTCACCGAGGAAGACATGATTCCGCATCCGCCTCCTCCGGTTGCGGCGCCCGCGCGGCCTCCGGTGAGTGCGGCCCCCAGCGTGGCAGACGAGGAGAGCGTTGGAGATTTCGAGCGCGAGCCCACCGCGGTCCTCTCGAGCTCCTCCCCCGCCCGATACTCGGCAGGCACCCCGGTGGAAGGTCGGAGAGTCACCATCCCGATCGAGCTGGGCGCGCTTCCGCGCTCGGGACGCGTCACGCTCACCGTCGAGATCTCGATCCAGATCGATTCGAACGAGCCCCAGAAGAAGTCCAGCGGCGGCAAGAAGGCCGAAGGCTTCGACGAGTCCTTCACGCGGGACCTGGAACCCATTCAATAGCCCTTTTTCATTGACACACGCTTCTCGCGATCCCTAGGCTGCGCCCGTGGATCGGGCAATGCCGATGGCGATTTCCGACACTCCACTCGGAGCGTCGCGCGCGAGCGGAGAGAGCCTTGCCCTCGCGGAGCAGCTCGCGCGGGGCGCATCCGATCCCGAGCAGGTCCGCGAGGCCGCCCGCATCTTCGCGCTCGAGGGAGAGCGCGGCCGCGCGATCGACGTTCTTCGCCAGGGAATCCTCACCCATCCCCGCCACGCGGACATGCTCTCCGCCTTGGCCGACCTGCTCTCCCGCTCCGGGAGCTTCGAGGAAGCGGATCTCTACTTTCAGAAGGCGCTCGAGTCCGATCCCGTGAACGCGGAGACGTGGTACGCGCAGGGGCTCCATCACGGCAGACAGGGGCGCGCCGAGGCGGCCCAGTCCTCCTACGAGGAGACCGTTCGGCTCAGAGTGGATCACGTGAAGGCGTGGGTGAATCTAGGGCTCACGCGCGCGGACCGCGGGGATCGGCTCGGGGCCGTGAACGCGCTCGAGCGCGCGGTCGCGGCCGATCCCGGATGCGCCGAAGCCCACTCGAACCTGGGCGCGCTCTACGCCGAGGGGGATCTCCGCGAGGAGGCGCTGGAGGAGTTTCGACGCGCGGTCACACTCGCCCCGGATTCCTCGGAGTCGCACTTCAATCTCGGATGGGCGCTCCTCGCCGAGGACGAGTTGATCCAGGCCGAGGCCACACTACGAGAATCGGTGCGGCTCGATCCCGCGAACGTCGAGGGGCTCTACGCGCTGGCATTGCTGCACCAGCGCACGGGAGCCTACGCGCTCGCCGTGGCCGATCTGAAGCAAGCCATCGAGAGGCGCCCGGACGACGCGCGCTTCCACTACTACCTCGGCGTCGCATACAACAGCCAGGAGGCGGTGGATCAAGCGATCCTGGCGCTCGAGACGGCCGCGCTCCTCAAGCCCGACGATCCGCGCATCCACCGTCTCCTCGGCGTGGCCTTCGACAAGAAGGAGTTGCCGGCCCGTGCCCGCGAGGCGTATCGGCGGGCGGCCGCCCTGAGCGGGTGACCGAACCCGGCCGGCTCGGCCGCGCGTTCGCGAGGGCCCGGAGCGAGCACCGCGGCGCCTTCATCCCGTTCCTCACTTCCGGATTTCCCGACCCCGCCGAATCGGACCGTCTCGCCTCCGCCCTGTGCGAGGAGGGGGTGGACGCGCTCGAGCTCGGGGTGCCGTTCTCCGATCCGATCGCAGACGGGCCCACGATCCAGCGCACAACCGAGGTGGCGCTCCGCGCCGGCGTGACCCTGACCTCGGTCCTCGGGCAGGCCGCCCGGCTGAGGGAGCGGCACCCGACGCCGCTCGTGCTCATGACGTACCTGAATCCGGTGCTTCGCTACGGCGCCGGGCGGTTCGCCTCCGACGCCGCGGCCGCGGGCGTCGACGGCCTCGTGCTCGTCGACCTTCCCCCCGACGAGGAGCCGGAGCTCTGGGGAAGCGTCCGCGAGGCGGGCCTCGACACCATCGTGCTCGTCGCGCCCACCACGGGCGCCGAGCGGCTCGCGCGAATCGTCCCGGGAGCGGGTGGATTCCTCTACGTCGTGGCGCGGCTCGGTGTGACGGGGCGCGGCGCGAGCGACCCCGCGGTGGACTCCGTGCTCGAGCGCTGCCGCGGGCTCTCCGAGCTGCCGAGATGCCTCGGCTTCGGCATCGATCTCACGACGCCGATCGAGCGCTACCGGGGCAGGGCGGAGGGGATCGTGGTGGGGAGCGCTTTGCTCGACTCGATTCTCGGCGCCCCGAGCCCGCGCGCGCGAGAGGAAACCGCGCGCCGCCTCGCGCGGTCTTTCTTGAGCAAGCTCGAGACGCTCGACCCCGCGTAACGCGCGTTTCGACTCACGGAATCCGATCGTAACAGGGCGCAAATCCAGCGGCGACGGAGGCGCTGGCTCGATCCGGCCTCCACCTTCGCGGCACGCGATTCTCGCGCGCCCGCGCGGCCGTTCGCGGTTCAGAAGGGGGCCTCTCCTGCCGAAGAAAAATCAGGATGAGCCGGGTGGGAAACGCGCGCAGGGTGCGCCAGGGGCCGGCCCGGGAAACGCCACCCCGGCAGGATGCCGGGAGACAGACAGAGGGCACGATGCTCCTCCTGACCCGAAAGCTCGGCGAGAATATCCGGATCGGAGACGATGTGAAGATCACGATCGTGGAGGTGAAGGGCAACCACGTGAAACTCGGGATCGACGCGCCGCCGAGTGTGAAGGTCCACCGCGAGGAGATCTACGAACGGATCCAGGAGGAGCGTCGCCGGAACGAGGCCCTGAAGCCCGGTGAAAACGACGGCGTGGGGGGCGGCTCGAAGTGAGTCAGACCTACGAGGAGAACCCGGCGGAGCTGGAGCGATGGCTCAGCCGGTGCGACGAGGTTCTGGCCCTTCTCGACTGCGCCCTGCGCGGCTGCAAGACGGGAAGCCGTCCCGTGGTCGAGGAGGCGCTCCGGGAGTCGATGCAGTGTCTGGAGCTCGCCAGCGAGGACGTCGCCGGACGCGTTCTGGGGATCATGGACTTCTGCCTCACCGAATCGGCCGAGGGCCGGTTCGAGGAAGCCGCCGAGGTGCTGACCGACCTGAAGGAAAGCTGGACCGAAGCGATTGCATCGATTCGGAGGGACCGCAGCCGTGCCGCCAACCTCAATTGAAGCTCCGGAGATCGAGGCTTCTTCCAAGATAGCTGAAGTCAGGCGCCGCATCCGCGACCGCTACTACGACCGCCCGGAAGTTCGCCGCGTGCTGACCCATCTCCTCCTGCGCCGGCTGGCCCGGAGAGGATCCCCGGAGCGCGGCCGCCCTGAATCCGCTTGACCGGGGCGAAAGGTCACTGGTAAGAAGATTACCGGCGCCCTGAGATCCCCTCCACCCGGATGCGGAGTCGAGCGCGGAGAACATGCCGGAAGCCGGCAGGGAAGCGGCGGAGTTGCTTCAGCGTGCGGACCCAGATTCCGGGGCCCGCGACGCGGAGAAAGGCGGGGGGGAGGAGACCGGCGCTGAGTTGACCCGCGCCCTCGAGGATCGCGTCTTCGATCCCGACCCCGAAGTTCGATCCATTGCCGTCAGCCTCATCCCGGGATTCCAGGGCTCCATCCCACCCGATCTCCTTGTTTCCTCTCTCGATGATCCGTGCCCAGACGTCGTGGTGTCGGCGGCCGAAGCTCTCGTCCTCCTGCGAGCGCCTCACGCCTCGGACGCCCTCACGGAATGCCTCGCCTCGAGACCCGAGCTCACGGGGCCGCTGGCCCTGGCGCTCGCGAAGCTCGACGAGCCTTCCGCCGAGGAGCTCCTGATCGACCGGCTCCGCGAGCAAGGGCCCGCGGTGCGGGTGGCGGTCCTCCGCGCGTTGGGCGCGTGCGGTACGGCCCGCTCCACGTCCGAGCTTCTGAGACACCTCGAGTGCGGTGAGCCTGTCGTCGAGAACGAGGCGCTCGCCGGGATCGTGCGCCTCCACGAGCGCGCGCCCGAGGCGGTCTCCGCGGAGAATTTGCCGCGCGGCATCCCCGGGGCCCGGCTTCAGAGCCTGCTCATGTCGCGCGATCCAAGCTCGCAGCGCACGGGCATCTCGCTCATCGCCTGGCTCAGGCCCGAAAACGGAGCCGCGCTCCTCCTGGCGCTCCTGGACGCGCCGGATCGCGCGGTGCGCGAGCAGGCCCGCGAGACCTTCGGTGCGGTAGCCGCCGCCGCCGAGGCGGAGACGCTCTGCGCGATCGCGGAAGCGGCCGATCGCGCGCCCCTCGTGGCGGGGGCGGCGCTCGACCGGGTGGCCGCGGTGCGGGAAGAGGCCGCGCGCGATGTCTGCCTCGGGCTCACCTCTCATGGCGATGCCCACGTGCGCGAGCGCGCGGCGGCCCTGGTCGGCCGCTCGGGCGGTCGTGGGGCGGCGGAGGCGCTCCTCGAGCGGACCAAGGACCCGGTGGGGCACGTCCGAGCCCAGGCAGCCGAGGCGCTGGGTATCCTGCGCTGGGCGGGCGCCGGGCCCTCTCTAGAAGCGCTCCTCTCGGATCCCTATCCCGACGTGAGGCAGGCCGCGCTCGTGTCGCTGGGAGCGATTCGTGAGCACGAGGTGGACGCGGCAGCCCTCTTCGAGACCGCCGGGGACGGCGCGGCGCGCGCCGCGGCGCTCCGCGCGTGCGATCCGCGGCGCGCCGGCGCGCCCTTTCGCGTCGCGGTCTCCGATCCGGACGCCGGCGTGAGGCTGGCGGCGGCCATGAGCTTGAACGAGCACGGTGTCTGGGTCGACGCCGCGTTGGCCCTCCTCGCGGACGAGGACCCGCGGGTTCGCTCCCACGCCGTGCGCGCGAGAATCGCCGCCTCCCCCGCGCTTGGCCTCGAGCCGCTCCGGTCCTTCCTGCGAGATCCGGACCCAGGCGTGAGGCAGACCTTCGCGCTCGGGCTCGAGCAGGCGACCGGAGTCGAGCGCGCGGCCTGGCTTCGCGAGCTCCTCGGGGACGAGAGCGCCGCTGTCGCGCGCGTCGCGGCCCACGCGCTCGCGCGCCCCCAGGGCCCCGACAGCGTGGGCGCCCTGCTCGACGCGGTTTCGACGTCAGTCCCGGTCGTCGCCGCCCAGGCGATCGAGTCGCTGGCATCGCTCGGGGACCCGGAGGCGCTCCCGAGGCTCCGCGCCGTGGCGCGGGGCGGGGATCCGGCGCTCCGGGACCTCGCGAGGGACGCCGTCCGGCGCATCGAGGGGGTCCGGCCTTGAGGACGCGAAGCGTGCTCCGTCCCGGGGGGGAGCCCTCGCCGCCGAACCAGCATGGAATCGACGCGGCGTGGAGCTTCCTCCGCCATGCGCCGTTCGGTGTGATCGCGATCGGACGGGACGCGACCGTGCTCGCCATCAACCCGGCCGCCTCGAAGCTCCTGGGTTACTCCGCGGAGGAAGTGGAAGGGGAGTCCGCCGCGCGCATCCTGCGCGCGCCGCGCGGCGAGTCGTACGCGCCCCCGGGCGCCTGCGCGGCCCCCGAGGAGGCGCGGGAGGTGGAAGTGGTCACGCGCTCCGGCGACGTGCTTCCGGTCGGGCTCCGGCTTCTGCCTCTCGAGTCGCTGGACGGCTCGCTCCAGGGCACGATCGCCCTGTTCCAGGACCTTCGCGAGCAAAAGGCGCTCGAGGAACAATGGCGGCGGCGTGACCGGCTCGCCTCGCTCGGGGCGCTTGCCGCCGGCGTCGCCCACGAGATCCGAAATCCACTGGCCGGAATCGGCACGTCGGCCCAGGTCATGAAGCGCAGGCTCGAGGTGGGGGATCCGCGCGCCCAGTTCATCGATCTCATCCTCGAGGAAGTCTCGCGGCTCGACCGCATCGTCACGGGGCTGCTCCAGTTCGCGCGCCCCGCGGCGCCCAGGCTCCAGCGCCAGTCCATCCTGCCGGCCCTGGAGAAGGCGCTCACCCTGGTCCACGAGGTCGCCGTGCGCCAGAACGTGCTCATCCGGGTCGAGCGCGCGGACACGGTGCCCGACGTCTACGTCGACGTGGACCAGCTCTTACAAGTAATGCTGAACGTGCTCATGAACGCGCTCCAGGCGCTGGACCGCGGAGGAGAGCTCACAATCGTGGTCGGGCCGGTCCGGAAGCGTCTCGCGGAGCGCTCCGCGATCGGGCGCCGCGCCGGCGACCGGATCGGCTCGCGCCGCTCGGCGCCGCTCCTCGACCTGGTCGAGGTTCGCATCCAGGACAACGGCCCGGGGATTCCGGCGGCCGTGCTGGCACGGGTCTTCGACCCGTTCTACACGACGCGCACGCAGGGAACCGGGCTGGGCCTCAGCATCTGCCAGACCATCATCCGCGAGCACGGAGGCCTGATCTCGATCGAGAGCACGGTCGGACAGGGCACGAGCGTGCTCATCGACTTACCCGTGGAGAAACGACATGGAGACAGGCGCGGTAATCCTCGCTAGGCAGGCCTTCGGCATTCTGGTGGTGGACGACGAGAAGACACTCCGATACGCGCTCAAGGAGGGTCTCTCGGAGGAGGGGTATCGGGTGGAGACGGCCGGAGACAGGGCCTCGGCCCTGGAGACCCTGAACCGGGAGGAATTCCACCTCGCCCTGCTCGATCAGAAGCTTCCCGACGGAAGCGGGCTCGAGCTCTTGAGAGAGATCCGCTCCCGATATCCCGAGATGCAGGTCGTGATCATGACCGCGTACGGAAAGTTCGAGAACGCGGTGGAGGCGACCAAGGCCGGGTGTTTCGACTACATCGGAAAGCCGTTCGAGCTGGATCACATGAAGCTGGTGATCAAGAACGCCCTCTCCCAGAGCCGGCTGACAGAGGAGGTGACGCGACTCCGCGCCGCCGAGCGGCACCGTGCGGGGTCCGCGCTCATCGTGGGGGGAAGCTCGAAGCTCGCGAAGATCTTCGAGACGATCCGGAAGGTCGCGACGGCCGGCAACTCCACCGTCCTGCTCCAGGGGGAGACCGGGGTCGGCAAGGAGCTTCTCGCGCGTGAGATCCACGACTTGGGAAAGACGCACGACGGCCCCTTCATCGAGGTGAATTGCAGCGCGTTTCCGGAGAATCTCCTCGAGAGCGAGCTCTTCGGCTACGAGCGGGGAGCCTTCACCGACGCGAAGCGGACGAAAAAGGGGCTCATGGAGCTGGCGAACGGGGGAACCCTTTTCCTGGACGAGATCGGCGAGATGAGCCCCGGACTTCAGACGAAGCTCCTCAGGGCGCTCGAGATGAAACGGTTCCGTCGCGTGATGGGCGTGAGCGACATCCTCGTCGATACCCGGATCATCGCGGCGACGAACCGCGATCTGAAGTTGCTCGTGCAGCAGGAGAAATTCCGCGAGGACCTGTTCTTCAGACTCGACGTGATCCGCATCCTGGTTCCGCCGCTCCGCGAGCGCCCCGAGGATATCCCGCCGCTGATCGATCACTTCGTGGGGCACTGGAACCGGGAGCTGGGGAGAAACGTCAAGGGACCCAGCGATCGCGCGCTGGAGCTGCTCCTCGTGTATCGCTGGCCCGGCAACGTGCGCGAGCTTCGAAACGTGATCGAGCGCGCGATCCTGCTCGAGAGCGAGGAGTGGATCCTCCCCGAGCACCTGCCCCTCGAGATCATCGGAGCCTCGGGCGGGGGGGTCGCGGTTCTCGAGACCCGGCTCAAGGGGGAAGGGAGCATCACGACGCTGGCGCAGGCGGAGCGGATCGCGATCGAGATGGCGCTCGGCCAGGCCGGCGGGAACAAGACGAAGGCGGCGGAGTGGCTCGGCATCTCGAGACAAACCCTGCGCACCAAGCTCAAGGAATACAGGATCGAATCCGCCGGGCAAGGCGGCTGAGGTGAACGGTCATGCCGGCTGAGCGGGCCGGGGCCGATCTCGCGCGCCGCCCGGTCGCGGCGCTCGAGTTGCGACTCGGCGAAGTGCTGGGGCTCTCGCTGCGGGAGTCCGCCTCCGAGGGCGTGGCCCATAGGCTTCGCCATCGGATCCAGGACCGCGCGCTCGACGGCGTGGAGTCCTACGCCGAGTACCTTCTCTACGGCGCCGGGCGCCCCGCGTGGGAAGACCTCGCGGAAACGCTCACCGCGAACGAGTCGCGCATGTTCGGCGCTTCCGCGGACTGGACCCCGCTCTTCGAGATGGCGGCCGATCCCGGCCGGCTTCCCGGCCAGGCGGGGTCCGGCTCCTTCCGCTGTCTGAGCGCGGGGTGCGGCACCGGCGAGGAAGCGTATTCCCTCGCGATCACGATGGCCGAAGCGAAATCCCGGTTGCCCGCGCTCGAATATGAAGTGATCGGCGTCGATCTGAGCGCGCGAGCCGTCGCGAGCGCGCGCAGGGCCGTCTACCCCGCGTCGCGAGGCGCCTCGATTCCGCCCGAGCTCCTCCAGCGCTACTTCACGGAGCACGACGGCCGGATCGTGGCGGGCGCCCTCAAGCCTTACGTTCGCTTCGCGCGCGCCAATCTCTGCGAGCAGGATTCGCTCCTCTGCCTCGGGTCGTTCGACCTCATCCTCGCGCGCGGGTTTCTCCCGTCGCTGACCGCCGAAGGCGGCCGGACCGCGCTCACGAGCCTGGCGCGAGCGCTCAAGCCCGGGGGCGTGCTGCTCCTCGGACCCGGGGATTCGATCGGCGACCTGGAACTGGGAATCCACCCGATCCGGTGGGGGGAGCGCTACGCCTACGAGAAGCCAAGTCTTGCGCCAGCCCCCGCGAGGGAAGTGGAGCCGGCGGAGCCTCCGGACCCAGAGCTTGCGCTGGTCGCGCACCGCTCGGCGATCGTCCGCTCGTGGATCCGGATCCTCCTCGGGCAGCGCGGGCTCTTCGTGGAGGAAGCGCCGCACGGCATGCGGGCGCTCGAGCGCGTCGCGATGGGGAGACCTCCGTCGTTCTATCTCCTCGAGCGTTCCCTTCCTCCGCACGGAGGGGCCTGGGTCCGCGATCGGCTGGCGAGGCTCGGCATCGCGAGGCCCGAGGGGGTCGTATTTCTGACGCCGGAGGAGCCGGGGCTGCCGCTCACCGGCCAAAGCCTCGACCTGATGCTGCCACGCAGCACACCCTGAGCGCGTTCGCGATCACAGCCGGGCGCGGGACGTCGGAGCCGCGCGCGGGTACGCTCACGACGCCGCACGGCGAGGTCCCCACTCCCGCGTTCATGCCGGTCGGGACCCAGGGAACCGTGAAGGGGCTCACTCCCGGCGATCTTCGAGCCACCGGCACGAACATCCTCCTCGCGAACACGTACCACCTGATGCTCCGTCCCGGCTCGGGGTTGGTTCGAAGCCTCGGCGGGCTGCACCGGCTCATGGCCTGGGACCGTCCCATCCTCACCGATAGCGGGGGATACCAGGTGATGAGCTTGAAGGGGCTCGCGAACGTCACCGAGGAAGGCGTCGAGTTCCGCTCCCACCTGGATGGCAATCTGGTGTTTCTGTCGCCGGAGCGCGCGATGGAGGTCCAGGCGGACCTGGGCTCCGACGTGGCGGTGACGCTCGACCACGCCGTGCTCCTGCCGCTCGATCTCGCCAAGCAGCGCGAGGCGGGAGAGCGGACCCTCCGCTGGACCGAGCGCTCGCTCCGCCACGCGCGCACGCTGAAGACCCCGGACGGCTCGGAGCAGCTCCTCTTCGCGATCGTCCAGGGGGGTGGAGATCCGGCCCTGAGGAAGGAGATGGCCGCGCGGACCGCGGCGCTCGAATGCGATGGATTCGCGATCGGGGGGCTCTCCGTGGGGGAGGAGAAGAGCGAGACCTGGGAGCTGGCGGCTGCCTCGACCGAGTCGCTCCCGGCCGGCATGCCGCGCTATCTCATGGGGATGGGCACGCCGCTCGATCTCCTCGAAGGGATCGCGTGCGGCATCGACCTCTTCGACTGCGTGCTTCCGACGCGAAACGCCCGGAACGGGATGGCGTTCACGAGCGAGGGCCCGTTGAACATCCGGAACGCCGAGCACGCGCGCTCCGATCGGCCCCTGGATCCGGCCTGCACGTGCGAGGCGTGCGCGATCTTCACCCGGGCGTACCTGCGCCACCTGCACCTCGCGCACGAGATCCTCGCGCACCGAATGCTGACCTTGCACAACGTGACGTTTTACCAGACACTGATGGCAGCCGCCCGCCGCGCGATCGAGCGCGGCCTCCTCGACTCGTACGCGCGGGAATTCTCGGAGCGCTACAACGAGCGGGGCGGGGATCCCAAAACACCCGCGTAATCCAAGGAGTCTTCATGCTCGAAGCGGCGTTCGCACAGGCGACGCAGGCTGCACCCGCTGCACCGACGGCGATGGACCAGATGCTCCACATGCTCATGCTGCTCGGCGTCACCATCGGGATCGTCTACTTCATGATCATCCGTCCCCAGCAGCGGAAGCAGAAGGAGACCGAGGCCATGCGCTCCTCGATCCGCAAGGGGGACCGGGTCCTCACGACGGGCGGTCTCTACGGCACCGTCGTCGGGGAGAAGGAAGGGATCGTCGTGCTCAAGGTCGCCGACGACGTGAAGATGGAATTCGCGAAGGACTCGATCATCCAGGTGAAGGAGCGCAGTGGATAGGAAGGAGCTCAAGCTTCGGTACTACGGCGATCCGATCCTGCGCCGGAAGGCCGAATCCGTCGAGTCGGTCACCCCCGAGGTGCGCGAGCTGGTCCGGGGCCTGTTCGACTGCATGTACCGCGAGCGCGGAATCGGGCTCGCGGCGCCCCAGGTCGGGATCGCGCAGCGCGTCTTCGTCGTGGACGTCGAAACGGATGCGGGGGAGCGCGCGAAATTCGCGTTCGTGAATCCAACCATCGTCGAGACGAAGGGCACGGTGACCGGCGAGGAAGGGTGTCTCAGCATTCCGGGCATCCATGCCGACGTGAAACGCAGCGCCGAGGTGGTCTTCGAGGCGCTGGATGAGAACGGCTCCAGGTTCCGCCTGCCCGCCGGGGGCCTCCTCTCGCGGGCGCTGCAGCACGAGCTCGATCACCTGGACGGGGTCCTGTTCATCGACCGGCTGAGCGCGATCCGGAGAAAACTCCTCGAACCGAAGCTGGCGCGCATGCGGTTCGGGGAAGCCGGGAGCCCCGCGGCGAGTCCCTCCGCTTCGCCCTCGTTCTAGCGGGCGCCGTGCGCCTCGTGTTCTACGGCACGCCCGATCTCGCGGTGCCCGCCCTGACCCGCCTCGCGGATTCGGGAACGCCCCCCGCGCTCGTCGTGACGCGCCGGGACCGTCCGAAGGGGAGAGGTCTCTCGATCGCCCCTTCTCCGGTGCGGGCCGCGGCCGAAGCGCGCGGGATCCCGGTCGCGACCCCGGCGCGCGCGGGAGCACCCGAGGAGATCGCGAGGCTCGAGGAGCTCCACCCCGACCTCATCGTTCTCGTCGCCTACGGCCAGGTCTTGCCCGCCGAGGTTCTGTCGATCCCACGGCTCGGCGCGCTCAACGTCCACTTCTCGGTCCTGCCGAGACACCGGGGCGCCTCCCCGATCCAGGCCGCGATCCTGGCGGGGGATCCCGAAACCGGCGTGACCACGATGTGGATGAACGAAAAACTCGACGAGGGTCCCGTCTTCGCCTCGCTCAAGACTCCGATCGGCGCCGAGGAAAACGCCGGGGAGCTGAGCGCGCGCCTCGCCGAGCTGGGCGCGCGATGCCTGCTGGAATCGCTCGTCCGGATCGAGCGCGGGGAGATCGTGCGCGAGCCTCAAGATCCCACGCGCGCCACCTATGCGCCGAAGGTTGCCCGCGAGGACGCGCGGCTCTCGCTGGAGGACGATCCCACGGCCTTCGCGCGGAAGGTCCGCGCGTTCACGCCGCGGCCCGGCGCGTACCTCGATCTCGAGCAGGGAGGGTTGCAAGTGGTCGCCGCCTCTCCGGGACCGGCCGCTTCCCCGAATCCGGCACGCCCGGCACGGTGGTCGCGCTGGATCGCGCCCGCGGTCTTCTCCTCTCCCTCCGCACGGGCTCGGTCTGGCTCGCGCGCGTGCACCCGAGCGGGCGGAAGGAGATGGGCGGCTACGACTACGCGAACGGCACGCGGCTCAAGCCGGGATCCCGGGTTCAGACGAAGACGGATGTCCCAGAACCGGGTCCCCGGCCGTGACCATCAAGAAGCGAAGCCGTACGAAGCCCTGGGGCCGCCGGAAGCCCGTGCCGGCTCGGGAGCTCGCGCTCCAGCTTCTCGTATCGATCGAAAGCCGAAGCGCTTTCTCCGACCGGCTCCTCGAGGCGCGGCTCAAGGAGGCGGACCTCTCGCCGGAGGACGCGCACCTCGTGACGGCGCTCGTCCAGGGAGCGCTCCGGCATCGCGGCACGCTGGATCACCACCTCGCCTTCTTCGCGAGGGAGTGGGAACGACTGCCTCCCTGGATCCAGGGTGCGCTGCGACTCGGCGCGTTCCAGATCCTGTTCATGGACCGGATTCCGGGCAGGGCCGCGGTGGACGAGAGCGTCGAGCTGGCCAAGAAGTACGGCCATCCGGGAACCGCGGGCCTCGTGAACGCAATACTGCGAAGACTCTCCGGCGGCGAACGCGCCCCGCTTCCCGATCCCGATCGAAGCCCCATCGAGTACCTCTCGGCCGCGCACTCGCACCCGCGCTGGATCGTCGAGCGCTGGGTGGGCCGGCTCGGCCGCGAGGAGGCGGAGCGGCTGCTTCAGGCGGACAACGAGGAGCCCGCGGTCTCCGTCCGTCCGAACCTCGCGCGCGCCTCGCGCGAGGAGATCCGCTCCCGACTTCGCGCCGAGGGGTTCACGCCTTCCCCCGCGCCGAATGGAGGGCCGGTGTGGATCATGGGGGGCGGGTTCGTTCCCTCGCGGTCGGGGTCCTTTCGAGAAGGGCTGATCTCCCTCCAGGACGAAGCAGAGGCGTCGGTCGTCGCCGTCCTCGACCCGAAGCCTGGGGAGCGCGTGCTCGATCTCTGCGCCGCGCCCGGGAGCAAGGCGGCGCAGGTCGCTGAGGCCGTGGGGGAATCGGGAAGGGTCGTGGCGCTCGAGCGACACACGAGTCGCGCGCGGGCGCTCCGCTCGAATCTCTCGGAGCGGCTTCGACTCCCAAGCGTCCACGTGGTCTGCGGGGACGGGGAGATGCCGCCGTTCCGCGCGCCCTTCGACCGCGTCCTGGTCGACGCTCCCTGTTCCGGGCTGGGGGTGCTGCGGCGGCGCGCGGATGCGCGCTGGCGCAAGGAGGAGTCCAGCGTTCTCGCGATGGCCGTTCGGCAGCCGAAGCTGCTCGAGGGAGCGGCACCCCTCGTCCGGCCCGGCGGCGTCTTGGTGTATAGTGTCTGCTCCCTGGAGCCTGAGGAGACCTCTCTGGTCGTGGAATCCTTTCTCAAAGGCCATCCCGAATTCACGCTGGAGGAAGCCGATCGCTACCTTCCCGACGCGTTTCGCTCTGGCGGGCTCTTCTTCTACGCGACCCCGCAGCGGAACGGGACCGACGGCGTCTTCGCCGCACGATTTCGAAAACGGTGAGCGATCCGGGCACTGAAATCGGCGTGGAGGAACCGGTGGACGAGACTCCCGCTGCCACGCCACCACCACCCCCGCCGGCCGAGCGACGCCAGGGGCCGCGATTCTCTTTCTGGTCCGGGACGCTACTCCTGGCCGCCGTCGCGCTGCTCGGGGGATTCCTCGTGATGAATCTCGTGCTCATGCCCAGCTTCACGAGGCAGGGCGCCGAAGTCCAGGTTCCGGAGGTCACCGGCCAGAGCGAGGTCGAGGCCGAGCGTCTGCTCGCGGCCGAGGGGCTCAAGCTCTCCAAGGTTTCCGAGCAATGGAGCCCCGACGTTCCGCGCGGCTTCGTCATCTCGCAGGACCCGGCGGCGGGCGGCACCGTGAAACGCGGGCGGAGGATCTCCGCGATCGTGAGCCTTGGCGCGCAGGGTACGAGTGTGCCGCTCCTCGAGGGCGTCACCGCCCGTCAGGCCCAGCTCCTGCTCGAGGGCTCGGGCCTGCGCGCGGGGCGCATCGCGAAAGTCTTCACCGAGGGGACGAGCAGGGATCTGGTGGTCGCCTCCGACCCGCCCGGGGAGACGCTCGTCGAGCAGGGCACGGTGGTGAACCTGCTCGTCAGCCTGGGACCCAGGCCGCACAGCTACCTCTTGCCGGACATGGCCGGAAAAGACATCGAGGAGGTGGCTCGGGTCCTCCGCGAGGAGGGATTCCAGGTCCAGATCCGGGAGGGAGGCCCGAGGCAGAAGTCCGGCCTCGTGTCCGCGCAAGAACCTTCGCCGGGACACCGCGTGTCGCCGCGCGATTCGATCGTTCTATACCAGCACCCGTGACCGCTCCATCGCCGGCGCGGGCCCCGACCGGGAACTGGGCGCGTCCGCGGCGGAACCGGGTCTGCCCGTCCATCCTCTCCGCCGACTTTTCGCGCCTCGGAGACGAGATCGCGACCGTCGCCCGCGCGGGCGCCGACTTCCTGCACGTCGACGTCATGGACGGGCAGTTCGTACCCAGCATCACGTTCGGTCCCATCCTCGTCCGGGCGATGCGCCGGCTCACGTCGCTTCCGCTCAACGTCCATCTCATGATCGTGGACCCGCTGCGCCATCTCACGAAATTCGCCGAGGCCGGCGCCGATCACCTGATCGTGCACGTCGAAGCCCTGGAGGATCCGGTCCGGTCGCTGAGCGAGATCCGGGCGCACGGGCTGCGCGCGGGACTCTCCGTCAAACCGAAGACTCCGCTCACGACCTTCCTCCGGGCGCTCGATCACTGCGACTTCGCGCTCGTGATGACGGTGGAGCCCGGCGCGGGCGGACAGTCCTTCCTCCCGGGATCGGAGAAGCGAATCGCGGAGGTTCGAGCCGCGATCGACCAAGCGAGCCTGGACTGCCTGCTGGGCGTGGACGGCGGCATCGATCCGGAGACGGCCTCCCTCGCGGCGCGAGCCGGAGCGGACACGTTCATCGCGGGGCACTCCATCTTCGGCGCCCCCGATCCCGCGGCGGCGCTGCGCGCGATTCGCGGGAGTCTCGTGCCCGGATGAACGCGCTCGTGGTGGGCGGCGCCGGCTACATCGGGAGCGTCGTCGTGGAGGAGATCGTCCGGGCGCGGCACACCGCGATCGTTTTCGACGATCTCTCCACCGGGCACCGGGACGCGGTCCATCCCCTGGCCCTCCTCATCGAGGGGAGCCTCCGCGAGAAGGAGAAGCTCCGGCAGGCGTTCGAGACCAAGGAGATCGACTGCGTGGTCCACCTCGCGGCCAAGTCGCTCGTCCAGGAATCGATCGAGGAACCGGAGCGCTACCAGGAAGTGAACGTGAGGCACGGGGCGATCCTGCTCGACGCCATGCGGGAGCACGGAGTCCGCGATATCGTGTTTTCCTCCTCGGCGTCGGTGTACGACCCTTCCACGCCCATGCCGCTCACCGAGACTTCCCTTCTGCGTCCGACGAATCCCTACGGCAGGACGAAGCTCGAGTTCGAGGCGATGCTCTCGGAGCGCGCCGCGAAACGCGAGCTCCGCTACGTGGCGCTTCGCTACTTCAACGTTGCGGGGGCGAGCATCGATCGCGGAGAAGACCACCGGAACGAGACGCACCTGATCCCGCTCCTGATCGACGCGGCGCTGGGGCTGCGCGGGCCGGTGCCGATATGCGGGACGGACTACCCGACGCCGGACGGCACCGCCGTGCGCGACTACGTCCACGTGGTCGACATCGCCGACGCGCACCTCCGCGCCCTGCGCCACCTTGGGGAAGGTGGAGTGGGCGGCGCGTTGAACCTCGGGGCGGGAAGGGGGGTCTCGGTGCGCGAAATGGTGGACGCGGTCCACCGGGTGGCCGGCCGCCCCGTGCCCACGGTGGAGGCGCCCCGGAGGGCAGGGGACCCGCCCACGCTGATTGCCTCCTCGGAAGCGGCGCGCCGCATGCTAGGCTGGGCCCCGCAGTTCGAGGAGCTGCCCGTGATTCTGGAAACAGCGTGGGACTGGCGGGTCCGCCACCCGGAGGGCTACAAGGAATGAGCGGAGACGATCTCGCTCGCGAGCGCCTGGTCTCGATCCGGGAGGTTCCGGACGAGCCGGCCGCCACCTTGCTCTGCGACTTTCTGAAGAGCCAGGGGATCGAGGCCACCGCGGTGCCCGTCCAGATCTCCTGGTTCAGCACGCTCGAGACGCTCCATCACGGATACTGGGGACGCGTGGAGGTGCTGGGCAGGGACGCGGATCGCGCTCGGGCGCTCGTCGAGGAGTATCTGGCGGCGACCCCGGAGCCCAGTCCGGAACCGACCCCCGGAGAGGAGACGGTTTGACACCTGGGAAAGTCCAAGTCGCGGCGAGGGCCGCGCCGCGATTCGAGCGGGCGGCGCTCGAGGCGCGGGTGCGGAGCTTCCACGGAAAGCGGGTCGTCGTGATCGGCGACGTGATCCTCGATCGCTACCTCTGGGGCAGCGCGACCCGCGTGTCCCCCGAGGCGCCGGTGCTCGTCGTCGACGTGGATCGCGAGGAGCTCCGGCTGGGCGGCGCCGCGAACGTGGCGCAGAACGTGCGCGCGCTCGGGGCGACCCCCGTGCTGATCGGTGTGGTCGGGTCCGATGCGGCCGCGCAGAGTCTCCGGAGCGAGCTTCGCGCGCGCGACGTGGATTCCGACGGGGGGGTGATCTCGGACGACGCCCGCCGCACCACGCTCAAGACGCGGATCCTGGCGCTTCATCAACAAGTGCTCCGTGCCGACGAGGAGTCGCGCGAGCCCCTCTCCTCCGGCGTGACCGAGGAGCTGTGGAGGCGCGTGGAGCGCGCGCTGCCGACCGCTTCGGCGGTGCTCGTCTCCGACTACGGGAAAGGGGTCGTGTCCCCGGCTCTCCTGAATCGCCTCCTGCCGGAGCTGAGGCGCCGGGGAATCCCGAGCGCGGTGGATCCCAAGGAGGAGCATTTTCAGCAATACCGAGGGGTCTCGATCATCACCCCCAATATCGCGGAAGCTTCCCAAGCCTGGGGGCGGCGGATCCGGAACCACGACGACCTCATCGAGGCGGGCTTCGGACTCCGCCAGAAGCTCGACGCGGAGTCGGTGCTGATCACGCGGGGAGAAGACGGGATGTCGCTCTTCACGGGCGAGGGACACACCCACTTCCCCACGCGGGCGCGGCGCGTCTACGACGTGACCGGCGCGGGCGACACCGTGGTGGCGACCATCGCGACGGCGCTCGCCGCGGGGACGCCGCTCCCCGAGGCGTGCGTGCTCGCGAACCACGCGGCGGGGCTGGTCGTGGCGGAGCTGGGGACCGCCGTGGCGACCGCCGCCATGCTCGTCGAGTCGCTGGGAGATCTCCCCGTTGGGTGAGATCCTCACGCTCGAGGACGCCAAGCGCCGGCGGGCGGCGGCGAAGGCCCTGGGCCGCCGCTTCGTGTTCACGAACGGCTGCTTCGACCTGATCCATCCCGGCCACACCGAGCTCCTGCGACGCGCGCGGAGCCTGGGCCATTACCTTCTCGTCGGGCTCAACTCCGACCGCTCCGTGAGCGCGAACAAGGGAAAGGGGCGGCCGATCCAGGGGGAGCAGGCGCGCGCTCAGGTGGTGTCCGCGCTCGCGAGCGTCGACTACGTCGTGCTCTTCGACGAGGAGACCCCGCTCCGGTTGATCGAGGAGCTTCTCCCGGACGTGCTCGTCAAGGGAGGGGATTACACGCCCGCGAGCGTCGTCGGCAGGGCCGAGGTCGAGCGGGCCGGCGGCCACGTCCACGTGATCCCTCTCGTCCCCGGTTTTTCCTCCTCGCAGATCGCCGACAAGATCCGCTCCGGGCGGGCTTGACAGACCCTCGCCGTAACCGCTAAGCTGTTGCGTTTTCCCAACGTAGCTGAAGGAGGTGTGCCTCGAGTGAGTAAGCCGAGACGAGTAGTGATCATGGGGGCGGGCGGCCGCGATTTTCACAACTTCAACATGTTCTTCAAGACGCGCTCCGAGTCCTTGGTGGTGGCGTTCACGGCGTCCGCGCAGATCCCCGGCATCGATGATCGCCGCTACCCCGCTTCTCTCGCCGGCCGTCGCTATCCCAAAGGCATCCCGATCGTCTCCGAGCAGGAGCTTCCCGACCTGATCCGAGAGCACGACGTGGACGAGGTGGTCTTCGCCTACAGCGACGTTTCCCACGAGTACGTGATGCACAAGGCGTCCTGGATCGCGAGCCTGGGCTGCGACTTCACGCTGATGGGTCCGAAGACGACCCAGCTTCGAAGCCGCGCCCCGGTCATCGCCGTGAACGCCGTGCGCACCGGCTCCGGGAAGAGTCAGACCACCCGCAAGGTGTGCGAGGTCTTGAAGGCGATGGGGAAGCGCGTCGTCGCGGTCCGCCACCCGATGCCCTACGGCGATCTCTCGCGCCAGGCGGTGCAGCGGTTCGAGACCTACGCCGACCTGGAGCGCAACAAGTGCACGATCGAGGAGCGCGAGGAGTACGAGCCGCACCTCGACCGGGGCACGATCGTCTATGCGGGCATCGACTACGCGGAGATCCTGCGCCAGGCCGAGCGTGAAGCCGACGTCATCGTGTGGGACGGCGGCAACAACGACATCTCCTTCTTCAAGGCCGGACCTCCAGATCGTCGTGGCGGATCCGCATCGCCCCGGACACGAGCGCACCTATCATCCCGGCGAGACGAACGTGAGGCTCGCGGACGTGGTCGTCATCAACAAGGAAACCACGACCGACTACGAGAACATCGAGGCGGTGCGCCGGAGCGTCCAGACGCTCAACCCCGGCGCCGTCATCATCGACGCGGCATCCCCGATCACCGTGGACCATCCGGAGTGGATCCGAGGCAAGAGGGCGCTCGTGATCGAGGATGGACCGACCCTGACGCACGGCGAGATGAAATACGGGGCGGGGATCATCGCGGCCCGGCGCCACGGCGCGAGCGAGATCGTCGACCCGCGGCCGTGGCTGGTCGGGGGCATGAAGGATACGTTCGAGCAGTATCCCGCGATCGGGGCGCTCCTTCCCGCGATGGGTTACTCGAAGGAGCAGATCCGGGACATGGAGAAGACCATCAATGCCTGCGCGTGCGACGTGGTCGTGGTCGCGACGCCGATCGATCTGAGACGGCTCGTGAACATGAAGCGTCCCGCGGTCCGGGTCGGCTACGAGCTGGAGGAAATCGGCCGTCCCAAGCTCGAGGACGTGATCCGCGAGTGTCTCGCCAAGATCGCCGCTTCCCAGGTCGGCTTGAAGAAGGCGGCGCGCAAGTCCGCGAGGGTCACCCGGAGAGCCCGGTGAACCTCCACGAATACCAATCGAAGGATCTCTTCCGCGCGGCCGGGATTCCCGTCCCGCCGGGGGAGACCACTTCGACCCCGGAGGAGGCGCTTGCCGCAGCGACCCGGTTCGGATATCCGGTGGTCGTGAAGGCTCAGGTGCTGATCGGGGGACGCGGGAAGGCGGGGGGTGTCAAGGTGGTGCGCGGACCGGAGGAGCTTTCCCGCGAGGCGGGGCGCATCCTCGGGATGGACATCAAGGGGCACCGGGTTCGCCGCGTGCTCATCACCCCGTCCGCCGACATCGCCCGCGAGTACTACGCGGGGATGGTGCTCGACCGGAAGAGCGAGACGCCGCTCCTCATGGTGAGCCCCGAAGGGGGAATCGACATCGAGGAGGTGGCCCGCAAGGCTCCCGACAAGATCTTGAAGATCCCGATCGACCTGCGCGGCCTGCCGGCCTACCGCGCGCGGGCCGCGGCCCGTTTCCTGGACGAGAATCCGGCCACGCAGAAGCGCATCGCGCCCATCCTGCGTCAGCTCGTGAACGTCTACCGGGACGTGGACGCCTCGCTCGCGGAGATCAATCCGCTCGTCGTCACGAAGGGGGGCGAGGTGCTGGCGCTGGACGCGAAGGTCGTGCTCGACGACAACGCGCTCGACCGACACCCGGACCTGGCGGCGCTTCGCGACCTCGAGGCGGAGGATCCGGACGAGATCGAGGCGCGCCAGCGAGGGCTTTCCTACGTGAAGCTCGACGGCACCATCGGCTGCGTCGTGAACGGAGCGGGGCTCGCGATGGCCACCATGGACCTGATCCAGTTTCACGGCGGGAAGCCGGCCAATTTCCTCGACATCGGAGGGTCGTCGAATCCGGAGAAGGTCGAGCACGCGATGACGATCCTCACGAGGGACGCGCGCGTGCGGGCGGTGCTCTTCAACATCTTCGGCGGAATCACGCGCTGCGACGACGTCGCGCGCGGGCTGCTCACGGCGCTGGACCGGCTGAACATTCGGATCCCGATCGTGATCCGCCTCACCGGTACGAACGAGAAGGAAGCGCGTGAGCTCCTGAGCAAGCGCGGTCTCATGGCGCTGAGCGACATGGACGAGGCGGTTCGGGCCGTGATCGCGCGGGCGGCGGAGGCGGCATGAGCGTGCTCGTTGGGCGCGGCACCCGCGTCGTGGTGCAGGGAATCACGGGCCGAGACGGTTCCTTCCACACGCGCGGGATGCTCGACTACGGAACGAAGGTGGTCGCGGGCGTCACCCCGGGGAAGGGGGGCGAGCGGGTCCATTCGGTCCCGGTCTTCGATTCGGTCGAGGAGGCCGTCTCGAAAACCGGTGCGAACTGCTCGGTCATCTACGTCCCCGCGGCGCTCGCGCAGGACGCGATCTACGAGGCGGTGGATTCCGGTATCCCTCTCGTGGTCTGCATCAGCGAGGGGATTCCGGTGCGGGACATGGTGGAGGTTGCGGCGTACATGCGGGGCCGTCACTCGAGGCTCATCGGACCGAATTGCCCCGGGCTCATCTCTCCCGGGCAGTGCAAGGTCGGCATCATGCCGGGGACGATCGTGAAGCCCGGCAAGGTCGGGGTCGTGAGCCGCAGCGGAACGCTCACGTACGAGGTCGTGTGGCAGCTCACGCGCGGCGGCCTCGGGCAGTCCACGTGCATCGGCATCGGCGGCGACCCGATCGTGGGGACGCGCTTCGCGGACATGCTCATGCTCTACGAGCAGGACCCGGGCACCTCCGCGATCGTGCTGATCGGCGAGATCGGCGGGAGCGACGAGGAGGAGGCGGCGCTCCTGATCCGGCGCGCGATCACGAAGCCGGTCGTGGCTTTCGTGGCGGGGCAGACCGCCCCCCCCGGAAGGCGCATGGGACACGCGGGCGCCATCGTGTCCGGAGGATCGGGAACCGCGCAGGAGAAGATCGCGCGGTTCCAGGATGCCGGAATCCCGGTCGCCAAGATCCCGTCCGAGATTCCGGGCCTGATCGGAGCCGCGCTCCGGCCCAAGCGAAAATCCAAGCTCGCGCTCGTGCGCGCGAAGCGCGCGTCAAAATCGCCAAGCGCCCGGAGGAAGCGCCGTGGATGAGACGCTCTTCATGATCAAGCCGGACGCGGTCCAGGCACACAAGATCGGCGCCATCCTGGCCCAGGTGGAGGGCGCCGGCTTCGAGATCCTCGACATGCGCCTGATCCGCCTGACCCCGCGCGACGCCCGGCTCTTCTATGCCGTGCACGCGGGGAAGCCCTTCCTCGAGGAGCTGGTCCAGTTCATGTCTTCCGGACCAGCGGTTCCGTGCAGGCTCCACCGTGAGCACGCCGTAACGGCGCTCCGCGACCTGATCGGAGCCACCGACCCCAAGGAGGCGAAACCCGGCACCATCCGGGCGCTCCACGCCGAGAGCAAGGGAAGGAACGCCGTCCACGCCTCCGACTCACCCGAGTCCGCCCGCGCCGAAATCGAATTCTTCTTCGGAGACGGCTCGGCCCGCCGGTAGTCTAAACAAGAACCATGGAATTCAAACTTCATGAGCTGGCCGAGGGCCAGAGCCGGATCGAGGTGGCGGTCCCCGCGGCGTCGGTGGGTATCGGGGCCAAGGACGTCGAGCTGGAAGGGCCTCTCAGAATTAGACTTAGCCTGGATCGCCGCGGCGACGAGATCTGGATCCGCGGAACCCTCCATGCGATTGCGCTGCAACAATGTAGCCGCTGCCTGGTGGACTTCTCGGAAATTCTCGAATTGGAGTTCGAGGTCTTCTGTGCTAAGTTGCCTTCTGTCCGCACGATGAGCCCCAAGGGCCTGGATGAAGAGGACGGGGGAGTCCATTTCCACGACGGCCAGGTGCTCTCCATCGATAGCGAGATCCGGGAGGCCGTGCTGCTAGGGCTTCCCATGAAGCCGCTTTGCCGAGAGGCCTGCGCGGGCCTGTGCCCGCGGTGCGGTGAGGATCGAAACCTCGGGTCGTGCCGTTGCGTCGGCGCGGCCGCGGGCTGAGCCCGGGCGGACCGCGATTTACGCACGCCGGCTTCGGACATCAACGAAGGGAATGCTGAACGATGGCTGTACCCAAGAGACGACACTCGAGCACCCGCGGCAAGAAGCGCCGCACGCATTGGAAACTCTCGATTCCTTCCCGCTCGCTATGCCCCCATTGCAGCCAGCCGAAGCTCCCGCACCGGGTGTGCGGCCACTGCGGTTATTACGCGGGCGAAGAAGTGATCTCGCAGGAGGCGTCGAAGAGCGCGTAGCGGCCGAGGCGGGGCGTAGGTGAGCGATCGAGCCGGACGGCCGGTCATCGGGGTGGATGCCATGGGTGGGGACCTTGCCCCCGGCGTGGTGATCCAGGGCGCCATCGAAGCGGTGCGCGAGTCCGCGGGCGCGTTCGACGTCGTTCTGATCGGCGATGAAACGCTGGTCCGCGAAGAAGCCGCGCGCATGCATCTGAGCGCGTCGCTGCCCCCCGTGATCCACGCTTCCGAGCGCGTCGAGATGGGCGAATCCGCCGCGACCTCCGTGCGGAAGAAGAAAGACTCCTCGATCAACATCGGCGCGCGGCTCCAGAAGGAGCGCCGGACCTCCGCCATGGTCTCGGCCGGGAACACGGGCGCCGTGGTGGCGGCGGCCCTCTTCGGCCTGGGACGCATCGAGTCGGTCCAGCGACCGGCGATCGCCACGGTGCTTCCCACCCCGCAGGGCAACGTGGTCATCCTGGACGTCGGCGCCACCTCCGATTGCAAGCCCTTCCACCTGCACCAATTCGCGATGATGGGGAGCATCTACGCGAGGCTCGTGCTGCACGTCGAGCGTCCGAGGGTGGGGCTCCTGAACATCGGCGAGGAGGCGGAGAAGGGAAGCGAGCTCTATTACGAAGCGCACCAGCTCCTGAAGCAGAGCCCGGTCCACTTCGTGGGCAACGTCGAGGGACGCGACATCATTCTCGGCACGGCGGACGTCGTCGTGTGCGACGGGTTCGTCGGCAACGTGCTGCTCAAATTCGCGGAGAGCGTCATTCCAAGCGTGGGAAACATGATCCGAGACGAGATCCGGAGCGACCCCCTGAGCATGCTCGCGGGGTTGCTCTTGAAACCCGCCTTCCGGCGCCTGAAGCGGCGGATGGACTACGCCGAAGTCGGGGGCGCTCCGCTCCTGGGGGTGGACGGAACCTGCATCATCGCGCACGGCCGGAGCAACGCGCGCGCGATCAAGAACGCGATCCGCGCGGCCGCTCGCTGCGCGGAGGCGCGCGTCGCGGATTTCATCCGGGAGGACCTACAACGACTCGCCCCGGAGGCGGCATGACGGCCGGCTCGGGGGAATCGGCATGATCGCTCCCGTGCGTGACGTCCACATCATCGGCGTCGGCTCCTGCACGCCCGACCGCGTGCTCACGAACAAGGATCTCGAGAAGATCGTCGACACCACGGACGAGTGGATCACCTCGCGCACCGGGATCAAGGAGCGCCGCATCGCCGATCCGGACACGCCCTCCTCCGCGCTCGCGACCGAAGCGGCCCGGCGCGCGCTCCGGGACGCCGGCGTCCAAGGATCGGAGCTCGACCAGATCATCGTGGGAACGGTGACCGGCGATCGGCCGTTCCCTTCGACGGCGTGTCTCCTTCAAGACCGGCTCGGCGCTTCCTCAGGCTACGCGTTCGACATCTCGGCCGCCTGCTCCGGGTTTCTCTACGCGCTCTCGCTCGGGCGCACGCAGGTCATGGCGGGCGTGGCGGAAACGGTGCTCGTCGTCGGCGTCGAGACGCTTTCCAAGATCACCGACTGGACCGACCGCAACACGTGCGTGCTGTTCGGCGACGCGGCGGGCGCGGTGGTCCTACGCTCGACGGGACAGCCCGGCGGCATCCTGGCGACGAAGCTGCACAGTGACGGCTCGCTCACCAACCTGCTCGAGATGCCGGGCGGCGGCTCGCTCAACCCCTCGTCGCACGAGACGGTCGACAAGAGGCTCCACTACATCCGCATGAGCGGAAACGACGTGTTCAAATACGCGGTCCGCGCGATGGAGTCGGTGGCCTGCGAAGCGCTCGAGGCCGCCGGACACAAGCCGGAGGATCTGGACCTTCTCGTTCCGCACCAGGCGAACTACCGCATCATCGACGCGACCGCGAGGCGTTTGAATCTCCCCATGGAGAAGGTCTTCGTGAACCTGGACCGCTACGGCAACACCTCATCGGCCTCGATTCCCCTCGCGCTCGACGAGGCGAAGCGGCAGGGAAGGATCAAGCCCGGCGATCTGGTCGAGATGGTTACGTTCGGCGGCGGTTTCACATGGGCGGCGGCCGTGGTGCGCTGGTGAGTCGGATCGCGTTCCTCTTCCCGGGCCAGGGCTCGCAGGCCGTCGGCATGGGGAAACTGCTGGCGGAGCGGTACCCGGAGGCGCGCGAGGTGTTCGAGCGTGCCGATTCTGTCCTGGGCTGGAAGCTCTCGGCGCTCTGCTTCGAGGGGCCGCTCGAGCAGCTGACCCGCACGGAGAACACCCAGCCGGCGCTGCTCGTGACGAGCGTCGCGGCAGCCCGCGTGCTCGAGCGTCGCGGCGTGCACGCGTCGGTGGGCGCGGGACACAGCGCGGGTGAGTTCGCCGCGCACGTCGCGGCGGGATCGCTCTCCTTCGAGGACGGGTTGAAGCTGATACGCACGAGAGGCGAGCTGATGGCGGAGGCCGGAAGGGTGCGGCCGGGATCGATGGTCGCGGTGCTCGGGCTTGGCACCGCGGAGATCGAGAAGGTGCTGGCGGTCGTGGGAGCCCCGCGCGATCTCGCGGCGGCAAATTACAACTCTCCGGGACAGGTCGTGTTCTCGGGAACGCCCGAAGCGCTGGAACGCGCGTCGGACGAGGCCCGGAAGGCGGGCGCCAAGAAGATCGTCCCTCTGAACGTGAGCGCCGCGTTCCATTCTCCGTTGATGAAGGACGCCGCGGGCGGTCTCGCGGACGCGCTCGGGAAGGTGGAGGTCCGGCCGGCTCGGTTTCCGGTCTACGCCAACGCAACGGCGCGCCCGGTCCAGTCACCCGACGAGATCCGCGTCACGCTCGGGGAGCAGCTCTTGCGTCCCGTGCTCTGGGAGCAGACGGTGCGCGCGATCCTCGAAGACGGCACGCGGCGGTTCGTGGAAGTGGGCCAGGGGCGGGTGCTCCGCGGACTCGTGAAGAGCGTCGACCGAGAGGCCCTGCTCTTCGGGAGCGAAGACCCCGATTCGGCGGAGGCCACCGTCCAGGCGTTGCAAGAGGTCGCGGCGTGACCGACACGCGGTTCGAGGACCGCGTCGCGGTCGTGACGGGAGGCGCCAAGGGAATCGGCCGCGCGGTCGCCGCGCGGCTCGCCGGGGGCGGCGCCAAGGTCGTGATCTCGGGCCGGGACGAGGCGGCGCTGGAGTCCGCCTGCGCCGAGATCCGGTCGGCCGGAGGCGAGGCGATCTGGGTGAGGGCCGACGTGTCGAAGGCGGGGGACGCCGACCAGCTCTGTACCAAGACCCTCGATGCCTTCGGCAGGGCGGAGATCCTGGTCAACAATGCCGGCATCACTCGCGACAACCTGATCGTGAGAATGAGCGAGGAGGACTGGGACGAGGTGGTCGACACGAATCTCAAGGGAAGCTTTCTCTGCATCCGCGCGTTCACGCGGCCTATGATGAAACAACGGTGGGGCAGGATCGTGAACGTGAGCTCCGTGGTCGGTCTCATGGGCAACGCGGGACAGGCCAATTACGTGGCCGCGAAAGCGGGGCTCGTGGGGCTCACGAAGGCCGTTGCCAAGGAACTGGCATCGCGCCATATTACGGTGAATGCGGTGGCTCCGGGCTTCATCGAAACGGCAATGACGTCCGCATTGAGCGAGAAGGTGCGGGAGACCCTGAAGGAGCAGATCCCCCTCGGACGACTGGGGGCTCCCGAGGATGTGGCTCACGCGGTGGCATTCCTCTGCTCGGAGGAGGCCGGGTACGTGACCGGCCAGGTGCTCACCGTCGACGGCGGCATGAGGATGTGAAACGGTCGGATTCCGAACGGGAATCCCAAGGGAGGTGAAGCAGGGAATGGCCTCATTCAGTGAAGACCGGGTCAAGCAGATCATCGTCGACCAGCTGGGCGTCGCGCCGGAGCAAGTGACGCCGGAAGCTTCGTTCATCGACGATCTCGGAGCGGACTCGTTGGATACGGTGGAGCTCGTCATGGCGCTCGAGGAGGAATTCGACATCGAAATTCCGGACGAGGACGCCGAGAAAATGACCACGGTGGCGGACGCCATCAAGTATCTGGAATCGCACGTGCCGAAGAACGCCTGATTCGGCGCCGCGCCGGGCACGACGTTCGGCGCGGTCTGGGAGCGCGGGCGAAGAAATCGAGAATACGTTCGTGACGTATCGGAGAAACGGGAGTCCTCGCCGTGTGGTCGTGACCGGGCTGGGGGTTATCTGCCCGCTCGGGAACACCGTCGAGACGTTCTGGAAGCGGTTGATCGCGGGGGAATCCGGGATCGGTCCCGTGACGCGTTTCGACACGACGGGGTACGACACGCGGTTCGCCGGCGAGGTGCGCGGGTTCAAGCCGGAGGAGTACATGGACCGGAAGGACATCCGCCGCACGGACCTCTTCGTGCAGTTCGCGGTCGCCGCGTCCAAGCAGGCCCTGGACCAGTCCAAGGTCCAAGGCAGCGTGGATCCGACCCGGATCGGCGTGATCGTCGGATCGGGCATCGGCGGGATCTCGACGTTCGAAGACCAGCATCGCACCCTTCTCGAGAAGGGTCCGAACCGCGTCAGCCCGTTTTTCATCCCCATGATGATCTCGGACATGGCCTCGGGTCAGGTGTCGATCCTCTTCGGCGCCAAGGGACCCAACTACTGCACCGTGTCGGCATGCTCTTCCGGAGCGCACGCGGTCGGGGAGGCGTACCGGCTCATCCAGAACTCCGAGGCGGACGTGATGATCGCGGGGGGCGCCGAAGCGCCCGTGACACCCGTTTCCTTCGCGGGATTCTGCTCCATGAAGGCGATGTCCACTCGTAACGACGATCCGACCCGGGCCTCCCGGCCCTTCGACTCCCAGCGCGACGGTTTCGTGATGGGGGAGGGCGCGGGAATCGTGATCCTGGAGGAACTGGAGCACGCGAAGCAGCGCGGTGCCACGATTCTGGCCGAGATCGTCGGTTACGGAGCCACGGCGGATGCCCACCATATGACCGCTCCTGCCCCCGAGGGTGAGGGCGCAGCGCGGGCCATGCGGGCAGCCATCAACGATTCCGGCTTGCCACTGAGCGAGTTCGGTTACGTGAACGCCCACGGCACTTCCACGCCACTAAACGACAAATTCGAAACCCAAGCCATCAAGTCGGTATTCGGGGCTCATGCGCCACGTGTGCCCGTCAGCTCGACGAAATCGATGACGGGACATCTGCTCGGAGCGGCAGGAGGACTGGAGACGATCATCTGCGTCCTTGCGCTCGAGCGGCAGATTCTTCCTCCCACAATCAACTACGAGCACCCCGACCCCGATTGCGATCTCGATTACGTCCCCAACACCGCGCGACAGGTCGAAGCGCGGGCGGCCCTCTCCAACTCACTGGGCTTTGGCGGGCACAACGTCACCCTGGCGTTCTCGAGAAGCGTGGCACCGGAGGGTCCTTAGGGATCCCGACAACGTGAAATTATTGAGAAAGCTGTTTGGGCTGGACAAAGCACCGGAGACGAAGCCATCGCCGACGCCATCGCGCGCCGCCGCCCGTGATTTCGATCTCCGCGGATTCGAAGCGATCCTGCATTACAAGTTCCGAGACCCCGAGCTGGCGCGACAGGCGCTGACCCACCGCTCGTATCTCCACTCGCTCCCCGACAAAGGGGGCGGAGGCGGAGAATCCAACGAGCGGATGGAGTTCCTCGGCGATTCGGTCGTCGGACTCGTCGTGAACGAGTTCCTGTATCGCAAGTTCACGTCGCTCCGCGAAGGGGAGCTCACGAAGATGAAATCGCTCCTCGTGAGCCGCGTCATTCTCTCGCGGACGGCGAAGGATATGGGACTGGGGGACCACGTCCTCCTGAGCGATGCGGAAACCGGCTCGGGCGGCAGGGACCGCGCTTCCATCCTCGCCGACACGCTGGAAGGCGTGATCGGCGCCGTGTACCTGGACGGAGGCCTCGAGCCCGCGCGGCGCCTGACCGAGCGGCTGCTCCTGCGCCAGGTGCACGAGATCCTGAGCGACGCGAATCTCGCGAACTACAAGAGCATGCTCCAAGAGTACGTGCAGGGCGAGTTCAAGACGCACCCGCAGTACCGCATCTCGAGCGAGATCGGTCCCGACCACGAGAAGGTCTTCACCGTCGAGGTGGTGGTGAACCAGAAGGTCCTCGGAAGGGGCCACGGAAGCAACAAGAAGGAAGCGGAGCAGGAGGCCGCCCGCGACGCGCTCCTCCACTTCGAGAAGATCGTCCGCGGCGACCGGCAGGACCATCGGCGCCGCAGGCGCCGGGGCGGCCGTGGACGCCGCACACGCGGCGGCAGTGGCGGTGGCGGTGGAGGCCGGGGCACGGGTGCGGGGCCGCAGGGCGGCCGTCCGCACGACGACAGCCGACGCGAGCCCCGCGAGCAACGTGAACCGCGGGAACGCAGGGAGCCGGAAGGAGATAAGTCCCCATGGGCGGCCTCCCACTTGCAGGCGGAGCCCTAGGGATGTTATAATCAGAGCGTCGTCTCGACAGGGGAGGAAGGCTCGCACGGGTCTTCCTCCTTTCCTTATCCGGTCGGGAGACAAATGGTGAACGGAAATCTCAGATCTTCCCTAACCTCATTGGCGGGTGCGGGGATGCTGTCCTTACTACTGGTCGCGGCACTGGCCGGAGCTTCCGCCGCGGACCCTTCCTCCATCCGCGTCGTTCCCCCCAATATCGAATTCCTCGTGCGCTCGGCCGTCGCCCAGGAGTCCGGGAATCTGGAACAAGCGGCACTGTGGGCCGAGGCGCTCTCCAAAGTGGACGAAGGCTCGAGCTACGCCGCCTCGCGATATGCCCAGATCCTCGAGTCCTCAGGCGATGACGTGCACGCGCTCCTCTGGGGCGACCGCGCCCTCGCGCGCGACAGCTCGAACGCCGACGCGGCGATGCTCGTCGGGCGCATGCGGCTTCGCGCGGGCGAAGCCTCGGCGGCCGCGAAAGCGCTGACCCCGCCGCTCCGCGTCCTGGGCGCGCGGCCGGAGCTCTACGCGTTGCGCGCGCTTGCACACGAGCTGGGGCGGAACTACGAGGCATCGCTGGCCGACCTGAGGCGCACCGGCGAGCTCTTACCAGACTTCGGATGGGTTGCCTCCGGGGTGCTCTCCCTGGCGCTCGAGGACGGCCGCCTGAAGGAAGCATCCCAGGCGCTCGACCTCGCCCTCGAGATCAACCCGGACGATCTGCGCACCATGGGACTGGGAGTCGAGCTGGCCCGCCGTTTGGGCGACCGGGAGCTGGAGGAACGGCTCCTTCGCCGGAGGGCCGAGGCCGCGGACGCGGTGCCCGAGCAGGTCGCTGCGTACGCGTCGTTTCTGTTTCGCGAGGGGAACCGGAAGGCCGCGGAGAAATTCCTCGGCCGGATGGCGCAGCGCGGTTTCGACCCAATCGACGCCCGCGTCGATGCCGCCCGCGCGCTTCTGCGCGGTGGCGATTATCGCGCGGCACTGGAGGCGGTGAAACCGCTTGGGGACCAACGGGCCGCGCTGCCCATCCGTGCCAGGACGCTTGTCGCGCTCTCGGAAGAGAAGTCGGCGCTCCGCTGCTACCGGAAGCTCCTTCTGCTCCGATCCCTCGCGCAGGAAGAATCGCTCGTCTTCGCGTACCTTGAAATCAAGGTGGGGGACAGGCGCCGGGGAGTCGAAACACTGGAGCGGATACGCCCGGCGCTCATGTCGAGCCCTGGGAGGGTGCTCGCCGGGGCGCTCTGCTACGTTCTCCTCCGGCACCCCGAGGAAGCCGTTTCGCTCATGCTCGAGGCGGCGTCGCGGGGGCCGGGAAGCCCCACGCTCTTCGCGGAACTGGGTCAGGCCGCCGTGTCGATTGGAGATAGCCTGGTTGCGGAGTGGGCCTTCCAGAAGCTGAACAGCCTTGGCCGGGAGAATTCCGAGTGCCTTTATTTCCTCGCGTCGTCGGACCTGAATCAGGGGGCGGTGGATCGGGCTCTGGGAAGGCTGGAGCGGGCGGTGGAGCTCGATCCCAGAAACGGACGGGCCCTGTCGCTTCTTGGAGGCATTCGCTACAGCATGGGGCAATTGGAGTTAGCAAGAGATCTGCTGGGACGGGCGGTGCGCTGCCGGGACGCGGGATCCGATGCCGAGCTCCTGCTCGGCCGGGTGTGCCGGGCGCTCCATCTGGACAGCGAGGCCAGGGCCGCCGAGTCCCGGGCGCGCGGAAAACGCGCCCAGCCGGCCCCGTCTGGCCTTACCCTCATCTCCAATCAGAAGTAACCCAACCCTTTCCGGAACCGGCTCATTCGGCGCGGTGTATCCCACACCACGGAGAGTGATGCCTAGCGAGCTGCGTCTATTGAAGAAGCTCGAACTTGCTGAGCTGACGGACGAAGACGTCATGGAGCGCTGCGCACTGGGCTCCGAGACGGCTTTCCGCGCGCTTGTCCAAAGGTATCGCTCCCGGATCATGAATCTCGTGTGCCGGTTCATCAACGACCGGGACCGGGCCGAGGAGATCAGCCAGGAGGTTTTCCTCCGGGTCTATCGGAACCGCGAGCGCTACCGGAAAAGCGGCAAATTCTCGACCTGGATCTTCACGATCGCGGTCAACCTGACCAAGAACGAGATCCGGAGCCGCGTGCGGCACAAGGGCACGTTCAGCCTGGACGCGATGGAGGAGGATTCGGGAGGACAGGGGCTCGCGTTCCCCGATCTGCGGCCCCTTCCGGATGAAGACCTGAATGCGAGCGAGATCCGCAAGCGCGTGGCGGAGGCTCTGGAGAAGCTCCCCGCTCGATACCGCGAAGCGGTGGTCCTCCGCGATATCGAGGGGTTGAGTTACGAGGAAGTGGGGGAAATCCTGCGAATCCCGGGCGGCACGGTGCGGTCCCGCATCAACCGCGCCCGGTTGATGTTGAAAGAGCGGCTGAAGCCGCATTTGAACCTGGAGGACGTATGAACTGCCGGTCGGCCGAATCACTCTTCTCGTCCTACGTCGAAGACGAGATCAGCCAGGAGGAGCGCCGCAGCCTCGAGTCGCACCTCATGGGATGCCGTCGATGCTCGCTCGCGATGCGCGAGGTCCGGGCCACGATGTCGCTGCTTGCGGAGATACCCCTGGTCAGTCCCAGCCCGCATTTCGACGAGGATGTCTATGCCCGTATCCGCTCCGGCGAGGGACTCCGTCCGACCGCCGCGGAATGGATCCGCGAGCTTCTGGCTCCCGCGCGGCTGAGACCGGTGTTCATGGCCGGCGCCGCTGTCGGCGCCCTGGCGATCGCGTTCATGGCGTCCCCCTTGAGCCAGGGATGGATGCACATGCGCGCACCGGTGACATCGATGGCGGCAAGGCCGGCTGATCCGGCAACGACGAACATTGCGGCCACGGAGACGGGGCCGAGTCTATCGCCCGCGCCGTCCCCGGCCGAGCGCGGCGCGCAGGCGCGCACGCCCGGGACCTCTTTGTCCGGACGCAGCGACGCTTCGCTGATCGCGCGGGCGCCGATCGCCGCCGAACAGGATTCCATCGTGGACGCCGGGATCCAGCGGCAGCCCTACAGGGATGAGATCATCAACGACATGTTCTATCTCGAGCGCGGTCGCCCGGCGCAGGATCCCACCGTCGTCCCCGTAAACGATACGCAGGGCGACGGAGTCTTCATCATCTTCTAGGCGAGGCGCCTGATGTCTCGCGCATCCAGATGCCCATGATCCGGATCCGATCCCGGATGGTCCCGGCGCTCGTCCTGATCGCATCGCTCGCCTCCCTGGCCGCTCCATCGAGCGCCACGAGCATCCTCCCCCTCAGATCCGAAGAAGCCACCCTCCTCATCGGCGTCGATTCAGCGCGAACCAGCGTCGTGACCATGGTCGCGGTTCCCGCCGAGTCGCGGTCTCGGGCCGAGCGGCCCATGCGCCGTCTGATCGGGACCGCGGTGGTGCTGAGCCCGCACCGGCTCCTCACCACCGCGAGCATGGCGATCCCCGGAGGCTCCTTCAGCGTGCTCCTCGGGGACGGGCTGAAGCGCGAGGCGCATCTCCGGGGCGTCGACCGCCAGTCGAACATCTCCCTCTTCGCGGTCGACGGGCAGCCGCTCCAGCCCCTCCGCCAGGCTTCGCCCCAGTCCATCGCGGCCGGCTCCTGGGTGGCCGTGATCTCCAACGTGAGCACGCGGCCTCAGATCACCCTGGGTCAAGTCCTTGGACGGGGCGAGCGGGTCGATTTTCCGTATTCCGGCGACATCGTCGAGATCGAAGCGTCCACTTATCCCGGGGCGAGCGGCGGCGCGGTTCTCAATGAGTTGGGAGAATGGGTCGCCATCGTCGTCGGGCGCGCGGGGAAGGCTCCCGGGCGCGCGCCTGCATCGCCCGTCCAGGAACCCGAGGACGCCGACCGGAAGGACCCCGCGGATCTCCTGATCGCGTTGCCGATCGACCAGCTCCAGCGCATCGCGGCCGATCTCGAGGAATTCGGCAGCGTCCGCCGCGCGTTTCTGGGCATCCAGATCCGGCGCGGGGTCCTCGCCGACAGCCTCGGCGTTGTCGTCGACGGCGTCGTGCCGAATGGGCCCGCGGCCAATTCCGGGATCAAGCCCGGAGATCGGATCCTCGCGTTCGAGGGGTCGGTCATCAATTCCGGGGAGGAGATCACGGATCTCGTGCGCGCGTTGAGACCGGGAGACGAGATCGAGATGACGATCTCGCGTGGCCCTGAGATTTTTCCCGTGCGCGCGAAGCTCGAGGCCGCCGTGCCGGCACCCACCACCGGCCCCCCGCCGGACCGAGCCACGGAGCTCCGGCGCCTCAGGGACTCCCTCGACAAGCTCGGTGCGGAGAAGAGGAAGGTGGAGGAGCGGATCAAGGCTCTCGAGGGAAATCCCCAGCGCTAGCGGATGCACCGTGTGGTAGCCTGCGCCCCATCATGGTGCGGGCCGCCAGAGCCATTCGATGATCCGCGTTTCCGCCGCGGGCGAGCCCATCCGCTACACGGTACGCATCTCCCCCGGCCTGGTCCGCCGCGCCGGCGAGGTCATGCTCCGCTTCCGCCCTCCGGGAAATCTCCTCGTCGTTACCGATCGCACCGTGGCGAAGCTCCACGGCGCCCGCTTCCTCGCTAGCCTGCGCCGCGCCGGATACTCGCCTCGCGTGATCGCGCTTCCCCCCGGGGAGCGCACGAAGACGCTCGCGCACGTGCGCGCGCTGTGCGATCGCTGGGCGGGGTGGCGGGTGGACCGCTCGGTCCCCGTGGTCGCCCTGGGTGGGGGCGTGGTCTCCGACGTCGCGGGTTTCGCCGCCGCCACCTACGCGCGGGGGCTCGATTGGTTTGTCTTTCCCACGACGCTGCTCGCCCAGGCCGACGCTGGAATCGGCGGCAAGGTGGGCGTGAACCTCGCGGAGGGGAAGAACCTACTCGGCGCGTTTCATCACCCGCGCGGCGTCTTTTGCGATCCCGACGTCCTGCGCACGCTCACGCCGCGCGCGTTCCGCTCCGGCCTGGCCGAGATCGTGAAGATCGGTGTGATCCGCCGCCCCGGGATTCTCTCCGGCCTGAGGCGTTTGCATGGGAGGGCCGATGCCGGGGACGCGCGCGTCGCCGGATTGATCCGCGCCTCGGCGAAGGAGAAGGCCTGGTACGTATCGCGGGATCCCGGCGATCGCGGAGTGCGGCGCGCGCTCAACTTCGGACACACGGTCGGCCACGCGCTGGAGGCTGCCTATGGCTATGGACGGCTCACCCACGGCGAGGCCGTCTCGATCGGCATGGTGGCGGCGCTCAGGATGAGCGTTCGGATCGCCGGGCTTCCCGCGCGGGACGCGCGCGAGGTCGAGGATCTGCTTCGATCGCTGGGGCTTCCGGTGCGTCTCCCGCGCGCTCCCGGCAGGGCGTTCTGGTTGGCGCTCGGGAGGGACAAGAAGCGTGGACGGGCGGGGTTTCGAATGGTATTGTCCCCCGCAATCGGAGCAGCTAAAGCCTATGAGATACCTTCTCTTACCTCGCTCCGGGGGGTCATCCTGAGCCTCGTCCAGAAACCCTGAGAGGGCTGATGTCCGAGGACGCAAGCAACGATTCCGCAGCGATTCTGACAAGAATCGTGTCCCAAGATCCAACGTCGCCGCTCTACCTTCCGGTCGCGGAGCGGATGCGCGAGCAGGGCAGGGTGGAAGAGGCGATCCGGCTCTGCGAGGAACGGCGCGGCCGGCCCGGGCAAGGGGTCGGGGATCGAATCGTGCTCGGCCGCTGCTATCTCGCCGCTGGGCGACTGGCGGAGGCGCGCGCGCAGTTCGAGGAAGCGGTGCAGCTGGACCGCGAGAACGTCGTCGCCCTGAAGGCGCTGGCAGGCATCCTCTCGCACGAGGGCCGTCACGGCGCCGCATCCGATTTCTATCGCGCGGTCTGCCGCATCGATCCGGGCGACCTCGAATCGCAATCGGCATTGCACCAGATCACGTCCGGGGAATTTCCGGAAGTGCGTCCGCCCGACCTGGTGGTCGCGCAAGGTGAGATGACCTGGCAGCCGGTCCAGCCGCCGCGCGAGGAGGAATACCTCCAGGAGATCTCGCTCGGCCTCCACACGATCGAGTCCTTCGACGTGGAGGCGCCCAAGGCGTACGACGTCAAGGTTCAGGATTTTCAAGAGATGAACTTCGAGGCGCTCGAGGTCGAGGACCGCGGGGCGCAGGTCGAGCCCGCGCCCCTCCCGGCCCCCGTCGCCCCCGAGGATTCCGAGCCGGTCGTTGCGCCCGAGACGCCTGCGGAGCACGATGCGCCCGGGACCTCGGATGCCGCCCAATGGACCGAGCTTCCGAAGGCTCCTCTGCCGGTGGCGGCGGCCGGACCTCCGAAGCACGTGCAGAACAAATCGACGTTCGAGACCTGGCTCGGCAGGCTCAGGGAGCGATCCTAGTGGCCGGCGTGAGGAAGGTCTGGGTTCTGAACGGTCCGAACCTGGACCTGCTCGGAATACGCGAACCCGCTCTCTATGGAAAGGAGACCCTGGCGTCGATCGACCGTAGGCTGGTAACGCTCGGGGAGGAACTGGGGCTGGCCGTCGAATGCTTCCAGACGAACCACGAGGGCGCCCTCATCGACCGGCTGATCGTCGCGATGAAGGCAACGCGAGGCTGCGTCATCAATCCGGGCGGATTGTCGCACACGAGCATGGCGCTCGCGGCCACCCTGCGCGCGGTCACGATCCCGGTCGTCGAGGTGCATCTCACCAATCTCTACGCTCGCGGGGGGGCCTTCGCGGTGAGCTTGACCGGTGCGGACGCCGCCGGCGTCATCATGGGCTTCGGGGCCCGGAGCTACGAGCTGGGCCTCCGCGAGCTCGCGGCGCGTCTCCGGCCTTCCACTAGGTCCTCGGGAACGCGGCGGAAGGGCCGATGAATCTTCGCCGGAAGATCCGCGAGATGGTCGCGATCATGCGGGAAGAGGAGCTGGCCGAGCTCGAGGTTCGACGCTGGTTCACGACGTTGCGCGTCCGCCTCCCGGGCGGAGAGCCCGCCCAGCCCGCGAGACAATCGTCGGACGTGGGGAAGGGGCGCGCGGGCGAGGGCGAGCGCGAGGAAGCGGAGCCGCCCAAGAACCTCGTCCCGATCAAGTCGCCCATGGTGGGCACCTTCTACCGGGCGCCCGCGCCGGACGCAGATCCGTACGTGGAGGAGAACAGCCCGATCACGGTGGGGCAGACGGTGTGCATCGTCGAGGCGATGAAGTTGATGAACGAAATCGAGTCCGAGGTGCAGGGCCGGATCGCCCGGATCCTCGTCGAAAACGCTCAGCCCGTGGAGTACGGGCAGACCTTGTTCCTGGTGGAGTCCGACACCGCGGCTTAGTCCGGGGGGAGTGGGGATGAACATCAAGCGAGTGCTGCAGAAAATGGTGGAGCTCAAGTCCTCCGATCTTCACATCAAGGTGGGCTCCAAGCCGACCGCGCGTCAGAACGGCAGCCTGGTGACGCTCGACGAGCCGGCGCCGAGCCAGGCGGACCTCGAGGCGATCGTCGAGCAGATCCTCACGCCGAAACAGAAGAAGATCTTCGAAGAAACGAAGGAGGTGGACTTCGCCTTCGGCGTGACGGGCCTCTCGCGGTTCCGGAGCAACTTCTATCAGCAGCGCGGAACGCTCGCGATGGTCTTTCGGCAGGTGCCCGCCACCATCCCGTCCTTCGAGGAGCTGAACCTCCCGTCGATCATCGAGGAGGTCGCGAGCCGCCCGCGCGGACTCGTCCTCGTCTGCGGAACCGTCGGGTGCGGCAAGTCCACGACGCTCGCGGCGATGATCGACTCGGTGAACCGGACGGTGGCCCGGAACGTCATCACGATCGAAGACCCCGTGGAGTTCCTGTACCGCGACAAGAAGAGCATGATCTCGCAGCGCGAGGTCGGCCTCGACACGGCTTCCTTCGCCGAGGGCCTGAAGCACATCCTCCGCCAGGACCCCGACGTGATCCTGATCGGTGAAATCCGCGATCCCGATACGATGCAGACCGCGCTCATGGCCGCGGACACCGGCCACCTCGTGCTCTCCACGCTCCACACGACGGACGCGCCGCAGACGATCAACCGAATCCTCTCGTTCTTCCCGCCCCACCAGCACGAGGAGACGCGCTACATGCTCTCCGCCACGCTCCAGGCGGTGATCGCGCTGCGGCTCATGCCGCGCTCCGATATGGCGGGCCGGATTCCGGCCGCCGAGATCATGACGGTGACCGCGACCATCCGGGAATATCTCCTCGATCCGGAGAAGACGTCGCTGATCAAGGGCGCCATCCAGGAGGGAGTCTCGCAGTACGGTATGCAGACGTTCGACCAGGCGATCATGAAGCATCACACGGAGGGGAAGATCAGCCTCGAGACGGCGCTCCGTTATTGTTCCAATCCGACCGAATTCGAGCTCCGCGTGAAGGGGATTCACGCCACGTCGGACGAGTCCTGGAAGCCGTTCGAGCACAAAGAGGATCTCGTCTAGCGGAATGTTCAAGAAGATCCTGGTCGCCAACCGCGGCGAGATCGCGCTGCGAATCATCCGCGCCGCGCGGGAACTCGGGATCGAGACGGTCGCCGTGTATTCCGAGGCCGACCGGGAATCGCTGCACGTTCGCCTCGCGGACGAAGCGGTCTGCATCGGCCCCCCACCGTCCGCCGCGAGCTATCTTCACATTCCACGAATCATCAGCGCCGCCGAGATCACGGCCGCGGACGCGATCCACCCCGGCTACGGGTTCCTCTCCGAGAACGCCCACTTCGCGGAGGTGTGCGAGTCGTGCCACATCCGATTCATCGGGCCCACCTCCGAGATGATCCGGCGCATGGGGGACAAGGCGGCCGCGCGGAAGACGATGGTCGAGGCCGGCGTGCCGGTGACGCCGGGGAGTGAGGGCACCCTGGAATCGCCGGACGAGGCGGCGGCGATCGCGGCGGAGCTCGGGTATCCGGTGATCATCAAGGCCGCGGCAGGAGGCGGAGGCAAGGGGATGCGGATCGCGACCGATGAGGCATCGCTCCGGAACGGGATCCGCACCGCGCGGGCGGAGGCGGAAGCCAATTTCGGAAGCGGGGCGGTCTACCTCGAGCGGTACGTGGAGAATCCGCGCCACATCGAGTTCCAGATCATCGGGGATCGGCACGGAAACCTGCTGCATCTGGGGGAGCGCGAGTGTTCGATCCAGCGGCGGCATCAGAAGCTCGTCGAGGAGTCTCCGAGCGTGGCGCTGGACGATGATCTGCGGACGAGGATGGGCTCGGCGGCGGTCGCCGGGGCCCGTGCGATCGGATACGAGAGCTGCGGCACCATGGAGTTTCTACTGGGGCCCGATCGGGAGTTCTTCTTCATGGAGATGAACACCCGGATCCAGGTGGAGCACCCGGTTACCGAGGAAGTGACCGGCTACGACCTCATCAAGGCGCAGATCGCGGTGGCGGCCGGAGAGGCCCTGCCGTGGCGCCAGGACGAGGTTCGCCTGCGCGGGCACGCGCTCGAATGCCGCGTGAACGCGGAGAAGCCGGACCAGAATTTCCAGCCGTCGCCCGGCAAGGTGAGCTACTTCCACGGACCCGGAGGCCCCGGGGTTCGCCTGGACAGCCATCTGTTCTCGGGATACACGGTCCCGCCGAACTACGATTCGATGGTGGCGAAGATCATCACCTGGGGGCGCGACCGCATGGAATCGATCGTCCGGATGCGGCGGGCGCTCGAGGAGACCGTGATCGAGGGCATCGACACGACGATTCCACTCCACCTGCGCATCCTCAAGGACCCGGCGTTCCTCAGGGGGGACATCCACACGGGGTACCTCGACCAATTGCTGACGGCGGAGCCGTCGAACCCATGAAGCGCGTCGATCTCTACGTCATTCCATCCGAGCTGGAGCGCGCGTCGCTCGACTCACGGCAGATCGTGGTGGTCGACGTGCTCCGCTCGTGCACCACGATCGCGACGGCGCTCCTGAACGGAGCGGCGAAGATCATTCCGGTCAAGACGGTCCAGGAAGCCACCACGCTGCGCGAGACGCTCGATCCCAAGTCGAGCCTCCTCTGCGGCGAGCGGGAGGGGCGCAAGGTGAGCGGCTTCGCGCTGGGGAACTCGCCCCGGGAATTCACGCGCAAGAAGGTGAACGGCGCGACCCTGATCTTCGCGTCCACGAACGCGAGCCCCCTGATGGCGGGCCCCCTGGCGGGACGCGACCAGATCTTGCTGGCGTACGTGAACCTGAGCGCCACGGCGAAGGCGGCCATGGAGACCGGCACCGACGTGACCATCGTTTGCGCCGGGCGGAACGGGCGATTCTCGCTCGAGGACGCCGCGTGCGCGGGGGCGCTCGTCCGCCGGCTCGCGGAACGCATTCCTGGTCTCGAGCTGAACGACGCCGCCGCGTTCGCGCGCGACTTCGACGCCGACCACGGAGATTCGCCGGAGACGATCCTACGGGGGAGCGAGCATGGCCGCTATCTGGCCGGGCTAGGTTTCGAGGAGGACATCCCGGTCTGCGCGGCGGTGGATACGGCGCCCGTCGTGCCGCACCTCAGGGAGGGGCGCATCATGGGGTCCGCGGTCACGGAGACGGCGAAGCGCTAGAGCGCCTAGAATCCCCTGCGAGCGCGGTGCAGGAGTGCCAGCCCCAGGACCCCGAACACGATGTTCCCGAGCCAGGCGCCGAGGAAGGGCGGCAGCGTCCCGTTGTGGCCGAGCGCCTGCCCGGTTCGGATGATCGCGTAGTAGACGAAGCTGATGAAGACGGCGAGGCCGAAGCTGATCGCCAGCCCGCCGCGGCGTACCCGGATGGCGAGGGCGGTCCCGATCAGGACCACCACGAAGTTCGTGAGCGGAAACGAGATCTTGAGGTAGAGCTCCACCAGGTATTTCTGGATGCGGCTCCCGCTCTGCTTGAGTCTGTGGATGTAGCGCTCCAGCTCCCAGTAAGAGAGCGCCTTCGGGTCCTCCTCCGCCTTCTCGAAGCTCAGGGGCTCCTCCTTCAACCCCGGGATCACGAGCTCGTTGAAGTGAGCCGCGTGCTCCCCCTCGCGGTCGAAACGGCGGACGAAGCCCTGGCGGAACACCCAATGCCCCTTCTCCCAGGTCGCTGATTCGGCGTCGATGCGCCCGCTCAACGTGTGCTGCTTGATCTCCTGGATCACGACTTCCCGCATCGTTTTCGTGAGAATGTTGTAGCTGCGGATCAGGAACGTGCGTCCGTCGCTGCCCAGGTAGGCGAGGTTCGTGCGAACCGACGCCCCCTCCAGATTCTCCCTCTTGATATCGCCGCGGTAGATCTGGTTCCGGATCGAGTTCAGGCCCGGCATGACGGTCTCGTTGGTCACGAACACGGCGACGCACACGAGGAGCGCGAAGACGTAGAGAGGGGCGACGATCCGCGTCAATCCGACGCCCGCGGCCTGCATCGCGGTCATCTCGTTGTGGCGGCCGAATTGGCCGAGGGCCAGGAGGCACGAAAGGAGCATGGACATCGGGAGCACCATCGTTACGATCCCCGGGATCGAGACGATATAGAAATGGATGACCACGGGGAGCGGCACCTTGTTATCGAGAAACGAGTCGAGCTTCTCGAAGATGTCGACGACGATGAAAATGGCGACGAAGAAAACGAGCCCCATCAGGAGCGAGAGGAGCTGCTCCCTGAGGAGGTACCGGTCGAGAATCCTCACGCGGTGGGAACCGGGTGTGGGCGGGGCGCGGGGCGGGTGGAGCGCCTCCCGGGTCGGGGAATGAGCTCCGCGGCCTGCAGCGTGAGAACGAGGCCGATCAGGCCGATGACGACGTTGGGGGTCCACATGGCGACGGCCGGGTCGAGGAAGCGCCTGTCGGCCAGCTCCTCCCCACCGGCCAGGCAGAGGTAGTAGAAGACGAAGAAGAGGATCGAGATGAATGCCACGCCGATCCCGCTCTTTCGCGCCCGGATCCCGAGCGGCGCCCCGACCAGCACGAACACGAGGCACGCCGCCGGAATCGAGAACTTCTTCTGGATCTCGACGTCGATGCTGTTGATTCTCCTGTCGAGCGCGTCGATCTCGACCTGCCGCATCTGGATCAGGTCCATCGTGACCGGGTTGATGAAGAGCTTCGGCGGCTTCCCGGGGGGCAGGGCCGCGGGCGGGCGAATTGGTGAGATCGCGCGGAGCACGTTCCGGATGAACCCCCACATGCCTCGCGGAGGCTGCCGCGGGACGGCCGCCTTCACGAAATCGTCGTAGTTCTTGAAGCCCGCCTGATGGATGAGATCGTCGCGCGCGGTCGTCGAGGCACTGAGCTCCTTCCCCAGGCCACGGATCTGCTTGCGCATCA
Organism: Candidatus Eiseniibacteriota bacterium; assembly: GCA_963724515.1. Taxonomy (GTDB): domain Bacteria; phylum Eisenbacteria; class RBG-16-71-46; order SZUA-252; family SZUA-252; genus WS-7. Next base: position 83,522 of record CAVRUU010000003.1, on the reverse strand, counting down.
TGCCCAGGCTCATCTCGCGGTCCCCCCGGGCGCTGGAATCGGATCTCTCCAGATCGGCCCCGGTGTTCCGAATATTGATGATGTGGGTCTTGAACATGAGCCGCCGGTACACCCGCTCCTGGTCGTTGGGGGGCATCTCGTGGATCTCGCCGTCATGGAGCTCGAGGGTCACGACGCGGCCGTCGGGGGAGCTGTGAAAGACCCCCCAGTCCGCGAGGATCGTGGTGGGGCGCGCGCTCGAGTTGAGCTGGTAGATCTTGACCCCGCGGATCTCGTTCGTGCGGTTGTTCACCTTCTCCACGAAGATGTTGTATCCCTCGAATCCGTCGATGAAGACACCCTCGCTGATCTGCGTCGTCGGCCGTTTCCGGCTCACGTCCACCATGAGGTTGGCCAGCGCGTGGTTGGTCTCCGGGAGGATGTGATTGTTGAAGAGAACGAGACCTCCCGCCAGGAGGGCCGCGGCGAACAGGGGCGCCCCGATGATGCGCAGCAGATTGATCCCGTTCGCGCGCATGGCGGCGATTTCGTTGTCCTGGGAGAGCCTTCCGAATGTCGCGAGGGTGGCGATCAGGACCGCGCACGGAACGGCCAGGGCCAGCATCCACCCCATGGAAAGCGCGAAGAGCTCCAGCACGATCCCGGCCGAAATCCCTTTCCCGATCGCCAGATCCACCAGGTCGAAGAGGAAATCCAGGGTGAGCAGGAAGACCACGATGCTGAAGCCGATCAGGAACGGGAAGAGATGCTCGCGCAGGACGTACCGTTCGAGTATTCTCATATGGCCCTACCTTTTAACACATTTCAGGCCGAACCGCTGCCCGTTCCAGGGGTTCACAGTACGTGACGGGACCCAGGACCCGGCCTAACCCATTTGATTCCAGAGCGACCGTCGCGCCCATGAGCCGAAACCCCAACCCCGGCATCATTCTCTGCCTTTGTGCGACCTTGGCGATGGCGACCCCGCCCCGCGCCGCCGAGGCAGCTCCCTGGGGCGACTTCGGCCCGATCGACCCGATGTTCGGCGGGAACCGGCTCGGAGCGGAGCACAGCGCGATCCCGCGCGGCTGGATCATGCTCCGCATGGATCCGAGCGGGCAGATGGGTCCGGCGCAGCGCGATCCATACGTCAGCATCGATCCCAACATCGGCCACATTCGCGAGACCTACAGTCAGGGCGGCGTCGAAATGCAGCCGCCGATGGTCACCGATCTGGACGATTACTCGGAAGTCCTCACCGCGCGCACCTACCGGAAGCTGTGGCGTGACCAGTCACGCGGGAGCCGCTCGGTCTCACGCGGCGCCCCCAAGAAGCCTCATGGCGTCTTCAGCTACGATCTCCCGATCTCCATTCCCAAGCCCCTGCGTGGAATCCTCGGGAGCGGCGCGCCCAACATCAACGTCTCGGGAAGCGAGACGATCACGCTGAGCGGCGTGAGCGACTGGACCGTGCGTCCGGAGGGGTCGATCGACACGGAGCACAAGCGTCCCAGCGCCTTCCCGTCGCTCGAGATGAAGCAGGACCTGCAAGTGAATCTGACCGGCTCGATCGGCGACAAGATCAAGGTCGACGTGGACCAGTCCAGCAACGTCCAGACCTCGCTCGACAACAAGGTCAAGCTCCGCTACGAAGGGGACGAGGACGACATGATCAAGTCGATCGACCTGGGGAACACGAACCTCTCCCTCCAGGGGGCTTCGATCCGACAGGAGGGGCTCTTCGGGGTCAAGACCGTGGCCAAGCTCGGCAACGTCGACGTGGTCACGATCGCGAGCAAGCAGGAAGGAAAGAGCGAAACCGCGCGGTTCACGCCGTCCGGCGAGAAGCGCCGTGTGACGATCCGCGACCTCGATTACATCAAGCGGCAGTACTTCTTCATCAGCGACCATCCGATGAAGTTGCAGCCCGGCACCTTGCAAGTCTGGCGCGATGACGGAAGCGGCTACAACAACACCGGCAACACCCTTCCGGGCATGGCGAGATTCGATCCGAGTGCGGACAGCACCGACGCGGTGGGGAATCCCCAGGTCCATGGGACCTTCGACGTGCTGACGAATGGGGTCGACTACAACCTCGACATCCAGCGCTACCTCGTGTCGGACGGGACCCAGATCCCGATCATCAAGCTTCTCTATCCCCTGAACACGACGGACGTCCTGGCGGTGGCCTACGTGGAGGACACCCCGAGCGGCCCGCTCCAGGTCGGGGAAACGAACCCAAACACCGAGAACACGGTCCTCGGCAAGCCCGTCGGAGACGTGCTCCTCAAGATGATCAAGCCGAGCTTCGAGGGGCTCGCGACCATCAACGGGCGATTCGACCCGAACGACAAGTGGTACCGGGCCCTCTCGTATGAATTGAGGAATGTCTACGATCTCACCGCGCGCAACATCGCCCGCGAAACAGTCACGCTGAAAGTGCGTAAGGTGGATGCCGGACAGTCGGTGGACCCGGACGCGGTCAACGGAAAGTCCCTGCTGGAAATCCTGGGCCTCGACGCGCAGGGCGTCCAGGTCGGCACTCCTCCGGACGGACGAATCGACGACCGCTTCCTGGACACGGAGCTGGGGATCGTCTTCTTTCCGGACCTCCACCCGTACGATCCCGACCCGCAGTCATTTGGGTGCGCGCCGGGCCACGGGGGCTTCCTCTGCCTCGACGATACGAACCGGAACGTCCTGGGCGACTCCACGCTCGCCAACCCGAACGTCTACTACACCAAGTATCCGGACGTCACGAACCAGACCCGGTACTACATCGACGCCGAGTTCAAGAGCAGCCAGCAGGGGTACTTCCTCGGGCGCTTCGGCATCCTCGAGGAGTCCGAGCAGGTGAAGGTGGACAACATCTTGCAGAAGAAAGGCTCCGATTACAGCATCGACTACGATTCCGGGCAGCTCACCTTCAGCCGCCCCCCGGGGCCCGACGCCGTGATCTCGGTGGACTACTCCTTCGCCCCCGGGGTCGGCCAGGTCCAGAGGACCCTGATGGGATTCTCCACATCATATAGTCCGAGCGCGGACCTGAGCGTGACCTCCAGCATGCTCTACGAGAGCCGGGGCGCCCAGGAGCTGAACCCGAAGCTCGGGGAAGAGCCCGCCCGCTCCATGGTGGGTGACATCGCCTCGGTCATGACGTTCCGGCCTTCCTGGATGACCGGGTTCGCGAACCTCCTTCCGGGAGTCCACACCATCGCCCCATCGACCTTGAACCTCCAGGGCAACCTCGGCGTGAGCATGCCGAACCCGAACACCAAGGGGGAGGCCTACATCGAGGACATGGAAGGGAACCGCGAGTCGAACCAGGTCAGCCTCGGACGGACGGCCTGGATGTGGAGCAGCATCCCGGTCGATCCTCTGCTTCAGCCCATCTCCCAGCTGCTCGGCGACCATGCGCGAATCCAGTGGTACAACCCCACGTCGGCGCACGGCGGGGCGAAGGAGCGGGACTTGAAGCCCGTGCTCACCAAGGAGGAAGGCTCGGACAACGAGCACACCGTGCTCGAGATCAAGGTGGACAGCACGAACGCCTTCACTCCCCAGACCTGGACCGGGATCACCGAGCCGCTTTCGCGGACCGGACAGGACCTGTCCAGGACGCGCTTCATCGAGGTCTGGGTCAACGACAGGATCCCCTACCCGAACCATTCCCTGACCAACGCCAGGCTCCACATCGATTTCGGGCGCGTGAGCGAGGACGCTTTCTGGCAGACGGATTCGCTCCCGAACAACAGGCCAGACTCGGAAGACCGGAACTGCGACACGAAGCTCGACGCGGACGAGGACACCGGGCTCGATGGGGTGGCCGACCGGGACGAGGCGGGATACACGGGCTCCGGGGACCCCAGGGGGGACGACTATCGCTACGATCTGAAGGACCATCCCGATGACTACTCCGGGATCAACGGAACCGAAGGGAACGCGACGGGCGTCGCGAACACCCGCCCCGACACCGAGGACCTCGACCTGAACTGCCGCTTCGACGTCGTGGATTCCTACTTCGAGGCGACGATCGACCTTTCCGACACGGCGTACGTGGCGGTGGATGTCGCGCGCGACTACCCCGGCCATCCCGCCGTGAAGGCGGACAACGGCTGGCGGCTGTTCCGGATCCCGCTCGACAGCCCCGCCTTCGCGTCCCGCGGCGGCCCCAGCTGGGACGACATCAAGCACACGAGGATCTGGCTCGACGGCATGACCGGTCCCACGAACATCCAGATCGGCGGCATCGAGCTGGTGGGAAGCCGCTGGCTGGCGAAGGCGCTTTCGGATTCCATGGTGGCGCCGGCGCGAAACCCGGCCGTCATCTTCGACGTGAAGGTGCGAAACAACAAGGACGACGCGGCGACCTACACCTCGCCGTTCGACGTGCCCAACGCGGTCGGCGGGAACGCCACGCGCCGTGAGCAGTCGCTCGCCCTCACCTACGACCACCTCCTGCCGGGGGACTCGGTCTACGCCTTCAAGACCTACGCGGACAACGGGAGCGGCGTCGGGTACACCCAGTACCGCGACATTCGCTACTACGTGCACGGGGATCCCGGCGTGGAGCTCCAAAATCTCAGGATGGTGGCCCGCTTCGGGCCCGACACGATCAACTACTACGAATACAGCCTTCCGGTGCGCACCGGATGGCAGGACGTGCGGATCCCGATGGAGGTCCTCTCGCGTCTCAAGGAGTCGAGCAGCGCCCGCGTGAAGGTCGATTCCCTGACCTCCGCCGACATCGGCGCGCGGTACACCGTGGTGGGGAACCCCACGTTCACGCGCGTGAATCGGATCACGTTCGGCATCACCGTGTTCGACCCCACGCTCTTCACCCCACCGGGCCCCCCGGGCGAGGTCTGGATCGACGAGCTTCGTCTCGACGGCGTGCGCAAGGACGTCGGCAAGACCGGGAATCTGTCCGTCCAGGCCAACTTCGCGGACGTGCTCGCGGTGAACGGGACCTTCTCGAAACAGGACCAGGATTTCTTCCGTGTGGGCTCGGGCGTGAACCAGGGGACGGGCCTGAATCACACGGCGGCCGGGTTCTCCAGCACGCTCCAGCTCGACCGCTTGCTTCCCTTGAGCGGGCTCCAGCTCCCGGTGCGGGTCACGGTCTCCCACTCGGCCGACGTGCCGAAGTACCGGACCGGCTCGGACGTCGTGCTCGACCAGGCACGGTCCAGCGTCGAGACGAGGAGCTCGGATCGTCAGGCGCTCGACTTCTCCTACCGAAGGACGGGCCCGAGAAAGGGTCTGACGCGCTGGACCATCGACGCGATCAGCGGCTCGATGGCCTACGCGCGCCAGGCGAACGTGGACCCGCAGTCCACCGATTCCTCGTGGGCGTTCTCCGCCTCCAGCAACTACGACCTCCCGATCGGCGGCGGCAAGGGGATCCCCATCTCGAAGGGAACGCGGCTCAAGTTTCTCCCGGAGATCGTGACGTTCGGGATGGACTGGAGCGCGGCGCGGAGCACCTCCTATACGCGCTTCATTCAGGGCACGCAGGATTCCTCGGCGCTCCGCTCGAACGTGCAGACGCGATTGCTCACGCTGCGAACCAACGCCTCGTACCTGCCGATCAACGGCGTCAGCACGAGGTACTCGCTCTCCTCGAGACGGGACATGCAGATTCGTCGGAACGGATTCACGGGCTCCAACATCGGAACCGAGGTGGACCACTCGCAGTCGATGGAGGTCAACTGGGCGCCGCGCCGGGTCCTCTTCCTGAATCCCAACATCACGCTCACGGGCGGGTACCACGAGGACGCGAGCGCGGGGGTTCGCGTGAACGCGAGCGATCCTTTCGGGCTGAAGAACATCAGCAACCGAGGCTCGGCGAGGGGCACGACCTCGATCCCGCTGTCCCGGCTCGGGCAGCGGTTCAAGTCGAGCAGCGATTCGGGCGGCGTCAATCCGATCACGCTTCCGCTGCGATTCCTCGCGTCCCGGATGACCGATATCCAGACCTCCTTCTCGTTCGAGCGATCCTCCTCGGCGTCACGGGTGGCGGGGAAGCCGGGCTTCGCCTACATCACGGGGTTCACGGAGAAGCTCGACCCGTCCCTCCTTCGCGCGCCGAACTCGAACCTGGTCCAGAGCCGCCAGTACGTCTCGACCGTGAGCACGACGATCGCGCCGGTGTCGCGCTTCACGGTCGACGTGCGAGCGGATCATCGGATTTCGTTCAACGACGCCTACCTCGGGCCGAGGCGCATCTACACGCTCTCGTGGCCGGACCTGAACGGCCGCTGGCTCCAGCTCCAGCAGACGCTCGGCCTGGAGGAAGTTCTCAGCTCGCTCATCGTGAGCTCGCACTACTCGCTCCGAAACGAGGACCAGGGTCCTGAAGGGAAGCCTGTGGAGACGCACGTCAAGACGACCAACTGGGGACCGCTTCTTCACTGGGAAGCCTCGTTTCGAAACGGGATCCGCGCCGACGTGAACACGGCGGTCGCGAAGAGCGCGTCGCTGGACGAGAGGCTCGGTGGCGTGGTCCGGACGCATACAACCACGAACCACGACGTCCGCTTGACGAAGACCTACCCCGCGGCCAAGGGAATCCGCTTCCCCTGGAGCAAGCGGCGTGTCAAGCTTCCGAACGACGTCAATCTCAACCTCACGCTGGGGATCGCCAGGGACAAGCAATTCTCCGAGCGCTCCGGGTTCGACGCCCTGATCGAAACCGATACCCAGCGGCTGAATGTGGGGAGCGGCACCACCTACAATTTCACGCCGTCGATCACCGGGGGATTCGACCTCGCCTTCCGCCAGACAAAGGACTACAAGCAGGCCCTCACCCAACGCGGGATCACGATCGCTGTCAACGCGCAGTTCCGCTTCTAGCGCCCCAGCGCTCGCCGCAGCCCTGCTCACGCTCTTCTTCCCGTCGTGCCGGCATCAGGCGGCCGCCGCGGCTTTCGACGGCAGGGCCGCCTTCGCGATGCTCGAGCGGCAGTGCGCGTTCGGCCCACGCGTCCCCGGCAGCGCGGCACACGACTCCTGCTTCGCCTGGATCGTGGGGCAATTCCGCGCGCTGGCCCCGGTCGTCGAGACCGACACCTTCACCTACGACTCCCCCGATCTGGGCAAGGAGGTCCGCCTCATGAACGCGGTGGCGCGCTTCCGGCCGAAGGCGAAGGAGCGGATCCTCTTCGGCGCGCACTGGGATTCCCGGCCCTGGGCTGATAAGGACCCCGATCCCAAGCGGCGCAAACATCCCGTTCTGGGGGCCAACGACGGGGCCTCCGGGGTGGCCGTGCTGCTCGAGGTCGCGCGCGTGCTCAAGAAGACCGGCACGCCGATCGGAGTGGATCTCGCCGTCTTCGACGGAGAGGACCTGGGAACCGAGGAGAATCCGAACGGATATTTCCTCGGCTCGACCCGCTATGTGCAGTGGATCGGCGACAAGCACCCGCTCTTCGTCATCGTGATCGACATGGTCGGGGAGAAGGACCTCAATCTCCTGAGGGAAGCGAATTCCAGCAAACAGGCATCCAATCTCGTGGATCTTGTTTGGGATGAGGCGAAGGAGCTGAGGATTCAGAACTTCCGATCCTCGCCGGGCCCGACGGTGTACGACGACCACGTCCCCTTCCTGAACGCCTCGATTCCGGCGATCGATTTGATCGATTTCGACTTTCCGGAGTGGCACACCACGCACGACACCCCGGCGGTCTGCTCGCCGCAGAGCCTCGAGGCCGTGGGGGCGGTCCTCGTAAGCCTCGCGACCAAGGCTAGTTTCCTCTCCCACTGAAATTTCCGCTTGATCGGGCGGCCCTTCGCAGGCTAATTTGACAGGTCCGAGTGGACCCGCAGTCCACTCGAACTTTTTAGGCGCTGGCCCGGACATGGGTCGAGCCCGGGACGGACCGTTCATGGATCGTGGACAACTGAGGGACGAGCTTACCCGACGCCTCCAGGCCCTCCTCGGCGAGGAAATGTTCGACCTCTGGGACCTGGATCTGGCCTCCCAGGCGGGTCGGACCGTGGTTCGGATCGTGTTGGACCGTCCGACCGGCGTCACGATAGCCGATTGCGCATACTGGAATAAGAAGATCGGCCGGTATCTCGAGGCCGAGAACGTGGTGCCCGGCAGCTACGTGCTCGAGGTCGGGTCCCCCGGGATCGAGCGGACGCTCTCGCGCCCCGAGCATTTCGCGCGATACGTCGGCCGCAGCGTGGAGATCAAGCTGCATGACCTCCACCTGGGGCGTCGCACGTACCGGGGCGAGCTGCGACAGGCGGGGGGAGACACGATCTTGTTGGAGGATCCAAACGTGGGGGTCGTGTCGTTGCCGTACACGGCGATCAAACACTCGCACATCGTCGCCGATCCGTGGGAAGGACTGCGCGCGAAGGAGCGACGGCCGAAGGGATGAAAGCAGTGGCGAAAGAACCACATACACGAGGCGTCAACTACGAGCTGATGGAGGCGATGGCCCAGATCGCGCGCGAGAAGAGCGTGGACAAGGCCATCCTCGTCGAGACGCTCGAGGCGGGGCTTCTCTCTGCCGGCCGGAAGCGGTTCGGCCAGACCGCCGACATCCAGGTGAAATTCGACGAGCCGAGCGGCCGCATCCTGATGCGGCTGACGCGCCGGGTCGTGGAGGACGCCGAGGACACCGCCCAGGAAATCGATCTGGAAGAGGCTCAGCAGTACGACCCCGACACCCGGGTGGGCCAGGAGATCGTCCAGGAGCTGACGCTCGAGGATCTCGGACGGAACGCGATCGCCGCGGCCAAGCAGGTGCTCGTGCAGCGGGTCCGCGAGGCGGAACGCGAGCGGATCTACGAGGACTATCACGACCGCGTGGGCGAGATGGTCCGCGGCACGGTGCAGCAGGTCGATCGCGGGAACATCTACGTGAAGCTCGACCGGTCGGAGGCGATCCTTCCTCCGCGGGAGCAGATCGCGCGGGACCGCTACCACCAGGGCGACCACATCAAGGCCTACATCATCGCGGTCGACAAGCTCGCGCGCGGGCCGCAGATCATCCTGTCCAGGACGCATCCGGAATTCCTGCGCCGCCTCTTCGAGGCCGAGGTGCCGGAGGTGGCGGAGAAGATCATCGAGATCAAGGGAATCGCGCGCGAGCCCGGCTCCCGCGCCAAGGTCTCCGTGGTTTCGAACGACGACAAGATCGACGCGGTCGGCGCGTGCGTGGGGATCAAGGGCTCCCGTGTCCAGGCCATCGTGCGGGAGCTGGGGGGCGAGAAGATCGACATCGTGCCCTGGAGCCAGGACGCGGTGGTCTTCGTGACGCGCTCGCTCTCCCCCGCCAAGGTGCTCGAGGCGCAAATCGTGGAGGCGGAGCAGAAGGTTCTCGTCTCGGTCGCCGACGACCAGCTCTCGCTCGCGATCGGCAAGGGCGGGCAGAACGCCCGGCTCGCGGCGAAGCTCACCGGCTGGAAGATCGACCTGATCTCGAAGAGCGAGCGCGACCGCCAGAAGGACATCGAGCGCCGCTCGCGGATCGACATCGAGGATCTGGAGGCGGCGGGTCCCAAGCTGCGCGAGAAGCTGATCCGCGCCGGGATCGAGACCGTACAGGACTTGCTCAAGACTCCGATGGAGGAAATCCTCGCGATCCAGGGGATCGGCGAGAAGACGGCCGAGAAGCTGATCGAGGAGGCCAAGGAACTGCAGGCGCGGCGCGCGAAGGAGCTCGCAGAGGAAGTGGCGCGCGCCCTCGCGGAGCCGAGGCCCATGGACGCCGTGGAGGTTCCGGAGGCGCCGGCGGAGGCGGAAGGCCCGCCGGCCGAGAGCCCGGAAGCCGAAGCCGTCCAGATCGTCGAGGACGTAAAAGCGGAAGCGGACACGAAAGACGAAACGAGGGGAGATGCCAGTTAAGAAACGTCGGGTCTACGAAGTCGCCAAGGACATGGGCATGTCCAGCGAGGCGCTCGTACACATCTTGAAGAGCCTCAACGTCGAGGTGAAGAGCCACATGAGCTCGGTCGGCGACGACGTGATCGAGCAGGTGCGCTCGAAGCTCGCCCGCGAGAAAGAGGCGGTCAAGGAAGAGGAAGCGCGCAAGCGGGAGAAGGCCGTCCTCGCCGCCAAGGCCGAGGCCGAGCGGCGCGGAGCGCCTCCCGGGCGGGGCCCGAACACGCCCTTCAAGCTCGGTGGGAAGCCGGGCAAGAAGAAGAAGCGCGCCGTGGACGAGAAGCTCATCCGCGCCAGCGTGAAGCGCACGCTCGCCGAGATGGAGGGCAGCAAGCGCCGCCACCACCGCCGCGAGCGGGAGGAGGGCGCCGCCGTCGGCGTCGAGGCGGCGCCGCACGTCATCCGCGTGAGCGAGTTCATCTCGGTCGCGGAGCTCGCCGGCCAGCTCGAGGTGAAACCCCAGGAAGTGATCCAGGTCTGTCTCCAGCTCGGGATCATGGCCAACATCAACCGCCGCCTTGACAAGGATTCGATCATGGCGGTCGCGGACGAGTTCGACTACCAGGTCGAGTTCGTGAGCGAGCTGGGGGAGCAGGAGGAGGAAGAGGGGGTCGCGGAAGAGGCCGGCACCCTCGTTCCACGCCCGGCGGTGGTTACGATCATGGGGCACGTGGACCACGGCAAGACCTCGCTCCTCGACTACATCCGAAAGACGAACGTGATCGCGGGAGAGGCGGGAGGAATCACGCAGCACATCGGCGCGTACGAGGTCGAGCTGCCCCGCGGCCAGAAGATCACCTTCCTCGACACGCCGGGCCACGAGGCCTTCACCGCCATGCGGGCCCGCGGCGCGCAGGCGACGGATCTCGTCGTCATCGTGATCGCGGCGGACGACCGCGTGATGCCGCAGACGATCGAGGCGATCGACCACGCGCGGGCCGCGAACGTCCCGATCCTGGTCGCGATCAACAAGATCGATCTTCCGGGAGCGAACGTCGATCTCGTGAGGCAGGAGCTCTCGAAGCAGAACCTTCTTCTGGAGGAATGGGGCGGGAAGACGATCGCGGTTCCGATTTCCGCCAAGCTCGGGACCGGCGTCGACAAGCTCCTCGAGATGATCCTCCTCCAGGCGGAGATTCTGGAATTGAAGGCGGATCCCACGAAGCACGCGCGCGGGGTCGTGATCGAGACGCGCGTCGAGCAGGGGCGCGGCATCGTCGCGACCGTGCTCGTCCAGAAGGGGACGCTCCGCGTCGGGGATGCCTTCGTGGCGGGATCGCAGTCGGGCAAGGTTCGCGCGATGAACAACGAGCGCGGCGGCCGGGTTACGGCGGCCGGACCCTCCACGCCCGTCGAGATCCTGGGCTGGAGCGGCGCGCCACAGGCAGGGGACACGTTCGCGGCCATGATCGACGAGCGCGAGGCGCGCGAGCTGGCGTCGAAGCGCGGGCAGCTCCAGCGCGAACAGGAATTCCGTCTCCACCGCCACGTCACGCTGACCGACCTCTACTCCCAGATCAAGGCGGGAATGGGAGAGCTTCTGGTCGTGCTCAAGGCGGACGTGGACGGCTCCGTCGAGGCGCTCGAGGACTCGCTGACCAAGCTCAGCACCGAGGAGGTCAAGCTCCGCGTCATCCATCGGGGCGTCGGCCAGATCAGCGAGTCGGACGTGCTTCTCGCCGCGGCGTCGAACGCGGTGATCATCGGGTTCCACGTGAAGCCGGATGCGAAGGCCCAGGAGCTGGGGGCCAAGGAGAAGGTGGACGTCCGCCTCTACGAGATCATCTACGAGGCGGTGGCGGACGTGAAGGACGCCATGTCGGGGCTCCTGAAGCCCGAGATCCGCGAGACCGTGCTGGGCTCGGCCGAGGTGCGTCAGGTCTTCACCTCCACGAAGTCCGGCACGATCGCCGGCTGCAAGGTGGTCTCCGGGTCCATCCAGCGGAGCGCGCGCGCCCGCCTGATGCGGGACGGCTCGGCAGCCTGGGACGGCAGGATCGAATCCTTGCGGCGCTTCAAGGACGACGTGCGCGAGGTTGCGTCCCCGCTGGAGTGCGGCATCGGACTCGAGGGGCGAGACGACGTGAAGGTGAACGACGTCATCGAAGCCTACGTCCTCGAGGAGTTCGCGCGCCGGTTGTCGTGAGATGGTGGTCGGTCTGCTCCACATGGAGCTCCACCTCCCCGGCTCTCATTCCCTCAAGGAAAAGCGGTCCGTCGTGAACCACGTGAAAGAGCGGTTGCGCACGCGGTTCAACGCGTCGGTGGCGGAAGTGGACCACCAGGATCTTTGGCAGCGGGCGACCCTGGGCGTCGCGGTCGTGAGCGGGGAGCCGGGCGGCCTGGACAAGGTGCTCCGCGACATCCTCTCCGTGGTGGAGCGGGAAGACCGCCTCCAAGTCCTCGATTACCAGATCCGGATCGACTGAGACTCCCGCGATGCCATCACGCAAACAGAGCCCCCGCACGCGCCGCGTGGCCGACCGGATCCAGGTCGAGCTGGGCGAGATCCTGAACACGAAGACGGAGGATCCTCGCCTTCGCCTGCTCACGGTCACGGGAGCGGAAGTGACCCGCGACCTCTCCGTGGCGAAGGTCTGGGTGTCGGGTAGGTTCCCCCCCGAGGACGAGCCCCAAATGCTCCAGGCGCTCGAGCGGGCGGCGCCGTATTTCCGCAGCCTCCTGGCGCCCCGGCTCAAGCTCCGGATCGTTCCCGCGCTCCATTTCGAGGTCGATCACTCCATCGAGGCGGGCGCGCGGATCGATCAGCTCCTGCGAGAGATCCAGGAGCCGCGCGATGAGTGAGGCCGCTCTCGAGGAGTTGAAGTCCTTCGTGGCGGGGGAGCGCGAGTTCCTGATCACCGCCCACATCGATCCCGACGGCGACGCCGTGGGATCCTGTCTCGGTCTCAAGCTCGCCCTGGATCAGCTCGGCAAAGAATCCGGCGTCGTGCTCGATTCGCCCCTTCCCGCGGGGCTCGCGTTTCTTCCGTCGGCAGAGACCATCCGGCGTCCGGAGGACGTCTCCAAGCGCTACGCGGCCGCGTTCGTTCTGGACAGCTCCTCGCCCGACCGGACCGGGACGGTCCTCGCGCGGTGCCTGGCTCCGTCGGCAAGGATCGCGGTGATCGATCATCACTGGGGAAATGCCGGGTTCGGTGATGTTCGACTGGTGAAGCCGGAAGCCTCGGCGACGGCCGAGCTGGTCTGCGACCTGATCGAGCTCCTCGGCGTGCCGATCTCTCCCGAAATGGCCGAGTGCCTCTACACCGGAATCCTCTCGGACACGGGGGGATTCCGCTACGCGAATACGTCGGCGCGCACGCTTCGCGTGGCGGCGGGGCTCGTCGAGCGCGGCGCGCGCGCCTCCCGCGTCGCCGAGGAGCTCTATGCGACGAAGACCGGCTCGAGCTTGCGCATCCTGGGCCTGGCGCTCGCCTCGCTCGAGACGCGGAGCGAGGGGATGATCGGCGCGATGACGATCTCGCAGGCCATGTTCGACAGCGCGGGGGCCAAACCCGAGGACGCCGACGGGATCGTGCAGTACGCGAAATCGCTGATCGGCGCGCGCGTCGGAGTCCTCGTGCAGGAGGTGGCGCCGAACGAGATCCGCGCGAGCCTTCGTTCCGACGGGACCGTGGACGTGAACCAGGTCGCCTCCGAGTTCGGAGGCGGCGGGCATCGAAACGCGGCGGGGCTTCGGGTGCGCGGCGATCTCATGGAGGTCCGGCAAGCGATCCTCCAGGCGCTCGAGCGCGCGATGAACGGCGGACCGCCGCCACCGGCATGAAGTTTGGACCTCCTCCATCTCTTGGATAAGCCGGAGGGCTGGACTTCCCACGACGTGGTTGCGCGCATGCGCCGAATCCTGGGTGAGCGCCGCATCGGCCACGCGGGGACCCTCGACCCTTTCGCCACCGGCCTCCTCCTCGTGGCCGAGGGGCGCGCCACCGCTCTTCTCGGCTGCCTGAGCCTCCTCCCCAAGCGTTACCTCGCCACGGCGCGGCTGGGTGTCGCCACCGACACGCAGGACCGGACCGGCGTCACCATCGGGACATCGCGGCGGATCCCGGACGGGCGGGAAATCGAGGAAGCCGTCCAGCGGCTGCGCGGCCTCACGCGACAGCGCCCTCCGCTCTACTCGGCGGTGAAGGTAGATGGCGAACGGCTCTACAAGGCCGCGCGTCGCGGAGAAGCGCCGGAGCCGAAGGAGCGTCCGATCCGGATTTACGATCTGACGGCGTCCTACGGGTCGTTGCCGGATTTGGATCTCGATCTCACGGTGAGCCGCGGCACGTACGTGCGCACCCTCGCCCACGATCTGGGGGAAGCGCTCGGATGCGGCGCGCACCTCGTCTCCTTGAGACGGATCGCCTCCGGTCCCTTTCGAATCGAGGAGGCGCTCTCGCCGGAGCCTGCGCGAGGAGCCGCGGAGAATGTCATCGCGGCCGGATTCCGCGCGCGGGCGAAGCGGCCCGCCGAGGCGATCCCGCACCTTCCCCGCGTGGTCCTCACGGAGGAGGAATCGGCGCGCGTGCGTCACGGTCGCGCCCCGACAATCGCGTGCGATCGCGTCCTGCCGCCTCCCTTGACCGTTCCACTGCCGCCCGACGAGACCCGCTGGCCCCTGGCGCTCTTCTCTCCGGGAGGGGAGCTCCTGGCTCTCGCGGCGCTCCCGGGTACCGGGTCCGAGTCGGAGGCCCCCCCGGCCGGCGAGCCGGTCGAGCTTCTCCGAGTCTTTCCATGACCCTGATCGCGCGGCCGATCGCGATGACGATCGGCGTCTTCGACGGACTTCACCGCGGGCACCAGAAGGTGATCGCGGCCACCGTGGACGCCGCGCGCGAGTGCTCGGGGATCGCCTGGGTCACCACGTTCGATCCCCATCCGGACACGATCGTGCGCCACGCCCCTCCGCGTCCCTGGATCACGCCGCCGGACGAGCGTGAGGAGCTGCTCCACGCGATGGGCATCGACCGGGTTCACGTGGAGCGGTTCGATCCCAGCGTACAGGCCCTGCCGCCGGAGGGGTTCCTCGACCGCGTGCTCGGCCAGGGCGCTCCCCTCGCCGCCCTCGTGGTCGGACCCGACTTCCGGATGGGACGCGACCGCGTCGGCGATCTCGCCTACCTCACCGCGTTGGGAAAGCGGAGCGGCTTCACCGTCCGGGAGGTGCCGTTCCTCTTCGAGAAGGGCGGCGGAAAGCTCTCGAGCACCCGGCTGCGCGGGCTCATCGAGGCGGGATCGGCCGAAGAGGCTGCCTCGATGCTGGGGCGTCCGTATGCGTTGCGTGGCCGGATCGGCTCCGGCGCGGGGCGCGGGGCGCAGCTCGGCTACCCGACCGCGAATCTCGAAGTTCATCCGGAGAAGCTCCTGCCCGCGCCCGGGATCTACGTCTCCGAGAACCAGGTTCTCGGCCACTCCCGCCACGGGCTGACCTACGTCGGGAGCGCGGGGACGTTCGGGCCGGGGCCGGTCCGGGTGGAGGTGCACATCCTGGACCACCCGGAAATGGGGCCGCTCCAGGGAACCTGGCTGGTCACGAACCTCCTCAAGAGGCTCCGCGGAGACCAGGTGTTCGAGACCCCGGAGGCGCTCGTGCGGGCCATGGACGAGGATCGCGCAAGAGCGGTCGAGTACTGGGGTTCCGCGAGGAAAGGGAACCAAGGCGCCTCGCCCGACACGGTCTAGATTGCCCGTTGCAACGTTCCGCGAGTCTAGTGTAAAGTGCGGTCGTCCAGAGAGAGAGGGAATGTCATGGGAGGTGACCACCGGTGCCGTTGACGCCTGAGAGGAAACGCGAGGTAATCGACCACTTTCGCACCCACGAGACGGACTCGGGGTCCGCGGAGGTCCAGATCGCGCTCCTCACCGAACGCATCAAGTACCTGACGGAGCATTTCAAGGTGCACAAGCGCGACCATCACAGTCGGCGCGGCTTGCTCCGCATGGTGGGCCAACGGCGTAGGCTGCTCGACTATCTGAAGACCTCCAACGTCGAGCGCTATCGGACGGTGGTAAAAGAGCTGGGACTCCGCAAGTAGGCTCCGGCCCGGGCAGGCGGCACGCTCGCTTCACGCGTAACCTGACCAATTCCCCGAAAACTCCCTGCGCTTTTCGCCCGGCCCCATGGCCGCCGTGCGAGCGCATCGTCGCGTCGAAGGGTCATGTGGAACTGAGAGATGGAAGGAGAAGAGAATGCCCGAATCTGTAAGCCTTGATCTGGGGGGACGCACCTTCAGCATCGAAGTCGGCAAGGTCGCGAAGCAAGCCTCCGGGTCGGCGTGGGTCCGCTACGGGGACACGGTGGTTCTTGTCGCCGCAGTAGCATCCAAGTACCCGATCGACAAAGATTTCTTTCCCTTGAGCGTGGAGTACCGCGAGAAGACGTACGCCGCCGGCAAGATACCGGGCGGCTTCTTCAAGCGCGAGGGCCGTCCCACCGAGAAGGAGATCCTGAGCAGCCGCCTCATCGACCGGCCGCTCCGGCCCCTGTTCCCCGACGGATTCCGTAACGAGATCCAGATCTCCGCCACGGTTCTTTCCTCCGATCAGGCGAACGACTCCGACATCCTGGGAATCACCGGCGCCTCCGCGGCGCTCATGGTGTCGGACATTCCCTTCCCCCAGCCGGTCTCCGGCGTGCGGGTCGGGCTGATCGACGGGAAGCCGGTCCTGAACCCCACGTTCCAGGAGTTGGAGCAGTCGGCTCTGGACATGGTCGTCGCGGGCACCGATTCCTCGATCGTCATGGTCGAGGGGGGCGCGCGCGAAGTGCCGGAAGCCACCGTGGTCGAAGCGCTGCAGTTCGCGCACAAGCACATCGTGGAGCTGAACAAGATCCAGCACGAGCTCCGGAAGCGCGTCGGGAAGCCCAAGCGCGAGTTCGTCGTCCCGGCTAAAGACGCGGCCCTGGAGGCGGCGGTCGATCGGTCGTTCGGCGACCGGATCCGGAAGGCGAATGAGATCCAGACCAAGGAGGAGCGCCAGGCCGAGCTGGATCACGTGAAGGAGGAGGCGCTGGCCAAGTTCGAGGAGTCTCACCCCGAAATGGGCAAGCAGATCTCGGGGATCCTCGAGCACATCGAAAGTCAGGACCTGCGCCGCCGCATCCTGCGGGACAAACGCCGCGCCGACGGCCGCGGCCCGGACGACATTCGTGACATCACCTGCGAGGTCGGCGTGCTTCCGCGCGCCCACGGTTCGGCGCTCTTCACTCGCGGCCAGACCCAAAGTCTCGTCGCCACGACGCT
Organism: Candidatus Eiseniibacteriota bacterium; assembly: GCA_963724515.1. GTDB lineage: Bacteria > Eisenbacteria > RBG-16-71-46 > SZUA-252 > SZUA-252 > WS-7. The sequence goes on along the minus strand of CAVRUU010000003.1, from coordinate 66,392 downwards.
CGGCACGAAGGTGGACGAGCAGCGGGTCGAGGAGCTGGAGGGTCAGTCCTGGAAGAGCTACATGCTCCACTACAACTTCCCGCCCTTCAGCGTCGGGGAGGTGAGACCGATGCGCGGCCCCGGCCGGCGCGAGATCGGCCACGGCGCGCTCGCGGAGCGGGCCATCGAGCCTCTGATTCCCACCGATATCGACTTCCCCTACACCATTCGCGTCGTCTCGGAGATTCTCGAGTCAAACGGCAGCTCGTCGATGGCGACGGTGTGCGGGGGCAGTCTCTCCTTGATGGACGCGGGCGTCCCGATCAAGACCCACGTGGCGGGCATCGCGATGGGTCTGATCATGGAAGGGAAAGACGTCGCGATCCTGACCGACATCCTCGGCGTCGAGGATCACCTGGGGGATATGGACTTCAAGGTGACCGGCACGCGCGAGGGCATCACGGCGTTCCAGATGGACATCAAGATCGAAGGGCTTTCGATGGACATCATGTCGCGCGCGCTCGAGAAGGCCCGCGTCGCGCGGATGCACGTGCTGCAGAAGATGGAGGCGGCGATCAGCAAGCCGAGGGCCGAGCTTTCGCCCTACGCGCCTCGGATCTACATCATGATGATCGACCCGGACAAGATCCGCGAGGTCATCGGGCCCGGCGGCAAGATGATCAAGAAGATCAGCGCCGAGACCGGCACCCAGATCGATATCGAGGACACGGGCGAAATTCGCATCGCGGCATTCAGCGGCGCGGATGGAGACCGTGCGCGGGAAATCATCCGGGGGATCACCGAAGATCCGGAGATCGGGCGAATCTACTCGGGGACCGTCCGGCGTGTCGTTCCGTTCGGCGCCTTCGTCGAGATTTCACCCGGCAAGGATGGACTGGTCCACATCTCGGAGCTCGAGCCGCACCGTGTCGAGCGCGTCGAGGACGTCATCAACGAGGGGGACGTTGTCCTCGTGAAGGTGATCGGCATCGACCGAGAGGGAAAGATCAAGCTGAGCCGGAAGCAGGCGCTCCCTGGCTACGTGGACACCGGAGAACCGGCATCCACGGGTGGCGGCCGGCCTCCGGGCGGTGGTGGCGGCGACCGGCCCCGGCGGAGGCCGGAGCACTCGCGGCGGTAGCGGGGCTCGGGAAGCGCGAATCAAGCACGTCCAGCGGAGGCCTCGGGGCCTCCGTTCTGGTATCAGGAGGTTCGTTGGTCGAGAGCGATCGGTTCCGGCGGGTAGAACTCCCCTCCGGCCTCACCGTGATCGGAGAGCACGTGGACTCCGTGCGCTCCGTCTCGATCGGAGTCTGGGTGAGGGTGGGCGCGCGCCACGAGTCTCCCGCCGAGTCGGGCATGTCGCACTTCCTCGAGCACATGGTGTTCAAGGGGACACACACGCGCGACGCCTACGAGCTGGCGCTGAGCCTGGAATCGGTGGGAGGGCACCTCGACGCCTTCACCGGCCGGGAGGTGACGTGCTTCGACGCGCGCGCCCTGGACGAGCACCTGGACCTCGCGGTCGAAGTGCTCGCGGACCTCGTGTTGAATCCGAGGCTCAATCCGGACGACGTCGAGAAGGAGAAGAAGGTCATCCTGGACGAGATCCACACGTACGAGGACACTCCCGACGAGCGGATCCACGATCTCTTCGCGGACGTCGTCTGGGCCGGCCATCCGCTCGGGAACCGGATCCTCGGCACCCGTGAATCCGTGCAGGCGTTCACCAGGGAGGACGTCGGCGGGTACCACCAGCGCCGGTACGGCACGTCGAATCTCCTGGTCGCGATCGCCGGCAGCTTCGACTGGGAGCGGTTCCTGGACCAGGTCTCGCTCCGGTTCGACAGCGCGCCCGAGGGCGTCCCTCCGGAGCCGCGCGGCGTCGAGCGCAACGGGCGCGATGTGGTCCACCACGTCAAGGACCTGGCACAGCAGTACCTCTGCATCGGAGCGCGCGGCCTTCCTTCGCAGCACAAGGATCGCCACGCGCTCGTCGTGCTCTCGACGCTGCTCGGCGGAGGCATGAGCTCGCGGCTCTTCCAGCGCGTGCGCGAGCAGGAGGGCCTCGCCTATTCGGTGTACACGTACGCGGATTTCTACCGCGACGCGGGCATCTTCTGCGCGGGGATGAACGTTCAGTCCGAGCACGGTCGCCGCGCGGTCGCGCTCACGCTGGAGGAATTCGAGCGGGTCATCCGCGAAGGAGTGCCCGAGCAGGAGCTCGCCTCCGCCAAGGCGCAGCTCAAGGGGAGTCTCCTCCTGGGGCTCGAGAGCACGTCGAACCGCATGCACCGCATCGCCCGGAACGAGCTCTACGAGGGCCGCTTCGTCCCGGTCGACGAGCTGGTGAAGCGGGTGGACGTGGTCTCGTCCCCGGACGTGCAGCGGATCGCCTCCGAGCTGATCTCACGCGACCGGCTCTCCCTCGTGGCTCTGGGACCGAGCGCGGGTTCCGTGTTCGAGGCCGGAGATCTTCTGGTGGGGGACGCCGCATGAGCGAGGATCGCCCGTTCCCGGTCAAGGTGTCGCTCGATCCGCACGCGTTCGCGCTTCCCGCCTACCAGACCGATCACGCGGCGGGGCTCGACGTCTACGCCGCCGTCACCGAGCCGCTGGCGATCCCGCCGGGACAGGTGGTTGCGGTGCCCACGGGCGTGCGGCTCGAGATCCCGGCCGGGTATGAGGCGCAGGTGCGTCCGAGGAGCGGTCTGGCGCTCAAGCACGGGATCGGGATCCCGAACAGCCCGGGCACGATCGACGCCGACTACCGGGGCGAGCTCAAAGTCTTGTTGATCAATTTCGGAAGCGAGCCCTACGTGGTTCACCGAGGGGACCGGGTGGCGCAGCTCGTGTTCGCAAGGGTGGCGCGGGTTTCGTTCCAGGTCGCTCCCGGTCTGAACGAGACCGCGCGGGGGGACGGCGGATTCGGGCACAGCGGGCGATGAGGCGATTCGCCCGGGCCGGCGCGATCCTGGCCCTCGTGTTCCCCTCTCTCGGAGCCGAGTCCGTGCCCGACACCGTCGATCTCACGCCGTATCTCACCGCGCGGACGCCGGGCCACGCCAGCGTGCCGTGGAAGATCGGCGAGTACTTCCAGTTCTCGATCGACTGGAGCGGCCTGAACGGCGGGAGCGCGCTGATGCAGGTCCAGAACATGCAGACGGTGGACGGGCATCGCACGTGGCGTATCGTGACCAAGGCGGAATCCAACTCCTTCGTGTCGAAGTTCTACAAGGTGCGCGACCGGGCCGAGTCCTTCATCGACCAGGACTCGCTCTTCACGCGGAAATTCGAGAAACACCTCAGGGAAGGCTCGTACAAGAAGGACATCTCGATCCGGTTCGATCAGGTGGGGCGCAAGGCGGCCTACGAGAACGGCAAGAGCTTCGACGTTCCGGCCCGCGTCCACGACGTCCTCTCCGCGTTCTACTACGTCCGGACCTGCCCGCTTCCCGAAGGCGCGACGATCGCGATTCCCACCCACGACAACGAGAAGAGCTATGAGATGGTGGTCCGGGTGATCCGGCGCGAGCGAATCGAAGTGACCGCGGGTAAATTCGATTGCGTGGTGGTGGAGCCGGTGCTCAAGTCCGAAGGCATCTTCAAATCGAAGGGGCAGATGTTCGTCTGGCTGACCGACGACGAACGGAGGATTCCGGTGCAGGTGAAGAGCAAGGTCCCGATCGGCTCGATTTCGGTGACCCTGACCGACATGCGCCTTGCCTTCGAGGCAAAGCCATGAGCCCACGGGAGGAAATCGACCTTTCCGGGGTCCGCACGATCCCCGTCGCCTCGCGTCCGACCAAGGTGCGCGTGGATCAGTTCGCTCCGGCCCCCGATCCGGGGGCGCCGCAGGGCGCCTTCGACCGGTTTCTTCCGGACATCCTCGCCGGAAAGGCGCTCCGCGCCCTGATCGGCGCCTGGGCCGAGGCCCGGCGTGGCCGGCGGGCCGTGATCGGAATGCTCGGCGGCCATGTGATCAAGACCGGCGTGCAGCGCCCGCTGCTCGCCCTCGTCGACCGGGGAGCATTCACGACGCTCGCCATGAACGGCGCCGCCGCGATCCACGACTTCGAGATCGCGATGTGGGGCAACACGTCCGAGCCGGTGGAGGAGACGCTGGGGTCCGGGCGCTTCGGAATGGTGGAGGAGACGCCGGTCCTCATGAATCGCGCCGTGAACGAGGGGGCGTCCCGGGGCCTGGGAATGGGGGAGGCGCTCGGGCGGTTCCTCGTGGACGCGCGCGCGCCGAACGCGGAGCTGAGTCTTCTCGCGCGCGCCGCGGAGCGGGCGCTTCCGCTGACCGTCCACGTGGCGATCGGCACCGACACCCTTCACCAGCACCCGTCCTTCGACGGCGCATCGACCGGTCTCGCCACGCATCGGGATTTCAAGATCCTCGCGGCCTCGATGCGGAATCTCTCGGGCGGATTGGTCCTGAATTTCGGTTCGGCGGTCATGATGCCGGAGGTCTTCTTGAAAGCGCTCTCGCTCGTCAGAAACCTCGGCCACGAGGCGGACGCCTTCACGGCCGCGAACTTCGACCAGATCCGCCACTACCGCCCCGAGAAGAACATCCTCGAGCGCCCGACGCAGAACGGGGGGCAGGGCTTCTCCTTCGTCGGGCCACACGAGCTCTGGGTCCCGCTCCTGGCCACCCTCTTCATCGCAAGATGCGGCGAGGGAGGGGCGCCGTAACCGTTCCTCCCGCGTGAAGCGCACCCGGTGGCTCCTGGCCGTGCTCGGAATCCTGCTGAGCGCGGCGGCGGTCTTCGTGCTCCTGCGCCAGGTCAACGCGAAGGATCTGGTCCGGAATCTCGGGCGGGCGGATCCGACCTGGCTGGGGGCGGCCTGCGTTCTGACGGTGGTCGGCTACTGGCTCAGGGCCTGGCGGTGGGGGGAGATCCTCTCCCCGGTGGTCCGGGTTCCGACATCCAGGCTCTTCGCCACGACGATGGTCGGCTTTCTCGCGATCAACACCCTCCCGGCCCGCCTGGGCGAGCTGGTGCGCGCCTACGCGCTGGCGCGCTCGGAGCGGATCAAGACGGGGACCGTTCTGGGTTCCGTCGTGGTCGAGCGGATCTTCGACCTGGCGGCGCTCGCGGGCTTCTGGGCTCTGTCGCTCCTGTTTGCGCCCTATCCGGCGTGGTTTCGATGGAGCGGCTACGTGACCATCGGGTTGAGCGCGGGGGTGACGGCGGTGCTCTGGCTGCTCCACGCCGGCCACTACGACACGAACCCCCTCGCGTCCGGGCTCCGGCGCCTCGTCCCGCGGAGGATCACGACACTCATCGAGCATCCCGTCGCGTCCTTCACGGAAGGACTGCGCGTGCTCGGGAGGCCCTCCACGGCCGCTTACGCCTCGCTTCTCACGGTGGTGATGTGGATCGTCACGGGAGTGGTTTTCCTTCTGGTGGGCCAGGGAATGGGGCTTTCGCTTCCCCTATGGTCCCCACTACTCCTCTCCTTTGTCGTGTGCGTCGCCATCATGGTTCCTTCTTCCCCCGGGTTCATCGGCGTGCTCGAAGGCTCCTGCGTCGTTGGGCTCTCGTTGCTGGGGGTCGACGCCTCGCGCGCGCTCGCATTCGGGGTTCTCTACCATCTGACCCAAATCGTCCCGCTGATTCTCTTTGGCGGGTATTACGCGCTTCGGGGGAAGGTGGGGCGGGTCCGTCTGGGGGAGCTGGACGGGGTCTCCGAGGGGGGAGGGGAGCGAAAGGACTGACGACACTGACAGGCTAAAATGTGGCAGGCCAAAGGGTGTAAAGCTTTTTTAGTTGACTCCGAGGCCCCCTATTGCTATACTGTTCAAGCAATAAATCCGCGCTCAGAGCACAGTTAGCGCTGGCGGGTCCGAGAATGGAGGCAGGATGCCCACTTCCGATCGAGGGCTGGTTTCGCCGCTCGGAAGTTCACGCCTCATAGCGTTAATTACACTCGTCGCGGCGATTGGTTTCACACCTTGGGCATGGGGTGCCGGGGTTCCGTGGGCTCAGTTCGCGTTTCGGCTGCTCGGTCTCACGGCTCTTTTCGCCGTTTCACTGGAGTATTTGAAGCGTTCGTCCGCCCGCAGCGTGTGGGAGTCACGCGCGGTGCGCGCGATGCTCGTTTTCGTGCTCGTGTCCGCGCTCTCGGTTGTGTTCTCGATCCATAGGGGCAAGAGTCTCGAAGCCATGCTGAACATGCTCGCCATCACCGGGCTCTTCCTCGCGGCAGCGACATCGGTCCGCGACGCCGGCATCCTGCGCGGCGTTGCGTTCCTCCAGGTGCTCGCCGCGATTCCGGTCGCGGCCCTCGGGCTCATGCAGCATTTCCGTCCCGAGCTTCTTCCCGCCGCCAATTCCTATCCGGGCCGCGCGCTCGGCCCCTTCGGGCAGCCGAACCGAATGGGGGGCTACATCGTCGCGGCGATCCCGGTCGCGATGGCCCTCGCCTTCATCGCGCAGGATCGCGCGCTCAAGGCGGTGCTTCTGCTGGCGACGTTCGGCCTCGTGCTGTGCCTCGTCGCGACCTACTCGCGAGGAGCATGGCTCGGATTCGCGGGCGGCCTTGTGGTTCTCGCGGCCGCGTTCGTCCGGTGGCCGGAGCTCACCCCGAAGCCCCTCCTTCTCGCCTTGGCTCTCGCCTGCGTTTCGATTCCGTTCCTGCTTCTGCTCCCTTCCGTCGTGTCGCGGGTTCAATCGCGCCCTTCCTCCACGCCCGCCTGGAATCTGCCGATCGATCCCGAGCGGGAAGGCAGCGGCGCCATGCGGCGCGCCATCTGGTCAGGGGCGCTGGCCGCCGCGGCGCGCAGGCCCGTGCTCGGTTCGGGAATCGGCACCTTCCGTGAGACCTTCGACGTCTCGAAGAGCGCGACGATGAAGCGGCTCGAGGCGGAAGGAGGGCGGACCGCCGACCAGGCGCACAACCACTACCTTGGACTTCTGGCTGAGCGTGGCGTTCTGGGTCTCGCCGCGTTCGCCGTCTTGACCGCGCTGACGCTCGGCGCGGCGGCCACGGCCATGGCTTCCGGGACGCAGGCGATGGGACGCGTTCTGGTAGCCGGCCTGGCCGGGTCCGTGGTGGCGCTTCTGGCTCACGGGCTCCTGGACGACAACCTCTCGCTGGTGCCGCACGGGACCGTCCTCTTCGCGAACCTCGGCCTCCTCGCGGCGGCTCCGGCCGTCGCGCGCTCCGGCTCACGGAGCTCGGGGTGGACCAGCCGGGCCTGCCTCCTCGCGGCGATCCTCGCGATGGGCGTGTCGGCCCTGAGCTTCGCGGCGTCCAATTCGGCTGAGGCCGCGTCCGCGGACTCGCGCGCCGGTCGCGCGGAATCGGCCCTGTCGGAGCTTCGCACGGCCACTGCCCTCGCGCCCTGGCGTGAGGATTTCGCGCTGGCGCGAGCCGAGCAGGCGGAGGCTCTTGCCGGACAGGGCGCCTCGACACCCATACTTCGTGAATCCGAAGCCGCCTACCGCCGGGCGATCGCGATCAACGGTTCGGATCCCGTGACGCGGCACGAGCTCGCGCGCCTCTATTTGAGCCACGCCGATGCCTGGGGGAGCGGCGCCACGGGCCTCGCGCTCGACCAGCTCCGCCTCGCGGTCGCGCAGAACCCCTATTACGCCGAGATCCAGAACGATCTCGGCGTCGCACTGCTCCGCGCGGGAGATCGCGCCGCGGCGAGGGCCGCGTTCGGGCACGCGGCGCAGGGCCGCAGGGAATTCGTGGATCCACTCCTCAATCTGGCCGCGCTCTCGCTCGAGTCTGGCAATTCGGCCGAGGCGCGGTCCTGGCTCGAGCAGGCGCTCGCACGCGATCCGGATTCGGCTCGCGCGCGCGCGTTGCTCGCGGGGCTCTCACAATGAAGTTTGGATCGAAACTCCGGGATTTTAGGAATTTGAAGACCATCACATCACAGAATTTGCGATTGAGAGGAGGTGAACAACCGGTAGTTGTCGGTTGAAGCTCGAAGCTTGAAGCTCGAATCAGGTGGGTCCACTTCTCTATTTTGAATTTCGTTTGAGGGAGGACAGGAAATGCGCAACTTAGCTTTTCTAAGAGTCGTTCTCCTCGGGCTGTTGGTCTTTGCGTTCGTGCCCGGCCTCGCCGGCGCGGCAATCCAAGGACAGGACGCGACGGGGATGATCGCTTCGAGCGCGGCGGAACGCGCCACGGCGGTCAGCGGTCCGGTGATCAGTGTGTCGCCGGCATCGCATGCGTTCGGACGCGTGAACGTCGGGAGCAGCAGCGGCAACTTCATCTTCACGATCTCCAACACCGGCGATGCGGCGCTCCATATTTCCACCGTGGCGCACAGTGGTCCGGGATTCTCGGCGAGCGCTGGTTCGTTGACGATTCCGGCGGGCGGCTCGACGCCGCTCACGACGGCGTACACGCCGTCTGGCAGCGGGCTGCAGTCGGACAACGTCACGATCTCGAGTGACGCGAGCAACGGAGCGTTCGTAATTCTCCTCACGGGTATCGCGAACAACGCACCCGTGTACACCCCCGCCCTGTTGGCCAATTACACGGCGCCCGCGTTCGTAGCGTTCTCCCTGGTGGCGAGCGCGACCGATGCGGAAGGGGATGGGCTGAGCTGGTCGATCGGAAGCGTTCCGGCCCTGCCTGTGGGCGCGACGTTCGACGGCGCTACGGGTACGCTGAGCTGGACGCCTGGGATCGCGGACGCGGGTAACTACGCGGTGACGGTCACGGTGACGGACGGATCCGCGAGCACGGTTGGGAACTTCACGTTGCACGTGACGGCGGCGAACAGTCCGCCGACGGCGCGTCCGGGCGGTCCGTACAGTGGCGTGACCGGAGTGCCCCTCGCGATCAGCGGAGCGGCGACGACGGATCCGGATGCGGGTCAGACCCTGACGTTCGCCTGGAACTTCGGCGACGGTGGTTCGGGAGTCGGCGCGAGCGTCAGCCACACCTACGCGCTTGCGGGGAACTACATCATCAGCCTCACGGTGACGGACAACGGCACGCCGGTGCTGAGCCACACGGCGACGACGGGCGCTTCGATCGTGGACTTCGTTCCGGTCACGCCTGTCCGGCACTATTTGATTACCGGGAACAAGCTCTACATAGGTTTCATCGGTCTCAACATCTTCGGGCTCGAGTGCTACGTTCGGCCGCTGACGGAGATCGATCCTACTTCGATCAAGATCAGCACGACGTATCCGAACGCGGGCACCGTATCCGAGGTGGCCGTCCAGGCTTCGTCCTCTAGGAACGGGATCACCATCAGCGACATCAACAAGAACCTGTTCTTCGATCTCGACTTCCTGGTGTGGTCGTGGACCATCAGGCCTCTGGTGAGCCACGTGCCGAACAACACCGTCATCACGTTGGTGTTCACGGGCTTTACCCTTGCCGACCATGTTCCGATACGGGGGACGATCGATGCGACGGTGGTCAACAGCATCGGCATCGGCTCGGCGCATCTGAGCTCGTCGGCGACTCCGAATCCGTTCAAGCCGGCGACGACGATCAAGTACTCGGTTCCCGGGGCAGGCCCCGTTTCGATCCGGGTCTTCTCGGTCAACGGGCAGCTGGTCCGCTCGCTCCGCGAGGAGTTTGCGACGCCGGGCTCCTACGAGGTCCGTTGGAACGGCAAGGATGACGGCGGCCGCACGGCGCCGTCGGGCATCTATTTCGTGAGTGTCCAGCAGGGCCAGGAGTCTTCGACGACTCGGATCGTCCTGGCAAGGTAGCAAGGCTCAAAGCACAGTTCGCGATGGAGCGGGGAGATCCCCGCTCCATCGCATTTGGTCGAGGGATCGAATCGTCGGATCGAGGGATCGAATCGCGATACACGTGTAGTCCCTGTTCCTGTCTCGATCGGTAGTAGAAGGAGGACAAGCAATGCGCAACCGTGCTTCTCTGGAAGTCGTTCTCCTCGGGCTGTTGGTCTTTGCGTTCGTGCCCGGCCTCGCCGGCGCGGCAATCCAAGGACAGGACGCGACGGGGACGATCGCTTCGAGCGCGGCGGAACGCGCCACGGCGGTCAGCGGTCCGGTGATCAGTGTGTCGCCGGCATCGCATGCGTTCGGACGCGTGAACGTCGGGAGCAGCAGCGGCAACTTCGGTTTCACGATCTCCAACACCGGCGATGCGGCGCTCCATATTTCCACCGTGGCGCACAGCGGCCCGGGATTCTTCGCGAGCGCTGGTTCGTTGACGATTCCGGCGGGCGGCTCGACGCCGCTCACGACGGCGTACACGCCGTCTGGCAGCGGGCTGCAGTCGGACAACGTCACGATCTCGAGTGACGCGAGCAACGGAGCGTTCGTAATTCTCCTCACGGGTATCGCGAACAACGCACCCGTGTACACCCCCGCCCTGGTGGCCAATTACACGGCGCCCGCGTTCGTAGCGTTCTCCCTGGTGGCGAGCGCGACCGATGCGGAAGGGGATGGGCTGAGCTGGTCGATCGGAAGCGTTCCGGCCCTGCCTGTGGGCGCGACGTTCGACGGCGCTACGGGTACGCTGAGCTGGACGCCTGGGATCGCGGACGCGGGTAACTACGCGGTGACGGTCACGGTGACGGACGGATCCGCGAGCACGGTTGGGAACTTCACGTTGCACGTGACGGCGGCGAACAGTCCGCCGACGGCGCGTCCGGGCGGTCCGTACAGTGGCGTGACCGGAGTGCCCCTCGCGATCAGCGGAGCGGCGACGACGGATCCGGATGCGGGTCAGATCCTGACGTTCGCCTGGAACTTCGGCGACGGTGGTTCGGGAGTCGGCGCGAGCGTCAGCCACACCTACGCGCTTGCGGGGAACTACATCATCAGCCTCACGGTGACGGACAACGGCACGCCGGTGCTGAGCCACACGGCGACGACGGGCGCTTCGATCGTGGACTTCGTTCCGGTCACGCCTGTCCGGCACTATTTGATTACCGGGAACAAGCTCTACATAGGTTTCATCGGTCTCAACATCTTCGGGCTCGAGTGCTACGTTCGGCCGCTGACGGAGATCGATCCTACTTCGATCAAGATCAGCACGACGTATCCGAACGCGGGCACCGTATCCGAGGTGGCCGTCCAGGCTTCGTCCTCTAGGAACGGGATCACCATCAGCGACATCAACAAGAACCTGTTCTTCGATCTCGACTTCCTGGTGTGGTCGTGGACCATCAGGCCTCTGGTGAGCCACGTGCCGAACAACACCGTCATCACGTTGGTGTTCACGGGCTTTACCCTTGCCGACCATGTTCCGATACGGGGGACGATCGATGCGACGGTGGTCAACAGCATCGGCATCGGCTCGGCGCATCTGAGCTCGTCGGCGACTCCGAATCCGTTCAAGCCGGCGACGACGATCAAGTACTCGGTTCCCGGGGCAGGCCCCGTTTCGATCCGGGTCTTCTCGGTCAACGGGCAGCTGGTGCGCTCGCTCCGCGAGGAGTTTGCGACGCCGGGCTCCTACGAAGTCCGTTGGAACGGCAAGGATGACGGCGGCCGCACGGCGCCGTCGGGCATCTATTTCGTGAGTGTCCAGCAGGGCCAGGAGTCTTCGACGACTCGGATCGTCCTGGCTCGCTGAGGGGCAATAGCCGTAGGTAGCCTCGATGGAGCGGGGGATTTCCCCCGCTCCATCGATTTTCAAGGGATCAACGTGGACGGACCTCGGAACTGGCTGGAACTTCTTGCCTTCCGGGGACATTTCGTTGTATAATAGTTGCGCTGGGTTGGGAGCGATCCTCCTTACCCTCGCGCGTTTGGGTCCTCTCTGATACATCACCTTGGGTTTTGCATCGAGGGCGTTTGAGCCAAAGGTATGGTTTTACGCCACGCTTCCATAGCCCCAACGGACGGGGCAAGGTCCCTCATTTCCAGTCGATGAGCTCTCCCCGGAGGCACCCCATGCGTCCCAGCCGGCGCTCTGTGTTCTTGCTCGCTCTTGCCCTCTTCGGCGCCGCGGGGTCGCTTCACCCCGGGAAAGCACCGGCCGCCCCAGTCTGGACGATAGATCAGGACATCAGCGGGGGGGACGTGAACGACACGTTCACGTCGAACAACGGCCAGCGCTTCATGGCGGTGGACGACAGTAACAACCTGTATGTGGCCTTCTTCGACAATCGGTTCAAGGTCATCGGGGGAGACAACAACTTCGAGATCTTCTTCCGCCGCTTCGTCTACAACTTCGGCTCGCCCAGCGTCACGCGCGTCACGAATGCAGCCAACATGTCCAAGTACCCAGCGATCGCGATCCGGAACTGGGGTGAGGGAGACTACGACACCCAGCAGGACAGCGGGCGCGTGTACATCGTGTGGCAGGACGGGCGACTCTTTCCCGTAACCGGCGCTGAGCCGGCTTCCTACACAGTCTTCTTGCGGACCTTCCGCTCGCAGGGCGGAACCGGATTCGGCCCCGAGTTGCAGGTCTCGCCGTTCGACACCGTCAACGCCGCATCGCTTCCCGTGGTCACGGTCGGGGACTCGAATCGGGTGTGGATCGTGTATCAGCGGCCGAACGGCGGCGGCACAACCACGGCGCTCTACTCGCGCGTCTACCACTCCAACACGGCGACGTTCGATGCCGAAGTGAAGCTGACCCCGGGCCTGGTCTTCGGGGGAAGCGCTTCGATCGCGGCGTCACGCGACGGTGTCGTGCACCTGGCGTGGGTCGACACGCGGAGCGGCACGCAGCAGGTCTGGGCCAAGCGCTTCGTTCCGGGCACCGGCTGGACCGCGGACCAGCAGCTCGTGGTCAGCCCCACGTCGTCTTCCGCGCCCTCGATCACCACGGACTACCAGAACCATGCCCACCTGGTGTGGGTGGATTCACGGGATACGAACAACGAGATCTACTACAAGGAATACGTCCCCGGGGTCGGCTGGGACCCGATCGATACCCGAATCACGGTGAACACCTTCTCGCAGACTCAGCCGTACGCGGACGCGGATCCTCGGAGCAACGTGTACGTGGTCTGGACGGATTCCAGAAACGGCGCGAGCAACCCCGACATCTACTACGACAGCCGTCAAGGCGGCGTGTGGGGAGGCGGTGCGAATACGCCGCTCGTTTACTCTGCGACCGACACGACGAACTCGGTTCAGCGGTTCCCCGGGATCGCGCACGACGACTTCGGGACCGCATATGTGGCCTGGAGCGACGAGCGTCTCCCCGCGTCGATCGGCAAGAACCGTGAGGTCTTCTACAAGGTCGGGTCGGACGCCGTCACCGCCGTGGCGGTATCGGAAAGACCGACCCTGAGCCGTCTTCTCCGTAATTATCCCAACCCCTTCAATCCGGTGACGAAGATCAGCTTCGTCCTCGACCGCAATGCCCAGGTCTCGCTTCGTGTCTTCGACGTACAGGGAAGGGTGGCGCGGACCCTGCTTAGCAGCTATCTGACTGCGGGTCCGAGAGTTATCGGCTGGGATGGGCGTGATGATCGAGGCCGCCCGCTCGCTTCCGGTACCTACTTCCTCCGCTTGGAGGGAGGCGGCACCTACCTGACCCGAACGGTCAATCTGATTAAGTAGTCTGTAGTTGTGTGACCCATGTCACCTTCCACATCCGGCCGGAATGGAGGTGCGACGTCACTGTTATCGATTGACGACGTTAACAAATAGTGTTATAATCATTTCTGCCTCAGAAGGTACCCCTTCGGTGAGGCAAATCCTTTGTCAGGCGGGCCTTGGCCCTACATCGTGAAAGAGTGATGACGAAAATCCCCGTTTCTCAGTTGAACTCGGATTTTCATTGCGAGGCAATCGTTCTGAGAGCCGCATAGGCCTCTGACGGCTGCCTCGGTTTGCTTTTAGCTCGCACTCGTTCAGAAGGGCGCTGAACCCGTAACCTCGAACAGCTCTCGGGTCGACATCCATGAAAGAGGTCCCCTGGTGATCCTCGTAAGACTACGTGTCAGCCGTCCTGTCATCCTGACCCTCCTGTTTGGTGTCGCGATTCTCGCCACCGCCACCACCGCGTTCGGATACACGGTGATCAAGAACCAATCCGAGTACTTCTACCAGAGCACTCCGCTCACCTACACGCCTGGCCGCGGCACTCCCGCGGTGGCCGAGACCACGATTCGCCACCAGGTCTACTTCAGCGACCTTGAGAGCGGCAGCACAGCCGGCTGGAGCACGCTGAACTACAGGGCGGGGATGCCGCTCGCCTGGAACATCGTCTCGGGCGCCCACGCGTGCACGGGGAACTCGTGGTGGTGCGGCCAGACCGCGCTCCCGAAGGGCGACGGTTACGGAAACGGCTGGATTCAATCGCTGACCACCAACGTCCCGATCAACATCACAGGCGGGACCGGTGCTCAGCTCACGTTCAAGATGCGCCTCCAGAGCGAGGAGACCTATGACCTCGCGTGGGTCCTCATCAAGGGAGGCAATGTCGGAGCCCGCTGGGACACGCTCGCGTTGTATTCGGGGAATGTCGGCAGCTCGTGCGTCAACAAGACGCTCGCGATTCCGGACTCCTTCAAGAACGTGGCCCTCCAACCGATCAAGATCCAGTTTCTCTTCGGCTCCGACAACGCGGTCTCGGCGCTGGACTCGTCCGGTGCGTACACCGGGTGGAGCTTGGACGACATCGCGGTCAAGACCGGCACGACCACCCACTTCTTCGACGACATGGAGACCGGCCCGTCCAAGTGGGTCGCCGTCTCCCCGAATCCTGGGCTCTTCTGGCACATGGAGAACTCTCCTTCGACGTCGTTTCCCGCTCTCTGCTTCTTTCTCAATACGAATGTCTGGGTTCCGTTCCAGGGCTTCGGCTTCGGAGTCATTCCGGACTACACCGATCAAATGGTGATGACGCCGCCGATGGATCTTCAGGGCGTGTTCAGCCCGAACACTCCGACGACGATTCTCAAGCTTCAGCTCGATCAGTGGATCAACCTGCCTCCGGAGAACTCGGTGTACTGGTCCGTGTGGATCACCGGTTCGGCCGATTTGACCACCTGGAGCCCCTGGCAGAACGCGCTTGCCCCGATCGAGTTCGCCGGCGGCAATCCGGAGTGCACCGAGGGTCTGACCACCAACTTCAATCCCTACGACAGCACCCGCACCGGAGTCGGGCCGAGCAGCCGTTACATCCGGCTCGGGATCCGCATCCGCGACCAGAAGGCCACCGACGGCTGCACGTGCGGAGGACCTCGCGCTCTGGGCATCGACACCGAAGGCATGTACATTGACAACATCGGCGTCTACTACGTTTATACGATCAGCGGCGTGGAAACGGTGAGTGGTGTTCCGGCCGCCTCGAGGCCCAGGATCCAGAAGGCGTTTCCCAATCCGTTCAATCCAATGACGACGATCGAATTCTCGGTGCCGAAATCGGGACCCGTGAGGGTCGGCATTCTCGATATCCAGGGGAGGCTCGTCGCTACCCTGGTAAACGAGTCGATGAATCCCGGTATCTATCGGATCCGCTGGAATGGAAAGAACTCGGGCGGAGGCGATGCCGCGTCGGGGGTCTATTACGCGCAAATCCAGGGCCGCGGCGGGTCGAGTTCCGGGCGGCTGGTTTTGATCAAGTGACATGGGTTCGCTTCTCTAACTACAAGATCGAAAATTCAAGATCAAAGGGGGTGATGGAACCGAAGGGGTGAGCAGCAAGCGAAGTTGTTAGCGGTTCGTAAGCAATGCCCGAAAGGGCGATGTTTCGTATCTGCGACACCCGTGGCCGGATGGGCCGGACACGGAGGAGGGGAGGCCCGGGGCCGTCCCTCCCAGCTTCGGTGTTTCGATTAGTCGGAGGTTTCACACCATGCTCAAACGGCTTCTCACGACGATGTTCGTGGTTGTGGCCGTATTGGGTCTGAGCTCAGGGGCGAACGCGCAGTACATGCGTATCTTGACGGATAACCCGAGCGACAACACGCGGCTGCGGGCGACCGGCACGACGATCCTGACCATCACGCTCGATACGAACCACGACCGGAACGGAACAACCCAGACGTGCAACTCGCACACCGCCGTGAATTGCTTCGCGGCGAGCACCTCTCAGCCGCTGGATATGTTCAGCTACACGCTGGCGCTGAAGACGGTGGGCGGGTCGGTCGTGTGGGGGACATTCACACCCAGCGATGCCGCCTACACCGAGTCGAGCCCCTTGATCTTTAGCAGCACGGAAATCGAGATCAATCGTGCGCGGCCGACGGGTACGTTCACCTCGCCGGGTCTCGCCTCGATCGGCACGCTTCCGGTGACGATTGCGGGCGGGAGCCCCGCGGTTCAGGTTCAGATCGGCGCATCGGTGATCAATCCGTTCGGGTTCGGGACCGGGTTCGGGACCTCGTGCGACGGGTTCTTCTTCCCGAATACGTATGTGGTTGGAGATCTCGCGGATCCTTGCGGCAACGTGACCGGCCTCGCGGGCGACTGGTTCGACTGGGACGGCGCGGGAGCACCGGCCACGGCGAACGCGCAGCCTCTGATCGCGGCCCCTCCGACGGCGGCGGGTGTCGAAGGAACTCCGATCGCGACGATCACCGCGACGGCGACGGACGCGGACGCTTCCAACACGCTGACGATCACCCAGGTTGGGAAGCCCGCGAGCCTTGTGTTCACCCACACGCCCGGTATCTCGCCGCGTACGGCGACGATCACGGGCACCCCTGGGTTCACGGACGCGGGTACCTTCAATATTGTATGGACGGTGAATGACGGCAGCGGAGCCGGGAACGCCACGAACACGGCGACGACGGTACTGACGATCGCGAACGTGAACCGTCCGCCGGTACTCAATCAGCCCACGAACATGACGGTGGCTGAGGGCGCGACGGCGGATCAGGTTCTAGCGGGAACCGATCCGGACGCGGACGCGCTGACGTTCTCGAAGGTGTCGGGACCGACGTACGTGACGGTGGTGGGTGCGAACCTGCATCTGGCACCTGGGTTTGCGGATGCGGGTACTGCCGCGGTGGTGGCACGCGCGACCGACACGGGCACTCTGTTCAATGACAAGACGCTGACGGTCACGGTGACGAACACGAACCGTGCGCCGACGTTGAATCAGCCCACGAACATGACGGTGGCTGAGGGCGCGACGGCGAATCAGGTGATTACGGGAACCGATCCGGACGCGGACGCGCTTACGTTCTCGCTGGTATCGGGCCCGACGTACGCGACGGTGACGACGACGAACGCGACGACCGGCAACATCGCCCTGGCACCGGGCTTCTCGGATGCTGGGACGGCGGCGGCGGTGGTTCGCGCGACCGACACGGGCGCGTTGACGAACGACAAGACGCTGACGATCACGGTGACGAACACGAACCGTGCTCCGACGCTGAACCTGATCAACAACATGACAGTGGCGGCGGGGTCGACGGCGGATCAGGCGATCAGCGCGACGGATGCGGACGGGGACGCGATCACGTTCACGTCATCGGGTCCCGCGTTCCTGACCCGTACGGACAACGCACAGGTGGGGAATACCCGTACGGGGAACATCCATCTGGCTCCTGCGCTCGGGACCTCCGGGACGTTCGCGGCGTCGGTGACGGCGACGGCGAACACGCAGACGGCATCTCAGAGCTTCACGATCACGGTGACGGCGACGAACCAGGCGCCGGTGCTGGCGCAGCCCGCGAACATGACGGTTGCCGAGGGTGCCACGGCGAATCAGGTGCTGAACGCCACGGATCCGGACGGCAATCCGCTTTCCTTCTCGAAGGTATCGGGCCCGACGTATCTCACGGTGACGACGACGACCCCGGGGACGGGGACGGCGACGGGTAACATCGCGCTGGCGCCCGGATTCTCGGATGCGGGTACGGCGGCGGCGACGGTCCGTGCGAGCGATGGATCGTTGAACAACGACAAGTCGCTGACGGTCACGGTGACGAACGTGAACCGCGCGCCGACGTTGACTCAGCCCGCGAGCATGACGGTGGCTGAGAACGCGACGGCGAATCAGGTGATCACGGGAACCGATCCGGACGGGGACGCGCTGACGTTCTCGAAGGTATCGGGCCCGACGTACGCGACGGTGACGACGACGAACGGGACGACGGGTAACATCGCCCTCGCACCGGGGTTTGCGGATGCGGGGACGGCGTCGTTGGTGGTTCGCGCGACGGACACGGGCGCGTTGACGAACGACAAGACGCTGACGGTCACGGTGACGAACGTGAACCGTGCGCCGACGTTGACTCAGCCTGCGAACATGACGGTGGCTGAGGGCGCGACGGCGAATCAGGTGATCACGGGAACCGATCCGGACGGGGACGCGCTGACGTTCTCTCTGGTGTCGGGCCCGACGTACGCGACGGTGACGACGACGAACGCCACGACGGGTAACATCGCCCTTGCGCCGGGATTCTCGGATGCGGGGACGGCGTCGGCGGTGGTTCGCGCGACGGACACGGGCGCGTTGACGAACGACAAGACGCTGACGATCACGGTGACGAACACGAACCGTGCTCCGACGCTGAACCTGATCAACAACATGACGGTGGCGGCGGGGTCGACTGCGGATCAGGCGATCAGCGCGACGGATGCGGACGGGGACGCGATCACGTTCACGTCCTCGGGTCCTTCGTTCCTGACCCGTACGGACAACGCCCAGGTGGGGAATACCCGCACGGGGAACATCCATCTGGCTCCTGCGCTCGGGACCTCCGGGACGTTCGCGGCGTCGGTGACGGCGACGGCGAACACGCAGACGGCATCTCAGAGCTTCACGATCACGGTGACGGCGACGAACCAGGCGCCGGTGCTGGCGCAGCCTGCGAACATGACGGTTGCCGAGGGTGCCACGGCGAATCAGGTGCTGAACGCCACGGATCCGGACGGCAATCCGCTCACGTTCTCGCTGGTATCGGGCCCGACGTACGCGACGGTCTCGACGACGACCCCGGGGACGGGGACGGCGACGGGCAGCCTCGCGCTGGCACCCGGGTTCTCGGATGCCGGTACGGCGGCGGCGACGGTTCGTGCGAGCGATGGCAGCTTGACGAACGACAAGTCGCTGACGATCACGGTGACGGCGACGAATCGTGCGCCGACGTTGACTCAGCCCGCGAGCATGACGGTGGCTGAGGGCGCGACGGCGAATCAGGTGATCACGGGGACCGATCCGGACGGGGACGCGCTGACGTTCACGAAGGTATCGGGTCCGACGTACGCGACGGTGACGACGACGAACGGGACGACGGGTAACATCGCCCTTGCGCCGGGGTTTGCGGATGCGGGGACGGCGTCGTTGGTGGTTCGCGCGACGGACACGGGCGCGTTGACGAACGACAAGACGCTTACGGTCACGGTGACGAACGTGAACCGTGCGCCGACGTTGACTCAGCCTGCGAACATGACGGTGGCTGAGGGTGCGACGGCGAATCAGGTGATCACGGGAACCGATCCGGACGGGGACGCGCTGACGTTCACGAAGGTATCGGGCCCGACGTACGCGACGGTGACGACGACGAACGGGACGACGGGCAACATCGCCCTTGCGCCGGGATTCTCGGATGCGGGGACGGCGTCGTTGGTGGTTCGCGCGACCGACACGGGCGCGTTGACGAACGACAAGACGCTGACGGTCACGGTGACGGCGACGAACCGCGCGCCGACGTTGACTCAGCCTGCGAACATGACGGTGGCTGAGGGCGCGACGGCGAATCAGGTGATCACGGGAACCGATCCGGACGGGGACGCGCTGACGTTCTCGAAGGTATCGGGCCCGACGTACGCGACGGTGACGACGACGAACGGGACGACGGGCAACATCGCCCTTGCACCGGGGTTTGCGGATGCGGGGACGGCGTCGTTGGTGGTTCGCGCGACGGACACGGGCGCGTTGACGAACGACAAGACGCTTACGGTCACGGTGACGAACGTGAACCGTGCGCCGACGTTGACTCAGCCTGCGAACATGACGGTGGCTGAGGGCGCGACGGCGAATCAGGTGATCACGGGAACCGATCCGGACGCGGACGCGCTTACGTTCTCGAAGGTATCGGGCCCGACGTACGCGACGGTGACGACGACGAACGGGACGACGGGTAACATCGCCCTTGCGCCGGGATTCTCGGATGCGGGGACGGCGTCGTCGGTGGTTCGCGCGACGGACACGGGCGCGTTGACGAACGACAAGACGCTGACGATCACGGTGACGAACGTGAACCGTGCTCCGACGCTGAACCTGATCAACAACATGACGGTGGCGGCGGGGTCGACGGCGGATCAGGCGATCAGCGCGACGGATGCGGACGGGGACGCGATCACGTTCACGTCCTCGGGTCCTTCGTTCCTGACCCGTACGGACAACGCCCAGGTGGGGAATACCCGCACGGGGAACATCCATCTGGCTCCTGCGCTTGGTACCTCCGGGACGTTCGCGGCGTCGGTGACGGCCACGGCGAACACGCAGACGGCATCTCAGAGCTTCACGATCACGGTGACGGCGACGAACCAGGCGCCGGTGCTGGCGCAGCCCGCGAACATGACGGTTGCCGAGGGTGCCACGGCGAATCAGGTGCTGAACGCCACGGATCCGGACGGCAATCCGCTCTCGTTCACGAAGGTATCGGGTCCGACGTATCTCACGGTCTCGACGACGACCCCGGGGACGGGGACGGCGACGGGTAACATCGCGCTGGCGCCCGGATTCTCGGATGCCGGTACGGCGGCGGCGACGGTCCGCGCGACGGACGGCAGCTTGAACAGCGACAGGTCGCTGACGGTCACGGTGACGGCGACGAACCGTGCGCCGACGTTGACTCAGCCCGCGAGCATGACGGTGGCTGAGGGCGCGACGGCGAATCAGGTGATCACGGGGACCGATCCGGACGGGGACGCGCTGACGTTCTCGAAGGTATCGGGCCCGACGTACGCGACGGTGACGACGACGAACGGGACGACGGGTAACATCGCCCTTGCACCGGGGTTTGCGGATGCGGGGACGGCGTCGTTGGTGGTTCGCGCGACGGACACGGGCGCGTTGACGAACGACAAGACGCTTACGGTCACGGTGACGAACGTGAACCGTGCGCCGACGTTGACTCAGCCTGCGAACATGACGGTGGCTGAGGGCGCGACGGCGAATCAGGTGATCACGGGAACCGATCCGGACGGGGACGCGCTGACGTTCTCTCTGGTGTCGGGCCCGACGTACGCGACGGTGACGACGACGAACGCGACGACGGGTAACATCGCCCTTGCACCGGGCTTCTCGGATGCGGGGACGGCGTCGGCGGTGGTTCGCGCGACGGACACGGGCGCGTTGACGAACGACAAGACGCTGACGATCACGGTGACGAACACGAACCGTGCTCCGACGCTGAACCTGATCAACAACATGACGGTGGCGGCGGGGTCGACGGCGGATCAGGCGATCAGCGCGACGGATGCGGACGGGGACGCGATCACGTTCACGTCCTCGGGTCCTTCGTTCCTGACCCGTACGGACAACGCGCAGGTGGGGAATACCCGCACGGGGAACATCCATCTGGCTCCTGCGCTCGGGACCTCCGGGACGTTCGCGGCGTCGGTGACGGCGACGGCGAACACGCAGACGGCATCTCAGAGCTTCACGATCACGGTGACGGCGACGAACCAGGCGCCGGTGCTGGCGCAGCCCGCGAACATGACGGTTGCCGAGGGTGCCACGGCGAATCAGGTGCTGAACGCCACGGATCCGGACGGCAATCCGCTCACGTTCTCGCTGGTATCGGGCCCGACGTACGCGACGGTCTCGACGACGACCCCGGGGACGGGGACGGCGACGGGCAGCCTCGCGCTGGCACCCGGATTCTCGGATGCCGGTACGGCAGCGGCGACGGTCCGTGCGACGGACGGCAGCTTGAACAACGACAAGTCGCTCACGATCACGGTGACGGCGACGAATCGTGCGCCGACGTTGACTCAGCCTGCGAGCATGACGGTGGCTGAGGGCGCGACGGCGAATCAGGTGATCACGGGGACCGATCCGGACGGGGACGCGCTGACGTTCTCGAAGGTATCGGGCCCGACGTACGCGACGGTGACGACGACGAACGGGACGACGGGTAACATCGCCCTTGCTCCTCTGTTTGCGGATGCGGGGACGGCGTCGTTGGTGGTTCGCGCGACGGACACGGGCGCGTTGACGAACGACAAGACGCTCACGGTCACGGTAACGAACGTGAACCGTGCGCCGACGCTGAATCAGCCCGCGAACATGACGGTGGCTGAGGGCGCGACGGCGAATCAGGTGATCACGGGAACCGATCCGGACGGGGACGCGCTGACGTTCTCGAAGGTGTCGGGCCCGACGTACGCGACGGTGACGACGACGAACGCGACGACCGGCAACATCGCCCTGGCACCGGGATTTGCGGATGCGGGGACGGCGGCGGCGGTGGTTCGCGCGACCGACACGGGCGCGTTGACGAACGACAAGACGCTGACGATCACGGTGACGAACACGAACCGTGCTCCGACGCTGAACCTGATCAACAACATGTCAGTGGCGGCGGGAGCGACGGCGGATCAGGCGATCAGCGCGACGGATGCGGACGGGGACGCGATCACGTTCACGTCATCGGGTCCCGCGTTCCTGACCCGCACGGACAACGCACAGGTGGGGAATACCCGTACGGGGAACATCCATCTGGCTCCTGCGCTCGGGACCTCCGGGACGTTCGCGGCGTCGGTGACGGCGACGGCGAACACGCAGACGGCATCTCAGAGCTTCACGATCACGGTGACGGCGACGAACCAGGCGCCGACATTGGCGCAGCCCGCGAACATGACGGTGAACGAAGGGGCCACGGCGGATCAGGTGCTGAACGCCACGGATCCCGACGGGAACCCGCTCACGTTCTCGCTGGTAACGGGACCGGCCTATGCGTCGGTGACGACGCTCACGGCGACCACCGGCAACCTGCACCTGGCACCCGGCTTCTCGGATGCCGGTACGGCGGCGGCGACAGTTCGTGCGAGCGACGGCAGCTTGACGAACGACAAGTCGCTCACGATCACGGTCAACAACGTGAATCGTGCGCCGACGCTCAACGTCATCGCCAACATGGTGGTGAACGAGAACGCCACGGCGAATCAGGTCATCACAGGGTCTGATCCGGACGGGCAGGCGCTCACCTTCACGAAGGCTTCCGGGCCGACGTACATGACGGTGACGACGACGAACGCGACGACGGGTAACATCGCTCTGGCACCGGGATTCTCGGATGCCGGGACGGCGTCTGCTTCGGCCAGCGCGAGCGACGGTGCGTTGAGCGACACGAAGTCGTTCACGATCACGGTGAACAACACGAACCGCGGTCCGACGCTGAATGCGATCGCGAACATGACGGTGAACGAGAACGCGACGGCGGATCAGGCGATCACGGGATCGGATCCGGACGGAGATCCGTTAACGTTCTCGAAGGCTTCCGGTCCGGCGTACGTCACGGTGACGACGACGAACGCGACGACGGGTAACGTCCACCTGGCGCCCGGATTCTCGGATGCCGGGACCGCGTCCGCTTCGGCGACCGCGAGCGACGGAACGTTGAGCGATACGAAGTCGTTCACGGTCACGGTGAACAACGTGAATCGTGCGCCGACGTTGAACCAGCCGTCGAACATGACGGTGGCTCAGGCGAACACGGCGGACCAGGTCATCTCAGGGACCGATCCGGACGGAACCGCCTTGACGTTCTCGAAGGCGACGGGGCCGGCGTTCCTGACGGTGACGACGGCGACCGCGACGACGGGGAACATCCATCTGGCACCGACGTTCTCGGATGCCACGGGGACCTACTCGGCGTCGGTGAGCGCGAGCGATGGATCGCTGAGCGACACGAAGTCCCTGACGGTCACGGTGACGGCGACGAATCAGGCGCCGACATTGGCGCAGCCTGCGAACATGACGGTTGCTGAAGGGGCCACGGCGGATCAGGTGCTGAACGCCACGGATCCCGACGGGAACCCGCTCACGTTCTCGCTGGTAACGGGACCGGCCTATGCGTCGGTGACGACGCTCACGGCGACCACCGGCAACCTGCACCTGGCACCGACGTTCACGGACGCGGGTACGGCGTCGGCGACGGTTCGCGCCAGCGATGGCAGCTTCAACAGTGACAAGACCCTGACGATCACGGTAACGAACGTGAATCGTGCGCCGGTGCTCAATCAGCCTGCCAACATGACGGTGGCTGAGGGTGCGACGGCGAATCAGGTCATCACGGGAACCGATCCGGATGGGGACGCGCTGACGTTCTCGAAGGTATCGGGCCCGACGTACGCGACGGTCACGACGACGAATGCCACCTCCGGCAACATCGCCCTGGCACCGGGATTTGCGGATGCGGGGACGGCGGCGTTGGTGGTACGCGCGACCGACACGGGTGCGTTGACGAACGACAAGACGCTGACGGTGACGGTGACGAACGTGGATCGCGCGCCGGTGCTGGCGGCGATCGCGAATCAGACGGTGGCTGAGGGATCGACGGCGGATGTGGGAGTGAGCGCGACGGACGCGGACGGCGACGTGATCACGTTGACGGCCACGCTTCCCGCGTTCGCGACATTGACGTCGGCTCCCGCGGCGGGATCGGTGACGGGGACCATCCACATCGCGCCCTTGTCAGGGAACGCTGGGACGTACTCGGCATCGGTGACGGCGACGGCGAACAGCGCGACTGCGACCCGGAGCTTCACGATCACGGTAACCTCCGTGAATCATGCGCCGGTCTTGAACCAGCCAGCGAACATGACGGTGAATGAGGGTGCGACGGCGGATCAGGTCCTGACGGGCTCGGATCCGGACGGCAATGCGCTCACGTTCACGAAGGTCTCGGGGCCGTTGTTCCTGACGGTGACGACGACCAACGCCACGACGGGGAATGCGCACCTGGCGCCCGGATTCTCGGATGCGGGTACGTCCTCGGCGACGGTTCGTGCGAGCGACGGCAGCCTGACGAACGACAAGTCGTTCACGATCACGGTGAACAACGTGAATCGCGCGCCGGTGGCGAATGCCGGTGGTCCGTACAGCGGCGCTGTCGGAGTGGCACTTACCTTCCACGGCGAAGCATCTTCGGATCCTGACGGCGACGTTCTCACGTACGCGTGGAACTTCGGCGACGCCGGGACGGGAACAGGTGCGACACCGAGCCATGCTTACCTGGCGGCCGGGACCTTCACGGTGACGTTGACCGTGACAGACAACGGGACGCCGGCTCTGAGCAACACGGCCACCACGACGGCGAACGTGTCGTCGGGTGGCTTCGCGGCGCACGTGTTCTACCGCTACGGCTTGAACTACATCCTGCCTCAGTACCTGAACACCCTGGTCAGGGTCGAAGCGATCGGCACCTCGTTCAACGTGAACGACGCGCTTCTCACGTCGATGACGATGACGTACGCCGGTATGACGATCGTGACCCACTGCAAGACCACGCTCGACGGCGACACGAATGCGGACGGCAACAATGAGATCAAGGCCTGCTTCGCCAGGGACGATCTCCGGGTTCTGTTCGCGGCCCTCCAGAACAACCACACCACCACGGTTGATGTGGTGGTCGGTGGCGACCTTCTGACGGGCGGTCATTTCCAAGGGACCGTGACCGTGAAGGTCCTCAAGTTCGGCTCGGGGAGCGCGTCGATGTCGGCGGTTTCACCGAACCCGCTCAATCCGGAAGCGAAGCTCTCGTTCGTGACGTCGCGTCCGGGTGCCGCGAGCGTTCAGCTGTTCGACGTGAACGGGCGGTTGGTTCGGAATCTGATGACGGTGCAGCAGGTGGAGCCGGGCATTCACGAGGTGAGGATCGACGGTCGGAACGAGCAGGGGAACAAGCTCGCCTCGGGCGTCTACTTCGTGCGTGGAATGACGGTTGAAGGGACCTTCAAGCACTCGATCACAATCTTGAAGTAGTCCTGTCGCAGCAGCAGCAAGGGCCGACGGGGCCGCGGTGGAAACACCGCGGCCCCGGCCGGTCGATTCTCCGCGACTCAAGGCCGCGGCGACTCGACCGGCGTCTGAAAGGAGTTGTGCGACGAGATGGATCTCGAGAACCGCGGCCGAGTCCGCTTCTCCCCCAGCTACGAGAATCAGAGCGAGAATCAAGGCGGTGCTTTCCCCGGGCACAGCCAAGTACAGACCATCGCGATGCAGCCGGTCATTCCCAGGTCACGACAGAGCTCGATGAGTGCCGTTCGGCGAGCGACTTCGCGGACCCGGCTCTCGATGGTCTTGTAGTCCGTTTCGGAGTTTCGGCTTCTTCTCCCCGCAGGGACAAGATCGAAGCAGAGGGGAGGTGATGTGGGGCGCGCGTAAGCGAAGTTGCCGGCGATTCCATCGCAGTCCCAGAAGAAGGCGACTGATTCGTATTCGCGACACCCGTTGACCCGGATCGGCCGGGTACGGAAGGAGGGGAGGCCCGAGGAAGGGCGTCCCTTCGCAACTTCGATTCGTCGGAGGTTTCACACCATGCTCAAACGGTTTTTCACGACGATGCTGGTGGTCGTGGCCGTATTGGGTCTGAGCTCAGGGGCGAATGCGCAGTACATGCGCATCACGACGGATAACCCGACCGACAACACGCGGCTGCGGGCGACCGGTACGACGATCCTGACCATCACGCTCGATACGAATCACGACCGGAACGGAACAACCCAGACGTGCAACTCGCACACGGAGGCGAATTGCGGCGCGGCGAGCACCCCTCAGCCGCTGGATATGTTCAGCTACACGCTGGCGCTGAAGACGGTGGGCGGGTCGGTCGTGTGGGGGACGTTCACACCCAGCGATGCCGCCTACACGGAGTCGAGCCCCACGATCTCGAGCAACACGGAAATCGAGATCAATCGCGCGCGGCCGACGGGCACGTTCACCCCGCCGGGTCTCGCCTCGATCGGCACGCTTCCGGTGTCGATTGCGGGCGGGAGCCCCGCGGTTCAGGTTCAGATCGGCGCATCGGGGATCAACCCGTTCGGGTTCGGAACCGGATTCGGTACCTCCTGCGACGGGTTCTTCTTCCCGAATACGTACGTGGTCGGGGATCCCGCGGATCCTTGCGGCGCCGTTGCCGGCATCGCCGGCGACTGGTTCGATTGGGACGGTGCGGGGGCTCCCGCGGGCGGCAACGCGCAGCCGGTGATCGCGGCCCCTCCGACAGCGGTGGGTGTCGAAGGAACGCCGATCGCGACGATCACGGCGACCGCGACGGACGCGGACGTTTCGAACACGCTGACGATCACCCAGGCTGGGAAACCCGCGAGACCTTGCGTTCACGCACACGCCCGGTATCTCGCCGCGTACGGCGACGATCACGGGCACGCCTGGGTTCACGGACGCGGGCACCTTCAATATCGTATGGACGGTGAATGACGGTACCGGAACCGGCAACGCCACGAACACGGCGACGACGGTACTGACGATCGCGAACGTGAACCGTGCGCCGACGTTGAACCAGCCCGCGAACATGACGGTGGCTGAGGGCGCGACGGCGGATCAGGTTCTAGCGGGAACCGATCCGGACGCGGACGCGCTGACGTTCTCGAAGGTATCGGGACCGACGTACGCGACGGTGGCGGGTGCGAACCTGCACCTGGCACCTGGGTTCTCGGATGCGGGTACGGCGGCGGTGGTGGCCCGCGTGACCGACACGGGTACCCTGTTCAATGACAAGACGCTGACGGTCACGGTGACGAACACGAACCGTGGGCCGACCCTCTCGCAGCCGGCGAACATGACGGTGGCTGAGGGTGTGACGGCCGACCAGATCCTTACGGCGAACGATCCGGACGGGGACGCGCTGACGTTCACGCTGGTATCGGGACCGACGTACGCGACGGTGACGACGACGAACGCCACGACGGGCAATCTCCACCTGGCTCCTGGGTTCGCGGACGCCGGGACGGCGGCGGCGACGGCGCGTGCGAGCGACGGAACCCTGTCGAACGACAAGACGCTTACGATCACGGTGACGAACGTGGATCGTGCTCCGACGCTCAACGTCATAGCGAACATGACGGTGGCGGCGGGAGCTACGGCGGATCAGGCGATCAGCGCGACGGACGCGGACGGGGACGCGATCACGTTCACGTCATCGGGTCCCGCGTTCCTGACTCGTACGGACAACGCTCAGGTGACGACGACCCGCACAGGGAACATCCATCTGGCACCTCCGCTTGGGACCTCTGGGACGTTCGCGGCGTCGGTAACGGCGACGGCGAACGCGCAGAGTGCATCACGCGCCTTCACGATCACGGTGACGGCGACGAACCAGGCGCCGGTGCTGGCGCAGCCTGCGAACATGACGGTTGCCGAGGGTGCCACGGCGAATCAGGTGCTGAACGCCACGGATGCCGACGGCAATCCGCTCTCCTTCTCCAAGGTATCGGGTCCGACGTATCTCACGGTCTCGACGACGACCCCGGGGACGGGGACGGCGACGGGTAACATCGCGCTGGCGCCCGGCTTCTCGGACGCCGGTACGGCGGCCGCGACGGTTCGTGCGAGCGACGGATCGTTGAACAACGACAAGTCGCTGACGGTCACGGTGACGAACGTGAACCGCGCGCCGACGTTGACTCAGCCCGCGAGCATGACGGTGGCTGAGAACGCGACGGCGAATCAGGTGATCACGGGAACCGATCCGGACGGGGACGCGCTGACGTTCTCGAAGGTATCGGGTCCGACGTACGCGACGGTGACGACGACGAACGGGACGACGGGTAACATCGCCCTTGCACCGGGGTTTGCGGATGCGGGGACGGCGTCGTTGGTGGTTCGCGCGACGGACACGGGCGCGTTGACGAACGACAAGACGCTTACGGTCACGGTGACGAACGTGAACCGTGCGCCGACGTTGACTCAGCCTGCGAACATGACGGTGGCTGAGGGCGCGACGGCGAATCAGGTGATCACGGGAACCGATCCGGACGGGGACGCGTTGACGTTCTCTATGGTGTCGGGCCCGACGTACGCGACGGTGACGACGACGAACGGGACGACGGGCAACATCGCCCTTGCACCGGGATTCTCGGATGCGGGGACGGCGTCGGCGGTGGTTCGCGCGACGGACACGGGCGCGTTGACGAACGACAAGACGCTGACGATCACGGTGACGAACGTGGATCGCGCGCCGACGCTCAACCTGATCAACAACATGACGGTGGCGGCGGGGTCGACTGCGGATCAGGCGATCAGCGCGACGGATGCGGACGGGGACGCGATCACGTTCACGTCCTCGGGTCCTTCGTTCCTGACCCGTACGGACAACGCGCAGGTGGGGAATACCCGCACGGGGAACATCCATCTGGCTCCTCCGCTCGGCACCACGGGAACGTTCGCGGCGTCGGTGACGGCGACGGCGAACGCGCAGAGTGCATCTCGCGCCTTCACGATCACGGTGACGGCGACGAACCAGGCGCCGGTGCTGGCGCAGCCTGTGAACATGACGGTTGCCGAGGGTGCCACGGCGAATCAGGTGCTGAACGCCACGGATCCGGACGGCAATCCGCTCTCGTTCACGAAGGTATCGGGCCCGACGTACGCGACGGTGACGACGACGACCCCGGGGACGGGGACGGCGACGGGCAGCCTCGCGCTGGCACCCGGGTTCTCGGATGCCGGTACGGCGGCGGCGACGGTTCGTGCGAGCGACGGATCGTTGAACAACGACAAGTCGCTCACGATCACGGTGACGGCGACGAATCGTGCGCCGACGTTGACTCAGCCCGCGAGCATGACGGTGGCTGAGGGCGCGACGGCGAATCAGGTGATCACGGGGACCGATCCGGACGGGGACGCGCTGACGTTCACGAAGGTATCGGGCCCGACGTACGCGACGGTGACGACGACGAACGGGACGACGGGTAACATCGCCCTTGCACCGGGGTTTGCGGATGCGGGGACGGCGTCGTTGGTGGTTCGCGCGACGGACACGGGCGCGTTGACGAACGACAAGACGCTTACGGTCACGGTGACGAACGTGAACCGTGCGCCGACGTTGAATCAGCCCGCGAACATGACGGTGGCTGAGGGTGCGACGGCGAATCAGGTGATCACGGGGACCGATCCGGACGGGGACGCGTTGACGTTCTCGAAGGTATCGGGCCCGACGTACGCGACGGTGACGACGACGAACGGGACGACGGGTAACATCGCCCTTGCACCGGGATTCTCGGATGCGGGGACGGCGTCGTTGGTGGTTCGCGCGACGGACACGGGCGCGTTGACGAACGACAAGACGCTGACGATCACGGTGACGAACGTGGATCGTGCGCCGACGCTCAACGTCATAGCGAACATGACGGTGGCGGCGGGCGCTACGGCGGATCAGGCGATCAGCGCGACGGATGCGGACGGGGACGCGATCACGTTCACGTCAGCAGGTCCCGCGTTCCTGACCCGTACGGACAACGCTCAGGTGACTACGACCCGCACGGGAAATATTCATCTGGCTCCTCCGCTCGGCACCACGGGAACGTTCGCGGCGTCGGTGACGGCGACGGCGAACGCGCAGAGTGCATCTCGCGCCTTCACGATCACGGTGACGGCGACGAACCAGGCGCCGGTGCTGGCGCAGCCCGTGAACATGACGGTTGCCGAGGGTGCCACGGCGAATCAGGTGCTGAACGCCACGGATCCGGACGGCAATCCGCTCTCCTTCACGCTGGTATCGGGCCCGACGTACGCGACGGTGACGACGACGACCCCGGGGACGGGGACGGCGACGGGTAACCTCGCGCTGGCGCCCGGATTCTCGGATGCGGGTACGGCGGCGGCGACGGTTCGTGCGAGCGACGGGTCGTTGAGCAACGACAAGTCGCTGACGATCACGGTGACGAACGTGGATCGTGCCCCGACGCTCAACGTGATCAACAACATGACGGTGGCGGCGGGTGCTACGGCGGATCAGGTGATCAGCGCGACGGATGCGGACGGGGACGCGATCACGTTCACGTCATCGGGTCCCGCGTTCCTGACCCGTACTGACAACGCGCAGGTGGGGAATACCCGCACGGGCAACATCCACCTGGCTCCTCCGCTTGGTACCTCCGGGACGTTCGCGGCGTCGGTGACGGCGACGGCGAACGCGCAGAGTGCATCTCGGAGCTTCACGATCACGGTGACGGCGACGAACCAGGCGCCGGTGCTGGCGCAGCCTGCGAACATGACGGTTGCCGAGGGTGCCACGGCGGATCAGGTGTTGAACGCCACGGATGCCGACGGAAACCCGCTCACGTTCACGCTGGTATCGGGTCCGACGTACGCGACGGTGACGACGACTTCTGCCGGCACCGGTACGGCGACGGGGAGCATCCACCTGGCGCCCGGATTCTCGGACGCGGGTACCGCCTCCGCGATGGTACGTGCCAGTGACGGATCGTTGAGCAACGACAAGACGCTGACGATCACGGTGACGAACGTGAACCGTGCGCCGACGTTGAATCAGCCTGCGAGCATGACGGTGGCTGAGGGTGCGACGGCGAATCAGGTGATCACGGGGACCGATCCGGACGGGGACGCGTTGACGTTCTCGAAGGTATCGGGCCCGACGTACGCGACGGTCACGACGACGAATGCCACCTCCGGCAACATCGCCCTGGCACCGGGATTTGCGGATGCGGGGACGGCGTCGTTGGTGGTTCGCGCGACGGACACGGGTGCGTTGACGAACGACAAGACGCTGACGATCACGGTGACGAACGTGGATCGCGCGCCGACGCTCAACGTGATCAACAACATGTCGGTGGCGGCGGGAGCAACGGCGGATCAGGCGATCAGCGCGACGGATGCGGACGGGGACGCGATCACGTTCACGTCATCGGGTCCCGCGTTCCTGACCCGTACGGACAACGCGCAGGTGGGGAATACCCGCACGGGTAACATCCACCTGGCTCCTCCGCTTGGCACCACGGGAACGTTCGCGGCGTCGGTGACGGCGACGGCGAACGCGCAGACTGCATCTCGGAGCTTCACGATCACGGTAACCTCCGTGAATCAGGCGCCGGTCTTGAACCAGCCAGCGAACATGACGGTGAATGAGGGTGCGACGGCGGATCAGGTCCTGACGGGCTCGGATCCGGACGGCAATGCGCTCACGTTCACCAAGGTCTCGGGGCCGGTGTTCCTGACGGTGACGACGACCAATGCCACGACGGGGAATGCACACCTGGCGCCCGGATTCTCGGATGCGGGTACGTCCTCGGCGACGGTTCGTGCGAGCGACGGCAGCTTGACGAACGACAAGTCGTTCACGATCACGGTGAACAACGTGAATCGCGCGCCGGTGGCGAATGCCGGCGGTCCGTACAGCGGCGCTGTCGGAGTGGCGCTTACCTTCCACGGTGAAGGATCTTCGGATCCGGACGGCGACGTCCTCACGTACGCGTGGAACTTCGGCGACGGCGGCACGGGAACGGGCGCGACACCGAGCCACGCTTATCTGGCGGCCGGGACCTTCACGGTGACGTTGACCGTGACGGACAACGGGACGCCGGCTCTGAGCAACACGGCCACCACCACGGCGACCGTGTCCACCGGTGGTTTCGCGGCGCACGTGTTCTACCGCTACAACTTGAACTACATCCTGCCGCAGTACCTACCCACTTTGGTCCGGATCGAAGCGATCGGCGGCTCGTTCAACGTGAACGACGCTCTTCTTACGTCGATGACGATGAGCTACGCCGGTTTGACGATCGTGACCCACTGCAAGACCATCATCGACGGCGACACGAATCACGACGGTAACAAGGAGATCAGGGTCTGCTTCACGAGGGACGATCTCCGGGTTCTGTTCGCGAGCCTCCCGAACAACAAGACGACCACGGTCAATGTGGTGGTCGGGGGCGATCTCCTGACGGGCGGTCATTTCCAAGGGACCGTGAGCGTCAAGGTCATCAAGTTCGGCTCGGGAAGCGAGGAGATGTCGGCGATTTCACCGAACCCGCTCAATCCGGAGGCGAAGCTGTCGTTCGTGACAACGCGTCCGGGCGTTGCGAGCGTTCAGCTGTTCGACGTGAACGGACGGTTGGTTCGGAATCTGATGACGAGGCAGCAGGTGGAGCCGGGCATTCACGAGGTGAGGATCGACGGTCGGAACGAGCAGGGGAACCGGCTCGCCTCGGGCGTCTACTTCGTGCGTGGAATGACGGTGGATGGGACCTTCAAGAACTCTGTCACGATCTTGAAGTAATCCTGTCGCAGCGGTAGCAGCACGCAACAGGGCCGATGGGGCCGCGGTGGAAACGCCGCGGCCCCGGGCTTTTTCCAGGCGGCCCTGTGCTACATTGGCCCGGTGTCGCTCTACAAGACCTTCGGGAAGCGGGCGCTGGATCTGGCCCTGGGTTCCTTCACGTTCGTGGCGGCGGCGCCCGTGATCGCGCTCGCGGCAATCGCGATCAAGCTCGACTCCGACGGACCTGTGTTTCATCGCGCGATTCGCGTCGGACGGGACGGGCGGAAGTTCACGTTTCTGAAATTGCGGTCGATGCGGGTTGGGGCCGAGGAGCTGCGCGGGCTTCTGCTCCACTTGAATCAGGCGCAGGGACCCGCCTTCAAGCTCCACAACGACCCACGCGTGACGCGAGTCGGCCGATGGCTTCGAAAGCTGAGCCTCGATGAGCTTCCCCAGCTCTTCCACGTGCTCCAGGGGCACATGAGCCTCGTGGGTCCGAGACCGCCGTTTCCGGAGGAGGTCGAACGCTACGAACCGTGGATGCTGCGCCGGCTCTCCGTTCGCCCGGGGCTCACCTGTCTCTGGCAGATCCGCGGCCGGAGCGACCTCGGCTTCGAGGAGTGGATGCGTCTCGACCTCGAATACGTGGACCGGCTCTCGTTTCGCCTCGATCTCAAGGTCCTCCTTCTCACCGTGCCGGCCGTTCTGTCCGCCAGGGGAGCCTATTGAGGGCCGCCGCGCCGTCCCGGAACCGGCGCCCCTTGCGGGTTGCCGCACTCCATGCCCTGTGGTACCGCTAGCTCATGCGCCTTCACGCGGTGATCCTGGCGGGAGGACGCGGAGAGCGGTTCTGGCCCCTCTCGCGCCGGTCGCGTCCCAAACAGTTCCTGCCGCTCCTGGGGGACCGCCCGATGCTCGCGGACACGCTGGAGCGTCTCTCCGGTCTCGTCGAACCGCGCGATGTCTGGATCATCACCGCGCGGGATCTGAAGCGGGAGGCAGAGTCGCTGACTCCTGGCGTGCCTCCGGCGCAGGTGATCGGCGAGCCGGTCGGCAGGAACACCGCCCCCGCGATCGCTCTGGCGTCGTGGCTCATCCGGGAGGCCGGGGACGAATCCGTGATCGCGGTGCTCCCGTCCGATCATCGGATCGAGCCGGCGTCGCGGTTTCGCGAGGAGCTCGTGCTGGCCGCGAAGACGGCGCTCGAGCGCCAGGCCATCGTGACGTTCGGGATTCCGCCCACGCGGCCCGAGACGGGGTACGGCTACATCGAGTCGGGAGAGCCGATCGCTCCCGGTTCACCGTTTCACCGGGTGAGCGCGTTCCGCGAGAAGCCGGACTCGGCGACCGCGGCGCGCTACGTGTCCGACGGACGCCATCTCTGGAACGCGGGGATGTTCCTGTTCCCGCCGCGCGTCATGCTGGAGGAGATCCGCGCCCACGTGCCCGACCTCGCCGTTGCGGTCGAGCGGGTGCCTCGGGGCGGCAGCGGAATCGAGGCGGCGTTGGATGCGTTCTACCGGGAGGTGTCCTCCACGTCCATCGACTATGCGGTCATGGAGCGTTCCAAGAAGGCGCTGGTCGCGCGGGCTGGGTTCGCCTGGGACGATCTCGGCTCCTGGGCGGCGATCGCGTCGCGGGCATCGCTTGATGCGGGAGGGAACGCGGCAAGGGGCAGCGTGCTGCTGCACGATTCCAAGGACGTGATCGCGTTTGCCTACCAGGGTCTCATCGCGGGGGTGGGAATCGAAGACCTGATCATCGTACGCACGCCCGACGTGACCCTCGTGTGCAGGAAGGACCGGGCGCAGGATGTCCGGGCCATCGTCGAGCGGCTCAAGGCACGGGGAGATCTGGATGAGTATCTCTAGAGCGCCGGGGCTCGTCCTGGCGGCCGTCATGACCCTCTTCGTGGGGGTCGCCGAGTCGGGGGATGCCCCGGAATCCAGAAGGCCACCGGTGCTCGACCCCAGCGAGGAGATCACCTCGGAGGAGCTGTCGACGATCCCGGAGCCCGTCCCGGGCGCTCCCCGGAGCGGAGAGGGTGCGCGGCCCCGGTCCTCGCTCCCGAGGGCTCAGGCGGCCTCACAGCGCGATTCCATGGCGATCGAAGGCCCGGTCCGGACCCAAGGTGCGCTCTGGCGGGTCCAGATCTTCGCTACTCAGGATCGGGACCTGGCTGACCGAATGGCGATGGAGGCGGGCGATCTCCTCAAGGTGCCGGCCTACGTTGCCAACGAGCCCCCTCATTACAAGGTCAGGCTCGGGGACTACGGCTCGGAGGAGGATGCGCGGCCGCTCCGTGAGAAGGCGGTCCGCCTGGGCTTCCCCGGGGCCTTCCGCGTCCGTTGTCCGCGCAATGTAACCGGCGGTATGGATTGAACTTACAAGGACTTTCCGGAAGAACGCCAAGTTGACCGTGTCGGAAACTCGCACTAGAATGGAGAGCTATGCCGGAACTGCGTAAGGACCCCGTGGTCGGGCGTTGGGTGATCATCTCAACCGAGCGCGGCCGCAGGCCATCCGATTTCAACGGCTCCGCCCCGCCGCCTTCCAACGCGAAACCCTGCCCCTTCGACGTCGGGAACGAGGACAAGACACCACCCGAGGTCCTGGCCTATCGCGAGCCTGGAACCCTGCCCAACTCCCCCGGCTGGTCGGTTCGAGTCGTGCCGAACAAGTTTCCGGCGCTCCAGATCGAGGGCGGACTGGACCGGCGCGGCGAGGGGCTGTACGACAAGATGAACGGGATCGGGGCGCACGAGGTCGTCGTCGAGACTCCCGACCACACGAAGGAGTTGAGCGAGCTGCCCGAGGCCCAGATCGAGAACGTCCTCTGGGCGTTCCGGGACCGCGTGGTGGATCTCAAGAACGACAACCGGTTCCGCTACATCCTCATCTTCAAGAACCACGGCGAGAACGCAGGCGCCTCCCTCGAGCACAGCCACACGCAGCTCATCGCGACGCCGATCATTCCCAAGGTGGTGACGGAGGAGCTGGACGGGGCGCTCCAGCATTACCGGTTGAAGGAGCGTTGCGTGTTCTGCGACATGATCGAGCAGGAGCTTCGGGAGGGAAAGCGCATCGTCGCGGAGAACGAGCACTTCGTCTCGTTCGAGCCGTTCGCTCCGAGGTTCCCCTTCGAGACCTGGATCCTCCCCCGGAGCCACATCTCCGCGTTCGAGGACTCGCAGAAGAGCGAGTTCGCCTCGCTCGCGCAATCCCTGAAGAACACCCTGGGCCGGATCAACAAGGCGCTGAACCGCCCCCACTACAACTTCATCGTGCACAGCGCCCCGTGTCGCGACACACGCCTCGACTACTACCACTGGCATATCGAGATCATGCCCAAGCTGACGAAGGTGGCGGGCTTCGAGTGGGGGACCGGCTTCTACATCAATCCGACCTCGCCCGAGGAGGCAGCCCAGTACCTCCGCGACATCGAGCCGTGACATGAACCAGCGGTTCCGGGTCGCGATGCTCAGCGCGGAGGCGGTCCCGTTCGCGAAGGTGGGCGGACTGGCCGACGTCGTCGGCTCGCTCTCGGGGGCCATCTCGGACCTGGGGTGCTCGGTGGCGGTCTTTCTGCCGCGCTACGCCGGGCTCACGCTCCCGGACGGCGGCACCCTGGAGCTGGTCTCGAAGATCGAGGTTCCCGTGGGCGGGGAGGACACACCCGCGCTCATCTACGCCCTGCGGGGACCGGAGCAGA
Source organism: Candidatus Eiseniibacteriota bacterium (assembly GCA_963724515.1). Lineage (GTDB taxonomy): Bacteria > Eisenbacteria > RBG-16-71-46 > SZUA-252 > SZUA-252 > WS-7. The sequence goes on along the minus strand of CAVRUU010000003.1, from coordinate 29,619 downwards.
AGCCGCACCTCGCTACCTACTTCATCGCCAACGAGCGCTATTTCGGCCGTCCCGGGATCTACAACGATCCGGGAACGGGCGAGGCGTACCCGGACAACGCCGAGCGGTTCGCCTTCTACTCGCGCGCGTGCCTCGAGGGGATGCGCGCGCTCGCATTCACGCCCGAGGTGATCCACGCCAACGATCACCAGGCCGCCCTCGTGCCCGCGTATCTGAAGACGATCTACGCCGAGGATCCCTTCTTCCAGATGACGGCGGCCATTCTCTCGATCCACAACATGGGGTACCAGGGCGTCTACGATGCCGACTCGATGGCGATCGCGGGCTTTCCACCCAAGTACTTCTATCCGCTCTCGCCGTTCGAGTTCTGGGGGAAGATGAACTTCCTCAAAGCCGGGATCCATTTCGCGGACGTGATCACGACGGTGAGCGAGCGCTACGCAGAGGAGATCCAGTCCGGAGAGGAGTTCGGGTTCGGTTTGCAGGGGGTTCTGAACGCGCGGCACGAGGACCTGGTCGGGATCCTGAACGGGATCGACGTCCGGATCTGGAACCCGCGCACCGACCGGATGATCGCGGCGCGCTACGACGCGGAAAGCCTCGAGCTGAAGGGAGTGTGCAAGTCGGCGCTCCTCGAGGAATCGGGGCTCCCGAAAGAGCCCGACCGGCCGCTGTTCGGGATCATCTCGCGGCTGGCCGAGCAGAAAGGCTTCGATCTGATCGAGACCGCCGCCGACCGGCTGTTCGCGCTTCCCGCGAGGTGGGTGCTCCTCGGGAGCGGGTCCAAGCGCTACGAGGAGCTCTTCCAGGCGCTCGAGGAGGGTTACCCGGACCGGCTCCGATTCACCAAGGGATTCAACGACCCCCTCGCCCATCGGATCGAGGCAGGGAGCGACTTCTTCCTCATGCCGTCGCGCTACGAGCCGTGCGGCTTGAACCAGATGATGAGCATGCGGTACGGCGCCGTGCCGGTCGTGCGGTGGACCGGCGGGCTCGCGGACACGGTCGATCCTCATTCGCGGGGATCGGAAGGGGGCACCGGAATCGTGTTCGCTCCCTACACGCCCGAGGCCCTCGTCCAGGCTGTCGAAGCGGCGATCGCGCTGTACGCCGAGCCGCGTGCGATGACGCGGGTGCGCCGGAACGGCATGGGGCGCGATTTCTCCTGGGAAGCCTCGGCCCGCAAGTACCTCCAGCTTTACCGCCAGGCGAATGCGTCGCGGAGAATGGGAACCGGATACCATAAGTGGCTCGAGACCGTTCAGGAAACCGGCCCCCGCAGGGCCTAGCTCGCTTGACGGCATTCCGGGGGAGGTTTAGACTTCGCCGGTTCAGACCGACAAATTGCCCCGAGAGCGGAAGTAGCTCAGCCCGGTAGAGCTCCACCTTGCCAAGGTGGCTGTCGCGGGTTCAAATCCCGTCTTCCGCTCCATTTTTTTTGCCTTCCGGGTCCGATTTACCTATGAGAGATTGCCCTCCACGCCTGTCCGTGCTAGTAATTCCCCTCGGTGCCGACGAGTACCGGATCGGCAGGACGCTCACGAAAGGAGAGGTGCATGCCCGCCAAGAAGACTGCGAAGAAGAAGGCAGGGAAGAAGCGTAGTCCGAGCGCAGCGTTCATGAAGCCCATGCAGCCTTCCGCCACGCTTTCCGAAGTCATCGGATCGAAAGCGATACCGAGGACCGAGGTGACCAAGAAACTTTGGGCCTACATCAAGAAGAACAAGCTCCAGGACAAGACTAAGAGAACGATGATCAACGCGGACGAGGCACTGCGCGCGGTGTTCGGCGGGAAGCGTCAAGTGAGCATGTTCGAGATGACGAAGCTCGTCTCGAAGCATCTCAAGTAATCTCGAAGCCTCTTCGAAATTCTTCCATCGAGACACCCCGTCGCCGCGATGCGATGGGGTGTCGCGCTCTCCGGCGCGGATGAAGCCAAGCTCGTCCCGAATCTCATTCGAGGAATACGTCCTTCTCGGCCTGCTCGCGCTCGGTCCGGTCGTCTTCTGGCGCGCGTCCGCGGAGTGCTTCGAAGTACCGCAGGCTGCCCTTCTCACGACCGGGGCTCTTCTGCTTCTCTGGCGCGCCCTCTCCGCGGAGCTCACGGCGATCGCGCGGTCGGGACCGGGCAAGTCCGTTCGCTCCGCCTTGGGACGATTCGGGTCGTGGGTCTCGAAGGACCCGCTGGGCGCCTGCGTGTTTCTCTACGTCGCGTCGGCGGCCCTTTCGACGGTGGTCTCTCCGAATCCACTGCAGAGCCTCCACGGCGCGCCGGACAGCACGGCCGGGCTCGCGACGGGGCTCGCGACGGCGGTCGTTTACTTCGCGTCGCGCGCAGCATCGCGCGGACAGCCGGCCACTCTCGCGCGCTACGCGAGGGCCGCGGGATTCGCGAGCGCCGTGACCAGCTCCTACGCGCTGCTCCAGCTCGCGGGTCTCGATCCCTTCGTGTGGGGCAGGACCGCCACGTACGAAGGGGACGTGCGGATCTTCGGGACGCTCGGCCATCCCAACATGCTCGGAGCCTACCTCGCCATGACCGCTCCGCTCACGATCTGGCTCGCGAGCCGCTCGCGGAACACGGCCGAGCGGGTTCTGTGGGCGCTCGTGGCGACCGCCTCCGTGGTGGTGATCGCGGCCACGCTCTCACGGGGCGCGTGGATCGGGCTACTGGCCGCCGGACTCGCGTGGGTGGCCCTGAGCCTGGTCGCGAAAGGCCGCGCGAAGGAACGCTCCCGTTCTCCCGGGCCGCGCCGCGCCTCACGCGCTCCGGCCGCGGCCGTCGCATCGCTGCTCGTGATCGCGGCGGCGGGACTCCTCTTCGCGCGCACCCCGATGGGCACGCACCTCGCGGACCGGGTCCGCCAGATCGCGAGCCTGAACGCGCCGACGACCCAATCCCGGCTGCACATCTGGCGTGCCGGGCTTCGAATGGCGCAGGATCATCCCTGGACGGGCGTCGGCCTGGATGCCTTCGGGACCGCCTTTCCCCGGTACCGAACCACGCAGTACTGGAACATCGAGTGGGGTCACACGCCCAACAAGGCGCACAACGAGCCGATCCAGATCCTGGCGACCCAGGGGATCGTGGGAGGAATCGCGGCATTTCTCGTGGTTTTGTTCGCGGGCGTCGCGATCTTGAAGCGCGTGGGTCGCGGGGACGGAGCGAGCCGGTCCGCGGCGGTCGCGGCGGGCGCCTCTCTGGCCGGCTTCGCGATACAAGATCTCGCGAGCTTCACGGTCGTGGCGCTCGGGAGCCTCGCGGCCGCGATCGCCGGCTGGGCAGCGTCCGCGGACGTCGGTGTCGCGACCGGGCGGGAAGGGGGCGCGCGCCCACGGAGGGAGCGCACCGCCGCCTGGGCCATGGCGGCCGCCGCGATTCCCGCCGGCGCGCTCTTCGTGCTGCTCGTGCACCATCCCGTCCGCGCGCAGGTGCGCGAGAAGGTTGCCCTCGCGGCGCCGGCGGGCAGCGACGAGCGGGCTTCGGAGCTGGAGCTGGCGGGGCGCGACGCGCCGTGGGATTCCAGGTACGGGAATTTCCTCGGGTCGTCGCTCCTCGTGCGGCAAGAACGTGAGCCGAATGGCGCCTCGGGGCAGCGATCTGCTCCGGCGCGCCGCCGGGGCGCTGCGCGGGGCGATCGCCACGAAGCCCGAGGACGCTTATTACCACGCGAACATCGGGCGCGTCCTCACGGCGCAAGCGCTCCTCCGGCCCCCGGAGGCCACGCCCGAGGGCGCGCGCGCGGCGTTCGTCGAGGCGGTGGCGCGCGACCCGGTCAACGCGCAGGTAATGGATCAGGCCTCGAACGCGCTGCTCCGGCTCGGGCACACGTCGGAGGCGCGCGCCATGGCACTCCGCGCGGCCACGCTCTACCCGAACCTCGCGCAGCCGATGGCGTTCTTCGGCTACGCCGCGCTCCTCGACCAGCGCTGGCGCGACGCCGCGGACACCCTCCAGCTCGCCGTGAATCGGGAATGGTGGGAAGAGCACACCGCGCGCGCGACGACGTGGAGCAATCTCGCGGCCGCGTACCTCGCGCTCGGACGGGACGAGGAGGCGCGGCGCGCCGCGGAAGAGGCGCTCACACTCGATCCGTCGAACAAGGACGCCGAGGCGAACCGGAATCTGGCGCTGGAGGGCATCGCGGCAGCCGCCGCCGCGAAGCCCGGAAAGACCGCCGGGAAAGGAGGGTCCCCGCAGTGATCCACGAAAAGCGGATCGTCGTCGTGCTGCCCGCATACAACGCGGCCAGGACCTTGCGGCAGACCTTCGAGGAACTGCCGCACGAGATCGTGGACCACGTCATCCTCGTCGACGACGCGAGCCAGGACGAGACCTCGGAGCTGGCCCGGCGGCTCGGCATCACCACATTCGTCCATCCCCGCAACCTGGGATACGGCGGAAACCAGAAAACCTGCTACCGCGAAGCGCTTCGCGCCGGTGCGGACGTGGTGATCATGGTGCACCCGGACTACCAGTACACGCCCGCGCTGGTCACCGCGATGGCCTCGATGGTGGCGAAGGGGATCTACGACACCGTGCTGGGGTCGCGCATGTTGGGGCGGAGCGCCTTGCGGGGCGGCATGCCCCGGTACAAATACGTCGCGAACCGGATCCTCACGCTGATCGAGAACGTCGCCCTCCAGCGCAAGCTCTCCGAGTATCACACCGGCTACCGGGCGTTCAGCAAGGGCGTGCTCGAATCGCTGCCGCTCGAGGAGAACTCGAACGATTTCGTGTTCGACAACGAAATGCTCGCTCAGATCGTGGCGTTCGGCTACCAGATCGGCGAGGTCAGCTGCCCGACGCGCTATTTCGGCGACGCCTCGAGCATCTCCTTCCCGCGCGCGGTTCGCTACGGATTCGGCGTACTCGGCGTCTGCGCCAAGTACCGTCTCCACCGATGGGGCCTCCGGCGCTTCCCGATCTTCGAGCCGGGCGGCAGGAAGCTCTCGGACGGGTGAGCACGCCACCGGTGGAGAGCGTCGCCGCCTGCACCTGCGGCTCGCGCGATCTCGGGCCCGCGTCCCGAGCGTTCCGTCTCGCCGGCACTGGGTTCGCCCTGAGACGATGCCTCCGCTGCGGGCGCATGCTGCTCGATCCGCGCCCCCGTCCCGACGGTCTTTCCGCCTTCTACGGCGACGATTACTACGGCGCCGGATCGCGGAAGTTCGTCCCGGCGATCGAGGGAATCGTGGACTGGTTCCGCGACCGGCGCGCCCGGCTGGCGAACCGGCTCCTCCAGGCGGTTGCGCGCGCCGGAGCGCGGCGGGTGCTCGACATCGGATGCGGGAGCGGCCAGTTCCTGGCTAGGGTCGCCCGATGGGGCCACGAGTGTCACGGAACGGAGTTTTCGGCGGAGACCGCGAAGCGGGCGTCGCGCGTGCCCGGGCTCCGCCTGCACCTGGGGGAGCTCCAAGCCGATACCTTCCCGGCGGGCTCCTTCGACCTGATCTCCATCTGGCACGTGCTCGAGCACCTGCCCGATCCCGACGGGATTCTCCGCCTGTGCCACAGGTGGCTCGGACGGGACGGCGCGCTCATGGTCGCCGTTCCCAACATCGATTCCTGGCAGGCAACGCTCTTCGGCGGATCGTGGTTTCACATCGATCCTCCGCGGCACCTCCACCACTTCGGCCGGGGGTCGCTCGAGCGGACCCTTCGCGACGCGGGGTTTCGGATCGAGCGCATGCGCACGCTTTCCTGGGAGCAGAATACCTACGGGATCTTGCAGTCCACGCTGAACGTCCTCGGATTCCCGCGCGATGAGTTCTACGAGACCCTCAAGGGGAACCGGTCGCTGGCGGGCTCCCCCCGGTTGATGCTCCAGGCGGTTCTGATGGCGGCGCTCCTGCCGGCCGCGGTGCTCCTGACCGTGGCGGAGGCGATCTTCGGCAGCGGAGGAACCCTGGAGTGCGTCGCGCGGAGGACGGAGGCTCCGCCCGCGTGAGGAAGCGCCGGCAGAGGGGATCCGGCTCGGGCTTGCAGGGCATTCTCGCCTACGCCTTCGTCTTCGCGTGCGCGTGCGCGGTCTTCTGGCCGACCGTCGGCTATTCCTTCCTGAACTGGGACGACAACGTCTACATCCTGCGCAACCCCTGGATCCGGCAGCTCACGTGGTCGAACCTCCGCGCGATCTTCACCCAGCCTTATTTTCAGAACTACCTCCCGCTCCATATCTTTTCCTACATGATCGACCACGCGGTCTGGGGGCTCAAACCGGCCGGCTTCCATGTGAGCTCCGTGCTGCTCCACGGCGTGAACAGCGCGCTTTGCCTCGCCGTGGCGCGGCGGCTCACCGGAAGTCTGGCCGCGGCATTCGTCGCGGCGCTTCTCTTCGCGGTCCACCCGGCGCACGTGGAGGCGGTGGCCTGGATCTCGAGCCGGAAGGAGATCCTGTCCACGACCTTCATGCTTCTCTCGCTCCTGAGTTATCTCGGCGCGCGGAAGGGAAGCGAGTTCCGCCCGATCCCGTACGCCGCCTCACTCGTGTGGTTTCTTCTCGCGATGCTCTCCAAGGTGACCGCCATCGTCCTCCCCGCGTTCCTGCTCCTCCTGGACGCGATGCCGGACCCGGCGAACCCGCGCGCGCGGCGGCCCCCGCTCCTCCTCGCGCTCGCGGGCAAGATCCCGTACGGGATCGCGGGCGCGATCCTGGTCGTCGTGAATTCCCACGCGCAGGTGACCGCGAAGGCGGCGTACGCGCACGAGCCGCTCCGCTATCTGATGGTGAAGGGGCATGCGGTCTGGAATTACCTCGGCCTTCTGCTGGGGCTCGGCGGCAATCCCGACTACGACCTCCCGCGTATCGGGAGCGGGATCGCGGACGTTCTCTTCCAGCTCGGCGGTCTGGCGGTGCTGCCGGCCGCGGCGGCCCTTCTCTATCGCTTCGGGCGCCGCGTCGAGTCTCTCGGCGTGAGCTGGGTGTTTCTCACGCTCTTTCCGGCGATTCTCTTTCCGCTCGTGACCTACATGGCGGACCGGTACGTCTACGCGCCGTCGATCGGGTTCTGCTGGGCGATCGCCGCGGCGATCGTTGGGGTCGGGGGCCTGGCTCGCGCGCCGGCACTGGGTGCCAGGTCCGCGGCCGCGGCCGCGGTCACGGCGGCGCTCGCGATCGGTTTCGCGGTCCGCACGATCCAGTACTCGCGGGTATGGAAGGATTCGGAATCGCTCTGGACCTACGCGATCACGAAGAGCCGCGACTACCGCGTGTTCAACAATCTGGCCGACGTGCGAATGACCCAGAAGCGCTGGGCCGAAGCGGAGGGGCTGCTGAAACAGGGAGCGGCGGTGGAGAACGTCACTTCCTACCAGAGCCTCGGCGTCCTGTACTACAACCTGGGCCGTTATGACGAGGCGCTTCTCGCCACCGATCGCGCGTTCGAGATCCTGGCAAGAAAGCGGAGGGATCCGGCACTTCTCGGGGAGCTTCACTTCAACCGCGGGGCGATTCTCTGGTCCCAGGGAAAACCGACCCCCGCGGTCGCGGAGTGGCGGGCGTCGCTCCGCGAGGATCCGGGGCACGCACAGGCCAGGGAGTGGCTCCGGATCGCGGAAAGCCCTCCGGATTCGAACCCGAACCCGACGCGCTGAACGCCTGCCGTGCAGGGGGCTCGGCTCCTGTGCTAGACTGCCGCCTTCGGTTCACGCCGCATCGAAACGTCCAACAGGGGGACAAGCACATGGAATGTCGCTTCGCACGGATCGCGCTCTCGGCAGTGCTCGCTCTCGGTCTGGTATCGGTCACCGCCGCCTTCGCTTCCGACAAGGATGCCAAGGGCAAGGAAACGCCGAAGGCTGAATCGGCGAAGGCGGATGCGCCGAAGATGGACGCCAAGAAGGACGAGATGATGGAAGCCATGATGAAGATGGCAATGCCGGGACCAATGCACGAGCTGATGAAGCCCATGGCGGGCTCCTGGAAGGCAATGTCCAAGAGCTGGATGGTCCCCGGCGAGCCGGCGGTGACCGAGGGGACCTGCGAGAACACCTGGGTCCTCGGGAACCGATTCCTGCAAACGACCTACAAGGGGGCTCTCGCGGGCATGCCCTTCGAGGGGTACGGCCTCATGGGCTACGACAACCAGAAGAAGGAATTCGTCAGCGTCTGGGCGGACAACATGACGACCGGGCTGATGATGAGCGACGGCATGGTGGATCCCTCCGGGAAGATCCTCACGATGAAGTCCACGATGATGGATCCGGCGACGGGGAACCCGGTCGACATGAAGATGATCACGAAGGTCGAGGACGAGAACCGGCACATGATGTCCATGATCTCCATGAAGGACGGCAAGGAACACACCGACATGGAGATCACCTACACGCGCATGAAGTAAGCGCATCAATCCCGAGCACGAACGTGGAGCCCGGAGGAGTCCGATCCTCCGGGCTCTTGTAATTGCTGCCGGGCGGGTCTAATTAATTGCTGAGTAGTCAGTTAGGCCCACTTCATGGACACCGCGTGGAATTCGGGCTAGATTCCAGGGTCCGGTCCCGATTCCTGACGGCGGCGTCTCCCCGGGTTCCCCGCCCGCAATCACCGGAAGAGACACAGCATGGTGGAGCGGCGATTTCCGCGAAATCTCGGCTCGCTCGAGCCGATGGCGCACTTTGTCGCCGGCTACGTCGGCTCCAGGGGATTTCGCCCGGAGCACTCGTACACGGTTGACCTCCTCGTCGAAGAGATCTTCACGAATATGTTGAGACACGCCAAGGGGGGCGGGCCGGACGTGAGCCTTCGTCTGAGCGGAGAGGACAATGAGCTCATCGTGACGCTCCGGGATTTCGACGTCGAGTCCTTCGACCTGACGGCTCCGCCGCGACGGCCGCGAGGTGAGTCGGAGGACGGACTGCCCGAGGGCGGGCTCGGGCTCCGCCTGGTCAGGGGGATCTCGGATTCCATGCGGTACGAATACAGGGAGCGGAGCGCCATCGTCACGCTGACGAAGAGGTTCGCACGCTGATGTTCGAGATCCAGGTCGAGGCCGGCGGTCTCGTCAAGCTCTCCGGGAGGCTGGACGCGGCGCAGTCCGACCGCGCCAAGGCGACCCTCGATACGGTGAATGGGCCCGCAGTGATCGATCTCACGGACCTGGATTATGTCTCGAGCGCGGGGCTCGGGGTGCTGGTCCAGACCTACAAGAGGCTCCGGGATTCGGGGCATGCATTCAGGCTCACCAACCTCAAACCGCGGATCCGATCCGTTTTCGTCTATGCGGGGCTCGACAAGGTGCTGCGGCTTGAATAGCCAGGGGCCTCAAGGACGCGCGCCCGCAGCGGAAGCCGGGTTGAGCGTCTCCCGCCAACTTTCCCCTGATTCATCTGTAGTTAGGGTCGACGAAGAAGGCGAGCTGCTGGACCGGTGCCTGGATGGGGACGGCGAGGCGTTCGGGGACCTGATCGACAGGTATCAGCGGGTGCTCTTCAACGTGTCGCTCCGGATGGTAGGAAACCGGGAAGACGCCCGCGACATCACCCAGACCGTCTTCCTCAAGGCGTACGAGAATCTCCGAAATTTCGACCGGAGGCACAAGTTCTTCAGTTGGGTGTACCGGATCACGATCAACGAATCGCTCAATCACCTGAGCAAGGCAAAGCGAATGGAGCCCCTGGATGAAACGCTCGTGTGCCGGCAGGCCGGACCGGAGGAAGACTGCGCCATGGCACTGCTCCGTGAGTCGATCCAAACGGCGCTGCTGGAGCTCTCACCGGACTACCGTCAGGTGATCGTGCTCCGGCACTTCGTCCAGCTCTCCTACGGGGAGATGAGCGGCGTGCTCCAGGTCCCCGAGAAAACCGTGAAGTCCCGCCTTCACACGGCGCGACGGCTTCTCGGCGGCATCTTCTCCAAGCATGGGATTGCGCAGCTATGAACGACCGCGAACTGGAACGGCTCATGAACGACCAGCTGGACGGCGTCGCCACGCCCGAGGACTCGGAGCGGCTCAACAAGGCGCTCGAGGCCCGCGAGGACGCAAGGGCAGGGTACCGGAGGTTGGGCGGCGTGTTTGGCGCGCTGAGCCGTGTGGAGATGGAGGATCCTCCATCGCATCTCAAGCAGGACGTGCTGCGGGCCATCCGTCAGCGCGCGGGGGCGAAGGCTGCTCGCGCGAGTTGGGTGGATTCGATTTCGGCGGTGTTTCGTGGCCGTCCCGCACTTCGTCACGCCTATTCCTTCGCTGGTGGAGCCGCCCTGGGGGTGCTGGCGTTCGCGCTGGTAACCGGGAACCTAATGACCAAGCCTGGCCTGGACCCAAGCCCCTTCACCGGCGCGATGGTCCCTCCCCTGGGCGCGGCCTCCTACAAGCAGATTGGCACCAAGGACTTCCCGTTGCGCGGAGGGCGTGTGCTCATCGAAACGCTCTCGGGGAGAGATGGCGTCATCGCGCGGATCAAGGTCAGGGCCCCCAAGGGCACCGACCTGGTCCTGTCGTTTCCGCCCGACGCCTGGAGCGCCACAGGGGTGGCCCAGACGGGCGCAGGCAACGACGTAATGCTTGGCTTCGACAGGCTTTCCGTTAGGATTCAGCAATTCGGCGATAGCCAGTATCTCCTCTATCTGGCACGGAGGGGACCTGCCGGGTCACCACTCCGAATCGCCATCCACTCCCCGGATGGATTCATCCACGGCGAGCTCGAGACCGGAGCTCCTCGGTCCGGCAGCTAGGAGGCGATAATATCGCAGCCAATCACCAACCTTTATCGACTAGGCCTGTATTTGTGACGGAGCGAATGGCGAAGCAACAAGAGTTCGCCGAATCGCCTGGAGTAGGGAAGCAAAGGAGGGTGCGATGAAGAGACCGGGTATCGTTCTTGGAGTGGTCGTGGTAGCGATCGTCGGGATCGCGGTGGCTCACTACACTGGAGTCATCCCGCCGAAGTCGGGAGTCGAGGGGACGATCGGTGCCGCGAAGCGCTACCAAGCGACACAGATCACCGACAAGGACGTTGTGCTTGCGGATCCTCAGATTCAAGCGTTGCTTCAAAGCGATCTCTTCCACAAGGTGATCGCGACTCCCGAGTTCAAGAAGCTATCTCAGAATGAAGAATTCTGGCGTCTCGTAACCACGTCGGACTTCCAGCGGATCATCCTGCTCCCGGACGCCGACGGTGGGCGGCAGGTGAAGTTGCCGGACGCCGACGGTGGTCGCCAGGTGAAGCTGCCGGATGCCGACGGTGGTCGCCAGGTGAAGCTGCCGGACGCCGACGGTGGCCGCCAGGTGAAGCTGCCGGACGCCGACGGTGGTCGCCAGGTGAAGCTGCCGGACGCCGACGGTGGTCGCCAGGTGAAGCTGCCGGATGCCGACGGTGGCCGCCAGGTGAAGCTGCCGGATGCCGACGGTGGTCGCCAGGTGAAGCTGCCGGACGCTGACGGTGGCCGCCAGGTGAAGCTGCCGGACGCCGACGGTGGTCGCCAGGTGAAGCTGCCCGATGCCGACGGTGGCCGCCAGGTGAAGCTGCCGGACGCTGACGGTGGCCGCCAGGTGAAGCTCCCGGACGCCGACGGTGGTCGCCAGGTGAAGCTGCCGGACGCCGACGGTGGTCGCCAGGTGAAGCTTCCGGACGCCGACGGTGGTCGCCAGGTGAAGCTGCCGGATGCTGACGGTGGTCGCCAGGTGAAGCTCCCGGACGCCGACGGTGGTCGCCAGGTGAAGCTCCCGGATGCCGACGGTGGGCGGCAGATCAAGCTCCCCGACGCCGACAGCATGAGGAATTTCGCCAGGCAGCATCCTGAGTTCAACAAGCTCGTCCGCAACAGCGACTTCTTGAACCTGGTCCAGAACTCCAACTTCCTGCAGCTGGTCGCGAGCGATCAATTCCAGAAACTGGCCAGCGCGCCAGACGTGCAGAAGATCGTAAGCGAGGCTTCTGGAGAGTAACGCCGATCCGAAGCGTAACGAAGGCGGGGAGACCCCGGTTGATCCTGGGGTCTCCCCGTTGTTTCCATGGTTGAGCGCGCGATGAGCGCGCGATCCCGCGCGCTTCTCACGCTGGCAGCGGCGTGCCTGCTCTTCCTTCCACTCGAGTCACGGGCCGATCTCGCAACAATCGAGACCAAGGACCTCCGGCTGATCTACAACCCGGGTACCCTGTCCTTCCTCGCCCCGTACGCGTCCCGATGTTTCGAGAATTCGATGAGGTTCCACCAGCGGCTGTTCCAATACACGCCGACCGAGCGGGTGAACGTCATCCTGGACGACATATCCGACTTCGGCAACGCGGGCGTCTGGGTCAATCCCAGGAACAGCATGGTCGTCCACATCGCGCCCGCCAACTTCGCGTACGAGACCAGCCCCTCGAACGAGCGGATCAACTTCACCATGAACCACGAGGTCGTCCACGTCGTGGCGCTCGACCAGGCAGCGGGCGCGGACAAGTTCTTCCGGGGTCTGTTCCGGGGAAAGGTGCGCGAGACGAACGAGCATCCGGAGTCGATCGTCTACAGCTTCCTGTGCGTCCCGCGCCGCTCGGCGCCGCGCTGGTACCACGAAGGCATCGCCGTATTCCTCGAGACGTGGATGGCGGGCGGCATCGGACGCGCGCAAGGGCCATACGACGAGATGGTGTTCCGCTCGATGGTGCGGGACGGGAGCCGGTTCTACGATCCACTCGGGCTCGAATCGGAAGGGACCAAGGTCGACTTCCAGGTCGGAGCGAATTCCTACCTTTACGGGACGCGCTTCATGAGCTATCTCGCGTACCGCTACTCGCCCGAGAGCCTGATCCGGTGGGTGTCGCGGCCGCCGGGCAGCAAACGGTATTTTGCCTCACAGTTCAAACACGTGTACGGACTCCCGCTCGGCGAGGCATGGGAGGATTGGATCCAATGGGAGCGTGGATTCCAGCGGGCGAACCTGGATTCCATCCGGCTCTATCACACGACTGCCTACAAGGATCTGTCGGAGCGCGCGCTGGGCTCCGTTTCGCGCGCCATCTTCGACCGCGGCTCGCGCACGATCTACGCGGGCGTGGACTATCCGGGCTCGGTGGCGTTCATCGCCGCCATTCCGCTCGACGGCGGACCCATTCGCCGGGTGCGTGAGGTGAAGAGCCCCGCGATCTATTTCGTCTGCTCCCTCGCCTACGATCCAGAGTCGAAGACCCTCTTCTACACGACGGACAACAACGAGTGGCGCGACCTCTGCTCGCTCGACCCGGCGACCGGGAAGTCCCGCGTGCTCATCAAGGATGCTCGGATCGGGGATCTCGTCTTCAACCGGCGCGACCGCTCCATCTGGGGTGTCCGGCACTTCAACGGGATCTCGACCTTGGTCCGGGTTCAATACCCCTACAACGACTGGGACCAGGTGTACTCGTGGCCGTTCGGGTACGACATCTACGACATCGACATCTCGCCGGACGGGCGGAAGCTTTCCGGCTCGCTGGCCGAGATCAGCGGACGTCAGACCCTGCGCACGTGGAAGACCGAAGGGCTCCTCCAGGGGGACACGACCTCCACATCGCTCCATGATTTCGGAACGTCGGTCCCCGCGAGCTTCGTGTTCACCGAGGACGGAAAGAGCCTCTACGGCAGCTCCTATTACTCGGGCGTGTCGAACATCTTCCGCTGGGACTTCGACGCGGACTCGATGAGCGTCATGACGAACGGGGAGACCGGGTTTTTCAGGCCGCTGCCCGTCAGCCCGGATTCGCTCGTCGTGTTCCGCTACACGGGAGGAGGTTTCGTGCCGGCGCTCATCGACCCCAAACCGGTCTCGGACGTGAGCGCGATCACATTCCTCGGGCAGGAGATCGCGGAGAAGCATCCGATCGTCAAGAGCTGGATGATCCCGTCGCCCCTGGGCGTGAATCTCGACTCCCTGATTCAGTTCTCGGGTTCCTACCCGGGGCTTGGGGAGCTGGGGGTCGCTTCCATGTACCCGATCGTCGAGGGCTACAAGGATGAGACCGCCATCGGCATGAGGCTCAACCTCTCGGATCCCATCTCGGTGAACGCGGTGGACGTTTCCGCGACGTACTCTCCTTCGCGAGGGCTCCCCCCGGACGAGCGCGTCCACCTCGCCGCCGCCTACCGCCACAACGACTGGGCGTTCCACGGAAAGTGGAACGGGGCCTCCTTCTACGACCTCGTCGGCCCGACGAAAGTGGGACGCAAGGGCTATTCCGCGGGCGTCACGTACAAACGCGAGATGATCTACGATCCGCCTCGCACGCTCGTGTTCACGTCCGGGGTGACGGGCTACGGGGGACTCGAGGTGCTCCCGGACGCGCAAAACGTCGAGACATCCTCCGGGGTCGACAAGCTCCTGATGGGCAGCGCGCAGGTCGCCTATCGCAACGTCAGGTCATCCCTGGGCGCCGTGGACGCGGAGAAGGGCTACAAGTGGCAGCTGAACGCGACCACGAACTTGACTCGATTCGAGGAAGCCGGGCACGCCGCGTGGAGGGGATTCCCTCTCGGATTCGCCACCTTCGACGTGGGAACGCCGCTTCCGGTCCGTCACACCGCGCTCTGGCTCAGATCCTCGGCGGGCTTTTCGCCGGGAGATCCGGACGAGCCCTTCGCGAATTTCTACTTCGGCGGGTTCGGAAACAACTGGGTCGACTACCAGGACCCCCGGCGATATCGGGACTACGCCTCATTCCCCGGGGTCGAGCTGGACGAGATCTCGGGCACCAATTTCGTGAAGACCCTGCTCGACTGGAATCTTCCTCCGCTTCGGTTCCGGCGTGTCGGCAAGCCCGCCTTCTACGCGACGTGGCTCCGGGCGTCCCTGTTCCAGGGTGGAATCGTGACGAACATGGCCCGGTCCTCCGATCGGGTCACGGCCGGAACGATCGGCGCTCAGGCCGACTTGAGGCTCACGATCCTGGTCCAGCACCCGCTCACGCTCTCCGGCGGATACGCGAGGGCGTTCGGACGGAACCGGAGCGTGAGCGACGAGTGGATGGTTTCGCTCAAGATCCTATGACGGCAGGCGCGTGGGCGCTCTGACCCTCCTCATCGGGTTCCTCCCGGTCGTCCTGTTCCTCGCGGCGCTGATCGGCATCGACAGCTACAAGCTCGTCTCGCGCGGCTCCGTCCTGTCGGCGATCGCGGCCGGGGCCGCGGCCGCGGGGATTTCGTTTCTCCTGAACCGCTTCCTCCTCGAGTCGGGCCTCGACGCAACCGTGCTGCGGCACTATGTGGCCCCGCTTCTCGAAGAGACCCTGAAAGCCTGCTACGTCGTGTATCTCGTGCGGTCCGCGCGCGTCGGGTTTCTGGTGGACGCGGGGATCCTCGGCTTCGCCGTGGGGACCGGATTCTCCCTGGTGGAGAATCTGTATTTCGCGGGAGCCACGAGCGACTTGGGGCTTGGACTCTGGATCGTGAGGGGATTGGGCACGGCGGTCATGCACGGCTCCGCAACGGCGGTCGTGGCAATCCTCTCCAAATCGCTCACCGAGCGACGCGCGTCCGGATCCGTCGCGCTCTTTCTGCCCGGCGTCCTCCTCGCCTCCGCCGCGCATTCACTCTTCAATCACGTGATCCTGAATCCTTTCGTCTCCACCACCGCCATGCTGATCACCATGCCGCTCCTCGTGGGCCTGGTGTTCGAGCGGAGCGATCGGGCGACGCGCGACTGGTTGGGGGTAGGGCTCGACACCGACGTGGAGCTGCTCGAATGCATCGAGACCGGCCGGATCGCGGACACGCCGGTCGGCGCGTATCTGGGCTCGCTCAAGCGCTTCCCCGGACCAGTGGTGGCCGACATGCTCTGCCTGCTTCGAATCCACCTCGAGCTTTCGCTTCGCGCGAAGGGCGTTCTGATCGCGCGCGCCGCGGGCATCGATCTTCCGATCGACGATCAGGTGCACGACAATTTTCGCGAAATGAAGTTCCTCGAGCGCTCGATCGGGAAGACCGGGCGGATCGCCATACTACCGTTCATGCGGACCAGCACCCGCGACCTCTGGCAACTTTACATGCTCGGGAAATGACCCGTCCCGGGCAAGGCAGAATGCGTCCCCGAGGGGGTGCCTTTTGGAGCGCGGGGCGCCGGTCCCGCCCCGGCGCGCGCGAAGCTGAGCCCGGTGACCGATGCGGGATCGAGGGTTAATTGAACGTGTGGTCCTAACGTGCCCGATCCCGGGAACAAGCACAAATCTTGCTCCTCAGGGTAGCGTTGGTTTCGGGCCATGTGGCGCTTTTGCGCCGCCGGGCCTACGCACGGGCCGCCACGGGGAGTAGCTCTATGCGAAAGAAAGTCCTGATCGTGGAAGACAACGAAGATGTGGCTCTCGGAATCACCATCCGTCTTGCCGGAGCCGGGTTCGATGTGCGCTCCGTCACGACGGCGACCGAGGCGATCAAGGCCATCGACATCTTCGAGCCGGACCTTGTCATTCTGGACCTCCTGGTGCCGAAAGGGGGAGGCTACTCGGTGCTCAAGGCATTGAGGGGGGCGTCCCACACCAGAATGGTTCCCGTCATCGTGATGACCGGAGTCGAGGACGAGGACTACAAGAAGCGAATTCGCGACCTGGGCGTGAGCGCGTTTCTGGAAAAACCCTCCGAGCCAGGCGCCCTCATCCAGATCATGAGGGAGCTGATGGATGCTCCGAAGATCGAGGATCGGATACTGATCAAGTCACGCGCGCGGCGCGGTATCAAGGCGCCCGTGGAGGGCTGAACGACTTTGGTCTCGGTTCGGGCCCCGGGAATCCGACCCCGGGGCCTTTTCATTTGCCCGCGAGCGCGCGCTCGAGCGCGCTGAGGAACTCCCGCTGGCCTTTCACGATTCGCCGGCGAGCCTCGTCGAAAGCGAACCAGGCGGCGCGGTCGATCTCAGGGTACTCACGCCGGAGGCCGGACCGCGGCGGCCACTCCAGGGTAATGGTGTTGCTCCGGATCGACTCGGTGTCGCAGTCTCCCCGCGCGCTCCACACCTCGATGATCTTCCCGCTCGGCTGCGCGATCGCGCCTAGCGGGACGTAGGGCCCCGGCGGAGGCTCGCCCCCGGTCTCCTCGCGGAACTCCCGCTTGGCCGCATCGAGCGGTTCCTCGCCGGGCTCGAACAAGCCCTTCGGGATGGACCACGCGCCGAGGTCCTTCTTCACCCAGAAGGGGCCGCCCGGGTGGACGAGCAACACCTCGTGGGATTCGCCCCGCGTGCGGTAGAGCAACAGTCCCGCGCTTCTCATGGATCCCGAGGGTGCGCTCCGGGCGCGAAATCCTTTTTCATACGCTGGCTCCATACTATGGTATTCCGGTGCTCTGCGGCAAACGCCGGCAGAGGTACGGGGGACCGTGGAGCGAGGGGTGAAAGAGCCGGGAAAGCCGGTCCTGATCTACGACGGGTCGTGCGGTTTCTGCGGGCGATGGATCGCGCGCTGGAAGCGCGTCACGGGGGATCGCATCGATTGCGAGCCCTCCCAGGCCGCCGCGTCCCGCTTTCCGGACGTTCCGGAGTCGGCGTTCGCGGAAGCCGTCCACCTGATCGAACCCGACGGCCGCCGCTCTCGCGGCGCCGAGGCTGTGTTCCGGGCGCTGGCGACGGTGCCGCGCCGGCGCGCCTGGCTCTGGGCGTATCAGCGCGTGCCCGGATTCGCGGCGCTGAGCGAGTGGTGTTACCGGGTCGTGGCGGGGCACAGGCCCTTCTTCTCCCGCATGACGGACTGGCTCTGGGGTGCGCACGTGACTCCGCCCGGGGAGAGCTTCACGTGCTGGCTCTACGTCAGGCTGCTAGCGATCGTGTATGCGATCGCATTCCTCTCGCTGTGGATCCAGGTGGACGGGCTGGTCGGGAGCGGGGGAGTCCTGCCCGCGTTCACGTCGGCTGATTGGTTTCTCCACGGCCTCTGCGCCGGAGGGGTCGTGCTTTCCGCGGCGCTGCTGCTTGGCCTCGCCCCGATCCCATGTCTCCTCGGGCTCTGGGCGGCGTATCTCTCCCTGGCCACGGTCTGCCGCGACTTTCTCTGGTTCCAGTGGGACGGACTCCTGCTCGAGGCGGGATTCATCGCCCTGTTTCTCTCGCCGTGGAGGCTCTGGTCGCGGCCGCGATCCGATCCTCCCTCGCCTGGGGGAGCGCTCCGGCTCACCCGCTGGCTCCTCTTCCGGCTCCTGCTCGCCTCCGCGGCAGTGAAGCTCGCGAGCGGTGACACGGCATGGCGCGATCTGACCGCGCTTCGGTACCACTACGAGACGCAGCCGCTCCCCACCTGGATCGCGTGGCACTTCCATCATCTCCCGCTCTGGTTTCACCGGGCGTCGGCAATCGTCACGTTTCTCGTGGAAGGGGTCGTTCCATTCCTGATCGCGGCCCCACGACGCGTTCGATTCGCCGCGGCCGCGACAATCGCCGCGCACCAGCTCCTCGTCGCGGCAACCGGGAACTACGGCTTCTTCAACCTGCTCACGCTCGTTCTTTGCGTGCTCCTTCTGGACGACGGCGTATGGCCTCGCGCGCTCACACGCGCCGGGTCCGCGGGGAAGGAGGTTCCCGGCCGGGGCGCGTGGCCGGCGTGGGTTCGCCGCCCGGCGCTTGCGGCGATCTTCCTCTTGAGCCTCGTGCCGCTTCTCGTCGCGCTCCAGGCTCCGCTCTCCTGGCTCGGGCCGCTGCCCAGGGCCTACGAATTGGCGTCCCCGTTTCGAACCGTGAACCATTACGGTCTCTTCGCCGTCATGACCAAGGAGCGGAACGAGATCCTGATCGAAGGGAGTGCCGATGGGGTGGACTGGAAGGCGTATGAGTTTCCGTACAAGCCCGGCGACCTCGAGCGCCGTCCCGGCTTCGTCGCGCCGCACCAGCCCCGCCTGGACTGGCAAATGTGGTTCGCAGCGCTCGTGGATTTCCGCGAAGTCCCCTGGTTCCTTCGTTTCTGCGAGAAGCTGCTCCTGGGCTCGGAGCCGGTGCTGCGTCTGATGCGGGAGAATCCATTTCCCGATTCACCGCCGCGCTATCTCCGCGCTGTGGTTTATCGCTACCGCTTCACAGATCCCGCCGAGCGCCGCTCGAGGGGCGCGTGGTGGCGCCGTGAGCGGCTTGGTCTTTACTGCCCGGTGCTCACCCTCGAGGCGGGGCAACTGGCCCCGGCGCCGGCGGAGCTCCAGCGGTGGTGAGACGCAGGCACGTCGTCGTCTGCGGCTCGGGGGTGGTCGGGCTCAGCGCCGCCTACCATCTCCTCGAACGCGGACACCGTGTGACCCTCGTCGAGCGCGGGGCGCCCGATCACGACTGCTGTTCGCTGGGAAACGCCGGCTTCATCTCGCCGAGTCACTTCGTTCCGCTCGCCGCTCCGGGAATCGTGAGGAAGGCGCTCGGGTGGATGGGAAATCCGGAGAGCCCCTTCTACGTCCATCCCAGGCTCGATCCCGGCCTCATTTCCTGGGGGATCCGCTTCTGGCGCGCTTCGAGCCGCGCGCGCGCCCACCGGGCGGGACCGCTGCTTCGCGATCTGACCCTCGAGAGCCGCTCACTCTTCGAGGAGCTCGCGGCCCGCAGCGGCAATTCGTTCGGGCTCGCCCGCGAGGGGTTGCTCCTCCTGATCCGCTCGGAGCGTGGGCTCGAGGAGGAGCGGGAGCTTGCGTCCCGGTCGCGCGAGCTCGGCATGCCCGCCGAAGTGCTCGACGCGAACGGGGTCCGCGCGCTCGAGCCCGGCGTCACGTTCGACGTCCTGGGCGCGGTGCTCTACCCGCTCGACGCGCACCTGATCCCAAGCCGGCTCATGGAGACCCTGACGCGGCTCGTGGCGGAGCGCGGGGGAGCGTTCGTCTGGGACGCGGAGATCCGGGATTGGAAGCTCGGCCGATCGGCGGTGTCCGCCGCGATAACCTCGAAAGGGGAGATCGAAGGAGAGGAGTTCGTCCTGGCGGCCGGATCGTGGACGCCGGCCCTGGCGCGAAGGCTCGGCATCAGCCTCCCAATGCAGCCGGGGAAGGGATACAGCCTCACGCTCGATCGGCCCCGGGAGCTGCCGAGGCGCTCGATCATTCTCCAGGAGGCGCGCGTGGCCGTCACGCCGATGGGTACATCGCTCCGGGTCGCGGGCACCATGGAGCTGGCGGGCTACGACATGCGAATCAATCCGCCCCGGATCCGCGGCATGACGCGATCGCTCACGACGTATCTCCCGGGGTTCCGTCTCGAGGATTTCCGCGACGTGACCCCGTGGTGCGGGCTTCGCCCCTGCACCCCGGACGGTCTTCCTTACGTTGGACGCGCGCGCCGGTGGGACAACGTGATCGTCGCCTCCGGCCACGCGATGATGGGGGTGAGTCTGGGACCGATCACCGGGAAACTCGTTTCCGAGATCGTTTCCGGAGATCTGCCTTCGGTGGACCTGGCCGGGCTGGCCGTCGGGCGATTCGGGTGAGGAGGTCGGTGACTCAGTTGCCGCCGGAGGGCGGCGCCGCCTGCGACGCTCCGGCCTCTTGCTGCGGGCTGTTCGAGCTCCACATGTCGCGGTAGAGCTTCCAGCCGTCGGGATCGCGCTTCCAGATCACGACGTACTTGCCTTCGTCCATCGTGCTCCCGTTGTTTCCGAGCAGGGTGTACCGGCCCGTTTCCCACGCCGTCTCGCCGTTCCCGTCGACCTCGACCGTGGTCCGCTGGATTCGGCCCACGGGCATGGCGAGAAGTCCCTTCCACATGTCCTGGATCGCGGCTCTCCCCGAAACCGGAGCCAGTCCGGGCGGGAACGCTTCCGCGTCCGGCGGGTAGAGCTGGCCGATCGCGGCGACATCGCGCCGGGAGAAGGCATCGGCGAATCTGGCGTTCACCGCCTCGAGCGCGAGCTTCAGCTCCGCGACCTCCGCCTTGCGTTCCTTCGCGCATCCGGTCGTGAGAGCGGACGCGAGAAGACCCGACAGGACGAGGAGCGAGCCCGCGCGCGTGAGGCGAGCCCGCGCGGAGGAATCCCGGCCGCGCGAGTGAATCCGTGAGCTCATCTTCGACGATTCCGGCGGTCCATGCCGTGCGACTTCCGCGGCCGCCTTCCGTGCTCCTGAGACTGCCCCTGTTCCGCCGATGCGCGCGGCGAGCCGGACGATTGACCGTGATTGCCCTGCGAGGCGGGGCGCCCCCGCCCGTGTCCGCCGCCCGATCCGGACTGCCGTCCCCGGCTCGGTCCGGACCCCGTGTGCCTCGACGCGCCCTGTCCCGATCGCGGGCGCGGTCCTCCGCCGTGATTCCCGGTGGGCCGGGCGTCCGAGGGACGCCGTTTGTAGTCGAAGTCGGGGAGTATGACCCGCGGAACGGCGCGCCCCAGGAACCGCTCGATCGCGCTGAGCTGTTTCATCTCCTCGGGCGCGATCAGGGTGAAGGCGTCTCCCACCGCGTCCACGCGTCCGGTGCGGCCGATCCGATGCACGTAATCCTCGGGGGCGTGCGGCACATCGTAGTTGATGACGTGCGTGATGCCCTCGACGTCGATCCCGCGCGAAGCGATGTCGGTGGCCACCAGGACCTGGACACGGCCCCGCCTCAGATCGCCGAGGGCGCGCTCGCGTTGGCTCTGGCTCCGGTTCCCGTGAAGGGTCGCGACCGAGTGTCCGCGCCGCTGCAGATCTCGCGTGAGCTTGTCCGCGCCGTGCTTGGTCCGGGCGAACACGATCACGCTGCTCACCTCGGACCGCGAAAGCATGGAATCGAGAAGGTCCGTCTTGAGATGCTTGGGCACCGGATAGACCGCCTGGGTGATTCCCGCGGCCGGACGCTGGGGCGGCGCCAGATCGACGCGAGCCGGGCTCCGGAGCGCCTCATTCGCGACCCGGTTCAGCTCGGGCGGCATCGTGGCGGAGAACATCAAGGTCTGACGGTCTTTCGGCATGAGACGGAGGATTCGCTTCAGGTCGGGGGCGAAGCCCATGTCGACCATCCGGTCCGCCTCGTCGAGCACCAGCACCTCGATGTAGTCGAGCCTCAGAGCCAATCGATCGTGGAGATCCAGGAGCCTGCCGGGGGTCGCGACGAGGAAATCGACGCCGTGCTGCTTCAGCAGCCGCTCCTGCGGGGGGATCGGAACGCCCCCGTACACGACCCCGACGCTGAGATCGGTGAAGCGCGCGTAGTCGCGTGCGTTGGTCTCGACCTGGGCGGCCAGCTCCCGCGTGGGCGTGAGCACCAGCGCGCGCAGCCTGCGCGGGCCACCGAGCAGGCGCGTGAGGATGGGAAGCACGAAGGCAGCCGTCTTTCCGGTTCCGGTTTGGGCAGCGCCGATGAGGTCCGTGCCCTGCAGGATGATCGGAATGGCTTTTTTCTGGATCGGCGTGGGTTCGACGTAGCCGGCGGCGCGCACACCCTTGACTACCGGCGGCGCGAGACCCAAGGACGCAAATGGCATGGCCGTGAGAATACGCGAGATCGGGCCCGCCGGGGGACCTTATAATGCGGCTCCTTGGAAACACACCCCGCTGCACCGGAACCGCGGCTCGGCTCGATTCGCTTCGGGCGGCCGATGCGTTCGCAGTGGCTCCTGGATCCGGCGATCACCTACCTGAACCACGGCACCGTGGGCGCCCCACCGCGCAGGGTGCTGGAGGCGCAGCAGGCGATCCGCGATGAGATCGAGCGTCAGCCCTCCCAGTACCTGCTTCGGGAGCTCTCGTCGACCACGTTCGGAAAGCCGCGGAGCGAGCCCCCGCGGATGCGGGCGGCGGCGCGCGAAGTCGCATCCTTCCTCGGGGCGCGCGGGGACGATCTGGTGTTCGTGGACAACGCGACCACGGGGATCAACGCGGTGCTCCGGTCGTTCGATCTCAGGGAGGGGGACGAGGTCCTGGTCACCGACCACGTCTACGGGGCCATCGCGAACGCCGCTTCGTTCCATGCGGGAAAGCGGCACGCGAGCGTGCGCGCGGTGGAGCTCCCGTTCCCTCCGATGAACCGCGGCGCCCTCACCGATCGGGTGGTGGGGGCGATCGGGCCCAAGACCCGCCTCGCGGTCATCGAACACGTCACATCGGAGAGCGCCCTCGTTCTACCGATCGAGGAGATCGTGAAGCGCTGCCACGCGCGCAACGTCGCGGTCCTCGTGGATGGCGCCCACGGCCCCGGGGCCCTGGAGCTCGACGTTCCCGCGATCGGCGCGGACTGGTATGTCGGAGATCTCCACAAGTGGGCGTGGGCGCCGCGAAGCTGCGCGTTTCTCTGGGCGTCGCCGGATCGGCAGGAGAACCTCCACCCTGCCGTGATCTCATGGGGTCTCGGAAAGGGGTTCACGACCGAGTTCGACTGGGTGGGCACGAAGGATCCTTCCGCGTACCTCGCGGCGCCCGCCGCGATCGCCTTCATGCGGGAGATCGGGCTGGACGCGATTCGCTCCCACAACCACGGCCTCGCCTGGGAGGGCGCGCGCCTTCTCTGCGCGCGCTGGGGAACCGCGCTCGACCTCGAGGAGACGATGGTGGGCACCATGGCCACGGTTCCGCTGCCCGAGCCTCTGGGCACGACCAAGGAGGACGCGACCATGCTCCGCGACGCGCTTCTCGAAGATGACGGGATCGAGGTGCAGCTGCACGCGTGGAAGGGCAGGCTCTGGGTGCGTATCTCTACTCAGATATACAACGAAATCTCCGATGTGGAGCACCTCGCCACGGCTGCCGCAGTCAAAATAAAGGGGCAACCATGACTCCGGGACCGCAACGTGAAGAAACAGATTTGATTTGAGTTCCGGGCCGCACTTACCGATAGTGCTGGAAGACGCTCACCAACTCCAATCGAGGGCTCTCATTGCTCGCTATCCCGATTGCCATTCTCGTCGGCTGTCTTGCAGCCACCGTCCAGTCCAGCTTCTTCGAGTGGGCGTTCCACCGTTACTGGCTGCACCGCCCGTGGCTCCCCAAGGACTGCTTCACGACGCACACGCTGATCCACCACCAGCTCTGCAAATTCGAGGATACGTTCCACGTCGTCGAGGAGGAGCAGGAGGAGGCGCTTCACTTCCAATGGTGGGGAGGGCCGCTTCTCGTCTCCTTCAACATCGTCCCGTGGGCGCTCCTGGCCTGGGGGCTCGCGGCGATGGGCGTCCAGCTGCCCTATCTGGCGTTCCTCATCAGCTTCAGCGTCGCGGCCCTGGCGTACTACGCGGGCTACGAGAGCATGCACTATTTCATGCACAAGCCCCAGGTCGACTTCGTGGAGCGCTCGCGTTGGTTCCAATTCCTGAAAAAGCACCACCGCATCCATCACGTCCACATGAACCGGAACCTGAACGTCCTGCTCCCGCTCGCGGATCTCATGCTCGGGACCCTCGTCCTGGAAGTGCCCGCGCCCCAGCCCACGCCTGCGTCCGCCAAGGATCTCGCCCGGCGCCACAGCAAGTTCGGGCGGCGCACCCGCAAGAGCTGACCGCGGCCGGCCGCGCTAGTCGCTGTGCGCGAGCCGGTGGAAGTGCCGTCCCAGCGCGAGCGCCACGGCCAGCCACACGACAATGAGCACGATGTTCACGACCGCGAACTGCTTCGGCGCGAATCCGAGCCACACCGTTCCCGCGAAGACCATTCCGGCCGAGAGGACGTCCCCGAAACGGACGAAGAAGGTGTCGTTCGCCTGCTTCGCCTTGTACTTCGCCTCGCGGCTCGTCGGCAGGTAGAGCGCGTTCCTCGTCGTGTTCTGAAGCGAATAGTCGACGGAGTTCTCCGCGATCTTGGCCGAGCGGATGAACGCGAGGATCGGAACGAACACGATCGCGCCGTATCCGATGAGCCCGGCCAGCGGAAGGACCAGGAGCGCTCCCCGCACGCCGAACCACCTGATGATCCGCGACACGAGAAGCGCCTGGATGAGCGCCGCCGCGATGTTCACCACGGTGAAGAAGTTTCCGTAGAACTCCCCGATCACCTTCTTCTCGTCGATGCCGCCGAGGGCCGCGGCACCGTGCGTCTTGGCGAAAAGCGACACGACGGTCTTGCTCAGGATGTACTCGCCGTTCGTGTTGACCAGGTTGCTGATGAGCATCAACCCCGCGATCAGGAGGAGATACCGGTCCCCGAAGACCAGCGCGAAGCCGCTTCTCCCGCGCACGCGGCTTTCGTCCGGAGAGGCGGCCGCCGCGGGAGCCCCCTTGGCTTCGGCGCGATCCCCGGGCGTCAATTCGCCCCCGCGGCCGCTTTTCTCGCGGGCGTTCACGAGGTTTGTCAGCACCATGGAAATCCCGAGGAGGGCAGCCGCCGCCAGCATGAACGGGTAGGGTCCGTACTGCTTCACCAGCTGCCCCGTGAAGAAGGCCCCCGCGATCGCGCCCAGCGACGCTCCGAAGCCGACGATCGCGAAAAGGCGCTTGCCCTCCTCCACGGTGTAGATGTCGTTCGCGAAGGCCCAGAGCTGGGCGATGATCACGAGACTGAAGATGCCGACCCAGATGAAGAAGGGCACGCCGATCGGGACACCCGCCTGGCTCAGCAGGAAGAACGCGACCAGGCAGGCGATGAAGAAGAGGGTCACCGAGTTGATCAGCCTCAGTCGCGACACGCGGGAGGCGAGCGCGCTGTAAACCGGCACGAGAACCATCAGGATCGCGGCGATCGCGGCGGCGGAGTAGCTCTTCACCTCCGCTCCTCCCCCCGCGAGGATGAGCGGCTCGCGAATGGTCTTGAGCAGGTAGTAGCTGCCGAGGAGGAGAAACAGGTTCGTCATCAGGAGAAGGACCGTGAGGCCTTCTCCCGCCCGCACGTCGGCGAAAAGCTTCAGAATCCGGTCGAGCGGACCCGGCTCCCCCTTGCGCGGGATATCGCCTCCTCGCGACGCATCGGTGGTCGTCGATCTCATGGGTTCCTCCGGATCGGCAGTCTCGAGACCGGCACCCGCCTATCGGGTCGGCCTCTTCTTCGGCGTCGCTTTCGGCGCCGGTTTGGTTCCCGGCGCTGGTTTCGATTGGAGCCTCTGGCCCGCGGACGTGGAGTCGCTACTCGTCGTGCTCTTCTTCATGACCGGACTTTCCTCGCGAGGCGGCGGCTGGGTCTTGTGCGTCTCGGGGATCGGGATCTTTCTCTGATCCACCTTCGGAACGCCGTACCGCTCCAGATCGACCTTCACCTGATCGATCAGGCGCACCTTCCCGCTCAGGTCCAGGGCGTAGGTGAAAAACTCACCGCCACCGAACCAGAGGCGCATGTGGATGAAATGGAACACGCGCTCCGTGAAGACGTTCTCCGGCTTCACGACCGCGCCCGCGACTTTGTATTCGCTGAAAAGGCGGGCGCCCTCGGCGAGGGGCGGGATGTCGTGCAGCGGGCTCCCGGCTCCGCCGGTCACGATGTTGATGAGCACGGCGTCGGGCCACGTGAGCAGGGCGCGCTGGTACGCGTGCTCGTGCCCGCTCGCGATGATGCCGATGCCCGATTCGTGGAGCGCGGCAACCATCCGCTCGCGCCGCTCGCGCAGGACCGCGTCGTTCTGCCACTCGACCCGGTGGTACCCGGTCGAGAACGGGGGATGGTGCATGAACACGAACGTCGGGCCCTGGTGCTCCTTGACGCGCGCCACCATCCAGTCGATCTGCTCGTCGGAGTACTTCACCTCGACATCGCGAGACCAGTAGTTGGCGGGATCGGTCATGGGGTTCGAATCGAGCGCGATGAATCGCATAGAGGCACATGAAAAAGGATCAAGTCGAAGAACTCCTGTACCAGGCTCTCGAGACGGAGATGGGCGGGCAGGAGATCTACAAAGCTGCGATCGAGTGCGCGCAGAATCCTGATCTTAAGAAGGAGTGGGCGAAGTACCTCGACGAGACGAAGACGCACGAGCGGATTCTTCGGGAAACGTTCGCACGCATTGCCCTGGACCCCTCGAAGGAGACGCCCGGGCGCGCCGTCGTCCGGCACAAGGGCGAGTCGCTCATCGCGGCGATGAAGATGGCGCAGAAGGATGGCGGACCAGGCGCGGCGCAGCTCTGCGCAGCCGAGAGCGTCGTCGAGGCCGAGACGAAGGACCACCAGAACTGGGAGCTGATCGGCAAGGTCGCCGAGAAGCTCTACGGGCGAGATGGCGGCCGCGCTGTCCGAGGCGTTCGAACAGGTGGAGGAAGAAGAGGACGAGCACCTCTATCACACCATGGGCTGGGCCCGAGAGTTGTGGATCGAGTCGCTCGGGATGCCTGCCGTCCTGCCGCCGCCGGAGGAAGAGAAGAAGGTGAAGACAGCGATCGGCGCCGCCCGCGCGAAGAACGCGCGCGAAGAGATGCTCACGTAGTAGCGTGAAGGCTAGAGGCTGTCGGCCTACACTTCCCGCATGCCCGAACGCGGACGCCCTGATCCGAAAAGTCTGCGCCTCTTCGTCGCGATCGAACTGCCCGACGATGTGCGCGCCGCGCTTGCTGCGACGATCGACGCCCTCAAGCAAGCCGGCGCGGGCGACGCACTGCGATGGGTGCGGCCCGAAGGCATTCACATCACGCTCAAGTTCCTCGGCGCGACGGACGAGGAAGACCTGCCCGCCATCATCACATCGCTGCGTGTGGCCGCCGCCTCGCATAAACCCTTCTCGCTGGAGCCAGCGGACGTGGGGAGCTTCGGTGGTCGGCGCAACCTGCGCGTCCTTTGGGTCGGCGTTGGCGGCGAAACCAGCCCGTTGGCATCGCTGGCCGCGGATGTCGACGTCGCGATGTCGCGACTGCACTTCGCGCGAGAATCAAGGCCATTCGCCGCGCACCTGACGCTCGGCCGCGTTCGCGACGAGACGCCGCCACTCGAGCGCGAGCGAATCCACGACCTCGTCGCCAAGCTTGTGCCACCGCCCATAGCGCCGATCGCCGTGCGCCAGATCGCGCTGATGGAGTCGACCCTGCAGCGAGGCGGCGCCGTGTATCGCGCGCTCCAGACGTTCCCGCTCGAAGGCCGCGCGTGATGCAGGACGCCCCGCGCACAAACTCGAAGCGCATCATCGCCATCGACTGGTCCGGTGCCATGGTCGGCGCCGCGCAGCGTATCTGGCGCGCGGATGTCGTCAGCGGCGAGCTGGTCTATCTCGCGAACGGCTTCTCGCAAGACGATGTCACCGCGCAGCTCATCGAACTCGCCTCAGCCGAACGGGGGCTCGCCGTTGGCCTCGACTTCGCCTTCTCGCTGCCGGCGTGGTTTCTCGAACACGAACACATCGCGAACGCGCCCGAACTCTGGCGACGCATCACGGAAGAAGATCTCGGCGAAGCCTGGCTGGCCGCCTGCGAACCACCGTTCTGGGGCCGCCGCGGATCGAAGAAGCCGCTCGACGGCGACGGAGAACGAACCCTGTTCCGCCGCACCGAATCCGATGTGCACCAGGCGACCGGCTTCCGCCCGAAGTCCGTATTCCAGATCGCCGGCGCCGGTGCGGTCGGCACGGCGTCCCTCCGCGGCATGCGCGCCCTCCACCGGCTGCGGGGCGCGGACTTCAGCATCTGGCCGTACGACGATCCCGGCGCGCACAACGTCGTCGAAATCTATCCGCGCGTGTTTACAGGCGCGGTGCGCAAGTCGAATCCGTCCGCGCGAGAGGCCTACATTTCCGCCCGCGCCGAAATCGCCTCGCGCTTTCGCCCCGCCATCATCGCCAGCGAGGACGCGTTCGACGCTGCCATCTCCGCCCTCGAAATGGCGCGCCATCACGAAGCGCTGACGCGGCTGCCGCCTGCTCGCGACGCGATCGAGCGTCTCGAAGGCGCCATCTGGTTGCCGTAGCAATACGGCTGCCTTGCTGGCGTGACTCCCCGTAGGTGTGCCTCAGTTCCGCCGCGAGTAGGATCGTACGAGGAGTGTGGTGAGCGACAGCGAGGAACAGACATGGGCAAGCTGATCTACGGGTTCAATACGTCCCTCGACGGCTACATCGAGGATGCCGGTGGCACGCTGGACTGGAGCGTGCCCGACGAGGACGTGCACCGGTTCTGGAACGGGTTCGAGGCGTCGATCGGAATCCATCTGTACGGACGGAAGCTGTACGAAACCATGCAGTACTGGGAAACCGCGCACGAGGAGCCGGGCCAGAGCGACTACTCGCTCGAGTACGCGCGGATCTGGCAGGGAATCGAGAACGTGGTGTACTCGACGACCCTTCGCGAGCCAGCGACGGCTCGCACCCGCATCGAGCGAGCATTCGACCCTGCGGCTGTAGCCAGAATGAAGGCGGAGTCAGCGAAAGACATGTCGATCGGCGGCGCCGAGCTCGCGGCACACGCGATCCGCGCCGGCCTCGTCGATGAGTTTCACTCCGTCGTGACGCCTGTGATCCTTGGCAGCGGCAAGCCCTGGCTGCCGAACGGCGTTGACATCAAGCTCGAGCTCATCGATGAGCGACGGTTCGACAGCGGGTGCGTGTACCTGGCGTACAAGACGCGCTAGCGCTCCTCGACGTTACCGGAGATGTTGTGCCTACGCCCGTTCGCGCCAGCGCGCTGGCGCAGCGACATCGACCCCGCCAGTTCGCCATACGCACCACCACGCCGAGAACAGCACAACGGCAGCGCCGATTGCCGCGTCCAGAAAGAAGTGATTCGCCGTCGATACGATCGAGAGCAACATCAGCGTCGGCAACAGCCCGGCGACGGCGCACTTCCACGGCTCGAGCTTATACGCGTGACAGAACCCGATCGTTATCAGCAGCGGCAGGCCAAAGTGGAAGCTCGGCATCGCCGCAAAATTGTTCCGGGCGCCGTCGCTGCTGGACATCGCGCCGCCATGCATCACATCCACG
>CAVRUU010000002.1:0-228466 GCA_963724515.1 Candidatus Eiseniibacteriota bacterium | reverse complement strand
CCAACATCTATCGAGGGATGGGCGACCTGGACGCGACGCTCGCCAGCCTTTGCGTCTCGCTGACCAGCATTCCGAGCATCTGCTACCGGTTCACCGATCGTTTCACCTGACCTCGATCGCACACATGGAGCTGCAGCTCGGGCACATCGACGTGGCGATTCAGACATACAGCAGGCGATCGAGCTGAGCCGCCGCGCGCACCACGCCGAAGGTCTGGCCCAGGCGCTCCGTACCTTCGGCGAAGTCTTGTACCAGTTGGGCAAAAACGGAGAGGCGTTACCCTACCTCGTCGAAGCGGCGGAGCTCTTTGCGCAGCTCGAGACGCGGTGGCCGAAGCCGACCTGTGGGGCTACGCCGCAACCGCGCACGAGCGGACCGGTTCGTTTGTTCAGTCACGAGACGCATGGAAGCGCGTGCAGCCGCTTCGTCGTCAGGTCAGGAATGCAGGGGTCTGTTGGACGCGATGGAGGGGATCGCACGGACCACGCGACAGATCGACAGCGTGGCGGATTCGAGCGTCGCGGCCTTCGAAGCCGCGCTCGACATGGCCTCGACCCTGGGCGAATGGCGTCGGGCGCTCGCCTGCCGGAACACGCTTGGGATCCTCGAGTGGACGCGTGATCATTTCGCGGACGCTTTGAAACACTACGAAGCCGCGCTTTTGCTCGCCCGCGAGCACGGCGATCGCGTCGAGGAGGGAGTGATCCTGAACAGCCTTGGCATGACCCTGTCGAAGTTGAACCGGCCCGAAGAGGCCCGCACCGTGCTCGAAGAGAGCGTCATCCTCAATCGGGGGACCGATCAGCGCCTGCTCGAAGCGCATGCGCTGGCCGGCCTGGGACACGTGTCCCGGACGCTCGGCAAGTTGGAATCGCGCGGCCGAGTACTTTGCGCGGTCCGCCAATCTCCGGCGCGAGACGGGGAATCGCGTGGGTGAAGCGTGGATGTGGCGTAGACTGGCAGAAACACACGCCGCGCTCGGTAACCACGCGTCGGCCCGAGCTTCCGCCGAGACGGCCGCACGAGTGGCGGCCACGAGCGGCGACCCTGCGCTCATGGCCGCGTGTGCCGCGGCGCTTCCGACGACGAACTAGCGAGAGACGACGATGCCACGCTTTCTCATCGAACGCTCAACACCCGGCATGACGCGCGAACAGCTGAACGACGCGGGCCGCCGCTCGAACGCTGTCCTCGCCGGAATGCCCGAAATCCGCTGGATTCGGAGCTACGTCTCCGACTTCGACGGCAAGATCTACTGCGAGTACGACGCCCCCAGCGCCGAAGCGATCCGCAAACACGCCCGTCGCGCCGGACTCCCCGTCGAATCGGATCTCGGAAATCGCCATCGAGTCAACCCGGCGATGTTCGTGTAAACAGGTCTCAGGGTTCTCCAGTTCTCGGGTTCTCAGGTTCTGGTTCCTAGGTTCTCGGGTTCTCGGGTTAGGCTCAGGCTTAGGTTCGTCCTCAGGTTCCTCAGGTTCGGGTTCACGCGTCTCGCAGTTCCCGGTTTGCTGCCGTTCGAATCCCGCGAACCTGCGAACTTGCGAACCTGCGAACTTGCGAACCTCGAACCTGCGAACCCGAGAACCTGCGAACCGAGGAACCAGAACCCGAGAACCCGGAGAACCCGAGAACCCGAGAACCCGGAGAACCCGAGAACCCGAAGAACCTGTCTAGCCCCACCTCGGCGCCTCATCAGGGCTGATGCCCAGGACGGTCTTGGCGACGATCTCGTGGGTCAGCATCGAGTTCGCCGGGTGGATGCGTCCGAGGCGGGCATCGCGGAACAGCTGTTCGAATCCGCTTCGACGGAAGATGCCGAATCCGCCCGCGGCCTCGAGCGCCAGGTCCACGACCTTCCACGAGCTCTCCACCGCGTGATACTTGGCGCTGAACAGCTCCTTCGGCCACGCCGCGCCGTGATTCACGCCGGTGGACCAGTCGAGCGCGACGCGCTCGAGGTGCGGCTCGATCGTATCGAGTGCCAGCGTCATTTCGGCGATCGTGTGCTGGAGCTCGGCGTGATACGCCATCGTCCGGGTCACGGCAATCGAGCGCCGGGATTTGACGGACTGCAGCGTCATGTCGTACGCGCGGCGCGCGAGGCCGTAGTAGATGTTCCCGAAGCCCAAAGCGCCCACGCGAACACCCCGAGGACGAAGAGATCGATTCCCGCGGCCCCGGCGGGTACCACCCGTGCGATGTGGCGATCGGCAACGAAGACCCCGTCGAGGATCGTGTCGTCGCTCTGCGTCGCTCGCATCCCCAGGACGTCCCACGTGTGTTCGACGCGGTATCCC
Source organism: Candidatus Eiseniibacteriota bacterium (assembly GCA_963724515.1). Classification (GTDB taxonomy): domain Bacteria; phylum Eisenbacteria; class RBG-16-71-46; order SZUA-252; family SZUA-252; genus WS-7. Next base: position 226,166 of record CAVRUU010000002.1, on the reverse strand, counting down.
TCGGTCTCGCGCGGCATGAACGCGTGCACGATCGTCGGGTGTGACGGATCGCTCGTGTCCATGCCGTGCAGTCCGAGATAGGTCCACACCGGCGACAGGCTGCCGAACGACTTGCGGCCGGTGAACCGGTACCCACCGTCCACGCGTTCCGCCTTCGTGGTCGACAGCAGCACCGGAATGTCGTTGCCGCTCTCGGCATGACCCGCCGCGAAGACGGCGCCTCGCATGGTTTCTTCCAGAATCCACGTCAGGGAGCGATCGCCTGCACGGTACAGGTCGGCCGCCACGCCGGTCCAGTAGACGTGCATGTTGATCGCGAGCGCGGTCGCCGGCGCGAAGGAGCCCAGCCGGCGTTGCTCGCGAACGGCGTCTGCGAGCGACAGCCCACGGCCGCCCAGCTCGGCCGGCACCGCGATCGCGAGATAACCGGCTTGTCGAAGCTCCTCGAAGTCCTCGGTGAAAAAACGCGTTCTCGCGATCGTACTGGGCGCGCGATCCGCGAATCGCGCGAGCATCTCGTCGGTGAGAAGCGCGCCGCTGGCCGCGTGCGACAGTGGGCGTCATCGGGCGTCACCAGCGAATCCGTTGCACGACACCTTGGGATTCCAGTTGACGAACGTGCCATTGGGATTGTCCTTCCACGCCCAGACGTGCAGCGTGAAGAACGGCGGCAGCCCGAAGCGGTTGGGCGCATCGAAGAACTGCAGCAGCTGTCCCATCAGCTCCGGCGGCGGTCCATCGGGGTGCTTCGCGTCCCAGACCTCCTTGAGGATCAGGAAGTCCGCGCCAGTCAGCCGCAGGCGTCCGTCGGGCGTTGGTTCGTAGAGAATGATCTCGGGATGGGCCGGATCGACGATGTCGTCGCCGATGAGCGCACCGTTCACGAAATGCATGCCCATCGCGCCGAAGTCGGGTCCGCTGACGCAGCCGAAGAGAAGCCCGTAGCCCTCGGCCTCCGCGACCCTGACGTCGCGGAACCGCGCCGTCGACTCCCGGACCGCCTTGACGAGCTCGCTCGACTGGTTCTTCGAGTCCGAATCCGAGCCGTGATTATGTGACGCCATCATTTGCGCGCCGTGGTCCTGCGCCAGCGCTCGTGGTGCGCAGACGCCGGCCACGACGACGGCGCCGATCAGTGAATACGCAAACCGTCCGACCTTCATAGTAAGCCTCCTGCCTTACGCGGTGTGAAGATGACCAGCGGTGCAGACCGCGTCTGCCGCTATCCTCAAAAGCCGCAACGGTCCGAAAAGGGGCTCATTGTGACCACCCATCAGCTTGCCCTCGCTCCGAAATCACACAAGAATGAGATGTTTGGGATTCGACGGCAGGAGGTTACATGGCAAAAGCGAAGAAACCCATTCCCGAAGGACACCACACGGTCACGCCGCACCTGTTCATGGACGACGCGGCAAAGGCGATTGACTGGTACAAGAAGGCGCTGGGAGCGGAAGAGGTCGCGCGTGCGCTGGGCCCCGATGGCAAGATCATGCACGCGGAAATCCGCATCGGCGATTCCCTCATCATGCTGAACGACGTCATGGGAGGCGGCAAGAGCCCCAAGATGCTCGGCGGTTCGCCCGCGTCGATCTGGTTGTACGTGGAGGATTGCGACGCTCTGTACAAGCGGGCCGTCGCCGCCGGTGCACAGATCCCTGACGGTCCGATGGGGACCATGCAGGATCAGTTCTGGGGCGACCGCTCGGGAAGCGTGACCGATCCCCAGGGCTATGTGTGGACGATCGCCACGCACAAGGAAGATCTGACGCCCGAGGAGATGAAGCAGCGCATGGACGCGTTCATGAGGCAGTTCGCCGGCGCCCCGTCGCAGCACTAGAGGTCTCCATCACCGCGACCTCCCTGCCTCGGCAGGCGAGGTCGCCCCTTCGTCAGCGTCGAGAGCGCTGTCGCTATATACTCGACGGCCGATGGTCTTCAGAACCCGATGAGCGAGGAGACGTCCTCCCCACAGCGCGACATCGCCGATCGTCTACGCCAAGCCGAGCGCGAACTCCGCTTTCGCTCGGAGCAGTATCAGACGCTCCTCGATCAGTCGCAGCTCGGCGTCTATCTCGTGGACGCCGACTTCCGCCTTCGTGAGGTCAACCCGGTCGCGCAGGCGGTCTTCGGCGACGTCCCCGGCGGGCTGCTCGGCCGCGACTTCGACGAACTCGTGCATATTCTGCAGGGACAGGGCCCACGCCGACGAGATCGTCAGCATCTTCCGGCACACGCTCGAAACCGGCGAACCCTACACCGCGTTCCAGCATGCGGAATTCCTGGTCGATGAAGGCGTCCCCAAGTACTACCACTGGCGCCTGGATCGCATCACCCTGGCCGATGGCCGCTACGGTGTCCTCTGCTTTTTCCGTGACGTCTCCGAACAACGACAGGCCGCCGCGGCGAAAGGGTATCTGGCCGCCATTGTGGACTCGGCCGACGACGCGATCATCTCGAAGGACCTCGACGGAATCATCCAGTCCTGCAACGCCGCCGCGGAGCGGCTGTTCGGCTACTCATCCGCGGAGCTGGTCGGACATCCCGTCCGAATGCTGATTCCGCCGGACCGCCAGTCGGAGGAAGACGAAATCCTCGCGAAGTTGCGCCGGGGCGAGCGCGTGGACCACTTCGAAACCATCCGCCTCGCCAAGGGTGGCCGTCCGATCGACCTCTCCTTGACGATTTCACCGGTGCGCGACGAGACCGGCCGGGTCATCGGCGCCTCGAAGATCGCGCGCGACATCACGCTGCTCAACCAGGCGGAAGCGGAACGGGTGCGTCTCATCGAGCAGAACGCGGCGGTGACGGAAACGCTCAACGACGTCGGCGCCATCGTCGCCTCCGACCTCGATCGGGAAAGAGTCGTCCAGGCGGTGACGGATGCCGCCACCGAGCTCACCACGGCGGAATTCGGCGCCTTCTTCTACAACGTCGTGGACGACCTGGGCGAGTCGTACACGCTCTATACGATCTCGGGCGTTCCGCGAGAGGCCTTCTCGAAGTTTCCGATGCCGCGAAACACCGCTGTCTTCGAGCCAACGTTCAAAGGCACCGGCCGTCGTCCGAAGCCCCGACATCACGAAGGATCCTCGATACGGTCACAATCCGCCGCATCACGGCATGCCCGCCGGGCACCTGCCCGGTGCGCAGCTATCTGGCTGTCCCGGTGAAAGGGCGCACAGGCGGTGTGATTGGCGGGCTGTTCTTCGGACACTCCTCGGTCGACCGCTTCAGCGAGCATCACGAGCGGCTCGCGGTGGGCATCGCGTCGTGGGCGTCGGTGGCCCTCGAGAACGCGCGCTTGTACGCCAATGCGCAGGAGGCGAGTCGTCTCAAGGACGACTTCCTGGCGAGCCTCTCGCACGAGCTGCGGACGCCGCTGAACGCGATTCTCGGGTACGCCCGCATGCTTCGTGCAGGCATGGTGCCCGCGGACAAGCAGCAGAAGGCCATCGACACCATCGAGCGGAACGCGACGTCGCTGACGCAGATCGTCGAGGACGTGTTCGACGTCTCGCGGATCGTATCGGGCAAGATTCGCCTGAACGTTCAGGCGGTGGACTTCCCCGAGATCGTCAAGAGCGCGATCGACGCCGATCGCCCCGGCCGCCGAGGCGAAGGGCGTTCGCGTCGAGACCGTCCTCGATCCGCAGGCGGCGCCGATTTCAGGCGACCCCGAACGCCTCCAGCAGGTGCTGTGGAATCTCGCTGTCGAACGCGGTGAAGTTCACCAACCGCGGCGGCAGAGTGCAGGTGCGGCTCGAGCGCGTCAACTCGCACGTCGAAGTCGTCGTCAGCGACACGGGCATCGGGATTGCGCCGGAGTTCCTGCCGCACGTGTTCGAGCGCTTTCGACAGGCCGACGCCGGGATCGCGCGCGAACGAGGCGGGCTCGGCCTGGGCTTGTCGATTGCCCGCCAGCTGACCGAGATGCACGGCGGCACGATCGACGTGTCGAGTGGCGGCGTGGGCAAGGGCGCGACGTTTCGGCTGAAGATTCCCGTGATGATCGTGCACCCGACGCGGGAAGCGGTCCCGCGCGTCCATCCGCGATCAGGACACGGCCCGCGTGCGATTCCGCTTGGCGATCTGCGCCACGTGCACGTGCTCGCCGTCGACGACGAGCGGGACGCGCTCTCGCTGGTGTCCGAGGTGCTCGAAGCTGCGGGCGCGCGCGTCAGCACCGCGCAATCCGCCGAGGACGCGTTGAGCACGCTGGACGCCGAGGTCCCCGACGTCATCGTGGCGGACCTGGGGATGCCGCATCTGGATGGCTTTCAATTCATCCATCGTGTCAGGCGCCACGCCGATTCGCGCGTCCGCGACATCCCGGCGGCCGCCCTCACGGCGTACGCGCGCTCAGACGATCGGATGAAGGCTCTCAGAGCGGGATTTCAGATTCATCTGGCCAAGCCGATCGATCCCGCCGAACTGGTCACGACCATCGCGGCGCTCGCCAAACGGTTCATCGACGACAGTTCCGATGATTCGCCCGAAGCATCGGCGCGGTGAGCCGCCCGCTACGTCTGCCGGCCCAGCTTCCAACTGACGGTGCCGACGACCCCGCCAAGCGTGCCGAGTGCGAGGGCCGGTAGCACGATCAGGAGCGGAAACATCAAGGCCTCTTCCAGGCCACCGCTTCCGCGAATCGCATCCATGGTCATCGGATCGTGCCACAGCGCCAGGAGCGTCGCCACGCCGGCGAGCTTGAACGGCGCGGCGACAGCGGCGGTCGCGATCGCGAAGACCGGGCCAGCTGCGAACGACTGGGCGCGCCAGGCTGCCCACGACGCGGCGGTCAACAGGACGCCGGCACCGAGAAAAGTCGAGACGGTCGATCGCAAATGGAAATCCGTCGTGGGGACGAGCCAGTCCAGCGCCGTCCGGCCAAGGAAAGCCACGGCAAACACGATCGCCCACATGCGGACGCTGCGCCACCCCAACCCGAGCACCTGCGTGACGTACCACGCGTCCGCCCGTCGCTGGCCGCGGCTCGGGGAAATGCTCCCGCGGTATTCCTCGAGGAGGTCTCCCGCCACGGTATCGAAGTCGCGGGCTTTGAGGAACACGCGCAACAGCAGGTCTGCCCATTCCGGAGGCGTCGCGTGGGTGCTCATTCGGAGTCCTTTCGATGGTCGGGCCCTAATGCCTGCATTGTAGGCGTAATCGGCGCACTGTCAACCCACCGCGCGGCTACTTCATCGTGGCGCCCGAGGCAGGCGGCAAGCTCCTGGATCAATGTCGGGATGTGATCGAGGAGATGGTCCGTCGGGAACACTTCGTTCGTGTCCACCGACAGCATCCCTTTCAATCGCTCGAGCCAGCGCGCGGAGATTGCGACGTGTTCAGCCTGAATCCGTTCGGCGATCAGAGCGCCGAAGTCGGCGGCAGTCAAGTCGGCCAAGGCAACCTCTTTCCGTGAGGGGAGAGCACAGCCTATCGCGGAATCTCAGTTCGACACTTGAGATCCACGGCTCACGGAGAGGACAGGTGCGGTGTCGCTCGGATATGCGCCCGAGCGCGGTGGTCACACTTTGGGAGCAGTACTCGCGAGCGCCGGCAGCGGCTGCGCGACGAACAGTCGGCGGCACGGTCGGGCGATCAATCGAGCCCAGCGGTTCGCCCGGTTGACCCGGGCGCTGTCGGTGGCGATGCCCGTGTTGGCGTACATCTGACGATACAGCTTCGAGATGAGGACGAACGCCAGGCGGGCGCGAAGCGTCGGCGTACAGCGCGAGCGCGCCCAGATCCTGGGCAGGCTGTAGAACCTGTCCCACACGGCCTGCGTCCGGGTGCGGATCTCGTCCGCGCTCATGACCGGATGGGGCGCGTAGACTTTCGGCCGCTGGGCCTGCGGGATCAGCCAGTGCCGCGTAATGGGGATGCCCGCCACGCGCTCGGCGCCCTCCCCCACATTTTTCTCCCATGTCTGAAAATCAACCGTTCCGGGATACGGCGTCAGCATGACGAACTGCGCGAAGGCGAGGCCGGCGCGTTCCGCGACATCGGCCGTCGCAGCGAAGGTCGCGGGTCGATCGCTTGGGAGTCCAAAGATGAACGAGCCGAGGACGTAGACGCCGTGCTCGCGGAAGGTGCGCAGACGATTCACCAGCGCGTCGCCGACATCGTTGAAGTTCTTGTAGATGTCCTTCAACCCTTCGGGCGTCACGGCCTCGACCCCGACCAGCGCTCCCTTGATATTGGCCTTGCGCATGGCGTCGAGGAACGCCTCGTCTTCCGCAGCCTCCATGGTGATCTGCGTGAAAAACACCATGTCCGCCGGCAGCTGCGCGAGCCGCGCCATCAGCTCGAACCGCTCCGCCCGAAGCGTCTTGAGCTGTTCGATCCGGGCGGCGTTGCCCTGACGCTCCGCCATGGCCAGGTCCGCAACCGTGACCGGATAGAAATTGTCGTCCGCCAGGGCCACGAACCGAAACCCGCGCCGGCGGAGTTCGAGGATCTCGGCGACCACACTGTCGACGCCCCGCTGCCGGGGCTTCTGACCGTCAGTCCGCCAGACCGAGCAGAAGGAGCAATGCTTCGGGCATCCGCGAACCGTCTGCACGGAGCCCCACATGTAGCGGCCCTCAGGCAGCAGGTCCCAGCGGGCCGGCACGAAGCGATCGGCGTCGACGCGTCCGCCCTCGTACGTCGGCTGCAGCGCGTTCCGGCCGATGTGCTCGAGCACGATGGGCCACACCACGTCTCCGTCGCCGCGAACGACCGCGTGGGCACCACCGAGCTCCCGCGACTCGTCGGGATACAGGGTGGCGTGTATCCCGCCGAACACGACCGTCGCGCCACGCGCCCTCACGTCACTGCCGATCTCGTAGCCTCGAAGCGCGTTGCCCGTGTGGATCCCGATGCCGACCACGTCGCCCTGCTGGACGCCCGAGACGTCGAAGGGTTCCAGGGTTTCGTCGGTAATCTTCGGCTGGCCATAGGCAGCCGGCGTTGCCGCGGCGAGGACGAACAACCAGCGAGGGGTGATGACGCCGACGCCGAAGGACAGATGGCTCGGGTTCACCAGATGGACAGTCATGCAGCTCACCTCAGATCGGGGCCATCATCATTCGCCCGACATGAGGGGCTCTGAGGCGGCGTCACATAGGATTTGTTTCACTAGTATGACACGGCGCGACTTCTCCGCGGTGGACCGGCGGATTCGCGTCTAAAGGCTCGCAACGTTTCGGACAGCCGCAAGGACGATATCGGGCGTAGTCGGCTTCATCAATACGGCGTCAAACAATCGCTGAACCAACGCGTCCGGAAACGACGGATTGCCCGTGTGGGCAATGACGTGGGCGTGGCGGATCGCCTCTGTGGCTTTTATGAGGCGCGTCGCCGCGATGCCGTCGAGCACGGGCATCGTCAGGTCCATCAGGATCACGTTCGGATGCATCTCATAGGCGGCGAGCAGCGCCTCCAGCCCGTTCGCGGCGATTCTCACGACGAACCCGGCCTGGCGCAGGACCTCCGCGACCACCTCGCGGACGTCGGCGGAGTCGTCGACGACGAGGACAGCGGCAGGCCGCGGGCGTTCGTCGGGATAGAAGTCGTCTCCCGTCTCAGCTTCGAGTCGAACGACCAGGCGTCGCGCGGCGACCTCCTGCTCGCGAGCCGTGACGCACGCGTGCCTGACGTCCGCGGCACGCTCGGCGGCGCGCTTCAACTGGATGGACGACAAGCCCCGCAGCTGGAACGCGTCGATCCCCGGGCCGTCGATCGCCCGCGCCAGCGCCGTTTCCGCGTCGCGGACGTCTGTGTCCGCCGCGCGCGACAGTCCTTCGAGGTAGTCCTCTTGATCGCCCGCTCGCACGGCCAGGCGACGGGCGTCGTCGCGAATACAGGCTAAATGTTCCGCGGAAAAGAGGGTCGACATCGTCACGCTCCTGCGCGGCTGCTCGAAGCTGCCGCTGGCTCGGAGGCTGAGGCGACGTCGCGGATGGCGCGGCACCAGTCTGGCGGGCAAATGCAGTCTACCGTACATTCTGCCTCACAACCGTACATTTGCCTCACGACCGTACAGTTCGCCTCCCAGCTGCAGGCGGCATGATACGCTGCTTGGGGTTCTGCTTTTCTGAGCTGTGCACGCAGGTCCTGCGCCCCTCCAGTCTCATCGAAGCGCCCGACCGCATGAGGTCGGGTTGATTCAGAGGAGACGGCCATGGGCAAGCTCACGACGGGATCGAATCGCTCCCTGCCGGACGGCACACCGCTGCACAACCGGCTCCTCGCTGCGCTGCCGGTCGCCGACTACGCACCGGCTTCTGAAACATCTTCGGATGAGGACCGTCGCCGTCGGCGACACGCTCCAGGCCCACGGGACGCGCATCACCGACGTCTACTTTCCCAATGGTGGCGTGTTCTCGGTCACCAATCAGATGCAGGATGGCGCCCTCGTCGAGGTCGCAACAGTGGGCAACGAGGGCATGCTCGGGATCGGCGTCTTCCTCGGCGACCGCTCCGCCGTCGGCCGCACGTTCCAGCAGGTCCCCGATGGTTCGCTCCCGGTGCTGGCCGCGGCGCGGTCCGTGAAAGAGACGGCGGCACCGGGGCCGTTCCGCGACGTGGTTGGCTTGTATGCGCAGGCGAACCTGCTACAAATCATGCAGTGCACTGCGTGCAATGCCCTGCACGATGTGACGAAACGCTGTTGCCGGTGGCTGCTTCAGACACACGACCGCGTGGAGGGCGACGAGTTTTATCTCAAGCAGGAGTTTCTCTCGGTCATGCTCGGCGTCCGTCGTCCCACCGTCACCGTCGTATTGAAGGAGCTTCAGCGACAGGGTTTGATCACGAGCCGGTATGGACGCATTCGGGTTCTGAAACGCATTCGCCTCGAGGCCGCGTCGTGCGAGTGTTACGAAGCCATCCGGGCGAACTTCGAGCGGCTCGGTCTCTGATGCGGTGGTGGGGGTTACGCGACCGGTATCAGGTTCCGGGCATCGAGGTACGACGTCAGCGTCTCAGGCGTCGCTTCCGGATCCGCGAGACCGACATAGCCGTCAGGTCGGACGAGATAGACAGCGTCGCGCCTGAAGCCGGCATGGCCGCACGCCACCGTCCACGGAAAGACGTGCAGCGAGATTGCGCGTTCGTTGCAGGCCGCACGAATCTCCGGGAGCGCGCCCGTAGACGTGGACCTGCCAGTCGAGTGACGTCAGCGGCGCGAAGTTGTCGGCGCCGTCCGCGTGTCCGACGTACCCACGGCAGCCGGTCGCCGCCGTGGACGCGCCGGCGCGGCCTTCGCTCAGCTGCTCTCCCGGTAGTGGATCGCCGTCTGGGAGACGGTCCGAAACATCAAGCGTCGCGGAGCCGCGAATCCTGAAAATCGCGGCAACACGCCGGCACGATGTGCAATCGCACTCGCCGGGCGATCGCGCTGCCGCTCGTGACGCCGGTGAACGCCCGATCCGTCGTCGCGACCAGGCGTCGTGCGAAGGCGATGCGCTCCGGCTCGTAGGTGTCGAGGATTGACGCGTCGCGCTCGCCCGCGCAGAACGGCGGCCAGCTTCCAGGCCAGGTTCACCGCGTCGCCGATGCCGGTGTTCATCCCCTGCCCGCCGACCGGACTGTGGATGTGCGCCGCGTCGCCGAGCAGGAACGCGCGTCCCTGTCGGAAGCGGTCGGCGACCCGATGGTGCACGTGGTACGTCGAGAACCAGTTCACGCGCTCGACGTCGATGCGCATCCACTCGATGACGCGCGTGCTGACGTCGTCCCAGGTCAGGTTCTCGTAGCGATGCTCGGCGTCCGTGCGCACGGTTCCGACGAGGCGCGCGCGTCCATCCTCTTTCAGCGGGAAGACGGCGAGAAAGTCGCTCGTGTCGAGCGCGACGTGCAGCTCGCCGTTCATCGGCCGGGCCGTGCGCCTCGACGTCGGCGACGTAGAAGAGATGCTCGTACGTGCCGCCGGGAAATCCGATCGCCGAGCGCCTGCACGGACACCGAGTGAGCGCCGTCGCAGCCGGCGACGAACGCGGCCTCACACGAATCCGTCGCCGCCGCTCCGGCGCGTCTGAGCCGCGCGACGACTCGATCCGCGTCTCCTCGAATCCGAGGAATTCGGTCTCGCGCTCGACCTTGACGCCGGCGTCGCTCAAGCCGATCGATCAGCAGCCGCTCGTGCTCGTCCTGCGGAAAGATGAACGACGTAGGGGTACGGGCTGATGCCCGTGCCCATGTCGCCGAACACCGCGCGCGCCACGCGGCGGCCGGCCACCCACAGATTGCGCGGCCATTCGCCGGCCGCGCGCGACGACGTCGTCGGCCAGTCCGATCTGACGATAGAACTCGAGCGTGCGGGCCTGCACGGCCAGTGCGCGCGACGTCGTGCCCGGGCTGCGCCGTCTTGTCGACGATCCGGACGCGAACGCCCAGTCGCGTCAGCCACAGCGCCAACACCAGACCGGTCGGGCCCGCTCCGACGATCAGGACCTCGGCGTCCCGTATCACCGCCCGATTCTCAGCGCCAGGCGTCCGAGGATGGCGCCTCGAGCGAGGCGCTGATGCGCACGCGCTGCCTCGCCCAGCGGATACGTTGCCGCGATCGGCACGCGCACGTGGCCCTTGTCGATCGCGCGAGTCAAGAGGCCGAATGCCTTGGGACTGGCCACGGCATCGTATCGATGGAGGCGCACGCTCGAACGGCGTCGAGGTTCCGGCTCGATGCCGTTGGGATACACCAGCCGTCCTCCCCGCCGCACGAGATCCAGGCACGCTTCGAGAGCCTTGCCGCCCGCAAGCGCGAACACGGCATCCAATCCATCAGCGGCAATGTTCCGGAGATGCGCGACGCCCCGCTCGCCTCGCACATCGACGACGTCGGTCGCGCCGAGACGGCGGACGAGTCGTTCCGCGGCGCGACCGGACGCTGTCCCGATCACTCGCGCGCCGCGCTGCGCGGCGAACTGCACGGCGATCGTGCCGACAGCTCCCGGAGGCGCCAAGGATCAAGACCGTCTGACCACGCCGAAGCTGCAGGGCTCTGATGCCTTGAAGCGCGGTCAGCCCGGTGGTCGCGACAGCGCCCGCTGCGCGCAAGTTCAGCGATGTCGGTACGTGCCCTGTGTGGTCCGCTTGGGCCACCGCGAACTCCGCATAGAACCCGCCGTGAGGGTTGCCGAACTCATAGGCGTACACCCGATCGCCAATTCGCAAGCGTGTCACGCGCGAACCTCTGGCGACGACCGTCCCTGCGCCGTCAGTCCCGGGGATGAGCGGGAACTTCGGACGTCCGGGCGGCCGCCAGGAGCCGTCACGAATCGAGGCATCCCAACTGCCGACACCGGCGGTGTCGATGGCGATGAGGACTTCAGTCGGGTCCGGGTGAGGAACAGGGAGTCGATGCAGCCTCAGCACCGACGGCGGCCCGAACCGATCGATGGCGGCAGCGTTCATCGTGTCGGGGATGCTGCGTTCCGTCGGACGCTTCGACCTGGCCATGGATGGAACCTCGCTACGGAATGCGCAGATCGACCCCGCGATTGGCATCGATGAGCGAGAATGGAGGAATGGCGACGATGCGGTGCGTGCAGGTCTCGAGGCCGAAGGGTCCGTTGGAGCTCGTGGAGCGCGCCATCCCGGGGCCCGGCCCCGGAACTGTGAGGATCAGGATCGAGGCGTGCGGCATCTGCCACAGCGACGTCTATACGAAGGAAGGCACCTCCCCCGGCATTCAGTATCCGCGCGTGCCCGGTCACGAAATCGTCGGCGTCGGGTGGCATGGCGGACACTGCGGTTATTGTGACTCATGTCGGCGCGGCAATTTCCTCACGTGCCGCGTAGCCGCCCAGGTGCGGCGTCACCTACGACGGTGGCTATGCGGAGTTCACCGTCGTTCCCGCCGAGGCGCTCGCGCTCGTTCCCGACGAGCTGTCGCCCCTGGAGACCGGCCCGCTGATGTGTGCCGGCATCACGACGTTCAATCCGCTCCGGCACAGCCGCGCGATGGCCGCCTTGGCGGTCTGGCGACTGGCGGCACGATGATCGTGGTCGGCGCGCCGGCCGATCCGCTCCAGTACCTGCGGGGTTGCTCATGGGCGGCCGCCAATCGATCGCCGGCAGGCCATCGGGTCGGTCCATCGATTCCCAGGACACGCTGCGTTTCAGCGCGATGACGGGCGTCCGGTCAATGAACGAGGTCTTCCCGCTCGAGCAGGCGGCCAAGGTGTACGACCGGATGATGAGCGGGCAGGCACGCTTTCGGGTGGTGCTCAGCACAGGCGCGTAGGTACGTCAGGCCACGCTCCGTCACTTCGACCATGGCGGCACGATGCCGTTCATCCGCGCGTACGCGATCGACTGGCCCATGTGCTCGTTGTTGTGCAGGAGGATCGCGGAGGAACACGCCGTCGGCGATGGCGTCCTTGCCGAAGAACTGCACGTGCTTCTGACGGTCAGCCGACTGATACGCCTTCTGCACCGCCTCCTGCGACGTTCGCAGCCACGCGATCACATCGGCCTTCGCGCTGACGCTCTTCTCGGGATCCTTGGGCAGCTTCTCGAGCTCCGGCGGCGTAGTGCCGGCCTGTTGGAGCAGCCACAGGTTGCCCGCCGCGAGATGCATGTACACCTCGCTCGATTGATCGCACGCCGGGTCCGGGCCGCCACCCGAACTTGTCCGCTGGTGTCGCGTCCGCGAGCTGGAGCAGCTGACGCGACGTCAGCGTGAACCCGGCCCCAGCCCTGCCCCAACTCGGGCGGCACGGTCTGCGCCGCGGCACTCGGCCACACGATCGCGAACGCCCACGCTGTCACCAGGACCACGACTAGAGATTCGCGTCTCATCACGGCGTCTACCTCCATGGCGATTCTGGCGACGGTTCGACTGAAAACGCAAGCCCGATCAGCTTGACCATCACCCGGTCATCGGCTTCGGATGCAACAGCATCCACGACGTCCCGAACCTGTCGCGCAGCATTGCGAAACGTGACGCGAAGAACGTCTCCTCCATCGGCATGAAAATCTGACCGCCGTCCGACAGCAGCGCATAGACCCGGTCAGCTTCCTGATCACTGCCGAGAGTAAGAGACAGGTACGCGCTGCGGATCGGCTGAAAGCGATCCGGCGGAATGTCGGCGCCCAGGAGCTCGGTGCCCCCGATGTTCATTCGGGCGTGCAGGACGGTCCGCTTCCACTCGGGCGAGACGTCGACGTTCCCAGGCTGGTCGCCGTGGCGCATCAGCATCGTGATTTTTCCGTCGAGGTGCTTCTCGTAGAACTTGAAGGCCTCTTCGCAGTTGCCGCCGTAGTTCAGATACGTATGCAGTTGCACCTGTGTCCTCCCAATACGCCAAGTCTACTTCTCCACCCGTCCAGGATAGCGGTCCAGCCATGGCAGAATCTCGCGACGCAGCGGGCGGACCGTGATGATTTGGTGATTTGGAGATCGAGTGATTTGGTGATCTTCAAGAATTGCCAAATCACTCAATCACTCAATCACTGAATCACTCAATCACTAAATCACTAAGTTACCCTGGCCGAACGAGAGTTAAGATCGCGGCATGAGCGCGATCAAATTGAAGGTCAACGGCCGCGCGCATAGCGTGGACGTCGAGCCGTCGACGCCCTTGCTCTACGTGCTGCGCAACGATCTCAACCTCCAGGGACCACGATTCGGCTGCGGGCTCGGACAATGCGGCGCGTGCTCCGTGCTCATCAACGGCGTCGCAGATCACCTTCGCCCGAATCGTTCATCGACGAGCTCGCGGCTGCCGCACACGCGGATCCCGTCGAGTTCCGCCTGCGCATGCTGACAGCAGATACCACGGACGACAGCGGATTCAAACGCGCGCGGTCGATTGCCGTGATCAAGGCTGCGGCGTCAGCGTTCGGCTGGGATTCGCGGCCGTCGCCAAAGCGCGCCGGCACCGGAGACATCCTCACCGGGCACGGCATCGCCTACGCGTTCCGCAACCAGACCGTCGTCGCCGAGATCGCCGAGGTCGAGGTGGACCGGCGCTCGGGGCACGTGTGGGCGAAGCGGCTCGTCTGCGCGCACGACTGTGGCCCGGTGATCAATCCCGAATCGTTACGCCGAACGATCGAAGGCGGAATGCTACACGGGCTCGGCCGCGCGCTAATCGAGGAAGTGCAGTTCGACACCGAGAAGACGACCGGGGCGGTCCGGCTTCGGATCGCCGTTCACTAGCACGACGTCGATCGTCGCCGGTGTGTCGGCGTGTCTCAGCGACGGACGCGTAACCCAGTCGATGCCGCGCCCGTCCTCCTGCCTGGTGAACTAACATGCGCCGGGAGGAGACCTGATGCCGTACACGCGCCGCACATTCCTCGAAGCCACCGGAACCCTTGCCGCCGCGGCGGGTCTCGGCCCGTCTGTCGATCTTCTCGCGCAGTCGGCGGCCGGAACCCGTCCCTCGGGTGCGCCGGGCGTGGAGCTCAACGTCGACGCCGCGGGCCTGCCGGACTATTCCCGCGATCTCGAGCGATACCTCGTCCGTCTCGCGAACGATGCGCGCGAACGCCGCAAGCGAATCGTCAGCGCGATCTCGACCCGGCAGCAAGTCCTCGACCGGCAGCGCACGGTCGTCGAGGAGCTCTGGAAGATGCTCGGAGGACCGCTCGAGCGGACTCCTCTCAACGCGCGCGTGACCGGCATCGTCGAGCGGCCCGGCTATCGAATCGAGAAGCTGACGTTCGAGAGCCGGCCGCGCCTCTACGTCACGGCGAATCTCTACGTGCCCGCGCGAACGGGCCGCCGCCCCGCGATTCTGGGACCGCTGGGGCATTCGGTGAACGGCAAGGCGTGGCCCAGCTACCAGAAGCTCTTCACGAATCTGGCGCGCAAGGGCTACGTCGTCCTCGCGTACGACCCGTTCGGGCAGGGTGAACGCATCGAGTACCCGGGAGCCAGCCCGGCCAGTCTGCGATCGCCGGCGGTGGAACGGGCGAACATGAGTACGCCGGACGCCGTCTGATCCTGCTCGGCGCGAACTTCGGTCTCTTCCGCGCGTGGGACGGCATCCGCGGGATCGACTACCTGCTGACACGCGCGGAGGTCGATCCCGAGCGGATCGGCTGTTGCGGCCAGTCCGGCGGCGCGACCATGACGCAGTTTCTCGCGGCGCTCGACAGCCGGATCCGCGTCGCCGTGGTCTCCGAGGGCAACACCGAGAACCTCGCGCAGGCGGACGTCGAGCCGCCCGGATCGGCGGACGATGCCGAGCAGAACATCGTGCCGGCGCTCGCGCGCGGCATCGATCGGGCCGATCTGCTCTATGCCTTCGCGCCGAAGCCGCTGCTCGTCACGATCACGCTCCACGACGCCGGTCACACCTATTCGCCGGAATACGTGACCGGTTCGCTCGATCTCATCGACGAATACAAGCGCGCGTACGGACTCCTTGGCGCCGGCGACCGCGTGTCGCTTCAAGCCACGACCGTGTCGCACGGATACGTCTACGAGATGCGCCGGGCGACGTACGCATGGTTCAACCGCTGGTTCGAGATGAAGGACGCGGACGACAGCGAGACGTCTCAGGCCGTGGAGTCGGACGCGACGCTGTTCGTGACGCCGACCGGCTTCGTCACGACATCGTTTGGCGGCGAAACCGCGCTTGTCGCTGACGCGACAGATGGCCGAAACGGTCCAGACGCCGGCGTCGCTCCAGGCAGACGACGTGCGCACACGCGTTCGCGCGTGCTCGGCATCGAGGACGTCGCGACGGCGCAGCGCCGGCGGCGCGCGTGCTCGCCACGATCCGCAAGCCGGGATATCGGGCGGAACAGTTCGAGTTCACGAGCGATCGGGAGATTCGCACGCCGGGCTGGCTGCTGACGCCGGACAACGCCGGACCTTCCACGCCTACGGTGCTTGTATGTGGGCGAGGCAGCGGCGTGGAGCTCCGTCGCGGAGGACGCGTTTGCCGAACGGCTGTGCGCGCAAGGGCGGATGCCGCGTTGCGGTCATCGACGTCCGCGGGCGCGGCGACTGCGCCATCGCCTATCCGCAGCGGGGACGCTTCTACTTTCCCGATCGCATCACCGACGAGGCCTACCTGACGTGGTTCACGTTGATGCTGGGCAAGCCGCTCCTCGGCGGTCAGGTCTACGACACGCTGCGGGCGCTGGACTATCTTGCGGTCGCGTCCAGACGTCGGCGGCGCCGTGTCGCTCGTGGGCGACGGGCCGCACGGGGTGATCGCGCTCTATGCCGCCGCACTCGACGCGCGGATCCGCGGCGTCGCGCTGCGCCAGACCGTCACGGACTACCGCTCACTCGCCGTCGCCGAACGCTACACCCAGCCGTTCGGCATCTACGCGTACGGCATCCTGCGGGAATTCGATTTGCCGGACGTGGCGCGCGCGGCGGCCCCGCACCCTGTGCTGCTGCTCAACCCCGTTACGCCGGGCGGCGAGCCGGCCGGCGGACGCTGCATTAGAAATCGTATCGCGGTGTTCCGAACGCGACCGTGCGGACGTTGGAATCCGGTGAGGATCCGGTGGAGGTTCTTGCGGCGTGGGCCGTTGCACATCTGGGAGCTTGACTGATGGCGTCGGCATGCGAAGATCAGACGGCCTGATCGTTCCTGAAACCCGTATCGAGGGATCTTATGGCAACCGCAGACACCATGCGCGATCGAGAGCAGACGCCCCCCGCGTCTATGTCCAAGTCTTCGTCCGACGAGCGGCGCGTGACCGCCTGGATCGGGCAAGGTGTCGTCATCGAAGGCAAGATTACGAGCGCACAGGATCTCAGAATTGACGGCAAGGTGGACGGCGAGATCACGGTCGGCGACCACGGGCTGATCATCGGCGCCGGTGCGGCGATCAGGGCAAACCTCGTCGCCCGATCGATCGTGATCAGCGGCGCGGTGAATGGAAGCGTCACGGCCACGGAGAGGATCGATGTGCACCCGACTGGCTCCGTGACGGGTGACATCCGCTCGCCACGCCTCGTCGTTGCCGAGGGCGCCGTCATCACCGGCAAGGTCGACGTTGGAACCAACCGTCGACCAAAAGCGCAGGGCTCTTGAGGATGCCGGGCTTCACCAGCGTCGCGGTCCTGACCCTTGCCATCGGCATCCGCGCCAACGCCGCGACTTTCAGCGTCATCGAAGGCGTACTGCTCAAGCCACTCCCCTAGAGCGCGCGGCGGTCCTGGCGTACTTGCGAAAGCTATAGGCACTCGTCATACACCCACTGACACGTGGGCAACGACTGCCTCCGTGCGCAGCTCTGTCGACGCGTCGATCTTGAGCCAGAGGAGCGCGCCGATGCACAAGAACGCCGCCATTGGCACAAAAGGCGCGTTGTAGCTGCCGAACCCTTGGACGATGTAGCCGGTACGCGATGGAAGAGAGAAGGCCTCCGACCTGCGCCGATGTGTTCATCAGCCCAACCATCGCCCCCGCGTGCTTTCGTCCGATGTCCAGGCACACACCGAAGACTCCCGCCTGCTGGAACGTGATGGCTCCATAGACGAGCGAGAGCAGAATGACGGTGAGGAGTTGCTGCCTGGCGACCATCGCCGCGAGGGTGAACAGGCACGCACCGCCGAGTCCGGCGATACCGATGGAACGCCGGCCCCACTTTGGACCAAGGCGCCGAACCAGGGCATCGCTGGTCGCTCCACCCGCGAGGTTGGCGCACGCCGCCACGGCGTACGGCAGCGCCGACAGGGCCAGGCCGCCTTCGCTGAATCCGCGTCCCCTGACCAGAAACGTGTGAAACCACGTCTGGAAGAAGGTGTAGACGTAAACGTAGCAGAAAGCCGTCCCCATCATTGCCAGCACGCTCTCGGAGGCAAACGCTATTCGCCAGGGAAAACCGTGCGTCGGCGCGTCGGGGAGGCTCGCGGTCTCTGCGAGTTCGGCGCGGCCCACCCCTGCTTTCTCTGCCGGCGAGTCGCGGAACCAGAAGTACCACACAGCGGCCCAGATCGCGCCTACCACGCCGAACACGTAGAAGGAGGCGCGCCATCCATAGCGGATCTGGATCGGCACGACCACCAGCGGTGCGATGGCGCCGCCAATCTGGCTCGCCATCAGCATCACCCCGGAGATGCTCGCGCGTTGGGTCGCTGGAAACCATCGAGAGACGACAATGGATGCGTTCGGAAACGCGCCCGCTTCTCCGGCGCCGAAGGCGAATCTGGTCAACAGGAGCAGGTAGTAGTTCGACATCATCCCGGTCAGCGACGTGAAGGCTGACCACCACAGCACCACTCGGGTGAGCACCCGGCGCGGGCCAATACGATCGCCCAACCCGCCGGTGGGAATCTCGAACAGGCAGTAGGCCAACGTGAACATCGCGGTCACCCAGCCCCAACCGACGGGATCGATGTGCAAGTCCTCCTGTATGCGAGGGCCCGCCACGGAAATACAGACCCGGTCGATGTAGGTAATCGCGAAGAGCAGGATCAGGAGTCCGAGGACGCGATGGCGGTATTTCACAGGCTCGCCGGCCTGCTGGCACGCGCCGCCGCGGGCACGCGACGATCGTCGGACGCGGATCGAATGAGCGTCAGTGCCGTGTAGAGCACGACCGCAATCACCCCCCACCGAACGACATCGAGTGGCAGCGATTTCACGAGCCACACGGCCATGAGCACTCCGGGGATGCCGCCGACGGTCAGTCCGATTGCCGCCCGAGCGTCATAGCGCCCGCTGCGCACGAACCGCATCGCCGCCACCATCCCCATGAATCCCACCTGATCCCATCATGATTGGAAAGGCAGCGCGGGGGTCCATCCCGAGCATGCTGAAGAGCACCAGGCTCGGTCCATAGCTGCCGATCCCGAGTGTCACGAGCGCGCCCAACACGAAGTTCGCAATCACAGCGAACACGAAGGGCACCGGTGCGAGCCCCAGCGCCTGTCCACCGGTTGGATAGAGTCGCAGCAACCCCATCGTCATGAACAGCCCGGCGAGCAACAACGCCGTCGCCATTCCCAGCTGGATGACACGCCTCGGGAGGCGCGACACAAGCTCCCGCGCCGAACCATCCGCCAGCCATCATGGCGACGATCAGGGAGACAAGCAGCGTCCGATCGACCAACACAATGCTGATGAACGCAAAGGCCTGCACGGCCACCGGCAGCGTGTGGCCGACGAGCATCGTCCCTGGAATCCGTTCGTCCGGCACGAGCCCCAGAAGCTTGTAGGTGGTCGTTGTTGTCGCGAACGAACCGATGCCGAGCGTGTCGAAGAAGTTCGTCGCGAATCCGATGATGATGTGAATCAGTCCAGGCGCAGCCGCACGCTCTGCCGCGGTGCGCGAGAGCGACCGGGATCGGTGGAGCGCGGCCCCCCACTGCAGCACGTAGACAACCGCAAGCGCGGCGAGCGCGAGGAACAGCGCGCGGACGATGTTCACTTGTGGGTTCGCGTCACTTCGGTCCTCCCGGATTGGCCGGCGCCTCGTAGAGACGCACGTGCCGCATCGACCACGGCGGCCCGTTCTCGACGGCAGCCGTCTGCGTGATTCGCACGAACTTTACTCTGACCGGCGCAAAGGTGACGATGGTCGTACCCGGACGTCCCTCTCCTTCGGCAACCGGCCCGCCCCACGTCGCACCATCGGTAGAAACCTGAACCTGATAGCGCCGCGGAAAGGTCCAACCGCTGGCGACGCCGTCGTCACCAGTCCTCGAAGACGTGAACTGGAGCTCGGTCAGCATCGCCGGGGCCGGCAGTTCGATCTGAAACCACATGCCTGCCTGTTGCGACGTCCCTGTCGTCCAGCCCAGAAAGGTCAGCGCGCCTGCGGCGTTGCTCAGATAGTTGTAGCCACCGTCGGCGTTGGCCTGTGGGGCCGGGCGCGCGTCGTGGCTGGCGGTCACTTTCCATGTCGAGTCGGGGACGAGTGCATGTGGCAGCGACGCCTCCAGCTCCGCAACCGTCCACTGGCCTCTCGAGCCGGTGGCGGCTCGTACTCTCGCGACATCCGCGGTTGACGCCAGCGCGCCGCTGTTTCCAAAACTGTTGCGCACGAACGACGCGACGTCGGCGATCCATCGATCGTTGTTCGAGCCCATCGGCACCATGACCTGCGGGTAGGTCCTGCCGTCGATTGGACCGGAGAGCCCGTGCATGACGGACTCGATGACATAGTTGCGGTGGCCGTTCACGCGCGGCGATCCGGCGAGCGAGGGGGCGAGCGTGGAACCCACCCCACCCGGCGTAGGCGTCCCACGCCCATCGGGGCCGTGGCAGGTGAAACACAGCTCCGCATAGATGGTGGCGCCGCGCTCCAGACTGCTCTGCTCTTCCGGCGTCAGCGAACCACTGCGCGCGGCCGCGCGCTCGACCGCCGCGGCATTGGCGAGAATCCTCTCGCCGACGAACCGCACGCCGCGCGATTGGCGTTTCTCTATCAGCGCCTTCACGAGCGTCGGCGTGTCCGGCACCTTCAGGACGTTCATCGTCAACATCGCCTGGATCGCGACGTCGGGATCCGGATCGTTCGACAGCGCGCGGTAGTCCTCCGCGAAGGATCGGTCGCCAGCCTTGTACAGCGTCTCGCTCGCGCGCACCGCCTGGATCCGCAGACGCGGGCTCGGATCGCGCAGCACCTCCCGCGTGAGCGCCGCGTCGAGCGTTCCCAGGCCTTCGAGCGTCCAGAGCGCGTGAAAGCGTGCGACCAGACTGCTGGATGTCCGCACGACGGTCTGCAAGGCAGGCGTGACGGACCGGTCCTGTTTGAGAACGATCAGCTGCTGCGCCGTATCGCGCCACCATCCGTTCGGATGCGACAGATGCGCGACGAGCTGCGCAGGCGTTTCGTCGAGCATCCGCGGGCGCGTGCGATCGCGCGCGATGCCGTCGTACGACAGACGCCAGACGCGACCGTGTCGCAGGATCTTGTCCAGTTGGTACTGCTTGATCTTCTGCCGAAGGTACGTGCCTTCCTTGGCCCACTCCGCACCCTCGATCATGCCGCGATACATGTCGGCGATGTACAGCGTGCCGTCCGGTCCGGTCGTCACGTCTGCTGGACGGAACAGCGGATCCATCGACCGGATGAACTCGGACTTGGGGTAGACGTTCCGAAGCTGCGTCAGGCCGTCCGTCTTCACCGGCCTCAGTCGCCGGACGATGCGGGCGACGACCTCGCCGTGGAGGTAGTCGCCGCTCAAGTCTTTAGGAAGTCGATCGCCACGATAGATCTCATTGCCCGCGGCGGCCGTGGCGTAGATCAAGGAGCCGTCCGGCATGCGCGTGCCTGGCAGTCCGGCCTGGATGTCGCCGATGCCGATCGGCGCGCCCCACACGACGTCCAGATCCGGCTCGAACTGATCCGGCGGCGCGAAGTTTCCGTAGTGCACCGGGAACTGGAAGTATCCGGGCAGCCCGATGGCGCCGCCCTGGAACCAGACCTTCCCATCGTCATCCTGCGTAACGCCCCATTGCCCGCTGTTGGGTCCGGTGGGCTCGCGCAGGAGGCCGTTCGGCGTCCATCGCACTCTGAACGCGTTGACCGTGCTGTACATCCAGTTGTCCATCGCCCAGAAGAGGCTGGACTGCTGCGATTCCATGTTGCCCGCACGGCCGAAACTTGTTGCGAACAGATCCTTCTTGTCGGCCGCCCCGTCGCCGTTGGTGTCGGTGTATTTCCACACGTCGTCCGCGTTGGTCTCCATCGTCAGGATCGCGTTGGCGCCGAACGGCAGCACGAAGCGCGGGAACACCAGCTTGTCGACGAACACCGCATGACGCTCGAAGACGCCGTCGTTGTCGCGGTCTTCGTGCAGCGAGATGCGCCCGAGCGGCGGGATCAGGTCGATGCCTTCCGGCGTCTGCTCATAGCCACGCAGCTCGAGCACGAACATGCGGCCGTTGCCGTCGAAGGCGACTTGCGCGGGATCTTCGATGAGCGGCTCGGAGAGCACGGCCTCCATCCGATATCCGCGCGGGAGCAATAGACGCTTGGCCTCCTGCGCTGGCGTTAGCGCACGCACCGGTGTCTTGGGGGAGAGATCCGCCCCCGCGTTCAAGGGATCCTTGGCGTCCGGCGCGGCGCCTGGACCCGGACCACCGTCGGACGCCTGAATGGGCTTCCGTGGCGGGCCCTGCGCGTGGGAGACCACCGCGAGGGACACGAGCAGCGCGGTGGCGGTGAGCGCGGGCCTGAGGGTCACGCGTGGGGATGATACCGCTTATCGAGCGGTTCGAGCCTCACGGTCTGATGTGACTGAACACGCGGTCCGCCGGCGCCTTCGCGTGACAGGCGGCGCACGTCCCCCGCTCGGCATCCGTGAGCCGACTGGTCTTGTCGTTCCGGTCGAAGTGGTCGTAGCCCCATCCGCCCGTGCTGTTGTAGCGCTGCGCGTCCTTGACCATGACGTCGAGGAAGCGGCGCTCGCCCTCGAGCAGCAGACCCGTCGCCTGTCCCTCGCCCTCCTTCGTGAACACGGCTTCGTCTACCACGATTGCGCCGTCGGGGAAGGTCCCGGTGCGATATCCGGCGATGGCCTTCTCGTTCGCGTAGTAGTGATGGAGTCCGCCGCGGTTGGGAAACGATTCGTGGGCTGGGCCGACGACCAGCGACTTCACGATAATCCACGATCGGAATCCATCGGGATATGGAACGGGCGGTGTCTCGGCTGCAGTCGCGATCGCGATCGCCGCGAGGCACGCAATCAGGCACGTTGTGGTCCCGCGCGGCTTAGGTCTGTCCTCGCTGATCAAGGACCCGCTCGCAGGCCGGGCATCCCGGCTGGCTACGTTGCTCCTCCGTCAAATACCCCGGTATTCTCGGTCGTCGCGCCTTGCCATCCGGGCGCCGCGCTCCGCGATCTGGTCCTCGTTCAGCGAGGACAGATCACGAGGCTAGCGTGATGCGGCGTACGCCGCGGCGGCCTCCATTTGACTTAAGGTCATCCCGTTGCTGACACCGTGCATGATGGGTGCACTTGCCCCGGCGCGCAGCTCGCTCTTGAACAGCACCAGTTGTTTCACCATGTACTCCGCGTGCTGGCCGGCCAGCCGAGGAATGGCGGCGTTCCCTTCGGCTTGTTGTCCGTGGCAGGTCTGGCAGGGCGCGACGTTCGCGATCGGAATCCCCTGGGCGAAGATAATCTGTCCCTCGCGCACGAGCTTGGTGTCCGCTGCCGTCGCCTTCAGGGACTTTTGCGCGGCGTAGTACGCCGCGAGCCCGGCGATCATGTCGTCGCTCAACTGCGAAGCCATGCCCCACATGAACGCCTGCGCCATCGGATCACCGCGGCTGCGGTCCCGAAAGGCTTTCAGCTGCGCTGCGAGGTACTCCGGCCTCTGCCCGGCGAGCCGCGGGAATGCCGGAGAGACACTGATGCCCGTTGGCCCGTGGCACGATGCGCAGACCTCGGCGGCGAGCCTGCGGGCGTCCTTCTGTTGTGCCCACAGCGAGGGGCCGGTGCAGAGAAGTATCACGACGAGGATCCAGGCGATCGAGACGAGTTTCATATGCGATCTCCGCTTCCCTAGACGACGGTCCCGCCCGCACCTGCCGCGTGGGCCCACACCGGCTAGAAGGCCAACCATCCGAGCACGTAGAGTGTGTTGTTGTCCCTGGCGTTTCTGCCCTCGCCGTCGTAGTCCGCGCCCGCGCCGTTGAACTTGTGCGTACCTGACGTACTGGAGCAGCATCTTCACGTTCTGCCAGGGCACGTAATCGAACTCGCCGATCCATCCATTGCTGTTCGGGCTGTTGTTCGCGAACCCAAACGTGGGAGCGGCCGGGTACAGCAGCGTGTCGGAGCTGCCGCTGCTCGAGAACGCACCAAGTGCGCCGCCATACCGACGCCGGAAGTAATAGCTGCCGCCGATTCTGAAGGTCGACAGCGTATTGGAGGCGTTGGCCGCAAGGCCGAGCGGGACGCTTGCGTCGGCGGTCTGATGCTCGTCGATGTACGTCGACTGTATCGACACGATGTGAGTGTCGTCGATGAATTGATACTGGACATCCACGGCCGCGTCGCGAAACCGGTCCGTTGGTGAGCCCACCGGTTGGTCCGCGCCGGTGATTCGTCCCGTCATCCCGTACACACCCACCGCGAGACTGTGCTTGCCCCACCTCTGCTCGTCTGCAACCCGCCAGTACGGCGCAGCTCCACTCAGAACGCCGCCAGCCGTGCTGTCGAGCGGTCCGGCAGAGCCATTGACTGAAAATCCCTGCGGCGCGGATCGATACCATCCGACCTCGCCGTAGATCGAGTTCTTCACCCAGGCGTAGGCCGTGAGCCCGACGACGCCGCGGTCTGCGAGGCCGCCGTCGATTTGCGTGACAGCCCCGGGGACCGGCGCGGCGCTCGTTTTCTGGTCGAACGGCGTCTGCCAGGCCGGCGTGCTGTTCCAGACGTCCTGGACCGTCGGATTGTTGTTGAGCGTTATGCCGTACGTGATTCCGCCAACCCCGCCGTGCTGCCTGGCGTAACGGATCTCCGTGTTGTCCCAGCCGAACGTACCTTCCGAGCCGTCGTATGTGATCTGAATGAAGGCGCCGAGACCCGGCGCGATCCGGCCGGCATAGAACAGGCTGGCCTGCTGCGGGAACAGCACCTGCCAGTTCTGCGCGCTGACGTCGGGGACGCTGGAGTCGGGCAACGCGCGGGCCGTCCGCGTCAGTGCCCCTTGGAACATGAACGACAGCGGCGGGATCTGGTTCAGCAGCAGGGTGGCGTCCTTTGACGGCGTGATCCCCTGCACCTGCGGCAGATTGTCAATCTGGTAGCCGTTCAGCTTGAACAACCGCCCGAACGGGGTCAGCTCCGGGAACACGGTGTGACACGCCTGGCAGGTCATGCCGGTTTGCCGGGCGTACGACGGGACGGCGGCGGACGTGTCGGCAAAGCCAAGAACGAGCGTCACCACCAGGGCCCCGATGCCCCAAACAGCCCCGTCGTCTCCGGTCCGTCTGCGAACACTGCGCCGCTTCGACGCCAGATCGGAATCGGAAGGATTCATGATCGTCCTCGACGATGTTTAGACAGCGCCCTCGCGTTCGGTGCAAGACAGCCTCCGCCTCGCGAGCGACGTGAGATTTGCCAGGATTGACCTTGTGATGACAGATGCCGTTGGCGCTGAATCTCCCAGTGAACCGGCGGAAGCGGACGCGGGGTTCGGCTCACCACTCGAGCACGAACCTTGTCAGAGCCATCCGATGTGAATCTCGCTGTTCGCACAGAAACATGGCAGTTCCGCGACACGCTGCCGAAATTCCGTGTGTCAGGTGCCGAGAATCCCGCACCGGTTGCGCATTATTGCGCCAGCGAAATGACGACCGATCGGCAACACGGGCGTGACAGATCGGACAGAGGTCGCATCTCCTTGAAGAGTGGAGTTCAGGCGGCTCAGGGACTGACTGGGTTCCTTCCTGGATGTCCGGACGGCAGCACTCTTGAAATGGAAGGCGAGTTCGTTCGATGGGACACGCCTATCTACGCGAGCGCGGACGGCTCGGTCACGATCATCATCGACGCCTCGCTCACCCCCGTCATGGATGATGACGGCAAGGTGATGTTCATTTGCGCCGACGGGCGCGACATCACGCAGAAGAAGGCGCAGGAGCTGGAGATCGTGGCCAAGAACATCGAGCTGCGGTCTGCTCGAGCGCACCCGGGAGCTCGACGAGATCGAGACGCAGTTGTTCGCCAACGTCACCCACGAACCCCGCACGCCGCTCGCGCTGACACTTGGTCCAGCCCAGCGCCTGATTGACGACGACGGCACGATGGACGTGGCGCAACGGCGGGAGTCTGGGCAGGTCGTGGCGCGCAATGCGCGCATGCTGCTCAAGTACGTGAACGACCTGCTCGACATGTCGCGCATCGAGTCGCGCAAGCTGAAGATCGAGCTGCAGGACATCGACGTGGCCGCGCTCGTGCGCGTGTTCGCCTCGCAGTTTGCGGTGCTCGCGGCCGATCGACACATCGAGTACGTGGTCGACGCCGGACTGTCGTGCGTGAATGCTGCGGACCCGGACAAGCTGCAGCGCGTCGTGATGAACCTGCTCGGCAATGCGTTCAAGTTCGATCCCGCGGGCGGTCGCATTCGCTGCGCAGTACGCCAGTCGGCGAGCGAACTGACCGTCTCCGTTGCCGGCTCCGGCCCGGGCGTCCGGCCGGAGCTCCGTCAGGGTTTTTTCGAGCGCTTCCGGCAGGGCGACGGCGGCATGACGCGCTAGGCGGCCGGCACCGGACTAGGGCTCGCCATCGCGGAGGAGTTCGTCGAGATGCATCGGGGACGGATCGAAGTCGTCGATTCAGATTCGGCGGCGCGCGCTTCCTCTCGGATCAGGCAATTCCTGCCGCTGCGAACCCCGCCTCCACCGCCTTGATCTTTCTGTCCCTGACGCGCTTGGAGTCGTTCCTGAAGAGTGACGTCGCCGCTTGCACTGCGGCGCGGCGGCTGTCGCTGAATAGCGATGTCCTCGACATAGCCCGAGCGCCTTGGAATTCCAGAAGCGCGCGTGAAGCGAGGCGATCGCGCCCAGGAGCGCCTCCTCCTTGTCGGAGGCGATCGGTTCGCGCACGTCGGGAAGCAGGAACTCGCTTTTGTCCTCCATCAGCAGAGCGACCTCGCTTCCCTCGACCGCGTACGCGAGGTGGGCGCGGGCGAACGTCTCCCAGACCGGCGCCAACGCCGGCTCCGCGAGGAGCGAGACTTCGCGGCCCGGCGGCGTCTCGCGCACGCGCCGCGCGATCCAGTCCTCGCCGATGTGGGTCCGCTTGAGCCTCAGCGCGAGGCGCTATCGTTCCGGCGCTCGACGCGGAGGATCTCGTGGCTGGAATTCGAGTATCCCGAGGATACGTCGGAGAGGGGTTGTCGCTCGATTCGCTCGATGGGTCCCAGAATCGTGGAAAGCGCCGACGTATCGGCGAGGTCGCTCGATGCGGTCGAATGCGGTGACCGGGTGTGTGGGAGGTGCCTCGGCGGTGCCATCGCGAAGTGGCGGGATTATAGCTTCGCGGGGGAAAGAAAAACGGGAGCCGCGGAATCAGCGCAAGGTAGTGGCAGGCCGGCGACGCAGTATCATGAACCTTCGCTGACGACTCCCGAATCTTTCCCGCTATTGAGGCCCGCAATCGACGTGCCACCGCGGGCCGGTCGACGAGAATGGTCAGTTCGTATAATCGGTTTGGACACAATCATTTATACTCGTGCAACGCGCACACACGCGTGCGCTTTGCGAACGTGGTTCCGGGGAGGGCGGCGTGCACCCGGGCGCGGTGCGGAATTCCCGCAGGTCGCGGAACTTCCAGCGGGAAAAAGCCTTGACAGCTTTCGCCAGCAGCCTATATTCGCAGATCGCGCACCGAGAGCCGCTTATGTTCAATGCCAACTCCGCCTTAGGCGCTCCGCGAGCGCTCGTGGGCTTCTTCTTCAGGAGGGGCTGATGACCAAGGCAGAAATCGTCGACGAAATTGCGGAGCGGACCGGCCTGACGAAGAAGGACGTCGCGGACACGGTCGACCAGTTCCTGGAGGCGGTATCCCGGGCGCTGGCGGCAGGTAAGCACATCGAGATCCGCGGATTCGGAACGTTCAAGGTGAAGGATCGGAAATCCCCGGCTGGCTCGTAATCCCAGGACCGGCGAATCGGTGCCCGTTCCCCCTCGCCGCGTGCCTGTGTTCAAGGTGTCGAAGGAATTGAAGGACATCGTCGCCCAGGTCTGAGCGCAAGGGGCGGCTTGGAAAACGAAACGGGACACCCCGATGAGGTGTCCCGTTTTTTGTTGCCCCGCGCCTACTTCGGTCGCGGATGAGCAGGAGCCGGACCAGCTGGAGCACCGCGGCCGCGGCCGCGGCCACGTAGGTGAGGGCTGCCGCGTCGAGGACCTTCTTCGCGCCCTGCTGTTCCTCGGGCGAGACCAAGCCCAGGCGGTTCAGCTGGACCACGGCCCGCTTGCTCGCGTCGAATTCCACCGGGAGCGTGACGAGCTGGAACATCACAGCGAAGGTGAAGAGGAAGATGCCGATGTCGAGCAGGCCGATGCCGAAGAAATTGATCCGGTTCGCGAGATGAAGCCCGCGATGATGAAGATCCACGCGAGGTTGGTCCCGATGTTCGCGAGGGGGAAGATCGCGGTCCGAAGCTGGAGCGCCGCGTAGCCCTGCGCGTGCTGGATCGCGTGTCCGCATTCGTGAGCGGCGATGCTCACCGCGGCGATGGAGGACTCCTCGTAGTTCTTCGGAGAGAGATGCACGCTCTTCTTGATCGGATCGTAGTGGTCGGACAGAAACCCTTCACCGGGCTCGACCTTGACGTCAGGAATGCCGTTCGCGGCCAGGATCGCCTGTGCGACCTCCCGCCCGGTGCGGCGGCTCGAGGCGGGCACCTCGCTGTACTTCGCGTATGTCGATCGGACCTTGGCCTGTGCGTAGGCGGCCAGGATGATCGCCGGGATCAAGAGGATCATCGTCGGGTCCCAGAACGGCAAGAACATCGAATTCCTCCTCGGTACTGTCGGTTTGAGGCGGCTCCCCGCTCCCCTATACTGCCTGGACTCGGGAATGTTCCGGGCTGCCGCTTCAATTGAGACTATCACCGGCACCATACCGATTCAAGTTTCCGGAGATTATATGACAACAACTTACGTCGATCTGCGAAGCGACACGGTCACCCGGCCGACCCCCGGGATGCGCCGCGCGATGGCGGACGCCGAGGTGGGGGACGACACCTACGGCGAGGATCCGACCGTCCGCGAGCTGGAGGAGGAAACCGCGCGGCTCCTGGGCAAGGAGGCGGCGCTTTTCGTCCCGAGCGGGTGCATGGGCAACGAGATCGCCGTGGCCGTGCACACCCGGCCCGGGGACTTCATCCTGCTCGACCGCCATAGCCATGTCGTGCAGACCGAGGCGAGGGCCGTAACCGAGCTGCTCGGGCGCCGGTTCCTGTTCCGCGACGGAGACCGCGGCAGGATGGCCGCGGACGAGGTGGATGCGGCCAACCCGAACGGCGGGTCCGCCTCGGGGACGATCGGGTTGGTCGAGGTCGAGAACACCCACAACTGGGGATCGGGGGCGATCTACCCGGTGGACGCGCTCGACGGCGTGGGCCGCGCGGCCCGCAGGCGCGGTTTGCCCGTCCACCTGGACGGAGCGCGCATCTGGAACGCGAGCGCCGCGACAGGGACGAAGGTCGCGGCATTCGCGGCGCACGCGGACAGCGTGATGGTCTGCTATTCGAAGGGGCTGGGAGCGCCCGTCGGATCGGCCGTCGCGGGGACGAGAGCGTTCATCCAGGAAGCGCGCCTCGCGAGGAAGATGTTCGGCGGCGGAATGCGCCAGTCCGGGATTCTCGCGGCGGGGGCGCTCCACGGCCTGCGCCAGCACGTCGACCGCCTGGTCGAGGATCACAGGCGCGCGAGGAGGCTGGCCGAGGCGATGGCCGCGACGGAGGGGCTGGCGATCGATCCGGCCGAGATCGAGACGAACGTGTTGATCGCGGAGGTGGTCGTTCACCCCGAGCGATTGCAGGAGTTCGTTCGCGCGGTCGCGGCGGCGGGCGTGCTCATCTCGCCCTTCGGCGGACCGGGGCGGTTTCGCGCCGTGACGCACCTCGACGTGGACGACGCGGGGATCGACCGCGCCATCGGTGCGGTCCGCGAGGCGGCCCGGTCCGTGCTCCTCCAGTGAACGTGCCCTCGGAGCCGCGGCCGGGGACGCTCTACCTCGTGGGCACTCCCATCGGCAACGTGGAGGACCTCTCTCCGCGCGCGCAGCGGATCCTGGGCGCGGTCGATCTCATCGCGGCGGAGGACACGCGCCACACCCAGGGGCTGCTCGCGCGTTTCTCCATCCGCCGGCCGCTCGTCAGCTATCACGACCACAACAAGGAGGGCCGTACGTCCGAGATCGTCGCGAAGCTCGGAGCGGGAGCCTCCGTGGCGATCGTCTCCGACGCGGGCTCGCCGGGAATCTCCGATCCCGCGTTCACGCTCGTGCGCGCCGCCGTATCGGCGGGCGTGCCGGTCGTGCCGATCCCCGGCCCCTCGAGCGCACTCTGCGCGCTGGAGGTCTCGGGGTTACCGACAGACAGGTTCGCGTTCGAGGGCTTCCTTCCCCGCCGCGCGTCGCGGCGCCGTACGCGCATCGAGGAGTTGCGCGAGGACCCGCGGACCCTCATCTTCTTCGAGTCTCCGCACCGGCTTCGGGAGTGTCTTCGCGACCTGGCGGAGTCTCTGGGCGAGCGCCCGGCCTCGATCTCGCGTGAGCTGACCAAGAAGTTCGAGGAGACGCGCCGCGGCACGCTCCGCGAGCTGCTTCAGTGGGTGGAATCGGAGCCGCCCCGCGGGGAGTTCACGCTGGTCGTGGGTGGGGCGCCGCGCCGGGACGCGCCCGCGCAGACGAGGGGGAGGAGGCCGATTGAGCGCGGACTGGAAAGAGCGGGGGCGCGGAATCTTCAAACCTCTGGCCCGGTGGCTCGCGGCTCGGGGGATCATGCCCGACCATCTGACGATCGCGGGGGTTTGTCTCTCGCTTCTCGCGGCGCTCCTTCTCGGCCGCGGCTCCTTTTTCGCCGCCGGGCTCGTGCTCCCACTCGCGGGTCTCTGCGACATCCTGGACGGCGACGTCGCGCGCGAGCGCGGGATCGTGAGCCCGTTCGGGGCGTTCCTCGACTCCACGCTCGACCGCGTGAGCGAAGGCGCGCTCTACGTGGGGCTCGCGTACTTCTACTTCACGCGGAGCCAGAGTGCCGCGGTCTGGATGCGCGGCATGTTCGAGGGGGGCGCCCAATGGGGGGACGCAGACGGCCCGACCCTGGGGGTCTTGGCGCTCGCGACCCTGATTCTCTCCTTCCTCGTTTCCTACACGCGGGCGCGCGCCGAGGGACTGGGCATGGACTGCCGGGTCGGCATCATGGAGCGCCCGGAACGGCTCCTGACCCTCGGCGCCGGAGCGCTCCTGGGGCACCGATTCATGCCCGGCGTGCTCGGCGTGCTCTTCATTTTGACCCTCGTCACCGTTCTGCAGCGTGTGTATCATGTCCGGAAGCTGACTCAGACGAACTCCGCGTAAAAGGAGACCCATGGGGAAAATTCGCGTCGGCATCATCGGCGTAGGGAACTGCGCGTCGTCGTTCGTCCAGGGCATTCACTACTATCGGAATGCCAAGGAGACTGACTTCATCCCGGGTCTCATGCACGTGAACCTCGGCGGCTACCACGTGCGCGACATCGAGTTCTCGGCCGCGATCGATATCGACCGGAACAAGGTCGGGAAGGACCTCTCCGAAGCGATCTTCACCTGGCCCAACAACACGTACAAGTTCAGCGACGTGCCGCGCCTGGGCGTGCCCGTGGCGCGCGGCATGACGCACGACGGGCTCGGCCAGTACCTCTCCAAGATCATCCATAAGGCGCCCGGCTCCACGGCGGACATCGTGCGCCTATTGCGTGATACCAAGACCGACGTGGTCATCAACTATCTCCCGGTCGGGAGCGAAGAGGCCACGAAGTGGTACGTCGAGCAGATCCTGGACTCGGGATGCGCGTTCGTGAACGCGATCCCGGTGTTCATCGCGCGCGAGAAATACTGGCAGCGCCGGTTCGAGCAGAAGAAGCTCCCCGTGATCGGGGACGACATCAAGTCGCAGGTGGGCGCTACGATCATTCACCGGGTGCTCGCGAGGCTCTTCCTCGAGCGCGGTGTCCGCCTCGAGCGGACGAGCCAGCTCAACGTGGGCGGAAACACCGACTTCCTGAACATGCTGGAGCGCTCGCGCCTCGAATCGAAGAAGATCTCGAAGACGAACGCCGTCACCTCGATGCTCACCTACGATATCGGCGAGAAGAACGTCCACATCGGACCGAGCGACTACGTCGAGTGGCTGGACGACCGCAAGTGGGCCTACATCCGGCTCGAGGGACGCACGTTCGGCGACGTCCCGCTCAACGTCGAGCTGAAGCTCGAGGTCTGGGACTCCCCGAATTCCGCGGGGGTGATCATCGACGCGGTCCGCTGCGCGAAGCTCGCCCTGGACAACGGCCTTTCCGGAGCGCTCATCGAGCCCTCCGCCTACTTCAAGAAGTCTCCTCCGGTCCAGTACCCCGACGACGTCGCGCGCCGGATGGTGGAGGAGTTCATCGAGAAGTACGGCCACAAGAAGAAGGCGGCCAAGGCCACCCTCGTGGAGGGCCGCCGGCGGGCCAAGGCGCCGCGAAGCGGCCTGAAGCGCGCCGCGCGGAAGAGCGTCTAGGCGACCGCGGGCCGATCGGTGCCGGGACTCCTGATCACCCTGGAGGGGATCGAGGGTTCCGGAAAATCGACCCAGGCCACCCTTCTTCGCGACTCTCTCCAAAGAGAGCGAATTCCTGTATCCTTAACGCGTGAGCCGGGTGGGTGCCCGATCGCGGAGAAGATCCGCGAGCTGATCCTGCACGCGGGGGACGAGCCGCTGGCTCCCGGGGCGGAGTTGCTCCTGTTCCTGGCCGCCCGCGCGCAGCACGTGGCGAGGACACTGAGGCCCGCCCTGCAGCGGGGCGAAGTCGTTGTCTGCGACCGATTCACGGACGCGACCCTGGCCTACCAGGGGGGTGGGCGGACGATTTCGGAGACATTCCTGACAGCGCTCAACGACTGGTCCACGGGCGGGCTTCGGCCCGCCAGGACCTACCTGCTCGACGTTCCGGTGGACGTGGGGCTGGAGCGCGCGAAACAGCGGGCCGGGGCGCCCGACCGGTTCGACAAAGAGGGCAGGGCGTTCTTCGAAGCGGTCCGCGAGCGGTACCTGGAGCTGGCGCGGCGGGAGCCGGAACGAATTGTGGTACTTCGGGGTACGGATCCGGAGGAGACAATCGCGCATCAAATCAGCGAAGACGTGCATCGGATCCTGAGCGGCTGGACACCCAACGTACAGAGGTAACCACTTCATGAATCGAAGGCAGATCATCGCGGTATGCGTCCTCGTCGTCGCCCTGCTCGCGGGCACGTGGGCGGTCGGTCGGGTCCAGGAATCGAACGACAACACGTATTCGAATATCGAGCGGTTCATCCAGGTCCTGACGAAGGTCCGCGACAACTACGTCGAGCCGGTCAGTAGCGACAAGCTGATGGACGCGGCGATCCGCGGGATGCTCCGGACCCTCGATCCGTACTCCCAGTACCTCGACAAGGAAGAAGCGGAGCGCCTGGAGACCACGACGCACGGAGCGTTCGGCGGAATCGGGATCTCGATCGGCATGCGCGACCGGTGGGTCACCGTGATCGCCCCGATCGAAGGCACCCCGGCCTGGAAAGCGGGCATCCTCGGCGGCGACCGCATCATCAAGATCGACGACTCCTCCACGGAGGGCCTCTCGCTCGACGACGCGATGAAGAAGATGCGCGGCGAGAGAGGAACCAAGGTGAAGTTGACCATCTTCCGCGAAGGGCGCGAGAAGCCGCTCGACTTCGAGATCGTGCGCGACATCATCCAGATCAAGAGCGTCCCCTACGCGGGCATGCTTTCGAACGGGGTGGGCTACGTCCGGCTCTCGAACTTCTCCGAGCGGAGCCGCCAGGAGATGGACGCCGCCTTCGACAAGCTCGAGAAGATGAACCCGCACGGGGTGATCATCGACCTGCGCTTCAACCCCGGCGGACTTCTCTCGCAGGCCGTGGAAGTGGCCGAGGAGTTCACGCCGCGGGGGAAGAAGGTGGTGTACACCCGCGGGCGGGACTCGTCGCAGAACCGCGACTTCTTCTCGACCGCGGAGCAGACCCACAACGGCTACCCGATCGTGATTCTCGTGAACCAGTGGACCGCGTCGGCGTCGGAGATCGTGTCCGGCGCATTGCAAGATCTGGATCTCGGCCTGGTCGTCGGCAAGACCACGTTCGGGAAGGGGCTCGTGCAGACGGTGATCCCGCTCACGCGCAGCGTGAAGGGCCCGAAGCTCAAGCTCACGACCGCGAAGTACTACACGCCGAGCGGCCGCTGCATCCAGAAGGACGAGCAGCTCAAGGACGGAGCGCTCGCCGAAGAGGTGGACAGCGACGAATCCACGGACAAGCCCTTGGTGACCGATTCGAAGAAGCCCAAGCCCGAATACCGCACCGAGATGGGGCGGGTGGTGTACGGCGGCGGCGGCATCACTCCCGACGTCGAGCTGGTCGAGGTGAAGCTCCCGCGCGTGATGGAGGACCTCGAGGCGAAGCAGGTCTTCTTCAAGTACGCGGTCAAGTACGCGGCGAAGCACAAGGATCCTCCCCCAACTACGCGCTGACATCCGCGATGCGCGATGAGTTCGCGCAGCTCCTGCGCGACGAAAAGGTGGAGGTGAACGCGGACTCCCTCGCCGACGCCCGGAAGTGGGTCGAAAACGGCATGCGCCGCGAGCTGGGCCGCCGCTACGGAGGCGAGGAAGAAGCCTACCGGATCGCGCTCGAAGACGACGAGCAGGTGAGGACCGCGGCGGCGCTATTCGACAGGGCTCCGACCCTGCCCAAGCTCCTGGCCCTCGCCTCCGAGCTGAGCAAGAGCAAGCCGGCGACGCAGCCACTGAACACGAAGCAGGTCCGCTAGGAGCGATGCGTGCCGGGCCGGTCGAGATCCCAGGGAACGTACTTCTCTCGCCGCTCTGCGGCGTGACCGATTCGCCGTTCCGCCGCATTGCGCGGCGGAACGGAGCCGCGATGGTTTTCTGCGAGATGACCTCGTCGGATGGCCTCGTCCGGAAGAATCCCAAGAGCTTCGAGCTCCTCGAGTACCGGCCCGACGAGAGACCCATCGGCGCGCAGCTCTGCGGGTCCGATCCCGACGTCATGGCCGAGGCCGCCCGCATGTGCGAGGGCCTCGGCTTCGACACCCTCGATTTGAACTACGGCTGTCCGGTGCGCAAGGTGATCGCGCGCGAAGCGGGCGCGGCCATGCTCACCGACATGGAACGGCTGGAGCGCGTGACGACCGCGGTCGTGAACGCGGTTTCGCTTCCCGTCACTGCCAAGATCCGCATCGGCTGGGACCAGAACTCCACGAACGCGCCCGAGGTCGCCAGGGCGCTCGAGCGCTCGGGCGTGAAGTGGGTGACCGTGCACGCGCGCGCCCGTTCGGAGAAGTTCACCGGCGAGGCCCACTGGGAAGTGATCGCCGAGGTGAAGCGCAGCACCAGCCTCCCCGTGATCGGAAACGGCGACGTGAAGACTCCCGAGGACGCCCTCCGCATGGTCCGCGAGACCGGCTGCGACGGCGTCATGGTCGGCCGCGGCGCCTTCGGGAATCCGTGGCTCTTCGCCCGGGCACATCGGCTCCTCGCCGGGGAAGACCCCGGCCCCGACCCCACGCCGCGCGAGCGCATCGCGACCGCGATCGGCCATCTCCACGATCTCGCCGAGAGGAAGAAAGACTACGCCGCGGTCCTGATGCGAAAGCACGTTGCCTGGTACGTCCGCGGCCTCTACGACAATTCCGCGCTCTGCCGAGAAGTGAACCATGCCAAGACCCCGGCGGAGGTGGAGTCGCTCCTCCTCCGCTATCTGGAGAAACTGGAGAGCGCTCCCGAGCCCCACGTCCCGGATCCCGCCGCGGAGGATTCCGGGTGGAGCGGCGAGGGCGTGGACGCTCATGGACCCTGCGCGTCTCCGTAAGCTACTGACCGGCGTTCGCCGCGGGCGCATCACCACGAGTGAGGCGCTGGAGGCGATCGCCCACCTCCCGTTCGAATCCATCGGCGCGGCCACCGTGGATCACCACCGCGGCATCCGCCAAACCCTCCCCGAGGTCATTCTCTGCCAGGGAAAGACGACGGCGCAGTGCGTCGCGATCGCGCGCTCCATCTTCGCGAAGAGCGGGAGATGCCTCGCGACGCGCGCGAGCGCCGGGCAGGCACGGGCTCTGCGCGAGGCGTTCGGCCGGGCAGCGACCTGGAACGAGGCGGCGCGGACGGTCGTCGTGGAGGGCGCGGGCCGGCGAAACGGAACGCGGAGACGCGCCGGCCGACGCAATCCCGGGCGCGTGCTCGTCGTGAGCGCCGGAACGTCGGATCTTCCCGTCGCCGAGGAGGCGGTCGTTACCCTCGAATTCATGGGCGTGCCGGTGGGTCGGGTGTACGATGCCGGGGTGGCCGGGATCCACCGGCTCTTGAAGCACGTGCCCGCGCTCCGCAAGGCCACCGCGATCGTGGTCGTGGCCGGGATGGAGGGCGCGCTCGCGAGCGTGGTCGGTGGCATCACCGACCGTCCCGTCATCGCGGTGCCCACGAGCTCCGGCTACGGCGCCTCGTTCGGGGGCCTGGCGGCGCTCCTCGCGATGCTCAACTCGTGCGCCGCGGGGGTCACCGTGGTGAACATCGACAACGGATTCGGAGCGGGCTATGCCGCCGGCGTGATCGCCCTCCATTCCCGCCCCGGAGGAACCGCGTGAGCATCGTCTACTTCGACTGCGTCGGCGGCGCGAGCGGAGACATGATCCTCGGCTCGCTCGTGGCGCTCGGCGCGCCGCTTCCCGAGATCGAGCACAAGCTCCGCGCGCTGCCCCTGGAGGGGATCGCGCTCGCCTCGACGACCGTGAAGCGTCACGGATTCGACGCGCTCCAGCTCGACGTGCGCACCGAAGAGAGCAAATCGCACCGCCATTTCACCGAGATCCGCCGCATGCTGGAGGGAGGTCAGCTCCCGCCGCGCGTGCTGCGGCGCGCGCTCGCGACCTTCGAGCTCCTCGGGCGCAGCGAAGCCGAGGTGCACGGCACCTCCCTCGAGAAGGTCCACTTCCACGAAGTCGGCGCGCTCGACTCGATCGTGGATATCGTGGGCACCGCGTGGGCGCTGGAGATCCTGAACGTGGAGCGGTGCCACGCGTCCGTGATCCCGCAGGGGCGTGGATTCGTCCAGGCGGCGCACGGAACGCTCCCCATCCCCGCTCCGGCCACCGTCCGCATCCTCGAAGGGGTTGCCGTCCGGATGACCGAGATCGAGGCGGAGCTGACCACTCCGACCGGCGCGGCGCTCCTCCGCGCGCTCTGCGAGACGATCGGCGAGCCCATCGGGATCCGGCCGCGAAGAACCGGCGTCGCGACCGGAGCGCGGGACCTGGCCGAGCGCCCGAACATCATCCGCGCGATCCTGGGTGAGCCGCTGGCGGCGGACCAGGGAACGGTCGAGGTGTTCGAGACCACGATCGACGACATGAACCCGCAGCTCTACGGCCATCTCACGGAGAGCCTCTTCCAGAGCGGCGCGCGAGAGGTTTATCTCACGCCCGTCCAGATGAAGAAGGGGCGTCCGGGCGTTCTCCTCACGGCGATCTGCGATTCCTCGAAGGCGCACGCCGTTCTGGAGCGGCTCTTCTCGGAATCGACCACGATCGGCGTGCGCGTGAGGCACGAGGGTCGCATCGAGCTCATGCGCTCGATCTCCGAGGTGGAGACACCGCTCGGAACGGTGCGCGTCAAGACGGCGATCCTGCCCACGGGCGAGGAACGCCGCGTGCCGGAGTACGAAGACGTGAAGCTCATCGCGCTGAGCGCTGGCCGGCCGCTGGTCGAGATCATGGACGAGATCCGCTCCTTCCTCCACGAGAGCGCGCGGACCACGGTGTGATCCGGCTGGAAGGGATCTCGTGCCGCACGCCCCCTCCTGCCGGAGGCGGCGAGGGCCGAGCGCTCCTCCAGGCGATCGACTTTTCCGCCGCTCCCGGCTCGAGCCACCTCCTCCTCGGCGCCAACGGCTCCGGCAAGACGACGCTGATCCGGATCCTGGCGGGTCTTGGCTCCCCTTCCTCCGGGCGGTATCTCCTCGGCGGCGAGGAGGTGCGCGCGGGCGGCGAAGGGCGCTCGCTCTGGCCCGACGTGGCGGCGCTCTTCGAGGAGCCGGATCCGCAATTCCTCTCCGATACCGTCGAAGCCGAAATCGCCTTCGGGCTCGAGTCGCTCGGAATTCCATCCGATGAGGTGCGCCGGCGCACCGACGAAGCGCTGCGCGAGTACGCGCTGACGCCGTTTCTCCGGCGCGCTCCCCAGAGCCTGAGCGCGGGAGAGAAGGCCCGCACCCTGCTCGCGGCGGCGCTCGCCGGCCGGCCGCGCTGCCTTCTGCTCGACCAGTCGCTGGCGCACCTCGACCCAGGCTCGCGACAGGAGCTCACGGCCCGGGTCGTCCGCGAGGCGATCGCAGGGGGCCGGACGGTCGTGCGGACCCACCAGGAAGCCGATCCTCCCTTTCCGGGCGAGACGCTCCACGTGATCGAGGGGGGAGCACTGAAGTCCGTCTCGGGGCTCACGCCGCGCGCGGTGGTCGACGCCTCGCGCGTTCCGTACCCGCTTGCGCTCCGCGTCTCCGCCCTGCTCGCGCTCGAGGGCCGCTGGCCGGGGCCGCTCGCGGCCGACGTGGAGCAGCTCGAGCGCGCCCTGGGACCGGCGGTGGAGTCGATCGAGCCCGCGGACGCGGGGGCACGGCGGGCATCCCGGGCGCCCCGTCCGACGGTGCTCGCGATGGACGGGGTCGCGTGGTCGCCCGGAGGAAGGCGAGGAGCCCCTGTCCTCCGCGGCGTGGACCTCGAGATCGGGCAGGGAGAGGTCGTGGCCGTGATCGGCCGGAGCGGCAGCGGAAAGAGCACCCTGCTCAAACTGGCGGCGGCGCTGCTCGATCCCACCGAGGGGACGGTCCATCTCGAGCCTCCGGCGGTGCCGCGCGTGCGTCCGGTCGCGCTCGCGCTCGAGTATCCCGAGCGCCAGCTCTTCGGCCGAACGGTCCTCGAGGACGTGGCGGCGCTGCTCTGGGTGGAGGGGATTCCCGCCGAGGAGCGGGGGAGGAGCGCGCGGCGCGCCATGGCGGAGGTAGGGCTCGATCCCCAGCGTTTCGCGGGCCGCGATCCCGGCTCCCTGAGCGAGGGAGAGAAGCGGCGGGCGGCGCTGGCGGGAGTGCTCGTGGAACCACCGCAGCTGCTGCTCCTCGATGAGCCCACTGCGGGACTCGACCCAGAGGGAAGGCGCGCGCTCATCTCGGCAATCGAGGCGCTTCGGGCGCGCGGGAGGACCATCCTCCTCGCGAGCCACGATCTCGGGTTCGTGGGCGCCGTCGCGGACCGAACGCTCGTGCTCGCGCGGGAAGAGGGGAACGGGGGAAGGATCCAGGCGTTTGGAGCGACCGGCGAGGTTCTGCGTGACGGCCGGATTCTCGGGCGCGCGGGAATACCAGAGCCGGACTTCATCCGGCTCGAGCGCGCGTTGCGCGCGCGCGGCTATCTCGCGGCCGCGCCAGCCTGCTCCGACCAGGCACTCCTCGAAGTCCTCGCGCGCGGGACACAAACTACTATTTCATAACCACATACGGCCCCGCGGCCGGCGCTTCCAGACGCGCCGCGCGGGGCCATCGTCATCAAGAACCGCGCTCGTCCCGCCGATCCATTCCGAATGCGGGCCGGAGGCCCGCGGCCCATCCGATTCCGTCCCGAGGCCCTAGCGAAGGCACCCCATGGTCGCGGAAGACCCGATCATCGCGAATCTCGAGGAGCGTCAGCGCGCCGGCGCTGCGTTCGAGGATCTCCTGCACGCGGCGGTGAGCGGGCTCCACGATCTCGATCCGCGTTTTCACTGGACGGGGATCTACGAGCTCTTCCCCGACAACGTGCTCAGGCTCGGGCCGTTCATCGGGGCGCCCACCGATCACGTGTTCATCGGCGTCGGCCGCGGCGTCTGCGGCACGGCTGTCGCGGAACGACGCAACATCAACGTGCCCGACGTGAGGCTCGTGAGCAACTACCTCGCGTGCAGCACGGAGACGCGATCCGAGCTGGTGATCCTGATCCGGCGCGGCGAGAAGATCTACGCGCAGATCGACATCGACAGCCACGAGGTCGCGGCCTTTGACGAGGCCGCCGTGGTGCGCGTGCAGCGTGTCGCCGACTGGCTCGCGATGGCCTACGAGTCCCGCGAACGCCCCGGGCGCGCTCCCTAGCGGGAGGCACGGTGACCGCTCGCCCCCGCCAACCCGACCGCCGGGTCCGCCTCCACCAGGCAATCCCTAGAGTTCTCCTCTCCGGCGATCCCGATTCCTCGATCGTGGAGGCACTCGAGCTCCTGCGCAGCGGCGCGGGAGCCGACGCCGCGGTGCTGTTCCTGGCCGACGGCGACGCGCCGCTCCGCGAGCACTGGGCGCCCGACGACCCCGCCGTCAAGGCGGCGCTCCGTCCGCGTCTCAAGGTAGAGGCGCTCGAGGCGATCCGGCGCGGAGGCACGCACCTCGCCGTCGAGCGAGGCGAGGCCCTGGAAGGGCGCGTGACGAAGACGGTGCTCCTCGCCCCCGGGACCGGACCGCTCGGCGCCGCGGCCCTGGCGTGGCCCTCCGCTTCGGCTCCCGCGGATCCGGAGACCGAGTCCTGGATCGTGGCGGCGATCGACCTTCTCGCGTCCGCCGTCATCAGCCGGGGGGAAATCTCGAAGCTCCGCGCCCAGGCCGAGCGCGACAAGCGCTGGTTCAAGACCCTCGACGACCACATCCGCGTCCTCGATCGCGAGCGCCAGAAGTTCGCGGCCGTCGTGAATCAGACCGACACCTTCGTCTTCGTGACGGACGAGGAGCGGATCATCCGGTGGAACAACCGGGCGATGGCGGTCCTTCTTCCGTTCGACGAGGCGGCCTCGAGCTGGATCGGGAAACCCTGTCGCGACGTGTGCGCGCGGATCGGCCACGGGGTTCAGGGCGACGACGCCTGCGACTGCCCCATACGCCGGGCGATCGAGCGGAACGAGGTCACGCATCAGGAGCTTCGCCCCACCATCGGGGACACGCCCGGAGTGCTGTACCTCACCACGCTTCCGATCAAGGGGCTCGACGGGAAGCCGCGCGAGGCGATGGTCCTCGTGCAGGACCTGACCGGCCTCGAGACCCTCCGCCAGTCGGAGGCGCGGCAGGGCGCGATGGTCCAGGCCGCGCTCGACGCGATCGTAACCACGGATCACGCCGGACGCATTCTCGAGTTCAATCCGGCCGCCGAACGGATCTTCGGATGCAGGCGGGCGGACGCGATCGGGCGCGACATGGCGGATCTCATCATGCCGCCCAGGCTGCGCGACCGGCACCGGCAGGGCATGGAGCACTACCTCGCGACCGGCGAGGGACCCATCCTCGGCCGGCGGATGGAGATCACCGCTATGCGCGCCGACGGCACCGAGTTCCCGGCCGAGGTCGCGATCGCGCGGATTTCCTCGAAGGGCCCGCCGGTCTTCACCGGCTTCATCCGCGACATCACGGAGAAGAAGACGGCCGAGGACGCGCTGCGGAACGCCGAGACCCGTCTCCGCACGGTCGTCGATGAGTCTCCGATCGTCGTGTTCGCGCTCGACCGGGACGGGACGTACACGGTGTCCGCCGGAAAGGGGCTCGCCAGGCTCGGGCGGCGCGAGGGAGAGGCGGTTGGAAAGTCGATCTACGACCTGTACCGCGATCATCCCGAAGTCCTCGCGCTCATCGACCGTTGCTTCGCGGGGGAGGAGTTCACCGCGAACGTCGACGTCGGGGCCGTCTCGTTCGAGGCTCATTACGTGCCCGTCCGGAACGAGATGGGCGAAGTCACGGGGCTCTTCGGCGTCGCCACCGACATCACCGACCGGAAGGGCCTCGAGACCCAGCTCCGCCACGCGCAGAAGATGGAGGCGGTCGGGCGGCTCGCGGGGGGAGTGGCCCACGACTTCAACAACCTGCTCACGGTGGTGAGGGGGCACAGCGAGGTCCTGCTCGGGAAGATGTCGCCCGCGGATCCGCTCCGGCTGAGCGCCGAGGAGATTCACAAGGCGAGCGAGCGAGCGGTTCTCCTCACGCGCCAGCTTCTCGCGTTCAGCCGGAAGAACGTCTCCACGCCGGAAGACCTGGACCTCTGTGAGGTCGTCCGGGACATGGAGAGCATGCTGCACCGGCTCATCGGCGAGGACGTGCGTCTCCTGACGAGAACCGGCGGGTGGCCGCTGCGGGTCCGCGCCGACCGCGGCCAAATGGAGCAGGTGGTTGCGAACCTGTCGGTGAACGCCAGGGATGCGATGCCCGAAGGCGGGGATCTCGTCATCGAGGTGAGCGCCGTCGAGGTCGCCGGCGCCGCGCCCGGACCCTACGTCGCGCTCACGGTATCGGACCAGGGTTGCGGGATGGCGCCCGAGGTGATCGCCCATCTTTTCGAGCCGTTCTTCACCACGAAGGAGCAGGGCAAGGGCACGGGCCTCGGCCTGAGCGTGGTCTACGGAATCGTGCGGCAGTCCGGCGGCGACATCCGCGTCGATAGCGCCGTCGGGAAGGGCTCGACGTTCCGGATTCTCCTTCCGCGTGTCGGCGAGCTCGCGCCCACGGCTCCGAGCGACCGCTCAGCGCCCCGGGAACCTGCGCGGGCGGCCGAGGGTCAGGGAATGATCCTCCTCGTCGAGGATGAGGACGCCGTTCGCGCGCTCGCTCGGGAGTTCCTGCACGTGCTCGGGTACGAGGTGATCGACGCGAGCTCGGGCAAGGAGGCCCTCGCCTTGTACGACCGCCATCAGGGGTCGATCCGGCTGGTCGTGAGCGATATCGTGATGCCGGGCATGGGGGGCGTGGACCTGGCCCGGCGCCTGGTGGCGATCAAACCGGACATCAAGATTCTCCTCGTCTCCGGATACGCCAACGACTCGCTCGCCGACACCAGCTTCGGGGGGAAGGGGTTTGCTTTCTTGCAGAAACCCTACAGCCTCGAGGATTTCGGGCGGCGAATCTCCGAGCTTCTGTCAGGGTCCTCTGTTGGTCCTACTCCGCCCAGCGGGCGATGAAGAGATTGGTCTCGTGCGAGGCGGGGTCGGCGCGGTTGGAGGACCAGACGATCCATTTCCCGTCGGGGCTCACGTGAGGGAATCCGTCGAATCCAGGCGAAAACGTGATCCGCTCGGATTCTCCCCCGCGCTTGTCGATCATCCATAGCTCGAACTCGCGCGGATCGGGCGAGCCCGCGTTCGAGCTGTAGAGGATTCGATTCCCGTCCGCGTGGAACGTGGGGCAGAAGTTGGCGGCTCCGTTCCGCGTGAGCTGCCGCGCGCCCGTGCCGTCCGCCTTCATGATGTAGATTTCGAGCGCGCGCGGGCGAATGAGCCCCTGCTTCAAGAGCTGCCGGTATTCCTCGAGGTCCGCCCCTTGCGGCCGGCTCGCGCGCCAGACGATCTCCGAGCAGTCCGGGCTGAAGAAGGCCCCGCCGTCGTAACCGGGCGTGTCGGTCATTCGCTTCACGTTTCCCGCGTCGTCCCGCACGTAGAGATCCAGATCACCATCACGGGTCGATGTGAACACGAACTTTCCACCGCCTGGGCACCAGGTCGCCTCGGCGTCATAGCCGGGGGAGTGGACCAGGGGCTTGAGTCCCGACCCATCCGGATTCGCCTCGTAGATGTCGTAGGAATCGTAGAT
Source organism: Candidatus Eiseniibacteriota bacterium (assembly GCA_963724515.1). GTDB lineage: Bacteria > Eisenbacteria > RBG-16-71-46 > SZUA-252 > SZUA-252 > WS-7. The sequence goes on along the minus strand of CAVRUU010000002.1, from coordinate 182,890 downwards.
CGCCCAGACGTAGCCGTGCGAGCGGTCGGGGGGAGGCGGGCAGCTGTCCGCTCCTTCGTGGGTGGAGGAGAAGATGATCCGCTTCCCGGCGGGATAGTCGAAGTACCCGCACGTCGTGCGCCCCTTTCCTGTCGACACCATGCGCAAGTCGCCGCTCTCCAGATCCAGGATGTATTGCTGGTCGCATCGGGCGCCGCGCGGGGTCGCCTGGAAGATGAGCCTCTTCCCATCGGGGCTCCAGTAGGGCTCCGCGTTCTCTCCACCGAACGTGAGCTGCCGGATATCGCGCAGGTGGCGCTCCGTCTCGAGTGGGTGCTCGAAGGGCCGTCCGGCCTTGATTTCGAGCTCGTGGCCGGCGCTGGCCGCGGCTCCATGGGCCCCGGCGCCCGGAGGAGCGCCCGTGGCGCCGCGCTGGCCGAGCGTGGCGCGCAGGGTCCGGCGCTCCGCGTCGCGGATGACGATCACGTCGATCGTCTCGCCGGGTTTGTGGTCTTGCAGCGCGTACGTCATGTCGTAGAGGTTCTCGATCCGGGTCCCCGCCATTCCGACGATCCGGTCCTTGCCCCGGATCCCCGCGAGGTCCGCGGGGCCGCCCGGCCTGACGTCGGCGAGGAGCACGCCTCCCTCGCTCGATTCCATCGCGCTGTAGTCCGGGATCGTTCCGAGGTAGGAGCCGTATCCGCGGCTGTCCCCGCCCATCGCGGGCCCCGATGAGGCCCGGACGTACTGGGGCCGCGAGGGCGCGCGAGAGAGATCCGCGGCCACCGAGACCGCGAACATCACGACCTTGGCGGCGCCCTCGGGGTTCACGGTCGGGGGCTTGTCGTCGGGGCTGTGGTACTGCTCGTGGGCGCCGGTGAAGAGGTGGATCACCGGGATTCCCTTCGCGTAGAAGCTGGTCTGGTCGGACGGGCCGTAGCCGTCCCCCTTGCTCGTGACCTTGAGCGAGGCGAGCGTCGCGGCGCTGCCGATCACATCCTTCCACTCGGGCGCCGTGTCGGAGCCGAGCGCCACGAGCTGGTCTTCTCTCAGACGCCCGATCATGTCGAGGTTGATCATGGCCGCGATGCGTCCGATCGGCACCGGAGAATGCTGGACGAACCAGGAGGAGCCCGCGAGGCCCACTTCCTCGCCGGAGAAGAGCGCGATCAGGATGCTTCTATGGGACCGGGTCCCTTCGAGCGCGCGGCTCAGCTCCTCGCCGATCATCATCGCCCCGACGGTGCCGGAGGCGTTGTCGTCGGCGCCGTTGTGGATCGCGTGGACATTCGGCCGCATCGAGTGCTCTCCGCCGAAGCCCAGGTGGTCGTAGTGCGCGCCGACGATGATGTACTCGCCCTTGAGCGCGCCGCGGCCCGGGATCACCCCCGCGAGGTTCTCGGCTGACGCGTAGATGGGCTTCAGCGACACTGCGCCGGAGATCCGGGCCCCGGTCGATGCGATGGTACGCGCCTTGAGGTCGCGGTCCACCTCCTCCTGGAAGCGCTTGAGGTCGACGCCGGCTCGCGCGAGCCATCCCTGCGCCACCGAGGTCTTCACCTGGATGACCGGAATCCCGGCCGGGCTCTCCGGCCCGTCGTTCAGGAGCGCGGGGATCTTGTCCTTCCCCTCGTCCTGGAGCGGTCCGGTGACGAAGACCACGGCGGCGGCGCCTCGCTCCCGCGCCTGGAGCACCTTGTAGCGCAGCGCGGACCAGCGGCTCGGCTTCTTGCCGTCGAACCGCGAGGCGCTGTCTTTCTCCTGAGGCTCGTAGCGGAGCATGAGGGCGATCTTTCCTTTGAGATCGACGCCCTGAAGCTCGTCGTAATCGAGCGGCGGCGCGCTGATTCCGTAGCCCAGGAAGGCGATCTCGCCCGAGAACGCCCCGGAGCTGGAGAAGCCCAGAGGCACCCAAGCGGAGTCCGCGGTCTGGTCGAGCCGGTTCCCGGGGAGGGGAACGACGCCCGTCTTGATGTCGAAGGGCTGGCGGTAGCCCTTCTTGAAGGCCGGCTTCATCCCGCGCGCCCGTAACTCACGCTCGATCCAATCCGCGGCGCGGAGGATTCCCGCCGTGCCGAGTCCCCTGCCTTCCATGCTGTCGTCCGCCAGCGCGTACACTCCGGAGCGGAACTCCTCCGTGAGTCGCGCCGTGAGACTGGGCGCGAGCGCGGCGGAGACGGGCGGGGGCGCAAGCGCCGAGCAACAGGCCAGCGCGAGCGCTCCGAGGAACGTGCGGGGATGCCGGATCACGCGGGCATCGTACCACTTCTAGGGGTTGAGCCGGAGCCCCGGCCGTGGTATGCTCCCATCGCAGCGTGAAGCTCCCGCTGCGTCGATACCCTTGAATCTAGTTCCGAGAGACTAGAAAGGGGCGCGAAGCCGCTGACCCCTTCCTGTCCCGGGAGGGGTTTTTCATGCCGATCGAAAAATCCGTCGAGCGAGTACGCGAGAAAGCCGAGATCGTGGACGGCGAGGGCCTTCGCCGCGCGATCACGCGCATCGCGCACGAGATCATCGAGCGGAACGACGGCGCCAAGAACCTCGTCCTGGTCGGGATCCGCACCCGCGGAGTCCCGCTGGCGGAGCGGCTGGCCCGGAAGATCGGCGAGTTCGAAGGCATCCAGCCTCCGGTCGGGGCGCTCGACATCACGCTCTACCGCGACGACCTCCAGATGATCGCGCACCAGCCGGTCGTCAAGGGGACCGACGTGCCGACCGGCATCAACGACAAGATCGTCGTCCTCGTGGACGACGTGCTCTACACGGGGCGGACCGTGAGGGCGGCTCTCGACGAGCTGATCGATCTCGGTCGTCCCAAGGCGATCCAGCTCGCCGTGATCGTGGACCGCGGCCATCGCGAGATCCCCATCCGCGCCGACTTCGTCGGCAAGAACGTGCCCACCTCCAAGCGGGAAGTGATCATGGTCCGCGTGGACGAGGTCGACGGCAAGGACGGCGTCGCCATCGGGGAGATCCCCGGATGATCGGGACGCGAAAGGACCTTCTCGGGCTGGAGGACCTCACCGCCGACGAGATCGTCTCCATCCTCGACACCGCGCGCACGTTCCGCGAGGTGCTGGACCGGCCCATCCCCAAGGTGCCCTCGCTTCGCGGGCTCACCGCCGCCAACCTCTTCTTCGAAGCGAGCACGCGCACGCGGCTTTCCTTCGAACTTGCGGAGAAGCGCCTGAGCGCGGACACCGTCAATTTTCAGACGTCCGGCTCGAGCGTCTCGAAGGGGGAATCGCTCAAGGACACGGCGCGGAACATCGAGGCGATGGGAATCCACCTCGTCGTGATCCGCCACCAGGCCTCCGGCGCGCCGCACTACCTGGCGCGGAACCTGAACGCGGGCGTGATCAACGCGGGAGACGGAACGCACGAACATCCGACGCAGGGTTTGCTGGACCTCTTCACGATCCGCGAGCGCCGCGGAAAGATCGCGGGGCTCCGGGTGGCAATCATCGGCGACGTCGCCCACAGCCGCGTCGCGCGCTCGAACATCTGGGGACTCACCAAGCTCGGCGCGAGCGTCACGATCGCGGGACCGCCGACGATGATGCCGCTCGAGGTGGAACGCTTCGGCGTGACCGTGGCGCGGAGCGTGGAGGAGGCGCTCGAAGGGGCCGACGTCGTGAACATCCTGAGAATCCAGCTCGAGCGCCAGCGGAGCACCCTTTACTCATCGCTCCGGGAGTACGCGCGCGTGTACGGAGTCACGAGCGCGCGCCTGAAACGCGCAAAGCCCGACGTCACCGTCATGCATCCCGGGCCGATGAACCGAGGGATCGAGATCGCGCAGGACGTCGCGGACGGGAAACATTCGGTCATCCTGGAACAGGTCACGAACGGCGTCGCGGTGAGGATGGCGGTTCTCTACCTCCTGGCCGGGCACAAGGCGCCGGACGAATCGATCCCGGAAACCCCAACAATGGAGACGAAGAAGGCGCATGGCGAGCCCTCTCTGCATCCGCGGCGGTAGGGTCCTGGACCCGGCGCGCGGGATCGACCGCGTCCAGGATCTGTGGATCGTGGACGGCCGGATCGCGGGCCTTGGCGAGGACGCCCCGGCCGACGTGAGGTCCCATCGCTCCGCCGAGATCGTGACCGTCCAGGGTGCGGTGATCTGCCCCGGCCTCGTGGACATCCACGTGCACCTGCGGGAGCCCGGGCAGGAGGAGAAGGAGACGATCGAGACCGGCACCCGCGCCGCCGCGCGCGGGGGGTTCACGGCGGTGGCCTGCATGCCGAACACCACGCCCCCGCTCGACGACCGGCCGCGGATCGAATACGTCATCCGGCGCGCCCGCGAATCCGGGCACGCGCGGGTCCACCCCATCGCCGCGGTCACGCGCGGCCAGATGGGGGAGACACTCACAGAGATGGAGGAATTGGTCGAGGCCGGCGCGGTCGCCGTGTCCGACGACGGGAAGCCCGTCCGGAACGCGGAGATCATGCGCCGCGCGCTCGAGCTGACGAAACGGCTGAGCGTCCCCGTGATCCAGCACGCCGAAGACCCCGACCTCAAGGGCGACGGGGTCATGCACGAAGGCTGGGCCTCGACGCGCCTCGGCATGAAGGGGATCCCCGACGCGGCGGAATCGGTCATGGTCGCCCGCGACGCCCTCCTCGCGGAGCTGACGGGCGGGCACGTGCATGTCGCGCACGTGAGCGCGGGGCGCTCGGCGGAGATCATCCGCCGCGCGAAGGCTCGCGGCACCCGAATGACCGCGGAGACGGCGCCCCATTACCTCCTCCTCACGGACGAGGCTGTCGAGGGCTACGATCCGCGCACGAAGATGAATCCGCCCCTCCGGAGCGCCAAGGACCGGGACGCGCTCATCGAGGCGGTCGTGGACGGCACCATCGATTGCCTCGCGACCGACCATGCCCCGCATACCGAGATCGAGAAGGACTCGGATTTCGATTCCGCGCCGTTCGGAATCGTGGGTCTCGAGACCGCTCTGGGCCTCTACATCAAGGCGTTGGTCGAGCCCAAGCACCTCTCGCTCCCGGAGTTGATCCTGCGCCTCACCGTGAACCCCCTTCGGGTCCTGGGGCTGCCGGGAGGCACGCTCGAGGCGGGCAAGCCCGCGGACCTGACCATTTTCGATCCCGCGCGGCGCTGGACCGTGCGCGCGTCCGAGTTCGAGTCGATGGGAAGGAACACACCGTTCGAAGGATGGGAGCTTCCGGGGCAAGTGCTGCTGACGATGCTGGATGGCCGGGTCACCTATAGAGCCGAGGCCATCCCGACCGGCGCCCGATAGCGGGGCCCCGGTCGAAGTGATACCATGGGGCTGTTCATGCAGACCCCGCACGCGAAGCCCCCAGGCTACCTGCTCATCGGCATCGTCCTCCTGGCCACCTTCACCGGTTGCGCTTACTACAACACGTTCTATCTCGCGAAGCGCTACTACCGCGAGGGCCAGAAAGCCCAGCAGAGGAGCTTGCTGGACGCCCCGTCGCCCGACGCGGCGCAGAAGTACGATGCGACGGTTCGCCAGTGCGCCAAGATCCTGGTCGAGTATCCGACGAGCAAGTGGGTGGACGACGCCCTCTACTACATGGGGGCGGCGATGTACGGCAAGGGGGACTACCCGGGCGCGATCAAGAAATTCGGGGAGCTCCGCGCGACGCTGCCGAAGAGCCCGTACGTGCCCGACTCGAAGCTGATGGAGGCGCTCTCACGCTATCGCAGAAAGGAATACCCGGAGGCCGAAACCATGTTTCGCGAGGTGGAGGCCCAGTACCCGAACTTGAAGAGGAAATGGGAGCTCTACTTCTACGGCGCGGAGAACGAGGTGGGGCTCAGGAGCTATCCCTCGGCCCTCGCCTGGTACAAGCGTGCCGCGGAGACCGCCGGGAACAAGCGCCAGCGCGCGGACGCGCTTCGGCGGATGGGGGATGCCCTCTTCGAGAGCAAGGACTTCGCGGGGGCGCAGGCGGCCTATGAGGTGGCCATGAAGTCCGAGGAGATTGGCGGACGCCGCCTGGATCTCGCGCTCAAGCGGGGGGAGGCGCTCGAGGAGCTCAAACGATACGATGAGGCCCTGGCGTACTACGAAGTCTGGCGCCCCTACGCGTTGAACGAGAAGCGCGAGGGAGAGTTCATGATCCGCCGCTACGGCGTCATGGCGCTCCAGGGGCGCACGACCGATGCGATCAACGGCTACCGGGGTCTCGTGACCCAGTACCCGCGCACGCCGATCTCGTACGAAGCCCAGTTCCGCACGGGGTATCTCTACGAGTCCCAGCTCAACGACTTCGATGCGGCGGGCCGCGAGTACGAAAAGCTCAAGTCGGAGCCCAGCCCATCCGAGTTCAAGGTCCAGGCTCTGCGGCGCTCCGCGAGCCTCGCCACGATCAAGCAGTACCGCACGACCCTCCAGTCCGACACGACCCAGGCTCGCGCGCGGGCGGCCTTCCTTCTCGCCGAGATCTACTACTTCCAGATGGAGAAGGCCGATTCGGCCCTGATGCAGTACGAGGCGGTCGAGCAGCGGTTTCCCCAGAGCGCCTACGCGCCGAAGGCGGCATTCGCCCGGCTCTGGATCTTGACGCACGACCGCGCGGACACGCTGGGGGCGGCGGCGCTCACGGATTCGATCGTGAGCCGGTACCGGAAGACCCGCTACCCTGAGTCCGCGCTCTATCTCTGGCGCCGGTGGAGCGGCAGAGCCGACGCGAGGGCGTCGCTCCTCGACTCGATGCTCGCCAATCCCGATACGACCATCGTGCGCGAGCGCCCCGAGGAGCTGTTTCCCCCGACGGGCGCCTCGGCGGTGCAGGACAGCGCGAGGATCCGGGCCGGGACCGCGATGACCGCGGCCGAGGAGGCGCGGCGCGATTCGATGGCCGCGTACACGCGCGCGCTCTATCGGGCGAAGCGCCAGGGGCTGCCCCCTCCGCCGCTGCCGCCGCCCGTGACGCGACGGGCCGACCCCGACTCTTCCGGAACGCCGGCCCCTCCGGCCGACGCCGACACATCGCGGGCGCAGCCGGACACTCCGGCCGACGCCGACACATCGCGGGCGCAGCCGGACACGACGGACCTTCCGCTCGTCGTACCGTCCCGATGAACCTCGTCGCCTGCTCGGTCGTCGAGAATCGCGAGATCACGCCGGGGAATTTCCTGCTCACGCTCAAGGTGCCTCGGGGATTCTCGCGGCCGGAGCCGGGCCAGTTCGTCCACCTGCGCGTCTCCCCGGAGGTGGAGCCGCTCTTGAGGCGGCCGTACAGCCTGGAGGGATTCGTCGAGCGCGGAGGAATCCGCGCCGTCCGGATCTACTACTCCGTCGTGGGGCGAGGCTCGAAGGCGCTCGCCTCACAGGCCAAGGGGCAGAAGCTGGACCTGATCGGGCCGCTCGGCATCGGCTTTTCCCCGCGACCTCGGCGCGTCGCGATCCTCGTGGCCGGAGGGCGTGGCGTCGCACCGCTTCTCTTCCTGGGTCGGAAGCTCCGTTTGAAGAAACGCCCGTTCATCTTTCTCTTCGGCGCGCGGTCCTCGCGCGAGCTCTACGGCGTGCGCGAGATTCGCGGCGGCAGGCTGCACCTCGCCACCGACGACGGATCGGTCGGCTATCACGGGAGCGTGCTCTCGCTGCTGAAGCGGGAATGGGCCGAGGGCGGGCATTCCCCGCTCACCGCCGAGGTCTTCACGTGCGGCCCCCACGGGCTCCTCCACGAAGTCGCCGAATTCGCGCGCGCGACCGGGGTTCGGTGCGAAGCGTCCCTCGAGGGTCCCATGGCGTGCGCCGTGGGCGCGTGTCGGGGATGTCCGGTGCCGCTCCACGCCGGGACGAACGGCGACGGCGCGCGTTATCCGGCGATGTGCGTCGAGGGCCCCGTCATGGACGCGACCATCGTGGATTGGGAGCGCCTGCCGTGACTCCCTCGCTCGCCGTCCGCATCGGTTCCCTCGAGCTGAAGAACCCGGTGCTCGTCGCATCGGGCATCATCGGATATGGCGCGGAGTACGAGCGGCTCGTGGATCTGAGCGCGATCGGGGGCATCGTCACGAAAACCGTGACCCGCCATCCGCGCGCCGGGAATCCGCCTCCGCGAGTGGCCGAGACGCCGTCCGGGATGCTCAATTCGATCGGGATCGAGAACCCCGGTCTCGAAGGGTTCCTCGAGATCAAGGTTCCGGTATTGTCCGCGCTCCCCTGCGCGGTGATCGTCTCGGTCGAGGGGGAAGACGTGACGGAATTCCGGGAGCTGGTCGAGGGCGTGAGCGGCTCCGGGGTCGCGCAGGCGATCGAGGTCAACATCTCCTGTCCGAACGTCGGGCCGCACGGTCTCCGCTACTCGACCGACGCCGACATGGCCCGGGAGGTCATGACGGCGATCCGGCCGCTCACGAAGCTGCCTCTCATCGCGAAGCTCACGCCCAACGTGACCCGGATCGCCGAGATCGCCTCCGCCTGCGAGGCGTGCGGCGCGGATGCCGTCTCGCTGGTGAACACGTTCGTCGGCATGGCGGTCGATTCCCGCACGAGGAAGCCGATCCTGGGCACGGTCGTCGGAGGGCTCTCGGGACCCGCGATCAAGCCGCTCGCGCTGGCCAAGGTCTGGGAGGTGGTGCAGGCGGTGGACATCCCCGTCGTCGGAATGGGGGGGATCACGAGCCCCAGGGACGCGATCGAGTTCATCCTCGTGGGTTCGACCGCGGTCCAGGTCGGAACGGCGCTTTTCGCGAATCCGGACCTGCCCGAAGCGTGCGTGAAGGAGATCGAGACGTACCTGCGGCGCGCCGGGGTGCCCTCGGTGACCGACCTCATCGGCGCCCTCGAAGTGCCGGCGGAGCGGGGATCGATCCGCGCCGGCAGAATCGCCCCGCCGCGCGAGCGCCGCGGGAGCGGGAGCGCCTCCTGATCCCCCTGCGCGACCGGCTCATCGTCGCGCTCGACCGCCCCGATCTCGCCTCGGTGCTCGCCGAGGTCGATCGGATCGGCGAGGCCGTGACGTGGTATAAAGTGGGGCTGGAGCTTTTCTACGCCTCGGGCCGCGCGGCCGTCCAGGCGCTCGCCGGGCGCGGAAAGCGCGTCTTTCTCGATCTCAAGCTCCACGACATTCCGGCGACGGTGGGCAAGGCGATCCGGGCGCTCGACGGGCTTCCGATCTCGCTCCTGAACGTGCACGCGGCGGGGGGGCCCGCGATGCTGCGCGCCGCCGTCGAGGCCGCCGCGACGCTTCAGGCTCGGCCGCGCGTGCTCGGGGTCACGATGCTCACGAGCCTGGATGGCTCGGAGTGTCCTCAGCTCTGGAACCCGGAGACGGATCTCGAGGAAAAGGTGCTCGCCCTGGCGAGTGCCTGTAGCGATGCGGGATGCGACGGCGTCGTCGCCTCCCCGCTCGAAGTGGGGCCGCTTCGTCTCGAGCACGAGCCCCCGTTCCTGATCGTGACTCCCGGGATCCGGGGGCCGGGGGACCCGGCGCAGGACCAGAAACGGACGCTCTCGCTTCCGGAAGCGTTCGCTCGCGGGGCCGACTACGTCGTCGTCGGCCGGCCGATTCTCGAGGCGAAGGATCCGAAGGCCGTCGTGGCCGCGTACGAAGCATCGCTGGCATCGAATCTCTCAGGCGAAAGGACCGGATCATGAAAGTTTTGGTCACGGGGATCACCGGGTTCGCCGGCAGTCACCTCGTCGACTACATCCTCGCGGAGAAGAAGGGCGTCGAGATTGTCGGAATCCAGCGCTGGAGGAGCCGCACCGAGAACGTCGAGCACTTCCTGGACAAGGTGCGCATGCTGGAGTGCGATCTCCGCGACGCCTCTTCCGTGCGCGACGTGCTGGAGGCCGAGCGGCCCGACTGGATCTTCCACCTCGCGGCCCAGAGCTTTGTGCCGACTTCCTGGACGGCTCCAACCGAGTCGCTCATCACGAACATCATCGGCCAGCTCAATATCTTCGAGGCCGTGAAGAAGCTCCACATCATGCCGCGCATCCAGCTGGCCTGCTCGAGCGAGGAGTACGGCATGGTCCACGAGAACGAGCTGCCCATCAAGGAGACGAATCCGCTCCGTCCGCTCTCCCCCTACGCGGTGAGCAAGGTGGGGCAGGACATGCTGGGGTATCAGTACTTCATGAGCTTCAAGCTCCCCGTGATCCGCACGCGCGGGTTCAACCACGAGGGGCCGCGGCGCGGACCGGTATTCGTGTGCTCCGATTTCGCGAAGCAGATCGCCGACATCGAGAAGGGCCGCCGTCCTCCGGTGATCCGCGTCGGGAACCTCGAGGCGCGCCGGGATTTCACCGACGTGCGCGACGTCGTGCGCGGGTACTGGCTCGCCCTCGAGAAGGGAGAGGCGGGCGAGGTCTACAACCTCTGCTCGGGGCGCGCGTGGACGATCCGCGAGATGCTCGACCAGCTCCTCGGCATGACGAAGGTCAAGGTGAAGGTGGAGCAGGATCCGGCGCGCATGCGACCCTCGGACGTGCCGGTGCTCCTCGGAGACGCCGGGAAATTCAAGAAGGCGACCGGCTGGACGCCCACGATCCCCTTCGAGACGACGCTTCGCGATCTCCTGGAGTACTGGAGGGCGCGCTAGCCCCTTGCGCACGCTCATCACCGGCGTCGCGGGCTTCGTGGGAAGGCATCTCGCCCGTGAGCTCGCCAAGAACCCCGAGGAGGAGCTGAACGGCGCGGACCACCTGGCACTCGGGGGTACCGGGGAAGACGAGGTGCTCCGCTGCCACCTCAAGAGCCACCGCCCCCTCGACGTCACGAACTTCGAGCAGGTGCGCGCGTGCATTCTGGAGTCGAAGCCGGACCGGGTCGTTCACCTCGCCGCCCAGGCCTCCGGCTTCGAGTCCATCGGGAAGCCCGCTGAAACCTACAAGGTGAACGCGATCGGCGGGCTGAATGTGCTGGAAGCCGCGCGGATCGACGCGCCGGAGGCGGTGATCCTGCTCGTGGGCTCGGCCGACGTCTACGGGAAGGGCGCGCCGGGACAGAAGCTCCGTGAGGACGCTCCGATGAAGCCGATGAACGCCTACGCCTTGAGCAAGGCCGCGCAGGATGGTCTCGGGGAGCTTTACGGCACGGCCTATGGCTTGAAAGTCATACGGACGCGCACGTTCAGCCACACCGGCCCGGGGCAGAACCCGCGCTTCGCCCTCGCGGGCTGGGCCGACCAGCTCGCCCGGATCGACGCGGGTCTCCTGGTGTCCGAGATCAAGGTGGGGAACGTCGAGGGAGTCCGCGACTACGGCGACGTGCGCGACGTCGTGCGGGGGTACGCGCTCCTCCTGGATCGCGGAGGTCCGGGCGAAGCCTATAATGTCTGCACCGGCCACGGGCACATCATGCGGCATCTGCTCGACACCTTGTGCGGCATCGCGGGCTTCAGGCCGACCATCGTCCAGGATCCGGGGCGCGTGCGGTCCCACGACTCCGATTTCCTCGTGGGGGATCCGCGAAAAGTCCAGGCCAAGACCGGATGGTCACCCGAGATCCCGATCGAGCGGACGCTCGAGGATCTCTACCGGGAAGCGCGCGAGCGGGTGCGGCGCGAGACCGGCCGCTGAGGGGGGGACGTTGCGGATCGTCGTCGTGGGAACCGGCTACGTGGGGCTCGTGAGCGGGGCGGGGCTCGCCGATTTCGGGAACGAGGTGCTCTGCGTGGACGTCGATCGAAGCAAGATCGACCTCCTCGAGCGCGGGGAGATTCCGTTCTACGAGCCGGGGCTGAAAGACCTGGTGGTGAGGAACATCCGGGAGCGGCGGCTTCGGTTCAGCACCTCGCTCGAACAAGCGACGCGCTGGGGAGAGGTCGTCTTCATCTGCGTGGGCACGCCTCCGCGCCGGAACGGGACCGCGGACATGCGCGCGGTCTTTGCCGTGGCGAAGAGCGTGGCGAAGGCGATGCCGGGCTACCGGCTGGTCGTGCAGAAGAGCACGGTCCCCGTCGGGACCGGGGATCAGGTCCACGCGATCTTGAAGAAGCACGCCAAGCGGGGCGTCTCCTTCGATGTCGCGTCGAATCCCGAATTCCTCCGCGAGGGGCAGGCGGTCGAGAATTTCATGCGCCCCGACCGCATCGTGATCGGGGCGAACACGGAGAGGGCGCGGAAGCTCCTGAAGGGCATCTACGCCCCGCTGTACCTCCTCGAGACGCCCACGCTCTTGACCGACGTGCGCACGGCGGAGCTTCTGAAATACGCGGCCAACGCCTTTCTCGCGACGAAGATCTCCTTCGTGAACGAGATGGCGAACCTGGCGGAGGTGGTCGGAGCCGACATCAGGGACGTCGCCAAGGGGATGGGGCTGGACCGGCGCATCGGACCGAAGTTCCTGCATCCGGGCCCCGGGTTCGGCGGCTCGTGTCTGCCCAAGGACACGGTCGCGCTGCGCGCATTCGCGAAAGCGGCCGGCGTGCCGCTGCGGATCGTGGCGGCCGTGACCGAGACGAACAGGGCCCAGCGCCGGATCGCGATCCAGAAGACGCTGGCCGCGTTGAAAGGCCGCGGGTCGCGCACCGCGACGATCCTCGGGCTGAGCTACAAGCCCGATACCGACGATCTCCGCGAGGCGCCTTCCCTGGAGATCATCCGCGCCCTTCTGAAGAAGGGGGTCAAGGTGCGCGCCTATGACCCGGCCGTGCGGCGCGGCAATCCGGAAGTCCCCGCGGGTGTCACGTTCGGGACGAACGCCTACGACGCGGCCAAGGGCGCCGACGTCCTCGTGCTCGTGACCGAGTGGAACGAGTTCCGGAGGCTCGATCTCGCCAAGATCAAGAGAGCCATGCGCACGCGCGCCATCGTGGACCTGAGAAACATCTATGATCCCGAGACCGTGAGAAAACTCGGATTTCGGTACACCTCGGTGGGGAGGGCTTGATGAAGTTGATCCAGGGCGTCAACGTGAAACCGCTGAAGATCATCGCCGACGAGCGCGGGTATCTCATGGAGATGATGCGCTCCGACGATCCCTTCTTTCAGAAATTCGGACAGTCCTACGTGTCGGTCGCCTACCCCGGAGTGGTGAAGGGCTGGCATTTTCACAAGGTGCAGACCGACCATTTCGTGATCGTGAAGGGGATGATGAAGGTCGTGCTGTACGACCAGCGCGAGGGCTCTCCCACGAAGGGGCTGATCAACGAGTTCTTCATGGGGGAGAAGAATCCCATCCTCGTCACCATCCCGCCGGGCGTCGTCCACGGGATGAAGGGGATCGGGACGGAGCCCGCGATGCTCGTGAACGTGCCGACGGAGCTGTACCAGTACGACAAACCGGACGAGTACCGGATCGATCCGCACAAGAACGACATCCCCTACGACTGGGAGGGGAAGGATGGCTGAAGCGCCGGATCTCACGCGCGCCCGGTTCATGGTCCCGGGGGGCGCGGGGTTCATCGGTTCGAACTTCGTCCGCATGGTCCGGAAGCGCTTCCCGGCCTCCCGCGTGACCGTCCTCGACAAGCTCACCTACGCGGGGAACCTCGCGAATCTGGAATCGATCGCGAGCGATCCGGGCTACCGGTTCGTGAGGGGCGACATCTGCGACCCCAAGGCGGTGGCGGGAGCCATGGAAGGCTGCGACCTCGTCGTGAATTTCGCGGCCGAGACCCACGTGGACCGGTCGATCGAGCGCGCGCACGAGTTCGTGCTCACGGATACGGTCGGCGTCTACGTTCTGCTCGAAGAGGCGCGCCGGGCCGGCGTGCGCCGCTTCGTGCAGGTGTCGACCGACGAGGTCTATGGGGAGATCCTGGGAGACGCCGCGACGGAGGAGTCGCCGCTCTTGGCGCGAAACCCCTACGCCGCCTCGAAGATCGGGGGCGATCGTCTCGCCTACTCCTATTACGCCACGTACGGGGTCCCGACGATCGTGACCCGCTGCAGCAACAACTACGGTCCCTACCAGCACCCCGAAAAGCTCATCCCGCTCTTCGTGACGAACGCGATTCAGGACATCCCGATGCCGGTCTACGGGAGCGGGAAGAACACGCGGGACTGGATCCACGTCGACGATCACTGCTCGGCGATGATCGAGATCTTGCAGACGGCCGACGTGGAGGGGGAGACGTTCAACATCGGCGCCGGGAACGAGAAATCCGTCCTCGAGATCACCGCGCTCATTCTCGAGCGGCTGAAGAAGCCGGAGGCGCTGATCCGCCACGTCACCGACCGGCCGGGGCACGACCGTCGCTACGCGCTCGACATGAAAAAGCTGAAGAAGAAGACCGGATTCACGCCCGCGGTCCGGTTCGAGCAGGGGATCGCCGCCACGATCGACTGGTACGTGAAGAATCGCGCGTGGTGGGAGTCCGTTCGCTCCGGAGAGTATCGGCAGTACTACGAGCGCATGTACGGAGCACGGTAGGGCGAATCCGTAGCGCCCCTCGCACGACCCCATGAGCCGCCTGATCCGGTCGACCGCTCTCCTGGGCCTTGGCTCGGCCGTCACGGTCGTCGCGGCGATCCTCCGCGCCAAGGTTCTCGCCGAAGTGCTCGGCCCCCAGGGCACGGGACTCCTGGCACAGCTCTCCACGCTGACCGCGGTGCTCGTCCCGCTCGCCACGCTCGGACTCGGAAACGGCGTCACGGCGATGATCGCGGCGGCGCGCGCCCGGGGGGACGCCCTCCTCGCGAAACGCGTCCGCACGACGGCGACCACGCTCTCCTGGCTCGCGGGGCTGACCCTGGCGGCCCTCGCGGCGCTCGCCTCCCCGTGGCTGGCCGAAGCCCTCTTCCACGATCGTGCCTGGACGTGGGTAGTGCTGGTCGGCGCGGCGGCGGTCCCGCTCTCCGCCATCTCGTCGCTCCGCGTCTCGATCCTCCAGGGCTACGAGGCCGTGAAGGCCATGGCCGGGCTGAACGGCATCATCGCCGCCACCTCGATCGCCACGATCGTCCCGCTGGCCTGGTTTTTCGGGCTCCAGGGGGCCGTGGCGCAGCTCCTGGTCGTCGCCGGGGTGTACCTCTGGGTCAGCGGACGGATGGTCGCGAAGCAGACCAGGGGGGAGGAGATGGAACAACCTCGCCCCGCACCGGTCCGCATCGATCGTTCTCTCCTCCGCCCCCTGGTCCGCTACGGATCGAGCGCGCTCCTGGTCGGACTCTCCTCGACCCTGACGCTTCTCATCCTGCGCTCCGAGCTCGTCTCGAAGCTCGGCCTGGGTCCGAACGGGATCTACCAGGTGTGCGTGGGGATCTCGGGGCTCTACATGCCGCTCATCCTGAATTCGATCACCGCGATCGTGTGGCCGCAGATCGCGGCACATCGGAGCGACGAGGAGACCACCGCCACGATGCGCGAGGCGCTGCGGCTCGGGCTCCTGCTCATGACCGCGGTGACGGGCGCGATGCTCGCGGGGGCGCCCGTGTGGGTTCCGCTCTTCTACTCCGGGAAATTCCTTCCCGCGCTGGACCTGCTCCCGATGCAGTTCCTCGGCGACTATTTCCGCACCATCGCCTGGATGTGCGGGATCTGGCTCGTTCCGAAGAACCGCCTCAGGCCTTGGGTGCTCTTCGACCTCGTCTACGGCGTGGCGATACTCGTCACGTTCTGGCTGCTCGTGGATCGCGTGGGATTGAGGAGCGTCGTGATCGCGTATGTCGCGGCGCACGTGAGCCACGCGGTGCTCCACTACGCGCTGGCGCGAAAGGTGCTCCGCTTCCACGTCGGCTCCGACAACCGCCGGCTCCTGTTCGCGTCGGCGGCGCTCCTGGGCGGCCTCGTCGTCTGGACGCCTCGGGATCCGGGCGGCGTGGTGCTCGGGATGGCGGCGCTCGCGGCATGGGCGGCGCTCGTCGTACGGCCGGACGAGTGGCGGACCGCGTGGCGGCGGGGCATGGGGCTGATCCGGCGCGATGGGTGACGCGATGCGTTCCCAACCGGCGGCCGCGTGGCGTAGTGTACCGGCATGAGTGGTTTCCGGGTGCTCAGCCTCGGCTGCGGAGCCGCAAAGAAGGAGTTTCCGGAGGCCGCGCGCGCGACCGAGATCGTGGGCGTCGACCGGAGCCCTCAATCGCAGGCCGACGTGATCCACGACCTCGACCGATTTCCGTATCCGCTCGACTCCGACTCCTTCGATCTGATCGTCATGCAGGACATCCTGGAACACCTCGAGGATGTTCCCCGCGTGATGCGTGAGGTGCACCGGATGGCGCGCGACGGAGCGCTGGTGCGGATCCGAACGCCCCACTACAGCAGCTTCTACGCCTACAACGATCCGACGCACCGGCGGTCGTTCGGCGTATTCGCCCTGGACGGATTCGGTGAATCGAGCCCGAACACCTCGTATGCCGGTCCGTGGTTCCGGGTTCTCAAGCGCGAGATCCTGTTCCCGCGGATCTGGCGCATGACCGGCGTCGCGGCGCTGGCGAATCGCTTCCCGGAACGCTGGGAGCAGCTTTTCGCCTTCGTGTTCCGCGCCGAGAACCTTCTCTTCGAGCTCCAGGCCGTGAAGTCCCCCGCCCCCTGACGCATGAATTCCCGAAAGACCGATTTCATCCTCGAGATTGGGAGCGGGCACAACCCACGCTTCAGATCGCACGTCCTGTGCGACCGCTTCATCGACGATGACGCCGAGCGTGGAGGCGGGATCGTCGCGGACCGCCCGATCGTCGAGGCCGACGCGCAGTACCTCCCCTTCGCCGATGGCTCGTTCGACTACGTGATCTGCGCCCACGTTCTCGAGCATGCCGAGGATCCGGAGCGAATGCTCCGCGAGCTGATGCGGGTGGCGCGGCGGGGATACATCGAGACGCCTTCGGAGATCGCGGAGCGTCTCTACGGATGGCCGTTTCACCGGTCGGTCGTCAATCAGGTGGGCGGGAAGCTCGTCATCCGGCGCAAGGACTTCGTCCCGCCGTTCGGTGAGCTGTTTCACCTGCTCGCGGCGCGCGACCCCCTGTTCCGCAGATTCCATCAGACCCACAACGCGCTGCTCCTCGTCCAGCACGAATGGGAGGGGCGGATCGACTACGAGATCCTCCCGGAGGGCGCCGCGGCGCCGGATTTGGTGTCGCGGGAGGCGGCCGAGGCGCTCCTGGCGGAAATCTCGAGGGCCCCGCTGAGGCGGACGTGGGGTTCGCTTCTTAAAGGGCTGGTGCCGCGTCGCCTGGTCGTCCTGGGAAAGACGTTCCTCCGGCCCGCGAGGCCCCGGCTCGGAAAGAGCCTCCGGGAGATCGTCGTGTGCCCGAGCTGCAAGGGGGCGGTTTCCTGGGAGCCGAACCGGATCCGCTGCGAGTCGTGCCGCGCCGACTACCCGGTGCTGCGGGGAATCCCGCGTCTCGTGCCGATCGCGCCGTCCAAGTGACCTGCGAGCCCGCTCATCGCGCGATCGCCGCGCATAAGGAGTTCTGGAGGCCGGCGACCGCCTCGAGCGACCAGCGCGCCTCCGCCAGCGCGCGGCCGCGCTCCGCGAGGACCGCCCTGAGCGCCGGCGTGAGCAGGAGTGTGGCGACCTGGCCGCCCAGGGCAGCCGGGGTGTCGCCCGCGGCGTAGTGCTCCCCGGCTGTGATCCCCAGCCCTTCCGCCGCGAGCCGCGTCGCGACGACCGGCACGCGCGCCGCCATCGCCTCGACGATCTTCACGCGCACTCCCGCGCCGACCCATAGTGGGACGACGAAGACCGTGGCCCGGGCGAATTCATCGGGCATCGATTCCACGTAGCCGACCGCGCTCGATCGCCCAGCTGGTCCGACGGCGCGGACGAGCGAGCGGGGCGGGATCCTTTCCAACCATCCGGAGCCTCGCGCTCGGAACCCGCGCCGCCACGCGCGGCCATCCCTTGCGGATGAACTGGATCGCGCCATCGACGTTCGGCGGCCACGCGAAGGACCCCCCGAGAAGCACGATCGGTGGCTCTCCCGGCTGAGGATCCTGGTACCGGCTCAGGTCCACGCCTACGGGAAGCACCTCCACCCGAGCGTCAGGGGCAACCTCGCGGAGCCCGGTTGCCTCCTCAGGCTGGATCGCCAGGACGAGCGACGCCCTGCGGCTGAGCGTCCCTTCCGCGTCGCGAAGCCGGCGCACCTGAGCGCGGGCGTAAAGTCCGGCCGGGGTGAGGCCCAGGCGGCGCGCGTAGCGCTCCATCCACACGAACTCGAGATTGTGCATGCGCAGGACCACCGGGACCCCTTCGAGGTCCTCGGCGTAGGTGGCCATGTGCAGCGGGGTCACCATCGCGAAGCTGGGGCGTGTCTCGGCCACGAGAGCGCGGAGGGTTCCCGGCAATTCCGGATTTCGGTACCGCGCGAGCGTGTAGGGCCAGGGGCCGAAGAGTCCGTCCCAGGCGGCGGCGGGCCGAGAGGGCGGCCGATGCGCGACGCGGATCACGCGAATTCCCCGCTCCTCGAAAACGGACGGGAGCGGCGATGCGTCCTCGCCCGGAGGCACGAGGCTCACGAGGGTCGTCTCGTACTCGCGCGAGGCGGCCCAGACGTTTTGCCACATGGCGATCCGTCCACCGTCGTCGAGCGGCCATGGAAGCCGCGACGTGAGTATGAGCGCGCGGCGCCGGCTCACGTGGCGGAACGCGCCTCGACCGGCGGCCCCAGCACGGCTTCGGCGCTCCGCATGACTTCCTCGACGGTGATGAGATTGACGCAGGGATTTTCCGGCCTGACGCAGACGGTCTGGCTGCACGGAAAGCAGGGGACCGGCTTGTGGAGAACGACGGCGCGCTCGGACCAGGGTCGGAAGCGGCGCGGATCTTGAGGTCCGTAGAGCGCGATGGTGTGAGTGCCGAGCGCCGCGGCGATGTGGGCGATGCCGCCGTCATTCCCGACGAACAGGGCTGACCGCTCGATCAAGGCCGCCGCTTCCGGGATTCGCAAATCGAACAGGAAGAGCGCGCGCCGATCGCTGAGGAGCGATCCGATGTGCTCGCCGATGTCCCGATCTTCCGCGCCGCCGACGAAGACCACGTGGACGTCGTTCCGCGCGAGAAGCCGCCGCGCGACGGCGGCGAAATGCTCCGGGCGCCACGCGCGCGGCCTCCATGACGCTCCCGGGTGGATGGTCACGAGGGCGCCCTTTTCGCCCACGCCGAGCGATCGCAGCCGGGTTGTCACCGCATCCCGGTCCTGGTCCCGGAGAAAGACCTCCACCTGGGGGGTTCCTCTTTCTACCGGACCCACGAGAGGGCGTATGACCGCGAGATTCGTTTCGACCTCGTGGAGGGGCGCCCGGCGTTTGTGACCTGGGTCACGCCCGGGGGCGCGCCGGGAGAACCAGCTCGCGATGCGGACGCTGCCTCGATCCACCCGGAGCTTCGCCCCGGAGAGGAACGGGAGGAGCAGCGTCCAGGAATCCCCGCGAAGCTCGATCACGTGGGTGTATCGTTCGGCCCCGATCTCCCGCATGACGTCAAACGGATGCCTCCGGTCGGCGCGAGGGACGCCGGGGCGACGGAAACGGCCCGAGTCGTACGTCACGATCCGGTCGATCCGGGTGTTTCCCGTGAGCACGTCGCGGGCCCACGGTCCCACGAGCGCGTGGATGGGAGCCGACGGGAACGCTGCGCGCAGCGATCGGAAGACGGGCGTCGCGGTGACGACATCGCCAAGGTGGTCCATCTTGACCACAAGGAGTTTGGGGGAGCGGCTCCGGCGAAAGGCCCCCGCGAGGCCCACGACCGCGGACGTCAGGGCGGAGACCAGGAGACGGTAGTATTCCATCCTCGAATTCTTGCGGACACGGAGCGCTGTGGCAAGAGCCTCCCGAGTATGGCATCATCGGGAGGTTCGGAAGGCGACGATCCCCCCCAAGAGCCAGACAGCAGCCTTGACTCCTTCCTGGAACCAAATGTGAGGACGAAATGCCCTTGAATGGGAACGGGAGCGGGGACGGCGGCAACGGACAACCGTCGCGTGTCCTGATCACCGGTGGGGCCGGCTTCATCGGGAGTCATCTCGCGGGGAAGCTCGTCGGTCACGGCGCCGACGTCACGGCCGTGGACGATCTCTCGACGGGGTCCTTCGCGAACATCGCCCATCTCGCGGACCGCACCGATTTCAGATTCGTGTGCGAGAGCGTGACGAACGAAGCCGTGATGGATCGCCTCGTGAACGATTGCGACGTGATTTATCACCTGGCCGCGGCGGTCGGAGTGGACCTCATCATCAAGAGCCCGGTCCAGACGATCGAGACGAACGTCCTGGGCACCGAGGCGGTGCTGCGTCTCGCGCGCCGGTATCACAAGAAGGTCTTGATCGCCTCCACGTCCGAGGTCTACGGAAAGAGCGACAACCATCCCTACCAGGAAGACGACGACCGCGTCCTGGGCCCGACCACGCGCAGCCGCTGGGCGTACGCCGAATCCAAGGCGCTCGACGAGTTCCTGGCGCTCGCCTACCACAAGGAGTACCGCATCCCGGTCGTGATCACGCGGCTATTCAACACGGTCGGCCCGCGACAGACGGGGGCGTACGGGATGGTCGTGCCCCGGCTCGTGCAGCAGGCGGTCGACGGGCGGCCGCTCACGGTCTACGCGGACGGGCGCCAGTCGCGCTGCTTCTGCGACGTGCGCGACGTCGTCCGGGCGCTTGTCGGCCTGGCACTCTGTCCCGCGGCCGAGGGTGGAATCTTCAACGTCGGAAGCGAGCAGGAGATCTCGATCCTGGATCTGGCGCATCGCGTCATCCGGCTTGCCGGGAGCACGTCTCCGATCGAGTTCGTTCCCTACGAGCGCGCCTACCGGTCCGATTTCGAGGACATGAAGCGGCGCGTGCCCAACATCCAGCGGATCCGCGGCCTGATCGGCTGGGAGCCAAAGATCCCGTTGGACCAGACGCTCGAGGACGTGATCGCCGAGTTCCGGTCTCGTGCGATCGCCTCATCGAGTCCAGGACCTGTGAGGGCCGCCGGCGTGCGGTAGGGAATTGGATCAAGGCTTCGCAGGAATCGCGGCACTGCTCCTTGTGGCCGCGCTGGGAGCGGGCTCGCCCGCCCGCGCGCAAACCGATGCCGATATTTCATCCGTGCGGAACCAGCCCTCGGTGGGCGCACCCACGAGCCCGGAGCCCAGCCCTCCCATCGAGGGACGGGTCGACCCGGACACCTACCGGGTGGGTCCGGGAGACGAGTTCGCGTTCCGCCATTCCGACCTCCTCGACCCGAAGATCCTGCGCGTGGGGCCCGCCGGTGAGATCCTCTTCCCGGACGCGGGGGCCGTATTCGTGGCCGGCCTGACGCTGCGCGAGGCCGAGGCCAAGGTCCGGGAATCGCTGCGCTCCTACGTTCGCGGGAAGGGTCTCGTGTTCTCGCTCTACCGCCCACGCCGATTCCGGTTGCCGGTGCTCGGCGAGGTGGGCCGCCCGGGCGTGGTCACCGTGACCGCTCCCGTGCGCGCTTCGGAGGCCATCGAGACGGCGGGCGGAATCGCGCCCGGAGGCGCCCGGCGAGGGATCATCGTGCGCCGCGGCGCGGATTCGCTCCGGGTGGACCTGGTGCGCTACGGGACCGCTGGGGACCTCTCCGGAAATCCGCTCGTGTTCGAGACCGATGTGATCTTCGTTCCCGCCGCCGGCCGCTACGTCGAGATCTTGGGTTCGGTAGCCCACCCGGGCCGCTACGACCTCGTGCCCGGGGACCGTGTGAGCGACCTGATATCGCTCGCGGGAGGGGCGCTTCCGCAGGCGGCGCTCGATCGCGCCGAGCTGGAGCGATTCGACGCGATGGGCTCCCCCGCGCGCCGCACGATCTTGTTGTCCGCGGAGGCCGGCCTGGCCCGCGCCCCGGAGGATCCCGAGCTGAGCGAGCTGGACCGCGTCTTCATTCCATCCCGGGGCCGTTACAAGGACGGCGCCGTGGTCGATGTGTTCGGGGAGGCCGCGCACCCCGGACCGTATTCGATCCGGGAAGGGGTGGACGGCGTGCGCACCATTCTCCAACGCGCCGGCGGGCTCACGGAATTCGCGGACCTGAGCCGCGCGTCGATCGAACGCAGAGCGGAGTCGGCCGCGCGCGACACGGCCTTCCTCCGGCTCGCCGAGTCGCACGACGGTATCCTCACCGACGAGGATCGCCGGTACGTGAAGCTCCGCGCGCGCGAGCGGGACGCCGTATCCGCGGATCTATTAGGCGCCTCGGACATCGCGCTCTTCGACGGAGACCGGATTGTGATTCCACGCCGCTATCCATCAGTATCGGTCCAGGGAGAGGTTCGTGCGCCGGGCCTCGTTCCATACGAGCCCGGACGCCGGGCCGACGACTACGTGCGCGCTGCCGGCGGGTTCACGGATCGGGCAAACAAGGGGCAGGTGCGGGTGACGGTGGCCCGCACCGGCCAGCAGATGAAGACGGGCGATGCGGGAGCGATCGGATCGGGGGACACGGTCTGGGTTCCCGCAAAGCCCGAGCGAAGCAAGTGGGCCACGGTGCGCGACGTGCTCACCACGGCGGCCCAGGTCGCGACCGTGTACCTCGTGATCCACCAAGCGACCAAGTGACGATCGGCCCTTCCACCGACATCCTCGCCCTCCTGCGGCGCCGCTGGAGGTTCATCGCGCTGAACGTCGGGGTCGTGACCCTCATCGCGCTCGCCGCGAGCCTCGTTCTTCCGAAGTGGTACTCGGCCAGAGCGGTGCTCTTGCCCCCGGTGGAGGAGGACACGAGCCTGAGTTTCTCGCAGATCCTCCCGCGCGGGCTCGGCGGGATCAAGCTACCCGGGGCCTCCACGCTCTCGGACGTCTTCGTCGCCGTGCTGAAGAGCCGATCGGTGGGGGACCGCATCGTCGCCCGGTTCGATCTCATCCGCCGGTATCAGCAGCGCGACGCGGAGAAGGCCCTGCGCGAGCTCCGGAGCCACACCCGCCTGCAGCTCGGGGATGAGGGAACCATCTCGATCACGGTCGAGGACCGGGATCCCAAGATCGCGGCCGCGATCGCGAACGGCTACATCGAGGAGCTGGACCGGTTCAACCGGCTCACCCGCACTTCGAGCGCGCGGAGGACTCGCGAGTTCATCGAAGAGCGGCTCCAGGTGGTGCAGCAGGACCTCGCCGGGGCCGAGAACAGCCTGAGCAGCTACCAGCAGCGGAAGAACCTCGCGATGCTCTCGCCGGAAGCGCGTGGACAGGCCGAGGTCGGCGCGAACATCCTGGCGCAGAAGCTGGCGCTCGAGGTGAGGCTCAACGTGCTTCGCCAGTCGCTCGTCGAGTCGAGCGAGGAAGTGCGCCGGGTCAAGCAGGAGCTGGGCGCCGTGGAGCTGCAGCTCGGCGGCTTGCCTCAAGCGGGGGTTGCGACCATGCGGCTCTGGCGCGACCTGAAGGTCCAGGAACAGCTCTTCGAGCTTCTGACCGCGCAGCTGGAGGAGGCGCGCATTCGCGAAACGCGCGACACCCCCACCGTGCAGGTCCTCGATCCGGCGGCTCCACCGCTCCACAAATCGCGGCCCAAGCGTTCGGTCATCGTGCTCGCGGGAATGCTCCTCGGTCTCTTCGGCAGTGCGGCGTACCTCCTGGTCGCGGAGCATCGGGCGTCTTGATCTTCGGCCTCATCCTCGCGGAGGCGGTTCTTCTCTTCGCGGGACTCCTCCTCGATCAGCCGCTTCTCGGGGCCGCGGCGGCGGCGGCTCTGGTGTATCTGATCCTCGCCTACCAGCGGCCGAACGTGGCCTGGATCCTCGTCTGGCTCGCGTTCCCGTTCTCGATCGAAGTCGTGATCCCCGGCGGACACGCGCTCCACGTGCCCACCGAGCCGATGATGGTCCTGGCGATCCTCGCCTGGTCGGTGCGCGCGCTCGCCGGCGGGCCGATCCGAATGCCGTGGAGCAGCCTTCACGTTCCGCTGGCGGTGCTGGCGGCGGTGACGCTCGTGTCCGTGGCCGCCGGCTCGTTCCCCATTCTCGGGATCAAGGGGATGATCGCGGCGTCGGGTTACGTCGTGTTCGCGTATCTGTACTGCCTGCTCCACGGCAGGGATCCGGCGAGGGTCGAGCGCTCGGTGCCCTGGATCGTGGGCTCGGCCGCGGCGTGGGGGCTCTACGGTACGGTCCGGGTGCTCTCCCAGGGCCTCTCGCTCCAGCACGCCTACGGCGCGGCGCGCCCGTTCTTCACCGAGCATGGATCCTACGCGGCGTATCTGGCCATGATCCTTCCGCTCGCCGTGCTCTATGCGATGGAGCGGCGCGGAGCGGCCCGGAGGCTCTATGCGGGAGCCGCGCTCGCGATCGCGCTGGGGATCGGGTTCTCGCTTACCCGCGCCGCCTGGGTCGGTCTGGCGCTCGTCCTCCCGCCTGCCGTCGTGCTCTGGTCCCTGTGGCGTCGAAGGGTGAGACCGGTGGCGCTGGTCGGCGCCCTCGGGGTGATCGTCGCCGTGATCATCATGGGATTCGGAGCCGGGGCTCGCATCAGCAAGCACGCGAGCTCGGTGGTTGCGACCGGGGACCCTTCGAATCTCGAGCGGCTCAACCGGTGGATGGCTGCCGCCGAGATGGTGCGGGACCGTCCGCTGCTGGGCGTGGGATACGCCGCCTACCCTCACGCCTACATGCAATATCGCCGCAAGCTGATCATCACCGAGATGGCGTACGTGCACTCGGGCGCGCACTCCGAGATCTTTCGTCTGCTGGCTGAGTCGGGAATCCTCGGATTTCTCGCCGCACTGTGGCTGCTGGGCGCGACCGCGGTTCTGGGCTTCCGCGTCTATCGCGGGTCGGCGGATCCGCGAGCCAGGCTCCTCGCGCTGGCGATCCTGGCCGGGCTCGGCACCTACGTCGTCCACGGCTTCTTCCGGACCTACATCGACCTCGAAAAGTCTGCGATCCCGTTCTGGGCCTCGTTGGGTGTCCTCGCCGCGTTCGGGAGCGAACTCGACGGCGCCGACGCATAGGTCGATGGCCGCGCAGACACGATCGCGCCCCATTCGCGTGCTCGCGGTCGACCACACCGCGGGAGTCCCGCCCTTCCGCAAGAAGTTCGCCGCGATCGCGAAACATCCTGGGATCGATCTGGAAGTGCTCGCCCCGGAGCGTTGGATCGAAAACTATCGGGTCGTCCGGGCGGCGCCCGGCCAGGAGGCGGGGTATCGCATGGCGACCGGGAAGGTGGGATGGCCCGGCTACGAGAACCGGGCCTTCTTTCGCTCCGGCCTGGGATCCGCGATCCGGCGCTCCCGGCCGGACGTGCTCCACCTCTGGGAGGAGCCGTTCAGCGTGATCACCCTGCAGGCGCTCGCCCTCGCGGCGATCTGGGCGCCGAGGGCCAAGGCGGTTTTCTTCTCCTTCGACAATCTGAGCGCCGACTTTCACTACTCGTACCGGCCGTCGGCCTTCTATGCCTCGGTGGAGAGGCTGGCGCATCGCCGGTGCGCGGCCGGGACCGCGGCCACCGGCGAGGTCGCCGGGGTGCTACGCGCCAAGGGGTTTTCGAAATCGATCGAGATCGTCCCGCCCGGGCTCGACCTCGCGGATTTTCCACCCGAGGCGCGGGCCGTGGCGGGCGAGATCGGCAGGCGGGCCGCGCCCGATGAGATCCGCGCCCGATTCCAGCTCGATCCACCGATCGTGGGATTCGTGGGGCGGCTGCTCCATCAGAAAGGGGTGGATCTTCTCATCCGCGCGGTCGCGTCGATGCGGGAGCCGCGTCCGGCGCTTGCCGTGATCGGTGACGGGCCCGACCGGGAAGCGTTCGAGCTCCTTGTCGCGGAGCTTGGGATCGGGGGCCGCACCCGGTTCGTGCGAGGCGTCGCGCACGACCAGGTGCCGGCGCTCCTCTCGGCGCTCGACGTGGTCGTCCTTCCATCGCGCACGACTCCCCGCTGGAAGGAACAGTTCGGCCGCGTCTTGATCGAGGGCATGGCCGCGGGATGCGTCGTCGTCGGGTCCTCGAGCGGGGCGATTCCCGAGGTCCTGGGGGATGCGGGAATCGTGTTCCCCGAGGGAGACGCGGGCGCGCTGGGGTCAGCACTCGAGCGCGTCTATCGGGAGTCCGGGTTGGCCGACACGCTCCGGGTCCGCGGGCGCGCGCGCGTCCGCGACGGGTTCACATGGGAAGCGATCGCCTCGCGGGTCGTCGATTTCTACGGGAGGCTTGTCGCCTAGCCACGCTCCCGGTACCACGCGATCGTGCGCTTCAATCCCTCGTCGAGCGGAATCTTCGCGCTCCATCCCAGAAGACTCTTCGCGCGGCTCACGTCGAGCGACCGCCGGGGCTGCCCGTCGGGCTTCGAAGGATCCCATTCGAGCGTTCCCTTGAATCCGCACAGGACGGCGATCTTCTCGGCCAGCTCGCGGATCGAGATCTCCATCCCCGCTCCGAGATTGACCGGGTCGCTTCCTTCGAGCCGCTCGGCCGCGCGCACGATCGCTTCCGCCGCGTCCTCGACGTAGAGGAACTCACGCGTCGCATTCCCCGTGCCCCAGACCTCGAGTGAGGACGCGCCCTTGGTCGCGGCCTGGACGCATTTCCGGATCAGGGCGGGGATGACGTGCGATGTTTCGGGATCGAAGTTGTCCCCGGGGCCGTAGAGGTTCACGAGGAGCACGTTCACCGAGTCGTAGCCGTACTCCTGCCGGTAAGCCTGCGATTGCACGAGCAGCATCTTCTTCGCGAGGCCGTACGGAGCGTTCGTCTCCTCGGGGTATCCGTTCCACAGCTCCTCCTCGCGGAAGGGGACAGGGGTGAACTTGGGATAGGAGCAGATCGTCCCGACGCTCACGAAACGCTCGACGCCCGCGCGGCGCGCGTGCTCGAGCAGAAGCGTCCCCATCATGAGATTCTTGAAGAAGAAGGTGCCCGGATGCTTCCGGTTCGCTCCGATTCCTCCCACGACGGCGGCCAGGTGGACGATCGCTTCGGGCCTGAGCTTTTCGATCATCCGCTCGACCTCGCGTTCCAGGGTCAGGTCGTATTCGTCGGATCCGAACGCCGTGACGTTCCGGTAGCCGTGGGAGGAGAAGGCGGCCATGAGGTGATTCCCCAGGAATCCGGTTCCGCCGGTCACGACGATTCGGGATTGGGGATTGAGCCGGGATCCGCCGGAGGGGGATGTCACGCCTGGAATTCTAGGGAGCGTGCGCGGAAAGTCAAGGAAGCGGCGCTCGGAGGGGCGTGCTAGGATCGCCCGGACCGGGAGGATCGCGTTGAGAATCGGCGTGGACGCGCGGAAGCTGCGCGACGGCGGAATCGGGACCTACATCCGCAACCTGCTCACCGTTTTCTTCGGACGGCGAGACGGCCACGAGTACGTGATCTTCTTGCTCCAGGAGGACCTGGGCTCCCTGGCGCGTCACGGCGCCGCCGCCGAAGAGGTCACGGTCCGGGCGGGGAAATACTCGGTCTCCGAACACTGGCTTCTGGCCCGCGCCGCGCGCCGGGCGCATGTGGATCTCTATCACTCCCCCCACTACACGCTGCCGCTGCCGATCCACTGCCCCGCCGTCGTCACCGTCCACGATTTGATCCACGTCCGCTTCGCCCGGTTTTTTCCCGCGGGGGCGGGGATCTACGCGCGCACGATCGCGGGCGCCGCGGTGCGCAAGGCGCGGCTCGTCCTCGTGGACTCGAGCCACGTGAAGGACGACGTTCAGGAGATCCTCGGGGTTCCTCTGGAACGCGTTCGGATCGTTCCCCTGGGCGTCTCGAAGAACTTCACGCGGCGCTCCGCGGAGGACGTGGAGCGATTCCTGACCGAGCGGTCGCTTCCATCCGCGTATTTTCTCTACGTCGGCGCGCGGAAGAAGCACAAGAACCTCTCGCTCCTGATCGACGCCCTCGAGCGGCTCCCGCGCTCCGAGCGGCTCCCGCTCGTGATCTCGGGGCCCCGGTGGCGCCTCAACCACCCGCTCGCCCAGCGCGCGCGGCGGGCGGGGGTCTCTACCTGCATCCATTTCTCGGGAGCCGTGCAGAACGAGGCGGAGCTGGCGCTTCTCTACTCGGGCGCGGCGCTCTACGTGCAGCCCTCGCTCGACGAGGGATTCGGGCTCCCCCCGCTCGAAGCCATGGCCTGCGGGACGCCGGTGCTCTCCTCCTCCGCGGGCGCGCTCAAGGAGACCCTGGGCGACGCGGCGAAGCTCCTGCCCCCGAGCGAGCCCGAGGTGTGGGCCGAGGCGATGTCGGAATTGCTGCGGAACAGCGTCCGACGCGAAGCGCTCATCCGGCGCGGGCTCGCGCATTCGCGCGCCTTCACGTGGGAACGCACGGCGGAGCTGACGATGGCCGCCTACCGCGAGGTCCTCGGCGTTGGTTGAGGCGCTGGCGAGGGCGTCGTCGGTCTCCTTTCTCCTCCTCGCCGTGGCGCTCCCGTGGTCCGTGGCCCCGATGTCGATCGCCCTGGTCATCTGCGCGGCCTTCACGCTGCTCCTGTGGGGGACTCGGGGTCCGCGATGGATGCGCACGCCCGTCGATCTCCCCGCGCTGACGTGGATCGCGGCACTCGCGGTCGCCTCGTTCTTCGCGCTCGACCCGGCCGGAAGCTGGCCTCGCGTCGTGAAGGGGCTCCTCTTGATCCTGGTCCCCGTCGCCGCCTACCACGCCCGGAACGAAACGACCGCGCGGCGCGCCGTGGCGGCGCTTCTCGTTTCGGGCGCTGCCGCGGCGATCTTCGCGCTGGGTCGCTTCGTCGCAGCCGGTCCCGAGTTTCCGAATCGCGTGCAGGGCGCCGTCGGTCATCCGCTGACCTACGGCGGGCAGGCGCTGTTCCTCGCGTCGCTCGCGACCGCGATCGCGATCCGCTGCAAGGGACGCTGGCGCGTGGGCGCGATCCTGGCGCTCGTGGTCCTGCTGCCCGCGCTCGCGGGAACCTACACGCGGAGCGCGTGGATCGGTTACGTCGTGGCGGTGGCCGTCATCGTGGCCTTCACGCGCGCGCGGTGGCTCACGGGCGTCGCGGGAGGCCTTGCGGCCCTGGCGCTCGTGATCCCCGGCGCCTACCGGGAGCGCGCGTTCAGCATCTTCGATCCGCAAAGCCCCTGGAATCGGGAGCGCGTCCACATGTGGGAAGCGGGAGCCCGCATGCTGCGCGACCATCCGTGGACCGGCGTCGGCCTCCAAGACCTGCACTCGCTCTACGAGACCTACAAGTCGCCCGGCGCGATCGAGCCGGCCGGACATCTGCACAGCGTGTACGTCCAGGTCGCCGCCACGATGGGGTTGATCGGCCTCGCGGCGCTCGGATTCCTGGCGGTGGGGCTGATGCGCGCGGCCTCGCGCGCGTTTCGAGACGCGCGGCCGTTCGGCGCGGCGATCTCGCTCGGCGTCTCGGCGGCGCTCGCGGGCTTCTGGGTCTCCGGGCTCATGGAGTGGAACCTGGGAGACGAGGAGCTGCTCGATCTGCTCTGCGTTCTCGTCGGGATCGCGTTCGCCGCGGCGTCGTGGCCCGCCGATCAGTCCTTGGGAGCGAGCGCGAAACGGCGTCTCAACCAGGCGACCAGCCCGCCGAGCCCCATCCGCTGAAGCAGACGCCTGGCCGTGCCGCGCGCGACCAGGAAGAGAAAGAAGGCGTAGGAGCGCTCCCAGCCGCTCGCGAGCGCGCGCTTACGAATTTCGTGCGTCTCGCGGTAGGTCGCCCAGAGCGAGCGCTCCGACTGTCCCCCCGACGCCATCGCCGCGATCGTCTCGGGGATCGCCTCGAACCGTTTCCCCATCACGAGCGCGCGCAGGAAGAAATCGTAGTCCATGGCGTTCGGGTAGCGCTCGTCGAACCCGCCGACCTCCTCGAAGACCTCGCGCCGGGTGAAGGCGGCGGGATGGTGGATCGTCATGTCCATCCGCAACCCCGAGGGCTGGGCGCGATAGCGCGTCTCGCCGCGCTCTTCCTGCTTCAAGATCGAGCCGCAGAGGACGTCGGCGCCGCCCGACGAGCGCGCGACCACGGCCCCCAGCGCTCCGGGGAGGTAGCGGTCCCCCGCGTGAAGATGCGCCACCCATCGGCCCGTGCTCAGGCGCACACCCTTGTTCATCGCGTCGGCGATTCCCCGGTCGGGCTCGGAGAGCGTGCGCACGCCTCGCGAGGAGAGCGCCGCCAGGTACTCGCGCGTGCCGTCCGTCGAGCCGCCGTCCACGATCCAGTACTCGACGGTCGGCGATTTCTGCGCGAGCACGCTCTCCACGGTGGGCCGGAGCAGGGGGAGCGCGTTCCGGCATATCGTCACGACGGTGATCGTGGGGCGCGTCAATCCAGCTCCCGGTAGACCGCTTCGTGCTTCTCGGCGCAGGCGTCCCAGGAAAAGAGCGCCGCGCGGGCCACGAGCCGGCCGCGCGTCTCCTCATCCTGTCCGGCAGCCAGGCAACGCTCGATCCCTTCGCGGATGCTCTCCGGCACGACGGGATCGACATAGATCGCCGCGTCGCCCGCCACCTCCGGCATCGAGGACTTGTTGGAAGCGACCACCGGACACCGCAAAGACATCGCCTCGAGCAAGGGCAGGCCGAACCCTTCGCAGCGGGAGGTGTAGAGGAGCCCCACCGCGTGCTCGTAGGCCCACTTGAGCTGCGAATCGCGCAGGGTCATCTGGCGGACGCGGTCCGAGACCCCGAGCGTGGCCGCGAATTCGCGCTCGGCCGGACTGAAGGGGCCGCCCCCCACGCAGAGGATCGAGGTCGCGTCCGCTGCCTTCGAGGATGCCCAGGCCGAAAGCGTGGCCGCGAAGTTCTTGTACGTGTGCCGCTCGCCGACCCAGAGAAAGAAAGCGCGCCTGGGTCCTGGAATCTCCTCCGCCCGGAACGCGGTCCAGTCGGTCGAGCCGCAGTGGATCACACGGGTCTTTCGCTCATCCACGCCCAGGAATTCGATCAGGTCCCGCCGGGTCGACTCGGAGATGCAGACGATCCGGTCGGCCCGGGCCACCGACGCCCGCTTCCACCGCGCGGGATCCTCCGAGTTCCACCACCGCCTGCGGAAGAGAGCGGGGAAGCGCTCATGGGCCATGTCGTAGACGGTGAGGACCATCGGAAGCGCCGGGAGGCTCGCCGGATCGCGATAGTACGTGGGATGCAGGATCTCGCCCGATCCGCCACGCACGCGCACCGAATCGATCCACGCGTTGAAGAGCGCCCGGGGACGCGGGCTCGAGCGGAAGTACGCTATGAACCTCGCGGCCTCCGCGGGCAACGCGCCGTCCCGGATCGCGGGCGATTGATGGAGTCCCGCCACGATTCTCGTGGGGCGGCCGAGGCGCGGGATCAGCTCTTGAAAATATCGCGTGATCCCGCCCCGCGCCTGCAATCGGAAGATGTCCCCCGTGTAGAGGACGGGCCGCGTCACCGCACCCCAGCTCCCAGTCCCAATGTCGCATGCAGCGCCGAGCGAATCGAGCGCGCGTAGTCGCCTGGCATGTAGCTACGGCGCACGAGCGCAAGCACCCGCTCGCTTCGCTCACGCAGCGTCGATCGAGGCTGAGTCGCCCACGCGCGGACCGTCTCACGGATCGTCGCGGGCGAGCAGTCCGGAAGCGTTTCCAGCTCGGGTTCATCGTAATCGCACGGCCGGCTCACGATGCACGGAATCCCGAACGACATGGCGACGGTCACGGAGCCGCACTGCGCCTCCGAGCACGACGGAAGGATCATCGCGCCGCACGGGGCCTGGAGCCTTGAGAACGCGGGCGACCTCACATCCATGAATCCCGCCGCACGGATGTTGGCCGTCCGGAACAGCTCCCTGCCATAGGCGCGGGTGAAGTCCCGCTCGCGCGCGTACATACTGCAGACGGTGAGGGTCAACTCCGGCTCTCCGGCGAACACCTCGAGCAGGATATCGAGCCCCTTGTGGACCTGCCCCACGCTCGCCATGAACAGAAACCGCCGCGGGTCGCGTTGCCCGGGATCCGTCACCGGGACGCCGTCGTACCCGCCGTTCACGATGTGGTGGACCGCCGGGAGCGCGAACTCGGCGTAGGTGGAAAGGGCTGTTCTTCCTGCGAAGGTGATCATCGAATCGAAGGACTCGAAGAGCGGTTTCGGGAACGGCGAAGCCTGGCGGCGCGGTTTCAGCCTGATGCCTCGACGCGCTTCCAGATCTGAGAGCCTCGCTCGCTCCGCGGCATTGCTGAAGGTGGGATTGCTGCCCGTCATATACGAGATCCGCTTCGCGGCCGGCTGAAGTCGGCCCTCGTAGATCGGATTCGCCTTCGGATGAAGATCGATCACGAGGTCATAGTCGCGTTCGAGCAATCGGCGCGACTCGTCGAAATCCACCACATCGACGTTGTAGCCGATCTCCGAGAGCGCACGCGCCAGCTCGCGCATCTGCCACTCGTTCTGGTGGGTGGCGGGCAAGTCCGGCATTCGGAAGGGCGCGACGCGGCCCAGAAAGAGGCACCATCGCGGGTGGCTCGTCCGCTCGACGTTCCGGGCGATCCCGGACCCCAGGATCTTGGCCCGAGCCTTCCAAAGGGCTGCTCCCACCCGGGATGGCTTGTTTCCGGCGTCGGTCAAGGCGGTCGGATTGTATCAAGTAGCCGGTGACCCAGGGAGCCGAATTGCGGCTCGCGGTCGATATGCGGTAAGCTTCCGTGGCTCCCGCGTGTCGCGCGGGGATCCACATGATCACAAAAAACCGCCAGATTTTCGCCACGGGTCTCTTTCTCCTCGACGGCGTTCTCATCGCTGCTTCCTGGCTTGCGGCCTACTGGCTTCGGTTTCACGCGCTCGGGATCGCGTCCCCGCTCGGTATCCCGCCGATCAAGGACTATCTCTGGGTTGGGGCCGTGCTCACCCCGGTGGCGCTCTTGCTCCTGAGATCGCTCCAGGTTTACCGCTCCACGCGAACGGCGCGTCTTTCTCAGGAGATGGTCTCCCTGATCCAGGGAGTCGCCGCGGTCACGGCGCTCACCGGTCTCGGGTCCTACCTCTCGCGCGGCGAGTTGAGCCGCTCGATGCTCCTCATCTTCGCCGTCGTCGCGACGGTCGCGCTCTGCGGGACCCACGCCATGGGAAGGCTGATGCTTCGTGCGATGCGGCGCAATCGGCGCAACCTCCGCCACGTGCTCATCGTGGGAACCGGCGATCTCGCCGCGGATCTGGAGCGGAAGATGACCACGGAGCGCGATTTCGGCTTCGCGGTCGAGGGGATGGTCGCGGCGAATCCGGAAGAAACGGGGCAGATGATCGGCTCGACGCGGGTCATCGGCAGCGTGGCCGAGCTGCCCGAGCTGGTGGAGCGGACCGGGGCGGAGCTGGTTTACCTCGCGCTGAACCGCTCCGAGCACGAGGCGGAGCTGGAGGCGCTGGAGCGGCTGAACGATTCGACCGCTGCGGTGAGGCTGGTCCCCGACCTCGCGCGAACGTTCACGCTGAACGCGAGCGTGGAGGATTTCGAGGGCACGCCGGTGATCCTGGTCACGGAGAGTCCCGGCCAGGGCTGGAACGCGGTCTTGAAGCGCGCGTTCGATTTCACGTTCGCGCTCATCGGGCTCATTCTCATGTCGCCCCTGCTTCTCCTGCTCGCGATCATCGTGAAGGTGGACTCTCGGGGGCCGGCGCTCTACGGGCAGGAGCGCGTGGGGCTCATCGGCCAGCGGTTCAAGATGTACAAGTTCCGCACGATGCGCGCCGACGCCGAAGCCGATGGCGAAGCCGCGTGGAGCCGGCCGGGAGATCCGCGTCGCACGAGGCTCGGGTCGATCTTGCGGCGGCTCTCGCTCGACGAGCTGCCGCAGCTATGGAACGTGCTCGTCGGCCACATGAGCCTCGTCGGGCCCCGTCCCGAGCGGCCCCACTTCGTGAAACAATTCCGCACGTCGATCCCGCGCTACATGCTTCGCCATCACGTGAAGGCGGGGATCACCGGCTGGGCGCAGGTGAACGGACTTCGGGGGGACACCCCGCTCGATCGAAGAATCGAGTACGACCTCTACTACATCCAGAACTGGTCGATGGGTTTCGACATGAAGATTCTCCTCCTCACGGTACTCAGGGTCTTCCGCGACCAGAGCGCGCACTAGCTTCTGTGACGCCCGCGACCGGCTCCTCGCACGAATCGGCGCTACCCCTTTGGCGTCGCCGCCTGCGCCAGGTCCTCTATGTCATTCTGCGGGCGTTCGGGATGCGTTCGGTCCGGGTGCACGTCCGCGGCCGCCCGCTCTGCATCGACCTCAGGGACAGGACGCTGGGCCGCTATTTCTGGGTCTTCCGAACCTATGAACCCTTTGAAGCAGATTTGATCGAGCGCGCCGCGCAATCCGGAATGGCGGCGGTCGATATTGGCGCGAATGTGGGCTACCTCACGGTCCTGCTCGGAAATCGAGTCGGCCCGACCGGAAGGGTCATCGCGTTCGAGCCGGACCCGACGAACTTTGCTCTCCTGCGACGGAGCGTCGAAGCCAACCTCCTCGCCAACGTCACATGCGAGCAAGCTGCCGTGATGGGCTCGTCCACCAAGGTGTCCCTGTACCTTTCAGGAGTCAATTTCGGAGATCATCGCGTCTTCGATGCAGGGGACGACGAACGGTTCAACGATGGAATGCCTCGAAGCAAGGTGGACATTCGCGCCGTCAGCCTCGACGACTACCTGAGCGCGGCCGGACTCACGCCCGATCTCATCAAGATGGACATCCAGGGGGCCGAGGTGGCCGCCCTATCGGGCATGCGCCGCACCCTCGCGCATCCCGACTTGGTTCTCTTCTGCGAATTCTGGCCCTATGGTTTGAGGCGCTACGGAACCGAGCCGCGGCAATTCCTGGACGCGCTCATCGAAGCGGGACTCGAGATCCATGAGATCGATGAGGAATCGCAGTCCATCGTGCCGGTGCGACTTCGAGGAACTCTCCGAGCGGTATCCCGATCTCGGACTGACCAACCTCGTCTGTTGTCACCCGGGCCGGGCGAAGCGCCTCTTTGAGACCCTCGGAGTGCCGTTCGGTCGCAGAGCCGGCACGCTGCCTATCGCATCGCCGAGACCGCGAGTCCGATGAGCGCCGCGGCGCCGACCGCGAACACCAAGACGTCGCGAACCCCGAGCGTGACCCCGCGCCGCGACATGATCGCGCCCCCCACGCACGCGGCCGAGATCCCCGCGACCGCGTAGGCTTTCGGCATGCTCAGCGGCCCCGCGCCCGACACCACGAATGCCGCGTAGGAGATCGCGAGCGTCCCCGGGAAGACGAGGCTGATCGGGAACCAAAGCTTGGCACCCCCCAAGGGAAGCGCGCCCAGAGCCCACGTCACGAGCCCGATGCGGCCGAATTCGCCTACGAGAGCCCACGCCATCAGCGGCTGTGCGGGGTCGAATCGGTGCGAGTAGAGAATGTGAAGCAACGATCCCGCGCCGAACCTCGTGGCCAGGAGCGCCGCGGCGGCCAGAAGCATGATCGGCGCCCAGTGCTTGCGGGTGTAGGCGCGCATGCCGTCGGCTCCAGCCACGCCGCTGATTTTTCCGAACGCGTAGCTCGCGAGATAGGCATAGAAGAGCGATCCCACCTGCTGCGAGATCGCGAGCCCGGCCTGGAGGTAGCCGTTCGCCTCGACTCCATTCACCCGCACGTAATGCGATCGGATCGTGAGGAGGGTTCCCTGTTCCACGAGCGCGGAGGCGAGCCCCGCGCCGGCGACCGTGAGGAGCGAGCGCGCGAGCCCGGGCGTCAACGCGGGCTTGGGAGGGGTGCCCATCAGGGGCCGGTATTCGCGCCGATGGAGAATCAGCGCTCCGGCGCACCCGGCGGGGAACAGGATCGCCGCCGCGAGCACCGCCCCCTGGAGCCCCCAGCGGGGAACGAGAAGCAGGGCCGCGGCCAGGGACACGCCGCCGCCAACCAGCGCCAGGGTCAACGGGGCCTTGAGATCGGAGCGTCCCGCGAAGAGACCGACCACCGTCTGCTGGAGGGCGACACCCGCGACCCCGACCATCGAGATCCGGATCAGCGGTGCAAACGCATCCGTGCCCAGGAGTGCGCTCGAGATCGCCCCCGCGAAGACGAGACCCAACGCGATCACGATGGAGCCGCTGAACAAGAGCAGCGTGAGCGCGGCCCATAGAGTCCTGCGCACCGTCTGCTGATCGCCCGCACCGGCGGCCGCGCCTACCGCGCGGGCGATCGGAAGCCCGAGCCCCATTCCCGCCGCGGTCCCGAGCCATGCCTGGCTCGAAACGACCTGAGCGAGGATCCCGATACCGGATGCCTCGAGGTGGTGCGCGATCCATTTGTTCCGGAGGATGCCGGTGAGCCCGGTGACGATCGTGGCGCTTGCGCCCATGGAGAAGCGGAGCGACCGATCTCTCCACAGGGCGAACCGTGCGCCGGGCATGGCGGAGGAGTATACTTCACTCGATGCGCGTCCTGTTTCTGACCTCCCGGTTTCCGTATCCTCCCGTCGGCGGCGACCGCAACCGAGTCCTACATTTCATCCAGGCGCTTGCCGGAGCGGGCCACGAAGTCCACCTGCTGAGCTTCGATACCGCCTTCCGTTCCCGCTCGCCCGAGAGCATCGCGCCCCTCACCCGTTCGATCGCTTCGATCCGTGTCGTCCGACTGCCGAAGATCCTCTCCGCCGCGCGCGCCGTTGCCGCGCTGCCGGGAACGCTTCCGCTCCAGGCCGCCTACTACGGCTCGAAGAGGATGCGAAGGCTCGTCGAGGCGACCCTCGAGCGCGTCCGGCCCGACGTGGTCTACACGCATCTCTTCCGCATGGCTCCCTATGCGCTCGCGGAGATGCGGCGTCATCAATCCGTGTGGATTCTCGATCTGACCGACGTGGTTTCCTCGGAGATCTCCCGCTCGCTCGAGTATCGGGTGGGACTCGACCGGTGGATCTATCGAGAGGAAGGCCGCCGCATCGCGCGGTATGAGGGCCGGATCGCGCCGCTCTTCGACCGCTGCTGGGTCGTGGGCTCCCGCGAAGCGAAGGCGCTTGCCGCCATGTCCCCGAGCGCGCGGATCGAAGTCGTTCCGATCGGCGTCAACGGGAACGGCGCCGATGCGAACGGATCGGGGCCGGCATCGACACCGGGGACGTCGGCGCGTGAGCCCGCGACGATTCTCTTTTTCGGGTTTCAGGAGATCTTTCATAACCGGGACGCCGCGCGATTCCTGGCCCGCGAGATCTTTCCGATCGTTCGCGCGGCCGTTCCGCACGCCGTCCTCGAGATCGCGGGGAAGTCCTCGGATTCGCGCGGAGCGGCGCGCGGGGAGGGGATCAGAAACCTGGGCTATCTCGAAGACCCGCGGGAGGTGTTCTCCCGGGCAACGGTGTTCGCGGCGCCGCATCGGTTCGCCGCGGGGGTCCAGACCAAGGTGCTCCAGGCGCTCGACCATGGGCTGCCCGTCGTGACGACCCCGGTCGTTCGCGAGGGGCTGGAGCCGATCCCGGACGATCTCCTGCGCGTAGGCGAGACCGCCGATGAGATCGCGAAGGAGATCGTGGCCCTGATCCGCGATCCCGCGCTCGCATCGGAGCTCGGGGCGCGCGGCCGGAGCTGGGTGCGCTCGCGGTTCCGCTGGGAGGACGCGGTCCGCGCCTTCGAGGCCGCGGGAGCGGCCCGACCCACATCCCCGTGACCCGCCCCATCCCCTTCCTCGAGATCGCTCCGTTCGCGTTCTTCGCGGCGCTCGCCCTGACCCCGCTCACCCGGCTTCTCGCGCGGGCGACCGGCTACGTCGATCATCCCGATCCGCGCAAGGCGCACGCCCACGCCACACCGCTCCTCGGCGGCGTGGCGATCGCGGCGGCCCTCGTGCTGGCGCCGCTCCTCGCGGCATCGATCGGCGCGTCCACGATCGCGGCGCCCTCCCTGGGGCTCGTCGCGGGAGCGCTCATCGCCTTCACGCTGGGTCTCGTCGACGACCGCCGTCCGCTCGGCCCGCGCGCAAAACTCATCGGGCAGCTGGCCGCGGGCGCGTGCCTCGTGTGGTCGGGGACCCAGGTGCCGGTCCTGCGCGAGAATCCACTTCTCGGGTTTCTCGCCGTCGTCGGCGTCGCCTCGCTGCTCAACGCGATCAACTTCCTCGACAACATGGATGGGATTCTGGGATCGCTCATCCCGGTGACGGCGGGAGGGTTCGCGGCGCTCGCGCTGATCCACGGCGCGCCGGTGCACCTCACGTTCGCCTGGGGGCTGATCGGAGCGTGCGCGGGCTTCCTCGTGTACAACGCGCCGCCGGCCCGCATCTTCCTCGGCGACGCGGGCAGCCACCTGCTCGGCTACGCGCTCGCGGCGCTTGCGCTTCAATCCCTCGAAGGGCCCTTCGCGTGGCCGCACGTCGCGGCGGTGCTCGTCATCCTCGCGTATCCTATTTTCGACGCGACATTCGTTGTTTGGGACCGCATTTCGGGAAATCGACCCATCTACGTGGGGAGTATCGACCACACGACACATCGCCTCGGGAAGCTCTTCGGACGGTGGGGAGTGATCGGGATCGTGACCCTTGCCGCCACCCTGAATGCCCTCCTCGGCGTGTGGATTTGGGGGCGTTCCGACGCCTGGTCAATCGTCGGCGCCCTATGCGTTTCTGCGCTTGGATACGGTCTTTTTGGCACCATGCTGAGACACATCAGTCCCACCACCCGGTTCGTCACTTGACAAATCAGTTTTACACTTGTATTCTGTTCTGGCGCAAGGAGTAGGGCGCAGCCTTGAGCAGCCGGTCCAAACAAGGGGTGGGTGGAACAATGACGCAGCGTCCAGATCCGTCTCAGCCCCGGGACCCCAGCGCGTCCGAAATGCCCGAGATCGACCCGCTTGAACGGCTCAGCAGGGGCTTGACGCAGTGGGAACGGGAACTTCTACAAGAGCCACGATCGCCTTCCAGACCACGTGCTGTATCCGACCTGGACCGCATCACGCACATTCTTCAAGCCGCGCGGTCGGTCACCTGCACCCTCGACCTCAATGAGCTTCTGGTCCGCGTCGTCGACGCCGTGATTCAGGTCGCGGACGCCGATCGCGGGTTCCTCATGCTCATGCGCGAGGACGGGAAGCTCCACTTCGAGGTCGCGCGCAACAAGGACGAGAGCACGCTGCCGCCCGACGAATTCCAGATCTCCTGGGGAATCGCCGAGGAAGCCGCACACCGTCGCGAGACCGTCTGGGTCCCGGACGCGGTGGGCTCCTCGCTGTTCCAGGACCGGAAGAGCGTTCGCGAGCTTTCGCTCCGGACCGTCGTCGCGCTCCCCATCCTGAGCACCGGGCGCGTGCTCGGCGTCCTTTACATCGATTCCCATTCGATCACGCACGAGTTCACGCCCGACAGCATCACGCTGCTCGAGGGGTTCGGGGCGCTCTGCTCCGTGGCGCTCGAGAACGCGCGGATGCACGAGTCGCTGAAGGACTCGAAGAGCCGCCTCGAGATCGAGAACCAGAACCTGCGCCGCGCGCTCAAGGAGGACTTCCGATACGGCCTCCTCGTTGGCCGCAGCCCCAAGATGATCCGCGTCATCGAGCTCTTGGAGAAGGTGATTCCCACGCAGGTCTCCGTGCTGGTCCAGGGTGAAACCGGCACCGGCAAGGAGCTGATCGCGCGGGCGATCCACATGAACGGACCGCGCCGCGAGAAGAACTTCGTCGCGGTGAACTGCGGCGCGCTCCCCGAGAACCTGCTCGAGAGCGAGCTCTTCGGCTACAAGAAGGGCGCCTTCACGGGAGCCGCTGAGGATCGCATCGGTCTCTTCGAGGCCGCGGACGGCGGCACGATCTTCCTCGACGAGGTGGGAGAGATGCCCGCCTCGCTCCAGGTGAAGCTCCTGCGCGTCCTGCAGGACGGCCTCATCCGCCGCGTCGGGGACACGACTTCGCGCAAGGTGGACGCGCGCCTGATCACAGCGACGAATCGCGACCTCAAAGGGGAGGTCGAAGGCGGGCGGTTCCGCCAGGACCTCTTCTTCCGCATCAACGTCGTGCCCATCGAGGTGCCCCCGCTCCGCGAGCGCGGAGAGGACGTGCTCCTTCTGGCGCAGCACTTCCTGGACCAGTTCGCGAAGCAGCAGCAGCGGAAGCTCCGCGGGCTGACACCCGACGCGCGGGAGATGTTGCTGCGGCATCCCTGGCCCGGGAACGTCCGCGAGCTGGAGAACGCCATGGCGCGCGCGGTGGCGCTCGCCGACGAGGGCGCTGCCCTCGAGCCGTCGCTCTTCGGGCTCGGCGCGCCGGTCACGCGCCGGTGGGACGGGCAGCACTCGCTCCGCGAAACGCTCGACGCCGTGGAAGCGGACACGATCCGCGAGGCGCTCCGCCAGTGCGACCAGAATGTCTCGCGCGCGGCGCGTGCTCTGGGCGTGAGCCGCCAGCACCTCCACAATCGGATGAACTCGCACGGGATCCGCCGCTCGCGCGTCATGAACGAGCCGGCCGGATAGCGGTGGACGCGGCGTAGGTGAAGTCTCCGGTCGAGCGCCGTCTGGCGTCGCTCCGTGCGATCCTCATGCAGAGCGACGCTGAGATCCGCGCCCAATACCCCGAATACTTCCTCACGTACTACACCTATCTGCGCATCATCCGGAATCCGGCCCGGATCGAGCACTTGTTCCAGAAGGCGCACGACATGTACCGCTACCTCGAGGCCGAGGGGAAAGACGTCCTCGATCTGGGCGCGGGATTCGGGATCGAGGCGCTGCTCGTCGCGATCTACGGCGCTCGCCGCGTCGTCGCGACCGAGATCGACCGGGACATGGTCGAGGTGGGGCGCTACCTCGCCGAGCGCATGGATCCGCCGATGACCAACTTCGAGTCGAAGTACGGGGACGGGATCGCGATGCAGTTTCCCTCGGGGACCTTCGACGGCGTCATGGCGAACTGCGTGATCTCGCACGTGCGCGATCTGGAGGGCTTTCTGGCGGAGGCGAACCGCCTCTTGAAGCCCGGCGGCATCTTCTTCCTGAGCGACGAGAACAACTCCCTTTACCTTCCCGCGCGGCCGCGGCGAAGGCGCGGGTGGCGGAGCATGGAGGCGGAGCCCGAGGGCCCCTGGTTCGCCGCGCGCCGGGCGTACATCGGCGAGCACTTTCCCGAGGTCACTGGAAACGAGCTGCTCGAGTCCGCGCGGATCACGCGCGGACTCGTGGGAACGGACATCCTGGACGCGGTCCGCGCGTACCGCGAATCGCGCCGCCTTCCCCCTCCGCCCCCATTTCGCTACCGCCATCCCATCGACGGCCAGTACCCCGAGCGCGAGCTCAATCCGTTCTGGATGATGCGGAAGTTCCGGGATGCCGGCCTCAGTCCCGAGCTTCTGCCGGCATTCTTCTCGCGCCGGATCGAGGTCCATCCTCGCCAGTGGGTGAAGGACGTGCTGCGCGCTTTCTGCACCGCGTGGCCCGCGCTTTCGGTGTACGTCTGGCCGATCATGCGCTTGAGGGGCAGAAAACCCGTATTGACAGGCTCCTCCAGCGTCTCCTAGTCTGACGTCGATGCGAACCGGCGTCTCGTGGCGCGCTCGCGCGCGCCGACCCTACTTCGCTCCGCTGTTCCCCGCATCGCTCCTATTTCTGATTCTCAGCCAGCCCGCGCTCGCGGTAGCGCCCGAGACATCGCCGCCTCCCTCGGTCGATATCCCGGCCCCGGGCGATTTCGCGGCGAAGGACCGTCCCGGGGACACGGGGAACGCCGTTCTCCTCACCTGGAAGGACCCGCCGGAGCTGTCTCCGGGCGCGATGCTCCAAGTGCGCCGCGCCGTGCCGCCCGCGTACGAGTGGGCCGACATCGCCATGGTGAAGCCGGGCGCGGGGCGCCACGAGGACACGACCGCGAAGGACGGCACCGTGTACCGCTACGAGATCCGCGCCGTCGTCCCCGCGGAGGCCGGGGCCATCGCCGCGGCCGGGGCGCCGGTCGTCAGCGATCCGGTCGCCTCGCACGACAACTGGTTCCGCGCCGAGCGCACGAATTCCTTCATCGCCACGGTGCTCTTCCTCGTGATCCTCCTCGGGTCGATCTCCGTCGCGAAATCCGGGAAGGAAATCTTCATCCGGCGCATCGCGGGCTTGAACGCGGTGGACGAGGCGATCGGGCGCGCCACCGAGATCGGCAAGAAGGTGCTCTACATCCCCGGCATCCAGAGCATGGACGAGATCCAGACCATCGCGTCGATCTCGATCCTGAGCCACGTGGCGCGCGCCACGGCGCGGTACGGAACCGACCTGGACGTGGCGAACCGCGATCCGATCACATTCGCCTCGGCGCGAGAGGCGGTGCGCGCGGCCTACCTCGCCGAGGGGAGGCCCGATCTCTACCGCGAGGAGATGGTGAACTACGTGACGTACGATCAGTTCGCCTTCACCGCCGCGGTCTCGGCGCGGATGATTCGCGAGAAGCCCGCGGCGATCTTCCTCATCGGATACTTCTTCGCTGAATCGCTCATCCTGGCCGAGACCGGGCAATCCACCGGGGCGATCCAGATCGCGGGCCAGGCGGACCCCACGCAGCTTCCGTTCTTCGTCGCGACGTGCGACTACACGCTGATCGGCGAGGAGCTGTACGCCGCCAGCGCCTATCTCACGCGCGAGCCGATCCTGCTGGGCTCGGTGCGCGGTCAGGACATCGCCAAGGCGATCGTCATCCTGCTCGGGGTCGTCGGGATCATCGCGACGAGCCTGGGCGCGTCCTGGTTCCCGAAGCTGTTCCTGACCAAGTGAACTTCGAATTCGGTCGCGTCGCCCTCGTCTTCCTCTTCGCGATCGTTCCCCTTGTGGGCATCGCGCTCGGATTCGGGGCGCCCGCGCTCCGGGCGCGCGGTCCCCTCATCGTGGCCTTCTTCGCGGGCCTGATCCCGATCGTTTCCATGTACGTGCCCAAGAGATTCATCTCCGGCGACGCGGGCATGAGCCCCCGGCTCGACCAGTGGCTCATCATCGTGGCCGGCTTCGCGCTCCTGCTCGGGATCGTGAACGTCGTCCAGAACGGCTCCCGCAAGGTCGCGCGGCAGGAATCGGGGTGGCCCTACTCGCTCATCCTCCTCATCGGGCTCTTCATCACCGGAGCGCTCGGGATCTACGGGGCGGTCTCGGGGGAGGGGATCACGACGCGCCCCGACGGCTCGGGGACGCCGTTCAAATGGATCTCGGACAACATGTTTCAGCCGCTCCAGTCCACGATCTTCGCGCTCCTCGCCTTCTTCATGGCCTCCGCCGCGTTTCGCGCGTTCCGCGCCAGGAACACCGAGGCGACCATCCTCCTCGTCGCCGGCGGGCTCGTGATGGCGGGCCGGGTTCCGCTTCTGGAATTCCTGGCGGCCCCCTTTCCGCCGCTCCAGCCCGTGGCCGCCAGCGCGAGCCAGGGGCTGGGGAAGCTCACCGAGTGGATCATGCAGACGCCGAACGGCGCCGCCCAGTCGGGGATCATCATCGGCGCGGCCCTGGGAGCCGCGTCCATGGCGATCCGCGTGATCCTCGGGATCGAGCGCGGCTATTTGGGCCTCGGGAGAGGGGAGTAGCATGGCCGGCAGCTTCTGGGACCGGCTCCTGGCGCTCGACCGGCGCTGGCTGTTTCTCCTCGTGCTGGTCGGAGTCGCGACACCGATCATCCTGCCGATCGGTCTCCCGGTGACCACGACCGGCTCGACCCGCGCCGCGTTCGAGTACATCGACGCGCTCAAGCCCGGGGACGTGGTCTGGCTCTCGTTCGACTACGGTCCCTCCTCGGCGCCCGAGAACGATCCCATGGCCGAGGGGTTCCTCCGCCAATGCTTCGTGAAGAGGCTCAAGGTGGTCGTCTGCGCCCTGTATCCGCTGGGGGGCCTCGGGCTCGCGAACAACTCGCTCGCCAAGGTCGCGGCGGAATTCCCGAACGTGAAATACGGCGAAGACTACGTGAACCTGGGATACAAGGACGGCGCCGCCGCGGTCATGCGGCGGCTGGGGCAGGAGATCGGGAGCGCCTTCCCGGCCGACGTGAACGGGCGTCCCATCTCCGAGATCCCGATCATGAAAGGGCTGCGCGACATCCGGCAGGTGAAGGTGGTCTTCACCGCCGCGACCGGCCTCATCGGCGAATACTGGATCACGCAGGTCCACCAGCAGAGCGGCACGCCGGTCATCAT
This sequence comes from Candidatus Eiseniibacteriota bacterium, assembly GCA_963724515.1. Taxonomy (GTDB): domain Bacteria; phylum Eisenbacteria; class RBG-16-71-46; order SZUA-252; family SZUA-252; genus WS-7. The sequence continues at coordinate 139,047 of CAVRUU010000002.1, read as the reverse complement.
CGGGCCGACCGCGGTCAGCGCGCCGAAGTACTACGCCTACCTGAACGCGGGGCAGATCGTCGGGATGCTGAGCGGCATGAAGGGAGCGGCCGAATACGAGAAGCTCCTCGCCGCGCGATATCCGGAGCTGGGGCAGTTCTACAAGAAGACCATCCTGTTCACGGCGACGAAGGGGATGGACGGCCAGACGGTGATCCACAGCGTGATCCTGCTCTTCATCATCGTCGGGAACGTCGCCTACATGCGGCGCCGGGCCGCGCAGCAGAGAAGGAACCCGGGATGAGCCACGTTGACATCGGGGTCTGGATCGCGGCGTTCCTGACGCTCGCGGCGATGTCCTTTCTCTACAAGGACAACCCGTTCTTCCGGTTCGCGGAGAGCCTCTTCGCGGGCGTGTCGCTCGGCTACTACGTCGGCATCGTGCTGAACCAGACGCTCCTGCCGAATCTCTGGACGCCCCTGACCCACGACTTCAACAAGAACTGGGACCTCCTCGTGCCCGGGTTCATCGGGCTTCTCCTCTACATGCGCTACGTGCCGAAGACCGGATGGGTCGCGCGGTACGCGCTCTCGATCTACGTGGCCTATTACATCGGCGTGGACTTCACGCGCAGGCTCCACGGCGAGGTGCTGCCTCAGCTCGCCCGGGCGATCGTCCCCATCGCGCGCTTCGACACGCAGACGATCTTCGTTTCGCTGGTCTTCGCGATCGGGGTCTTCAGCGTGCTGATCTACTTCTTCTTCTCCAAGGAGCAGGACGCGGTCACCCGGCGCGTCGCCCGGGTCGGGATCTGGTTCCTGATGATCTCGTTCGGCGCGGCCTTCGGGTTCACGGTCATGGGCCGCGTCGCGCTCCTCATCGGCCGCCTCAATTTCCTGCTCCTGGACTGGATCTACCCCCTGGTGGGAATCCGGTAACGCTAGGGCGTTGCCACCCGGCGCGGCTGGGGGTTGCGCGGGGCGCCTGGAGTGCGCGGGGAGTCGGGAGTGCGCGGAGAATTGGGAGGGGAGTCGGTCGAGGCCTCTCCCGCCGCCGCCGAAGCTTCGAAGTTCACCATCGGCACCGTGTTCTTGTTCCCGGCGGGGTAGTCCACGGTCACAATGTCGCGCAGCGCGGCGATGCGCTGGGTCAGGCCCGCGACCGTGTCCGTGGCGGCCCGGATCCGCGCGACCTTGTCGCGCGCGTCGGCGGGGAGCCCCGGGTGGACGTGGAGGAGCTGGGCGTTCCCCTGAATCACTTGCAGCGGATTGTTGATCTCGTGGTTCAGCGCGACCGCCATCGCCGAGACCGCCTTCATCCGTTCGATCCGCAGCCTCTCGTCGCTCGCCTGGTGCAGCGCGATCGCGTTCCGCACCTTGAGCGGGATCTGAAACCGGATATCGCATTCGGATAGCGGCTTCGTGAAGTAGTCGATCGCCCCCAGCTCGAGGCTGCGCTGGATGTCGTCCTGCGCGGTCGAGGCGCTCGCCACGATGAACGGAATGTTCGCGAGCGCGTCGTTCTTCTTCATGGTGAGGATCACGTCGAAGCCGTTCTGGTGCGGCATCATGAGATCGAGCAGGAGCAGATCGACCCGCTGGCGCGCCATAACCTCGAGCGCCTCCTCTCCGCTCTCCGCCTCGATGAACGCGTAGTCCCCCTGGCGGAGCACCATGCGGAGGAGCTTCCGGCTATGCGCCTCGTCGTCAACGATGAGCAGGTGGAACGGCATGGTCCCTCTTTGCGATCAGGGCTTCGATCCTCTGAAGCAGTTCATCCGCGCTCACGATCGGCTTCGAGATGTAGTCGTCGGCGCCGCTCTCTTTCAGGAACTTCTCCTTGGAGCCCTTCATCGCGTGTGCCGTCGCGAGAAGGACCGGGATCCGGCGCGTGGCCGGATCGCTCTTCAACCGGCGCGTGATTTCGAGCCCGTCCACGGGTTTCCCGTCCATCTGGCTGTTGGACAATGAGACGTCCATGATGACCAGATCCACCGTGCCGGCCTTGATCTCGCGGATCAGGTGGTCGGGATCCTCGGTGATCTCGATCGCGTAGTTTCCCTTCCGGGTGAGCACGAGCTGGAAGAGCTTCGCGTTCATCGGATCGTCTTCGACGATCATGATTCGTTGTGGCATGCATCCCTCGCTGAGTTGGATTCCATGGCGCTCGAGACGGCGGGGAAGGAGAGCGTGACGCGCGTTCCGAAACCGATCCCGTCGCTCTCCATCGAAATCCGGCCGCCCATTTTCTGCACCAGCGACTTCGTGATCACGAGGCCAAGCCCGGAGCCCTGGTGACGCCGCTTGTACGATCCGTCCACCTGCGAGAATTTCACGAAGAGCCGGGCCTGGTCTTCCTTGGCGATCCCGATGCCGGTGTCCTTGACCAGAATGCGGACCTCGGCGGGGCTCTCCTGACGCCACGCCCGAATGCTCACCTCTCCTTTATCGGTGAACTTGATCGCGTTCCCAAGCAGGTTCAGAAGCACCTGGCGAAGGCGCGCCGGATCGAGCTGCATCTCCAGAGGGCTCGCCGGGGCCTCGGCCGTGAGCTGGATCCCCTTGCGCAGGGCAACCGGCACCAGCGTGTCCACCGCCGCCAGGATCGTCGGGGTCGCATCTCCCGCCTCCAGAGCGAGTTCGAAGCGCCCGGCCTCGACCTTCGCCAGGTCCAGGATGTCGTTGATCACGATCAGCAATTGCTCGGCGCTTTCCCGGATCGACCGGGCGAAGCTACTACGCTCCTCCTCGGAGCCCGGGACCCCCTGCTCGATCAGCGTGGCGAAACCGATGACGGCGTTGAGGGGCGTCCGAAGCTCGTGGCTCGTGCTGGCGAGGAAGTCGTTCTTCATCCGGCTCCCCTCGGCCAGCTTCCCGTTCGCTTGCTGGAGCTGATCGTTGATCAGCTCCAGCTGCTCGCTCCTGCTCTGGATCTCCTCCTCGCGCTCGCGCCGCTCGCTGATGTCGCGCCCCACCAGAACCCAGGCGCCTTCGTTGCCTTCGCGGTCGACGGTCTTCGATACCGTGGCCTCGGCGGGGAACCTGCCGCCCGAGACGGTGCAGCACTCGAGCTCGCCGGAGAATCCGCCCTCTCTCTGAATCAGCTTGATGAGGGTCGTCGAGTTCCGACCCGACGGGATGAAGGTGGCGTCGATCGCGCGGCCGCGAAGCTCTTCATCCGAGGAGTCCCCGAGCGCGCGCCGCGCCGCCGGATTCGCGTAGGTGATGCGGCCCTCGAGATCGAAGCCGATCAGCATCTCGTCGGTGCTTCGCATGTAGGAGGCGAGGAGCTGGTCGCGCGATTCGAGCTGGATCCGCTTCATGCCCTGGGTCAGCTGCGAGGCCAGCCAGCGGATCAGCGTCACGTCGTTCGTCCCGAACCCGCGCGCCGGGGAGGCGAAGCACTGCAGGACGCCCTTCGGAGCCCCGCGCTCGAGGAGCGGCACCGAGCAGATGTCGGGACCGCTCGGCCTCCGGATCCAGAACCCGGCGCGCGCCGTCCGCGAGGCCGCGCGTCGCGAGGAGCGTGAACGGCCCTGTCTCGCGCTCCCTCCGGAACAGGGCCCAGTCCGGAAAGCCCGTGGACTCGGCCATGGCGTCGAGCGCGCCCCGGATCAGGTCGGACTCGCTTCCGGCGCGGGTCATGACTTCGGCGAGGCGGTGGATGCTCAGCCGCGCGTGAATATTCCGGTTTCGATCCAGCTCGAGCCGTCGTTTCTGGTAGCGGTCGTATCCGGTGAACAGGATGCCGCCGAGGAGGATCAGGCAGACGATCCCTGCCTCGAGGCGGAACCGCCGCTCGGAGCTGAGCGCCTTGTCGGCGCCGACTTCAACGGCGAGGACGGCCACGGCGTGTCCGTCCGGGTCCCGGATCGGCGCGTACCCTCCGAGCCAGCTTCCGCGCGCGTCGCGATAGGGAGCGTGGTCCGAGGTGGGGCCCGACATGGCGCGTCCGACCTTGGGATGCGCGGCGGCGTCGTACGTATCACCGGGCCGGATCTGCTCGCCGGGATTGCTGACCGCGTCGAGCGCGAACCGCCAGGTTCTGGGGGAGCCTCCCAGGACGAGAACGAAGATTCGTCTCACGTCGGGGTTGGCCTGGCGGGCGGCGACGAGCGAGGAAAGCAGCGTCAGGGACTCCGGGCTCTTCGCATCCATGCGTGATTGGACCGCCCTGATTCCATCCGCGGGGATGCCCGCGGCGATCGTGGCGGCGAGGGCGGCTACACGGACGCGGCCCTCCTCGTGCAGCCTTTCGCAGAAGTAGGCCGTGAGCGCGCAAACGAGACCGCACGTGAGCGCCGCGGTGAGCACGGTGAGCCAGACGTAGTGCGAGCGGATCTTCCCGATATCCTGAGCGACCACGGGAGTCGCCGGCGCGGCGGTAGAGGCCTCGGAACGTCCCTGCGAGACCATGGTCTTGTGGCTTTCGGACAAACGAACCCCCTTTTTCCTGTCTATCGGAATGAGCCACAAGGAACTGCAGCGAAAAGGGAGGGTTTAAGACGGGGCACCTCTTTCCTAGCGCCAGCCCCCACAAGGGATTATCATTCCGCCCCGTGCGTCTGCGACCCGTCCTCCTCATGCTGATCGCCACCCTGACCGCCATTCCCCTTTTCGGATGCTCTAGAAAGGCGGAAAAACTCGTGGGGGCCGACCGGATGATTCGAGGCCCGGGCGGGCTGGGGACGACGGTTCGCGTCTTTCCGGCCGCCGACCGGGACACCTACGTGGAACCGGGCACCGCCGACTTTGGCGACGTGTTGATCGTCGGAAGCGACACGCTGTTCACGGCCCGTACGTTCCTGGCGGTGGCGGCCTGGAATGTTCCCTCGGATACGCTCCCGGGTTTCTCGCTGGGCGTAGTCTCGCTCGAGCTTCCGCGCGATACGACTCTGGCCGACGCGGGCAGCAACGTGAGCGTCCGCACCACGGCCTCGCAGTGGGACACGACGGTGGTGGCCTGGCCCGGGCCCGCGCCCGCGCTGTTGCTCGGGTCGGCCCAGGATGCGCGTCCGCAAGCCGGCGCGTTCTCCATTCCTCTGACGCCCGCCGCTTTCGACTCGATGAAGTCTTGGGCTTTGGCTCCGGCATCGGCTCCCGGGTTCGCGCTGGACCGGCCCGGACAGGGCGTGCTCGCCTACAAGCCCGGCGGCTCGGTGTTCCGCGTTCGGTTCACGCACACGGTCTCCGGGAACCCCGTCGCGGACAGCCTCGATTCGCCGGTGACCCAGGACTTCTACCTGCATTCTCCCATCGCTCCCACGCCGGCGGGGTCGGAGCCCACCCTCATTCTCAGCGGGCTCTACAAGGCCGCGCTCGCGCTGCATTTCCCCGTCGATTCGATACCGGCGGGCGTGTCCATCGATGAAGCTTCCCTGGTGCTGAAGATCACGGCCGGAGGACCTCCTCAGGGCTCGGACAGCCTGGACGTCATCCAGGTGCGGAGGATTCGCGCGCCCTGGGTCGAGAGCGTCACCGAGAAATCGGCGCTCACGGTGGACGACGGAGCCACCTCGTTGGGGCCATTGAGGAACCTCTATTCGAGCGCGGACAGCCTGGTCACGATCCGCATCCCCGGGGCGCTTCTCCGTGAATGGGCCGCGACTTCCTCTTCCAATGAGGGCTTCTACGTCTCCCTGATCAATCCCGTGAATCGCAGGCGGGACTTCCGGTTCGGTTCTCGCGAGTCCTCGCCCTCGAGGCCCCCGGAGCTGCACGTGACCTACACCGACCTTCCGCCGGTGCGATTCTGATGCGCCGGTTCTCTCTCTCGTCGGCGCTCGCGATCACCCTCGCTCTCGCGGCCCCGCCGGCGGCGCGGCCCGCGCTCGCGAATTCCATTCTCTCGATCGGCGGGCTCGGCGAGCCGCAGCTCGAGGAGGCGGCGCGCCTCCGCGCGTTGGGAGGCGCGGGCGCGGCGGAGCACGGCGCGCGCGACATTTCGCTCGTCAACCCGGCCTCACTCTCCGACGTGGAGCGGCTGCTCCTTCAAGTGACGATGCTTCCCGCGATGCGACGCGTCAGCGCGCTCGGCGGGACGTCGGAGAGCGTGAACGAAACCACGTTCCCCTCGGCGCGCGCCGTGATCGCGCTTCCCGGGAGGATCGTGCTGGAGGGAGCTACGTCTCCGGCACCGACGCCGAGTTCACGGTCGAGCGCGACGAGAACGCCGGCGTCCTTTCGCACGTGAAGATCGACGGGAGCGGCGGGATCAACTTCCTGCGCGTGAGCCTGGCGCGGCGAATGGCTCCCGCGTTGCTCCTGGGCGCGGATTGGGAAGTGATCGCGGGGAGCTACCGTGAGACCTGGCTCCGCACCTTCTCCGACTCGGGGCTCGTGGAAGCGCGCGACACGCTCGAGGTGAAGTATCCCAAGAAAGCGCGCTTCCGCTTCGGCGCCCAGCTCATGAAGGACGATTGGACGCTGGGCGCTGCCTTCGAGACTTCGCAGAGCCTTCCGCTCGAGCAGAGGCGCTCGACAACGGGTGTGTCGCAGAGCTTCACCGGGCGGCTCACGATCCCGACCGGGTTCACCGTCGGCCTCTCCGCACCGCTCCGGGAGCGCCTCCGCGCGGTGGCCCAGTACCGGCGCGCGAACTGGGGCCGCTCTTCACTCCAGAGCAACCTGGTCGACTTCCGCGCGCTGCAACGCTTCTCCTTCGGTCTGGAGCGGACCCACGGGCCGTCCGAAGGCGTGCCCTTCTGGCGGAAGATCCCGCTTCGCGTGGGGGGATACCTGCTCCAGTGGCCGGATCTCCTGCCGCGCGCGGGAGCCACGGACCTGAGCGGCGGCTCGGCCAAGGTGGACGAGAAGGCGATCACGCTGGGCGCCGGGCTCGTCACCAAGGACCAGGGAGGCGGGCTGGATCTCTCGCTCGAACTGGGGACGCGCGGAGACAAGAACGCGCTCGGCGTGAGCGAGAAATTCGCGAGGATCGGGATCTCATTCCTCGTGAGCGACGAGACGTGGAAGGGAACATTCCACCGATAGGCCCGCCGATCCCGTCCGTCCTGGCCGACGGCCTCCTCGCCATCTACATCCTCGTGTGGGTGATCTTCGCAACGTACGGCGTGCACCGGATCCACCTCATCCGGCTCTTTCGCCGCCGGGTCCGGAACGCGCAGCCGCCCGCGGCGCCTCGCGAGTGGCCCCGCGTCACGGTCCAGCTTCCCGTCTACAACGAGCGCTACGTGGTGAACCGCCTCATCGAGGCCGCGGCCGCGCTCGATTACCCGCCCGACCGGCTCGAGATCCAGGTCCTGGACGACTCGACCGACGTGACTCGCGAGATCGCCGCGCGCAAGGTCGAGGAGCTTCGGGGGCGCGGGATCGACGTGGTCCATCTGACGCGTGAACAACGCGAAGGCTTCAAGGCGGGCGCGCTCCAGCACGGGCTCGATCGCGCCAAGGGTGAGCTTCTGGCCGTCTTCGACGCGGACTTCGTTCCGCCTCCCGCCATCCTGCGCCAGATGGTCCCGTACTTCGGCGATCCGCGCGTGGGAGTGGTCCAGTCGCGCTGGCGGTACCTGAACCAGGACTACTCCATGCTGGCGCAGGCGCAGGCCATCTCGCTGGACGGGCACTTCGTGATCGAGCACGCGGCGCGCATGAGCGGCCGGCGCTTCTTCAACTTCAACGGGACCGCCGGAATGCTGCGGCGAACCTGCGTGACCGACGCCGGCGGGTGGCAGTCCGACACGCTCACGGAGGACCTCGACCTGAGCTATCGCGCGCAGCTCCGAGGGTGGCGCTTCGTGTTCGCGGCGGACGTGCTCTGCCCCTCCGAGCTTCCGGTGGAGATGAACGCCTTCAAGGCGCAGCAGCATCGCTGGGTGAAGGGCTCGATCCAGGTCGCCCTGAAGCTCCTGCCGGTCATCTGGCGCTCCCGCGTGCCGCTCGCGGTCAAGGTGGAGTCTTCGTTCCACCTCACCTACAACGTCGCCTACGTGTTCCTGCTCCTGCTCTCGCTCATCGTCTACCCCGTCGCGCTCGCCCGCTCGGGCAGCGGGATCACGCCATACGCGATCGCCGACGCGCTGCTGTTCGTGATCGCGACCGGCTCGGTCATCTTCTACCTCGCGTACGGGCAGCGCGAGACGAGGCGGGACTGGCTCAGGCAGCTGCGGTATCTGCCCTTCGTGATGTCGCTGGGCATCGGACTCTCGGTCACCAACACGCGCGCCGTCCTCGAGGCCCTCGCGGGGCACCGGAGCCCCTTTCACAGGACACCCAAGTTCCGGATCGAGCGCCGCGGCGATCGCTGGCGTGGGAAGCAGTATCGCCCCTCTCTGAACGGATGGGCGCTCCTCGAGATCGCGCTCGGACTCTACTTCGCGTGGGCGATGTTCGCGCTCGCGCACGCCAAGCTGTACGCGCCGCTACCGTTTTTCATCCTGTACCTCTTTGGATTTCTCTACGTGGGCGTGCTCTCGCTCGTCCACGCGAACGCCCGGTCCTGACCCGGCGCGCCGGGCGCGCCGCCCGAGCGCCGCTCCGGCGGCCCAAGCGGCCCACACGCCGAACAATCCCCCGTACTCCACCCAGAGGATCCATCCCGGAAGCGTCCACACGCCCGAAGCCCGATACGCCGGCAGCGGAAGGTAGGAGAGCGAGAGCAGGCCCGAGAACGCGATCATTCCCCAGTCGGGACGGAGCGGAAGGAGCGCCACGGCGGGCACCGCGTACCAGGGGAACACCGTCGGGGAGAGAATCAGGAACGAGACGAGCGAGGCGTACGCGGCTCCGACGATGGAGCGCGCACGCCAGGCGATCGCGAGCGAGGCCATGATCCCGGCGGCGGCAAGGACGCGCCGGATCGAGACCTCGTTCTCGATGGCCCGGTGGAGCAGGTGGTAGGCCATGCTGTTGAATTCCCAGTGGCGCGCATAAATCCTGAGTCCCGTGGTGAGCGCCATCCCCGCTCCGAGGAAGGGCGCCGTGAGAATCGCCGCGGACAGGAGCGTCGCCGCAAGCAGGACCCACGCTTTGCGGCGGATCAACCACGGCAGCAGGAGCCCGGGAACGTACTTCGTCAGGATCGCGAGCGCGAAGGCGACGCCCGCCCTGGCCGGCCGGCTTCGCTCGTGGAGGCCGATCGCGATGATGAGGAACGCGGCGGCCGCCAGATCGACATGGCCGCTTCCAAAGCTTTCGACCAGAACGAGCGGGTTCCAGTAGTAGAGTAGCAGGCGCTCGTTCGCGAGGCCGCGCGCGCTCAGGAGCCGGAGGAGCGCCACCACCAGGGCGAATTCGAGGAAGAGGAGCAGCGTCTTCCAGGCGACTGGGGTCGGAGAGACGAGCGCGGTCGCGGCGAAGAGAAGCTGGGCCGCGGGAGGGTAGATCGTGGGCACCTGGGCGTGGTTCAGACGGTGGTAGATCCCGTCGTGGAAACGCTCGAGGGCGGGATCGTCGGGCGCGTGAGGGAACGGGTTGACGCCGTGCGCGACGAGCCGTCCGTCCCAGAGGTAGCGGTACACGTCCTCGGACAGCGTGGGAGCCGCCGGGAGGAGCGCCAGGCGGGCGATGAAGCCTACGGCGAGGATGATGGGAAGCGCGGAGCGGCCCCCGTGCGCGCGCAGCACCATCCACGCGGCCCCGGCGTACGCGAGGTGCGCCACGCCCCAGAGATAGAGCATCGGCCGCACGCGCTCGCCGAGGTCCCCGAGCCGCGCGATGGCGAGGACGGCCGCCACGAGGACGGCCCCCAGGCAGAGGAGAGCCCAGCGTTGGCGATTCACGAACGCATCGAGGACGGGAGGAGCGCCTGAGCCCGCGCTCGACGACCCGTGAAGGCTCGATCACGCAGAACCTGATCGGCCAGAGTCCGGCCATGCAGCGGATCTTCCGGCTCATCGGGAAGATCGCGCCGACCGAGAGCCCGGTTCTCATCACCGGAGAGAGCGGTACCGGAAAGGAGGTGATCGCGACCGCGATCCACCTTCAGAGCCGGAGGGCCCACCGTCCGTTCGTCGCCGTGAATTCCTCGGCGGTTCCCGAGTCCCTCTTCGAGAGCGAGCTCTTCGGCCACGTGCGCGGGTCGTTCACCGGCGCGACCGCGGACCGCGTCGGCTTGATGGAGCACGCGGACCGGGGGACGATCTTCTTCGACGAGGTCGCGGAGATGCCGGTCTCGGTCCAGGTGAAGCTCCTCCGAGCGCTCCAGAACGGCGAGATCCGCCCCGTGGGCGCCAAGGAATCGAAGCGGGTCGACGTTCGCGTCATCGCCGCCACGAACCGCGACGTGAAGAAGGCGCTCGCCGAGGGCGCCTTCCGCGAGGACCTCTACTACCGGCTCAACGTGTTCCACATCGAGCTGCCCCCCCTGCGCGAGCGCCGCGAGGACATCCCGCTCCTCGCCAACTACTTTCGCGAGAAGTACGCGCGCGAGCTGAGGAAGCCGGTCCTTCGCTTCAGCGACAGCGCTCAGCTGCACCTCATGCGCTACGACTATCCCGGCAACGTCAGGGAACTGGAGAATGCCATCGAACGCGCGGTCACGCTCGCGGAAGGCAGCGAGATCACCCCGGCCGACCTTCCGCCGGCGATCCGCGAGTCGCGGGTGCCTCTCCTCGAACGAGGGCCCGCCTTCCCGTATTCCGAGAGCCTCACCCTTGCTCAGCTCGAGGCCGAGCATATCCGCCGCGTCCTCCTTCACGCCGCCGGGAATACCACGAAGGCGGCGAAGTCCCTCGGGATTTCACGTTCCACCTTGTGGCGAAAGATGAGAGAATACGGATTGTAGTGTTCTATTTTGAAACACATTAGCGATCCATTGTGAAACGATTTCTGTATTCATGGTGCCGCAAGGCAAGCGATGAAATAGGTGTAAACTACTAATATATAGCAACTTATCCGCACATCAATCCCTTGGCATGCGCCATGCCCTATATCGCCATGAAGAAACACACGTTCTTTGCGGTCTCAAATGGGGCCATACTCAAGGGGAGGAAGAACCATGAACTCGGTGACGCGTTGGAATCCAATCAGAGATTTCGTGTCGGTGCAGGATGAAGTGAACCGCGTGATGAACGACGTGTTCGGCCGCGGGTCCGGCGAGGGAACGGCGGTCGTGTGGCAGCCGCCGATCGATATCGAGGAGACGCCGGAGAGCTACAAGGTCAATGTGGAGCTTCCGGGGATGAGGCTCGAGGACATCAAGATCACCGTCGAGGACAATCGGCTCGTGATCCACGGTATCAAGACCCGGACGGAGGAGCAGAAGAACGCGACCTATCACAGGCTGGAGCGGGTATACGGAACGTTCGAGCGTTCGTTCTCGCTGACCCACGCCGTGAAGTCCGACAAGATCGAAGCGACCTACCGGGACGGAATCCTGGAGGTCACGGTACCGAAGGCGGAAGAAGCGAAGGCTCGCGAGATCCCGATCAAGATCGCTCGTTAACACGGAGGGAGAATGGGAAAGATAATCGGCATCGACCTCGGCACAACGAATTCGTGCGTGGCGGTGATGGAAGGCGGGGAGCCTCATGTGATTCCCAACGCCGAGGGCGGCCGCACGACTCCCTCCGTCGTGGCCTTCACCAAGACCGGCGAGCGGCTCGTGGGACAGGTCGCGAAGCGCCAGGCCATCACCAATCCACAAAATACGATCTATTCGATCAAACGCTTCATGGGACGCAAGTACTCCGAGGTGAAAGAGGAGGCCAAGAACGTCCCGTACGTCGTGAAGGAGGGCCGGAACGGCGAGGCCGTGATCCAGGTCGGGGACCGCACGTACACGCCCCCCGAGATCTCCGCGATGATCCTGACGAAGATGAAGGAGACCGCGGAGTCCTACCTCGGCGAGAAGGTCACCGAGGCGGTGGTCACGGTGCCGGCCTACTTCAACGACGCGCAGCGGCAGGCGACCAAGGATGCGGGGAGGATCGCCGGACTCGATGTGAAGCGCATCATCAACGAGCCGACGGCGGCTGCGCTCGCGTATGGACTGGACAAGAAGAAGGACGAGAAGGTCTCCGTGTTCGATCTGGGCGGCGGCACGTACGACATCTCGGTCCTCGAGCTGGGCGACGGCGTCTTCGAGGTGAAGGCGACGAACGGCGACACGCATCTGGGCGGCGATGATTTCGACAAGCGCGTGATCGACTGGCTCGCCGATGAGTTCAAGAAGCAGGAAGGGGTCGATCTGAGGCGGGATCCGATGGCGCTCCAGCGGCTCAAGGAAGCGGCCGAGAAGGCCAAGATCGAGCTTTCCTCGGTGCTCCAGACCGACGTGAACCTTCCGTTCATCACGGCGGACGCGAGCGGACCGAAGCACCTGAACGTGACGCTCACGCGGGCCAAGTTCGAGCAGCTCGTGGACGACCTCATCCAGCGGACGATTCCGCCGATGGAGCGGGCGCTCAAGGACGCGAGCCTCAAGCAGTCCGACATCAACGAAGTGATTCTCGTCGGCGGCGCGACTCGCACCCCCAAGGTGCAGGACACGGTGCAGAAGTTCTTCGCGAAGGAGCCCCACAAGGGAGTGAATCCCGACGAGGTCGTCGCGATCGGCGCCGCGATCCAGGGAGGCGTGCTTGCGGGAGACGTCAAGGACGTCCTCCTGCTCGACGTGACCCCGCTTTCGCTCGGACTCGAGACGCTCGGCGGAGTGACGACGCACCTCATCGAGCGGAACACGACGATCCCGACCCGGAAGACGGAGACCTTCTCGACGGCGGCGGACAATCAGACGACCGTCGAGATCCATGTGCTCCAGGGCGAACGGCCCATGGCGACGGACAACAAGACGATCGGGAGATTCCAGCTCACCGGGCTCCCGCCGGCGCCGCGCGGGCTCCCGCAGATCGAGGTGACGTTCGACATCGACGCGAACGGCATCCTGAACGTATCGGCGCGCGACAAGGCGACCGGCAAGGAGCAGAAGGTCCGGATCGAGGCGACCGGAGGGTTGTCGGAAGCCGAGATCAAGCGGATGGTGACGGACGCGGAGGCGCACTCCGAGGAGGACAAGAAGCGCCGCGAAACGATCGAGGTCAAGAATCGCGGCGAACAGCTCGCCTACGAGACGGAGAAGAACATCCGGGAGATGGGCGAGAAGATCGATTCCGAATCGAAGGCGCGGCTCGACAGCGCGCTCGAGACGCTGAAGGGCGCGGTGCAGCGGAGCGACACGGACGAGATCCGTTCCGCGAGCGAAGCGCTCTCCTCGCTCTGGAACGACGTCTCGCAGAAACTCTACCAGCAGGCTTCGCAGCCTGGGCCCGGCGGCCAGGATGGCCCCGCTTCAGCGGGACCCGAGGCGGGAGAGTCCCAGGAGCAGGCCGGCAAGAAGAAGGGCGGAGACGGCGAGATTGATGCCGATTACGAGGTCGTGAAGTAACTTTGGTGGAACCAAAATCGGGGTTTCCCAGTCTAAATAGTTAGGAACGGAGGCGCGGACCCACGCCTTTTGTCGCTGGATAGACGGCGCCCCGGGAGGGAAACTCCCGGGGCGTTCCTGCTACCGAAAACGGGAGAGTTGCATGCGCCATGCTCGGCTCTTCATCATCCTCGCGGTGTTAGGATCCGTAACCGCCGTCTCCGCTGTCGAGGCGGCCAAGGGGGCTCATGGGAAAATGGAAAAAGCCACGGTAGAGAAGGCCACATCGGAGAAGGCCACATTCGGGGCCGGGTGTTTCTGGGGCGTGGAGGCCGCGTTTCGTCAGATCAAGGGAGTCCTCTCCACCGAGGTCGGCTACACAGGGGGACGGACCACCAACCCCACGTATGAGGACGTCTGCTCCGACAAGACGGGGCATGCGGAAGCGGTCGAGGTGACGTACGACCCCTCGCGGGTCGCGTACGCCGAGCTGCTGAACGTCTTCTGGCAGAACCACGATCCCACGACCCCGAATCGCCAGGGCCCGGACGTCGGCGAGCAGTATCGTTCCGCGATCTTCTTCCACTCGCCCGCGCAGGAAGCCGCGGCCAAGGCTTCCAAGGCGCGCCTGGAGGCCGAGAAGCGCTTCAAGCGTCCGATCGTGACTCAGATCGTCGCCGCGGGGCCGTTCTACCGCGCCGAGGATTACCATCAGCAGTATCTTGAGAAGCGCGGTCTGTCGGTTTGCCACATGAAGTAAACTGGTCCCACACGACTGTGAAAGGCGTACCCTTCCCCTGTCGCGGGGAGAGGCCTTTTGTGGAGGTGGGATGCCGGTCGAAATTCGGGAGGTGACTTCCGCAAGAGATCTCGGACGATTCATCCGCTTCCCGTTCGGGCTCTATGAAGGCAACGACTGCTGGGTTCCGCCGCTTCTATTCGACGAACAAAACACGCTCCGCCGCGACAAGAATCCCGCGTTCGATTTCTGTGAAGCAAAATACTGGCTGGCGTTTCGCGGCGGAAAGATCGCCGGACGGGTCGCCGGCATCATCAACCGCACCTACGTCGAGACCTGGAACCAGCGGTACGCGCGGTTCGGCTGGATCGACTTCATCGACGACCCCGAGGTTTCGCGCTCGCTGCTCGCTGCGGTCGAGGACTGGGCCGGGTCCCGCGGCATGCACGCCGTCCATGGCCCTCTCGGGTTCACCGACATGGATCGCGAGGGCATGCTCGTCGAGGGATTCCACGAGCTGGGCACGATGGCGACCATGTACAACTTCCCGTACTACCCGGAGCACCTCGAAGCGCTCGGTTACGGGAAGGACGTGGACTGGGTCGAGTTCGAGGTTCGCACGCCGGACGTCATACCCCGGCGGGCGGAGCAGATCTCACGGCGCGTCCTCGAACGGCGCCGGCTGCGCATTCTCGAGGCGAAGCGGCCCAAGGATTTTCTGCCCTATGCGCCGGCGATCTTCGACGTGATCAACCGGGCGTACAGAAAGCTGTACGGGTTCGTTCCGCTCACGCCTCGCCAGATCGAGTTCTACACGAAGCAGTACTTTCCGAACGTCGTCCCCGACTACGTGAAGATCCTGCTCGACGAGAGCGGAGAGCCCGTGGGCTTCGTGATCGGAATGCCGTCCTTGTCACGGGCGCTGCAGAAGGCGAAGGGGCGCCTCTTTCCATTCGGGCTGTTCCATCTTCTCCGTGCGCTCCGCCGTCCAAAGACGGTGGACCTCCTGATCGGCGCCATCCGGCCCGACTTCCAGGGCAGTGGAGCCGACGCGCTCCTCATCACCGAGCTCGCGGCGACCTTCATCGAAAAGGGGATCCTGTCGGCCGAGTCCAATCCCGAGCTGGAGGAGAACCTTCTCGTTCAGGGCCACTGGAAGCATTTCAACTCACGGCAGCACAAGCGCCGCCGTTGCTTCATCAAGCGCCTCGAGGGAGCGCCCCCGGGGAACGGTTCCGGGCCTACCGGAGCGAGCTTCTGAGGTCCGATTCCACCTCGGTGGACCAGGAGAAAAGCGGGTTTTCCTCCTGCGGGGTGATGAGGTCGAGCGGGGCGCGATGCTCGAGCCAGGAGTTGTCGTCGGTGTTGATCGGCCCCGGGCCCGCCTCGCGCGCGACACGGTCGAGGCGCCCGCGATAGGCGCCGAGAACGTCCTGGAGCGAGTGGACTCCGATCCGCGCGAAGTCAGCGGCCACGGCCGGTCGGCCCAGGACCGCGTTCATCGAGGCCTGGTCCAGGTATAGCTCTCCCTCGGGCACGGCGACGATGATGAGATCCCCCGAGGACTCGACGTAGAAGAGATGCCCCTTGGGAAACGTCGTCGCCACGGTCCGGAAGACGGTCGAGATCGTGGCCGGCGAGACCGAGTAGGTCTGGATCCACTGGCAGAACACGCCGCCGGGGGAGAGCCTCCTCCGCGCCTCTTCGTAGAACTCCTTCGTGAAGAGGTTCCCCACGCCGGCGATCCAGGGGTTCGACGGCTCCGAGATGATCACGTCGAAGTCTTCGTGGGTCGAGCGCAGATACGTCCCCGCGTCCTCGACCACGAGACGGCTTCGAGGATCTTGCAGGGGCCGGCCCGCGGCCGCCTCGAAGAAGGGCGCCGCCTCGATCACCGCCTCCTCCAGCTCGATCGTGAGCGCCTTCTGGACCGGATGCGTGAGCACCGCGTGGGTGGTCACGCCGCTCCCGTAGCCCACCACGCACACGTTCTTCGCCTGAGGGGCGAAGAGAAGCGGGACCTGCCCCACCATGACCTGTTGCGCCATGTCCTCGCCGCTTCCCGTCGTGGCGTCGGTCTTCCCGTTGATCAGGAGCGCCCGCCGGTCGCCGGTCTCCAATACAGTGACCGTGGCCAGGCGCCCTTCCTTGTAGAAGAGAAGCTTCCCCAGCTCCTCCGAGCGTCCGATCTTCGCGATCATGCGATGCACGAGCTCTTCTCCCCCGAACTCGTAGGCGCGGAGGAGTCGCACGAAGCCGAGGCTCATCCGCTCCGCCTCCCAGGTGGGCGTCCCGAAGAGAGCGATCGCGACCGCGGCCGCGGCCCCGGCCGAAGCGCCCGCGACGCGCTTCCAGGGCACTCCCTCGCTCAGGACCACCGCGACGCAGCCGATCACCGCGTTCGCGAGCGCCGCGAAGAGGATCGCGCGGAGCGACCCGATCGCCGGGATCAGGAGGAATCCGGCGAGCACGGAGCCCGCGATGGCGCCGATCGTGTTGGCGGCATAGACGGTGCCCACCGCCGCTCCGGCCTCGCGCCGCCCGCGCTGATAGATCGCGGCCGCGAGCGGGAAGAGTGCCCCGAGGAAGAACGTGGGCAGGAGGACGATCCTCGCGGCCACACCCGCTTCTCCCGCGAAGAGCCGGATCGCGCTGCCGCGCGACTGAGCGATGAGGGTGGTCTGGAGCGTCGGGAGCGCTTCGAAGACCAGCGATCCCAGCACCACGGAGCCCGCGAGCAGGAGCTGGAAAAGTCCGAAGAGAAAGGCGGGAGCGCTCGAGCGGCGAAGCAGCAGCGAGGCCGCGGCGGCGCCGAGGGCGATCCCCAGGAGATAGACAGCCAGGATCGCCGAGAACGAATACACCATCCCGCCGAAGGGCACGGAGAGGATCCGTGTCCAGGCGACCTGGTAGAGGATCGCGCAGAACCCCGAGACGGCGAAGGCGGGAAGGACGAGGCGGTGGAACCCGGCATCGGCGGGCTCGAGCGAGACGCCCCTCGCGCCGGGCGCGCGGGAACGCTCCGCCGCATCGGCCTCGCGCGATGGCGATCCACGCCGTGTCAGGTAGATCAGCCCCGCCACGGTGACGTCGACCCCCGCCGCCACCGCGGCCGTCCTCCACAGGCCCAGCGCCGGAATCAGCACGAAGCCGGCCGCCGCGACGCCGAAGACCGCTCCCGCGGTGTTGATCGCGTAGAGCCGCGAGACCGAAGAGCCGAACTCCGCCTCGCGACGGGTGAACGCGGAGACGAGGAGCGGCAGCGTCGCGCCCATCGCGATCGTGGGGATCAGGAGCGCCGCGAAGAGGATCGCGAATCGAACGAGCAGGAACGCGAGCCCGCTGCCGCCCATCGCGCCGTACAGGCTCGCGAAGAGCGGCCGGGCGAGTTGATAGGCGAACGGGCTCAGGAGACCCAGCGCGGCCACGAGAAGCTCGAGCCGCGCGTACATCATCAGGGGCTCCCGCGTCCGGGCCGCGAGCTTCCCGCCCACGACCGCCCCGATTCCCAGGCCGCCGAGAAACGCCGCGACCACGGTCGAGACCCCGTAGATCGAGTTGCCGAGGAGGTAGGAGAGGTACTTGGACCAGACGATCTCCAGCGCGAGGCCCGCCGTGCCCGAGGCGAAAAAGCAGAGGTAGAGCAGTGCCTTGTGGCGTATCGGCTGTATTGCTCGGTGCTTGGCCATCAGCCCTCGCGGATCGACCCGGACAAAAAGACCCGCAAGAGCTTAATGCCTCAGGCCGATAAGTGGGGGGCGATTCCCGAAGGATGGGACTCCGCGAAAAATTGGCCGGGAATGGCCAGCACGAGGAGGAGCAGTAACAATGTCCAAGGCATCTCTCGTCTTCGCAGCGCTTCTACTGGTCCCTACGCTCGGCAACTCCTCGACCGAGCAGGCCCCGGCCAAGCCGGACGTCACGGTCCAGCAATTCGTGAAGTCCTACGTGAAGGCAATGAACCGCTCCGACGTCGGCGCCATGATGAAGATGTTCAGCGGGAGCGCCGGCGTGACCTCGGTCGGAGACGGCTCGATCAGCCACGGGTTGGGCTCCATCAAAGCCGACGCGCAGCAGTTCCTCGGCCGTGAAGGCACCTTCAGGTTCACCGTGGGGTTGGTCGAAGTGACGCCGCTCGGGAGCGGCTACGTGCTCGCGGTGGCGCCGTTCACCGTGGAAACGCTGGGTCAGGAAGAGGACATCGAGCTTCCCGCGGCGATGACGCTCGTGCTCGAGCGCGACGGCAAGTCATGGAAGGTCCTCCACGAGCACTGGAGCGTCAAGGATGCCGAGGACAACGGCGACATCGATCCCGGGGATCCGGGCGACGGAACCCTGGGTCCCGACGTTCCAGCCCCCGAAGTCCACGATACGCGAGCCGATCTCATGTAGCTGTAGCGTTCGAGGTGGCGCGGGTCGCGCTTCGAATCGTTGCCGGCCTACCATCCGCCTTGGCTCTGCCCGCCGCCACGTGGGCCTCGCTCGCCATGGCCGCGGTGACCTCATCCAGGCGAAGATTCAGCCCGTGGGCGATCCGCCCCCATGTGAGCCCCTCGCGCTGCAACGTGAAAAGCTCCTTCGTCGTCACGTTCTTCTCCGAATTGGCCACAAGCGTGTGCGCGATGACCAGATCTCCCATCCCGGTGCGC
This sequence comes from Candidatus Eiseniibacteriota bacterium, assembly GCA_963724515.1. Classification (GTDB taxonomy): domain Bacteria; phylum Eisenbacteria; class RBG-16-71-46; order SZUA-252; family SZUA-252; genus WS-7. The sequence continues at coordinate 120,356 of CAVRUU010000002.1, read as the reverse complement.
AGCATGGCCTGCTCGATCGCCAGCACTTCCATCCTCATGCCGAATTCCGGGGCGACGCGTCCCGCGATCACGATGTCGCCTCTCTCGTTCGCCTCAGCGTCGATCTGCCGGGAGATCTCCGCCAGCTTTCGCTCCACCGTCGCAACCGTCTTGGCCGAGGCGCTCTTCGCTCGATCCCGGATCGCATCGAGCAAGGCGCCGGCTTTCTCGCCGGACTCCACCTTCGTAGCGTTCGCCTCGGTTCCTTGCGCGAGCGCCGCCCCCACGAAGGCAATGACCAGCACACAACCCAACACCGCACCAAAACTCGATTTCATCGCTCCTCCTCTTGTGGACACACGGACGTCAGCGGGGGTCAGAGATATCTGGGGCTGAGGATGGTGTTCACGGTGCCAACGAGCTCCGATTTCGCGACTCGCCTCGTTAGAGAGGCGTCGGCGCCGTGGCTGAAGCTCAGCAGGTGGTACTTGGGGCTGTTCAATCCCGTGAGCATCACCACGGGCAGGATCCAGGGATGGTAGATGCGCCGCAGCTCGCGACAGACCTCACGCGCGCTCATATCGGGCAGCATCTGGTCGAGTACGACCAGGTCGACCCGGTGCTCGGCCGCGAAGACGAGCGCGGGCTCCCCTCTGTTCTCCACGTGCACGCCGTGCCCGGCGCGTGTCAGGTGATTTTCAACGAGCTTTGCCAATTGCAAGTCGTCCTCGACGACCAGAATCCGCATCCGCGACCCTTCCGCTCCAAATCGCACGTTGTCGACCACGATGTAACCTCCGAAGCTCGAGGTAGTCAGGGGATTTACCGAGTCAGCCGCGCAGGACGGCTTTGGAGTTATCGGAAGATCCGCGATTTCAAATAGGGGGAAAATGGGGCGCACGAGATATTCCCCCATAGCCTAGAATGCCGCCGTCGATCCCGCACGCGCCGATCCTCAAACCCAAGGGGAAGGCCCCGGACCTCACCAGGAGGTGAAGATGGTATCCATCCCGTCGCTGTGGCTCCCGATCCTCGTTTCCTCGATCCTCGTGTTCTTCGCGAGCTGGCTCATTCACATGCTGCTGCCGTACCACCGGAGCGATTTCGGCAAGGTCCCGTCGGAGGACGAAGTCCAGGACGCGCTGCGCCGGTTCAACATCCCGCCGGGCGACTACATGATTCCGTGCGGCGGCGGTCCCGATGCCATGAAGAGCCCCGAATTCCAGGCGAAGATCAAGAAGGGTCCGGTCGTGGTGTTGACGGTCTTCGGGCCGGCGGCGATGAGCATGGGCGCGAGCCTGGCGCAGTGGTTCGTGTACCTGTTGCTCGTGGGTTTTTTCACGGCCTACGTCGCGGGACGCGCGCTTCCAGTCGGCTCACCATATCTGCACGTATTCCGCTTCGCCGGCGTCGCCGCGTTTCTCAGCTACTCCATCGCGCTCTGGCAGGACTCGATCTGGTACAAGCGGAAGTGGAGCACGACCATCAAGAACACGTTCGATGGTCTGGTGTACGCGCTGCTCACGGCGGGGACGTTCGGGTGGCTGTGGCCGAAGTAGGCTTCGTTCGCAGGAGGAGGTATGTCCAAGTTACCTCGACGGTTCATTGGGTTCGTGATTCTGATCTCAGCGATCGGTCTCACAGGCGCTGCCGCAACAGCCCAACCGAACAGTGCGGCAATATCGGAAATCCAGGTGAAGTTGTTCTATGCGAACAGCGGCCGCTTTTCGGCGAATCTCGCGGAGAAGCAGGATCTAGTGCTTTGGAATGTCGTCATCGGCGAGGGGGTTGGTGTTGATGGACCATCCGAGAACACGCTCCTTCTCGTGACTGTCAGTGGCCGGCCGAAGGGCCATGTCGAGAATTTGCGCCTGCGACTGACCGCTAAGACTGGCCAAAAGCCCTTGCTGGAACGCGTCGTCACCGTCGGCGGGTTCAACACGGCCGGCAACTGGTACACGCCGTTCTTGCTATACGATACCGGGTGCTTGCCCGTTGTCGTGACCGCGCAACTCCTTACCAAACCAGCGTCACCAGAGGTAGCGGTCACGATCCCGTTCGCGTGTGGAGAATAGGGGCCGAGACTCAGCGGCGAGCGGCGTGACTCTTCTCCTCACCGCCGTCGCGCTCGTCGCGTTCGCGTCGAATTCGATTCTCTGCCGTCTGGCCCTCGGGGCGCGTGAGATCGACGCGGCGAGCTTCACGCTCGTTCGCATCGCCTCGGGCGCCTTGACGCTGCTGCTCATTCGCGCCGCGACCGCGCGCGGGGCGGCCGTACCCGCGCGACGCAGCCCGTGGGTGCCCGCCGTGCTCCTCTTTGCCTACGCGGCCCCCTTTTCCTTCGCCTACCTCGAGCTCAGCGCCGGGACCGGCGCGCTCATTCTCTTCGCGTGCGTGCAAGCCACGATGCTGATCGGGGCGCTCCGATCGGGGGAGCGATTCAGGTGGCTGGAGGGAGTCGGGCTCGCCATAGCGCTGGCGGGGCTCACGTATCTGGTCTCACCCGGACTCTCGGCGCCGTCGCCGCTCGGATCGGGGCTGATGGCGATCGCCGGCATCGCGTGGGGTCTCTACTCGCTCCGCGGGCGCGGATCTGCGGAGCCTCTCGCCGACACGGCGCGCAATTTCGTCTGGGCGGCGCCGCTGGCGCTTCTTCTGAGCCTCGCGACGATACGGGGCGCCCATCTGTCACCTCGCGGGATCGCCCTCGCGGTCGCATCGGGCGCGCTCGCCTCCGGCCTGGGGTACACCATCTGGTTCGCCGCGCTCCGAGGGTTGACCGCGATCCGGGCGGCAACGGTCCAGCTCACGGTTCCCGTGCTCGCGGCGGCGGGCGGGATTCTGTTCCTCCGAGAGTCGATTACGGTCAGAATCGTTCTGTCGGCCGCGTTGATTCTCGGGGGAGTTGGCCTCGCGTTGGCGGGGCGGTCCGCCGATAATGTCTAGGAGGATGCGTTGGCAAGGAGGCACGTTGACTAGAAATGCAGGGCTTGCGGTCTGCCTGGTCCTTCTGAGCACGTCCCCTCGACTCGGTGCGGCTTCCCCGATCGGCTACGCGGATCCGCTCCGGCTCCCCAGCCTTTCGCATGGAACCACGGGCATCCGGATCCCACGCAGCGCCTGGATCGCGCTGGCCGTTGGAGGCGTGCTGGCAAGAGAAAGCCTGCGTCGCGAGAATGCGGATGAGGCGGCCTACGTTCTCGAGCGAGGTGCTCTGGACGATCCAGCGGACTTCGGAAATGTCTGGGGAAACGGTCTCACGATGGCGGCCGGATCTGCCGCTCTCTTCGGATTGGGCGTCCTGTCACATAAGCCCTCGCTCCGCGAGGCGGGGAGGGATCTCGGCACGGCGTTCCTCGCGACGAGCGCCGTCGTTCTGCCCATGAAGATGTTCGTCGATCGCACCCGGCCGGACGGCGGCAGCTACTCGTTCCCCTCGGGGCACACGGCAGTCGCTTTCGCCGCGGCTCCTGTCTTATCGGCTCACTTCGGGCTGAAAATCGGCGTGCCTGCCTACGCCCTCGCCGGAATGACGGCGCTTGGCAGGATGCAAGACCGCAAACACTACTTGTCGGACGTCGTATTCGGAGGCGCCGTCGGCCTCGCTGTGGGCCTGACGGTCGTGCGCAGTGCCTCCTCCTCACGCGCTCCCGAGCTCGCGCTCACGGGCCGTGGCGCGTCGATCACCGCACACTTCTAGCATGTGGCGTCGGGCGCCTCGCGCCCACCCTTTGCCTCTACCGCAGCTTCCGTTTGTCCGGCCGCCTCCGCTGTTCCATGTGAATCCTCCGCCACCTGCGGTTCTCCTCGAGCCGCAGCTTGACGTTGGTCTTCATCGCCTCGTGGCGAATTTCCCGGCCGACCTTCACGTAGTTCCGAAAGCGGGCGGCATCCAGAGCGCCGGTCTCCAGCGCCGCGGCCACGGCGCAGCCCGGCTCGGTTCCGTGCTTGCAGTCGCTGAACCGACAGCCGGCCGCGATCTGCTCGATGTCCTCGAACGCGCGCCCGAACCCCTCCTCTCCCTGCCACATGAGAACCGTTCGCATGCCCGGTGTGTCGAGCAGCATCCCTCCGCCCGGCAACGCCACGAGCTGTCGCGACGTCGTCGTATGGCGCCCGCGGTCGTCCTCGCGGATCTCCTGGACGCGCATGACGTCGTGTCCCATCAACCGGTTCACGATCGTGGATTTCCCCACGCCCGATGACCCGACCAGCGCGACGGTGCGGCCGGCGCCCAGATACGGCGCGAGCGGCTCCAATCCCTGAGGCTCGATGGCGCTCGTGATGTGCACCGTGACCCCGCGTGCGGCGTCCGCGATGGTCTCGACGAGTGCCGCGGGATCCTCGCAAAGGTCGGCCTTGCTGAGCACCACCACCGGCTCGGCGCCGCTCTCCCACAACAGCGCCAGATACCGCTCGAGCCGCCGGGCGTTCAGGTTGCTGTTCAGGGATTGCACGAGGAAGATTGTGTCCACATTCGCCGCGATGACCTGCTCGGCGGTGCGTGTTCCCGCCTCCTTGCGGGAGAACCTCGTGCGTCGCAGGAGCACGCGGTGGATGAGTGCAACGCCCTCATCCGTGCCGCGCGGCACGCGCGCCATGACCCAATCCCCCGTGCAAGGCGCGGCAGCGCCGTCGCCCGCGATTTCGTGGCGCAGCCGCCCGGCCATCTCGGCGCGCCATTCGCCTCCCTCGCCCAGGATCCGATAGCTCCCGCGCTGCTCCTCGGCGACACGCGCCGGCACGAGCTCGGCGTCGTTCACGCGATCGATCTGTGCTTCGAAAAACGGGGTCCAGCCCAGCAATTCCAGATTGCGCACGTTCGTCCCCCAAGTAGTGGCCGCCCGCGCCATGAATGATCGGCGCGCGGAGTCCTTACTGGATTATCGAGATTGTGGAGAAGCCGGCGAAACGGACGGCCGGGAGGCGAGCGCGAAGACTCGGCCTAGCGGCCGGAAGCGGCTCCTTGGAGCACAATGGCGGTCGTCATATGGCACTTCCTCCATCGTTGGGGGATGCGGCGCGTCCCGGGCGGGCGCCCGGAACCACTGAGAGAATAGCCGGAGCCTCGCCGGGCGGTCAATGGGGAAGGTGTCGCGGGCCGTTTGAAACCGAGAGGGTCGCCGCGGCGGTCCAACCGGTCGATTCGATGCCGGTCCATTGACGCCATCCTCGGAGGCTTCTCATGAGCTCGTCGACACGCAACCCGCTTCTCTTTGCCGCCTTCCTTCTCGCGACGGCCGTTCTGACGTCCTTCTGCGGGCCACCGAACTCGCAGCGCGCGGACGTCAAGTTCGACGCGCGCGTGGCGCACCCCGCGTACTCCAAGTCCGGACCGCTCGTTCGGATCGATGAGGCACACCGCAACTTCCACACCGCCTTCGGCCGCTATCGCCCCTTCGCCACGCTGGTTCGAAACGATGGATATCGCGTGGACTCCAACCGCGACAAGTTCACCGCGGAGAGCCTCGAGCGCGGAGACATCCTCGTCATCTCGAACGCTTCCGGCCCCAACAACCAGGAGTGGAGTTCCGCCTTCGCGGCCGACGAGGTCCAGGCGGTGAAGGACTGGGTTTCCGGGGGCGGCAGCCTCCTCCTGATCGCCGATCACTTTCCGATGGGCGGCGCCGCGGCGGAGCTATCGAAGGCATTCGGTGTGGAGATGAGCAAGGGGGTGACCGAGGACACGCTCAATTGCGAGGCGGGCGAGACGACCTCCATCGTCTACTCGCGCGCGAACAGGCTCCTTCAGCAGCATCCAATAACGTCCGGACTTCAGCCCGCCGATTCGATCGCGCGGGTCGTCACCTTCACGGGTCAGTCGCTCAGTGTTCCGCTTGGGGCCGTCCCATTCTTGAAGCTAGGCGCCACCGCGAAAGACTTCCGGGCCCTCGCCCCGAAAATCGTGAAATCCGGGAACAACATTCAAATCATTCCTCAATATGACGACCCCGAGCCGGCTGCCGGGCGCGCCCAGGGCCTGGCGCTCGAAGTCGGCAAGGGTCGCGTGGTGATCCTCGGCGAGGCGGCCATGATGACCGCTCAGATCGCCGGCGACGGCCGTCCGTTCGGGATGAACGTTCCGGGCAACGACGATCGCAAGCTCGCGCTCAACATCATGCACTGGCTGTCGCGGCTGGATTGACCGTCTTGCGGCCCTATTCCCGGGCGTGATACCGTTCCCGGATGCCGCTGAGACAACTTGGGCTGCTGAGGCATCTGGGGCTGCTGACCCTCCTGGCAGGCTTGATCGCGCTGGTCGGCTGCTCGGACATCGGGAACCCGGTTCGGCCGAAGGCGGAGCCCGCCCTCTCCACCTCTGAACTCGACTTCGGCACCGTCGCGGTGAGCGGCACCGCCACACGAACCATCACGGTGAGCAACACCGGAAGCGCCGCCCTGACAGGGACGGCCGCGATTTCGTGCGCCGGCTATCAACTGATCTCGGGCGGGGGTCCCTTCTCCATCGCGCCCGGCGGGTCGCGATCCATCACGATCAAGTTCTCGCCCGGCGCCGTCGGCTCTTTCCCCTGCACACTCGATCTCGGTCCCGGCGTGCCGCCGGTCGCGCTCACGGGATCCGGCGCGGTCCAACTTCCGGGCGCCCTTTGCGCGGTTCTTCCGGATTCCATCCATCTAGGATTTGCGTCCGCGGGCCAGGCCGGCGCCCGCGTCATCTTCCAGGTGCTCAGCATCGGCACTGCCCCGCTCCTGGTGAACATCGTCTCCACCAGCGACGACTATCGGATTGTGTCCGGGGGCGGACCCGCGGAGATCCCGCCGGGTCAGTTCATCGGTGTCGTCGTCGAGTTCCGTCCCCAAGGTGGCAGGAAGCGCACCGGGACGATCGTCGTCGGACCCGGATGTCCGGAGGTAGTCGCGGACGGAATCGGGATCACGATATCACTCCGAAACGACATCCGGCCGATCCTGGCCACGAATTGCGCGGAGTCGTGCCATTACCACTATTTCAACGACCCCATAGACGGGAACACCTACATCTACTATTACGTGGTTCCGCTCGACACCATGAGATCGTATCTCTACTTCCGGGTCTCCGGCGATACCAATGAGTGGTTCGGCTATCCGCGCCCGATGCCGCCGGACCGACCTCTCATCCCGCAGGCAGATCAGGATAAGATCCGGGACTGGATCCTCGAAGGCGCGCAGAACAACTAGCATGAGGGAGCGATGCGTTTCGTGAGGCGCGTGCGGATTCTTGTCGTAGCGGCATGGGTGCTCCTCGCATGGGGCGCATCCGACGCGGGCGCGGTCCCACGCTACAGCGCGCGTTACGAGCAGAAATGCGCCCTCTGCCATGTGAATCCGTCCGGGGGAGGGCTCCGCACCGCCTACGCCAGCCAGAAGCTCGTGCCCGAGGAGATCGCGTGGTCGCGCGCGAAGGCGCCGTCGCTCGAGGAGATCGATCCCATGATCGCGAAGCACATCATGATCGGGACCGACTTCAGGGAGTTCTACATCGGCGCGAACGTCATCGACGACCGCCCCAATTTCTTCGAGATGCAGGCCGACCTCTACTTCGGTTTCCAGCTCGATCCGCGGGTCACCCTCTACTATGAACGCGGCCAGTCGAACAGCTACGAGCTGTTCGGCCTGGACTACCTCCGGCCGACCGTATACGTCAAGGCGGGGCGCTTCGTTCCTTCCTACGGGTGGAAGTTCGACGACCACACGATGTACGTGCGGAGCGAGCTCGGATTCATGCCGCCGGCGAACAGCGACGTCGGGCTCGAGGCCGGATGGTCGAAGGGCCCCATGGACGTTCAGCTAGGCCTCGTGAACGGGAACCGGGGCGCCACGCTCGATGGCGACCTCCTGATGGCGGGCGTGATGAATGTCGTGTGTCGCCACCGCGTGGGCCCGGTGGGAGCCGCCTTGGGGATTTCGGGATACCATCATCCGGGCGACCTTCAGGACTACGACACGTGGGGCGGCTACGGATACCTGACGTGGAGGAAGCTGGCGTGGCTGGGCGAGACGGATTTCTTCCAGACCGATCAGGTGGGAGCGGGGACGACCGTGGGAATGGTCGCCTCTCACGAGGTCACGTACCTCGTGCGCCAGGGACTCGAGGTGGTCGGGACCTACGACTTCTACGATCCCGACCGTAACCGAGGCGCGGGCGCCAAGTCGCGCTGGGGAGGGGGCGTCTTCGTCATGCCGCAGTCCTACATGACCCTGCAAGCCCTTCTGCGACGCACGGAGTACGACGACGGGGTGGACTATTCCGGGCAGGACTTCACCGAGACCGTGCTGCAGCTCCACCTACTCTATTGACGATTCGACGGGGAAACTGCGTGGCGGCCATCCTGGTGCGATTGCTCCTGGCGCTCGGGCTCCTCGCGTGCGGACCCGTCTCCGCCCTCGCCGGAGAATTTCTCGTTCGCCCAGGCAAGGAGAACAAGGTGACGTTCCTCTCCAAGGCTTCCATGGAGAGCTTCGAGGGCAAGACGAACAGGCTGGAGGGGAGCATCGGGGTAAACCCGGACAGTCTCGGAGACTCCATCACGGTTCACCTCGAGGTGGACATGGCGAGCCTGGACACGGGGCTCGCGATGCGGAACAGGCACATGAGGGAGAACCATCTCGAGACCGCGAAGTATCCGAAGGCAGTGTTCGACGGCGCGGCGGTGTTGGGTCCGCCTGGAGCCGCGCTCGAGCCGGGGAAGACCAATACGTTCGACGTTGAAGGGACGTTCACGCTACACGGAGTGAGCCGGCGCCTCAGGATCCATGTCAGCGCGACGTACACGCCTGAGGGTGATGGCGGTCGTATTGCGTTCCAGACGACCTTCCCAGTCACGCTCGCCGACTATCAGATCAGCCGTCCGCAATTCCTGTTTCTCAAGCTTGCCGAGTCGCAGGAAGTCCGGGTGACCGGCGCCGCGACAGCCTCGCCGTAGGGCGCGGGCACCTCCCGCGCCTGATGCCCTTCGCTCTCTTCTTCGCCATCCTCGGCGTGGTCGCGGCCGCGATCGCGGCCGTCACCGGATTCGGCATCGGGAGCCTGCTCACTCCGGCGCTCGCGCTGAAGACCGGCACCAAGCTGGCCGTCGCCGCGACCGCGATCCCGCACTTCGTGGGCACCGCGCAGCGCTTCTGGATATTGCGCCAACACGTCGAGCGACGCGTGCTTCTGGGCTTCGGACTCGCGAGCGCCGTCGGGGGACTGACCGGGGCGCTCCTACAGACCCGCGCCTCCAATGCCGCCCTCACGGTCGTCTTCGGCGTCGTGCTCATCCTCGCCGGCATTTCCGAACTGACCGGCTGGATCGCGCGGGTCCGCTGGGGGAAGCGCGCCGCTTGGATCGCGGGGGCGCTCTCCGGCGCGCTCGGCGGGTTGGTGGGCAATCAAGGGGGAATCCGCTCGGCCGCCATGCTCGGCTTCGACGTGCCCAAGGAATCTTTCGTCGCGACGGCGACCGCGATCGGGCTGATGGTCGATCTGGCCCGCTTGCCGGTGTACCTAGCGACTCAGGGGCGCGAGATCGCCGGCATCTGGCCGCTCTTGCTCGCGGCCACGGTAGGAGTCGTCATCGGGACCGTGCTCGGCACGCATCTCCTCACGCGTCTCCCGCGGCGCGCGTTCCGCCTCGTGCTCGGCGGGCTACTTTGTGCGCTGGGGGTTTATATGATCGTGACCGCGGGGATGTGAAGCTCACAGCAAAGATGCTTCCGGCTCAAGGCTAGACGATGACTGTGAAGTCCGTTGGCCGCGGCGTCCGTCGGCGCGCACACCCTACACCGCCTCCAGATAAGCCTTCTCCCCGTGCAGGGATTCGTCCAGGCCGGCCTCTTCCTCCGTTGCGCTCACCCGGACCGGCGTCACCTTGTTGATCAACCAGAGCATCACGTACGTAAAAATAAACGCCCACGCCGAGGAGAGCGCGACCGCGGCGCACTGCTTCCAGAAGAAGGCGGGGTTGCCCGAGAACAGTCCGTTCGTGCTCGCCGGGTTGAAACTCCGCGTGGCGAACATCCCGAGCAACACGATCCCCAGAGCGCCCCCGACACCATGCACGCCCCAGACATCGAGAGCGTCGTCGAGGCCGCTCCGGTTCTTCCACGCCACGGCGTAGTAGCACACCAAGCCGGAGATCACGCCGATCAGCACCGCCGTGGCGGGCGAGACGAAGCCTGCCGCCGGCGTCACCGTTGCCAGCCCGGCGACCGCCCCCGTCAGCAGGCCAACGAGCTTGGGTTTGCGGGACTGCATCCAGTCCACCGCGAGCCACGCGATGGCCGCGAAGGACGCGGCGAGATCCGTATTGAGGAAGGCCACCGCGGTCGTCCCGTCCACGCGGAACTCGCTGCCCGCGTTGAAGCCGTACCACCCGAACCACAGAAGACCCGTTCCGAGCGCCACGAGAGGGATGCTGTGCGGTCCGTGGTCCTTCGTGCGTCGCCGGCCCACGTAGATCACGGAAGCCAGCGCGGCCATTCCCGCGATGTTGTGCACCACGATCCCGCCGGCGAAATCCAGGACGCCCCACTTCTGGAGGATTCCGCCGCCCCAGATCATGTGCACGAACGGGAAGTAGACGAACAGGAGCCAGCCCGTCAAGAACAGCATGTAGGCCTTGAACCTGACGCGGTTCGCGAAGGCTCCGGTGATGAGCGCGGGCGTGATGATGGCGAACATCATCTGATAGGCGCAGAAAACGACCATGGGGATCGTATCGTTCGGGGAGGGAGTGTCGAGGTTCACGTTACGCAGGAACGCCATGTGCATGTCGCCGACGATTCCGCCCTCGCCGCCGCTGAAGCATAGCGAGAATCCGCACACCCACCAGAGCACGGTGGTCCAGCCCATGGACACGAAGCTCTGCATCATGATCGCCAGGACGTTCTTCCGACCCACCAAGCCGCCATAGAAGAAGGCCAACCCGGGCGTCATGAGCATGACCAGGCTGCTGCAGAGCAGCATGAACCCGGTATTGCCGGTGTCGAGGTGCAGCATGGGAGTCCCTCCTGCTACGAGAGAGAGCCGACCCGTGGCGACAGGGCATGACGGTGCGGCCGGCCACGCTACCCGCGGGGGGAGCGTTTGTCAAATGGGGGGGAGAATGGGGCGGCGACTCTTCAAGCAGGATCGGGATTTCGGCTCAGGCGGAAACGCGCCGCTTGGAATCCAATACCTCGCGCACTTTCCGGACGAGTGCTTCCGGCATGAAGGGCTTCTGGAGAAAAGCGGCTCTGGGGTCGAGGGCAACATGGGATGAGAACGCCCCCTCGGTGTACCCGGACACGAAGAGCACCTTCATCTCCGGGTTGAGCGCCCAGATGCGTGACGCGAGCTCGGGGCCGCCCATGACCGGCATGACGATGTCAGTCAACAGGAGGTGCACTCGATCCTGTTGCCGCTGGTAGAGCTCTATTGCCTCGGCCCCGTGGCGGGCCTCGAGGATGCGGTATCCGTTGAGCTGAAGGGTTGACCGGACCACTGCCGCGACCGCGTCCTGGTCCTCGACCAAGAGCACCGTCTCCGATCCACCGGTCAGCACTCCCAGGTTCTCCGCGTCCCCCCCAGGCTCGCCCGCCGCCGCGCGGGGAAGGTAGATCTTGAACGTCGTGCCCCACTCGAGCTCGCTGTAGACCTGGATGGCTCCCTCGCACTGCTGCACGATCCCGTAGACGGTGGAAAGCCCGAGGCCGGTCCCCTTGTCCCGATCCTTGGTCGTGAAGAACGGTTCGAAGATGCGCGCTTTCGTTTCCTGGTCCATCCCGGTGCCGGTGTCGCTCACCGCGAGCAGCACGTATTCGCCGGGTTTCACTCCGAGATGTTCGCCGACATAGGACTCGCCCAGCTCGATGTTGGACGATTCGATCGTGAGCCTTCCTCCGTTTGGCATCGCGTCCCGGGCGTTCACCGAAAGGTTCATGAGCACCTGCTCCACGTGTCCCGGGTCCGCCATCACCCGCCAGAGACTCTCGCCAGGAACCACCACGAGCTCGACGCTCTCGCGGATGAGGCGACGAAGCAACTTGCCTATGTCGGCGATGATCGCGTTGAGATCGAGCACTCGCGGCTGGACCACCTCGCGCCGGCTGAAGGCGAGGAGCTGGCGCGTGAGCATCGATGCGCGGGTCGCGGCCTTGAGGATCTCTTCCGTATCGTTGAGCGCGGGATCGTCGGGCTTCAAACGCATCTTCATGAGCTGGGCGTAGCCCATGATCGCGGTGAGCAGATTATTGAAGTCATGGGCCACGCCGCCGGCAAGGCATCCGACGGCCTCCATCTTCTGAGCATGGCGGAGCTGCTCGTTGGCGCGCGCCAGATCGGCGGTCCGGGTCTCTACCCGCTGTTCGAGTTCTATCTGCAGTTCCCGAAGCTGCCGGTTCGCTTCCTGGATCTCCTGCGCTCTCCGATAGACTTCGGCTTCCATCAGCCCGGCGTGGGTTTTGAGCTCCTCCGCCAACCGCTGGTGCTCGCTTCCGGCCTGCTTCACGCGAACGAACTCGGTCACGTCCTCGACGCGGTGGATGATGTAGGTGAGTTGGCCGGTCCGATCGAGGACGGGCGAGTTGACCGGGCTCCAGTAGCGCTCCTCGAAGCCACCCCCTTCGGATTCGGGCCGGCGGATATCGTACCTCTGGACGGCCATGGCATCAGGGCGTCGGTGCGCGAGGACGCGCTCGAGCGATGCGCGCAGGTTGGCCGTGCCGGTGGCGCCGGTATCCTTGGGGTTGTCCGGGAACACGTCGAAAATGCCACGGCCGAGGACTTCCTCGCGCTTGATCATCGTGGCGTCTAGATAGGGGTCGCTCGCGGCCACGATCGTGAGGTCGGTCGCGAGTACCAGGTAGAGACCGGGCGAGGCCTCGAACAGAGCGCGGAAATCAGGGGAATGCGGAATCGGTGACGACGGATGTGCCACAACTTCTCCAGTCGACTTGGTCTGATCCGCCGAAGGGCGCCATGTTCACCCTCCATGAGATCGGACAGTTCGCGCGTTATATCGACAGGTGTGGCGGTGATCTCAAGGCGTGCTTTCGGAGGCGGATGTAGGGGCGCCCGATCAGAACGCGATTCGCATCCCAACCGTCGGAACGAGCCGGCCGCTCCTGTCGGCGCCTCGGCGGAGCGAGAGCCTCGGGAATTCGAGCGACGGTCCGCCCGCGAGATCCTTTCCGAGATCATGCTCGCGTGTCAGCGAGGTCCCGAGTGCTAAGCCCGCCACCGAGCCTGCTCCCGCGATGGCCATGACTGCTTCCGCACTGCCTGGCTGCACCAGAAGGTCGATCCCAAATCCGAATGTGGTGCCGAGCACTCCCGCGAGGTTGATGAGACGCATCCGGCCGGCGCTGAGCCTGGCCTTCCGGGCCGCGATTCCCGCACCCAAGACGAACACATCGCTGCCGATCAGCATGTCGCTCAGGACCCCGTTATCCCCGGTCTCATCATGGTTCGCGAGGACACCGAAAACCGCGCCGAACCATCCGCCCCAATACATGGCTGAGCTCGTGACGGCTGCGTGACCCTCCGAGAAGTTAACCGCGTTCCCCATCGGGATGGCCGCGGCGATGCCCCCGAGACCCGCGAGGACTCCCGCGCCCACGACCGCGTTTCCGTCGGCGCCTCCGATCGACGACCACCCAATCCCTTGCCACGTGCCCAAGTGACCGCCGAGCGAGATGATCGTGGCGTGTCCCTCGGTAATGTTCGCATCCTTCGTGGCGGCGCTCGCGATCAGGATCGAGAGGGCCGGCGTGGCGAGTAGACCCGCGGCGTACGCTTGCGCAGCTTCAGCGTCGAGCGCTATCGGCACCGCCAGGCCGAGCCAAAGCCCGTAGTAGCCGCTGAAGATGATGAGATTTGTGCGGCCCCGCTGGTCGACCAGGGATCCGGGCCAGATCAGCCCGCGATGTCGCTTCGCGAGCATCTCGATTCGTGGAGCGATGTCGGCCGCCCAGCGTCCCTGGTCGCTAGTTGCAAAGTCGGCGCGGAGATTGTCGACGAGGGCGGTGGCGACGTCGTAGCGCACCTCGCTCGCGAATCGCAGCGCGAGGAGCCGTAGCATCTCCGCTTCACGAAAGGAATCAGGAAGTGCGGCCGCGCGTGCCTCCCGGTAGGCCTGCGAAAGTGCGACGTGGAGGCGCGTCTGCTCGAAGGCTTCGGCGGAAACCTTCCGGGTCCTTGTCCGCGATCCCGCGCCGTCTCGATACGTGTACTCCAGCCGGTATTCCCCAGCTCCAACCTCAATCAGCCGAGCCGACTCGAATCCACTTACGTCGGGGAAGAGGTGGTAGGCCTCACGCTCCCGGGCGTCGATCTCGGGACCGATCGAATCGCTTAGCGCGGTTGGCTCATGAATCGCGCCGGCGGCTTTCGTGGGAGAGGCCGGAGCGAAGGCGAGTGTGGATAAGATCGCGAGAAACACCCTGAGACGCATGTGAACTCACCCCACGTGCTTCAGCAGTTCCTCGTTGGTCGGCCACTGCTCCAACGCCTTCCGCAAGTCCAGGATGGCCTGCTTGGGCGGCACTCCCAGCACCTTTCGGCGGAGTCGATTGATCGCGTCGATCTCAGCCTTGGAGTAGAGGAGCTCGTCATGCCGCGTCCCGCTCTTGGCGATGTTGATGGCGGGGAAGACCCGCTGGTCGGCAAGGGAGCGGTCGAGCACGACCTCGCTGTTTCCCGTTCCCTTGAACTCCTCGAAGATCATGTCGTCCATGCGCGAGCCGGTCTCGATCAGGGCGGTCGCGAGTACCGTGATCGATCCGCCGTTCTCCACGTTTCGCGCCATTCCGAAGAACTTGCGCGGGATCTCGAGCGCGCGAGAATCCAATCCGCCGCTCATCGTGCGGCCCGAGTCGGAGCCGTACGAATTGAACGCGCGGCCCATGCGCGTGAGGCTGTCCACCAGCACCACCACGTGCCGCCCGCACGTCAGCTCGCAGCGCACCCTGGCCATGCACATGGTCGCGAGCTGGACGTGATCCTCCAGCGATTGATCGCTGCTGCTCGCGAGCACCTCGGCCGAGACGGTGCGCCGGAAGTGGGTCACCTCCTCGGGTCGTTCGTCGACCAAGAGGACGACGACGCGGGTGTCCGGCGAGTCGGCGAGGATCGCCGTGGCAAACTCCTCGAGCAGTTGGGTCTTGCCGGCCTTGGGGGGCGAAACGATGAGCCCGCGTGTGCCGCGTCCGATGGGCGCGAAGAGGTCGATGATTCGCATCGACACATTCCCGCCGGCGCCCAGGCGGAAGCGCCGGTCAGGATTCGTGGCCGTGAGCTTGTCGAACGAAGGGCGCTCGCGAAAGGCCTCGGGCGTGATGCCACAGATCGATTCGACGTTGTCGAGCCGGAGGCCCTGCTTATCCGGTTGAGTGGAGCCGGAAACGAGGGCACCGGGGACCAACTGGAAGCGATTGATGAGCGCGGCGGGGACGAATACGTCCTGTCGGCTGGGCATGAAGGAGCGAGCGGGGTCGCGGAGAAAACCGCCGCCCCGATCTCCGATTTCAAGGACTCCGGAGGCCATCATCGGTTGGAGAATATCATTAGCGGGGCCGCGTGACATTCCTTGGGATCGGGGAAGGCCGGGGCGTTCAGAACCTCACTCGGACCGCCAGGGCCGGCTGCTCGGTCGACTCGAGATACGAGGGGACCAAGAGGCCCCAGCGGTGGCTGGTCTCTATCGGCACGCCCGCGGGGTTGACGTAGTTGGGGTAGGTCTTGTGGCTCACGCCAAAGATCGCGATCGCGGCGCCGGCGACGACGGGCACCCCTGTGCCGAGGAGGCTCAGCTTGAGCGCGTGACTCTCGGACTCGGGCGGGGGTGGGTCTACAGCCAGCGCACCCTGCGCGCGCGTCACCCGAGGCGCCCACAGCGAAACAGCGAAGATCAGGAGCAGGGGCGAAATGGTCCGAGGTGAGAACATCAAACCTCCTGGGTAGCGCCGCCAACCGCGAGCCATGAGCCCGGGGAGATTATGGGCAGTAGTGCACAGGGTATCCAGCACTAGGCGGGCGTTTGTCAATTCGAGTGCAAAGGCTGCACCTTCAGCGCCGCGCGGAACCCAAAGCGCAAATATTCCGGCCGGACCACCACCTCGGGATCTTCCATTCGTGCCGTGATGCGAAAATCTTCCGCGTCGTATTGCTGTCGCAGGCTAACGGGTAGCGAGAACGGCTTGAACAGCCTGCGCGGCATACGGAACTTAACGCCGTGGCGAACGAGAGTCCGAAGCTTCGCCAGCGCCGAGTCCGCATTCATGACCATGCCGCACTTCAAGAATTTGTCCTGCTCGAGGAGCGCTGCCCGCACCTTGGACAGCGAAGCCGGCGTGAACTCGCACGGCACCGATATCCGATCCCGGCGCACCAGCGGCCGGCCCACCACGCTGGGACCGTCCGTATCGAATCGAATGCGCGTCTGAAGCACGTGCGAGAACGGGCGCACCTCGCCGGTGAGCGTCTGCTGAAACTCGAATCCGCGGCATACGATCCCTACGAGAAGGTTCGGATCCCACTTCATGTCGAGCTTCACGCGGCCTGATCCTTGGAGAACGCGAATCGGCGCTGTGAGCTCGAGGCCATCGGGTGGCAAGAGCTTGAGGTTGGGGTTTCCCTCCACGCGGAGCTGTCCGTGCAGATGGTTGATGAGCAGGTCGCCCACGATGTGGCCGGCGCCCGACTTCCCGCCTAGGAGCCTGAACTGGATCTCCTGGTCGAAATGGGCGCGGACGTGGGGATCGAAGTCGATGCGCGCTCCCTGGACGTAATCCCTGGCGACCCGATTGCACAGCGACTGGAGCACGGCCAGGGGCACGATCGCCACCACGTCGCGGTCGGATGCCATGAGGCCCTGCCAGAGGCTGTCGCGCGCGGCGAACGCCCGCACCCTGTTGAGAAGGGCCGCGTGCCCAAAGTGGAGCAGACCCCGGCGGTACAGGCGAATGAGTTCATTTTGGGACCGCTTCCGTTCCTGCGGCTCCACTACCGTCCAAACGGGAACAGGGGGCCCGCCCCCCTTGTCCCGCCCGAGCGCTAAGCTGATGACGAGCCTGTCTTGTAACACCGTGAGCGCGGAAATGCCGACGACCAGCGGGATTCGGCACGAGTCCACCGAGAGATCTCCCTTGATGGCGGGAAGCGTGACCTGTTGCTCCACGCGGATTGGAATCTCGAGGCTTGGCCGCTGCCGGTTCCAATCCTCGACCTTGAGGCTGTTGAAGTAGCGCGCGGCTGGATCGGCGAGCGGGCTGCCCGCGCCGCCGCTGGTGCGAATCACATGCGCGGACGTGATCGCGAGTCCCGCGCGCAGGGTGCCCACGTCCGGGCGAAACTCGACCACGTCGATGTGGGTCTGGAGTCGCAAGTCGGCTTCGAGCGGCGAGGCCCCCGGGCCCAGCATGCGGCCGTGCCCGAGCAGCGTGATCGACGCGAGCCCGTCCTCGAAATCGAGGAGCGCCTTGTCGAGGCGCAGCTTCATACTTCCCGCCTTCGAATTTCTCGCGAATGGGTAGCGAGCGGGCGAGGATGTCTTGCAGCAGGGATTCCTGGATAGCAAGCTGGGCGTCACCGGGGGGCAGAAACGATCCCAGCCGCTCGCGGGCCGCGTAGCCTCGGAGATTGGTGAGGCGCTGAGCATCGACGCGGCGCTCGAAGCGGAGCAGGGGATAGCTCTCCTCGATCCGGCGCCACACCAACGTCAGCGCGAGAACAGCAAGCACGCCAATAAGAGCCCCGACCAGGTACCGCATCCCAGGAGGATACCCCCTAAAGCCTTGACCTCCCTCGCCGATAGTTATAACATATGTACTACAGGAGGTAACGCCATGGTCACGCTAAAGGTCCGCAAGGTGGGAAACTCGCTCGGCGTCACGCTGTCTTCCGAGGTTGCTCAAACTCTGCGCGTCCGGGAAGGCGATCATCTCTACCTCACGGAAACGCCCGGAGGGTTCCGACTGACGCCCTACGCTCCAGACTTCGAGGAAACCATGGAGATCGCCGAGCGCTTCATGAGGCGCTACAGGAATGCCCTCCGTGACCTGGCCAAATGACCAAGGAGCCAAAATGGCTCTCGAAAGCGGCGGCACTGGCAATACATGAAAGGCTTCTCGCGGAGCACGGCGGGGCAGTGGGCTACCATGATGAGGGTTCCCTCGATGCGGCACTCGCGGCTCCGAGGAACCGCTTCCTCTATGACCAGGCGGACGTTTTCCGTCTGGCCGCGGCTTATGCCCAGGCCTTCACGCGGAATCATCCCTTCAGAGACGGCAACAAGCGGGTGGCACTGACGGCGGCAGCCGTTTTCCTGGAGCGCAACGGGCATCTGCTCGGGGCGTCCGAGGGTGACGCCGCGACAGCGATGTTTGCTCTCGTGGAGCGGAAGATGGACGAGGTCGGTTTCGCCGCGTGGCTACGTACGAACTCTACTCGCGTAGCGCGTAAGAGGTTTGCAAGGAGCACGACCCGAAAGAAGCCGCGTGCTTAGAGAGCCCTATCCCCGCTTGCCCTTCTACCGGCGGCCGCCGCGCTCCATGATGGCGTCCGCCTCGGCATGGGGAAGAGCGTCCGCGGCGTACGTGAACGTCCCCTTGTCTCGGACCTCGTGCGCGGCACGCACGAACGCCCCCAGCGCGGCACGCGCGAACGATCCTCCCACGCTGACGCGCTTGACTCCCGCGGCCGCCAGGTCCGCGACCGAATAGTTGGCGCCCTTGACGCCAATGACGACGTTGACCGGCTTGGAGACCGACGCACAGACCTCCCGCACCGCTTCCAAACTCGGGAGCCACGGCGCAAACAGAACATCGGCGCCGGCCTTCTCGAACGCCTGCAGGCGCCGAATCGTGTCGCCCAAATCAGGGCGGCCATGTAGGAAGTTTTCGGCCCTCGCAGTCAACACGAAGCGCCCCGCGCGCGCCGCCTCTGCCGCCGCCGCTACGCGCTCCACGGCAAGCTCGAACTCATAGATGGGCGCCCTCGGATCATCCGAAGCATCCTCGATGGATCCGCCGGCCAGACCGACCGCAGCCGCCAAACGAACGGTCTCCACGCACACTTCAGGCGACCGGCCGAACATGTTCTGCAAATCCGCTGACACGGGCAGGTGCGTCGCCTCGGCAATCGCCCGCGCGTTCTCCAAGACCCCGACGCGTGTCAGCACTCCCACCGTGTCAGGGAGTCCGGCGGAAATGGCGTAACCAGCGCTCGTCGTCGCGAGGGCCTCGAAGCCGAGCCCAGTCAAAATTCGCGCCGACCCCGCATCCCAGGGATTCGGAATCACGAAAATCCCCGGGCGCGCATGCAGCGCGCGGAACGCTTCGTATTTCGCGCCCCGCGCCGCATCGTCGACCGGACCCCGCGCGTCCGCGCAGCTCGAGGCGCTCAAAACAGCCCTTCCACCACGTACAGCCCGCTCAGTCGCTGGTAATAGCTGTACGCGAATGTCGACCCATCCGGAGTCATGCGCACGGACGCGATGCCCTCGACTCCCGTCCGGTCGGCAGGGGAGATCTCGCGCCAGAGCTTGCGCTCGCCCGTCTTGAGATCGATCCGCCACACCTTTGCCGGCAGCTCGCCGCGGGAGAAGACGAAGATTCCGTCCCCCTCCGGGCTCCAGGACACGGTCCGCTCGAATTCGAGGGCCCCTTTCACCGGCGTCGGCGCTCCCCCGTCGACGGGGTAGATCCACGCCTTCCGGTCGTGCCCGTGCGCCGCGACGAAGCGTCCGTCCGGTGAGACGAGCGTGTCGTAGTAGCTCACGCCTTCCTCGCTGAACGGCTCACGCTTTCCGGTCGTGGGGTCGAGCTTGAAGAGCCGTGCCCCCTGCCCGGGCTCGCGGCCGAGGCAGCAGATGCTCCCGTCCGGGAACCAGGACGCGTGACTGACCTCGAGATCACCCGTGGGAATGGTTCGCGGCTCTCCAGCGCCGACCGGGAGCATATCGAGGCGAGTCGGCTCCAAGCCCACGCTCGCGAGCGCCCACTGCCCGTCCCGGGACAGGCTCAGCGCGATACCGTCCCCCAGTCGAACCGCGGGCGATCCATCGGTGCCGCGTATGTACACCGATCCGAGGTTTCCGCCCCCGACGCCCGTCTCATCGAAGAGGATCCGGGATCCGTCCGCCGTGATCGCGCGCAAGAGCGTCCAGTCGAGCCACGTGAGGTCCCGTGTCTCCGTGTCGCCCGCGGGAACGAATCGTCCTCTCATGCGCTCGTTATCGAGCAGACCGAGCGCCGCCCCCTGGCGCGAGACATCATCCAGCGTCATGTTTCCGGGAATCTGGAGCACGCGACGAACCGCGCCGTCCAGGCCGACCGCGTGGATCATCCGACCCACCTCGGTTCGGAATCCCGCGAACACAACTTCGCGTCCGTCGGGGGACCACGCGAGCCCCCGCAAGCTGGACCAGCCGCTCGAAAGCCGTTTCACGTCACCGCTCATGTCGACCACGGCGACGGATCCGCTGTCGTTCGCTCGCGCCGGATGGTCCAGGAAGGCGATCCGGGTTCCGTCGGGAGAGAAGCGAATGCTGCTCGGCCACCCGGGCGTTTGGTAGAGGGCCTTCCCAGCCGGGAATTCGATCCGCGTCATTCCACCCTCATCCCGGATGATCGCGAGCCGTCGTCCATCGGGGTGGAACTCGGCCTCCGTCACGCCGTCCATGATGTCCTTGGGGGCGCCGCCTCCCAGCGGCATTCGCGCGAGCATCCCCGTGTGGATGAACCCGCCTCGTGACGTCCTTCCTCGGGAGACCGCCATCTCACCCGTGGTGGCGATGGACAGGAGATCCGTCCTGATGTACCCGAGCGCCCGCGCTTCAGGATTTCCCGGATAGCTCCAGAAAAGCTCCGTGGGGCGCCCTTCCCATGAGGCGCCGTAGCAGATCGCCTGACCATCGGGCGCAAACCGCGCGCCGTAGATGGCGCCGTCGCGGAATGTGATGCGGCGGTAGTTGTGGGATGCGGCGGCGGGGGTGGTGTCGGTGTCGGCGGTGGGACGCGCCGCGGAGCGTCCAGCCACGAGCGAGAGTGCGAACGCGAGATCGCTTGCTGTATCGAAGCGGTCGGTTTGGGATTTCTCGAGGCAATGCGCGATGACCGCGCCGATGCCGGGGGTTGTGTCTTCGATTTCGGTCGGGAGCGGCGGCGGCTCCGACTGCAAGATGGCGGTCATGCGATCCGCGTGCGAGGGGCCGTCGAACGCGCGCTTGCTGGCCAGCATCTCGTAGAGGATCGCGCCCAACGCGAAGATGTCGGTGCGGTGGTCGCTCGGCTGATCGCGGACCTGCTCCGGCGACATGTAGCTCGGCGTGCCCAGGATCTCTCCTGTCATCGTGAGCGAGCGGGCGACAGGGCCAGTATCGTCGTCGGGGGCGCCGCCGGCGCCGTCGGCCTCGGGCCGCAGCAGCTTCGCCAGCCCGAAGTCGAGGATCTTCACGTGGTCGCCCGAGAGGATCATCAGATTTTCGGGTTTGAGGTCCCGGTGCGCGATTCCTTTGGCGTGCGCCGCCGCTAGGCCGCGGGCCACCTGCGTGGCGTACTGGATCGCCTTGCGGGGCGGGATCGGCCCGGCGGGGAGACGGTTGCGGAGCGTTGTGCCCTCGAGCAGCTCGCAGACAATGTAGGGGAGCCCGCCGCCGTTGGGCTCCGTCGAGCCGATGTCGTAGACCGCCATGACGTTCGGATGGTTGAGCTGCCCCGCCGCCCGCGCCTCACGCTCGAAACGGCGGAGGCGGTCCTGGTCCTGGGCAAGCGCCCGCGGCAGGACCTTTACGGCGACATCCCGCTGCAGCCGCGAGTCCCGGGCGCGATACACCTCGCCCATCCCTCCCGCCCCTAGCAGGGACTGGATCTCATATGGGCCCAGGCGCGTGCCTGGGGAGATGGTGTGGGGCATGGGGTGGGGAGTTTACTACGGTTCATTGCGGGGTGTAAGTTCGCAGGGCCTAGCCATGCACCGCCTTGTGCTACGCTCTGGGACGAAGATACCTCCGCCCCCACCCTTCTCAGCAATCGACGCCGGATCGAGTGGCCTGGAAATGTCATCAGCTCGGAAAGATCAGTCCCGCCTCGAAAGTCTCGCCCGTTTGGCGGCGCTTCTCTTCCTCACGAGTTCTTCTCTGTCGGCGTTTACCCCGGTGGAGTGGCGCGGTCAGAAATCTCATGTTACGGGAATCATTCGGGACGTCTCGGGGGAGCCGCTTGCGGGCGCAAAAGTATCCGGTGGCGGGATGGACTGGACGGCAGACGGTCTATCGGCAACTCTGCGCACCTTCGAAACCCATACGGACTCTGTCGGCGCGTATCGTCTTGACCTTCCTGCGGGGGCCGACGGTGTTTGGGTAGAACATCCTGATCGAGCGAGGTTCCCCGGAGGTGAGGTCTTGGCCCAAGGCCCTATCGAGCCGGGTGAACACAGGGTGGATCATCAGTTCCGTCCTCTTCTGCACGTCCGCGGAATCGTTCTTGGCCCCGATTCACTTCCAGCCCCAAAGGGAACCGTCGTTTACTATTCCGTCCCCGAAGGATCCGCGATTTGCGGAACGGGCCTACCCCAAGTTAGCCTCGTGCAGGGGTCCTTCGAGGTGTTCCTGCAGCACCCCGGCCCATACTACTTCGCTGCGAACCTCTCCGATCGAGCCTTCGGAATGCCGGGCTATTGGCCACGTATACAGGTAAATGGGGACACGACCATCACGATCCGCGTGGGGGGTATCTCCGTCGAGGGGACTGTCCGAGGATATGGTGATCTTCCTCTTGGCGCGACGGTTACAGCGGAAGGTGCACAGGGCGTGTTCGAATCGGTCGCGGACTCCCAGGGCCATTTTCGAATCTCTGTATCGGAGGATCGGTACAGCTGGAGGGTTCAGCCCTTCCGGCGCGAGTTCCAACGGTGGAGGACAACCGTGCCCGGCACGATCACACGGTCGACATCGGTCGAACTATCACTGAATACGGTGCGATGGACCGGTAGAGTGCGCAATTCTCAAACCGGCGAGGATCTCGACTCGGTCCGCATTTACAGTTGGGAAACGGAACGAGAATCCTGGGTGTCTGGGGCCGATTGCCTCACCGGACCCAATGGCGAGTTTCGTCTCTACGTACGCCGTGGCGGACGCTTCGACTTATCCCTGGTAGATGAAAAGCATGCAAGGGTCGCGGTACCCGTATCAATGTCACGCGAGGACATTGATCGAAAATACTCTCGCGTGTTTGGCCGGAAGCTGACGGAAGTGCCTGCGATCAGGGATTCAACCTTCGACATCACGATGGAACCAGTCAAGAAGTGAATCCGCGCGCTCACTTCAATCCCTCGACCATGTAGAGCTCGCTCAAAGCCTGCTGATGTCCCACGAACCCGTCCACCGACATTTTCACGCTGGGCGCGATCCTCTAGATGTTGACCGGCCAAGCGCGCGTTCGACGGCGTGTCGCCGCAGTGGATCGCCTTCCGCGACGGGATCGGCCTTTGGGCGAGGCGCGCGCGGAGCGTCGAGCCCTCGACCTGGTCAATGTCAGGGTAGGTCCCGCACCAGGGTAATCAGAACTCGTCGAGCGAGGAAGTGGAGGCGGTCGATCGCATTGTCGACGGTCTCCTTCGCGACGGAGCGCGGTGGGTGGGCCCAGATGGAACGGAGCGGGCAATGACGCCCGACGACATCCTGGTGGTCGCCCCCTACAACTCCCAGGTCGCGCTGCTGGGCGAGCGGCTGGCCCCCCGCGGAGTGTCGGTAGGCACCGTGGATCGGTTTCAGGGGCAGGAGGCGCCGGTCGTCATCTACTCCCTGGCGACCTCGAGTTCCGAACAGGCGGCGGGCCTTGCGGACGACCTCGCCGCCCCCGCGAGCTTTCGACGGTGGGCTCTCAACCTCGTGTCGCCGGGACTTCGGCAAATGGTAACGCGGCAGATCGGCCACCTCCTCGAGCAAGCGGGCGCCCCGCTACTATTCAGCCCCGAGGAAGGGCCTGAGTATTTCACGCCGCACGGATGGAGCCCCGTGGATGTCCGCTCGATGCTCAAGTGGGCGGCGAAGAAGAAAAGGCTGGGCCTCTTCCAGCATCTGATCTCGCTACTTCCCGAGCCGAAAAGGCCGTTTGGGCTCCCACCCCTGGCGTGGGGTGTGTCTCCTCGAGAAGCGCGCGGGCTGACAAGCTGCAGCGCCGGGCCGCCGTAGGCGCTAGAATGCCCCAATGCTCGGTAGGACGCTCTCGCATTACCGCATTCTCGAGCGGATCGGCGCCGGTGGAATGGGCGTCGTCTTTCGCGCGCGCGACGAGCGGCTGGAGCGCGACGTCGCGCTCAAGATCCTTCCCGCCGGCCTCCTCTCCGATGAGCCCTCGCGGAAGCGATTCCGCAAGGAAGCGCTCGCGCTCTCGAGGCTCAACCATCCCAACATCGCCACCGTCCACGATTTCGACACCCAGGACGGGATCGACTTCCTGGTCATGGAATACGTGGCGGGGGAGACGCTCGAGGAAAAGCTTCAGCGCGGCCCGCTCCCGGAGGCGGACGTCGCGCGGCTGGGACGCGAGCTGGCGCAGGGATTGGCGGCGGCGCACGCGGCCCACATCATCCATCGGGATCTCAAGCCCGGGAACGTGCGGCTCACGCCGGAAGGGCGGCTGAAGATCCTGGACTTCGGGCTGGCGAAGCTGGTGGAGCGGCCTGGAGCGACGTCGATCTCCGCCGCGACCGAGACCGCGAGCGCCGCCCAGTCGGGAGCCGGGCCTGGGACGCTGCCCTACATGGCTCCGGAGCAGCTCCGAGGGAAGACGGCGGACGAGCGCTCGGACCTGTGGGGCGCGGGGCTCGTGCTCTACGAGCTTTCGACGGCGAAGAGAGCCTTCCCGGAAACCGGCAACACGCGATTGATCGCGTCGATCCTCCAAGAGGCGCCGCCCGCGCCGCGCAGCATCATCCCGAAGGTGTCGCCGGGTCTCGAGAGCATCATCCTCAAATGCCTCGAGAAGGACCCGGACTCGCGCTACCGGTCCGCCGCGGAGCTGGAACGCGACCTGGGGCGGCTCGCAACCGGACAAGCGGTCGCGCTGCCGCGACGCCGTCACCGATCAGCCGCCTTGGTCGGAGCCGCCGCGGCCGCCACGGTAGTACTCGCGGCGGCCGCCCTCGCCATCAACGTCGCAGGAATCAGGGACCTGCTCCTGGGCGCCGCGCCTCGAATTCGCTCGCTGGCGGTGCTGCCGCTCGCCAATTTCGAGGGGTCTGAGGGCGAGTACTTCGCCGACGGCATGACCGAGCAGCTCATCGCGACGCTCGCCCAGATCGGCTCGCTGAAAGTCATCTCCAGGACTTCGACCATGGCCTACAAGAATACGAAGGAGTCGTTGCCGGCCATCGCGCGCGCCCTTCATGCCGACGCGATCATCGAGGGCTCGGTGTCCCGTTCCGGGGATCGGGTGCGCGTGACGGCACAGCTGATCCGCGGCGCCACCGACGAGCACCTCTGGGCCAAGACCTACGAGCGCGACCTGCGCGACGTCCTGGCCCTCCAGGGAGACGTGGCGCGCGCCATCGCTGGTGAGATTCGCGTGGCGTTGACACCGAGAGAACGCGAGCGGCTCACCAAGACCCGCCAGGTCGACCCCGAGGCATACAAGGCCTATCTCAAGGGCCTCTACGCCTGGAACAAGAGGACGACCGAGTGGATCCAGAAGGCGATCGACTACTTCAACCAGGCCATCGCCATCGACCCGAGCTACGCCTTGCCCTACGCGGGCCTCGCAAACTGTTACACCATCCTCCCCGCATATGATCCTCTCCGCGCAAGAGACGCCTATCCGATGGGGAAAGCGGCCGCTCTCAGGGCTCTGGAGCTCGACAGCACGCTCGCGGAGCCCCACACGGTTCTGGCCGGTATCAAGAACGAGTACGAATGGGATCAGGTGGGCGCCGACGCCGAGTACAGGCGAGCGATCGAACTCAACCCGAACTACGCTTCCGCGCATCAGTGGTATGCCGACTTTCTCAACTGCATGGGGCGGCAACAGGAAGCCATCGCCGAAGTGAAGCGGGCGCAGGATCTCGATCCCCTCTCGCTCATCATCAATACCGAGGTCGGAAGCATCCTGGGTCTGGCGAGGCATTACGACGAGGCGATCGAGAGCCTGCGAAAGACGATCGATATGGACCCGAGCTTTCCCCGGGCGCACCGGACCCTCGCGGTTGTCTACCTCTACCAGGGGAGATGTATCGAGGCCACCTATGAATTCGAGAAGGAGGACTCCCTCTTGGGGCGGCGGAACGCCGCCGAGAGGGAGCAGTGGTACGGGCCCCTGCGCAGCGGTTTCAAGGCCGCGGGCGCGAAGGGCTACTACCGGCAACTCCTCAAGCAACGATGGGAATGGGCGAAGACGAAGCCCCTATCGGCGCTCGGCCTCGCGCTTCCACACGCCATGCTCGGGGAAGCGGACTCCGCGTTCTACTGGCTCGCCCGGGCGCGCGAAGAACGGGATCCCTACGTGCTGCGAATCAAGGTGGAGCCCTGGTGGGATAGCCTCCTATCGGATCCGCGCTACCCCGCGTTCTTGCGGAGCATCGGGCTGCCGCCGTGAGTCCCGCTCGTGGTAATCTCCGCCAACCGATGCCCGCCACGCGCGAAGAGCTTCTCCAGATACTCATCAAGACCAAAGCGTTCAAGTCGAGCCCGACCCCGATCTTTCGATTGGCGTCCGGCGAGATGAGCTCGTTCTATGTCGATTGCAGGGTTGGCCTCTCGCACCCTGAGGTTCGTCGGATCGTCGGTGAAATGATCCTGGACCTTGTCCGGACACCGGTCGAGGCGGTCGGTGGCCTGCTGATCGGCGCCTACCCGATCGCGATCGCCGTTTCGGACGCGGCTTACAAGAGAGATGGGAAGAGTATCCGCGCGTTCGCGGTGAGGAAGGAGCCGAAGGCGCACGGGCTGGGGAAGCTGATCGAGGGCGACGTGGCCAAAGGCGATCACGTGCTCATCGTCGACGATGTCATCACGAGCGGCAAGTCGACGATCGAGGCCATCCGGAAGTGCAGGGAAGAGGGGCTCAAAGTCTCGCAAGCGATCGCGATCATCGATCGAGAAGAGCAGGAAGGCAGGAAGCGCATCGAGGACGAGGGGGTCCGATTCGATGCGCTCTGTACGCTGCGGGAGCTCCAAGAACTGGCTGGAGCGCGGCCGGGGGTCGATTGAATCGGGAGAACAGGACACTACCCTCGCTGCTCTGATCTACAAACCCGTTGTCGCGTCAGTGTTTATGGGCATGGCCGTGGGGTGATCACGCCCTCATTGTGTTCAATAATAATGGTTGTTCAATAATAATGAACAGCCGATAATAATGAACATGGAACTGGATCGATACCAGCAGCGCCTAGAGGCATGGATGCCTGGCGCCAAGATCCGTCCACCCAACAAGAGACTCCCTCCCGTGGACGCAATCATCGAGTGGAAAGGCCCTCAGGGGCCCGTCCGTTACGTCGTGGAATGGAAAGCGCACTTTCGATACCAGGACGCCGCGGTGATAGCCGAGCAATTGAAGCACTGGCGGGCAGCCTTTACCCGGCAGGCTCATCCGGCACGCATGCTCCTGCTCGCGCCTCATATTCGCCCCCAGCAAGGCGCCGTGCTTCAGCGTGCGGAAATCGACTACGTGGATCTCGCTGGTAACGCGCACCTGCAGGCGCCAGGGCTCTTTGTCCACGTCGAAGGACAACGACTGGAGCAGGAGGGTGCCGCGGGCCCGACGCGCCCGAATCGCGCCTGGATCAAGACCGTCATGGCGATGCTTCTCCGCCGCGAGCTGGTGGAGGCTCCGTATCGAGTGCTCGCAGCCGAGGCGGGCGTGGCCCTGGGCACGGTCGCGGCGTGCATCCGGGAGCTGGAGCGACGCGGTTTCCTGGAGGAACGCCGCACGCGCCGGCGCATCTTGGATCGGCCGCAATTGGTCGCGCTCTGGGTTCAGGCGTACATCGACGTCCTTCGCCCGAAGTTACGTGAAGCGCGTTTCCAGACGCGAAACACCAACAAACCCGAGCTCTGGAGGCTTCTCCATCAGACCTTGAAGAGACGAGGAGTCAGGTGGGCGTTGACGGGCGCTGACGCGGCGGAACTTCGAAACAGGTTTTTCAGAGCGCATGAGACCGAGATCTACGTCCCCTGGGGAACGCTCGACGATCGCGCGCTTCAGACGGAGCTCATGGCCCAGCCTGCTCCTCGAGTCGGAAACCTGCTGGCGGTAGAGCCGCCGGTGCCCGGCATACCCGAGGACGCCATCGAAGGAATTCCGGTTGCACCCACTCTGCTGATCTATGCCGAGCTTCGCTATCGAGACACGGAACAGGCCCTGGAAGCCGCCGAGATGCTCCTGCCGGCGGTGATAGGTACCGATGTACCCTGATCCGCTCGTTGCGGGGGCTCTCGCGGATCTCTCACGAGGCCTTCATTCACTCCACGTGAGGTTTTGCCTCATTGGTGCTCTCGTCCCGGAGCTCCTTCTGGCCACAGCCCCATCCAGTCTGACCCTGGATGCCGACGTGACCGTCCTCATCGAGAGTCTCGACGAGTTCGAAAAGCTCAAGGATAGGCTGGGCGCATTCGGGTTTGCTCGGACGAGCCCCTCCTTCCGCTTGAACCACACGAACGGTGGACGGGTCGATCTCATTCCGTACGGCGAGGCCCTTGCGCCACAGGGAATCCTGCAGCTGGAACCCGGTCTGAAATTGAACGTGGCAGGGTATGGCCTGATAGTCCCCAATGCCGTCTTGGGGAAGGTCGGCCCTGACCTCGAGGTTCCGGTTGTGCCCATACCCCTCTATGTTCTGATCAAACTGGTCGCATTTGGCGATCGCCGACAGGCGAAGGACTTGTCAGGCGTTCTCCACTGCTTACGCTACTACGTGGAGGATGACGATCGGAAATACGGCCTCGAGCATGGCGGCGCCCCGGTTCCATTCGAGATGGGTTCAGCCTACTTGGTAGGCACGGACGGTCGAGGGTTTCACGACAAGAGCCTGATCGCTGCGGCTGCAAGAGTCCTCAATCAGTTCGTCGATGCCCGCAGCGCGGTCATCAGCCTGGCGACTCGCGATGATTTTCACGGCTTGATACGGGATGATGAGCGGCAGGAGGTATTCGAGTTGTTCCAGTCGTACAGATCCGGTGCGGGAATCTGAGGCGTGATACCCTCGCCCATCCTATGCCTCTAACCTCCGGCGCCACCATCGGCCCATATAAGGTAGACCGCGAGATCGGGCGCGGTGGGATGGGAGTTGTATTCCTCGCCCAGGACACCCGGCTCGGTCGCACGGTGGCCCTCAAGGCCCTCCCCGAAGACGTCGCCAGCGACCCTGACCGCCTCCAGCGCTTCGAGCGCGAGGCACGCGTGCTGGCCTCGCTGAATCATCCGAATGTCGCGGCGATCTACGGCCTCGAGGTGAGCGAGGGCCGGCGATATCTCGCGCTCGAGCACATCGAAGGCGAGACGCTCGCGGATCGCATCGCGCGCGGGCCGCTCCCGCTCAGCGAAGCGCTCGACATCTGCATCCAGATCGCGGCGGGGGTGGAGGCGGCGCACGACGGCGGCGTGGTGCATCGCGACCTCAAGCCCGCGAACGTGATGATCACGCCCGGCGATCAGGTGAAGGTCCTCGACTTCGGGCTGGCGAAGGGCAAGGTCGCGACCGACGAGTCCGGCCTCGCGAAATCTCCGGCGATGGTCGACTCCCCCACGCTCTCCTCGCCGACGCTCGCGCACTCGCCCACGTTCATGGGCACGATACCGGGCGTGATCCTCGGCACGGCGGCGTACCTCTCACCGGAGCAGGCGCGCGGCAAGATGGTCGACCGGCGCACCGACATCTGGTCTTTCGGCTGCGTGCTCTACGAGTGCCTCACCGGGCACCTCGCGTTCCAGGGTGAAACCGCCAGCGACACGATCGCGAAGATCCTCGAGCGTCCGATGGACTTGTCGACGCTCCCCAAGACGACGCCCGTCCGCCTGCGCGAGCTGCTCGAGCGCTGTCTCGAGAAGGATCCGAAGCGCCGCCTCCGCGACATCGGGGACGCGCGGCTCACGCTCGAGGAGATCAAGTCGGGGCGTCACGCGGGGGCCGACTCGGCGGCCGAGGCAGGGGGCTCTGCCGTGGCGATCGCCGCCGTCCGCCGCCGTTCCGCGATCCTCATCGCCCTCGCCTCGGTGATCGGCGCCGCCCTCGGTGCTGTGGCCTGGACCGCCATCACAGGGAAAACCGAGACGAAACGGATCACGTACCTCTCGATACCGCTCCCGCGCGACACGCGGCTCGAGCGGGGCGCGATCGACGACGAGACGGTCGCGCTGATTTGCCGGCCCATCGGCGCCTCCTCGGCCGAGCGTTCGCGTGGGCGGCTGTATCTCAGGCGCCTCGACGAGCCCGAGTTCGAGCAGATCCGGGGGACGGAGGGGGCCTCGACGATCTTCCTGAGCCCGGACCATCGGACACTCGAGTACTGGGCGCCCGCGGGCGAGCAGACAAGTGACTATCGCCGCTACCGGATGCCCGCGGACCGGAGCGCGCCCGCGGTTTCCGTGGGGGAAGTCGCGCCCTCATGGGACGCCAGCGGGGCATGGCTCCATTCGGGCGACCTCATCCTCTCGACCGATGACGGCTTGCGCTACGTCCGCCTTCCCTCGAATGGCGGGCCACCCTCGGCACCGGTCAAGTTCGCGAGCACGCTCTCGAACGCACGGTTCTATCCGGAAGGCCGCGCGCTCCCCGGGGATCGCGGCATCTTCCTTCGAGCGCTCTGGTACGAGGGCAGCGTGTACCGCCAGGGAGTCGCGGTGCTCGACCCGAAGTCCGGCCAGGCGAAGGTGGTCCTCCAGGAGGGCGGCAGCCCGGCCTTCAAGGACGGGCTGCTCCTCTTCACGAGAACGGACGCGCTCTTCGCGGTCCCGTTCGATCCGGGAAAGCTCGAGGTGAAGGGCGCGCCGGTGGCCATCATGAACGGGCTCCGCCAGGATCGCGTCGCACTGAACGCGCGGTTCAGCATGACGCCAGGTGGGATGCTGGCCTACGCGTCGGGCGGCAACATCATGCGGAACCGCCATATCGTGATCGTGGACCGCCAGGGCAACGTGACCGACTGGTCGCCGGAGCGCCGCGGGTACGAGTACGGGATCGAGGCGTCCGCGGACGGGAGCCGCGTGCTGAACCAGATCAACAACGCGAACGCGATCACCGAGCTGTGGGTCTCGAAGCGTGGAGAGCCCACGTCGCGGCGCATCCGCTCCCGGCCGGGCGCCGACTGCGTGGGGCAGACCTGGTCGGCCGACGGGCGGTGGATCGCCTTCGCCCAGTACGCCAACGACTCCACCGACGGCATTTACGTGACCGATGCGGACGGCGTCTCGGAGCCGCGGCGCATGGTGATGAAGCCCGGCCCGACGGCCGCCCTCATTCCATCCTCGTGGTCCCCGGACGGCACCATGCTCGCGACCATGGCCGACAGCAACCGGGTCTCGATCTGGACGCTTCACGCGTCACCGCAGACGGACGTCCTTGCGACTCCGAAACCGGTTCTGTCCGGAGCGGACGTCTTCGCGGTGGGGGTTTTTTCGCCGGACGGGCGGCTCGTGGCATACCAGGCAACCGAGACCGGCGTTGTCGAGGTGTACCTCACGGCCTGGGCCGAGGGCGCGCCCTCGGGCCAGCCGATCATGGTCTCGCGCGGAGGCGGGGATATCGCGCGCTGGAGCCACGACGGAAAGCAGATCTACTACTCGAACCAGGGAAAGCTGATGTCGGTCTCGATCGCCACGACGCCTCGCCTCGGCGCGTCCGCGCCCGCGCTGGCCTGGGATCTCCTGGCCCTGCACGTGGTGCCCAACAGCCTGGGAGCCGGCCTGTGGGATCTACTTCCGGACGGCCGCCTGCTCGCGGTCCAGGCGGGCGAGGACGAGGAGGCCGTGACTCAGATCAAAGTGGCGCTTCATTTCGACGAGATGGTGAAGCGGAAGCTGCGCGCCGCGAGGAAGTAGGTCTGCGGCCTCGAAAGGGACCCGCACCGCGAGAACCCCGTCGTCCCGGCTTCTATTTCCTCAGCATCTTGATCGCGTGGTTCGCGTTTCCGGTGCGGAAGTATTCCAGGATCCACACCATCGCGAGCGCTTCCAAGTAGCGCGAGGATTCGATCCCGCCCTGATCGATCGTGCCCGGCCATCCGAAGTCGGTGCAGATCTGGGTCACCTTCTTCTTCGCCTCCGCGTCGTTTCCCGCGATGAACATGTCGGGCGGGCCGCCGGGAAATTTCGGCGAGATCATGTGCGCGTTCCCCACCGTGTTGAAGCACTTCACCACGCGCGCCTTCGGCAGCCAGTTCTGGACCTGCTCGCCGGCCGAGTTGTTCCCGCCGATCGAGAGCGTGGGCGGGGCGCCCTTGCTGAAATCGAGCGGGTTCGTGGCGTCGATCACGACCTTGCCGTCGAAATTCGCGGGGTTTGCCATGTCGATCGCGGATTTCGTGCCGTCCCAGAGCAGGGCGAGCACGAGCAGCTCGCCGAACTTCGCGGTCTCCTCGAACGTGCCGGCCGAGGCCTTGGCGCCGTTCTTCGCGACCCACGCAGTCACCTTCTCCTGGGCCGGGTCGCGCGTGCCCAACTTGACTTCGTGGCCTCGCGCGACGAATCCCGCGCCCAAGACCTGACCCACGATGCCCGAACCCAACACGCCTACCTTCATCGTTCTGCCTCCTGCTAGCGGCGGGGCCGCATGAACACCGCATCCCACGCGGAGAGCGCGGGCTTGGGGTCCAGGTTCACGTCCACCAACCCGAGGTGTGAAAACGGCGTGAGCTGGCCGGGCGGGGCCCCATACGCGGCTTCGTCCAGATCCGTGAATGTAATCTGGAACCAGCCCACGGTTCGCGCCGAGTCTTGCAGCGCCGCGTGGCGGGTGATGTACCGGCTCTGCTTCTGCCGGCTCGCCGCCACGCCAAACGAATCCGACGGCCATCCTCCCTCGATCACGAGCATCGGGAGCTGGATCGGGTTTCCCTGCTGGAGCCGCGTGTAGTAGTTGAGTGGGATGCTGTCGGGATCGGAAAAGCCTCCGAGATAGGGATATGAGGAGAGCCCGAGCGCGGCGATGAAGCCGAAGTCCGAGAGATCCTGATCGATGCCGACGTACGGACCGCCGGGACCTCCCAGACCGCCCCACGCGGTCTCGACCTGCACGGTCGTGTAGAGCTTCGCCGTTGAATCGACGAGCGCGATGTTCGTCGCGGCCGAGCCGGCCGCCTGAACGACCGCGTTGTACAGCGAGAGGGGAGCGATGGCGCGAACGAGGTTCGTCTCGGAGGCGACGCCCAGATAGTCGGGATGGATGAGCGTGTCCACCGCAGTCACGTAGTCGCGATAGAGCTGCTGGACCGCGGGCTCGGTGAGGCTTCGCCCCGCGGCGACGAGGGCGGGCGCTTCGGCAGCGCGGTCGAGGCCGTTCGTGGGATCCACGCTCACGATCACGCGGAGCCCTCTCGCCCGGTAGTAGTTCGCGAGCCCGAGCTCATTGGTACGAACCAGAAAGTCCGGCGCGCGCCCGGCGAGAAGCGAGTCCCAGGGCGGGCTGACCGCGATGAGCGCCGCATCGGCGCGTGTCGACCAGATATTGATGGTCACGAGTCCCAGGTTCAGGTCGGGGCGCGGCGGAAACCACGAGAAGCCCATGTAGTAGGTGCGCGCGGTCCCCGAGGGGAATAATAGGTGGTCACCGTTCGCGCACCCGCCGAGAAGCGCGCCCGCAAGGACGGCGGCCAGGATTGAGACGCGCGCCCGCCTCAATGCGCGGCCTGATTCATGCGCTTGAACATCGCCTCCAGCTCCGCGCGCGAGGCGCGGCTCGATTGCTGCGAGAAGCCGTACGCGATCTCCTTCTCTCCCGCTTCGAGCCCCTTCATGACGGCGTCCGCGAACTCGTTTAGCGCCACGCCGAACGTATGGAGACCCGGTCCGCCCAGGTCGGTGTCCACCGCGGGCGGGATGATCTCGATCACCTCGATCGGCGTGCCCGCGAGTTGATGCCGGAGCGAAAGGGTGAAGGAATGGAGCGCCGCTTTGGTCGCGCAGTAGATCGGCACGGCGGCCATCGGGGCGAAGGCGAGCCCCGAGGTCACGTTCAGGATCGCGGCGCGTCCCTGGTTCCTGAGATACGGAATGAAGAGCGCCGAGAGATGGACCGGCGCCTCGAGGTTGATCGCGATCTCCTCGCGGGTGCGCTCCCATTTCTCGACGACAGAGAAATTGACCCGGCGTTGGATCCCGGCGTTGTTCACGAGCGCGTTGAGGCCGGGGCATTCGTCCAGGGCCCAGTCGTGGAGCGCGACCCGGTCGGTTTCGAGCGAGAGGTCGCATACGCGGGTTTTCAATTCCGGATGCTTTCGCCGCGCCTCGAGGAGCTTCTCCTCGCGGCGGCCGCAGATCAGAACCTCGGCTCCGGCCTTCAGGAAGCGCTCCGCCAGCGCGAAACCGATTCCGGTCGCCCCGCCGGTGATGAGAACGCAGCTCGAGCCCAAGTCCATGGGGACCCAGTATCGTCGCGCCGGCCCGAAACTTCCAGCCCTACGGCAAGGGAGCCGTCCGCATGCTATTCTCCCGGCCATGCCCCGGGGAAAAGAGGCCCTGACCTAGGATGACGCAGCACTCCGGGCTGACGCTCGAGCGGTGGTCCTCGTTCACGCTGAGCGAGCAGATCCTCATGATCGGGAATGAAATGAATCGCGCGGGGAAGCTGGCGAATCCTGGTGACCGCGAGCAGCGCACGGGCGCCTATGAGCGAGTTCTCCGTCTGACGGACCTCACGATCCAGGCCAATGAACGCCCCGCATTGAGACGCGAGCTCCTAATTTGGCGCGATCTCGCGGCGCGGCTTTTCGTGGAACCCGAGCCAGAGCCTCGTGCCCACGCGGCGGCCTTTCGAGCGTTGTTGCAATTTACGCCGGCCACATCTCTGCAAATTCCCCACGTCCTAGGCGATTCGTTCGGAGCGAGGAACCATGAAGGCCAAGAAAAAGGCTAAGAAATCGGCTGCCAGGACTGCCACCAGGCGACCTGCCAAGAAATCGGCTGCCAGGAAGCCGGCCGCGAAGCCCGCCGCGCGCAGGCGCCCTGCCGCCAGCGCACCCGACGGCGCGCTCACGTTCTTTCGCCACACGGTCGCGACCCTCGCGTACCGCTGCGGCAAGGCGGTGCGCGGCGCGCCCGCGTCCTTCGCGGGATTCAAGGCGGGTCCCACGACGCGCACGCCGATCGAGATCCTCTCCCACATCGGGGATCTTCTCGACTGGGCCTTGTCGCAGGCCGAGGGGAAGGAGCGCTGGCCGGACGCGAGCCGGCTCCCGTGGGACAGCGAGGTGAAACGGTTCCACGCTTCCCTCAAGGCATTCGACGATTACCTCGCATCCGGCGCGGCGCTGCACAGGTCCGCCGAGCGCATGTTCCAGGGGGCGATCGCGGATTCGCTGACTCACACAGGGCAGCTCACGATGCTGCGACGGCTCGCGGGCTCGCACGTGCGCGGCGAAAACTACTCGCGGGCCGACATCCAGATCGGGCGCGTCGGGGCGGAGCAGTCCCCGCCGCCGGAACGCAGCGAATTCGACTAGCGGGCGGAGGCTGAGCCGGGCGCGGTCATTCGGCCTTCGCCCCTCTCGTCCGCAAGCGGTGAATCGCCGTGGCCCAGAGTTGATAGGACGCACCGATCGCGAACGCGATGATTGCGGTCGCGACCGGGGCCCGTCCTGACGGCGCCGACCACGTGCCAGATGGCGTTGCTGAACAGCAACGCCGCCACCGTGAGCCAGGTGGCGATACCGATCGGTGTCCCACCCATCGCGCCCACGTTGTAGCACAGCAGCAGAAGCAATCCGTTGATGACGATGTGGAACCGCGGCGTGATGCTCGCGCTGAGGACGGGCCGGTAGCGCCGATCCCAGGCCGCGAACCCGCCCGGGTAGATGAATTCCTCGATAATGTGAAGGCCCGCGGCACCCATCGGCGCCCAGAAGAAAACGTTCATCGTCAGTCCGCGCCGCGAAGATCCCGCTGAAAATATCGGTCCACGCGTGAAGGATCATCCCCGGCTTGAGGCTCTTCCGCCATACGGCGAGCGCTCCGTAGAGAGCGCCGAGCACCGTGATCACGATGACGTTCCGGAGCCCCTGGTACCCGTGCGACACGCCGAAGATCACCGCCTGCAGCAATAGGGCCAGGAGCGCGCTTCCCGTCAGCGCCCGGAATTGCGTCTGGAGATAACCACGGAAGATCGCTTCCTCGC
This sequence comes from Candidatus Eiseniibacteriota bacterium, assembly GCA_963724515.1. Lineage (GTDB taxonomy): Bacteria > Eisenbacteria > RBG-16-71-46 > SZUA-252 > SZUA-252 > WS-7. The sequence goes on along the minus strand of CAVRUU010000002.1, from coordinate 84,100 downwards.
AGAACCCGGCGGTGAGGGATAGCGCCACCCATACCGTGACCTCGAGCGGGCCGCGCGGGAGGAGCGAGTCGATTCCTTTCGCGGTGTCGCTCCCGAGCCTGGGAAGGACGAACATCTCCATGGCGGTCCACGCGGCCCATACCGCGAGCGCGATCACGACGTCGCGAAGGACGTCCTTCCACGCGGGCCAGCGCTCTCCGAGCAGGTCGCGAAGCCGTGTTCCCGTTCTCCGGAGCCCGCCGGCGGTGACGAACCGCAGCAATCCCCATTGTGCGGCGATGAGCGTGAGATAGATCGGCAGCGCCGAGCCACGGTGCGCGACGAGCTGGGGTCCCTCCTTGGCGGTGATCTGGGTGTACGCGCCGTAGGCGGCCATGGCGAGCAGGAACGTGATCAACACGACCGTGTGCCACAAGGGTGCGATGAGGCGGCGATCCGTGGCGGCCGGTTGCGATTCGACGATTTCGTTCATCTTGCGTTTCCCTTTCTTGACGCGCCGCTTTCGAGCGCGCGGAGGGCGTTGAGTGTCTGACGGCACCAGCGGACGACAGCGCGCGAGCGATGCTCTCCATAGCTCATCGTCATGAGCCAGAATGGCAGGCTGGGATGGTCGCGCTGCTCGCGCATCAGCGCTCGGCGGATGCGGCGGAATTCCCGCAGGGCGGCGATCTCCTCAGCGAGGAGGCGCTCCATCCATTCGGCCTCGCGGCCCGGTGTGTCGCGGCTGCCGAAGAAGAGCTTGAGCAAGAGCTCGTTTCGGACGGAAGCGGGACGCGGCGGCTCCGCGCGCCAGGCGGCGAGCGCCTCCCGGCCGCGATCGGTGATCTCGTAGACGTGACGCTCGCGGTTTCCGCCGCGCGGTCCCGGGCGCCGCTTGATCAGTCCCTGCGACGTGAGGTCCCGCAGCGCGGGGTAGATCTGCCCGTAGCTCTCGCTCCAGAAGTAGCCGATGCTCGACGCGGCTTCCTTCCGGATGTCGTAGCCCGACATGGCCTGGAGGCTCAGCATCCCGAGGATCGCGTAGGGAGTGGAACGTGGGCGCGGTGGCATATAACTCCAAGATATATATCTTGCAGATATACTCCGTCAAGGCCTTTCTTGGCCATGCGGCCACGCGCGGGGCTGTCGGGCCCCTCCGGGCCCCAATTCCCGCTAACCATCCAGCCCCCTCAGGCCGATAACCCCTTGAAGAGCACGGGACCGCCCTATCCGCCGGTCCCGCAAGTGACTCGGGGGGAATTCCAACTCATGAATCTCAACGTGGCGGTCATCATGCCGCCGGGCGAGGAACGCGACGCGTTGGTCAAGCACCTGACCGCGCGCGAGTGCGTTGCCCGCGCCGCCGACAACGTCGCGCAGTACCTCGCGCGATCGGGGAACGAGTCCTGCGAGATCGCGCTCGTCGACTTCGGCGTGAACGCTCCCGGTCTTCCGGCCGCGATCGCGCAGGCGCTCGAGCAGAAGCGCCAATCGATCCGCCGCCTCAAGGAGACCTGGCCCAAGCTCCAGCTCGTGGTCTTCGCGGACCGCGATTCACAGCAGGCGACCGAGACGCTCGAGCTCGGCGTGCGGAACATCTTCCTCAAGCCGGTCAATTTCCCGCAGCTCGACGGCCTCCTCGACGCGGCGGGGCGCTCGGTGGTGCAGCAGGCGCGCCAGCAGCTCGAGCACGCGCGCATCGAGCAGGAATTCCGCTTCGACCGCATCGTCGGCCAGAGCGCCGCGATCCAGGAATCGGTGGATCTCGCGCGGCGGGTCTCCCAGTCCAGCGCGACGTCGGTGTTGATTCTCGGGGAATCCGGCGTGGGCAAGGAGCTCTTCGCCCGCGCGATCCACGGGGAGAGCCCGAGGAAGCAGGGCCCGTTCATGGAAGTGAACTGCGCCGCCATCCCGCGCGAGCTGCTCGAGTCCGAGCTCTTTGGCCACGAAAAGGGGGCCTTCACGGATGCCACGCAAACACGCGTGGGACTCTTCGAAGCGGCGGAAGGCGGGTCCGTCTTCCTCGACGAGATCGGAGAGCTTCCGCTGACCCTCCAGGCGAAACTGCTGAAATTCCTGGATTCGAAGATCGTGAGGCGCGTGGGCGGCTCGAGGGACATCCCCGTGGATGTCAGAATTCTGGCCGCGACGAATCGAGAGCTGATCTCCGAGGTCAAGCAAGGGCGGTTCCGCGAGGATCTGTACTATCGGCTGAACGTCGTGCCGCTCGAGATCCCGCCGCTCCGCGCGCGGGAAGGGGACCCGGTGCTCCTCGCGAAGCTGTTCATGGAGCGCGTGACGCGGAAGCTGGGGCGCAAGGGAGTCCTCTCCGCCGACGGGGAGCGGGAAATCGCCCGCTACCACTGGCCGGGCAACGTGCGGGAGCTGTCGAACGTGATCGAGCGCGCCGTTCTGCTCGCGCGCTCCGCGGAGATCGGTCCGGTCGAGCTGGCCGTCCCCGCGGGGGGGATGGGAGGCAACGGCTCGGAGGACCTGACCGGATTCAGCGTCACGATTCCCACCCAGGGTATCTCGCTCCCCTCGGTGGAGCGCGTGGTGATCCAGGCCGCCCTCGACCGGGCGGGCGGGAACGTGGTCGAGGCGGCGCGGCTGCTCAAGATCGGGCGCGGAAGCCTGCGCTCGAAGATGAGGCGCCACGGAATCGACCGGCCCCGCGAGCGGGGCGCCGGCAGTCGGGTGGAAGTAGACCGTCTGATAAACGCATAACCCCCTCCCGGCTTGACATCCCGTCACCACCCCCATAGCCTTATGGAACGCACATTTCCCGGAATCGACGCCAATGACGCCGAATCCAACTGAATGCGAGGTACCGGTGTCCGCCGTCACCGATGAAGAGCTCGTCCGCAAATCGAAAGAGGACGACGAACGCGCCTTCGGGGAGCTGGTCTCCCGGTACGAATCGAAGGTGTACAGCCTCGCGCTGAGAATGGTGCGCAATGCGGAGGACGCCGAAGACGTCCTTCAAGACACGTTCCTCCGCGCATACCGTGGCATCAAATCGTTTCAAGGCGCGTCGACGTTTTCGACATGGATCTATCGCATCACCGCGAACTCCGCGCTGATGCGCCTGAGGAAGAAGCAGCTTCCCACGGTGTCCATCGACAACGCCGACGAGCGGGAGACGCCGATCAACATCGCGGACTGGACTCCCGGTCCCGTTGAGCAGGTGTTGAATCAGGAGCTGCAGCACGAGATGGAGGAAGCGATCGAAGCCCTGCCGCCGGAATTTCGCCAGGTTTTCATTCTCCGCGACGTCGAGGAAATGTCGAACGCGGAGGTTGCCGAGATCCTGGATCTTTCGGTGGCTGCCGTGAAATCCCGCCTCCATCGCGCGCGTCTCAAAGTTCGCAACCGCCTTGCCGGCTATTTCAGCGACAGCGCCAAACCGAAACGACGTGCCATGGGAGCCCACTGATGATGCTGACGTGCAAAGAGGTCCTCGATTCCCTCTCCGACTACCTCGACGCGGACATGAAAGAAGAAGTGATCAGCGAGATGAAACGCCACATCGGTTCCTGCCAGGACTGCCGCGCTGAATTCGACACCCTCACGATGACCCTCAAACTCTACAAACACGAACAGGGACAAGGCCAGCCGGCGGTGATGCCCGTCGGGTGCCACGATCGGCTCGTCAAGGTGCTCGAGCTCGAGAAGATGAGGTCGAAGGGCCCTCAGCCGCCCAAGATGGTCTGAGATGCCATCGGCCGAGGCGACCCGATCGGTCGACCCGACCCGAATCCGCACCGTCCATCTCTACCGGCCCCAAAACCAGCTCGGCGATCTCCTCCTCAACGTTCCCGCCATCCGCTCGATCCGCGAACGATTCCCGGATGCCCATCTCGTATTGATCGTAGGACGGCAGAACGCCGCCGCGGTCCTGGGCCAGCGCTGGGCCGATGAGGTCCGCGTGGTCGACACCCGGAATTTTCTCGGTGTCGCTCGCGCCGGGATCTCCGGCGCGGGCGGTCCTCGTGCGGATCTGGCGGTCTACTTCACGACGGTTTCCTACTCCCGCAGCGCGGCAATGCTCGTGCGATGGTCCCGCGCCGGCGAGCGCGTGGGCTTCGATCCCGCGTGGTATCGCGAGCGGGATCGCGCGGGATTGACGTGGAGCCTGGCGTATCCGGGCAGCGGCGGCCGGCCCCTCCATCAGTCCGAGGTTTGCCTCACGCTGGCCTGCGCCGTGGGCGCGGGCTCGGTGCCCGATCCTCCCTACTACGTCGCCGACCCCGCGCTGGTCGCGCGCGCGCCCGAAGGGGCTGTCTACATCCACCCCGGGGCGGGGAAGCACAAGAACCGATGGCCGGCGGAGCGGTTCGCCGCGGTCGCCCGCGAGCTGCTCCGGCGCGGGCATTCGATCTGGTGGCTCGAGGGGCCTCAGGATGCCGGGACCGTCGATGCGGTGACCGCGTCGCTCGGGATGAGGCTGCCCGCGGTGCGGGGGGAGTCGATCCCGATGCTCGCGGCGCGATTCACTCGCGCGGCCATCTACATCGGGAACGACACGGGGCCGCTCCACCTCGCGGGGGCGACGGGATGCCCGACGCTCGGAATCTACGGATGGACCGATCCCGCCGAGTGGCGGCCGGTCGGCAGCCGCGTGCGGAGCGTCCGCGCCGCGGATGGAAGACTGGAATCGGTGGAGCCCGCCGAAGTCCTCGATGCGGCGCTGCCCTTGCTCGCGGAGGAACCATGCGCGGTCGGGTGAGCTTCGTCGTTCTGGCTCTCGTGGCGACGCCCTCGCGCGGCATCGGCCGCCGCGCCCACACCTGCTCCTCCCGCACCGGCTCCCGCCCCGCAGGCGCCGCGCCTGGCGCCCGCCGTCCCGCGGGTGCGGTGGATCGAGCAGCGAGCCTCCGAGCGGGACACGACCGGGCTCAGCGCAGCGCTCCTGGGCGACCGTTCGCCCTCGGTTCGCGCCGCCGCGGCCCGGGCGCTGGGGCTCGTCATGGAGCGCTCCACCGTGCCCGCTCTCCTGGCCGCGCTCGGGGACCGCTCGGCCACCGTGCGGCGCGAGGTCGCGTTCGGCCTGGGCCTCATGGGGGATTCGACCGCCGTGGGCGCCATCGCGGCCCGATGGGAGCGCGAGATCGATCCCGGCGCCCGCGAGGCGATGGTGACGGCACTCGGCCTGATCGGCGCGCAGGGTGGGGCGCCGGCGGTCTCGCGCGCGCTCGAAGCGAAGCGCGAACCGGAACGCTGGGCGGCGGCGTTCGCCGCCGCGCGGATCCGCAGCCGCTCGCTCGTGTCGCCGCTCACCGCGCACGCGGACGACCCGCCCGCGGAGATGCGCTGGCGCGTGGCCTACGCGCTGGGGCGGATCGGGGACCGGGCGGGTGCCCCGGCCCTCCGGAATCTCGCCCGGGACAAGATCGAGATCGTACGAATGAGCGCGGCCCGGGCGATCGCCGAGATCACGGATTCTTCGTCGGCGGACGTGCTGGTCCCGATGCTCCGCGATTCCGGATGGCGCGTGCGCGTGAACGCGGCGCGCGCCCTCGGCCTGCTCGGCGCGCGACAGCAGGCTCCCTCGGTCCGCGCCCTCCTGTCGGACCCGAACCCGCACGTCCGCTGGGAAGCGGCGGTAGCGCTCGGGGCCCTCAGGGACTCGGCTTCGGTCGTGTATCTCGCGCGGGCGCTCTCCGACTCCGCGACCGGCGTCGTCCAGGGGGCCGCGATCGCGCTGCTCAAGATCCAGGGGGAGCGCGCGATCCCCACCGTCGCGCCTCAGTTCGATCTCCTTCCAGGGTTCATGCGATCCGGGCTGCTCGAGGCGCTCGGCGAGGTCCCGGGGCCCATGGCGCTCCAGACGCTCCTCGCCCGGGCGAGCGATTCGACCGACGCGCCCGAGGCGGCGGGGGCTGCTCGGGTCTCGCGCAGAGGAAAGCCGATTCGACCCGCGTGATCCCGGCGCTGAGATCGCTCCTCAACGCGCGCGATTTCACGGTGGTCAGCTCCGCCGCGGACGCGCTGGGACAATTCGGGGATTCGGCCGGCGTTCCGGCGCTCGTGGGCCTCCTCGGGCGTTCCGGCACCACCGAAGACGCGGACGTCCGGACATCGGCGGCATCGGCGCTCGCGGCGATCAAGACCCGGGAGGCTCTCGCGGCGCTCGCGCCCTTGCGCCTGGACCCGGAGCGCCGCATTCGCGAGGTCGCGTGCAAGGCCCTGGGCCTGCCGCCCGATTCGATCGGGCTCGTGAAGAATCCGCTTCTTCGGGCGCCCGGCGTCAAGGCCGTGCCCCGCACGGCACTCGTCCATACGGACCGCGGCATCATCACGATCGCGTTCGATCATGCGCGCGCTCCCGTGACGGTCGGGAACTTCGTGAATCTCGCGCGCGCGAAATATTTCGACGGAATCGCCTTCCACCGCGTCGTGCCCAACTTCGTCGTGCAGGACGGATGTCCGCGCGGCGACGGATGGGGCGGGCCCGGCTACGAGATTCCCTGCGAGTACAACGACCTGCCCTATGGAACCGGGGCGGTGGGGATGGCGCTCGCGGGCAAAGACACGGGAGGGAGCCAGTGGTTCGTCACGCTCTCCCCGCAGCCGCGGCTCGAGGCGCGCTACACGGTCTTCGGCAGGGTGACGCGGGGGATGGAAGTCGTCGAGCGGATCATGCCGGGCGACCGAATCGTGAAGGTCACCCTGAAGTAGGGTCTAGGCGAGGGCGAGGATGAGCCGCTCGATGACCGAGCGGAGCGCGGGCGCGACCGCGGCGACGGCGGCGGTGACGTCCTCGTGCTTGAGCCGCGCCGGGCTCTTTCCCGCCGCCCAATTCGTGACGCACGAGATGCACGCGACGGGGAGCCCGATCTCGTTCGCGGCGGCGACCTCCGCGGCGGTGGACATGCAGACCGCGTCGGCGCCCATGCGCTCGAGCATCTCGATCTCGGCGCGGGTCTCGTAGGAAGGGCCGAGCGTCACCCCCAGCACGCCGCGCTCGGCGCGCACGCCGGCGTTCACCGCTGCGCGCGCGGCCTTCGCGAGGAGGTCGGGGGAGTAGAGGGGGCGCGACGTGAGCCCGCGGGGATTGGCGGCGCCCGCGGCCGCCCCGCCCGCCACGCGCCCCGGCGCGCGCCACTGCAGATTCACCTGGTCCTCGACGAGCATCAACGTGCCGGGCGCCATCCTCTCCGTGATTCCGCCGGATGCGTTCGTCAGCACGAGCGATTTCGCGCCGAGCGCCGCGAAGAGCCGCACGATGCGCGTCACCTCCTCGGCGGTGTAGCCCTCGTAGAGATGCGAGCGTCCCTGCGCCACCACGACCGCCCGCCCGGACCAGCGCCCGAAGAGGAGCCGGCCGGAATGTCCGGCCACCGTGGAGCGCGGCAGGCCGGGAATCTCCTCGGTCGGGAGCGATCCTTCCCACGCGACCCCCTCGGCCAGGACGCCGAGCCCGCTCCCCAGCACGAGCGCCGTCTTCGGGACCAGGGTCGTGCGGCGCCGGATGAGGCTCAGAGCCTCGTCGGGGTCGAAGGGAGGAAGTTCCTCGCGGCGGCCCGCGGGGCGACCCGCGATCGCCGTCACAGCACGTCCGGATCGAGCCGGGACTGCCGCGACACCGCGGCGCGAAGCGCGCGTCGCGAGAAGAGGATCAGGTAGAGGAGCCCGAGAACGAACGGAGCCGCCGTGAGCGCGATCCCGTCCGCTCCGGCACCCGCATAGGGGCGAAGCGATATCAATAGCGCGGGCCCCGCCGCAAGGAGGATCGCCGGGAAAAAACCCCAGCGGCCCGCCAGGGCGCACGCGAGTGCCAAGTAGCCGTATCCGAGCGGAGGAGCGGCGGGGTGCCAGCGGATCAGGATCGCCGCGGCCGGCGCCGCCCAGAGCGCGCCCAGCACGGCTCCCGAAACGCGGTACCAGGCGACCTGCCACCCTCCGCGGCGCGCGAGCGCCGGTGTCTCCGAGTAGGCGCGGAGCCTCAGACCATACGGTGTATTCAGCATCACGAACGCGGCCAGGACGAGCAGCAAGGGAGCCGCGAGAAACCACGGGTTCAGCACGATGTCCTCGGCGAAGGTTCCGTCGAAGATCGTGCCCGAGATGAGCCACGGAGGCGGTGTCTCGCGGAGGAGCCGCAAGGGCGTCGCATGAGCGAAGAGGCCCAGGGCGCAGGCGGGGATGAGGCTCAGGCAGAAGCCCCCCACCGCCGGGTCGGCGCGAAGGGACAGCAGAAGACTCGAGGTCACGAGCGCGAAGGCGAGCGCGCCGCCGATCCCGGCAGCCGCGGCGATGGCGTAGCTCCCGCTCCACTCGTAGCCGAGGCAGAGCCCCAGCATGGCGGAGAGCACGGCGCCCTCGATGCCGACCCCGCTCAGCGCGGCCCGCTCCCAGTAGATCGCGCCGACGACGAGGAGCGCCAGCGCCGCCCACTCGAGGGGGAACCCCACGAGCGGGACCACGTCGATCCCGGCTATCTCCACGTCATTTCGTCTCGGCGAGGAGCGACCGGATCTTCGTCTTCATGAGATCGATCGCGACGAAGTTGTACCCGCCTTCGGGGATGATCAGGTCCGCGTATCGCTTCGAGGGCTCGACGAACTGCAGATGCATCGGGCGCACGCTCGACTCGTACTGCCGTATCACCTGGTCCAGCGTGCGGCCCCGCTCGGTGAGATCGCGCTTGAGTCTCCGGATGAAACGGATGTCGGGGTCGGCGTCCACGTAGATCTTGATGTCCATGAGGTGGCGGAGTCCCGGATCGTCCAGGACCAGCAAACCGTCCAGCATCATGATCGGCCGCCCCTTGATGCGCATCGGCTGCTTCACGCGCGTGTGGGTGCGCATGTCGTATACCGGCATCTCCACCTCGCCGCCCGCGAGCAGCTTCTCCAGATGCTGGCGCAGGAGATCGCGATCGAACGCGTCGGGATGGTCGAAATTCCGATTCTCGCGCTCGCCGAGCGGAATGTGGTGGAGGTCCTTGTAGTAGGAGTCCTGCTCGATCAGGAGGACCGAGTCGCTGCCCAGGTCCTGCGCGATGGATTGCGCGACGAGCGTCTTTCCGGCGCCCGTTCCGCCCGCGATTCCGATCAGGAGCCCGCGGCGGAGCGGATCAGGGGCCATCGCTATACGGCTCCCACGGAGCGGGCGCTCGACTCGGGCAGGAGTTCCTCGGGGGAGAGCGCCGCGATGTAGGGCAGGTGGCGGAAGCGCTCGGCGAAATCGAGGCCGTACCCGACGACGAAGCGGTCGGGAATCTCGAATCCCACGTATTCCACGGGGACGTTGCATTCACGGCGCGATTTCTTGTCGAGCAGCGCCACGGTCTTGATGGAGGCGGGATTCCGCGCGAGGAAGGTCCGTCGCAGGAAATCGAGCGTGCGGCCCGTGTCCACGATGTCCTCCACGATGATCACGTCACGCCCCGCGATGTCGCGCCCGATGTCTTTCACGAGGCGCGGCGCGCCGGAGGACTGGGACGAGAGCTCGTAGGAGGAAATGCTGATGAAGTCGATCTCGTGCGGGATGGGGAGGCTCTTCATGAGATCCGCCATGAAGATGACGCAGCCCCGAAGGACGCCGACCAAAAGGGGGGCCCCCTCCGGGTGGTCGCGCGCGATCTGCCTTCCGATCTCGCTAACCCGGCTCTGGATCGCATCGCTCCCGATCAGAACTTCCATTGAGACCCATCCCTCCATCCCCTAGCAGGACGCACAGTAGCATCGGGTTTAGGGCACTGTCAAATCGGGCGCAAGTTAGCCTGCCCATTGCCGATACTTGCGCGGGACGCACCACGTTCCGGGCAGGGGGTCGGGACTCCGATGGGCAAATTCCAGGGACGGGATCAGCGAGGGGTTCAGCGCCGCCGCAAGGACCGCCGCGCCGAGGCGCGCGCCGAGCAGCGGCTCTTCTGGCTTCTCTGGCTCATCGGGATCTTCAATTTCGCCGACGCGGCGCAAACCGTCTACTTGCTGAACGCCCGGTTCATGGTCGAAGCCAACAGGCTGATGGCCTTCCTGCTCGATCACTCCCCCTACATCTTCTGGATGTACAAGACGTTGGTCCCGACCCTGGGCTGCGTGCTGCTCTGGCGGTACCGCAAGCGGGTCAAATGGATCCACGGGGCCGTCGTCACGGTGTTCGCGGTCTATTTCACGGTAGTGATGCGAAGTCTCCTCTACATGTTGCTTCCGCAACACCTGTGAGGCCTGGAGCGAATCTAAGTTCGCGGGGCGATAGCCCATCAAGGACTATAACCCACTGATAAGAAAGAAGGTAAGTCGTTCTGTCGGGACCTCGGCGAGGGTCCTGCAAAACGAGAGTTGCTGGCATGGATCGTGCAATTTACCGATTTGAATGCGTGCCATGGGGGCACTCAGGTGAACGAGAGAGGGCGCGTGAGCGACAAGTCCTACATCAAGCTGGCCACCGACCTTGCGGCCATCGCCAATCCTTCGCGGGAGAGCGTGGGTTATTTCTTCATCAATAACTTCCTCCTCTCGCGAATCGATTCGGACATGCCTTCGGACCTCAAGGAATACGACGAGGACGTGAACGTCTACACGGCGTCCCTTCTCGCCGGCGTCGTCACGGGGCAGCAGGATCTCTTGCAGGCGGACTATGTCTCCACGCGCGACTCGGACGTGTTCGCGCGCGTGCAGGGGACGAAGGACCAGAGACTGCGCTACCGCGTGTACAAGGCCAACGCGGACTTTCTCTATGTCTCGCTCGGCATCTTCGGGGAGTCGTCCCTGGTGGGCGACTCGCCGGAAACCGACGACGAGAGGCAGAGCCGGTTCACCGGGCGTGGGAAATCCTACTATCAGTTCGCTTCCGCCTATGCCGAGCGGCTTTACGGACGAGGCGCCGCGATCGCCGAGGTGATGGACAAGCTCTCCCGGAATTTCGAGGCCTACACCAAGGTGATGGTCTGGATGAGCGGCGAGTACCTCCACCTCATGGATGAGCTCAGCTCGGGCGAGATGTACCACCTCGAGCACCACACGCAGGAGAACTTCGAGCGTTCCCACAAGGCGAACTCGTGGAACGAGCTTCTCGACAGCTACGTCGAATGGCGCAAGACGCGCGGCAAGGAGTCGCTCCGCCGCCTGGCGCGCGCCGCGCGCGAGCTGAAGCGCATCGATCCCTCCTTCTCGCTGAAGTCGTTCCGCGAGCGCTGGTCCATTTCCCGCCGCGACGACGAGCTGCGGGGACTCTCAGCCTAGCCGTACCCGGGCCCGCCGCGAGTCCGCTTCGTTTGACAGCCCCACACCCCTTCGGTAGCCTGCGGGGTCTATGCCTCCTGCCACCATTCGCGTCGGTCTTCTGGGGTGCGGCGTCGTCGGCCAGGGCTTTCTGACGCTCCTCCGCCAGCGCGAACGCCTGATCCGCGATTCTGTCGGAGCGCCGATCAAGGTTTCCCGCGTCGCGGTCCGCGATTCCGCGAAGCGGCGGGGCGTGGATCTGTCGGGCATCCACGTGGAGTCGGACCCGCTCGCGGTCGTGAACGCGGAAGATGTGGATCTGGTCGTGGAGCTGGCCGGCGGCGAATCGATGCTCGAACCCGTGCGCTCGGCCCTCCGGCGCGGCGTTCCGGTCGTCTCCGCGAACAAGAGTCTCCTGGCGCTCCACGGAGAAGAGCTGGAACAGCTCGCCGCCGAGTCCAAGACCACGATCCGTTACGAGGCCTCCGCGGGGGGCGGCATCCCGGTGCTCCAGGCGCTCGACCACGGGCTTCGCACCGAGAACTGCCAGCTTCTGGTCGCGATCCTGAACGGGACGACGAACTTCATCCTCTCCACGATGGAGCGCGACGGCCGCGATTTCGGCGAGGCGCTCGAGGCCGCGCAGGCGCTGGGCTTCGCGGAGGCCGATCCCACGCTGGATCTCTCCGGCGCGGACACCGCGCAGAAGCTCGTGATCCTCGTGCGGCGGGCGTTCCGGATGGACGTGGTCCTCGCCTCGATACCCACCGAGGGAATCATCGGGATGGAGCTGGAAGATCTGCGCCAGGCGGACCGGTTCGGATACACGGTCAAGCTCTTGGGCGTCGCGATCCGCCACGAGGAGGGGCTCGACCTCCGCGTCCATCCCGCCTTCATCCCGAAGCGCTACCTCCTCGCCGCCGTGCGCGACGAATTCAACGGCATCTATCTCCGGGGAGAGGCGACGGGTTCCATGCTCTTCTACGGAAAGGGCGCGGGCGCATTGCCCACGGCCCAGGCCGTGCTGGGAGACGTGATGGTCACGGCGCGCGAGCTGGCCTCGGGCGTGAAGCTCCTGGGCGCGCCTCCGAAGCACGATCCGGAGAAGCGCTTGCCATTGGACAAGGTTCGAACGAAGTACTATCTGAGGCTGACCGTGGAGGATCGTCCCGGCGTGCTGGCCCAGGTGACCGCCTGCCTGGGCAGCGCGAACGTGAGCGTGGCCCAGATGTTCCAGGCAGAGGGTGTGCGGGGCGAAGCCTCGATCACGATCCTCACGCACCAGACGGGCGACCGCGACGCGCGCGAGGCGGTGAAGGGGATCGCGAAGCTGCCGGCCGTGCGGAAGACGCCGCGCGCGGTGAGGATCTTCGATATATGAGCGCGCGAAGCGACGGCGGCGGCTTCGGGGGCGGAACCGGCGCTCCGTGGCGCGGCGTGGTTCGTGAATTCCGCGACATCCTGCCGGAGATCCCAGACGAGGCGGTCGTCACGCTCCTCGAGGGAGGCACGCCGCTCGTGCCGGCTCCGGGGCTCTCCCGCCGCCTGGGCGGGGGCGTCGAGCTGTTCGTGAAGATCGAGGGGCAGAATCCGACGGGCTCCTTCAAGGACCGCGGCATGACCGTCGCGGTCTCGCGCGCGAAGGCGAAGGGCGCCAAGACCGTGCTCTGCGCCTCGACCGGCAACACCTCGGCCTCCGCCGCAGCCTACGCCGCGCGGGGCGGCCTCAAGTGCGTGGTGGTGATCCCGGAAGGTCAGGTCGCGCTGGGGAAGCTCGCGCAGGCGATGATCTACGGAGCGCGCGTGCTCGCGATCCAGGGGAACTTCGATCGCGCGCTCGAGCTGGTCCGCGCGATGTCGGATGAGGGCTCCGTCGTGGTGGTGAACTCCATCAACCCGGACCGGATCGAGGGACAGAAGACGGTCGCCTACGAAATCGCCGCGGCGCTCGGCGGCCGGGCGCCCGACGCGCACGCGCTGCCGGTCGGGAACGCGGGAAACATCACGGCGACGTGGAAAGGCTACGAGGAGCGCGCGGCGGCCGCGAAAGCGATCGCGGGTCGCGGGGGCGCCGCCGCGGGAGCCGCGGAGCGGGCCCGCGCGGTGCCCAGGATGTTCGGGTTCCAGGCCGAGGGCGCGGCCCCGATCGTGCGTGGTGAGCGCGTCGCCGATCCCAGAACGATCGCGACCGCGATCAAGATCGGAAATCCAGCGTCCTGGAAAGGGGCCCTCGAGGCGCGCGACAACTCGGCCGGTCTCATCGAGATGGTCACCGACAAGGAAATCCTGGCCGCGTACAAGGCGCTCGCCGACGTGGAGGGGATCTTCGTCGAGCCGGCCTCAGCCGCGAGCGTGGCGGGCGTGCTCAAGCTCGCATCGCAGGGCAAGCTGGACGGGCTCCGCACGATCGTGTGCACGGTCACGGGGCACGGCCTCAAGGATCCCGAGCGCGCGGTCTCGGTGTCCAAGGTGGTCGAGAAGGTGGAAGCGGATCCGCGCGTGCTGCGGAAGGTCATCCTCGAGTGATCGCCCGCTGGAGCGCCGTCGCGCCCGCGTCGACATCGAACCTGGGCCCCGGCTTCGATTGCCTCGGGCTCGCGCTCCGGCTCCGGATCCGGGTCACCGCCTCGCGCATCCCTCAGGGGTTCTCGATCCGGCGGCTCGGCGAGGGAAGCGATCTCGCGATCGACCCGAACAAGGACCGCGTGCTCGGCGCCTTCCGCCATCTCTTCCGGCTGGCGCGCAAACCCGTCCCTACCGTGGCGCTCACCATCCGCTCGGACATCCCGCTCGCCCGCGGCCTGGGCTCGAGCGCTTCGGCGATCGTGGCGGGCCTGGCGCTCGCGAATCACTGGATGGGGAATCGGTTCACGCCGGAGGAGGTCTTCCGCGAGGCGACGCTCCTCGAGGGGCATCCCGACAACGTGGCTCCCGCGGTCTTCGGCGGGTTCACGCTCTCGATGCCTCGCCTCGACGGCACGGTGGAGGCGCTGCAGTTGCCTGTTCCGCGCGGTCTCGCGATCACGCTGGCGGTTCCGGAGCTTCGCGTGAGCACGGAGAAGGCCCGCGCGCTCCTGCCGAAGTCGATCCCGCTGCACCGCGCCGCCGCGAACACGGCCCGCGCGCTCGCCCTGCAGTACGCCCTGAGCGCGCGCCGCTTCGAACTCTTGGCCGAAGCGCTCCGGGACGTGTACCATGTGCCCTATCGCGCGCGGCTCATTCCCGGGTTCGATCGGGTGGTGGAGGCGGGGCGCCGCGCCGGTGCCTATGGCGTCACGATCAGTGGAAGCGGTCCGACGCTTCTGGCGTTTCATCCGCCGGGGCTCGGGACGCGCGTCGGGAGGGCGATGGTCTCTGCCTTCGCGCGGAATCGCGTCAAGGCGCGCGCCATCCCGGGCCGCATCGCGACGAAGGGCGCCTACGCTTCGACTCTTCTCTAGAGGTTCGACTCCGAATCCATGCCGTTGTTGGTGCAAAAGTACGGTGGCACGTCCGTCGGGACGCCGGAGCGGATCCACCTCGTCGCCGAGCGCATCGTGCGGACCCGGCGGGGCGGGGCCGATCTCGTGGTGGTCGTTTCCGCGATGGGGCACGCCACCGACGAGCTGATCGACCTCGCGCGAAAAGTGTCGCAGCGGTCCCATCCGCGTGAAATGGACATGCTCCTGACCGCGGGGGAGCGGATTTCGATGGCGCTGGTCGCGATGGCTGTAAACGACCGAGGCCAGGAGGCTGTCTCATTCACCGGCTCCCAGAGCGGAATCGTCACGGACACGTCGCACACGCGCGCGAAGATCGTCGAGGTGAAGGCGGATCGGATCCGCGAGGAGCTGAAGCGCGGGCGCGTCGTGATCGTCGCGGGCTTCCAGGGGGTCAGTAAGGACCGCGAGGTGACGACCCTCGGGCGCGGAGGGTCGGATACGACCGCCGTCGCGCTCGCGGCCGCGCTTTCGGCGGAGGAATGTGAGATCTACACGGACGTGGACGGGGTATATACAGCGGATCCCCGTGTCGTTCCGGGGGCCCGCAAGATCCCCCGGCTTTCCTATGATGAGATGCTGGAGTTGGCGTCACTCGGAGCGAAGGTGCTCCACAACCGCTCGGTCGAGATCGCGCGCCGCTTCGGCGTGCCGATCCATGTGAGGTCGAGCTTCAACTGGAACGAAGGATCGCGTGTCGTGAGGGGGAGCTCGATGGAACAGGTGGTGATCCGGGGCATCGCGCACGATACGGACGTGGCGAAGGTCGCGCTCGTCGGCGTTCCCGACCGCCCCGGCGTCGCCTCGGAGATCTTTCAGGCGATCGGCGGGCAGGGTGTGAACGTGCGGATGATCGTGCAGGCGAGCGGCGCCGACGGGAAGAACGACGTCACCTTCACGGTGGGATCGCACGAGGTGAACGCGGTCCTGCCCGTGCTCGAGGAGGTCCGGAAGAAAATCGGCGCGCGCGCCTTCCTCTACGACCCCGACGTGGCGATGATCTCGGTGGTCGGCGAGGGGCTCGCGACGTCACCGGGCACGGCGGGGCGCGTATTCCACGCGCTCGCGGCCGCGGGAGTGAACATCGACCTGATCAGCACGTCTTCCATCACGATCACCTGTGTGGTTCGCCAAGCCGACGCGGAACGTGCGGTCCGGTCGCTCCACGACGCGCTGGAGCTCGAGCGGGAGCCATAAAACGAGGATGGCTTATCGATGGAGCTTCGTGATCGGCCGTCGGTTCTACGGCGGGGCGCGGCGCCCCCCAGCGTGCGAGCCTGCTACTGGTTCCTCGCCTGGGCCTGCGCGTTCCATCTCGCGGCGCTGAGCGCGCTCTGGATCAAGCTCAAGCCCCCGAAGGAATACGCGGTCGCCGGAGGGCTGGGTCCGCAGACTCGTGCCCGGCTCATCCGGATCCACGCGCTCCGGAGCTTCCCCTCCCCGGACGCGCCCGCGGAGGAGGCGCCGAAGGCGCGTCCCCGGCCGGCTCTGGTGAAACGGTATACGCCGGGCGCCAAGGTCGTGGTCCGGCCGGAGCACGTGCGACCCAAGAAAGGCGGGAAGAGCGAATCCTCGAAGCCCCCACAGCGCGAGGTGACGCCTGGGCCCGCCGCGGACACCGCGCCGCGCTGGTACTCCGCCGATTCCTCGCGCACCGCGAGCGCCCGCACCGACGGGGATTTCCGGTTCGCATATTACCTGGCGGCGCTTCGGAACAAGATCGGCTCCCGTTGGGTGCCGCCACAGGGTGTGAGCGGCCCGATCCGCGCCGTCGTTCACTTCCGGATCGGGCGTGACGGGCAGGTCTCCTTGACCGAGGTCGAGAGCTCATCCGGATACGCTTTTTATGACCAGACCACGCTTCGCGCGCTCTTGAGCGCGACGCCGCTGCCGCCCTTGCCGGCGGGGTACACGGACGAATACCTGGGGGTCCACTTTGCATTCGAACTACAGTAAGAGCGAGCGGATCCGACGTAGGCGATGCCTCTCCCCGCGCAGGCGCGTGCTCCTTTACGCGGCCACCACGTTCCTCGCTCTGTCCTGGAGCGCCCTCTTCAACTCCGAACTTTCCCGCGCTCAGACCGAGGTGCGCACCGGCACGATCGCGAATTCCACCATGAAATCGCCGCTCCTGCTGGCCCGGTTCCGGGGCGAGGGGCCCATGGGCTCGCTCCCCTCCCGGGCGCGCGCGATCGTGCGGAAGGATTTCGAGCTTTCCGGCGTATTCACGGTGGCCGATGTCGAGCCGCTCGAAGGAAAACCGGTCCCGGACCCCTCGATGACGGGAACCGTTCGAGTCGAGGGGACTGTCGAGTCCGGCGGGGGCCCCGCCTACGTCCAGTTCCATGGGCAGGCGATCGACGTGGGGACCGGGGAAATCGCTCTCGACCGGACCTACCCCTTCACGGAGGCGTCCGTGCGGGATGCGATGCACCGTTTCGTGGATGACGTCCTCGAGGCGCTCACGGGAGAGCGCGGGATCGCCGAGACCAAGATCGCGTACGTGAGGCAGGATGGGCGCGTGAAGGAAGTCTGGGTCATGGACTACGACGGGGAAAACGGTCGCCAGGTCACGCACGACCGGAGCCTGGCGCTTTCCCCGACGTGGGCGCCGTGGGGAAGCGAGATCGCGTTCACCACCTTCAAGCGCGGGAACCCGGATCTCTACCTCTTCGATCTCACTCGCGGCGCTTCGTACCCCTTCTCGACGCGGCCGGGCCTCAATACGGCGCCCGACTATTCGCCGGATGGGAAATGGGTCGCGTGCACGCTCTCCCGCGACGGGAACGCGGAGGTCTACCTCATCAGCCGCGACGCCCAGACCGCGAAGCGCCTCACCCGCAACACCGTCATCGACACCTCCCCCTCGTTCAGCCCGGGAGGGCACGAGGTGGTATTCACGTCGAACCGCACCGGCTCGCCACAAGTATTCGTGATGGACGTGGACGGACTGAACCAGCGGCTCCTCACGATCGAGGGCAGCTACAACGACTCACCGCAGTGGTCCCCCAAGGGAGACAAGATCTGCTACGCGGGGCGCCACGACGGGATCTTCGACGTGATCGTCATGGACGCGAACGGGAGCAATCCGGTCCAGATCACGTCCGGCTCGGGGCACAACGAGAACCCGCACTGGTCCGCGGACGGCCGGAAGATCGTCTTCAGCTCGAGCCGGGAGGGAAAGCGCCAGATCTTCATGATGAGCTCCGACGGGAGCGACGTGGTGCGGCTCACGAGCGACGGGGATTGCTTCAACCCCTCGTGGGGACCGAGGCCGAAGAGCCGGCTCGCCGGCAAGGGGGAATCGTCGAAGGGCGGCGCCCGAACCGGCTCCGGGGGGTAAGAAATTGGCGAGAAGAGGCCGATAAGGAGGGGTAGGGTTGACGCTTCAAGGTGGGCTGTGCTAGGTTGCGAAAACTACGGAAGTTGTTGTGGTCCAATTACCTGAACCGGATGGGAGACACCGCTATGCGACTAACGCCACGGATCGCTTCCGCTACGTTAATCGGGCTGGCTATCGTGCTCGCCCTTGCACCGGGGTGCTCCAGCAGAAAGAAAGTCACCCCGGAAGCGAACATCCCCGAGCCAACGACAGAGACGACCGTTCCCGCCCCGCCCGCCACGGAGGAGACCGAAAAGCCGAGCACCGAAACGACGACCGACAGGCTCTCGCTCGAGGACGCGTTTTTTGATTTCGACGATTTCGCCCTTCGCCAGGACGCCAAGTCCGCTCTCGAGAATGACGGGAAGTATCTCCAGAAGAATACCGGCGCGAGGGTCGTGATCGAGGGGCACTGCGACGAACGTGGATCGGTCGAATACAACCTGGCGCTCGGCGAGAAGCGCGCGCGCGCGGCCAAGGATTATCTGGTGAGCTACGGCATTCCGAACAACCGTCTCACGACGATCTCCTACGGCAAGGAGCGTCCATTCGATCCTGGGCACAGCGAAGACGCCTGGGCCAAGAATCGCCGGGCCCACGTCGTATCGAAATGAAGGGACCGCGGGCCTTCCCGCGTAAGGCACTTCGGCCCGCCATGCGGGCCGCGGTCCTCGGCGCCGCCGCGTTCGCCCTCGCGGCGGCAGGATGCGCGCCGTCGGGCTATTACCGGTCCACGAGCAGCTCGCTCGACAGCCTCCTGGCCGTGAACGCCCAGGTGAACAAACGTCTCACGGCGCTGGAGCGCGAGGTTTCGAGCACGAGGGAAAACGTCCAGGCAACCCGCGCCAGCTCCGACTCGCGCCTGACCGAGCTGGGCCAGCGGATGGACATGCTCCAGGGAAAGCTCGAGGAATCGGGCGCGCGCCTGACCCAGGTCGCGCAGAGGGTCGAAGGGGTGAAGCAGAGAATGGTCGCCGCGGACAGCGCGCGCGCCACCGGCCGCACGCGGGATTCGACCATGTTCCTGGATCCCGAGGAGGCCTATCAGGCCGCGCTCTCGGACTACTCCGCGGGCCGCTACTCCCTCGCGAGACAGGCGTTCAGCGAGTACCTGCGCCGGTATCCGGACACCGGGGTCTCCGACAATGCCCAGTTCCTGATCGGCGAGTGCGCCTACAACACGGGGGATTTCAGCGGGGCGATCGAGGCGTACCGGAAGGTCGTTGAGAACTACCCGAAAGGGGACAAGCACGCGGCGGCGCTCCTGAAGGCGGGAATCGCATCGGGGAGGATCGACGACGCCCCCGCCGCGAAGAGGTATTTCCAGCTCGTGATCCAGCGCTACCCGAAGAGCGAGGAGGCGCGCATGGCGCGCGAGCGCCTCGCCCAGAAAAGTGGCGGGCCCTAGGGCCAGCCGGCACTCCCGCCGGCACGCACAGCCGACCCGGACCCCGAAGCGGAGCCGCTAGGGCTTCCTCGCCGCGAGGGCCAGCGCGTGCCCGAAGCGCGTCCGCTTCGCGTGCCACCGCGGAGTGTTGAGCCCCAGCCGGTCGGTCAGCCACCGTCCGTAGGGCAAGAACCACCACCCGACGATCGGATTGTGCGCCGAGAACTCCACCTTCGAAAGCCCGGCCCGCGCCGCGAGCTTCCTGAAGCGGCTCTCCGATAGATCGTCCTCGAAGCCGAAGATCCATTTCCCGCGTCGCTCCGCGATCCACTTCCCGAGGCGAAACGGCAGGCCGATCGCGTTCGGGACCACGATGAGCAGGAGCCCGCCCGGGCGCGTGACCCGATACATTTCCCGGATCAGGGCGATCTTGCCGTCGTCGGTGAAGTGCTCGATGACGCCCCCGTTCCAGACCACGTCGAAAGACCCGTCGCGAAATCCGAGCCGAAGGCCGTCCTGGATCGCGTAGGCCGCGCGAAGCCCTTTCCCCTCGAAGTGCCGCCGCGCGAACGCCAACGACTTCGGCGAGATGTCCACGAGGGTGACCTTCGCGCCCATGCCCGCAAGCGCCCCGCTGGTCGTGCCTGATCCGGATCCCACCTCGCAGAAGGAGCGCCCGGCCGGCGGGCCGACCAGCTCCAGGAAGCGCGCCATGGCGGCCCGATGGTCGGGGGCTTCGAGGTCGATGCTCCGGTAGCGCTCGGAAACCTTGTCCCAGACGTCGACGAGATCGGGTTGCTGGTAGGAAGGGGCGTGGGTCATAGGCTCACGACTCTATGCGTCGAACTGCTACATGATCAAGGCCGGCGTGGGTCTATACTCGCCGAATGAGGCTCGACCGACTCACCACCAAGAGCCAGGACGCACTCGCCGCGGCGCAGGAGCGCGCGGGCCGTGGCGGTCACCCGGAGATCGAGCCGGAGCACCTCCTCGCCGAGCTTCTGGAGCAGAAGGACGGCGCCGTGAGCCCCGTGCTCGAAGCCGCGCAAGTTCCCATCGACCGCGTCGCGAAGGCCCTCGACGAGCGCTTCAAGAAGCTCCCCAAGATGACCGGCGCGAAGCAGCAGGCCGCCGCCTCCTCGGCGCTCGGACAGGTGCTCGAGAACGCCGAGCGCGAGGCGGAGCGGCTTCAGGATCAATTCGTGAGCACGGAGCATCTGCTCCTCGCGATGGTGGATCCTTCCGTGACGTCCGAAGCGGGGAGGATCCTCCGCGACGCGGGCGCGACACGGGAGAAGATCTACGACGCGCTCCTGAGCGTCCGGGGAGGGCAGCAGGTGAACGACCCCAATCCCGAGGAGAAGTATCAGGCGCTCGAGAAGTACGCGCGCGACCTGACCGACATGGCGCGCAAGGGGAAGCTCGACCCGGTCATCGGGCGCGACGAGGAGATCCGGCGCGTGATCCAGGTGCTCTCGCGCCGGACCAAGAACAATCCCGTGCTGATCGGGGAGCCGGGCGTGGGAAAGACGGCGATCGTCGAGGGGCTGGCGCAGCGGATCGTGAGCGGCGACGTGCCCGAGTCTTTGAAATCCAGACGCCTGGTCGCGCTCGACCTCGGCGCCCTCCTCGCGGGCGCCCAGTACCGCGGCCAGTTCGAGGAGCGGCTCAAGTCCGTCTTGAAGGAAGTCACGAGAGCGGAAGGGCAGGTCATCCTCTTCATCGACGAGCTGCACACGCTCGTCGGCGCGGGCGCCTCCGAAGGCGCGCTCGACGCCTCGAACCTCCTCAAGCCGGCGCTCGCCCGCGGCGAGCTTCACTGCGTGGGTGCGACCACCATCGAGGAGTACCGGAAGCGCATCGAGAAGGACGCGGCGCTCGAGCGCCGATTCCAGCCAGTCATGGTGAAGGAACCCTCCGTGGAGGACACGATCGCGATCCTCCGCGGCTTGAAGGAACGCTACGAGATCCACCACGGCGTGAAGATCCAGGACCAGGCCCTCGTCGCGGCCGCCGAGCTCTCGCACCGCTACATCGCCGACCGCCAGCTCCCCGACAAGGCGATCGACCTGATCGACGAGGCGGCTTCCCGGCTCCGGATCGCGATCGACAGCAAGCCCGACCAGATCGACGTGCTCGAGCGCCGCAACCGCCAGCTCGAGATCGAGAAGCGCGCCCTGGAGCGCGAGCGCGACCCGATCGCGAAGGAGCGGAAGCGCGCCATCGAGGAGGAGATCAAGCGCACCGAGAAGGAGCTGGAGGGGCTGCGCACGCACTGGGAGAAGGAGCGCGACCTCATCGGGAAGATCAGACAGACGAAGGAGCGCATCGACCAGCTGAGGCTCGAGGAGCAGCGGGCGGAGCGCGCGGGGGACCTGGGCCGCGTGGCCGAGATCCGATACGGATCGATCGCCGGGCTCGAGAAGGAGCTCACGAAGCTGAGCGCGGAGCTGGCGACGCTCCAGAAGGACCTGAAGATCCTGAAAGAGGAAGTGGACGCGGAGGACATCGCCGAGGTGGTCGGGCGGTGGAGCGGGATCCCGGTGCAGAAGCTCCTCGAGAGCGAGCTGATGAAGCTTCTGCACATGGAGGACCGCTTGAAGGAGCGCGTGGTCGGCCAGGACGAAGCCGTGCGCGCGGTCTCGGAGGCGGTGCGTCGCGCGCGCGCCGGACTTCAAGACCCGAACCGTCCGCTGGGCTCCTTCCTGTTCCTCGGACCGACCGGCGTCGGGAAGACCGAGCTGGTGCGGGCGCTAGCGGAATTCCTCTTCGACGACGAGCGCGCGATGATCCGGATCGACATGTCGGAGTACATGGAGAAGCACACGGTCTCGCGGCTCATCGGATCTCCTCCGGGCTACGTCGGCTTCGAGGAGGGAGGGCAGCTCACCGAAGCGGTGCGCCGCCGCCCCTACTCGGTCGTGCTTCTGGATGAGATCGAGAAGGCGCACCCGGACGTGGCCCAGATCCTCCTGCAGATCCTGGAGGACGGGCGGCTCACGGACGGGCAGGGCCGGACGGTCGATTTCCGCAACACGATCATCGCGATGACGAGCAACATCGGAAGCGATCTGATCCTCGAGGCGGGAGAGGAATCGAGGGAGGCCATGCGGAGCCGCCTCATGCAGGCGCTCCGGGGCCATTTCCGCCCCGAGCTTCTGAACCGGATCGACGAGATCCTGATCTTCGAGCCGCTCTCGAGGGAGGCGCTCCGGGAGATCGTGAAGCTCGAGCTTCGAAAGGTGGAACGCCGGCTGAAGGAGAAGGAGATTACGCTGGAGCCCGACGACCTTGTGCTCGACCTCCTCGCGCGCGAAGGCTACGACCCAGTCTACGGCGCGCGTCCTCTGCGCCGCCTGATCGAGCGGCGCATCCAGAATCCGCTCGCCGAGGGGTTGCTCCGCGGAGAGTACCGCCCCGGCGACACGCTCCACATCACCGTGGACAAGAAGGAGGCTGAAAAACTCCGGTTCGAGAGGCTCGCGCGGGCGTTTTCCGCTTGACGCTCCGTTGCGGACGCAGGTAGCGTGGCGGCACGCGCTTAGCGTGAGGTCACGCCCGCCCGATCCCGCCGAGATTGCCTCGGACCAGCCGGAGAGCCGATGCAACTGTCCGAATTGCTGAACGAAGACGCGATCACGCTTTCGCTCAAGGCCCGCGACAAGGAATCCTCCATCAAAGAGCTGGTGCAGCTCCTCGAGTCCGCGCACCGCGTGGACACGAAGGGGGAGATTCTGAGCAAGGTCCTCCAGCGCGAGTCCATGATGTCGACCGGGATCGGAAACGGCGTCGCGATCCCCCACGGCAAGACGAGGCTCCTGGACCAGCTCGTGGCCGCGTGCGGCGTCTCGAATCCCGGGATCGATTTCGATTCGATGGACGGGGAGCCCGCCACGCTCTTCATCCTGCTCGTCTCCCCCGAGAGCCTCCGGGGTCCCCACGTGAAGGCGCTGGCCAACGTCTCGCGCCTCCTAAAAGAAGAATCGGTCCGGGATTCCCTTCGATCGAGCGAGACCCCGGCCGGGTTCCTCGCCACCCTGCGCGAAGCGGAGGCGCAGCACCTCCGCGCGGAGCCATACTCCCCCCAGCCGCCGGGTTGACGGAAGCCCCCCGCTCCTGATAGGGTTCCAAGACACACTGCCGTGTCCCCCAGAAAGGAGCATTTCCCTTCCATGAATTTCCAACGTGGGCTCCGGGTGGGGACCCTTGTGCTCTTGGTCCTTTCCGGCTGCTCGAAGAACAAGACGCTCAACGTGGAGGGCGCCTACACTCCCGTGATCGTGAACGTGAGCGCGGATCGCGAGCCCCCCGTGCGTGGGGACGTCAACGTGCTCACCGCCCAGGTGTCGAATCCGCGAGGGTACCCGATTCAATACCACTGGAGCGCGCCCGCGGGCACGCTGACCGATTCCACTTCCGCGACGGTCCACTGGACCGCCCCGCCTTCGATCGGGATCTATCCGGTCACCGTCTCGATCGTGGCCCACGATCCCGACAACAACGTGGACTTCTTCAAGACGCGGACATTCCAGCTTTACGTCGATAACGAGTTCGTCCGCTGGACGCGGACCATCGCCGTCGAGTCCGACGTCGTTCCGCCGACGGGGGGAAGGATTTACTACACGGAGATCCGCAACTCCGCGACGGGGGAATCGGACGTGTGGGCGCTTGACGCGCCGATGGGTTCGCCGCAGCAGATCACACGGCATTTCTGGCAGGCGACCGCGCCAACGGTGCAGTCGGACGGCTCGCAAGTAGCCTTTCTCGGCAAGGTGCACTCGAACGATGGCGGCGCTTCCATCTGGCAGGTCCCATCGGCGACGGGCGGGGACACGACGGACGCGACGGGCCTCGTCCGCTTCGGCTCGAACACGAATCATCTCATCGGACCGCCGCGATTCGCGCGCTCGGGCTCGACCCTGGCTTACTCGAGCGACACGACCACCTTCAACTTCTCCCGGCCGAAACTCTGGTCGCGTGACGCTGCGAACCTGAACGTGCAACCGGTCCCGATCATGTCGACGACGACGGTGTCGGGAAGCCCGGAAGTCGTGAATACCTATTGGAACCCTGCCTGGACCGGAGATTCGGTCGTGGTGGAGTCATTTTCCTCCTTCGGGTCGTCTTTCCAGACTCGCCGGGGTTTCTACAAGTTCCTGGCGGTCGGAACTCCTCCGATCAATCCCCCGACCAACCCCGAACCGTTTTCCGTGTGGCTCAGCGATCCCGCGGCCTCGGAGCCGGACTGGTCTCCGAACGGGCTGCACATCGTGTTCGCCAAACCGTCACCGGGCCGGGTCGATCGCGACATCTGGATCATCAACGCGGGCGCCTCGGATCCGGCGGCGGCCGTGCGCGTGACCTACGGGCCCGCCGACGAGTACCATCCGCGCTTCTCCAACGACTCCACGGTTTTCTTCATGTCGAATCGGGCCGACGGGTACGGCGCGAACGGCTTCTACAATACCGAGCGGCGCGGAGTGAATATCTGGAGCGTGAGCCGGATTGACCGGCCGTAGATCCGGCGCGGGAGGTCCGCCACGAGCGCGGATCTCCCGCGTGTCCGCATGAACCAGGCAGAGGGGGGAGCCGCACCGCGCTCTTTCTCTGGTACTGGCTGCCCGTGATTCTGTACGTCACGATGATCTTCGGCGTGTCCTCGATCCCCGGCCGCGACATCCCGACCCTCTTTCCCTATTCGGACAAGCTCGAGCACCTGGCCGAATACGCGCTCTTCGGCCTCCTTCTCGGCCGCGCGTTCCGCTTCACGATCGGGGGACAGCGCGGTAAGTTCTGGTCGCTCGCGACCGTCGTCTTCGGCGGGCTCGTGGGCGGCATGGACGAGCTCTACCAGCGACTCACCCCGGGGAGGGTCAGCGACGTGCGCGATTGGGCCATGGACGTGGCCGCGGTCACACTCGCGGTCCTGTTCACGCAGTACATCCGGATCCACCCGATCCGACGCCGGCGCGATCCCGAGTCGGGGGCGGCGGCCGAGAAGGGGAAGCCGTGAGCTACCAGGTTCCGCGGGGCACGCGCGACATCCTGCCCGGCGAGGTCGAGCGCTGGCAATGGCTCGAGGAGCGCACGCGGGGAGTGATGGCGCTCTATGGTTACCGCGAGGTGCGCACGCCGATGTTCGAGGCTACCGATCTTTTCGTGCGCAGCGTCGGCGAGTCGACCGACATCGTGCGGAAGGAGCTCTACACCTTCCAGGATCGGAAGGGCCGCTCGCTCACCCTTCGGCCAGAGGGCACGGCACCGATCGTGCGCGCGTATCTCGAGAATCCGCCCCTCCGCGCGGAATCGCCCACCCGCCTCTACTACATGGGACCGATGTTCCGCTACGAGCGCCCGCAGGCGGGGCGCTACCGCCAGTTCTGGCAGATCGGCGCGGAGCTTCTTGGCTCGGCACGGCCCGAGGCGGACGCCGAGATGGTCGATCTATTCCGGGCAATCCTGGGGGACGTGGGTCTGCGCGACACGACCGTGCTCCTGAACTCCCTCGGCGACGCGGCGTGCCGGCCCCGGTACCGCGAGGCGATCCACGCGTACTTCAAGCAGCACGAGGACAAGCTCTGCGGCGATTGCGTGGAACGGCTCGAGACGAACCCCCTGCGCATCCTGGACTGCAAGGTGCCCTCCTGCGCCCCCGTGATCGCCGGAGCCCCGAGCGTGCTCGATTCGCTCTGCCCGGAGTGCGCGGAGCACTTCGAGGCGGTGAAGCGTTCGCTCACGGGGCTCGGCATTCCGTTCGAGGTGGCGCCCAGGCTCGTGCGCGGGCTGGACTACTACACGCGCACGGTGTTCGAGATCCACGCGGCGGGCCTCGGGGCGCAGAACGCGGTGGGAGGAGGCGGCCGCTACGACAAGCTCGTGAAGGATTTCGGCGGACCCGACACGCCCGCGATCGGATTCTCGATCGGAATGGAGCGTCTGCTCCTCGCCGCGGGCGAGGAGGCGGCCCCTCAGCCTTCGAAGCCCGACGTCTGCGTGATCGCGCTCGAGCCCGGCGCCGGGATCGAAGCTCAGGTGCTCGCGAACGCGCTCCGGGGCCGGTCGGAGGCGCCGGAGGGGCGCCTGTCGCTGCGCGCCGTGGTGGACGTCCTCGGCCGGAGCGCCAATTCGCAGATGAAGTGGGCTTCCAAGGTCGGCGCGCGGTGGGCCGTCTTCGTCCCGATGGGGGATGGAGGCTACGCGGTGAGGGACATGGCGGCCGGGAAGGACGAGCCGCGGCAGCCCTCGGCCGATGTTCTCAAACGCTGGCTTCTCGAGCGGCGGGAGCTCGTGGACTCCGCCCGATGATGATCGAGCCTCTCCGGGGGAGAAAGCGCACCCATCGCTGCGGGGACCTCAGGCCCGAGCACGCGGGCCAGCGCGTGCGGCTCATGGGATGGGCGCATCGCGTGCGCGACCACGGCGGGGTGCTGTTCATGGACTTGAGGGACCGCTACGGCATCACGCAGGTCGTCTTCCGGCCCGAGAAGCTCGAGCCGCCGATGCTCGAGAAGGCGCGCGCGATCGGAAGCGAATATGTCGTCCTGGTCGAAGGAACCGCGAAGGCGCGCCCGGCGGGGAGCGAAAACACCGAGCTTCCTACCGGCGCGATGGAAGTCGAGGCGGTCGAGGTCGCGATTCTCAACGCGAGCCGGACCCCTCCGTTCCCGCTGGACGACGCGGTGACCGCGTCCGAGGATCTGAGGTTGCGCTATCGCTACCTCGACCTCCGGCGGGAGACGCTGAAGAGCAGCATGATCTTCAGACACCGGATGACGCGCAGCGTGCGCGAGTACCTCTCGGACCAGGGATTTCTCGAGATCGAAACGCCGCTCCTCGTGAAGCCAACGCCGGAAGGCGCCCGCGACTACGTCGTGCCCGCGAGGCTCCATCCGGGGAAGTTCTACGCGCTCCCGCAGTCACCCCAGCTCTACAAGCAAATCCTCATGGTCTCCGGGTTCGACCGCTACTTCCAGATCGCTCGCTGCCTGCGGGACGAGGATCTCCGCGCCGACCGCCAGCCCGAATTCACGCAGATCGATCTGGAGATGTCCTTCGTGACCGAGGACGACGTCTTCTCGGTCGTGGAAGGCACCCTCCAGTCGATCTTCCGCCGCGATCTCGACCGCGAGCTTACGATCCCGTTCCCGCGAATCACGTACGACGAGGCCATGGCCCGTTTCGGGAGCGACAAGCCGGACCTTCGAATTCCGTTCGAGATCAAGGACGTGACGGAGGTCGCGGCGGCGAGCGCCTTCGAGGTGTTCCGCTCGGCGAAGGCGGGCGCGCCCAAGGCGGGGACCTCGGTCCTGACGGTGCCGGGGCTCGCGACCGCGTCGCGTCGCGAGATCGACGGCTACGAAGCGACGGCGAAGCAGGCGGGCGCCTCGGGACTCGCGTGGGCGCGCGTCAAGGGCCCGGCACTCGACGGCGGCGTCGCGAAGCACTTCGCGCCGGATCTCGTGCCCAAGCTCCTCGAGGCGGCCGGCGCGCGCGAGGGAGACCTGATGCTCTTCGCCTCCGGGCCGCGCTCGCTCGCGCAGCGCGTGCTGGGCCTCCTTCGCACGCAGATCGGAAACGCGGCGTTTCAGCTCGACAGCCAGGATTTCCGGTTCCTGTGGGTGCATCGGTTCCCCCTCTTCGAATGGCTGGAGGGCCACAAGGCGTGGGGTCCCGCGCACCACATCTTCACGATGCCGCTCGACGAGGATCTCCCGTACATCGAATCGGACCCGGGCCGCGTAAAGGCACAGCTCTACGACCTCGCGGCGAACGGGAACGAGCTGGCGAGCGGAAGCATCCGGATCCATCGAAAGGACATCCAGGAATCCGTGATGCGCACGATCGGGATGAAATCCGAGGAGGCGCAGCAGAAGTTCGGGTTCTTGCTCGAGGCGTTCGAATACGGCGCGCCGCCGCACGGCGGGATCGCGCTGGGGCTGGACCGGCTGGTGGTCCTCTTCCACGGAGGGGATTCGATTCGCGACGCGATCGCGTTCCCGAAGACGGCGAGCGCCACGTCGCTCATGGACGGCGCTCCCGCGCCCATCGATCCGGACGATCTGAAGGAGCTGAAGATCCGGATCGAGTCCTGACCTGGTATCCTTCCTGCTCTGCCATGCTACGCGGGAGAACCAACCGGGCTTGACTTCCCCAGAGCGCGACCCTAGGTTGGATGGAGGGGGCGGGCGAAAGCCCGTTTTGACTCACCTAACTTGATGAACATCAGCAAATTACGTCCTTTTCGGCACAGCCTGGACGGGCGCCCGCCCGACCCCCCTGATTTGTCGGCGGCCGGTTCTGGGACGGCGAAGGCTTGGCCGGGGCGGTCGGCTCTGACCGCGTTCCTGATCCTGTTTACAGCGCTCTTTGGGCTTGCCGGCTGTGGCCACGCCACCGTGCCGTGCCCCACCCCCACCACGCAGCTGGACCGGCTGCGGGGGGAGGCGGAGCGCCTGAGAGAGGAAACGGAGCGCGCCCAGACCGAGGAGGGCGCTTGGGAAGCTCGGAGGGAAGCCGCGGCGAGCCGGGCCGAGGCGGCGCAAGCCAGGCTGGATTCGATCGCGGCGGGGCGTGATCATTGAGGCTTCGCCGGTTTGCGGGGGCCGCATTGATCGCGCTCCTCGCGGCATCCATAGAGGGGTGCGGAAAGCCCGTGCTCCGGATCGCGGACGCCTCGCTGGGCGACTATTACACCCAGAAGGAATTCAAGAAGCTGAGCGAAGAGCAAAGGGCTGAATACTGCGCGGAATTGGCCCGGCAGGACTCGGTCTACAAGGCGGAGATGCTCGCACTGCGCGAGGAGCGGGACGGCGCGCTCGCGCGATCGCAGAAACTGCGCGCGGAGGGAGATTCCCTCTTCTCCCTCGGCACCGCGATCGAATCACGAATCACACGGGGACCAGACACTCCGCCGTCAGACTCGGGCCGTCCGGACCAGGACGCCGGGGGAGAGACCCGGCACGTGGTGCGCCGCGGCGAATCGCTCTGGGCCATCAGCGCCTCGATCGAGGGCTATGGCGGTGGCGCGGGCTGGCCCCGGATCTATGAAGCGAACCGCTCGCGGATCAAGGATCCCAATCTCATCTACCCAGGACAGGAGCTATCCATCCCGAGATGAAAGACGACAAGAAGGACAACGCGAACGAAACGACGAGGCTGGTCGGGATCCAGGATCTGGACCCGCTCGCCCTTTTCGGGAAGAACGATTCGAATCTGCGCTTGGTGGAGCGGAGCTATCCCGTCCACCTCACCTACCGGGACGGCTCGCTCGCCGTGCGCGGCGAGCCCGCGACGGTCGACGAGGTCAGCGCGATCCTGAGCGCGCTCGCCGACCTCGTCCGGAAGGGCGCGATACTCGAGGAGCACGACGTCCACAATTTCATCGGCGTCTCCGACGCGGACGAGCGGGAAGAGTCGCTCCAGATCTACGAGCGCCCGGTGCTCTTCTCCTTCGACAAGCGCACGCTCCGGGTCAAGACGCTGGGGCAGGCGCGCTACGTCGCCGCGCTCCAGAAGCACGACATCGTGTTCTCGATCGGACCGGCCGGCACGGGGAAGACCTACCTGGCCGTGGCCGCCGCGGTGAACGCGCTCAGATCGCGGCAGGTGGAGCGGATTCTCCTCGTGCGCCCGGCGGTCGAGGCGGGGGAGAGCCTGGGATTCCTCCCGGGCGACATGAAGGAGAAGGTGGACCCGTATCTCCGCCCGCTCTATGACGCGCTCAACGACCTCCTCTCGTTCGAGAAGATCCGCCGCTTCCTCGACCTCGGCGTGATCGAGGTGGCGCCGCTTGCGTACATGCGCGGACGCACCCTCAACAACGCGTTCGTCATCCTCGACGAGGCGCAGAACACGACCGTGGGGCAGATGAAGATGTTCCTCACGCGCCTGGGGTACGGCTCCAAGGCCGTGATCACGGGGGACGTGACCCAGATCGATCTCGGCGTGGAACACGCCTCCGGCCTGGTCGAGATCCAGAAGATCCTGCACGCCGTGCCGGGCATCGAGTTCATCTACCTGACCGATCGCGACGTGGTGCGCCACCATCTGGTGCGCGAGATCATCCGCGCTTTCGATTCGCACGAGAAATCGAATGAGGTGAAGCGGGGGAACAATGGCCGCTGACCTGTATGCCGTCTGAGCCTCTGCGCGTGCTCGAGCCGCGCCGGCGCGAACCGGCGGGCATCATCCGCCGCCTCCTGCGGTTGAGCCGGAAGTTCCGGCGCGGGGCGCTCCTCGTGGGCGTGCTTCTCTTCGCGTGTCTGCTGTTTCCGCGCGAGCCCAGCTTCGAGGTGATGACGCTCCGGGAGGGCTACCCCGCGAAGCGCGACCTCATCGCGCCGTTCCAGTTCTACCTCCTCAAGGAGAGGGACGTGCTCCACCAGGAGCAGGCGGTGGCGGCGCGCAAGGTGGCGCCCGTGTTCTCGGTGGACGAAGGCGTGGAGTCGCGCGTGAAGACCTCGCTCGATTCGCTGCGCTTTCAAGACTCGGAGGCAGGGCCCGGTCCGAGCGCATCGGACCGGCTCCGCGGCATGGGGCTCTCCCGCGAGGCCGTTCGCATGCTCAGCGGCCCCGAGGGCCGCCGCATCGCGACCGTGGCGCTCCGGATCGCGGATAAGGCTTACGCCGCGGGCCTTCTGTCGGAGCGCGATGCCTCGAACGCGGAGACCGAATCGCCGGTAGCGGGTGTCGAGCGGGACGGTGTGCGCCTCGCGACCCCGTGGTCTCTGCTCTACGATCTGGCCGCCGTGCGGGACCTGGCCTGGACCGAAGGGCGGACGGCGTTCCCGAAGAGCCCCGAGGCCGCGCAGGCATTACAAGAATTGGCGACCGCGGTCATCCAGCCCAACCTGCGCTACGAGGCGTCGACCACGGAAGCGCTCCGCGCGCAGGCGCGAGAGGGCGTGAACCAGTACCACGGGCTCGTGCAGAAGGACGAGAAGATCATCGGAAGCCACGAGATCGCCACCCGCGACCATATCCGGAAGCTCGAATCGATGCGCGCGTGGGGCGCGCGCGTGCAGGACCTCTCCAACTGGCGGAACCAGATCCCGGGTCTCCTGGGCCGCGCCGCGCTGATCGCGGTGCTCCTCCTCGGATTCCTGGGATATCTCAAGCTCCATCACCGGTCCGTCTACGACGACACGTCGATGCTCTTCCTCCTGGCGTTCCTGACGGCTGCGGTGCTGGGCGTCGGCTGGGTCGTGGTGAACCAGATCCGCGGCTACGAGATGCTGATCCCGATCACGGTGCTCTCGCTCACGGTCGCGGTGCTCTTCGGGCAGGAGCTGGCGTTCGTGGCGACCCTCGTCGCATCGCTCCTCGTCGCGATCGTGTACGGCCTGGGGCTTCCGTTCCTGACCGGGAGCGCGCTCGCGGGAATCGCCGCCATCGCCACCGCGGGGGGCGTGCGCCGGCGGCGCGATTTCTACCTCCCCATGCTGGTCGTGGCGGTCGCCTACGCGTTCGCCATCGGCGCGATGGGCCTCGTGGACGGCGCCAAGTGGGACGTGCTCCTGCGCCGCATGGCGTGGGGCGTCGTCGCCGGCTTCGGCTCGGTGCTCGTCGTGACGCTGCTCCTTCCCCTGCTCGAATCGACGTTCTCGGTCACGACCGACATCACGCTCCTCGAGCTGGCCGACCTCAACCGGCCGATACTCCGCAAGCTCATGCTCGAGGCGCCCGGCACCTATCACCACAGCCTCGTCGTGGGGAGTCTCTCCGAGGCGGGCGCCGAGGCGGTGGGAGGGAATCCGCTCCTCGCCCGCGTCGCGGCCTACTATCACGACATCGGGAAGATCGACAAGGCCGAGTACTTCGTCGAGAACCAGTCCAGCGCGCGGAGCCGGCACGAGAAGCTCTCGCCCACGATGAGCTGCCTCATCATCGAGGCCCACGTGAGAGAGGGCGCCGAGATCGCCCGCCGCGAGAAGCTCCCGAAGGCGATCCTGAACGGGGTCCTCGAGCACCACGGCACGACGCTCATGAGCTTCTTCTTCCACAAGGCCAAGCAGGCGGACCCCGACGTGGAGGAGCGCGATTTCCGGTATCCTGGGCCCAAGCCGCGTTCGAAGGAGACGGCGGTGCTCATGCTCGCGGACGCGGTGGAAGCCGCGGCCCGTTCGCTGACCGAGCCGACACCCAGCCGCATCCGGGGCGTGGTGACGCGGATTCTCGACGCGCGCGTGGAGGACGGCCAGCTCGATGAAAGCCCGATCACTTTCGAAGACCTCGCGAAGATCCGCGAGGGCTTCATCCCGATCCTCACGGCGCTCTTCCACGCGCGCGTCCACTACCCGGGCGCGCCGATCCAGGAGTCGCGGGGGCGCCCCGCCGACGAGCGTCGCGTCCACGGAGAGAAATCACGGCTTAAGATCGACCACTCTTAGAGCGCTCCTCGCGCGGGCCCTTCGCCTCCTCGGCTTCCCGCGCGCTTCCGTCTCGCTCGTCCTGACCGGCGACAGGCAAATCCGGGCGCTGAACCGCGATTTCCTCGAGACCGACCGGGCCACCGACGTCCTTTCCTTTCCCCTCGCCGAGCCGGGGGACCTCGAGGACAGGGACCGCGATCTCTTCTTGGGGGAGATCTACATCTCGGTCGATACCGCGCGCGCGCAGGCGAAGGCGGCGCGCAGGCCGTTTCCCCGAGAGGTCGCGCACCTCGCGATCCACGGCCTCCTTCACCTGATCGGGCACGATCACGCGACGGCCGCCGGGCGCCTCCGCATGCGGGCCGCCGAGTCGCGGCTCTTGCGCGAACTCGCGCCGATGCTATGATGTGCCCATCGGCACATCCGCGAACCTTGACCCCGATCTCCCAATCATGAGCCGATCGCCCTCCAGGCCTTCCGTGTTGGATCGCATCCGGAACGCGTTCTTCAGCGGTCTCCTCGTGCTCGCGCCCGCGGTCATCACGATCTACGTCGTGTGGCGGCTTTTCATCTGGGTCGATCATCTCCTCGGCACGACGCTGCGCGGAGGCTACATCCGGCCCGGCGGAATTCCGGGGCTGGGATTCGTCACCGTGCTCGCGATCATCCTGGTCGTGGGATTCCTGGCGAACAACTTCCTGGGGCGCCAGGTCGGGAGCATCCTGGAAGCGATGCTCATGCGGGTGCCCTTCTTCCGGGGCTTCTACGGCATGGTGAAGCAGGTGGGGGAGGCGTTCCTCGGTGAGAAACGGGGAGCGTTCCAGCGCGTCGTGCTCATCGAGTATCCGATCCGCCGGCCGCTACGCCATCGCCTTCGTGACCGCCTCGCCGGCGACCGGTGTGGCGCTCGCGGACGGAAGGCCGCGTCGTGGGCGTGTTCCTGCCGCACGCGCCGAACCCGACCACGGGATTCCTTCTCTTCTATCCGCCCGAGTCACTGATTCCAACGTCGCTCAAGGTGGACCAGGCGCTCCGGATGGTCGTCTCGGGGGGCGTCGTGGGCCCCGGAGCGACGTAGTCGTGGCGATCGTCCAGTCAGAGGCGCTGGTGCTTCGGTCCTACCGGCTGGGGGAGACGAGCCTGATCGTCTCGCTCTTCACCCGCGAGTTCGGGCTTCTGCGCTGTGTCGCGAAGGGCGCCCGCGGCCCCAAGAGCCGCTTCGGCGCCTCGCTCGAGCCGGGCGTGCGCGTGAGCGCGGTCGTGTACCGGAAGCTCTCGCGGGATCTGCAGCTCCTCTCGAAGACCGACATCATGGAGGCGCTCCCCGCGCTCTGGGACGATCCCGACCGGTTCGCGGCGGCCATGCAGGTGCTCGAGTTCCTCGAGCGCGCCGCGTACGGTGAATCGGGTGAGCCCGAGCTTCTCGATCTCGCTTCGGATACCCTGCGCACGATGAGCGATGCGCCCGTGGCCTGCCTCGAGCTGATCGTGCGCGGCTTCGAGATTCAAGCTTGCGAGCGCCTGGGGTACGCACCGGAGCTCAGGCTGTGCCTCGAATGCCGGAGTCCGCTCTCCCAGGGGGGGCTCTTCCATCCGATCCGCGGGGGGCTTCTCTGCGAAACGTGCGGCGGAGGACAGGGGAGCTTTCGCCTCTCGGAGCGAGCGCGGCGCACGATGGAGGCGCTGAGCACCCATCCCATCGCGACCCTCAGAGGCTGGGCCGTGGAGCGCTACCCCGGAGTCGAGGTGGCGAAAGCGGTGGAGCGGTTCCTCATGGCGCACCTGGAGCGGTTCGAGGGTCTCCGCGCGAGCCGCGTGGCGGAGTCGCTCGCGCGCTACCGGGAGCCGGCCCGGTCCTGAGTCCGGACCAGGGACAACGCGGATGAATCCGAAGCCGAAGATCGAGACGCCTCAGTCCTTCCAGGAAATGCTCCTTCGTCTGGAGCGCTTCTGGTCGGACTACGGCTGCGCGCTCGTCCAGCCCTACAGCAGCGAGGTCGGCGCGGGCACCTTCAATCCGGCGACCTTCTTTCGCGTGCTCGGCCCCGAGCCCTGGAAGGCCGCATACGTCGAGCCCTCGCGGCGGCCCAAGGACGGGCGGTACGGACAGAATCCCAACCGGCTCCAGATGTTCTATCAGTACCAGGTCGTGCTGAAGCCCTCCCCCGCCGACGTGCTGGACGTCTATCTCGAGAGCCTCCGTCACATCGGCATCGATCTCGAGCAGCACGACGTGCGTTTCGTCGAGGACGATTGGGAATCGCCGACCCTCGGCGCCTGGGGGCTCGGGTGGGAAGTCTGGCTGGACGGCCAGGAGATCACCCAGTTCACATACTTCCAGCAATCGGGGGGATTCGATCTCGAGCCGATATCGGCGGAGATCACCTACGGGATCGAACGGATCGCCTGCTACCTGCAGGGCGTCGATCGGATCATGGATCTCAAATGGTCCCGTGACGTCCGATGGGACGAGCTGTTCCTGCAAGGCGAGGTCGAGTGGTCCACGTTCAACTTCGAGCAGTCGAACCCCGACCTGCTCTTCGACCAATTCGAGAAGATGGAAAAGGAGGCCGAGCGGCTTCTGGGCGCGGGGCTGGTCCTGCCCGGCTATGACTACGTGATCAAGTGCTCCCACTTCTTCAACCTGCTCGAGGCGCGGGGCGCCATCTCGGTCACCGAGCGCGTGGGATACATCGCGCGGGTGAGAAAGCTCGCCCGCCGCGCGGCCGCGGCCTATTTGAAGCAGCGCGAGGAGATGGGGTTCCCACTCTTGGAGTCTTCGCGGGCCACCGCGCATCCCTCCGAGGCCGCGCGTCCGAAAGCGCCCGCGGGGGCGGCGCGTGGGTAAGTCGCTCCTCGTCGAGGTCGGCTGCGAAGAGCTTCCCGCCGGGTTCATCATGCCGGCCCTGAGGCAACTCGAGTCGCTCGCCAAGGACGGGCTCTCCGGGGCGCGCATCCCGTTCGCGTCGATCGAGACGCTCGGCACGCCGAGAAGGCTGGCGCTGCTCGTCGAGGGAGTGGCCGACCGCCAGGAGGCGGAGACCCGCGAGCTGACCGGACCCGCCGTCAGGGTCTCCTTCGACGCTGACGGAAAACCGACGAACGCCGCGCGGGGCTTCGCGAAGAGCGCGGGTCTTCCGGTCGAATCGCTGGAGCGCATCACCACGCCGAAAGGGGAGTATCTTCTCGCCCGCGTGCACGATACCGGGAAGTCGACCCGGGAGGTCCTGCCCGGTCTCATCCCCGCCTGGGTTACTGGGATTACCTTCCCCAAGACGATGCGCTGGAACGGGGGCGGACGCTTCGCGAGGCCCGTGCGCTGGCTCCTCTCCCTGTGGGAAGGCGAGATCGTCCCGTTCCAGTGCTTTGAAATCGAGGCGGGGAAGCGCTCCCGCGGGCACCGCACCCTCTCGCCGGACTGGTTCGACGTGAAGAGCGCCGACGGCTACCCGGACGCGCTTCGCGACCACGGCGTTCTCGCGAGCCCGTCGGAGCGGAGAGAACAGGTCCGGACCCTCGTGACCGAGGCCGCCGGGGCCAAGGGGGGCAGGGCGGTCGCGGACTCGGATCTGGTGGAGGAGGTCGCCGACCTGATCGAGTGGCCGGACGCGATCCTGGGCCATTTCGACGAGCGCTACCTCGAGCTGCCGAAACCCATCGTGGTGACCGCCATGCGGGCTCATCAGCGCTACTTCCCGATCGAGGACGCGTCGGGGAAGCTCCTGCCCCACTTCGTGGCGATCCGAAACGGCCGAGGCGAGGGCGCCGACGCGATCCGCCGCGGAAACGAAGCAGTGCTCCGGGCACGCCTGGAGGACGCGCGATTCTACTGGGAGAACGACCGGAAGGCCGGGCTCGAGAGGAAGGTCCAGGACCTGAAGCAGATCGTCTGGCACGAGAAGCTGGGATCGGTCTACGACCGAACGCAGCGAATCGTGCAGGTCGCGGAAGAGCTGGCGCGCCAGATCGCGCCCAAGGCGAGGGGCGCCGTGAGCCGCGCGGCCTACTTGAGTAAGGCCGATCTGGCCACCGAGATGATCCGGTCGGGGAAGGAATTCGCCACGCTCGAGGGCGTGGCCGGGCAGAGTACGCGGCCGCCCAGGGTGAGCCCGCGGAAGTCGTCCGCGCGATCCGGGAGCACATCCTGCCGCGGAGCCCGGGCGATCCGCTTCCCTCCTCGATCGAGGGGACCATCCTGGCCGTCGCCGATCGCCTCGACGTGGTCGTCGGGGGCTTTCGCGCCGGGCTTTCGGTCACGGGCTCTCAGGATCCGTATGGGTTGCGCAGGGCGGGGAACGGGATCG
Organism: Candidatus Eiseniibacteriota bacterium; assembly: GCA_963724515.1. GTDB lineage: Bacteria > Eisenbacteria > RBG-16-71-46 > SZUA-252 > SZUA-252 > WS-7. Next base: position 47,025 of record CAVRUU010000002.1, on the reverse strand, counting down.
TCCGGATCCTCCTAGAGAAGGGGATACGCGCGGACGTCATGGCGCTCGCGGGGTGGCTCGGAGGCGTTTACGACCGGGCGGGTGTCGCCTCGGCCGGACAGGGTGAATTCACCGAGTTCTGGACCCAGCGGGTGGCGAGCGCGCTGGAGGAGCGCGGGATCCCTTACGATACAGCCGCCGCGGTGCTGGCGGTGCGGCCCGGGGACCCCCTCGACGTCTTGGCACGCGCCAAGGCAATCGAGGCGATCCGGACGACGGAGGATTTCGAAGGGCTCATGATCGGTTACAGGCGGGCGGCGAACATCCTCCGCTCCGCCCCCGCCGGGGAGGTCTCGGTTTCGGGGCAACCGCTGGCGGAGCGTCCCGAGGCGTTCGGCGACAAGGCGGAAGCGGACCTGCACTTGGAGACGAAAATGGCCCGCCAGGCGGTGGAGACGCTCTTGCAGAGCCCCGAGCCCGATTACCGCTCCATTTTGCGGCATCTTTTAGGCCTCAAGCCCGCGATCGACCGCTTTTTCGAGGCTGTCATGGTCATGGCCGAGGAGCCGGTTGTCAGAAAACGGCGCCTTGCGATCCTCGAAGGGGTGCGTCAGACCTTCATCCGAATCGCCGAATTCTCGGCCCTCCCAAGCGCTCCAGGTCAAAAAACCGTTTGACATTAGCGGCTTTTTTGGTATACTAGCCGAGTACATGGAAGCAAAATAACTTGCTTCCACACAGCCGCTACCGTCCCAAGCAACTGAAACAACAGCGAATGCGAAGCTGACATCTGCCTGACGGGGCGGCGTTCTTTGTTTATGCCCTAAAATACGTTACAGCCAATCTCGCTTGGAGAGAACGACGCTACAAAGGGGGTGAGAGAGACTCCGACGCATACAGCAGATTCTCGTTTCAGCCTTGTAAATCAGAACGTAAATCAGAACACCCAATACAAATACACGAGGAAAGGAGGTAGGTGAATGTTGGAAGGAGGACGCCCAGCAACCCTCGAGAACTGTCCCGTCGAGTGGGTGCCCTCAGTGTTCAACTCCAGACTCAACTCGTTGTACCGAATCCCGTGTTTTGAAGTTCCAGCTACTGTCCTCCCGATATTGGACTCCTAGTTAGGAAACGCTAAGGAGGATGTGAAAATGCGGAAAACCCTATTTGCCATGTTGGGTCTCGTGGCACTCGGCCTGTGGGCGATGCCCACTCTGGCCGCGGTTTCGAATGACCCGCTGAAGGATCCGCCCAAGGCTTCGGAGCCGATCTCGCTGGAGAATCACGCGGGAGTCTGGCAGAGCCGGACAGGCGGCAACTATCAGGGGACGCTGAGCGGCAACCTGATCAAGCAGTCCCAGGCGACGACCACCTGGTTCCTCTATCCTGGCGCGTGCGCTGAACGTGCGGCCAGTACGTGGGTCCCCAGGACCTCTCCGCAGGCGGATTCGCTCGACACCTACACGGCCGGAACAGTCGGACCGTATACCGTCGGCGACAATTCGCTGAGCGAGGCTCTGTGGCATGTGTCGGACAACGCGACTTGCAACACCACAGGAACCGGCACGAACCTCTGCCCTCCCGCGCTAAACGGGACCAGGATGATCTGGTGCGGTAAGTACGACGGCAACTGGGTGAACAAGTACGGATATCCGAACATCACCTACCAGATTCTCTACATCGACACAGGTGCTCACGGCGGCAACTACAATTTGACCCTCAACTACAACTTCAGCGCCGAGTTCAACTACGACTACGTCTGGGTGATCGGCGGCGGCGGCGGCGGTGCCGACCCGATCGGAAACTCCAGAAGCGTGTTGGACGGGATCATCGGAGCTGGGGCATATCTGATTCAGTGGACTGGCAGCATCACCCCGGCCACGGTGGGTGCGACCGGCACCGGACAAGTTGCTGGGGCGCCGTTCAACATCTCCAGCAACCCGGGTACGGGACCGGTCACGGTGACCGGCGCCTCGTTCTCGTTCTTGGCGGCCGACAGGGCACTCTACATAGTGTTCAAGGCCGACTGCCTCTATTCGTCTGAAGACGGTCTCTGGCCCGAAGGTCATGGTGCGATGATCGACAACGTTGCCAGCAGCGACAACGGTGCGATCTACACCGACCAAGCGGCCACGGCCTTCACCGACGCGTTTGGGGGCAAGGTTCTCGTCGGTACGGCAGGAGCTCCGATCGTTTCTGCCCGCGTGGCGCCCGGAGTAGGAAGTCTCTGGCAGCTCGTCTCCGGAAACCTCCTGCCGACTCCTGACGTTTGCGTGCCGAAGAGCGCCTCCTCCGACCTCATTTTCGAGGGAGGAAACGCGGCGAACTTCCACACGGTGCCGAACCAGTACAACTCGGTGGTGACCTGTTCGTTCCCGATTCCGGCCGGAACGGCTTCCGTGCTGGCGTTGTGGGATGATTATTTCGACTTGCCGAGAAACCAGGGATACGTCCAGCAGGCCGAGTACCGGATCTTCGCCCTCGGAAGCTGGGGTAACTGGAACGACACGGACGCGGGTGGCGGTGTGAACACGGGCGCGAGGCAGTCCTGGGGCACGCAGTTCGGCGACTTGGCCGCGGCGACCCAGGCCGACTCGATCCAGATCCGCTACATCTTGCAGTGTATCCCGTTCTTCGCCGCCGACCATCTGAACTGCGGCGACGTCATCTACGGGATTCTGTACGACAACTTCCGTCTCGAGATCGTGACGGGCGTGCCGGCGCCGATCTTCGGCGTGTTCGTCGGCGCGGTCGCTCAGTCGATGTTCGTGGACGGGACGTTGGCAGGCGTCGGTTGCAACGCGGGCACGGTGACAGCGGGTACGTGCTGGCCCGGCCTGCGAGGCAGCGACACCGGCGCGGCTAACGGCGCCGTGCATGACAACTTCAACAGCCCGCTCGGCGACTCGATCACTTTGGCCGTCGCGACGGGACTCCGGAAGAACGGTAAGGGCGTCAACTGGCACCACGGGTTCGACAAGAGTGTGAACTTTGGTCTGACCATCGCGCACACGAATCCGAACTTCGTGGCGGCCTTTGACAAGCCGCGCATCATCTACCGCATATTCGATCCGGCGAGCAAGACCTGGAGCCCGTTCGACTCGAGCGAGCTCGACGCGAACGCGGTCGGGATCAACGCCGGCGACACCACTCTGATCGACAGTGAATACCGGGTGAACTGGCCGCCGCGCGACAAGGCCGGCACGTCACTTCCGGGTGGCTTCAGCGTGAACGGGAAGACGCTTTACAGCCAGTTGGCCTTCCTGCCTCGCGGAACCCGGGTCCAGTACTACTGGAAGGGTGTCGATATCAACGGCGGAACCTCTTATCAATTCTCGACGGACGGTTTGGCCCGCGAGGTTGAGGATCTTCCGACGCTTCCGGGCAGCTCGATCGTTGCCCCGGATATCATCCAGTTCAACGTTCTGCCGGGCGTGTACGCAGCTGGCGCCGGCGGAACCCAACTGGCAGGCAGAACCAATACGCCGCTCCTCGATCTGGACGGCAGCTACACGCGGTGGAATTTCGGAAGCCACGCGACCGTGCAGGCACTGCGCGCGCTGGGTGTCCGCTCCGACCGCTACCGTACGCTGCAGGGTCTGGAAGAGGGCGGTCACATCGGTGGGCACGAGTTCGCAGGAACCCGCGCCGGCCGGTTGAGCAACTACTTCCCGAATATGGACGAGTACAGCATCAAGGACTCGCTGGCCATCTGGTACCGCCTCATGATCGAGTCTTCGCACACCTCGACGACGGTTGTCGATGAAGAGTCCGACGCGAAGCTCATCAAGCTGTGGTGGGAAGCTCCCACCCCGGGTACCGACGGCGGAGACCGGTGCATCTTCGGTTCGGGCGACGATTTCTTCAGCTCACTGTTGACGGTGAGCGGCGTGCCTCATCCGAACGAAAATCTACTGTCGAGTTCCGTGTTTGGTGTCGCAGCGGCTCCGAATGCCTGGAACGGCAACACGTCGGTCCAGCTCCCGCTCGTCACGGATCTGTTCGCGAATCCTGCGTCGGGTCCCGCGCTCACCGGTGGGTACACCTACTTCGTAGATGGGACCTGCCCGGCGCCGAACCGGTTTGACGCACTGACCAAGGTTGGAAGCGGCGATGCTTCGAATGCCGCGACCTACCCGACGTTCGCCTCTGTGACGAACGTCGCGGGCGTCTCCTATTCGACCGAGCGTGACGTGTTGAACGATCACGACCGGAACAAGGCTTTGGGCTACGGCTTCTCGATCCAGTTCATTCGCCAGGGTGGCCAGAACCTGATCGACACGCGCGCTCAGGTGCTCTACAAGTTCCTGACGAGCTGCCGTGGACCGAGGACGACAGCGGATACGGCTTCCTGCTGGCCGTGCCCGACGGATGCCAACAAGTACGGCAACTGGGCTACCCTTACGGGCTTCAGCACGGGCACGTACGGTCCGCTCTATCCGCTCCAGGATGCGACCAAGGTCCTGTCGGCGGTGGATGTCGCGGGAGCTCCGCCGGTTGCCAACAGACTGGACAGAAGCTTCCCGAACCCGTTCAACCCGAGCACGGTCATTCGCTTCCTTTCGGCGAAGAACGGCCGTGCTGACGTGCGCATCTTCGACGTCGCTGGCCGTCTCGTGCAGACGATTACGAAGAACGCCACGCAGGGTGTGAACGAGGTTCACTGGAACGGCAAGTCGAGCGATGGCAGAAACCTGGCCAGCGGCGTGTACTTCGTGAAGGTGAAGTACGGCGATGGCAGCGAGAGCCTGAACGGTCTCAAGATCGCTATCGTTCGGTAGTCGATCCAGCCGTAGAGTTTCAACGAGACAAGGGCCGCCGGAACCCCGGCGGCCCTTCTCGTTTCCCTACAAAATTCGTTGACAGCCCCTGGCGGGGTTGCTAGTTTCAGCGGGTCCCCAAGACCCCGTGCCCGAGATGACCTGCCGGCGTCACCATCTCCTCGGAGAGAGCAGAATGCCATTGCGGAGAACCGCGTTGTCTCTGGCATGCATTGCCGTGCCCGTGGCCGCGCTCGCGATGCTCGCCGGCTGCGCCAAGGACCCGCTTCGCGTCGACCGGAACCGGCCGCCGCGCACGTTCCTGGTCGCGGCCCCCCTCGACAGCACCGTCGCCCACCCGACGGCTACCGGGGTAAGCTATTCCTACCGCGTTCACCTCTACTGGCGCGGGGAGGATCCGGATGGATACGTGGCCGGCTACCTGTGGGCGTTCGACGATTCGAGCGCGGGGCACTTCCACTTCACGACGAAGACGGACAGCATCTTCGACCTGACCGTGAACGATTCCACTGACATCACCGGCGGGTCCACCATCATCGGATTCACCCGGTATCACACGTTCTACATCAGGGCGGTGGACAACCTGGGCAAACATGATCCGAGCTCCGCGATCTTCAATCGGACGACGTTCAAGGCTGAAACGATCCGGCCCCGGGTGCAGTTCACCGGCACCCTACCCAGCGATAGCGCACGGCTTGGCTACGTGATCGACACCCTGTCGGACGGCCAGCCCTTCAGGGTCTCCTGGACCGGTGACGACTCCGACGGCGTCGTGATCCGTTACAAGTTCGACGTGGGGACGGTCTCGAGCCCGTTGATGGCCGACACGTTCGCCGTATTCAACGACACGACCGACGTCAACTCCGTGGGCCTCGCGAGCGGGGTCTACAATCTCACCATCACCGCCGTGGACAACGCGCTGGCGGTCGGGAAGACGAACCTCTTCTTCGTCGTGAACCACGATCCCGAGACTTGGTTCACGCCGAAGGGCGGACCCAACGGCTTCTACCATCCACCCTTCCTGGGCGGGGACCTCGTGGACGAATCGGTGGTCGTCCCGTTCGGCGAGGGGGACACCGTGCCCTACAGGTCCACGGTCTGGTTCGCCTGGGATGGCGAGGATCTGGGGAGACCCGGGAGGGTGAACAATCCGCTGCCCGAGTCCAATTGCATCAACGGGTACTCCCTCGAGCTGCGGGGAGGCACCCGCAACCTCGGTGAGCCTTACGTCATCGGATTCCTCAACGAGATACCCGGGAGCCCGCCCATCCCCTTCAAGACGAACGAGCCCAATTCCCTCCGGCAGAGGGGATTCAGCAATCTCGTGCTGGATTCGCTCGATGCCGGCTTCAACATGTACATGCTCGCGGCGTCACGGGATTGCTCGAACCGCGGAGACGGGACGAAGGCGGCATTTCGGTTCAATTGCAACTACCGGCCGTTCATCGATTCGTTGAGCGTGGAAGAGAGTGTCGGACCCGTTTTCCCGTTCGAACCAGGCAGGCTCATCACCTGGTACGCCCACGATGTGGAGGATGGCGTGGTGAAGAACGCTCGAATCAAGCTCGACGCGACTCAAACCCGCAACGTCGTGTTCACGGGCGATCCCCCGACGAGCGTTTTCATTCCCGACTCTACCTTTGCCAACCTGGCGCCGGGCAACCCCCACTCGGTGGAGGTCTGGGCCATCGACCGGGCCGAGTTCGTGTCCGACAGCTCGAAAATCTTCTATTTTGATCTCGTGTCCCCCACAAGCCGACCGACACGCCGACCGTGAAGGAGCGAGTGCATTGAAGCCTCCATTTCGTATCCGGCACTTCGGGTTGATCTTCCTCGCGCTCGTGGCGATCTACAACGGCACGAGCTGCTCCAAGGGCCCCGTCGTCCCTCCAACGCCCGATAAGCTCTATCCCGAGACCGAGCTCACCTACGCGCCCGTCCAGTACGACACGACCACGTTCCGCGTTCACTTCTACTGGAGCGGCTACGATGACGACGGCGAGGTCATGCGGTTCCACTACGCGGTCGACGACGATACCCTGCGTCCGTCAAACGAGTGGAGGACGACGGTATCCAAGGACACGATCCTCCTTTTCCTGGTGGACCCCGTCCGGGAGCTGAAGGTTCACGTCTTCAAGGTCGCGGCCGAGGACAACGACGGCAGGATCGACAGGTCGCCCGCCTCGAGGGCCTTCTCCGCGAAAACGCTTCCGCCGAACTCGAGGATCGAGAAGGGTCCCGCGGCGTTCAATCCGGTCGTCGGCCCCAATTTCACGTATGAGTGGTCCGGACTCGACCCCGACGGCGGAGAAACGGGCGGAAGGGTGCCGGTCGATTCGTTCCAGTATCTGCTTCTGCGCGTCGACGGGACCGCGGACCTCGCCACCCCTCCCACGCATCCACCGCTGCCCCATTTCAGTCCGAACGTGTACGTGGACATGATCCGCGCGGCCGTCAGCGACAGCTTGCCGGCGCCCAATGGCGACTGGAAATGGCAGGGCATCCGCGCGCTCAAGACCCGCTTCCGGAACGTGACCCCAGGCGAATACGTGTTCGCGGAGCGCGCGGTGGACATCGCGGGAGCCACGGAGAAGGACCTGGTCTTTGTCCGCAATATCCGGCATTTCACGGTCACGAGTCGAAACGCGGGACCTGTGCTCAACGTCTGCAGCAGTATCCTGAACCGGTGCCTGGATCCCGCCATCGGCCCCGACGACTACGCGAGGAAGCAACTCCAGATCTTCGAGGGGGAGACCGTGAGCTTCTCCTGGACGGCGAACGCGGAGTCCTACGGTGGAGAGATCGTCGGGTTCACGTATGCGATGGACGATACCAGCTCGTTCCCGGGGATCGACATTCGATCGACCGGCGCCACGTACCAGCCCAGTCAGCTTCCTCCGGGAAATCATTTCCTCTATGTGCGGGTGGTGGACGACGGCGGGCTCACGACGAACATCACCGTGCCGCTTCTCATCGTGCATCCGTCGTTCAAGGATCCGGGCGCGCCGCGGAAGATCCTGTTCGTGGACGACTCGGATCCCACCCTTGGAAACGGGAGTCGTCCAACGGACGATCTGGAGTCCCGGTGGTGGACGGAACGGAATGACACGGGTCAGGGTCCTCTGATCACCATCTTCGATCTATACGGGATCCCGTACACGGAGTGGGACACGATCGCCGAGGCCGCCGGAGGCATCGACAGGCGAAAGCAGCCGGAGGCCAGGAACCTCGCGGAGTACACGACCGTGGTGTGGACCACGGACGCCGAGAACGGGGGAAGTCTCGCGACGGGCCTGTTCCGGTCGGTCGCGGGAGGGGACTACAGCGAGCTTCAAGGCTACCTGCGGGCGGGGGGCACCCTGATCCTGACCGGTTGGAGCGTCGCTCAAGCGACGACGGGGCTCCCCGGCAACCAGACGTACGACGGGGTTCCCGGGGGGATTTGCACTACCTATCCGCCCGGCACGCCGCAGTTCAACCAGACGATCTTCCCACGCATGTACATGGGCATCGACCGGTCGGTCCAGAGCCGCGAGGGCCGAAGAGCGGCGGGGGCCTTCGACTTCGTGCGGGGGATACCCACCGCGACCGCGATCGGCTTAGGGTTCGACACGGCGCGGGTGGATACGGGGAACACGGGGACCGGAGTCCAGTATCCGGCTACCCCAGGGCCCGGCCAGGTGTCGTTCAAGTGGAACACCAACCACTATCCCTTTGTGGCCGATCTCAATTCCCGGGACCAGCGGACCTTCCCCGGATTGGCGGGTATCGAGGGCTGGGTAATGGCCCAGAACTTCGGATGCCGGCCCATCCAGAATTTCAATTTCGAGAACCCGGCGGACCCGATCATCCAGGTGCTCTACACGTACCATGGTGTGAGAGTTGGCGCCGACCAGGACGGCGGACCATCACCCCGTGAGGGGCTTGCGTGCGGGCTCCTCGGCCAGTCGCATGACCTCGGAGCCAGCCCGAACCAGGGCTACGTGCCAAGCGCCGCGCTTGGCCGCTACGCGATCTTCACGTTCCCGCTCTATTTCCTGAAGGACGCGGACGCCGTCAACATCATGAGGAGATCGTTCGAGTACGTGAACGCGTCGCCGACGCTGCCCTGATGTCCGAGCGCGATCGGATCCTGGATCAGCTCACGAAGGCTTTCGAAGGAGAGGCGTGGCACGGGCCCTCCGTTCTGGAAGTGCTCGCGGGCGTGACCTACCAGCGCGCGCTCAAGAAGCCGATTCCGGGGGCTCACAGCATCTGGGAGCTGGTTCTCCACATCACGACGTGGGAAGACGTCGTACGGCGGCGGCTGCTCGGGGAGAGCCCGGATATCACGTCGAAGGAGAACTGGCCCCCCGTCAAGGACAAGACCAAGGCGGCCTGGGAACGCGCGCTGTCCGCGCTCCGCGCGGGGCACATGAAGCTCCGCGAGACCGCCGCCGGCGTCCGGGATGAGCAGCTGGACGCATCGCCCACCGGAAAGTACTCGACCCGCTACCAGCTCCTGCACGGCGTCATCCAGCACGACCTCTACCACGCGGGGCAGATTGCCGTTCTGAAGAAGAAGCGGTAGCGGGCGCTCGAGCCTAACGCTGCGCCCACCCATGCCGGGGCAGGCGCAACATCCTGACGCCGCACTGCGAAAAGCCCCGCCGCAGGGTTGACCCGCTCGGGGGGTTCGCCAACAAATACATGTCCTCGTAGCCGCCGCCACCGCCGCCGCCGTGCGGGCCCGCGGGAGCCGCCTTCCTCTTCTCGGGGATCTCGACGACCAGCGCTTCCGTCGGGAGCAGCAAGGAAGCAGCCGACGTGGCGTTCTGGAGAGCCGACCGCGTCACCTTGGTCGGATCCACCACGCCCGCCTCGAACAGGTCGGACCTTGGCGATCCGACTCGGATTGGCGCAGCCCCCAGGGAACCCCGCTCATTTCGAGCCAGGAGAAAACGCAAAAGGCCGCGAGGCTTTCGCCCCGCGGCCCTTGCCGCTTCGATTCGCGAATGGACTACTTCGCGAGTACCGCCTTGATCACGTCGCTGCCACCAATCGACTTCGCCCGGATGTAGTAGACACCCGAGGGAGCCTGGCCACCGCTCCTGGTCTTGCCATCCCAAGTGACGGCGTGCAGACCCTGCGGGTACCACCCGTTGGCGACGGTGCGCACCAGCTCGCCGCGCACGTTGAAGACCCGGACTTCGACATTACCCGGTTTATCCACCGCGAACTTGATGTTCGTCACGGGGTTGAACGGGTTCGGGAAGTTCTGCTCCAACACGATGCTGCCGGCCTGGTAATTAGCCTTGGCCAGCTTGACGTACGCGAAGCCCAGGAGCTGACGGCCCGTGGTGTTCGTGTAGGCGCGATACGTCAAGGGAACGTACTTGTTCACCAGTCCGAGAGCCACGATTTGGGCCTGGATGGTCCGCCGATTCCAGTTGAAGATCAGCTTGGTGTTCTTCGTCGTGGGCGGCGTGACGACCGTCGTGTCATCGACGAAAGACCACCATCCAAAACTGCCGTCACCGACGAAGTCATGGATGATGCTGGAGCAGGTCGTCGAGTCCGCGACACCAAAAGCATCGAATGCCATGCTGGTGCAGTCGGAATCGTCGTCGGGCGTGCTTGGCATCCTCAGTCCCATCAGCGTCGGGCTGGGAATGATGGTTCTCCGCGTCCTGATTCCTTCACCGCCGGTGTTGGACGCCCGGCACGCGTAGCCAAGCGACCTGATGGAGAGCGGGAAGGAGATGGTCGTCTTGATCAGGTCCGTGTCGGTGCCCTGATCGATGTCGATCTGACTCGGGTTGGCCTGGACCTGCACGGCCAACGCCGGCACGCAGTTCTGAATGGCCTCGGCCAGCCACACCTGGACTCCGAGCCCGTTCGCCTGAGAGATGAACGTGAAGAAGTTGTAGGGCAGACCGTCACGCGTGACGTTGGTGTACTGAGAGACGTCCGGATCGACGTCACCCGCGAGATCGATGAAGATGTTGCACTTCTGTCCAGTCGCGAGGGTGATTCTCCAGATGTCCTGAGGATTCGCCGGGTCTTCGTTCGCCGGCGCGTCGTAGTAGAGCTCGAGGCCGTTGGGCGACCAGGACGGATTGTCGTGGGTCACGAGCGCGGGATTCACTTCGGCGCCCGTGTTGGTTTCGCCGGAGCCGTCGGCCGTGATGGTCGCGATCTGAATCTGGAACGATCCGAACCGATTCGTCACGTACGCGATCTTCGTGCCGTCGGGGCTGAAGGCAGGCTTGAATTCAGCCTTCGCGTTGAGCAGGTTGTTATCGGCATCGAGCCCAACCTGGTGGCGGACGCGCGAAGCCTCATTGACCGTCCCCGTATGCGCCGTCGCGTCCAGCGAGACGCCCACGGTCCAAAGGTCGATCGAGGGACCGCTCGCGTCGGAGTCGTATGCAATCTGCGTGGCGGCGCCGTTGAACGCCGGGTGCCGGTGGTGAAGGCCGCCGCTGCCATCGGCGATGAGGATCGGGCTTCCCAAGGGCACAGCACCGGTCGCGGTGCCGGTATCGAACTGCTGTACGTAGATGCTCGCCTCGCTGACGTTGTTGTCCGTCTGAACGTAGGCGAGCCACTTGCCGTCTTTGGACCAGGCCGGATCGATGTAAGAAACCGCGCCCGTCAGGTCCACTTCCAACGGCTCGGCGGGGTTGCCCCTGGCGAACGATTGGTCCTGGTTTCTGAGCAGGTAGATCTCGCCGACGCTCTCGCTCCCCACGGCCGAGCTCAGCGTGACGAATGTCACCCACCGCTCCCTTATCGGGCTCGCGGCGGTTCCGGTCCCGGTCACGATCCCGCCCCTGAGCACTGGGCCGAACTTCCCTCTGACGAAAGGATCGGACCCTGTGCCACTGATGAAGTCGAACGCGCCTCGGAGCAGGGCATGCCCCTTCGCTGGCAGCATCGAAGTCGCCAGGAACAGGATCGCGACAATGCTTAGTAATCTCTTCATTCCATTCATCTCCTCTCTAACGCAGGTAAAAGCGAGAAGACACCCTCAAGAGGATAAGGATCACAATACTCCGAGCCCGATCACCTCCTTAGTCATCGTGATTCTGGCCGAGCTAAATTGAAGTGTGGTCTCACAATGGGAAGAGTGAACGTCATCAAATTACTTGATAGAGTATACGGGACCGAGGCCCGCAGTGTCAAGCGATTTTTGGAACTTACGGCCGTTTGCGTGGTTTAAAATTGCCTTGACCTGGGCTCTACGCCGACCTAGTCTGGCCCGCGATGGGACCTGGGCAGGGAGGCGGGCGCCGGGTCCGCCCAGCCGGGCTTTCCCAACGGGCTGGAACATAGCTCTTCCCCCCCAATTAGCCAATTTGAATCGGTACCGTGCCGCCGGGGCAGACTTGCGTACGAAGGGATCGTTAATGCCTTTCTCAGCAAAGAGTTCAGCGGTTGCGCTCCGAATACTGCTGGTCGCAGGCGCCCTTTTCTCGGTCACCTCTCCCGCGGGCGCCCAAATTCCGCCTCCGAGGAGCCCGAACACAGTCCGGGCCTTCTTTCGCCTCACGGGTGGAAACACGGTCATCCTCATCTGGACCGGTGCGCAGGTGGAGACGGACAGCGTCTGGACCGGGTACCGGGTCCGCCGCACGATCAAGGGGATCACCCCCACACCCTTCGAGCTGATCGGACAGCACAAGTCCAGGAACACGGTCACCGAAGCCTGCATTTCGACCGGGGAGCCATGCGACCCGAGCCACTTCGTCTTCTACGGCACCGGGATCTTCTTCAAGGGGTTCCGGAACAACTTCTCGGGCGGCAGATACCTCCTCGACTACCCTCCCGGCGCGCCGGTTGACAACTGCGACAGCTGCTGGGTATTCGCCGATCGGGCGAACCTCGCGGGGTTTACCTCGATGTACGCGGTGACCTCGATCGACACCATTCACGCGACCAATAACGACTTCACGGAAAGCGCCATCGACTCGAGCGAGATCGTCACGGTCCAGCCCTCCACGCCGCCCGCCGACAATCTCGAGCGGGTGGGCGTCGTGCCGAACCCGTTCCGGGGCTCCGCGGAGTGGGACCCATTTCCGGGCGAGAACCGCGTTCATTTCATCCACCTCCCGGCCGGCTCGACGGTCAGGATCTTCACCGCCAACGCCGAACTGGTCCGGGTCCTGGTCCAGAACCCGAACGCCAATCCCGGCGGAGTGACCGGGGACCTCGAGTGGGACTTGAAGAACGCGGACGGCCGAAAGGTGGTCTCGGGAATCTACATTTATCAGGTAGAATCGCCCCAAGGTCGCCACATCAAGGGACACTTCGTCGTCATTCGCTAGAAGGCCGTTCCGCACGTCGGGCGGCTCGGAGGAATTCATGAGCGCCCCCACCGCAACCCCGGCGACGCTTTCTCAGGGCCGGTCCCGCACCTCGGATTCATCCCATCGCGATTATCTCAACCTGGTCGGAGGGAAGTGGCTTCCGTCCCGCTCGGGCAAGACCTTCGAGAATCGGAACCCCGCCCGCGGCTCCGATCTCGTCGGCACGTTCCCCGACTCGGGCCCCGAGGACGTCGACGAGGCCGTCAAGGCCGCCGCGCGCGCCTTCTCTTCCTGGCGGCTCGTCCCGGCCCCGCGCCGCGCTGAGTTCATCTTCCGCGCCGCCGAGATCCTGCGCGACCGGAAGGAAGAGCTGGCCCGTCTCATGACCCGCGAGATGGGGAAGGTCCTCGCCGAGACCCGGGGCGACGTCCAGGAAGCGATCGACATGGCCTATTACATCGCCGCCGAGGGCCGGAGGCTCTTCGGCGCGACGGTGCCCTCGGAGCTGCCGGACAAGTTCGCGATGTCCATTCGGCAGCCGCTCGGCGTCTGCGGGCTCATCACGCCGTGGAATTTCCCGATGGCGATCCCTTCGTGGAAGACCTTCCCGGCGCTGGTGGCGGGAAACACGGTGGTCCTGAAGCCCGCGAGCGACACGCCGGGCTCGGCGCACCACCTGATCGAGATCCTGGTCGAGGCCGGGGTCCCCGAAGGGGTCGTGAACATCGTGCACGGCGGCGGTAGCGCGGTCGGGACTCCGATCGTCATGCATCCGGACGTGAAGATGATCTCCTTCACGGGGTCTTCCGACGTGGGCAAGGTCATCGCGGAGCGCTCCGCCAAGACGCTGAAGCGGGTCTCCCTCGAGCTGGGCGGGAAGAACGCGCAGATCGTGATGGAGGACGCCGACCTCGATCTGGCGCTCGAAGGCGTCCTCTGGGGCGCGTTCGGAACCACGGGACAGCGCTGCACCGCGACGAGCCGGCTCATCGTGATGAGGGAGGTTCACGACGAGCTGGTGCGGAGGCTGGCCGACCGTGCCTCCAAGCTCAAGCTGGGGGACGGCCTCGATCCCGCGGCGGAAGTGGGGCCCCTGGTCAACAGGGCCCAGCGCGACCGCGTTCACTCCTACGTAGAGATCGGCAAGCACGAAGGCGCCACGCTCGTGACCGGAGGGGCGCCCGCGACAGACGGCGCTCTTTCGGAGGGAGCGTTCTACAGGCCCACGATCTTCGACGGCGTCACGCCCAAGATGCGGATCGCGCAGGAGGAGATCTTCGGACCCGTGCTCTCCGTGATCACGGTTTCCTCGCTGGAGGAAGCCATCCAGGTCCTGAACGGCACCCCCTTCGGGCTCAGCTCCTCGATCTACACCACGGACGTGAATCGCGCGATGCGCGCCATCCGGGACATCGAGGCGGGGATCACGTACGTCAACGGCCCGACCATCGGAGCGGAGGTGCAACTTCCGTTCGGAGGCGTGAAGGAGACCGGAAACGGCCATCGGGAGGGCGGACCGACGGTCATCGACGCCTTCACCGAGTGGAAATCGGTCTACATCGACTACAGCGGCCGCCTGCAAAAGGCCCAGATCGATCGGTGAGGCAGCGCGCCCCCCCCGGGGCGCGCTTCGTCTCGAACATGGCGGAGACCAAGACCCTCGTGGATCGTGACGTGGCGGCACCGGCCGGTCCCGCCCCGCTCGTGCAGTTCATGCGGGGAGGGCACGCCGAGAGCATCCATTACGGTCACGTGGCGGCCGTGGACACCCGCGGGAGGGTTCTCGCCTGGGCGGGGGAGCCGCACGTTCCGGTCTTTCCCCGCTCGGCGTTCAAGCCCTTTCAGGCCCTTCCGCTGGTGGAGTCGGGAGTCTTCGCGCGTTCCGGGCTCGGGAGGGACGCGCTCGCGCTGATCGCCGGGTCGCACGGCGGAACGGACGCGCAGGTCGCGATCGTGCTCCGGATCCTCGAGGCCGCGGGCGCGGATCCAGCCATGCTCCGATGCGGCTTCCACGAGCCCTACGACGAGCCGACGGCCCGTTCGCTCCGCGCGCGTGGGGAGACGCCCACGCCGCTCCGCCACAACTGCTCCGGAAAGCACGCCGGGATGCTCCTCATGGCGCGCGCCATGGGGGAGCCGCTGGAAGATTACATCGACCCGTCACACGCGGTTCAGCGCCGCATCTTCGAGCGGTTCGAGGAGCTGGTGGGGACCCCGTTCGAGGACCCGGCGCCCGCGATCGACGGCTGCAGCGCACCGACGCCCCGGATGAAGCTCTCGACCCTCGCGCGCGCGTTCGCGCTCTTCGCGCGCGGCGTGGATGCGCGAGGGCGGCCGGTGCCCGCGCTGGTCGAGATCCGGGACGCGATGGCCGAGCACCCCGAGCACGTGGCGGGCGAGGGGCGGCTCGATACGCTCCTCATGCGCACCCTGAAGGGGGCCGTCGTCTCGAAGGCGGGCGCCGAGGGAATGCACGCCACCGCCTGCCTCACGCGAGGCCTCGGGATCGCGGTCAAGATCGCGGACGGAAGCCGCCGCGCGCTCAGGCCCGCTGTTCTGGCCGCGCTGGATCAGCTCGGGCTCCTGGGCCCCGGGGAGAAGGAGACACTGGAGCCGCCGGAGGAGCGCGTGCTGCGAAACTACTCAGGGCTCCCCGTGGGGGAGGTTCTCCCGGCGCTCGAGCTTCAGAGGGTCGGCCGGTGAGCACGGACGCCGCCACGGTCCGCGATCCGGGGACGTCCTCCGCGGCGGAGCGGCGCCGCTGGGTCTATTTCTTCGGCGACGGGCGCGCCGAGGGCAACGCCCGCATGCGGGACCTTCTCGGCGGAAAGGGCGCCGGGATCGCCGAGATGGTGAACGCCGGCATTCCCGTCCCTCCGGGCTATACGATCACGACCGAGGCTTGCCGGGAGTTCTTCGAGGCAGGGGGCCGCCTTCTCGACTCGATCGTGAAGGCGGAGGAGCAGGCCCTGGGCAGGCTCGAGAAATTCCTGGGACGCCGTCTCGGAGATCCCGCGAATCCGCTCCTCGTCTCGGTCCGATCCGGAGCCCCGGTCTCCATGCCGGGGATGATGGACACGGTCCTGAACCTCGGGCTCAACGACCGGACAGTCGATGGGATCGCCCGGAAGAGCCGGAGCGCGCGCTTCGCCTACGACAGCTACCGGCGTTTCATCCAGATGTTCTCCGGCGTGGTGCTCGGTGTCCCCCGGGAGATCTTGGAGAACGAGCTGACGCTCGCGAAGAAGCGCGCGCGAGTGAAGGACGACACGGATCTGGACGAAGCACGGCTTCGGACGATCGTCGATCGGATGAAGCTGCTCGTGCGGAGCGAGATCGGCGAGGATTTCCCGCAAGACGCGCGGGAGCAGCTCGCCCGGGCGCGAGACGCCGTCTTTCGCTCGTGGCATACGGAGCGGGCCGTGCACTACCGGCAGCTCAACGGAATCCCGGAACACCTGGGCACGGCGGTCACGGTGCAGGCGATGGTCTTCGGGAACCTCGGATCGAGGTCGGCCACCGGCGTCGGCTTCACGCGCGACCCGGCCACCGGCGAGCCGCGCTTCTACGGCGAATATCTCATGAACGCCCAGGGCGAGGACGTGGTCGCCGGCATCCGCACGCCGCTTCCCATCGAGGAGATGGAGCGGGAGCTTCCGGAGGCGTACGCCTCCCTCAGGGAGATCACCTCGAGGCTCGAGCGCCACTACCGCGACGTCCAGGACTTCGAGTTCACGATCGAAGAGGGGCGCCTCTTCATGCTGCAGACGCGCCGCGCCGCCCGCACCGGGCAGGCCGCACTCCGGATCGCGGTCGAGATGGTCGAGGAAGGGCTCCTCACCACGAAAGAGGCGATCGAGCGCGTCGAGCCTGATCACCTGGACCAGGTGCTCCACCCGGTGCTCGATCCGGTCGAGCGCAAGAGACACCAGCTTCTGGCTCGTGGGTTGCCCGCGTCCCCGGGAGCCGCCGCGGGAGCGATCGTATTCACCTCCGACGAGGCGGTCCGGCGCGGGCGGGCGGAGCGGGTCATCCTCGTGCGCGCCGAAACCTCTCCCGACGACATCGCGGGGATGAGCTCCGCGCGCGGCATCCTCACCGCCACCGGAGGGATGACCTCACACGCGGCGGTCGTGGCGCGCGGCATGGGGAAGTGCTGCGTCGCGGGCTGCACGGCGCTCTCGATCGACGAGGAGAAGCGCGTGCTGCGCGTCGGCGGGCGGACCCTCCGGGAGGGATCCTTCATCTCGCTGGACGGCTCGACCGGGGAGGTGTTCCTGGGAGACGCGGCGACCACCGACTCCGAGGTCGTGCGCGTCCTGACGGGAAGGCTCCGTCCCGAACGCTCGCCCCTCTACCAGTGCTTCCAGCGCCTCACGCAGTGGTGCGACGAGGTGCGGCGGCTCCGGGTGCGCGCGAACGCCGACGTGCCGAGCGACGCCCTGCTCGCCCGCCAGCTCGGCGCCGAGGGGATCGGGCTCTGCCGCACCGAGCACATGTTCTTCGCCGAGGAGCGCATCCCGCACGTCGTGACCATGATCCTGAATGCCCAGGAAGCGCGCCAGGCGAAGCTCGAGATCGAGCGGCTCACGGCGGAGCTGAAGGACGCCTCGCGCTCGGAGCGGCCGAAGGTTCGAAGCGAGCTGAAGGAGGCGGAGCGCGTGGGGCGGGAGCCGATCCGCGCGTTCGAGGGCGCGCTCAGGAAGCTCCTTCCCCTCCAGCGGGCGGATTTTCGGGGGCTCTTCCTCGCGATGGAGGATTGCCCCGTAACGATCCGCACGCTCGACCCGCCGCTCCACGAGTTCCTCCCGAAACGGGATCAGCTGATGCGGGATTTGAAGGGGCTGAAGCGGGGTGCAGGGTCCGAGGCGCGGCGGAAGCTGCTCACGGCGACGCTCAGCCGCGTCGAGGAGCTGCACGAGTTCAATCCGATGCTCGGCTTCCGCGGCTGCCGGCTGGGAATCCTCCACCCCGAGATCACGCGGATGCAGGCGCAGGCCATCTTCGAGGCGGCGGCGAGCGTGATCGCCGAAGGAAAGAAGGTCATCCCCGAGATCATGATCCCGCTCGTCGGGGACCCGGAAGAGCTGAGCCGGCAGCGCGCCGTCGTGGACGCGGTCGCGGCGGAGGTGACGCATCGTCTCGGGGTGAGCATCCCGTACACCGTCGGGACCATGATCGAGGTGCCGCGCGCCGCCGTGCTCGCGGGGGAGATCGCGGCAAAAGCCGACTTCTTCTCGTTCGGGACGAACGACCTCACGCAGATGACGTTCGGCTATTCGCGCGACGATTCCGGCCGCTTCCTCCCGGAGTACGTGCGCGCCGGGATTCTCCCGTGCGATCCCTTCGTCTCGATCGACGTTCCGGGCGTGGGCGCGCTCGTCCGACGCGCCACGTTCGCGGGTCGGAAGGCCAAACCGGGCCTCAAGGTCGGTGTGTGCGGAGAGCACGGCGGCGATCCGGCCTCGATCGAGCTGTTCGAGGAAGTGGGCTTGGACTACGTCTCGTGCAGCCCCTTCCGCGTTCCGCTCGCCCGCCTCGCGGCGGCCCGCGCCGCCCTGAAGCGGAAGTGAGGGTCGCGGGAGCGCGGGGCGCCTCGCCGCTCCGCGTCGACGCCGTCATCCCGGCCCTCGACGAAGCCCAGTCGCTCGGCCTCGTCCTGGATGCGCTCCCTTCGCCTCCCGTCCGCCGGGTCATCGTGGCCGACAACGGCTCGACCGACGCGACCGCGCGCATCGCCCGCGAGCGAGGCGCCACGGTGGTCCACGAGCCGCGCCGCGGCTACGGCGCCGCTTGCCTCAAGGCGCTCGAAGCGCTCGCCGCCGATCCTCCCGACGTCGTGCTCTTCCTCGACGCCGACCTGAGCGACGATCCCTCCGAGGCGGTCCTGGTGCTCCGTCCGATCTTCGACGGAGCGGCGGACCTCGTGATCGGCTCCCGGGTGCTCGGCGAGCGGGAGCCCGGCGCCCTCACGCCGCACGCGCGGTTTGGAAACTGGATCGCGACCCGGCTCCTCGCCGCGCTCTACGGGGTCCGGTACACGGATCTCGGGCCCTTCCGCGCGATCCGGTACGACGCGCTCGTGGCGCTCGGCATGAGGGAGCGGGATTTCGGCTGGACCATCGAGATGCAGGTCAAGGCGGCGCGCCACGGACTGCGCCACGTCGAGGTCCCGGTGCGCTACCGCCGCCGCGTCGGCCGATCCAAGATCTCCGGCACGGTCGCGGGGTCGGTCCGGGCCGGCGTCACGATCCTGAGCACGGTTTTCGCGCACCTTCTTGACCCCTCTTCTCGGACCGGGGTACCATGAACGGCACCTTGACCCGTTATCGTTTGCCTCCGTCCCCCCGGTGCTTTGCCTTCGTCGTTTCGGCTCTCGCGCTGGTGGCCCTGGCGGTCTCGGCCTACACGCCGCCACCGCTCTTGCGCAACACCCTGAACCCGCAATCGGCCCAAACCTGCGTCACCTGCCATGTGGACATCACCAGGCAGTGGGTGGGCTCGCCGCATGCCCATGCGGACCAGAAGAACAACCCTCTCTTCGGACGGATGTATTTCACGTCGTTGAAGGAGACGCGCGGCCTGACCATGTTGAAGTGCGGGCCGTGCCACGAGACGGAGTCGTTCGTCACGAACGACTACGAGAAGATCCGCGAGGTGAGCGTTGAAGGGGTGACGTGCGTCTATTGCCACGCCATCAGCGGACCGGGTCCGCCGGGGTCGGTTCCGCCCGTGACGCTCGAGCTGGGTCCCTACCTGGGCCCGATCCGCAACGCCGTGACGGTGAAGGATCACACCTCCAAGTACAGCGCGTTCATCACGAAGTCGGACTTCTGTGGAAGCTGCCACCAGTACGAGAACCAGAATGGAATCCTGATCAGCGACACGTTCGGGGAATGGAAGCGGTCCAAGTACGCGAAGACCGGAGTCACGTGCCAGTCGTGCCACATGCCGGGCAGCCCGGGACGGATCTCCTCGCTGGGTCCGGCCCGCCCGCGCGTGGCCGATCATTCGTTCCAGGGTTCCGACAAGAACCCCGCGCTTCAAGACGCGGCGACGCTCGTGCTGAAGCTCGGGAAACGCGATGAGGACGAGCTTCACGTGGTCGCGACCGTGACGAACGTCGGCGCGGGACATGCCATCCCCACCGGAAACGACCAGCACCTGCTCCTGATCCGCATGCGGGCGACCGATCAGGAAGGGCACGTCCTGTGGGAGAACGACCCATTTCAAGACTGGAACCACTCCGTGTTCGGGATCCTCCTCGCGAACGACCTGGGGGCCTACCCCGCCGAGACCTGGACCGCGACCAAGGTGCTCTCGGACCGTCGCATCCAGGCCGGCGCGAGCGCGCAGTCCAGCTTCGAGATTCCGATCGGCGACGCCAAGGGAGCCGTGAAAATCGAGGCCCAGCTTCTCCACCGCCGCGCGCGCCCGGAAACGATCCAGTTCTACAACCTCTCCGAGGATACCTACGGCGTGGAGCGGCGCGTCGCGCAGGCGACGCTCTCCATCCAGAACCCCTAGACAGCCGCGGTCGAAAATCCTACCGTAGCGCCATGCCGCGCCCGGACCTGTTCGAAGAGATCCGCCAAGAGGGATACACGCTGAGCGCGATCTGGCGGTTCGTGCGCGTGAGCGCCGTTCGTGTCTCGCGCGGCCTTCCCCAGCATCCGGAGCTGGTGCGTCTCATCGCGACGTTGGCGCTCGGATTGTTCGCGCTCCAGTTCATGGCGGCGCTCCTCCTCTCGGTTCACGTGGGTCGCTCGGCCGGCTCGAGCTACCTCCTCGCGTCGAGCCTGATGCTCCTGTTCCTCTCCTTCTGGGTGCTCACGCACGTGGGGCTCCTGCTCGGCTCCCGGGACGCGCAGCTCGTGATCCGGATGCCGCTCCCGATCGCCATCACGATGCTTCGCTTCGTCTCGATCCCGGCGATCGTGATCCTGATCCACGAGGAGCGCTGGGCCGCGGTCGTCTGGCTCTTCGCCGCGAGCGCGTTCACCGACGTGCTGGACGGCGTCCTCGCCCGCGCGCTTCGCGCAGAGACACGCGTCGGCGCGCTCCTCGATCCGCTGACCGACGTCGCGTTCAATTCGGCGGTGTTCGTGGCACTGCTCGTGGCGCGCGTCGTGCCGTGGTGGGTGACGGCGCTCATGCTCGCGCGCTACGCGCTGCTCGTCGGCGGAACGGTGTACCTCTATTTCTTCCATGGTCCCGTGCGGATCCGGCCGACCCTGTTCGGGAAGCTGACCGGGTTCCTGACGACGCTCTTGCTGGGGCTCCTGCTCCTCGGGCTCTCGTCCTGGAGCGAGGCGACGCGGCAGAGCCTCAAGGAAGTGTTCGACGTCGGGCTCGCCGTGATGGGACTCGCAACGATCATCCAGGTGGTGTTCATCGGCCTCGCGAACCGGACCGATGGGCCGGAGATCGTCGAGGTGACGGAGCGCCCGGAGCTTTCCGCCAAGGTCGTGGGAGAGATTCGCCGGCCAAGGTAGCGCGAGCCACGCTGGGCCCCACGTAAGCACCCCCAGACCCCCCCTGGCCAACTCTCGGCCGCCCGCCCAATTCCAGCCGCTCCAGGACCGCATTTTCGACGTCGAATTGCATTCTGCATGGTTCCGGACACCCCTCCGGCCGCCCCGGAACCCCCGGCTCTTCGTGCGTTTGCAAGGTCGTGTCGTCGAGCCGCTTCCTCGCGCGCCGCGAGGCCCGCCCGGCGGCGCTCCGTGGCATGCCTCTTGCGGTCCGCATGTCTGCTAAGTCGCTGCGATTCAATGGAGGAGCGCAGCGAGACCTCCCATCGACCCGAGGCACATGCCGCAGCAACCACTCCGGAACCGAAAGCCGCGTGCGTTCCCGAAGCGCGGGCGCTCGCGCGCGCGCGCGACGTGGCGCTCGATCCTCGTCGCGCTCGGGGTCGCGTGCGCCTGCTGCCTGCTCGCAACGTCCGCTCTCGCGGGCGCGGGATCGGGGACCGCTTTCATCACGCCTCCCGACACCGTGGTGGCCGGCGCGCCCGGCACGTGGACGATCACCTACACCGCCGGAGAGGACTTCGATGCCGTGACCGGCGGATTCATCGAGGCCGTGATTCCGACCGGATGGAGTCCGCCGCAGACCACGGATTCCACCGCGGCGGGGTACGTCGCGTCCACCGACGTCAGGGTCGATTCGATTTCGGTCTCGGGTCAGACCGTTCGCGTCTACCTCGGCGGGGCGCCTCACTTCTCGAGCGCGACGCGGTTCCTGAGCGGGGACTCGTTCGGAATCGTCTACGGCGCGGGGGGCGGGTCCGCTTCCGCGCGAGTGCAGACGATCGCGCCCGACACCGTCGTGTTCCAGGTCCTGAGCGACCCACAATTCACCGGGTCGCCGGCGGAAGTTTCCACATCGGTCCAGCTGGCCGTCAAAGCAGGGGCCGTGGTCTCCGTTGATCTCGTGGACGGCTCGGGCGCGCCGGTCGACGCGCTCACGCGCACGACCGACCAGGACACGACTCAGCTCTTCCTCCGTGGCTACGACTCCTACGGAAACCCGGGCCTCCTGATTCGCTGTGATTGGACGCTGTCGGGTGGGATCGGCGCTCCCGTGCCGGCGAACGGCTCGGCCACCGCCCTCCGGCTCGACGTTCCGGGCACCGGCAAGGCCTACGCGGACAGCGCGGGCGTGTGGACGGACTCGACGGGGGTCATCACGGTCCTCCACGGCGCGTACGCCGGGCTCGCGATGACGGCCGCCGGCTCCGCGACCGCGGGCGCTCCGTTCGCGGTCACCGCGCGCTCGCGCGACGCGGACGGGAACACGATCACGGACGGGCCGGGCTCCGTGGCGGCGTTGCGGTTCGTGGCGTTCGCGGACTCGGTGGGCGCCGCGGCCGCCGACCCGGAGCTCGTCAGCGACCTGGCCGCGCTCGCAGGCGGCACGTACGCGGGGTCGTTGACGGCGCGCCGCGCGGGCGCCTTCTGGCTCGCCGTAAGCGACTCAGCCATGGGATTTACGTCCGGGCGTCATCGCCTCGATGTCTCTCCGGCCGGTCCCGATCACATGGTGCTCGCGCCCGACACGCTCCGTCTCACGGCGGGAGTGCCGGACACGGTCACCGTGCGGGTCTTCGACGCCTTCGGGAACCCGGCGCCGGCCCTTGCTCCGGAGACCCTGACCTTGTGGACCGACCGTTCGAACGGCACGTTCCGGAGCGTCGCGGGCACGAGCGCGATCTTCGAGATCACGGTCCCGGCGGGCGCCGATTCCGCGCGCTTCAAGTTCACCGACACCCGGACCACGACGTCGGAGGGTCGCATCCGCGCGATCGACGCGAACGGCGTGTCGCCCTTCCTGGGCACGGCAGGGGCGCCGGTGTACACGGTCCCGAACGTGCCGGCCCTGATGGTGCTGTTCGCATCGCCCGACACCGTGATCGCAAACTCCGTGGATTCGGTGCTCGTCTCGGGGACGGCGGTCGACGCATACGGGAACGCCGTGGCGGCCGGCGAGCGGTTCACGCTGGCGGGGACACTCGTCTCGCCGGTCACCGATCAGGATCCGGGCGCGCCTGGCGCGCAGCTCCTCGCGGATTCCACGGGGGCCGTCGGCGGCAGCGTGCGCGCAGGCGTCGTGGCGGGCCCGGGAACGGCCACGGTGACGGCGGAGCGCGTGGGAGGCGGCGGCCCGGCGAGCGCCACGGCCGCGGTCCGACTCCTCGCCGGCATTCCGGCTGCATCGATCGCGCTCGGGGCCGCGGCCGATTCGCTCGCCGCCGACAGCGTCGCGACGCTCACGATCGGCGCGAGCGGCCTTCACGACGCGAACGGAAACCAGGTCGAAAACGGCGAGAAGTACACGGTCGCCGCCTCGGCCGGCTCGATCGTGACCGCCGACGCCGACCCATCGACCCCCGGGGTTCAGGTCTCCGCGTCGGGGGGAGCCATCACGTGCACGCTCTTCGGCGGCGACGTGCTGGCCACGGCGGTGGTCACCGCGCGGGCGGTGCGCGACACCACCTCGGCCGGCTCCGTGAGCGTCCGCCTCGTCCCGGGGAGCGTGAGCGCGGGGCGCTCCGGTGTCAGCGCGGGGTCGCCGGCCCCGGTCGGCGCCACGGGCAGCATCGTCCAGGTCACGCTCCGCGACAGCCAGGATCATCCGCTGCCCGGCATTCCGGCTGCATCGATCGCGGTCACGGTGGCCGGCGTTTCGGCGACCGTGACGGCGCTCGGATCCGCGACGGACGCCGGCGGCAGCCTCGACTTCCGCGCGACGGCGACCGTCGCCGACACCGGCGTCGTGCACGTGATCGCGAGCGGCGTGCCGCTCTTGGTCGAGCCCGCGATCCTCTACCAGCCGGGCGCCATCGACCACTACACGATCTCAGGTCCCGCGGGGCCCCTCACGGCGGGCACGGGTGTCACGCTCACCGTCGACGCGTTCGACTCGTTCGGAAACCCTCTTCCGGGCGAGAGCGGCGAGCTGCTCACGCCCACCGTGACGTCCGGCGCCGCGACCGTGCCCGGCTCCGTGGCGTTGAGCGGAGGCACCGCCCCGATCCCGGTAACCCCAACCCAGGCGAGCCCCCTCACGATCCAGGTGAGCGACGGCGCGCGCCCCACGGTCACCTACGGGCCGGTCGCGGTGAATCCGGCCGGCGCCGCGAGCCTGACGCTCGCTCCCGACTCGCTCTCCCTGACGCCCACGCAGGGGAGAAACGTGACGGTCACGGTGCTCGATCCGCAGGGGAACCCGATCCAGGGTCACGCGATCACGTTCTACCTGGGCGGGCCGAGTGCCGTGGGATCGCTCGAGTCGATCGGCGGCACGTCGGGCGGGCCCGGATCGCAGAGTGGGATCACGAACTCCTCGGGCCGGCTCGCGGTGCGTTACCGCGCCCCCAGCGCGGCGCCCGCGGCGGATTCGGTCTTCGTCAGCGGGGGATCGCTGAGCGCGGTCGGAATCCGCGCGGCAACGTACCCGGGGCCGACGGCCGCGCTCCGGGTGACGGCCGCCTCGCTCGCGTGGACCGCGGGCGTTCCGGAGAGCGTCAGCGTGCAGGCCGTCGATGCGTTCGGGAACCTCGTGACGGCTGACACCGCATTGGTGACGATGCGCCCCTCGGGCGCCGTCACGTGGACGCCGGTCTCGGGCGCCCTTTCGGCGGGAGCGTTCGTGACGATGGGCCGCGACACGCTCGTCGAGTCGGTGGCGATCGGCGCGGACCGCGCGGGCGGAGGCAGCGGCGCGGGCGGGAACGCGACGGTGACCCCCGCGGCTCCCGGGGGCGCGATCGCGACCTCCGCGACGCGCGACAGCCTGACCGCGGATGGACGAAGCGCCTCGACGATCACCCTCGGTCCCGTAAGGGACACGTTCGGGAATCTCGTCGGGGCCGGGATCCTCATCGGCGTGAGCGCGCAAGCCGGGACCCTCATCGCCTCCGACGCGAGCGCCGCCTATCCGGGGCTCGATCTCGCGACCGGAGCCGACAGCAAAGCCTCGGTCGTTCTCATCGCGCCTTCCACGGCGGGTCTCGACACGCTCTTGGCCGTCTCGCGCGCGGGCAGTGGCGCCGGATCGCACGCATTCACGTACGTGCCGCCTCCGTCGCTCGCGTACGTGGCGGGTTCTCTTGCGCCGGGAGCGGTCGTCCCTGGTGGAAGCGCCGCCTTCTCGCTCCAGGCGCGAAACACGGGAACGGGCACGATCCAGGTCGGTGCGGGCTCGATCTTCTCATTCGGCGCCGGCGCGACGGCGTTCTCCGCGACCCTCGCCTCGACCGCCACCATCGGAGCCGGGGCCACCGCGACCCTGGCGTTCGCCGCGGCAACGGTTCCGGCCGCGCTCGCCCCAGGCTCCTACGCACCGAGCTTTCGCGCCTTCGGGACCGACGCGACCGGCGCTTCGTTCGATTTCTATCCGAGCCTCGCCGGAGCCCAGGTGAGCGTCGGCGGGATCGGCGTGACGGCCGTGAGCGCCTCTCCCGATCCGGTTTCGCTCGGCCAGACGGTCTCCCTCGTGTTCGACGTCTCGAACATCTCCGGCACCGCGGGGAATCTCTCGGGCGCGAGCGTGGGGTATTCGACGGGCGCTTTCATCACCGGGGCGCCGACACCGCCGCTCGGGACCGCGATCCCCGCCGGGGCAACCACGCGCTTCACGTTCCCCGCGCAGGTCCCGTCGAGCGGGATCCCGTCGGGGACGACCGTCGACGCGACGCTTCAGGCGACGGTCACGTTCGGTGGGAACCCCGTCGTCGCGTCCAGCGTGACGCCGCTCGGCTTCCGCGTCGTCTCGGGCGCGGCGATCGTCGCGGTCGCTGGCACGGGCACGCCGCAGCGATTCCTCCGCGGGAGGACATCGGCCCCGACGGTGCGCGTCGCGAACACGGGCGCCGCGAGCGCGACGCTCCAGCGGGGAACGACGAGGCTCGTCATCGATCTCGGCGGGACCACGCTCGTCACGGCGCTTTCGGCCAACACCGCGGTCGCGGCGTCCGACCAGGCGACCCTCGCGTTCGATTCGCTCGCGGTGCCGGGGAGCGTCTCCAAGGGACGATACCCGGCGCTTCTGTACGTCGACGGAATCGAAGCAGGGCAGGCGTTCACCGACACGATCCCGTTCGCGCCCGACAGCGTCGACGTCCTCGATCCCGCGCTCCTCGCCGCGACAGCCGGCTCGCTCAGCCCGGGAACGGTGAGCGCGGGGCAATCGCGTCCCCTCTCGATAACGCTTCAGAATCTGGGCGATGTGTCCTTCGCCCTCGATCCGGCGACGGCGCTCGAGCTCGGCCCGCCGGTCGCCGTCACGCGGACCCTGGGAGCGGCCCTCACGGTGGGCGCGGGCCAGTCGCTCGTCCTGAGCTTCTCCGGCGGGGCGCTCGGCTCGCCGGCCTCGCCGGGAGACGCCGCGGCCACGCTCGATGTCTTCGGGCTCGAGGACGGTGTCGTGCGCGCGCAGAGCCTGACCGCGGACACGCTCCACGCGATGCAGCCGGCCGCGCTCCAGTACGTGGCGCGCTCCACCGCGCCGAGCCAGGCACGTCCCGGTCAGACGACCGACGTCACGCTCGACGTGCGGAACGGAGGCGGATCGCCGTTCGTGCTCGATCCGTCCGCATCCAGGCTCACCCTCACCGACGGTGTCGACGTCATGACCGGCCTCGGCACGGGCGGCGCCTTCACGCTGGGGCTGGGCGCCACGGCCACGCTCCGCTTCCCGGGCGTGACGATTCCCGCGTCGATGGCGAGCCAGCCGTACCGCGTGGACCTCGCGCTCCAGGGAACCGAGTGGGGCCTTCCGGGAAGCGCCTCGGTCGGTTCCTCGGACAGCGAGTTCATCGTGCTCCAAGCCCTCGCCGCGATCCAGGTGCGCGCGATCGATACGTCCCCGCCGTTGCAGGTGGCGGCGGGGGGAGCGCCGGTGCGGGTCTGGGGGATCGAGCTGATGCCGCTGGCCGTGGCCGGCAGCTCCACCGGCGATTCTCTCCAGTCGATCGCCGTCACCGTCCTCTCGGACGGCACGGCCGGAACGGCGCCCGCCTCTTCGATCGCCTCGATCGCCCTACGCGACGCGGCGGGCACCCTTCTCGCGCAGAGCGCGCCGGCTCCGGGCGCCCCCAATCCGGTCGTCCTCACGGTCAGCCCCCCGCTCGCCATGGGGAACGCTCCGGAATCGCTCTTCGTCGAGGCGACGTTCCGGGCGGGGACGGCGGCGCAGCGCGTCGCGTTCGCGCTGGCGCAGGCGACCGACGTCTTCGCCGTCGATGTTGTCACCGGAGGCAGCGTCCCCGTCGTGGGCGGCGGCGGGCTTCCCTTCAGCGTTCTGACGTCGCGCGACATCACGTTTTTCGGGCGGCCCCACGGCTACCCGAACCCGTTCCACGCGGGGAACGAGGCCTGCTTGCTCTCCTACGTGCTGGGTCAGGACGCCGCCGTGAAAGTGTCCATCTACACGCTGCTCGGGGATCTCGTGCGCGAGATGTCGCTCGCCCCAGGAGGGCGCGGCGGGACGAGCGGCCTGAACGAGGTTCCCTGGGACGGGCGAAACGGGAACGGGGAACTGGTCCGGCCGGGTGTCTACGTCGCGCGAATCGACGGACCCGGCGTGAGCGAGCGCATCAAGGTGGGAGTGCTGCGATGAGGCGAAACCGTTTGCGCAGACGGTGCGTCGTGAGCCGCCGCTTCTTGCGGCGCGTCCCGGTGAAGCGCCTCGTCCGGGCGCTCCTCGCAGCCTCGCTCCTGATCGCCGCGTTCCTGAGCACGCACGCGCGCGCGTCCGCGCAGACCGCGGGCACGTCGAACCTCATGTCCACGCCGGCCGGCTGGCCGAGCACCGGGGCCGTGAGCGGGTTCACGGGCATGGCCCTCGATCCGCTCGCGATCTACATGAACCCCGCGGGGCTTGCCACCCAGGACGAGCGCTCGTTCCTCGTGCACCACGGCATGCTCCAGTTCGAGACCACCTGGGACCTGGCCGCGGTCTCCTATCCGGTGCCGGGACTCGGCGGGATCGGCCTCGGGTTCGCGCGGATCGGAACCGGAGGGATCGAGGGTTACGACTCCCAGAATCGTCCTCTGGGCTCGATGAACTACCGCGAGACCGCGGCCGCCGCGAGCGTCGCGCGCCGCGTGCGCGGCCCGATCTGGGCCGGCGCCACGTTCAAGATCCTGGGTCAGACGCTCGGCGACCTTTCCGCATCGGCCCCGGCGCTCGATCTGGGGCTGCTCTGCCGCCCGCCGGCGCTCCGCGGCGCCCGGATCGGCGTGTCGGCGCAGAACGTCGTGGCGGGATCTCTCGATCTGGGCGGGACCTCGCCCGCG
The DNA here is from genome assembly GCA_963724515.1 of Candidatus Eiseniibacteriota bacterium. GTDB lineage: Bacteria > Eisenbacteria > RBG-16-71-46 > SZUA-252 > SZUA-252 > WS-7. The sequence goes on along the minus strand of CAVRUU010000002.1, from coordinate 18,168 downwards.
CTCGACCGCTCCTATCGGATCGGACTGGGGAGCCCCGAGTGGCGACTGAACGCGTCCTCCGTGGGAAGCCTCGTTCTCGACCTCGCCACGCGCGGCAAGGAGGGCATGAAGCCGCGCGTGGGGGCCGAGTTCTCGCGCGCGGGGCTGGGCGCTATCCGCGCGGGATTCTCCGACGGAGGTCCGGTATTCGGCCTGGGGCTCAAGTTCCGCCGCTACGGATTCGACTACGCCTACCAGAGTGGAAAAGTCGAGGCCACGCAGCAGTTCGCGTTCCGCCTCGCGTGGGGCGTTCCGATCAGCCGCTACGAAGCGCAGCGGATCGAGGAGCTTCGCCGGGCCGCCGAGGACTCGCTTCGCGCCCGGCACGCGGGCGACATCGCGCGCGATCGGTCGAAGGCCGAGGCCGCCGAGAGATCCGAAGACTGGGAGACAGCGCTCATCCTGTGGCAAGTGCTCGAGCGCGCCGATCCCGGACAGCGCGACTATGTCTCCCGCTCCGGGCGCGCGCGCGCCGAGATCGAGCGGAGCGCCAAGGCCGCGATCGAGGTGGAGAGCGGCAAGAGGCTCGCCGTCGCTCTGGCCGACATGGCCCGGAAGGCGCTCCTCCGTGGCGACGCCGAGGAGGCCGCGGGTCTCATGCGGGGGATCCAGAGCGCCGGGGCTCAAGGCGGCGTCTCGCGCGACACGCTCGCGGTGCTCGCGCGCGACGTGGCGGCGGCCCGCGACCGAGCGTCGGCCCGGGCGCTGGCCCGCGCGGACTCGCTCCAGTCGAAGAGCCGGGTGATCGACGCGGCCGGGCAGGTCGCGCTCGCCCTGAGGCTCAGCCCCGACGACCCGAAGGCGCAGGCGCGCTGGGCCGAGATGGAGGCCACCCTGGGGAAGACGGCGGCCGAGGCGCAGAACCTGGGCAAGAAGCTCGCGGCCCTCACCGCCCTGAACGAGGTCGCGCGCGCGTTCGCGGAGGGTAGATACGCCGACGCGAGCGCCGCCGCGCAGCGCGCGTTGGCGCTCGATCCCGGAAGCCCGGAAGCCAAGGACTGGCGCGACCGGATCGGGAGAAGGCTCTCCACTCCCAAGCCCGAGCTGAACGCGCGGATCAAGCAGCTCTACATCAAGGGCATGGAAGCCTTCAGCGCGGGGGACTACCGCGAGGCGCTCCGGAACTGGGAGCAGATCCTCGTCCTCGATCCCCTGAACGAGAGCGCGCGGCGGAACGTGCTCGAAGCGCGTGAGCGCATGAAGTCCGAGGCGCGCCGGTGAGGGCCCACGCCGAGACCGCCTACGAGGTCCGCCCATGATCCGGAAGGCGGGACCGACCCGCCGCTTCCAGCTCCGCGTTCCGGCCGAGGACCGGCATCTCGCCGAGATCCGCGACTTCATCCAGGAGGTCGGCGAGAAGATCCAGATCCCGGGGAAGGTTCTCGCCAACACGAAGCTGGCGGTCGACGAAGCCTGCACGAACGTCGTGAAGCACGGTTACAAGGGGCGGAGCGGCTTCATCGAAGTCGTCGTGACCGGAAACCAGCGCGAGTTCTCGATCGAGATCCGGGACCAGGGCGAGAGCTTCGACCTCAGGAACGTCAAGAGCCCGGACCTCAAGATGTACGTCGAGACCCGAAAGCGCGGCGGACTCGGCGTCTTCCTCATGAATCAGCTCATGGACGAGGTGCGCTACCGGGGGAGCGCCGACGGCAACGCCCTCACGATGTCGAAGCGCCTCGGCCGGCGGCGCCGCCGGGCCGGCGGCAGCACGCGGCCGCGCTCGCTCCGCTTCACGTACACCCTTCAGGCGTTCGGCGCGATGACCTTCCTCGTGGCGGTCGCCTTCACGGCCATCCACGCACGCCAGATGCAGAGCATCCGGGCGGAGACCCTGTTGCATGCGCGGAGCGTCGCGCGCGGGCTCGCGATTCCGGCGGCGGACGTTCTCTCGCGGCCCGAGCCGATGTCGATCGAGCAGACACTCCTGAACCAGTCGATTCGCGCCGCGCTCAAGGCGAATCCGGACTACGTCTCGGCGCGGGTGCTCGACACCGCGGGCCGCGTGTGGGGCAGCAACCGGTTCGAGGAGCTCTTCACCACCGAGCGAAGCGGGCTCAAGTCCGGATCGGGCGCGGGTCTCGGCGGCCAGTGGGCGCCCCCGGCCTACCTTGTGAGCAACGGCGTCGGGACGATCGTCGAGCCGGTGCGGGCCGGCACGATGGGAAAGGCCCTCGCCACCGTGCTCGGATATGTGCAGATCGGGATCAGCGAGCACGCGATCGGGGCGCGGATCGGGGCGGCGCGCGCCGAGCTGGCGGGGATCGCGCTCCTCATCCTGTTCCTCGGCTGCGTCCTCTCGATGATCCTCATCGGGATCTTCGTGCGGCCGATCCAGGTCCTCTCCGACAGCGTGCGGGCGATCGGCGAGGGAACGATGATGGCCGACGTCGGCGGGTCGGGTAACGAGGAGATCGACGAGATCGCCCGCGCGTTCAACGAGATCACGGCCAAGTTCCGGGCGGCTCAGGGGAATCTGGTCGAGCAGGAACGGCTCCAGAAGGAGATGCAGGTCGCGCAGGAGATCCAGCAGAGCCTCCTTCCGCGCAATGTCCCCGAGCTGGAGGGCTACGAGATCGGCGCGCTCTACCGTGCCGCCAAGGAAGTGGGAGGGGACTACTACGACTTCGTCCAGGTCGACGAGCGCACGATCGGCGTCGTGGTCGCGGACGTGTCGGGCAAGGGCGTCCCCGGCTCCCTGGTCATGACGATGATCCGGACCGCGCTCCGGATGGAGGCGCGCGGGAACCGCTCCGCGTCCGACGTGATGGCCCGGATGAACACCTTCGTCACCGAGGACATGAAAAAGGGGATGTTCGTGACGATGTTCTACGTCGTGCTCGACTCGGTGAACCGCGTCGTGAGCTACGCGAGCGCGGGGCACAATCCGATGATCCTCTATCGGGGGGAATCGGACGCGACCTACTTCCTGAAGCCGAAGGGAATCCCGGTCGGGATCGACGCGCCGGACGCCGATCTCTTCCGGCGCACCATCTCGGTCGAGAAGCTCACGCTCAAGCAGGAGGACATGCTCGTCATCTACACGGACGGCATCACCGAGGCCATGAATCCCTCGCGGGAGCAGTTCGGGGAGGGCAGGCTCCTCGCGGCGATCAAGAAGTACGGCCACCTGACCGCCCAGGAATTCACCGAGGCGCTCGATCGGGAAATCCACGAATTCACCGCCGGCGCGCTCCAGAACGACGACATCACGCTCGTGGCGATCAAGGAGAAGGTGCAGCCGGAGGTGAGGATCGAGTCGAAGCGGCGCGAGCTCTTCCGGCTCGTCGAGCAGGAGGGAATGCCGGTCGGGGAAGCATGCGAGCAGCTGCAGATCGCGCCGTCGACCTACTACCGCTACCGCCGCCGCGTCGCCGAGGTTGGAGGCGAGGAGGGGCTGAAGAGCCTCCGGCCGCGGGCCGGGCTCGCGCGGGCGAGCCTCGAGGAGGAAGCCGCGATCCTGGCGGTCGTGAAAGCCGAGCCTCTTCTGGGCGCGAAGCGAGTCGCGGAGCTGCTCATCGCGACCCGCAAGGCGGGGCCTGGTTTGACCCCGGCCACGGTCTACCTAACTCTAAAGAAGAACGGGCTTAACACGCGGGAAAAAAGGCTTGAGTTCGCCCAAAACGGGACCGATAGACGTATGGCAAGGCTGGCGCAGGCGCTGTCTTCGACCGCCCGAGCCGACCGTGCCCCAGAAGGACAAGGAGGGGGAGAATGAAGGGTATCGACGTCTACGTCGAAGAGGCCGCACAGAACCGGGGTGTATCGATCCTGCGCGTCTCCGGGTACGTGGATACCACCACCAGCCCGGATCTGGAACGGCGCCTGCAGGCGTTGCTCCGTGAGAAGCGTTTTCACGTGGTGGTGGACCTTGCGCGGGTCGAGTACATCTCCAGCGCGGGATGGGGGATCTTCATCAGCGAGATCCGGGAAATCCGCGAGCATGGTGGAGACCTGAAGCTGGCGGGCATGGCGCCCGACGTGCGTGAGGTCTTCGACCTGCTCGAGTTCGAGAACATCTTGCAGTCCTATACCGACGCCGACCTGGCCGTCGCCTCTTTCGGACCCATCGTGCCCGCCAGTCCGGCGCCGTCCTCCGGACCCTCCTCATCCGCGCACCAGCCGAACCCGGATTCGGGTGAGGACGGGCTGCGGCGGAGCGAGACGATCCTGTCGGACGATGACCTCGTTCGCGAAATCGCGCGCAAGCACCCGGACTACGGTCTCATGCGGATCCAGAAAGAGCTGCGCCGACCCGAGCTGGGCGGCCGCGAGATGAATCCCGTGCAGCTCTACGTGATCCTCCGGAAGCTCGAGCTGGACACGCGCGAGCGGCGCGAAGCCTACTCCAAGTCGAGCGCGGCCTCCGGAAGCACGACGAGATTCTAGCGAGCGAAACGGAACCGAATCGCGCCCCGCCTCGTTCCAAGAGGCGGGGCGTTTCATTTTCCGGCTTGACCGGTTTCGTTCCGCCGCCGTAACCTCCCGGCGTCCTCCTGGAAGCCGCCTCCGTGAAACGTCCCCGCCCGTCCATTCGAGCACGTTCGCGAGTGTTCTCTCGCACGAGGTCCGATCGATGAATTTCACGCTGTCGTCCGCGCCCAATCTCATCGCGCTCGTGCTCGTCCTCGGAGCCTTGGCGCTCGGCCTGGCGCTCTACCTCACGCGCTATCCGGTGCTCCCGCCGCGGCGCCGCGCGATCCTGGTCGCCGTGCGCACGATCACCCTCCTGGCGCTCCTCTTCGCCTCGCTCGCGCCCGTTCTGCGCTACTCGGCCGCCTCGCGCGAGCGAAACCGGATCCTCATTCTCGTGGACCACTCGGGGAGCATGGAGGTGCGCGATGGGGATCGCTCGGGGCGCACGCGCCGGGAGGTCGCGGACAGCGCGGCGGCTGCCATCGCCGGCGAGCTTTCGGGGCGCTACGACGTGCGCCTGGCGCCGTTCGACGTCAAGCTGGGGCCGATCGAGACGCCGGGCGCTTGGAAGAAGTCCACGGTCACGCGCGGGGCCGGAGAGACCGCGCTGGGGGATGCGCTCCGCGAGGCGCTCGACCGCGTCGATCCCGATTCGCTCGCGGCGGTTCTCGTTCTGAGCGACGGCGCCGTGAACCGGGGAGAGGATCCCGAGCGCGTGCTGGAATCGGCGGTGCCCGCCTTCGGGCTCGTCACGGGCGTGGCGAGCGATCCCCCGACGACCGGAATCGGCGGAATCGACGCTCCGGCCGAGGTCGTGATCGGGCAGCCCGCGGTGCTCACCGTGACCATCCGCCACGGGTCGCGCCCCGCCACGCGCGGAGTCGCCCGTCTGGGCGATGGTGGACGGGAGCTGGGTCGCGCGTCCTTTGCGCTCGACCACCCCTCGTCGACGGTGCGCGTCGTGATTCCGTTCACGCTCGGCGAGCGCGGAAAGCATTTCCTCACGGTCAGGCTGGACAGCCTGCCCGGAGACCGGATCACCCAGAACAAGAGACGTCTGGTGGCCGTCACCGCGAGGCCCGCGAAGCGCGTTCTGCCCCTGCTGGCAGACGCGTGGGACTGGGATCTGCGCTCGCTCGCTCGCGGCGTGGAGTCGGACACCTCCTGGGCCGTGCAACGGCTCGTTCCCTCGGGTCCGTCGGCCGTCGCGCCCCTTGGAGGGAATCCGCTGTCGCTCGGGCAGGCGTTGCTCGACGTGAACGTGGCTGTGGTCCGCTATGATTCGCGCACGCTCACGCCCGAGCGGAGTGCCGCGATCCTGCGTTTTCTCGAAGGTGGCGGCGGCGTTCTCTTCTGGACCGATCCGCTGAACCGACCGCCGGCCCCGAGTCCCCTCACGCAGGCGCTCGGGCTCGAATGGCGGGAGATGAGTCGGGCCCCCGCGCTGGGAGCCGCCGTCGAGCTCACGCCTGCCGGCAGAGCGCACGAGATCTCCCTTCTGGGCGGCGACGCCGCGAGCGCGACCGCCGCGTGGCGCGCGCTCCCCCCCGTCCAGGTTCCCGTGACGTTTGGAGTGAGTGGAGGAGCCCTGGCGCCGCTTCTCGTGGTCCGCACCGGCCCGGACCCGACGCCGCTGCTTCTCGCGGGGAGGGTCGGAGCGGGGCGCGTGGCGGTGTTGACCGCGAGCGGAGTGTACCGGTGGGGGCTCACGGCTTCCGGTCTTTCGGGGGGTTCCGGAATCGAGCCCTCGTTCTTCGGCGGTCTCGCGACGTGGCTCGCGCAAAGCGTGGACGAGCGCCCGGTCCGGATTTCAGCACCCGACCTGACTCCGGCGGAGCGACCGATCCCGGTGCGGATCGCGCTCTCGAACCCGTCGCTCGCGCGGGGCGCCCGCGCGACGGTGACCGCGCGTAGGATCGGCGGCCGCGGTGTTACGGGCGCGTCCGTCATGACACCGTCGACCCAGAGCGATTTCGCGGGCCTGGTCCAGCTCCCCGAGGGGATCTACTCGCTCCAGGGACGGGTGGAGGCCTCGGGAAGGTTGGTGGGTGTCGATAGCATTCGTGTAGCCGTGGGCGAGCAGGGCGTGGAGTTCGAATCGCTCAACGCGGATCCGGCCGTGCTCGAGCGGCTCGCCTCGCGATCGGGCGGCGAGTCCGCCCCGCTCGACCAGCCGGGCGCCGTTCTCGCAAGGCTTCGCTCCCCCGAGACCGCGAAGGCGCGGATGGTCGAGCTGGATCTCTTCCACAACTCGGCGCTCTTCATCGTGCTCGTGCTCGGCGCGACCGGCGAGTGGATTCTGAGAAAGAGGTTCCACTTGCTGTAGAAGACCCGCATTCGAAGACGCCCCGTCTTTCCGTCTCCGTTCTCTCCCCCTTGCCTCTCCCAAGAAGGGGGAATCCATGCACCGCGCTCTCGTGGCCGCACCGTGGCTCACCGCAATCTGCCTTGCCCTCTTCCTCCCGGCCGCCCTCGCCCGCGCCGACCTCCTGTTGAACGAGGTGCTCTACGACCCGGCGGGTCCGGACGACGGCTCCGAGTTCGTGGAGCTGTGGAATCCGGACACGAGCGCCGTGTCTCTCGCGGGAATCCTCGTCGAGTCGGGTGATGGCGCCCGTCCGGGTGTCTGGGAAACCCTCTACGCCGGCTCGGCGGGCGACTCCATTCCGCCGCGCCACGCCTTCCTCATCTCAGGGGGCGCGCTCCTCTCGGCGATCCAGAACGGGCCGGACGCCGTGCGACTGAGCCGCGCGGGGGTCGTGCTCGACCTCGTGGGCTACGGAGCGCTTGCGTCGGCCGACCTCTATGAAGGGTCGCCGGCCGCGGACGCCGCCTCGGGTTCGAGCCTCGCCCGCCTCGATGATGGTCGCGATACCGATTCGAACACCGCGGACTGGGCCCCTGACCCGGGCCCCACGCCGGGACGGGCGAATCGTCCGGATGTGGGGCTCTCGATCGCGCGCGGGACCGCCGCGTTGGAGCCGGAGGTGCCCTGGCCGGGGGAGGACGCGGTCCTCTCGGTGCACGTAAGGAATCGGGGCCGGCTGGGCGTTCCCGCCGCCCGATGGCGGACCGAGATCGCGATGCGCCGCGCGTCGGAACTGGAGTGGTCCGCGGCGTCGGCGTGCGCTGGAGTCGCGCTCGCTCCCGGCGAGAGCGCGAGCGTGCGCTGCGCGTTCGTGGCGCCCTCAGCCGGGCCCTTCGATCTTCGCGTGGCGCTCCGTGACGCCGGGGCGGATGCGGACGGTGGGAATGACGGCGCCTCCGCGATCGCGGACACTTCGTTCTTCCGATCGCGATCGACCGCCTCGCCGCTCGCCGTGAACGAGTTCGCGTTCCGCGATCGCGGGGCGGGGGAATGGGTGGAGCTGATCGCGCTCGAGCCGGTGCTGGACATCGGCGCCTATGCGCTCTCGGACGCCGGAGGGCGCACGTTCCCGATCGATCGGGGACCGGAGGCGCGGCCTGCGGGCGCCGGCTCTGTCTTCGTCGTCGCGCAGTCTCCCGACCTCGTGCGCGCCGCCTACTCGTTGCCCGAGAGTCTCGTCGTCGGGTGCCGCGGCGGCTGGCCGGCGCTGAACGATACCGACCGGGACGATGGGTTCGCGGATCGCGTGCGGGTCGTGGACTCTCTCGGGGCGCCGTGCGACGCCGTTCCGTACCGCTCCGGCTTCGCCGAGCGTGGAGGGTCGATCGAACGGCTGGGGACCGCCCTCCCAAGCGCCTCTCCGAATTCCTGGGCCGAGTCGATCGATCCTCACGCGGGCACTCCCGGGCGGACGAACTCCCTCGCGGCCCCGCCGCGGCATGGGGGCGGCCCGGGCGGCGGGCTCCTCCTCGCGAGCACCCGCGTCGTTCGCCGACGCACGGGCTCTCCTGTCGCTTCCGTCGTGTTCGCCTTCGGAGATGGATCGCGCGGAAAACGGGTCCGCGTCCTCGTCCACGATCTCCTGGGCCGTCCTCGGCGTCTTCTCGTGGACGGCCAGCGCGTGCTCGGCGACGCGGCGTTCGTCTGGGACGGCCGGGACGACGTGGGCGCTCCGGTTCCCGCCGGCACCTACGTCGTGCGGGTCGAGACGATCCCCGACGGCAACGAGCCGGCGCGGAGCGGAAACCTCGCGCTCACCGTGGTGGGCCCATGGTGAGGGCCGCCGCGATCGCGCTCCTCTGGGCTCTGGCCATGCCCGCCGCCGCGCGGGCCGCGTTCGAGCTGCGAGACGCCGGCCCCGCCGCCCTGGGAGCCGTGTCCACGGACGCAGCCTGGCTCCCATTTGGAGAAGAGGTCTCGCTTCTGCGCGCGGGCGCGGGCTGCGCCTCGTTGTTCGGAGCCGACGGGCTCGCTCAATCCCAGCTCGACCTCTCGCTCTCGGCCAGTGGCCGTGAGATCGGGCTCAACTACGCCACGCTGGCAGGGCCGGGGGCGCGGGAAGCTTCCCTGCGCCTCACCGCCGGGGAGCGGGCCCTGAAATCCGTCCGCCTCGTTCTACAGCTTGAGCGCCTCGACTTCTCCGCCGACGGGGAGGAGCGCTGGGGAGGTTGGGCGCTGGGCGGGCGCGCGCTCGGGAGTCTGGACGATCACGCCGATGTCTGGATCTCGGCGGATCGCATTCTCCGGACGAGGACGCTCGAGGGCGCCGGAGTGCCGGCGGCCTTCGAGCTCGCCGCCGCGTTTCGCGCGAGGGGCGCCGCGCTCGCGTTCCTCGACCGATGGGAACCCGACGCGACGCACAGCCCTCGCGTGACGCTCGAGTTTCCCCTCGGGGACGCGGCGCGGGTCCGGCTCGGACGAGGCACGGCGCCCGGAAGGATCGGGATCGCCTTCTCGGTCCGAGTCGCGGGGCTGGAGGTTTCTTGGGGGAGGCTCGACTACGCCTTCGGGGGAACCATCACCGCGCTGCGTCTGGGGCTCGTTCGCGGGCAAAAAAGGCGGCCCGCCGAACACGCGGGCCGCCTCGAAACCGTCACGCGCCGTGCGAAGCGAAGCGCGCTACTTCAGCAGGATGAGCTTCCTCGAATCGGCGAATCCCTCGGACTCGAGCCGGTAGAAGTAGGCGCCGCTGGGCAGCGGGCGCCCGTGGTCGTCCGTACCGTTCCAGCGCTCGAGGTGCTCCCCGGCGACCTGCACGCGGTTCACCAGGGTGCGGACCAGAGCCCCGCTCACGTTGTAGATCCGGATCGCGACCGGGCCGGTGCGCGAAACCGAATAGCGGATCGCGGTTTCGGGGTTGAACGGGTTCGGCGCGTTCTGACCGAGAGTGTTCCGGATCGGCGGCGCTTCCGACGTGCCTCCCTCTTCGACTCCGGACGCGAGGTAGCAGTTCGCCTCCTTGAAGTAATTCTGGACGACCAGCTTCGTCAGATTCAGCCGCTCCCCGCCTTCCTCGATGATGTTGAAGCCGAAGCCGCAGAACACCACGCGGGCGCTGTCGGTGGTGCTGAAGGTGTTGTAGTCGGTGGCGTAGCGGGTCGCCGCCCCGAAGAGGTTCGGATACTGGAGCAGGAGACCGGACTTGCCGGCGCTTCCGGTCGAAGAGAGTGTCACCAGGTCGAACGTGTTCAGGATCGGGCACCCGCCGTTCAGGTGCATGAACCTGCCGGCCGCGGGCCCACCGTTGACTCCCTTTACGGCCGGATGAAGCGAGTCCTGGGGCACATTCTCCCAGAGGTTCCGGAGCCACAGGGCGCCGCACGTGAACCCGACGAATCCGTTGAAGTTGTTCGCCTGATTGTTCGCCATCAGGTCGGCGCCCACGTCATCGCCGCTGATCCAGAAGTTCCGGTTTTTCCCAGGCTGCTGGATCCAGGACTGGATCACCTGCTGGTCTCGAGGCGTGATCGTGAACGCGGACAGATCCCCCGAGTTCCAGATGATCGTGGAGTACTGGAGCAGCTTCCCGACGTCGGTCACCGGCCAGTGGTACTGGATATCTCCCGGGTCCGATCCCCCGAGGCAGTTTCCGATTCCGCTCGTGGGCCCGTTCACCTCCCACGTGTCGTACTTGAACCCGAGCGAAGTCAGGGTCTGCGTCATGTAGGTCTGCGTCTCGCGGCCCGCGAAGTGGTTCACGAAGAGAATCGAGGCAAGGCTGTCCGAGCATCCCAGCGGGAGGTTGATCGCGGTCTTCACCGGCAGGATCGAAGCCGAGCGGTAGCGCTGGTTCGTGATGGCATCCACGGGGAAGTAGGCGGTCGCGTTCTGGCTGTCCGTGGCCGCGAAGTAGTACTCGACGGTCGTGTTGGCCGGATAGCTCCCGGGCGGAACGTCGGCGAAGTAATGCGTGGGGAGCGCCGGATGGGAGCGCTGGAGCGGCACCGAGTTGAACGAACCCCCGTTGAATCGGTAGAACATGAACCCGTTCTTGTATCCGCGGGACGCGCTGACTTGCACGACCGTGGTGTCCCCGATCGGCGAATTGAAATTGTCGTCCCGGAAGAACGGTGTGGTCTGGAACGTGTCGTTGAACAAATCGATGTCGCGCACGACGAATCCGGGCCCGGTCTGTCCGATGATGCCGACCGCGACGTTGTCGAAGAGCGCGTAGGTGTTCGCCGGGGAGGAGACCCCGTCGCAGAACGTCTCCGAATAGTCCCGAAGTCCCAGCTCCACCTGCACCGAGTCCTTGCCGCCCGCGCCGGCCAGCGTGATGAGCTGGCGCGCCCAGTCCTTGCTCCCCCCGTAGTACACGAAGAGTGTGGGGTCGGTCCAGTTGCCCCAGTTCGCGTCACCCGCGTTCTTGGTGCGGAAGTTGAGATGGTAGTAGAAGCAGGAATTGAGAGGCAGGTTCCGGTAGACATCGAAGTTGACGAAGACCGAGCTTGCCTTGTTGGTGAAGACCGGCGGGGTCACCACGAAGTTGTCCAGCCTCTGCACGAGCGATTGGAAGATCTGGTTCCAATCGGTCCACACGTTGGATTGATTCGTCGTGCAGAAGTCCTCGGTGAGGACGTTCCGCTGGAGCCTGAAGTAGTCCCCCACACCCGGGGAAGTGGTTCGGAACCAGGTCCCCTGACCGCCCTCCGCGTTGTCGAAGAAGACGACGCTTGCACCCGCCCTCACCGTGACGTTGTCGATGATCCAGCCGTCCCCGTCGTAGAGGCCGTCCGCCGAGGAGTACCCCACGTCGCTCGTGAACCGGAACCGGAAGGGCACGGGGATGGGCGTCGCGGTGGAGTCTCCGGCGCCGGAGCGCCAGGCCGCCACAATCGAGTCGGGGATCGCGACCACGAAGGTGTCGCAAAAAGCGCCGGCCGGCACTTGCCCTGTGAACTGGGCGAGGCCAATCCACTCGCTGTGGGGGTCGAGCACTTCCACGTACCCGAAGTCGTACGCGGGCTCCGCGTTGAAGCGGTGCTTGAAGCCGAGCGTCACGGGAGTTCCCGGAGGGATGGAAGCGGTGGGAAATTTGTTCTGCAGATTCTGCGTCCAGTCGTTGTCGTAGCCGGCGCGGTTGCTGTCGAACGTCCAGGAGGAGTCGACCATTCCACACCACCAGGAATGGTTCTGGCAGCCGAGGAACGTGTCGATGTGCCAGGCGGTCGGCTTTGCCGATGCGTCGTAGTGCGTCCAGCCACCCTCGTTGTTCGGGCTCGTCCGCGTCTCGAGGCTGTCCACGAAGACCCAGACCGTCTCTCCGACGGTCGCGGTGCGCATGGATCTTCCCGCGCGGGCCGGGGCGCCGAACATCGGCGAGCCGTCGGGAATCTGCGTTCGGGCAACACCCGTCGGAACCGGCGCTGCCGGCGGGGCCGCCACGTAGGACGAGGCCACGGCGACACCGGCGCAGAGAGCCGATGCGAGGAATGTCGAGAGCAGTGCGGTCGCACTACGTCGCATGGGGGAGCTCCTTCCACGTGGACTTCTCGGGACAGGACAGGGGAATCGTCGAAGCGACTAACGAGGTCAGGCGAAGGAAGAACAGCGCGCGAGGAAAACGCACGGAACAAGCCGGCAGGGGGCAGGGCATGTCGCCTCGGGGAGACCTCTCATGCTGGATAGTTGCGACACCCGCCTCGCTAAAGGACCTTCTTGGAAGCGGCATCGCACATTATACCGGATTTCGCGTGTCGTTTCCAGGGAAATCCCGTGTATCATGCGCCGTCTCATTCCGCTGGCGGGTTTTGGGCTGGTCGCAGGAAGCTGTTTGGCCGCCGCGATCGCGGCAGCCGCCGCGGAGCCTCCGGTCGCCGCGGAACCGGATTCGATGGAAGGCGCCGAGCGGTGGCTTCCCGTCCCGGAAGAGGACCTCGAGAGCGTGGAGGCCCTGGAGGAGGAGCGGCCTTCAGCCCGCACGGGCGCGTACTTTCGCGGCGCCATCGCTCGCGAACGATTCGCGTTGAGGCGGATCGGTTTCGTGGGTTTGAACGGCGGAATCCGGTGGGAGCTGGGATTCCTCGCGGAGGAATCCCGCCTGAAACCCGGAGTCCGGCTTGCGGGCGGGGGCAGGGGCGCGGTGCTCGCGGCCGGGCGCGTGAGCGTCTCCCTCGCGCCGCCACTCTTCGCGGAAGCGATGCGGATCACGCGAATCCCCCGGCGGGTCTTGGCGCCTCGAGCGGGGGTCATCCGGGTGGCGCCGTCCCTGGGAGCGTCCGCGGGCGCGATCGACGGGGGCGCCGTGGTCTTGCAGCGTGGCGTGTCCGCCTGGTCCTTCGCCGGGATCCGCGGAGGCTCGCGTGAGCCGATCGCGGGCATCGGGATGGGCGTGGGACGCGGCGGAACGCGTGTTTCGGCCTCGGCCGGCGCCGCGGGGCCCGCGCGGTGCGGATCGATCACGGTTCTTCGCCGGGAGCGCGGCGGGAGCATCGCGCTCGAGGCGCTGGGGTCGAGCGAGGGGCGCGCGTTTCTGGCGGAAGCGGCCTCGCGCGCCGACGCCGTGATACTCCGTGCGCGGTGGCGATACCGATCCTGGACCGCGAGAAGTGTGGCCGCGGAGATCAGCGCCGAAACGCTCGGCTCCGATTCCCGGGCGCGCCTGACGTGGCGGTCCTGGTCCGGTGATGCCGCCGCGGACGATGGCCTCCTCGAGCTGGAAGCGGCGGTGTCGCGCCGCGGCGGATCTGCCCCGGTGCGGGTGCGCCTGGGAGCGGTCGGCTTCGGGGGCGGCGGAAATCCCGCCCCGGCACGCGAAGCCTATGGGATGATCGACGCGACCCTCTCGCGGGACAGCGGACGAAGCCTCGCCGTCCACGCCGTGAGGCGAGCCTCGGGCCGCGCGAGCCGCGGCTCGCGGGTTTCGAGCACGACCGTGGGAGCGAGGCTCGACCTGGGCGCGGGATGGATCGGCGGGCATTCGATGCTCATCGAGGCGACGCGGCTTCGGAGCGGGGCCACCGCATGGGGCGTGGATCTCACCCCTTCCGGGGAGACCGTCCTGCGAGCCCGGTCGAAACCGGGATTGCGGCTCGCCGCGCGCGGGGCATTCGGCCCGCGCGGATTTCGCCTCGGCTACGCGCTCGAGCGCTCGGAGGACGCGGGGGGCCCGCGGCCCTGGAGCGGAACCGTGTGGCTGAAGCTGGATCGTTAACCCGAACGGAGACGTGATGCGATACGCGGACCGGATGAGTCAGCTGGGCACCGAGACGGCGTTCGAGGTCCTGGCCAAGGCGCGCGCGCTGGAGGCGCAGGGCCGCTCCATCGTGCACCTCGAGATCGGTGAGCCCGACTTCGACACGCCGGCTCCGATCCGAGCTGCCGCGGCGCGAGCCTTGGACGAAGGATTCACCCACTACGGGCCCTCCGCGGGACTCCCCGAGGTGCGCGAGGCGATCGCTGCCTTCATCACCAGGGATCGCGGGCTCAAGACGACGGCCGATCAGGTGGTCGTGACCCCCGGGGGAAAGCCGGTTCTCACGTTCGCGATCATGGCGTGCGTGAATCCCGGCGACGAGGTCATCGTGCCGGACCCGGGCTTCCCGATCTACGAGTCGGTCGTCCGGTTCATCGGCGCAAAGCCCGTTCCGCTCGTGCTGCGCGAGGACAAGGAATTCCGCTTCGGCGCGGCCGATCTCGAGGCGCTGCTCACGCCGAAGACGAAGATGGTCGTGCTCAACTCGCCGCACAACCCCACCGGATCGGTTCTGACCCCCAAGGACCTCGACGAGATCGCCACGCTTCTCCGCGACCGCGAGATCTTCGTGCTCTCCGACGAGATCTACTCGAAGATCCTCTACGACGGCGTGCACGAATCGATCGCAACGCGTCCCGGCATGGCAGAGAAGACGATCCTCCTCGACGGATTCTCGAAGACCTACGCGATGACCGGCTGGCGGCTGGGCTACGGCGTCATGAATCCCACGCTCGCGAAACACGTCGCGCGGCTCGCCACCAATGTCTACTCCTGCGCCACTTCATTCGTGCAGCGGGCGGGCATCGTGGCGCTCGGAGGCTCGCAGGAGCCGATCCGCGCGATGATCGCCGAGTTCCATCGGCGGCGGGACGAGATCGTGAAAGGCTTGAACGCGATTCCCGGGCTCCGCTGTCTCGAGCCGGCCGGCGCCTTCTACGTCTTCCCGAACATCCAGGCACTCCACATGAAGAGCGCCGACGCCGAGCGGATGCTCCTCGAGGAGGCAGGGGTCGCGGTGCTCTCCGGCACGGCCTTCGGGCCGCACGGCGAAGGGTACATCCGGCTCTCCTATGCCAACTCGATCGAGAATATCCGCGAGGCGCTCCGTCGCATCGGCGCGGCGGTCCAGGGCCAGGTCCGGGCCGCGCGCTGACACTCCCCCGATCCGCCGTGATCACGCTCGGCGGGAACGCGATCCTTCCCGCCCGAGGGACGGGCACGTTCGAAGAGCAGCTCTCGATCACCCGCGTCACGATGCAGCCGATCGCGAGGCTCGCGAAAGAAGGCATGGCGGTCGTGCTGAGCCACGGGAACGGGCCGATCGTCGGGAACATCCTGATCCGGAACGAGGCGGTTCGCGATCAGATCCCGCCCATGCCGCTCGACGTATGCGGCGCGGATTCGCAGGGCGGAATCGGCTACATGATGCAGCAGACGCTCCAGAATGAGCTTCACCGGGTCGGGATCGAGCGCCAGGTCGTGACCATGGTGACGCAGGTGCTCGTGGACGAGCGGGACCCCGCGTTCAGGCGCCCGACGAAACCGATAGGACCCTTCTACACGCAGGAGCGCGCGCGGATCCTCGCCAAGGAGAAGGGCTGGACGGTGGTGGAGGACGCGGGCAGGGGATACCGCCGTGTCGTGCCGTCGCCGAAGCCGCTCGAGATCGTCGAGATCGAGGCGATCCGGAAACTGGTCCGGGAGGGCGCGATCGTGATCGCCGCCGGTGGCGGCGGGATCCCGGTGTCGCGTCAATGGGACGGAACGCTCCATGGGGTCGAGGCGGTCATCGACAAGGACCTCGCCAGCTCGCTTCTCGGGAGGCTGCTCGGCATGGAAGCCCTCGTGATCGTGACCAGCGTGGAACGGGTCGCGACCAATTTCGGGGGCCCGGATCAGCGCGAGATCGTGAACACAACCGCATCGGAGCTTGAACCTTTGCTCGCCGCAGGGCATTTTCCACCCGGGAGCATGGGGCCGAAGATCCAGGCCGCGATCGAATTCGTCCGCGGCGGGGGCCGCTCGGTCTCGATCACCTCGCCGGAGAAGATCCGCGAGGCTCTGGAAGGAAGAGCCGGGACTCGGGTCGTGGGGGATTGAAGTCAAGGGGGTGGGGGTGAGCGGGAAGAGGAACGGGTTGCGGGTGAAGGGGCTCACGGTGGCGGAGGGACCGCGATGGCTGGTGCGGGACCTCGACCTCGAGGTGAAGCCGGGGACGGTGCACATGATCCTGGGCGAGCGGGACACCGGGAAGACCGCCGTGCTCGAAGCGCTCGCCGGGTTGAGACGCGAGGAACGAGGTGCGGTTTCCCTGGGAGATCTGGGGGAGGCTCCGCCCCGCGCGCGCAGACGCGCCTCCCGTTTCGTGCCGCACGAGCGCGGCCCGAGCCATCTTCCGATCCTCAAGCGTCTTCTCCTCGTCCGTCCTCCGCGGTTCCTCGGCATCGCGATCCACGGCGGCAAGGCAGAGGCCCACGCCCGCGGGCTCGCGAAGCGCGTCGGTCTCGAGGGCCTCCTCGACGTTCCCGTCGAATCGCTCCGCCCGCTCGAGTGGCGGCTCCTCGAACTGGCCGCGGCGCTCGACGACGCGCCACAGGCGCTCTTCCTCGACGAGCCGACGACCGAGCTGGGTCCCCACGAGGCGCGCCATCTGCTCGCCGTCATCCACACGCTCGCCGGCGAGGACTCGATCCCGGTCGTGTTCACGAGCACCTGGCCGCGCGACGCCTACTCGGGCGCCACGGCCGTCACGATTCTCCGTAGGGGGCAGGACGCGGTTACCGTCTCCACCGAGCAGGTCACCGAATCCGCGTTGATCGAGCGCTGGACGGGAGGCGCTCCCCGGCTCGGTCCGATCGGCCAGCACACCGCGGGGGACGCGCTGCTCCGCGTCGACGGCATGGTGCTGGAAGGGCGGGGCCGTGAGACCTCGCTCGCGGGCGCCGGCTTCGAGGTGCGGGCGGGGGAGGTTCTCGCGATCGTGGGCGCTCCGGCCGACGGATTGAACCTCCTCCACGACGTGCTGATCGGACGGCGATCCCCCGACCGCGGATCGATCCAGTTTCTGGGAAAGGAGATGGCGGCTACCGACCGCCGGCAGCGCGTCGAGGCCGGGATGAGTTTCGTGAATCCACCGCACGCGCGCGATCAGTCGCTCCGCGATTTCACCGTCGAGGAGAACCTGATCCTCGGACAGACACGCCGCGGACCGTTCTCGAGGCGCGGCTGGCTCAAGTTCGACTCGATCCGCGGCAACGCGGTACGCTCGCTCGCCGACTTCGAGGTGCCCGACGCGAAGCCGCGCGACCGCTTCGGACGTCTGAGCCTCGGCGCGGGGCAGCGGATCGTGATCGCGCGCGAGGTGCTCCGCAATCCGGTTCTCCTCGTGGCGCGCTCGCCCGGGCAGGGTCTGGGTCTCGACGCGCAGGAGTACGTGAGGAAGACGCTCGTGCTGCAGTGCGAGCGTGGGAGCGGCCTCCTTTGGCTGACGGAGGATCCCGAGGAGGCGCTGCGCGTCGCGGACCGGCTCGCCGTGCTCGCGGCGGGAAGGCTCGTGTGGCTCCCGGTGACCGAGACGCTCACGCGCCAGGCCATTATCGACGAGATGTCGGGGACGGCGGCATGATCCCCGGGCGCTGCAGGGCTGGCTGGCGGCCCCTTCTTGCGAACGTGGCCACCTTCGCGCTCCTCGTCGTCGGGACGCAGGTTCTCGCGCGTCAGTCCTCCCCATGGAATCCCGCGGCCTGGTCCGCGCCGTGGAGCGGCGATGTGGTTCTCGTGGCGGCGGGGCTTCTCTTCCTGGGATTGGGATTCATGATGCCCCTCCACGCCGGAGTCATGAATCTCGGAATCTACGCCGAGTTCCTCGCCGGGTTCGCGGTCGCCGTCGGGATCGTGTGTACTCCGGGGGTCGATCCGGCGGCTCGGGCGGGTCTCGCGCTCCTGGCCGGTGCGCTCGCCGGTGCGCTGGCGGGCGCAATCGTGCTGTGGCTCAAGTGGCGCTTCGCCGTGCACGAAATCTTGAGCGGATTGCTCCTCGGCGGGGCGCTGATGCCCCTCGCGGCCGCCGTCGCACCCGGCGCCGAGGCGCCGGGACTGGGCCTCTCGCATCACGCGATGCTGACCGGAGGGATCCTGCTCCTGGCCCTGG
>CAVRUU010000001.1:0-100573 GCA_963724515.1 Candidatus Eiseniibacteriota bacterium | reverse complement strand
CGTCCGCATGCGATCGCTGGTGCCGCTCGGACTCGTCAAGCTCTTCATCGACCAGGTCGTGCCCACCGGCGGAATCGCGGGGACCGTGCTCATCATCCGCGGGCTCGAGCGCCGAGGCGTCCCGGTCGGGCTGTCGACCGCCGCCGTCGTCGTGGGGTTGCTCGGCTTCTACCTCGCCTACGCGGTGTCGGTCGCCTTCTGCCTCGGCATCCTCTGGATGAAGAGCCATCTGAGCCCGGTGATCCTCTCGGCGGTGACCATCATCTCGCTGGTCACGGCCATCATCCCCGTCACCCTTCTCTGGCTGACGCGAAGCGGCACCCGGGGGGTGCCCCACTGGATGCAGCGTTTCCCGGGATTGAAGCCGGTGCTCGAGGCGATCGAGTCCGCTCCGCGGGAGACGCTCCACGACCGTCGCCTCTTGCTCCGGTCGGCGGCGCTCCAGTTCGCGATCATTCTCCTCGACGCGGCGACCTTGCGCGCGATGCTGCTCGGGCTCGGCGTCACCATCCCGGCCGAGGTCGCCTTCGCGTGCTTCGTCCTCGCTTCCGTCGCGGCGACGGTCACCCTGCTCCCGGGAGGCGTGGGGCCCTTTGAGGCCGGTTCGGTGGGGACGCTTCGTCTCTTCGGCGTTCCGCTCGAAGCCTCGATTGCCGCGACCCTGCTGCTTCGAGGGTTCACGCTATGGCTTCCCATGATCCCAGGGCTCCTGCTCGCCCGCCGCGAGATGGCGAAGCAGTCGGAATAGTCCGGCGCCCATGACGATCCCCGCGATGCTCCTCTACGCTCTCGTCGCGCTCGTTCCCGTCGTGTTCTACCGGGGCGCGTCCGAGGTGTTCGAGTTCCCCAAGACCGAGCTTCTGGCGACGGGAGCGCTCCTCCTCCTCGGCGGCGCTCTCGCGCGCGAAATGGAGCGGGCCCGTGTTTGCGGCTTCCGCAAGTGGCTCGCCTCGCTCCGGAACCGCGCGGCACCCAGCGTGAATCGGGACCCGCTGGGCGGCGCGATCGCTCTCTTTCTTCTCTCCGCGCTCCTGTCGGCGCTCGTTTCGATTCGCCGGGACGCCAGCTTCTTCGGAGCACACGAGAGCGAGGCGGGCTTGAAAACCGCGTTCGCCACCGCGACGGTGTACTTCGCCTCGCGCTCGCTCGCCTCCGATCCCAGACATCTCGACCGGCTGGCGCGCGCGGCCGCCGCGGGTCTGTCGATCGCGCTCGCTTACGCCCTGCTCCAGCTCACGGGGCTCGATCCCTTTCCCTGGACCCGAAACGCCACGCTCGGAGGGATTCGCCGGGTTCCGGGAACGCTCGGGCATGCGAATCACCTCGGCGCCTACATCGCCATGACCCTTCCCTTGCTCGCGTGGCACACGACGGTGCAAGGGTCGCGCCGGGTGCGCCTTTTCTGGATCATGCTCGCGGCCCTATCGCTGCCCGTTCTCGCGGCCACGCTCTCTCGCGGCTCGTGGGTCGCATGCGTGGCCGGGATCCTCGTGTACGCTTTTCTCGCCTGGCGGGCGCGGCCCGCGCGTCGCCCGGAGGGCTCGGGCCGGCGCCTCGTGCTCGCGGCCGTCGTCCTGGCGGCGGTGGCGTTTCTGGTCCCGCTCTCCACTTCGTTTCGACCTCAGCTGCTCCACCGTGTCCGGCAGATCGCCGACGTGAGCGCGCCTTCGACCCAATCCCGGGTCCACCTCTGGAGCGCCGGGATCCGGATGACCCAGGATCATCCGGTGCTCGGCGTGGGCACCGACGCCTACGTCGCCGCATTCCCACGTTATCGCACGCCGGCATACTGGGAGATCGAGTGGAACGGGACCTCCGCCAAGGCCCACAACGAGCTGATCCAGATCGCCGCGACCCAGGGCGTGGTCGGGCTGCTCGCGGCGATCCTGGTCATCTTCTTCGCGGCGCGCGCCGTCCTCTCGCTCTCGCGCGACCGTGATCCCGGAATCCGAAGCGGCGCGGCCGCCGCGGGCGGAGCGCTCGCCGCGTTCGCCGTGCAGAACCTCGCGAGCTTCACCGTCGCCTCGACCGGGGTTCTCGCGGCCGCCCTGGCGGGATGGGCGGCAGGCACGGCCGCGAGGATTGCTGAGAGCGCGCGCGCCGAGCGCGGCGGCCGGCGCCGCGGCGAGTCCCCGTCGTGGCACCTTCGCGGTCGCGGGGGGCGTGGTCGCCATTCTCTGGACTCTGTTCGTCCTCCTTCCCTGGATCGCGGACGCCGTCGCGGCTCCCGCGATGAGCGAGCCGATGGGCGCTCCCGAGCGCATCCTGAGACTGGAGCGCGCCGCGGCGATCGCTCCGTGGGACGCGCGGTACGCATCCGAGCGGGGCCGGTCGACCCTGGCGCTCGCCTTCTCTGAGACGGACACGGCGCGCAAGCGGCACTACCTGGCGCGCGCGAGGGAAGCCTTCGAGCGAGCCGCCCGTCTATCGCCCGCGGACGGCGAGCTTCGAGCGCTGCTCGCCCGCGCGATGGCGGCCCAGCATGCGGCGGATCCCGCCTCCGCAAACGCGGAGGGGGTCACGAAGGAGTTCGAGAAGGCGATCTCGCTCGAGCCCGACAACCCCAATGTGCTCGAGCTGGCCGCGCAGGGCTATCTGGAGATGGGTCTCACGCACGACGCGCGCGCGGTCGCCCTCCGCTGCGTCCGGCTCTTCCCCGGCTTCGCGATGCCGATGGCCGACATCGGGGTCGCGGCGCTCCTCGAGGGCCGGCCCGAAGCCGCCGCCGACACGCTGACGCTGGCCCTGCGGCGGAACTGGCACGGCGAGGACGCGGCGGAGATGGCGGCGAAGAGCAACTACGTCGCGGCACTGCGCGAGATGAGGCTCGACGACGTGTTGAAGGCGACGCCGTAGCGCGGCGTTCAGTGCACCGAGGTGGATTCGATCGCGTCCAGATCGATGAGCTGGCGCAGCTTCATGAGGGCGCGCTGCTCGAGCTGCCGGATTCGCTCGCGCGAGAGACCGAACTGCTCCCCCGCCTCGGCGAGCGTGTGCATCTTGTCGTCGTAGAACCCGTACCGGAGGCGCAAGATTGCCTCCTCCCGCCCGGACAGCCGCTTCAGAAGCTCGTCCAGATGCTGGTTTCGCAGCTGCATCTCCACCATCTCGTCGATGGAAGGCTGCTGCTCGAGCGCCTCGCTGTCGATCAGCCCGTGGTAGGCGTCCCCGCCGAGATCGACGTCCAGCGTGCGGATGGCGTGGACCAGGGTCCGCAGGCGGTTTGCGCGGGGGAGCGCCACACCCAGCTCGCCCGCGATCTCGGACACCTCGGGTCTGCGGCGGAGCTCCCGCTCGAGCCTGCGCTCGATCGCGACGTACCGCCGGACCATCTGGAGCACGTGGATCGGGATCCGCACCGTGCGCCCCTGGTTCGCCACGCCGCGCGCGAGGGCCTGGCGGATCCACCACGTAGCGTACGTGCTGAAGTGAACGCCCCGGTCCACGTCGTAGCGGTCCACCGCGGAGATGAGACCGAGGTTTCCCTCCTCGATCAGGTCGAGGAATTCGACCCCGCGGTTCCGATAGCTCCTCGCGATCGCGACCACGAGCCTGAGATAGGCGAGGATGAGCGACTTGCGCGCGTTTTCGTCACCGCGGCGCATCGAGGCCCACAGCTCCCGCTCGTGATCCCGTTGCAGCAGCGGGTAGCGCTGGATCTCGGCCAGGTAGCGGCGCTCGATGTCGGTGATGGCGTGGTCGGTCCGGGACGCGGGTTCCGGTTCCTCGGGTGTCTCGTGATCCTCGGTGAGCTGCACGCCGCGCTTGCGGGCCTCCGCGAGAAACGAGTCGAACGCGGCGGGGTCGAAGTCGGGAGCATGGAGGAGCGCCTCGATCTCCTCGGGCTCGAGCAGACCTCGCTCCATCCCGCGGCGCATCGCTCGCGAGAGCTCCCCTGCGAATCCATCGTTCTCCTCGCGCATGTCCCTCTCATGTCGGCAAGATCGTGAACCGCGTCAATCCACGCGTCTCGCCCCACTCCTCGGTGACGCGCGTGACGCGGGCCGCGGGAGGACCTTCCTTCAGGATTTCCAGGAATCGGTCCAGGACGTCTCTCGTTCCTTCGGCCTCCACCCGGACGCAGCCGTCGACGCAATTCTGCACCGTCCCGGCGAGGCCGAGCGACCGGGCCGAGTCGTGCACGAACATGCGGTATCCGACGCCTTGGACCCGCCCGTGCACGTGAGCGACCAATCGTTCCTGTCGAGTATGCATCATGGGAGCAGGGGCGAGAAGGGTTCCATCGGCCCCGAATCAGGTGGCGGTCACATGGATATCGGGGCGAGAGGATTTGAACCTCCGACC
The DNA here is from genome assembly GCA_963724515.1 of Candidatus Eiseniibacteriota bacterium. GTDB lineage: Bacteria > Eisenbacteria > RBG-16-71-46 > SZUA-252 > SZUA-252 > WS-7. The sequence continues at coordinate 96,268 of CAVRUU010000001.1, read as the reverse complement.
CCCTGGTCCCGAACCAGGTGCTCTACCAGGCTGAGCCACGCCCCGACCGAGACCGCGTCCACGAAGATCGAGGGACCGGGATTTCCCTCGGCGGCATACTACCAATGCGGGGATTGCCGGGTCAACCAGGCTCCCCCTTGGCCCATCCTTCCTTTCCGATCAGAGGAACGAAGGTGCACGAGCAGAGCACTTCCTCCCGGAGCCCCTTTTCGGTGCGGATCACGCGGACGAGGCTCTGATTCGACGCGTCGCCGACGGGGACGATGCTGCAACCGCCGACCCGGAGCTGCTCATCCAGGAACGCCGGGATCTTGGGCGCGCCCGCGGTCACGATCACCCGGTCGAACGGCGACATTTCCTTCCACCCGACCGTGCCGTCGCCGATGCGGTAGATGATGTTGGAGTAGCCCATGCCCGCAAGCCGCTCCCGCGCGGCGATCCCGATCTCGGGGATGCGCTCGATGGTGAACACGCGGTCGGCCAGCTCCGCCAGCATCGCGGTCTGATAACCCGATCCCGTGCCGATCTCGAGGACCTTCTCATCCCCCGTGAGCCCCAGCGCCTCCGTCATGAGCGCGACCATGTACGGCTGCGAGATGGTCTGCTCCTGACCGATCGGGAGCGCGTGATCGCTGTACGCGCGGCCCGAAAAGGTCGGATCGACGAAGAGGTGGCGCGGAACCGCCGACATGATCCGGAGCACCCGCGGGTCGTGGATTCCCCGCCCATGAAGCTGCTCTTCCACCATGCGCCGGCGCGCGACCGCGTAGTCAGGCTGTCCCGGCAAGCTTCAACCCCCACGCTTCCATCTCGACGATCCCCTTGTAATCGGTGAGCTCGAGGAGGAGGGGCGTCACGGAGACGTAGCCCTCGCTCACCGCGTTGAAATCGCTCAGCTCGTCGTTCTCCCAGGTCGGGTCCTCGCCCCCGATCCAGTAGTAGAGCTTCCCGCGCGGATCGGTTTTCTCGACGATGACGTCGCGGAAGACGCGCTTCCCCAGCCTCGTGACCCGCACGCCCTTCATCTCGCCGCGCGGGATCGGGGGAATGTTCACGCTCACGCACATGCCCGGACGGATGCCGCGCTCGAGGAACGTCTTCACCAGCTCCCGCGCCACCATGCCCGCCGGCCCGAAGTCGGCGCTCTCCCACGTGGCGAGGGAAAAGGCGACGGCGGGGATTCCGAGGAAGGTCCCCTCGACGGCGGCCGCGACCGTTCCCGAGTAGCTCGTGTCGTTCCCCATGTTGGGGCCGTGATTGATGCCCGCGACGACCAGGTCCGGCTTCTGCTTCAGAAAGCCGTGCACCCCGAGGAGAACGCAGTCGGTGGGAGTCCCGTCGACGCTCAGGATCCCCTCCTCCACCTTTCGGATCCGGAGCGGGCGGTGGAGCGTCAATGCATGGCTTGCCGCGCTCTGCTCGCGGTCGGGGGCGATGACCGTGACGTTCCCGAGCGGGCGGAGCGCCTCAGCGAGCGCGCGCAGCCCGTCGGCGTGGATTCCGTCGTCGTTCGTGACCAGGATCTCCATCAGCGGATCCACTGCCTCAGGACGAGCCGGATGAATCGGAGGGTGTCGCGGAGAGGATCGATGTGACTTCCCGGGGCGTTGTAGAGGGTGGGCACGGGAAGCGCTCCGATCGCGAAGCCTCTCCTGCCGGCCTCGATCAGGAACTCCGATTCGTAGTCGAAGCGGCTGCTTCGCGGGCGGACGGCGGAGAGAACCTCGGCGCGGATCGCCCGGAACCCCGACTGCGTGTCCTCGATGCGCTTACCCGCGAGGCGCGAGACGATCGACGTCATGACCGAGTTGGTCGCGCGCCGAACCCAGGGCATTCCCGTCCGGTCCCTGTCGCGGGAGCCGATCACGATGTCGAAGCCGTCGAGCGCGCGAAGAAGAGCCGCGGCGTAGGCGGGGTCGTGCTGTCCGTCGGCGTCGAGGGTGACGACTCCGCTGATCCCGCGCCGGGAGGCTTCGTCGAATCCGGTCTGGAGCGCCGCTCCCTTGCCGCGGTTCACGTCGTGGCGGATCACGACGGCGCCCGCCTCGCGCGCCCGGGCGGATGTCGAATCCGTGGATCCGTCGTCGACGACCAGCACGGTGACCGCGGGGACGGCGATCCGCACTCGCCGCACGACGTCGCCGATCGTCGCATCGGCGTTCCTCGCGGGAATCACGGCCATCTCGCTCACGATCCCGGAGCGCCGGGACTCAGCACCCCGCGCCACTCGAACCACTGCGTCGGATGCGCCCGGACGTGCGCGTCGAAGAACCGCTGGACCCGCGAGAGCCCCTGCGCGAGGTCGAGCCCGCCCCGCGCCGGATCGAGCGAAAACGGCGCGTCGAAGTCGATCTCGATCGCGCCGTCGGACGCCACGGTCGAGACCCCGGGGATCACGAGCGCCCCGGCCCTGCGCGCGAGGAGGAGCGGTCCCCGATCGATGGGCACGATGCCTTGCGGGTGCTGCCGGCCGCGCCGCGGCCGATCCGCGAGTGCCGCGATCCAGCCGCCGGCCTCGAGGCTCCGGAGCGCGATCATCACCGGGCGGCTCGAGCAGAGCGTCCGCACCCCTCCGCGCGCGCGCAGCTTCACGAAGAACCGGTCCACCGCGGCGAGGCGATGACGTGCGGCGAGCGCCTCGACGCCCCCCAGCTCACCCGCGAGCCACTGGAGGGCGCGCTCCCAGGGCCCGAAGTGACCGCTCACGAGCACGGTCCCGCGGCCCGAGCGGCGCGCGACCGCGAGCGTCGTGCGCGCGGCATCGGTGAGCCTCACGCGCGGCCCTTTCTCCCCCGGCTCATGGACGAGGAAATCGCGGAGGGCGCGCGCGAACGCGCGGTAGGTGTCGCGGGCCCGTGGCGGGGCGCCCTCGCGTGCCGCGTCCCGCCAGAGGAACGCGAGGTTCCGATCGACGGCGCGGGCCCGTTTCGGATGGGTGAGGACGTAGCACTCGGAAACGGCATGGAGGAACGGATCCATGGCCCTGGCCGGCAACCGCCGCAGCAGGAACGAGGCGAAGCTATAGCCCAGGTCGGTCACGGATCGCCCTCGGACTGGGCCAACGAGAACGCCCCGGTGTTGCCGCGAACACGGGATTCAATGGTCGGGGCGACAGGATTTGAACCTGCGACCACCTCCACCCCAAGGAGGTGCGCTACCGGGCTGCGCTACGCCCCGACCCCAGGGCACGACGGATATTTGGTGAGCGACCATGGTACACGCGCGTCACATTGCGGACAAGGCGAAACCGGACAGTCATTTCCGAGCCCGGGGCCGCGCTCCGTTCACGTTCTTGCCTTGCAGCGTCGAGAGAAGTCCCTCCAGATCCCGGCGCAGGGCGCGGAGCATCTCCTCGCGATCGGTCCGCGCGAACGTCAGCTCCATCTGCTCCTTGGCGCCTCGCTCGTCCAGGAGCTTTCTCCGGGCGCCGGCGATCGTGAAGCGGTGATCGTAGAGGAGCTGCTTGACCTCGAAGAGAACCTCCACGTCACGCTTTCGGTACATCCGCGCGCCGCCACGCCCTTTCTTCGGGCGCAGCATCTTGAACTGTGTTTCCCAATACCGGAGAACGTGCGGCTTGACGCCGATCATGCCGCTGACCTCGCTGATGGAATAGTAGAGTCTCCCCGTCGGTATCGATCTCACGCGGTCACCTCCTGGTCAACGCTCGTGGTTCTGCCTTCAGATCCCGTGTCAAAAGTTCCCGGATCGCCGTGGTGGCGCTCTTCCCGTCATAGAGAATCGCGCGCACCTGTTCCGCGATGGGAAGCTCGACGCCGTGCCTCAGCGCAAGATCGACTGCGGCGTGTGCGGTGCCGACGCCTTCCACCACCATCTTCGTAGCGGCGAGAGCTTCCTCGAGCTTCATTCCCTTTCCGATCGCTTCGCCCAGGCGCCGGTTCCGGCTGTGGCGGCTCATGGCCGTGGCGATCAGATCTCCCATTCCCGCGAGCCCTGAGAAGGTGGCGGGCCGGGCGCCGAGGGCTTCCCCGAGGCGGGCAATCTCGACCAGGCCCCGCGTGAGGAGCGCCCCCTTCGTGGAATCGCCGAATCCCAGGCCGTCGCAGATTCCGGCCGCGATCGCGACGACGTTCTTGAGCGCGGCCGCGATCTCCACGCCGGCCACGTCGTCGTTGGTGTAGACACGAAACCATTCGGTCGAAAACGCCTCCTGCACGAGCGAAGCTGACCGCGGATCGCTGGACGCGGCCACGACCGCCGTCGGGATGCGCCGCGACACCTCTTCCGCGTGACTGGGTCCCGTCAGCACCACCACCTTCGACCGAAAATGCTCCGGGGACACCTGCGCCAGGACCTCGCTCATTCGAAGCAGCGTCTTGGGCTCGAGCCCCTTGCTTCCGATCACGATCGACGGCGCGCTCGCGAGGCTGTCGGCTGCCTCCGCGAGCAGGCCGCTCGAGACCTCCCGGAGCGCACCCGACGGTGTCGCGAAAACGACGATTTCCGCGTTCCGCGCGGCCTCGCGCCGCGAGTTCGTGATGCGGACGCGCTCCGGTATCGGGACGCCGGGAAGGAAGGTCGCGTTCTCATGCGTGCGGCGCATTCGCTCCGCCTCGTCCTCCTCGTATACCCAGAGGTGGACCTCATGCTCCCTCGAATCCAGGAGGATCGCGAGCGTGGTTCCCCATCCACCCCCTCCGAGAACGGCGATCCTCACTGGCCGGCCCCGCGACCGAGCGGAGGCTCGGTGCCCGTCAGCAACCGCTGGATGTTCGCCTTGTGGCGCACGATCACGAGCAGCGCGACCGCGGACACGATGGCGCAGAGCAGGAAACGGTGGGGATCTCCGCGCAGGAGCCATATCACGAGAAAGGGATACGCGAGTGCCGCGCCGATGGACCCGACCGACACTCTCCGGGTCACGAGCACGAGCGCGGTCCAGACCCCGAACGCGAGGAGCGTCGGCACCGGAATGATGGCGAGGAACACGCCGAGGCTGGTTGCGACCCCTCGCCCTCCGCGGAAGCCGAGCCAGGGGGAGAAGGTATGGCCCAGGATCGCGGCCACGCCGGATGCGAGCTTCGCGACGAGGAGGGCGTCCGGTGTCGCGGGCGGTCCGAATACGGGGGCGAGCAGCAGAGGAACGCAGGCGGCGAGGTACCCCTTCGCCGCGTCGAGCGCGAAGACGAGGATTCCCCAGCGCGCGCCGAGCACGCGGTACGCATTGGTGGCTCCGATGTTCCGGCTGCCCGCCGTCCTGAGATCCACGCCGCGAGCGCGGCCGATCCAGAGGCCGGAGGGTAGCCCGCCAAGGAGAAATCCGATCAGGATCGAGGTCGGGAGGAGTGGTATCGGCGTCTCCGCGCTGCGGCGGGGCGTGGAGCCCGCCTACTGGCTCCGCTTCCAATCGAGCACGATCGGAATTCCCTGGAAGCCGAAACGCTCCCTCAAACCACGCTCCAGGTAACTTACATAATTCTTGATCCGATATCGAGGATTGTTCACATACAAAGCGAACGTGGGCGGCTTGGTCGAGGTTTGCGCCGCGTAGTAGAACTTGAGGTGCTTTCCGGAGGGCGTCGCGGGCGGGCGGACGCGATTCAGGATCTCCTGGACCGCCTTGTTCAGCTCGGGCGTCGGGATCATCCGCGCGTACTCTCGGTAGACCTTTGCGCTGGCGGGAAGGACCCTCGCCACCCCCGCCCCCGTCTTGGCGGAGACGTAAAGCCGCGGCGCGTGCTCGAGGAACGGGTACATCCGCGTGAATTCATCCTCAATCGCCTTCCGCGAGGTGCCCTGGTCCTCGACCAGGTCCCACTTGTTGAAGACCACGACGATGGCTTTCGTGCGCTCCTCAGCGAGTGCCGCGAGCCGCGCCTCCTGTCTGGCGGGCTCGCGCGCGACGTCCACGACGAGAAGAACGATGTCGGACCTGGAAATCGCACGCAGCGCGCGGGTTATGCCGTAGAACTCGACTGGATCGTGAACCTTCGCCTCGCGCCGCATCCCCGCCGTGTCCACCAGCACGTAGGTCTGGTTTCCTCGGTGGATCGTGGTATCCACGGCGTCCCGCGTCGTGCCGGGAGCCGCGTCCACCACCATGCGCTCCTGCCCCGTGAGCCGATTCACGAGCGAGGACTTGCCGACGTTCGGTCTCCCCACCACCGCGATCCGGATGGCGCCCGGATCGGCGGATGGAGGCTCGACCCCGGGAAGCGCGCCGGTGATGAAGTCGAGCAGATCCCCCGATCCGTGTCCGTGGAGGGCGGAAAGGGGGACGGGGTCCCCCAGCCCCAGCGTGTAGAACTCCGCGAGCTCGGACTCGGGGCGCGTGGTATCCAGCTTGTTCACGACGAGGATCGCGGGGCGCCCGCGTTTCCGTATCCGCTCCGCGACCTCGAGGTCGAGCGGCGTCACGCCTTCCCTGGCGTCCAGCACCAGCAGCGTGAGATCCGCCTCGTCGATCGCGTAGTCGGTCTGCTTCACGATCTGGCGTTGGATGGGCTGCGCGCTCGATGGATCGATCCCGCCCGTGTCGACGAGAAGGAACGTGCGGCCGTTCCAGGTGGCCTCGGCGTAGTGGCGGTCCCGGGTCAGCCCGGGAAGCTCGTCCACGATCGCCTGGCGATGGCCGAGAATCCGGTTGAAGAGGGTCGATTTCCCGACGTTCGGACGTCCCACAACGGCCACGATCGGAAGCATCTCCGGGCTCAGGCGGGAGCCGAGTCGAAGCCGATCTGCACCGGCACGCCGAGGGTCTTCTCGAGATCGCTCCGCGTGCGGTCGTCCAGGAACACCTCTTCTTCCTTGAGGCAGTTGGGCGGCAGGAGCACCCGGTCGAATCGGCCCGCGGCCAGAACGGCCCGCTCGATGTCGGCGCCGACCAGGAGCCCACTCACCGTGACGGTGTCCCCGAAATAGTCGTTCGGCACCACGCAGAGCGTGGCATCCACCGAGGCGGGTGCCTTCTCGGCGAGGAGACGTCCGAGGGTGGGCGCGGCGCTGGTGCCGGTCACGATCGCGACGCGCTCGCGCGTTCCGTTCCGGGCGAAGACCGTGTCCGCGCCGGTGCGCCAGCGATCCATCGTCTGACGCAGCATCCCGATCCCGTTCTCGAGCTGGAGGAATCCCTCGTAGGCCTTGGCGGGCGGGACGTCCTCCCCCGCGAGCGTGTACATCTCGTCCGCCGCGAACACGAGCCGCGTCTTCAGGCGCCGCGCGAAGTCCTTTTGAAACCGGTGCACTTCATCGAGCGCCGCGCGCGCGTCTGCGGCCGTGAACACGCGGAGCTGAGGAAGCCGTTCGCGGTGTTTCGTGAGCCCGACCGGCACGACCGCGATCGTCGCGACACCCGGGTGGCGCTGGGCCAGCTCCTCGATCGACTTCGTGAGGATGGACCCGTCGTTCCAGCCCGGACAGATGACGAGCTGCGTGTGGATCTCGATGCCCGCCGCGGCGAGCCGGTCGATGTGCTCCAGTATTTTCCCCGATTTCGGATTCTTCATCATGCGGACCCGCACGTCCGGATCGGTGGCGTGCACGGAGACATAGAGCGGCGACAGCCGCTCGTCGATGATCCTCTGGAATTCCTTCTCCGAGAGATTCGTGAGCGTGATGAAGTTCCCGTGGACGAACGAGAACACGTAGTCATCGTCCTTGATCAAGAGCTCGCGGCGGACACCCTTGGGGTGCTGGTAGACGAAGCAGAAGACGCAGTTGTTGTGGCAGCGCTTGGGCTGCCGCGCCTCGAATTCGGCGCCGAACGGGACCCCGTACTCCCGCCGTCCCGTGACCTCGCGCTCCACGCCGTCCAGGGCGAGGATGCGCACGCGGAGGATCTCCTCGGAGGTTTGCGCCGCGAAATCGATCTCATCGTGCAGCTGCACGTCGTTGATCGCGAGGAGCCGCTCGCCCGGCCGGATGCCGAGCCGCGCGGCCAGGCCGTTCGGGTCCAGGTTCGCTACGGTAAAGGGATCAGAAAGACCGATCACAGGGGGCCCCAGGAGAAAGAAGCGATGGTCACTAAGGACGAGGGATTCTAAGCACTTCGGGCGGTCGAATCAAGTGCCGGATGAATTGGCCCTCGACCCAGGGGTCAGTCCGGAGGCTCGAAGAGCAGGTTCGGCCAGACCGTGTGGGGCGGGACGATCCCCCGACGCATGCGATCCACGAGCCCCGCGTGAGCCGCGGCGGGACGGTAGCCGGCCGATTCGAGCGGAGATAGGAAATCGGCGAACGTGAGCCCGCGCTCGGCGAGCCGCACGCCGTTGAATTCGATGAAGAGACGGCGGAACCGGCGCTTCTCGAGGGAGCGCTCCGCTCCGCGCAACAATTCGATCTCGCTTCCCTCCACATCGGCCTTCAAGAAATCCACGCGCTCGATTTTCCGGGCCTCGAGGAAGGAGTCGAGCGTAGTCGTGGCCACCTCGATCGAGGAGATCTCGCCGGCGTGGGAAGCGAGGCTCCCCCACCCCGAGTGTGTCTCGTCGCTCCGGTGGAACGTCCCGCTGCCGTTCCGGTCCGAGACGGCCGCCTCCGTTACCTCGACGATTCCCTCGAACGCATTGAGAGCGACATTTCGCCTCAGGCGCGACGCGTTCCGTGGATCCGGCTCGAACGCGAACACACGGCCCGAGGGCCCGACGCGCTTTGCGAGGTGGAGCGTGTAGAAGCCGACGTTTGCCCCGGCGTCGACGCACGTCCCCCCGGGAGGGATGAGCGGACCGATCATCTCCAGATCGCGGGGCTCATAGCAATCGAAGTAGATCGCGCGCTGCGCGTCGTCCTTGAGATCCAGCTCGAAACGGAGACCGCCGCATTCGACCGGGTGTTCTTGGGGGAGCGGCACCCGGCGCATGGCGTTCACGACGCGGCATCGCCCCTTGAAGCGCGCGCGCCGGAGCGCGCCCGCCAGAATCGAAGAGCGCTCGCATGCTCGCGCGAGCAGGGAGATCGCGGGATCAATCACGAGCGCCGCGGGAGTCCCGGAGAAGAAACATGGAGCGGGCAACGGGATTTGAACCCGCGACCTTCAGCTTGGGAAGCTGACACTCTACCACTGAGTTATGCCCGCTCGCACGTTGGTTGGACGGTGCATACGCTAGGGCCTTCACGAGGAGCGGTCAAGTCGATCCTGGATTTCGCGCGCGGCGCGGGGCAGATCCTCCGGCGCTTCGAGATCGATCCAGTGCACGCCGGGCGTGAGCCGAAACCAGGTCTCCTGGCGCTTTGCGAGCTGGCGCGTCTTGAGCGCGATCTGCCTACGGACTTCATCCAGCGAAGAGCCGTCCCGAAGATGCGCGATCAGCTCGCGGTAGCCGAGGGTCCTCGGACCCGGCGCGTCCGCCGGCAGCTCCGCCGCCAGGAGATTCCTCACCTCGTCGAGAAATCCGCGCTCGAGCTGCTTGTCGAGCCGCGACTCGATGCGTTTCGCCAGCGCCTCGCGCGACCACCGGAGCCCGAAGATCGACGCGGGAAGCGGCTCGGGCGCGCGCTCCCGGCGGAGCGCGCTGATCGGACGCCCGGTGAGCTCGTAGACCTCGAGCGCGCGAATCACCCGTACCGGATCCCCGGGGAGAATCGCCGCGAGCGCCTCGGGATCGACGCCTCTCAGCTCTTCGCGGAGCTTGTCCAACCCTTCGTCGCGGATTCGCGCCGTCAGCCTCGCCCGGATCGACTCGTCGCGGGCGGGCCCGTGAAAGAGCCCCTGAAGCAGCGCGCGCACGTAGAGTCCCGATCCGCCCGCGACCACCGCGAGCCTGCCGCGCGATTCCACGTCGCGGATCGCGGCGCGCGCCTCGTGCCCGTAGCGGCCGGCGCTGTAGGTCTCGCGCGGAGCCAGGAAGGCGACGAAGTGGTGCGGGACGCGCGCCCGGTCTTCCGGTGTGGGCGCCTCCGTTCCGATCTCGAGGCCGCGGTAGATCTGGCGGGAGTCGGCGCCGAGGATTTCCCCGCCGAGGCGCTCCGCGAGGTCGAGCGCGACGAGGCTCTTCCCCGCCGCGGTCGCGCCGACCAGGACGATGCGCTTCGGGTGGAGCGGCTCCCTACCGGCGCCCAAAACGGCGATCCAGCTCCTCCATCGAGACCCTGACGTACGTGGGGCGCCCGTGCGGATCGCCGTGCGGGAGGCTCGTGGCGAACAGCCGGTCGAAGAGGGCGCGCCGCTCGACCGGGCTCAGGGCTTGGCCGCTCCGGACCGCGGCGTGGCAGGCGAAGGATTTCGCGATGTGCTCCTCGGGCGGATCGCCCCCCTCGCCCAGGGTGTCGATGGAAGCGAGCACCGCCTTGAGGGAGTCGATCGCGGCTTCCTCGGGGATCGACGCGGGCACGCCGCGCACCGCGACCTGCCGCTCGCCGAAGAGCGAAGCTTCATATCCGAGGCGGCGCAGATGGGGCTCCAGCATGAGAAGCGCGTCCAGCTCGGAAGGTGTCAGGTCCACGACCCTCGGAAAGAGGAGCACCTGGCTCGCGCCGTTCCCGCTGTAGAGATGCGCCCGCGCGTCCTCGTACAGGACCCGTTCGTGGGCCGCGTGCTGGTCGACGATCACGAGCCCTCCGCGGATCGGAGCGAGCAGGTAACGCTCGTGGAGCTGCCAGATCGGAATCTCCGGCGCGCCGAGGCTCTCTTCCAGGTCTCCGCGCTCGCGTGCGGCTGCCGCCTCCTCGGCGGGCAGCGAATCGAGCGCGAGCAGCAGGGCGCCCTCGGTCGCCGTCGCGTCCTTCGCGGTCAGGGTCGCGACGGCGGAGTGGATGTCCTCCGGGTGCGCGCCGTAGGCGCCGCCCTCGGGGCGCGGCTCCGCGACTCCCTCGCGTCCTCCGCCCGTGTCGCCGAACGCGATTCCGGACGGCACGTGGCGGCGCATCGAATCCTCCACCGCCCGGCGCAACACCTGGAACACGCGCGCCTCATCGCGGAATCTCACCTCGCGCTTCGTCGGGTGCACGTTGGCGTCGACCTGCGCGGGATCGATCTCGATCAGGACCAGCGCGAGCGGATAGCGGTCTCCGGGCAGGAGGTTGCCGTACCCTTGGCGGAGGGCCGCGCCCAGGGTCGCCGAGGAGACGATTCTCCCGTTCACGGCGAAGGTCTGGTAGTCGCGGGAGGCGCGCGCCTGCTCCGGCGATCCGAGCACGCCGTTCACGTGAACGCCGCCCGCCTCGTGCATGAATTCCGCCGACCCGTCCTCGGAACCTCTCCCGTACAGCACTTCCCAGCGTTCGAGCAGATCCTTCGCTTCGGGAAGGTCGGTGTCCTCGCGCCCCTCGACCGAGAATTTCCAGTGGATCCTCGGATAGGCAAGCGCGTAGTTCCACACCACGCGGCTCAATACGCGAATCTCCGCCTCGCGCGACTTGAGGAACCGGAGGCGCGCGGGTGTATTGAAGAAGAGATCCTCCACGAGGACCGTGGATCCGACGGCGCGACCCACACCCGATACCTGGATGACGGCCCCGCCCAGAGCCTCGACCTGCGTCCCCGTCAGATCCTCCATCGAGCGCGTCGAGAGCGTCATGCGCGACACCTCGGCGATGCTGGCCAGCGCCTCGCCCCGGAATCCCAGCGTGCGGATCCGCGCCAGGTCGTCGGCGGATTCGATCTTGCTGGTGGCGTGGCGTCGGAGGGCCAGGAGCGCGTCTTCGCGGGACATGCCCGTGCCGTCGTCCTGGACGCGGATCAGCCGTTCCGGATGGGAGGCCGCGTGGATCGCGACGAGGGTGCTCCCCGCGTCGAGCGCGTTCTCGACCAGCTCCTTCACGATCGCGGCGGGGCGGTCGACGACCTCTCCCGCGCGAATCTTTCCGACGACGGATGGGTCGAGGACGCGGATCCGGGGCATCGTTACCGCAAGTGGAGGAGTGGCAGCTCGTGTGGAAAGCGCGAGAGGAACTCGGTGCCGCCGGCGCCCACGACCACGTCCTCCTCGAGCGAGACGAGGCCGTGATCGGTGAGATAAAGGCTGGGCTCGAGCGTGTAGACGTTTCCCTCGCGCACGACCTCGTACGGAGCGTTTCCGTAGCGCTCCCAGCGAGGGCCCAGCACTCCCCCTCCGTCGTGCACGGCGCGACCGAGGTGATGTCCCAGCGCGTGGGGATATTCCGGGTATCCGGCCGCGGTCAGGTGATCCCGCACCTTCTGATCGACCTCCCAGCCGGCGACGCCCGGCCGGAGCGCCTTCGCGGCCAGCTCGATCGCGCCCACGATCGCGGCGTGCGCGCGGCGGACGGGCTCCGGCGCCTCTCCCCCGCCCTCCGGGGCCGCGTACCAGAGACGCTGGAGATCGGAGCAGTACCCGTCGCGCGTGATCCCGAAATCCACGTGGATGATGGAGCCTTTCTGGATCGTCTCGTTCCCCGGCTTGACGTGCCCCACCGCCGCCTTCGGTCCCAGCGTGACGGTGGGACAGTGGCGCCGGGACCACGCCGTCGGAACCCCCGCGCGCGCCGCCTCGCCGTGGAAGAGGGCCGCGATGTCGCGCGCGCCGAGCCCGATCCGGAATTCACGGGAGACCCTGTCGAACATGGCGTCCGTCTCATCCACCACGCGCTTGATGAGGGCGCGCTCGGCCGGGAGCTTGGTGCCGCGAAGGAGCGACAGGAGCCGTTCGGACGAGACGAGTCGCGCCGCGTAGGGAGTTCCCTCGAGCGATTCCGCGAGGTGATCCCGGAGTCCGGCCGTGAGGCCGTCCGCGAGCGCGTCGTGGAGCGAGACGTTGATCCCGATCGTGCGCGGATCGATCTTCTCGAGGAGACGGACAAGCGAGGCGCGGGGTCCTTCCTTGTAGGTCAAGACTTCGTCGAAAAGCCCGGAGGAAGCGAGATCCGGAGAGTCCCCCGTGGCCACGAGCGCCACGCTGTGCTCGGGCGTGACGACGAAGTAACTGTTCCAGGTGAAGTCCTGGTCCAGGAAGAAGCGGAGGTTGGGGTCGGGGCGCTCCTGCGACTCACGAACCGCGATGAGCCAGGCGTCGAGGGAGCATTCGCGCAGGAATCCCTGCGCCTGCGCCAGCTTCTGCGCTCCCAACGCGCGGGTGTCGGTCTCGGCAACGTGCATGAAGGGAACATATCCCGCCGCGCGGGGAACGGCAACGAAAACTAGGCGGCGGTTCGGACGAGCGAGAGGAGCTCTCCACCGGTGGCGATCTCATCCGGGAAATAGTACTGGCGGCCGGCGAGCCGCACTTCACCCGGACTGAACATCGCCTTCACGCTGGGGAGCTGGGAAAGGAGCGCTTCGAGACGCCTCAAGAAAGCTCCGCCGTCCTTGTCGCTCGCGGGGGAGAGCACCGCGAAGCGCCCCTCGGCGATGCGGGCCACGGCGTCCACCTCCCTGACATTCCGCCGCAGCGTCTGGGCGAACTCTTTCTGGATCGTCTCCGCCCAGGCCGAGCCGCTCTGCTCGGAGAGCTGACCGAAATCGCCGATCGTGAGCACGGTCAAAAGGAACCGCTCGCGGTAGCGCTCGGCACGCTTCACTTCGTCTTCCACCCGCGCGTCGAAGCCTCCGATCGCGAGCAGTCCTGTGAGTGAATCCAGCATCGTGCGCTCCGCCCGCACGCCGCTCCGCCGCGAGTTCTCGATCGCGAGCGTGACATAGAGCGCGAGCTTGCGCAGCGTCTGGACATCGAGCCGGCTCAAGCCCGGGGCGGGCTCCTCGCCGCGCCGCGGCGCCGGCCGGATCACGCCGAGGACGCCCACCACCTCCTCGTCCACGCGCACCGGGATGAAGGCGTAGGCTTGAACGCCGTGCTCTTCCATCACGCGGCGCAGCTCCTCGGGCGCTAGCCCGACGGAGGTGAGCTCGCGCCTCGATTCGATCGCGCGGCGAGCCAGCGTCGACTCCAGCTCGAGCGCGCGCTGATGCTCGCCCTCGGAGCCCTCGAATGCGCTCCGGAAGAGGAATCCCCCACCGTGGCCGTGGATCCGGACCGTCACGAGCCCGCCCAGGAAGAGCGACTGCATCGCGCCCAGCGCCTCGCTCAGGAGCGATTCCGGATCGTGCGCGATCATGATGCGGCCGGCGATGTCGGCAAGGTTGCCGAGGACCGCGTTGCGGCGGATCTGCTCGGTCTCGTCCGCCTGTCCCTCGATCGAGCGCGCCAGGAACTCAGCCACCCGCGCGCTGAGCCGTTCGAACTCCTCCTGATCGGCGGCGGCCTCTCCCACGCACTCCAGCGCGAGCACGCCGAGCGGGCGCGAGCCCAGGAGCGGCGCCAGGAGAAGGTTCGGGCGCTTCTCTTGCGCATCCGTCTCGGAGGGACGGCCCGCTCGACCGACCAGGAACAGTGGCCTCGACTCGGCGAGCGCCCGCGCGAGCAGCCCCTGATGGAGCGGTAGCTCCCCTTCCTGCGCGTAGCGCCCGGCGGAGGACACCGTGCGGAAGCGGTCGAGCGTCTCGTCGGCGACGTGGATCTGGACGGCCTCGGCCCCGAGGAACTCCGCGAGCCTTCCCGCCACCATGCGGAGCCGCTCGTTGAGCTCGAGCCCTTTCCGGTTGAAGGCGATCTCGATCTCGCGCCGGGCCCTGAGCTCGATCGCGTCCCGGTCCCTCCGCGCGACGCGGATCGCGCGGTCCAGAATCCCCGAGATCTGGTCCGCGACCACGGTCAGCCTCGCGAGGTCGGCGTCCGTGAAGGCGGCGCCCGGACGGATGCTCGAGACGTTCAGCACGCCGATCGTGCGTCCCTCCACCTTGAGCGGCGACGACATCGCCGCGGCGGGGCGCGATCGGTCGCGCTCCTGGCGGTCCCGCGGGTGGGAGACGCGGTCGTTGATGATGAGCGGTTTTCCTTCCTTCGCGACGCTGCCGGCGATCCCCTCGCCGAGTCGGACACGCGCGGTGCGCACGACCTCCGCGGGGAGCCCGTCGGCGAACGCGATCCGAAGCTCCTGCGCTTCCTCGTCCACGACCATGATCGACCCCGCGTCGGCATTCGACTGCTCGACCGCGAGGGCGAGCACTTCGCTGAAGAGGAACTGGCGATCCTCGGAGAGGGCGAGGGCGGCGCGGATGCGGTTCAGGCGCGGGCCGCCGGTCACCTCGTCGTACTTGCTCTCCCAGAGTTCGATCGGATTCTTGTCCTCCGCGGGGGCGCGGGCCGCGCGGCTCGGCGCGGTGGGCCAGTTCGCGGAAAGGTCCTCGAGCGTGACGAAAATCCGCTCGGAGATTCCCGCGCGCACGAGTGCCGCGGCGCTGGGGGATGCCAGGGAGGGAAGGGCGACGCGATCCGGCTTCAAGGAGAGAAGATCCAGCGGCTCGACAGACCGGGGAACCTGGAGGACCTCCGCGATCTTGAGCGCGAGCGCTTCAGGATCGGGATGCGCGACCAGCACGATCTCGATGTTCGGATCGTGCCCCGCCCTCGAGATGAGATCCACCCGATCGTCGGGGAGATCCAGAAACGCGAGCTTCATGACACCCCTGCGTGGCCGGCCAGCCGAAGAGAGCCAATGATCCGGACCGGAAAGCGCAAGGATCGTACCACCGGGTGGATGACCTCGCGCGTCGGACGTGAAGGCCGCGTTTGCGGCAGTTACCGTCCCTCATCACCACAATCGCCTCACGCGAGGGACGGTCCCCACCGATGGTCCCGTGTTGCAAGATGGCGCCGGGTTGCAAATCGCACGACTATCGGGTGATCGCGAGGATCTTCCCCACCGAGACGTTGCGCTGTGAGTCGGAGGCGCGGACGGTGATCGCGTGCTCGCCGGCAGGCAGGTCCGGGACGTCGAAGTGGAACCGCTCCTCGGGAGAATCGAAGATCGTGTCGTCGGGAAAGACCTGCTTCCAATCCGAGCCGTCCACGGAGAATTCGATCCGTGCGATCCGGCTATCTGCATCGACCGTCGTGCCCGAAACCGTCACGGTCGTCCGCCCTCGGATGCTTCCCGGGTGTGACGTCGAGCGTAGGTTTTCGACGCGCGGCGGGATGTTGTCGATCAGGAAGGGAGCGCTCTCGCGCTCGGTCGTGGTCGCGGTCCCGACCGGATTGTCCGGCGCGTCGGTGGCCTCGAGCTTCAAGCGGTACGTTCCGTTCGCGTAGGATTCGGCGTCCCAGCTGTAGGCGCGGTCGTCGAGATCGGTCTTGAGGGTCTTCCACGAGGTCTCGCCGTCCGCCTTGATATAGAGCTTGTAACGCAGCGCGTCGCCGTTGGGATCGGCTGCGTCCCAGGACGCGCTCCGGATGCCCCGCGCCCACGCCGCGCTCGCGTCCGAGATCGGGCGCGGCCCGGCTCGAGGCAGCGAGAACTCGACCTTCATCCCGTTCGGGAAGGACTGCGAGATCTGCGGAGGACGGTACTCGGGACCCCCCTCGAAATAGGGATTCTCCGGTCCGTACAGCGTTACGTTCGCGATCGAAGGTGGAAGGTTCCTCTGCAAGTAGGCGACCTCCACCTTCGAGATCGTCGGCGGATCCCCCGAGCCGCGTCGGAGACGGAGCCGGTACTGGAGGAAGCGCGCGGGCGGGTTCTCGATCTTGACGTAGTCCTTGACCGGCGCTTCGTGAGACCAGCCGCTCCATCCGTCATCGGGCGTCTTGCTGAATCCGCTCCGGCTCGACCAGAGCGCCTCGCCCCCGCCGGAGCGCGTGACCCTCGCCTCTCCCCAGGAAGCGACCGAGCGGAGGTCGTGGGCTTCCGAGACGTAGGTCCCCTCCGCGCCGAGGCCCGAGCCGAGCGAGTAGAGCACCGCCGCGTTTCCCGCCGACAGGTAGCTCTCCTTGCCGGTGCGAAGCAGTCCGAGAAGCTGTTTCGATTCGGTGGCGCCCAGAAGAGCGAAGTTGCGATCCAGGTCGACCTGGAAGAGCGCCGCGGGGTTCCCCGTCGTGAACCAGACCGAACGAGGGTCCGAGGGGGCCATGGAGTAGATGAACTCGCACGGCGGCGCGAACAGAAGCCGCGCGGACCCGTCCGGCTGCACCAGAAAGGCGCCGCATTTCGAGCCCCCTCCGCCGGCCGGCGTCACCTCGATCGCGAACGGTCCCCCGGGCGGCTGGCCGGGCGCCGCCGGGCCCGAGCCGCTCTGCCCGCGGTTCGTCCCCACCGCGATCGAGCCGTCCTCCAGCACCGCGATGGCGCGAAGCTCCTCCGCTCCCGAATCGTAGATGACGCGCGTCGTGCCGTCCGGCTCGATCCGCATCAGGAGCCCCTTCGAGGAAGTGCCGGCGAGGAGCCCGCCGTCCTTCGCCCACGCGAGGGCGAGGACGTTGGCGTCGTGGGTCTCCGCCATCACCTCGCCTTTCCGGAGCCCGCTGATCTTGTACACCCGCCCGCGGCTGCCGGTGCCCGCGTAGAGCGTTCCGTTCTTCCCGGGAAGAAGCGTCCATACGGACTGCTCCCCCGTCTCGAAATAACGGGAGGTGTCGCCGCCGGCGGTAATCCGAAAGATCACCCCGCCCGGCGAGGCGCCCGCATAGAGGTTGTCGTTCGCGTCGATCGCCATGGACATGATCTCGGCGGCGTTGGTGTCCCAGACGAGCTGTGGCGCGGACCCTCGCGTCCACCGATAGATGCGGCCCTGGTCCCCCGTGCCGAGGTAGATCCTGCCCTTCGAGTCGCGCGCGAGACACCAGATCTGGCCAACGTCCGGCAACCGGGTCACCACCGAGTCCCACGCCGCGCCGAGGAGGACGTGCCCGTCGCTCGTGACGGTCACGCCCGTGACGTCTCCGTTCAGGAAATCGTCCGCCGAATCCTGCGTCCAGAGAGAGGTCTTGACCGCCATCGCCTGCGAGGAAATGAGGAGCGTCGTGGCGGCGAGGATCGTCGCGTTGAGCAGCCTCATGCGCATAGAACTCCTGCTCCTTTCCTGGAAGTCCCGAGTGGTCGCGTCACCGCGCCCGGTACGGAAGCACCGTCACCGTCTTCTGCTCGCAACCGGTCACGACCCGTCCCATGGGAACCGTGATCTCGGTCAGGGTCGCCCCCTTCACCGGACCGCTGTCCCCCGATTTGGCTCCATCTCCGAGCACATCCATGACCGAGGAGGGCGCCTGGGAAATCTCTCCTCCGTGCACGGTCACGCCGCGCACCTCCCGATAGAGCTGCACGAAGAGCTGATCTCCCCGGCGCTCGCGGCTCAAGAGGCCCAGGAGGTGATCCAGATTCTGCGGATCGAACGTCTCCGGCGCGCGCTCGCGATCCCACTTGTCCGTTTCCGGGCCGTTGCAGGCGCGGACGACGATATCGCCGGGCAGCGTGCCCGGCGGAATGCGAAGCGTGACGCGGCGGACTTCGGCCGCACGGCGCGCTGGTTGGACGGAAAGCTCCACCTGAACCGATTCGCCGGGAGCCGCCATAGCGGGCTCGACCCGGATCGAGGTCAGCGTGGCCTGGTCGAGCCCCTCCTCCACCGAGATGTCCGCGCGCAGGGAGTCGAGGCGCACCGGCTCGAACCGGTTCACCAGGAGCAGAAACAAGGTCTGCGCCACGTCGTCCCCCGCTCCCGCGAGCGGCGCCGCCGCCACGAGGGCGTTCCCCCGCCGGAGCACGTCCTTCCCGCCGTTGAGCCAGTACGTGAGATCGTAGCGCGTGGTCGAGATCCCCGCATCGAAGAGCGCTTCCGAGATCGAGCTCACGATCGTGGCGGCCGCGAGGCCGGGAGTGAGCGAGCGGCTGCGCGCCACCTCGAAGTGGTAGTTCTTGTCGCGCCCTCGCGGGCCGCGGATCGCGACCGTCACCGGAATCATGGCCGGCGCCGCACCCAGCTCTCCCGCGATCCCGACGCTGCGGTCCGCGACGAGCGTGCCGCACGTCCGGGTCGAGGAGCCCACCTTGGTGGAGATCTGCTGGCTGGCGAAGACCGTGTGGATCGTCGCGGCGGTCATCGGAAGCTGGACGCGCCCCAGCGCGTAGAAGGGATGTCCGAACGCGAGGATCCGGTTCCCGTCGCGGTAGGTCGCGGTGCCGATCGCCGTCGCCGCCATGTCCCCGCGCACGAGGTCGACCCCGACCGCCGAGCCGGGCACGATCGAGTCACAGGATCCACCACCCGGCGCGCTCCCGCCGGGAGCCGAGACGAAGCCGTGGTCCTCGAGCCAGGGCTCCATGTAGCGGAGCGCCTGGGACGAGAAGCCGGCGAGCGCGAGCGGAGTCACGATCGGGTGCGCCTCCCCCGGCACCGGGAGCTGAGATCCGGGGGGGAGCTCGAGCGCTCCGTAGCGCGTGTCGGAGGGATCGGGGCGATCCTCGGGCGCCTCGCGGAGCGAGCTCAACATCTCCCCGATGGGCGTGATCCCCGCGACCGGGTCCTTCGTGAAGGACCAGGTATAGGAGACGGCGCCGATCAGCTTTCCTTCGATGTAGACGGGACTCCCGCTCATTCCGGCGATGATGCCGGTCCTCTCCAGATACGCGCCGCTCGCGCGGGCCAGGATGAGATCCGCGCCCGGGCGATTCCCCTTGAGCACGCCGAGAATGGTCATCGGGAAGCTGTCGATCGACGTGCCCAGGAATACGCTCAGCCCGTAGCCCGTCATGCCGACCTTCAGCGAATCCACGGGCATCGTGGCCGGCAGACCGCCCCGGAGAGGGGTCGCGGCGTACGAAGACGCGGTCCCCAGACCGACGGCGAGAACAGCGAGGAGGGCGATCGTGGCGCGTATCATGTGGTCTATTTGGATGATACGGTCCCGGTAGGGGTGCGTCAATGTTCGCTGGACTCCTGGGCACGGTCCCGCAGGCGGGCAAGCTCGTTCAGGGCGTCGAGCGGCGTCATGGACTCCACCGAAAGCCGTGAGAGCTCTCCCGCGAGCGCCGACGCGAGGCCGCGCGGCATCGGTGCGGCCGGTGGCGGAGCGTCCTCGAGCCTCTTTCCCTCGACGGCGGGACCGCGATCCCCGGCCTCCAGCCGATGCAGGATTTCCCGGGCGCGGCCCAGCACGCGCTCGGGCACTCCCGCGAGCTTCGCGACGTGGATCCCGTACGAACGGTCCGCCCGCCCTGGCGCGATCGCGTGGAGGAATACGATCTCGTGCCCGCGCTCCTCGACACGAACCGTTCGGTTGCGGAGCCGCGGAAGCGTCGCTTCGAGATCGGTCAGCTCGTGGTAGTGGGTCGCGAAGAGCGTTCGAGGCTTCGGGCCGGGTCCTTCGTGGAGCGCTTCGGTCACCGCCCACGCGAGGCTCAGCCCGTCGTAGGTGCTGGTCCCGCGCCCGATCTCATCCAGCAGAACGAGGCTCCGGTCGGTCGCCTGGCGCAGGATCGTCGCCGTCTCCTGCATCTCGACGAAGAACGTCGAGGCGCCGCGCGCGATCTGGTCCGAGGCGCCGACCCGCGTGAAGATCCGGTCGGCGAGCCCGATCCGGGCCTCCGCGCACGGAACGAAGGATCCGACGTGGGCCAGATAGACGGCCAGGCCCACCTGTCGCAGGAACGTGGACTTTCCTCCCATGTTCGGACCCGTGATGAGCCAGATCTGCTCCCGATCGGGATCGAGGGCCACGTCGTTCGGCTGGAAGGATCCGGGCGTGAGCGAGCGCTCCACCATCGGGTGCCGCGCCGCGGTCAGACGGAGCGACCGGCTCTCGTCGAGCGAGGGTCGCACCCAACGCTCGCGCGCGGCGCACTCCCCGAGTGCCAGGTGCAGGTCGATCGCCGCGAGCACGCGAGCGGCCGACTGGATCTCAGGCACCTTCGCCGTCGCGAGATCACGGAGCCGCTGGAAATGCTCCGTCTCCAGCCGGTGGCTCTCCACGCTCGAAGCTTCGATCCGCTCTTCCATCCGGGTCAGCTCGGGAGTGACGAAGCGCTCCGCGCCGGTGAGCGTCTGGCGCCTGACGTAGTCCGCGGGCACGCGGCCCAGCTGCGATCTCGTGACCTCGAGGTAGTAGCCGAAGACCCGGTTGAACCCCACCTTGAGGTTCGTGATCCCCGTGCGCGACCGCTCCCTCGTCTCGAGCTCGAGCACGAGCGTGCGCGCGTCGGTGGCGTCGCGGCGCAGCGCATCCAGCGTGGCGTCGTACCCCTCGCGTATGATCCTCCCCTGCGTCGCCAGGATCGGAAGCTCGTCCGAAAGAGCCTTCCCCAGCTCCGATGCGAGCGCCCCGAGGTCGGGAAGCGCCGAGCGCCATTCCAACGTCACCGGGGTCCTATTCGCCTCGAGCGTCTTCGCGACGTCGGGGATTCGATGGAGCGCGTCCCGGAGCGTTCCCAGGTCGCGCGGCGTCGCCCTTCCCGAGCCCAGGAGACCGAGCGTCCGCTCGAGATCCGGCATCCGGTGAAGTCGCT
Source organism: Candidatus Eiseniibacteriota bacterium (assembly GCA_963724515.1). Classification (GTDB taxonomy): domain Bacteria; phylum Eisenbacteria; class RBG-16-71-46; order SZUA-252; family SZUA-252; genus WS-7. The sequence goes on along the minus strand of CAVRUU010000001.1, from coordinate 75,082 downwards.
CGCGCGCTTCGGAGCGAAGGCGGGGCGCCCCCGCGAAGGCCGCCGTCCGGTCGAGCCGGGCTTCGAGCACGCCCAGGTCCCGGCTCGGCGCGCGCAGCAGCGCCCGGAGCGCGCGCCCTCCCATGGCGGTCTCGGTGCGGTCGAGGAGTCTCAACAGCGTGTGCTCGGGTCCCGCCTGCGATTCGAAAACCTCGAGATTCCGGAGCGTCACTTCATCCACGACGAGCGGGAGGCCTTCGCGGAGCGGCTGGATGGTCCCGATCTGCGGAAGATCGGACTTCTTGAGCGAGCGCAGATAATCGAGGAGCGCTCCGGCCGCGCCGAATCCCAGCCCCGGATCACCGATTCCGAAGGCGGCGAGACTCAGCACATCGAATCGCCTCTCGAGCGCCTGGCGGCCGGCGCGAACGTCGAACCGGGCCGCGTCCCAGCGCGTGACCCTGGCGGCGCTTCCCCACGGGCTCGTTCCCTCGCCCGCGTCCGGCGCCCCCGCGGGCAGGAGAATCTCGCGGGAGGGATACTCGAGTAGAAGCGCCGGCAGGTCTTCGAGCGCGACCTCCCCGAGGCGGAACTCCCCGGTCGAGACTTCGGCCACCGAGACGCCGGCCCTCTCGCCGTCCGGATGGAGCGCCACGATGAAGTTGCTCTCGACCGCGTTCAGGATCCCGCTCCGGGTGATGGTGCCCGGCGTCAGGACCTCGACGATCTGCCGGTCCACGAGACCGCGCGCCTCGGCGGCCGGCTCCATCTGATCGGCGATCGCCACGGAATGTCCGGCGTTCACGAGCGTGCGGAGGTATCCGTCGACGGCGTGGTGCGGCACCCCGGCCAGCGGAAGCGATCCTTCCTTCTTCTTGTCGCGGCTCGTGAGCGTGATGCCGAGGACCTTCGAGGCGATCAGCGCGTCCTCCCCGAACGTCTCGTAGAAATCCCCCATGCGGAAAAAGAGGATCGTCCCCGGATGCTCGGCCTTGAGCCTCCGGTACTGGTCGAGCATCGGAGTCGATTCCACGATGGGCGGGCTAGCGGGGCACGACGTTGTAGGAAAAGCCGCGCTCGCGGCGGAGGCGCTCGCCGAGGGCACGGGCCTCATCGCGCGTCACGAAGGCGCCGGCCCGAACCCGGTAGATCGCCGGCGTCTCCTTGCCCTCGAGCACCTGCACGTCCCCCACGCCCGAAAGCCTCAGGTCCTTCGCGAGGGCCTCGGCAAGATCGCGGCGGGAGAAGGCTCCGACCTGAATGGAGTAGCCTCCGCCGATCGGGAGCCCCAGGGTCTGCGTGGCGGCGCTCCGGATCCCGCGATCCCGCGCGCGCGCGGCTTCGTAGGAATCAGGAAAGCGCTGGGAGACCTGGCGAAATACGGCGGCCGCGTCCGCCGCGCGTCCCATCGTCTCGAGCGAGACCCCCATGGCGTAGAGGGCCTGCGGCGCATAGTCGCCGCGGGGATGGCGAGCGAGGATCACCTTGAGCGCGTCCATCGCCTCGCGCGGCCGGCCGGCGCGGAGCGCCGCCTCGGCCGCTCCGAAGTAGTAGGCCTCCTCGTAGCTGCTCCCGTCGAGGTCCGGCTTGGCCGACTGGAAGAGCTGGAGCGCGCCCGCCGCATCCCCCCGGCCCATCTGCGAGAGCCCGCGCCAGATCAGTCCCTCGCGTCCGAGCGGATCGCGCTCCACGCCGGGAGAGAAGATGCTGAGGAGATTCTCCGCCTCGCGGTAGTCCCCCTGCGCGAACCGGCTCCGGGCGAGCGCGAGCGTGGCGGCGCGCCGATGGACCGCCCGGGGATAGTTCTTGAGGTACTCGTCGAGCAGGCGGTCGGCGGTGGTGGCGTCCTCCGCGAGGGAAGCCATGAGGAACGCGGCCTCTTCCCCGACCGCGCGCGGCAGCTGCGCGGGGTCGATTCCACGCACAAGCTCGCGCGCCTCCTCGACGCGGCCGCGGTCGTAGGCCCGCCGTGCCTCGGCCAGGCGCTTCTCCTGGATCGCGACGCGCGGAGCGGCGCGCACGGGGGCGGGTTTCCGGAACCGCTCGGCGCCCGGCGTGGTCGCGTCCGCTCCGAACCCGGGCAAGGCGAACCAGAACAGGGCCGCGGCCAGTCCGAGGCCCAGGAGCGGCGGCAGCGCGCGCCGCATCACGCCGCCGGAGACCATGCGAGGCAGTCGGGGCACCGCGTCCAGTATTCGTCGGAGGCGGAGCCGCACGAGGCGCAGGTGAATCGCTCGGCGCGGGGGACTCCGCGGAGAACCGTCTCCATCTCATCGAGCGCCTTGCTCAGGTCGCCGAGGCGGCGGTGCACGTCGACGAGAAGGAGCCGCGCCGTCATCGATTCGGGCTCGATCGTGAGCGCGCGCTCGAGCGCGCGGACCGCCTCCGGCAGATCTCCCTTCTTGACGTGCATCCGCGCGAGCGCGAGCCAGATCCGCGCGTCCCGCGGGTTCAGGGCGAGCAGCTCTTCGTAGGCCCGCGCCATCTCGCTCATGCGGCCGCGCTCGAAGTACGCGGTCTCGAGCCGCTCGAGCACGAGGTGGGCCATGGCGGGATGCGTCTGGGCGAGCCCTCTCCAGAGGACGACCGCGCGCTCGCGATGATCGCGCCGGTAGCAGATGTCGCCGAGCCGGAGGAGCGCCACCAGATTGTTCTTCTCCAGGCGAAGCGCGCTCTTGAACTGTCGCTCCGCTTCCTGGGACTTCCCCGCGCGCAGGTAGCTCTCGCCGGCGGCCGAGCGGTATTTCGCGAGCGAGCCGTTCCCCCGCTCCCCGTTCGCGCGAGCCAGCTCGTAGCGCACCTCGAACGCGCGCTCCCAATCGCCGGCCGCCTCGTGGGCGCGAAGCAGCACATGCAATGCGCGCCCGTTCTTCCGGTCCAGCTCGCGCAGGTCCTCCGCCTCCTCGACCGCCTGCTCCGGCCGTTCGAGCGCGATCAGATCGAGAACCAGTGCCTCGCGCACGGCCCGCTGCTGCGACAGGGTCTGCCCCGAGCGAACGGTCAGCTCGCGGTGTACCCGGAGCGCCCGGGCCGGCTCCCCCCGCTGGCGAAGGAGGTTCCCGATATGGATATACGCGTCCACATTGTCGGTGTCGATCCGAACGGTCTCGGTGAACGCCAGGAGCGCTTCGCCGGTGTCCCCGCGCAGGAGCGCGTCCAGTCCCTGCCGGTAGGGCGTGTCGGGACCGGTGCGTTCCGTCGTGAACCCTCCGGAAAGCGTCCACGCGGCCCAGCCGACCAGCGCCAAGACCCCTCCTCCAGCACGAACGCGTAGATCCCGGACATCAGGCCTCGCTGCTCTCGCGGTCGCCGACGTTCAGATCCTCCAGCGGGAGATTACGGAGCGACCGGAGCTCCTGCTTCAGGCTCTGATTCTCCCGCTGGAGCCGCCCCATGTTGGCGAGTCCCTTGAGGTAGCTGAAGAGCGTCATGAGGAACGCGAGAAGCATCCCCAGCGCGAAGGCCGCGAAGAGCACGACCGTCAGGGAAAGGTCGGTGTACACAGCCCCCGGGAGACGGATTTCCGACGCGCGGCCGCCCACGTTCAGGATCGCGAAGCCCACCACGGCGATCATGATCACGAGCCAGGCCAGATTCCTGAGAATCCACATGGCAGTCTCCTTCGTGTAGGCGATCGGATCCGGGTTCGGCCGTCAGGATATCGGCACCGCGATAGGGGGTCAACCGGTCGCTCTCCCCACGGTCCAAAAAGAAACCCGAGGAGCCTGGGAAGGCCCCTCGGGCGATACCACGACCGTTTCGGTCATCCCACGTCAGAACTCCGTTGCCGCGTCGCCTGGCTCCTCGGCTTCCACCGCGACCGCTTCCTCCGTCACCACTCCCTCCGTGGAGGACTCGGGCGATGGAGTCGGCTTGAATCGGATCTGGAACTCCGCCTGCGCCGCCTGAGTCTGGTCGGCGAGCCAAGCGCGAACGCTCAGGATGATCCGATGGGCTTGCGTGTCCACGCGCGTCACCTTGAGGTTCAGGTCGTCCCCGACCTTGAAGCTGTCGGCGGGCTTCTTCAACCCATCCACCCCGAGCTGCGACAGCGGGATGAAGCCTTCGAGCCCCTCCTCCAGGTCCACGATGACGCCGCGGTCCAGGAGGCGGACCACCTTGCCCTTCACGATGAGGTCCGGAATATACTTCTCGGCGAGCGTGGGCCACGGATCCTCGCTCACCTGCTTCAAGCCGAGCGAGATCCTCCGTGCGTCCTTGTCGATCGACAGGACCACCACGTCGACCTTGTCCCCCTTCTTCAGCACTTCGCTCGGGTGCACGACGCGCCGCGTCCAGGACATATCGCTGATGTGGACGAGACCGTCGATTCCCTCCTCGATCTCCACGAAGGCGCCGAAGTTGGTCAGATTCCGCACCTTTCCGGCGAGCCTCGTGCCGATCGGGAACCGCTGGTCGAGCGTGAGCCACGGATCAGGCTCGGTCTGCTTCAACCCGAGCGAGATCTTCTCGTTCTCCTTGTCGATCTTGAGAATGACCGCCTCGATCTGATCCCCGATGGCGACCACCTTCGATGGATGGCGCACGTGGCGCGTCCAGGACATCTCGGAAATGTGGATCAGTCCCTCGATCCCCTTCTCCAGCTCGACGAAAGCGCCGTAGTCGGTGATCGAGACGACCTTGCCTTTTACCTTCTGGGCGACCTGATAGCGCTTGTCGACGTCTTCCCACGGATACGGCGTGAGCTGCTTCATGCCCAGCGAGATTCGTTCCTTCTCGGGATCGAAGGAGAGGACCTTCACCTTCACCCTCTCTCCGATCGAAACCAGCTCCGAGGGATGGCTCACGCGGCCCCAGGACATGTCCGTGATGTGGAGCAGGCCGTCGATGCCGCCCAGGTCCACGAACGCGCCGAAGTCGGTGATGTTCTTCACCACTCCCTCGCGGATCTGGTCCTTCGCCAGCTCCTGGATGATCTCGCTCTTCTGCTTGGCCCGGTGCTCCTCGAGGACGGCGCGCCTCGATACGACGATGTTCCGGCGCCGCTTGTTCAGCTTGATGATCTTGAACTCCATCCCCTGGCCGATGAGCGAATCAACGTTCTGCACCTGCCGGAGCGCGATCTGCGAGCCCGGAAGGAACGCCTCCACGCCGTAGAGATCGACCACCACCCCGCCCTTGATCTTCCGGACGAGCTTTCCTTCGACGAGCTGTCCCTGGTCCGCGGCCGTCTTCACGCGGTCCCATACCTTGACGAAGTCGGCCCGCTGCTTCGAGAGCACGACCAGGCCGTCCTGATTTTCAGTCTTCTCGAGAAATACCTCGATCTCGTCCCCGACCTTCACGCCTTCCAGGTCCGGGAACTCCTCGACCGGGATCACGCCTTCCGATTTGAACCCGACGTCGACGGTGACTTCCTTGTCGTCGATCTTCAGAACACGGCCGCGGACGATCTCCCCTTCTTCGAGGTCCTTGAGGGAGTCCTCGTAGAGCTGGAGCATCTCTCCCATCATGCTCGCGGAATCCTCGTCGGAATCGAGCTCCAGGGTGCCGACGGCGGTAACGGTGCCTTCGGTGTCCCCATCATCGTGGATGAGCCTCGTCTGCGGCTTGCGCTTCCGGGGCTTTGTCTCGACCTCGGCGTCCTCCGCCGATTCGTCCTTTACGTCCACATCCTCTTCATGACGTCGAACCATTCGCTGATGTTCCCCCTTGCTTCTTCTATGAAATTCGGCCGTGAAGGCCGGTGGTGCCTCTGTCAGGCCCGCGCGGGGCTGGGCTCGATTCTGGTGATCCGATCGAGCACCTCGGCGATGACCTCGTCGGGAGTCGAAGCGCCCGCGGAGAGCCCGACGCGGCTCAGCCCACGGAACCACTCCTCCTGGATCTCATCCGCCGACTCGATCTGGAGCACGCGCGGGTTCACCTTGCGGCACACCTCCGCGAGCTGCGCCGTGTTGGCGCTCTGGCGCCCGCCCACGATCACCATCGCCTCCACCTCGGACGACAGCTCGATCGCGGTCTTCTGCATCGATGTCGTCGCCCCGCAGAGCGTGTTGAACACGCGCACTTCCTTGCCGCGCTTCAGGAGCGCGCCCACGACCTTCTGGACGTGTCCGATCGCGTGCGTGGTCTGGAACACCACCCCCATGCGCGGGATGAACTTGAGCGCCTCGGCCTCGGCGACGGTGTCGAGCACGATCGCCTGGTTCTGAGTGTGCGCGACCACGCCGATCACCTCGGGGTGGTCCTTGTCCCCGATCATGACGACCTTGTAGCCGTCCGCGATGAGCCTGCCGGCGTACTGCTGCGCCTTGGTCACGAACGGACACGTCGTGTCCACGACCGTGAGGCCCAACTCGATCGCCTTGTTCTTGATCTCCGGTCCCACGCCGTGGGAGCGGATGATCACCGTTTCGTCCGGAATCCACGCTGTCCAGGTCGGCGACGACCTCGAGGCCCCGCTCTCGGAACGAGTTCACCACCTGCGGATTGTGGATCAGAGATCCGAGGGACTTCACCTGGGTCCCCGCGTCCATGGTGTCGTTCGCCATCTTGATGGCCCGCTTCACTCCGAAGCAGAAGCCCGCGTTATCCGCGACGATCACTTCCAGTGGCGTTCCTCCTGTTCCGCGCGCAGCTCCGCGATCAAATCCATGATCTTCCGCGCGAACGCGCGTATTTCCTCTCGCTCCGGCTGATCCCCCCTCGGGGGCATCACCGGCGACCCGAACGTGAGCCGGATCGGCACCTGCCGCCTCATCGAGCGGCGGATCTGATTCGACCCCGTGATGCACGCGGGCGCGACCGGCGTCCGCGTGATGGCGGAGAGGCGGCCCACTCCCCCCCGTGGGGGCATGGGCTGGCCCGTCTTGTTCCGAGTCCCTTCCGGAAAAATAAGGATAGCGCCGCCCGAGGACAGCACTTCCTCAGCCCCGCGGAGCCCTGCTCGCGCCTGAGCCCCGCGTTCAATCGGGATGGAATTATAGGCCCGGATGAGGGCCCCGAACAAGGGATTATGGAATAATTCGGCCTTCGCGATGAAGTGCATCTCCCGGGGAAGGTGAGCGCCCACCAAGGGTGGGTCCCAGAAGGAGATGTGGTTGCACGCCACGATCAGGGGCCCCTTGCGGGGAATGCGGTCCAGACCCTCGACGTGGAAATCGAGCAGGGTCCGGGCGAAAAGACGGGTAAATCCGCTCCCGAAGGCATAGATGGGCCCGATCGGCTTCACCGGCTTCATGGCGAGGCCGGCCCACCGCGCGGCGAGGGCCACCTGCTCCTCCGGGCCGATCGAGGTGGTATCGAGCAGGATCGCGTCGGGGGCGCGCGTGAGCGGGCTCGCCGTGCGCTCAGTGTCCCGCCGGTCGCGGTCCCGGATCTGGGCCGCGATCGCGTCCTTGTCGGCGCCCTCCCCCTTCGCCCGAAGCTCGAGGTAGCGCCGCTCCGCCCGCGCTTCGACCGATGCCGAAACGAAGAGCTTCAAGTCCGCGTCCGGGAATACCACCGTGCCGATGTCGCGCCCTTCCATGACGAGCCCCGGCGGGCGCGCGAAGGAGCGCTGGAGCGCCACGAGTTTCTTCCGGAGAGCCGGATGGAGCGCCACCCTCGAGGCGGACTGACCCGCTTCGGCCGTCCGGATGAATCCCTCGACCGGGACGCCGTCCACGCGAACGCCGTCCGGACCGGGCGCGACGTTCGCGCGGTCGAGCATATCCGCGAGCGCACCCTCGTCCTCGAGCGGGACGCCCTTCTGGTTCGCGAGCCATGCCACGGCGCGGTACATCGCCCCGGAGTCCACGTGGGTGAGGCCGAGGCGTTCCGCGACGCCGCGCGCCGTCGTGCTCTTTCCCGCCCCGGCCGGTCCATCGATCGCGAGAACGAACGGCTTCAACGAAAGAGGCCCCGGAGGCGGCTCAGGAACCCAGGGTCGGAGACACGGGCGGACTCCGCGCCGAGCACCGTGACGCCTTCGCGGGCGGCGAGCCCCGCCACCATGAAGGCCATCGCGATGCGGTGATCTCCCGCGGCGTCGACCGTTCCGCCTCGGACCCGTCCGCCACTTCCGTGGATCGTCCACCCGTCCGGGTGCTCGTCGACCGTGACGCCGATCGCGCGCAGGCCGGCGGTCACGGTGGCGACGCGATCCGACTCCTTCACGCGAAGCTCGTCCGCGCCGTGCACGACGGTCTTCCCCTCCGCGAAGGCGGCGAGCACAGCCACCAGCGGAAGCTCGTCGATGAGGCGCGGAGCCGCATCGGGCACGATGCGCGCGCCCCGGAGCTTCCCCGCCCGGACGCGGAGGTCCGCGACGGGCTCGCCCGAGACGAGCCGCTCGTTCCCCCGCACGAGCCCCGAGCCGACGCTCGCCAGGTGGTCGAGGAACGCTGTGCGCGTCGGATTCACGCCGACGCCCTTGAGGAGGATGTCGGACCCTCGGACGATCGAGGCCGCGGCGAGAAGGAACGACGCCGCGGAGAAATCTCCGGGCACCTCGATCTCGGCGGGCCTGAGGGCGGCCGGTCCGCGGACGCGCGCCGCGGTGCCCTCCCGCTCGATGGGCACGCCGAACTGCGGCAGCATCCGCTCGGTGTGATCGCGCGTCGGCGATGCCTCGCGCACCGACGTCACGCCCTGTGCCTGGATCCCGGCGAGGAGCACGGCGCTCTTCACCTGCGCGCTCGGCACCGACGTCACGATGGCTGCTCCCAGGAGCGGCCGGCCGCGCACGACGACCGGCGGGAGCCGGTCCCCCTGGCGCGCGGTCAGGTCGGCCCCGAGCACGCGCAGCGGCTCGATGACGCGCGCGATGGGGCGCCGGCGAAGCGAAGGGTCGCCGGTGAGGATCGAGAGAAAGGGCTGCGCGGCGAGGAGCCCGGTGGAAAGCCGGAGCGCCGTCCCCGAATTCCGCGCGTCGAGCACGCGGTCGCTCTCGCGGAGGGTCCCCCCCCGGATCAGGATCCCGTCCTTCACGGTCGCGTGGATCCGCGCGCCGAGCTGCCGCACGATCCCGAGCGCGGCACGCGCGTCGAGACCGGGGTTCGCGCCCCGGATTCGCGTGAGACCCGGGGCCAGCGCCGCGAGCAGGATGGCCCGCTGGGTGATCGACTTGTCCCCGGGGACCTTCGCCTCGCCGCGGAGAGGGCCCCGAGGGACGATCCTCGCGCGGCTCACGGCGCGATCTCCCGGCGGAACTCGCGCGCCTCTTCGAGGAGCGACCGGAGCGCCGGGTCCTTGCGCTCGATCGCGTGACGCAGCCCGCGCACCTCGCGCTCGAGAAGCTCCAGCGCCGGCGTCAGCTTCTCCGCGTTCAGGATGAGGATGTCGAACCAGAGATCGGACGGGGAGGCCGCGAGCCGCGACATGTCCCGAAGCCCCGGACCCGCGCCCTGCGCGAGGAGCCCCGTCATGGAACCGGTCCGCCGCAGCGTGCGCACCAGCGCGCTCGAGACGACTTGCGGCAAATGACTCGTGAGCGCCACGAGGGCGTCGTGGATGGTGGGGGCCATCGCGGTGGGATTCCCTCCGATCGAACGCCACATGGCGGCGACGCGCTCGGCCGGCGAGCCCGTGTCCAGGGGAGCGCCGACGATTACTACCGCTCCGTCGTAGAGATCCGCGCGCGCCGCGCCGATCCCTCCCCGCTCCGAGCCTCGCAGGGGATGCGAGCCGACGAACCGCTTCGAGGCGCCCATGGAGGTGAGCACCGGAAGCATCACGCTGGAGAGATCCGTGAGCACCGCGTCACCGTGCATCGACGCGGCGAGACGCGGGACGAGCGCGATCGCGGCCCTCGGCGGGACGGCGGTGACGACCAGGTCCGCGCGCGGATCAACCGAATCCGAATCCTGTATCAGCGCATCCACGGCGCCCCGCTCCCGCGCGGCGCGCCCCGTCTCGGAATCGGTGTCGTGGCCGAGAACCAGCGGAGGGTCGGGCAGCGCGCGGAGCGCCAAGCCCAGCGACCCGCCGATCAGTCCGAGCCCATGGATCGCGATGACGCGCCGCGTCACAGCACCCGGCGGAGGCCGTCTACGAGCCGCTCCAGATCCGGCCTGGTGCCGGCGCTGATCCGCGCGTATTCAGGCGGGAGGCCGAAGGAGGTCATCGGCCTGATGATCACGCCCAGCCGCTCGAGCTTCACCGCCGCTTCGACCGCCGACCCCGGAAAACGGGCGAGGACGAAGTTCGCCCACGTCGGCGTGAGCGTGAGCCCGAGCTTGGGAAGCTCGGCATCGAGGAATTGCCTGGCGTCGTCGTTCACGGCGCGGCTCCGGACCACCTGGTCCTTGTCCTCGAGGCTCGCCCGGGCCGCCGCTTGCGCCACGCTCGTCAGGTTGAAGGGAAGCCTCACGCGGTGAACGAGCGCGGTCAGCTCGGGGGAGAAGAAGCCGTAGCCCACGCGCAGCCCGGCGAGGGCGTAGATCTTCGAGAATGTGCGGAGCACGGCGACGCGCTTCCCCTGCCTCAGATACTCGAGGCCGTCGGGGTATTCCGGGTCGGTCACGTACTCGAAATAGGCCTCGTCCAGAATCGTGAGCACGTGGTCCGGAACGCGCCGGAAGTACTCGTCGAGCTGGCGGCGGGTCACCCGCGTCCCGGTCGGATTGTCGGGATTCGAGAAATACACGAGACGCGTGCGCTCGGTGATCGCGGCAAGCATGGCGGGCGGATCGTGGAACATGTCCCGCCCCGGCACCCGCACGACCGTTCCGCCCGCCACGTGGACCGCGACCGCGAACATCACGAACGCGGGGTGCGACATCACGGCCTCGTCGCCGGGCGAGAGGTGGATGCGGCAGAGGATGTCGATCAGGTCGTTCGAGCCGGATCCGGCCGCGATCTGCTCGAAGGGAACGTTCCAGAAGCGCGCGAGCGCTTCGCGGAGGTAGAAGGAGCTTCCGTCCGGATACCGGTTGACGCCCCGGAGCGCCAGGGCCCCGGCCTGGATCGCGAGCGGAGATGGCCCGAGCGGATTCTCGTTCGAGGCGAGCTTGATCGCTCCCGAAATACCGAGCTCCCGCTCCAGCTCCTCGACGGGTTTGCCGGGAACGTAGGGCTGGAGCGTGCGGATTTCGGTTCTTACCGGTTCCACCGTGCGGGTCGCCATTGGAACCCTCTCGAGCTTCGGCGGATTGTCCGCGGAAGTGTACCCCTGAACCGCGCGCGAGGCGGACAGGATTTCGCGGAAGATCGCCTGCAGAGCGACCGCCGAAAACCGGCCGCGTTCCTGACGCGTCAGCCGCTCCATCAGCTCCCGCTCGCGCGCCGCGTCCAGCGCCGATTCGCCCGACTCGCGCTTCAGCTCACCGATTCGGGCCGCCACATCCGCCCTGTCGGCGAGAAGCCGGACCAGCTCCTCGTCGATCCGGTCGATGCGCGCACGGAGATCGCCGAGATCAGCCACGCGCCCTGGCCTTGGCCACCCGCTCGAGCTCCTGGATCTCGGCCCGCGTGAGCAGGCGAGTCTTTCCCTTCGGGAGCGCCTCCAGCCGTATGGGGCCGAACTGGACGCGCTGGAGCCTTCTCACGTGGAGTCCCGCCTCCCGCGCGAGGAGCCGGACCTCGCGTTTCTTCCCTTCGAGGATCTCGATCAGGAGTTTCCCCTCCCCTCTCTCCGCGCCCTCGAGCAGGACGCGGCCGGGCACCACCTCGACCCCCTCCACCACCGCGCCCTCGCGGAGCTTCCGCAGCGCCGGCACGCTCGGCACCGGCACGACCCAGAGGCGGTACACGCGTGTGATCCCGCTCCTCGGGTGGAGGAGCGCTTCCGCGAGCACGCCGTCGTTCGTGAGCAGGAGGAGTCCTTCCGACTCGAGGTCGAGCCTTCCCACCGCGTGGAGCCCGCGCGCTTCCTCGCCCAGCAGGTCGAAGATCGTGGGGTTGCCACCCTGGCTTCGGCGGCTCACGAGGGCTCCGGCGGGCTTGTGGTAGGCGAGGTAGCGGAGCGCTTCATCCCAGCGGAGCGGCTTCCCGTCCAGCGTGACGCGATCGCGGCCGGGGTCGACGTCGGGTCCCATGCCGGAGGGGGGCGCGCCGTTCACGCGAATCCTTCCCTCCCGGATCCATCGGTCCGCTTCCCGCCGCGACGCGGATCCCGCGCGGGCGAGGAATTGGTTAAGCCGCACCGTCCGCGGTCGTCACCTCGGCTTCGGCGACATCGCCTTCGGCGAGCCGCTCGCGCTCCTCGAGGAGCGGCGCAATCTCCTTCAGCTCGGGAAGATCCTCGAGCTCGTTGATCCCCATGTAGGAGAGAAACTCCTGGGTGGTCGAATAGAGCAGCGGCCGTCCCACCCCCTTCGAGCGCCCCTTGATGGTGACCAGGTTCCGCTCGAGGAGCGTGTGGAGCACCCCGCCGGAATCCACGCCGCGGATCGAGTCGATCTCCACCTTCGTGATCGGCTGCTTGTAGGCCACGATCGCGAGCGCCTCCAGGGCGGGCTTGCTCAGTCGGATCTTCCGCCGCGAGCGGAGCATCTGCTCCACCCAGGGAGCGCACTCCTTTCGCGAGAGAAGCTGGAATCCACCCGCGATCTCGGCCAGCACCACTCCCCGTTCGTCCCGCTCGAAGGACTCCGCCATCTCCGCGAGGATCGCGCGCACCTCCGGGACGGTGCGATCACCGAGGGCCTGAGCCAGAACCTGGACCGCGATGGGAACGTCGCTCGCGAAGAGCACCGCCTCGAGGATCTGCTTCTGGGTCGGCATGTCGGTCATCCCTCCTCGGTATCCATCGGGCGCCGCGAGCTCTCGGGACGCCACACGATCCAGATCGGTCCGAACAGCTCTTCCTGGGCCACCGTGATCCGCTCCTGCTTCAGGAGCTCGAGCAGCCCGAGGAACGCCGTGATCTTCTCCAGCCGCGTCACGAAGCTCTGGAGCACCTCTTCGAACAGGGCGCGCTGCCCGCGGAGGAGCTGATCGCGGATCACCGCGATCGCCTCTTCGAGGCTGATCGGCTCGGCGGTGATCGTGTGCACGATCGACGGCACCTGGCGCTGGAGGACGTTCTTCAGCGCGTCGAGCAGGCGGAAGAGGCTCACCGGCTGGAGCTCTCCGTCCTGCGGATCCTCCAGCTGCGCGGGCGCTCCCCGATCGAACAGAAGCCGCCGCTCGGTCTCGAGAGCCTCGAGATCGCGCGAGGCTTCCTTGAACCGACGGTATTCGAGGAGCTGCCGGACCAGCCCCTCGCGCGGATCCTCCTCCTCTTCGTCCGCGATCGACGGAGGCAGGAGCATCCGCGCCTTGATCCGCATCAAGGTCGCGGCCATGACGAGGAACTCGCCCGCGACCTCGAGATCCAGCTCCCGCATGAGCTCCAGCGTGTCCAGGTACTCGCGCGTGATCCGGGCGATCGGGATGTCGGTGATCTCGATCTCCTCGCGCTGGATCAGATGAAGCAGGAGATCGAGAGGACCCGTGAACGCGGGGAGATCCACGCGGATGAGGCTGGACGCGGGCGCGTCCGCCTCGTCGGCTCGGAGCGGCGGAGCGAGGGCGGTATCCGGACGCTTGGTTCCGCTCATGGGAGCTTCATGGCCTCGCGCACCTCACGCATGGTCTCCTGGGCGATCTTCCGCGCCCGATCCTCCCCCGACCGGAGCGCCTCGCGCACCCGCTCGGGGTGCGCCTCGAGCTCCCGTCGCCGCTCGCGGAACGGCCGCAGCTGCTCGGCCAGGATCGCCGCGAGGTTCTTCTTGTCCGCCACGCAGCCCAGGCGCCCCGCGCGGCAGTCGGCGTCGATCTGCCCCGCGTTCCGCGCGTTGAACGCCCGGTGGTAGGCGAAGACCACGCATCCGTCGGGATTCCCGGGATCGTTGGCGCGGAGCTTCTTCGGATCCGTGTACGCGGTCATGACCTTGGCCGCGATGGCCTCGGGAGAATCCGAGAGATAGATCGCGTTGTCCAGCGACTTGCTCATCCGCTTCCCGTCCAGCCCCGGCACCCGCGCGAACGCGGTCAGCTTCGCGGTGGGGACCGGAAACACCTCGCCATAGAGGCTGTTGAACTTGCGGGCGATCTCGCGGGAGATCTCGATGTGAGGCACCTGGTCCTCGCCGACCGGAACCAGGTCCGCCTTGTAGAGAAGGATGTCCGCGGCCTGGAGAACGGGATAGCCCAGGTGGCCGTAGCTCATCGAGTCCTCGAGGTGAAGGTCCCGCACCTGGTCCTTCACCGTGGGATTCCGCTCCAGGCGGCTCGTGGTCACGAGCATCGAGAAGATGAGGTGAAGCTCGGTGTGCTCCTTCACCCGCGACTGGATGAACACGGGGCTCTTTTCCGGATCGATCCCCGCCGCGAGCCAGTCGATCACCATGTCCACGGTGTTCGGCGCGATCTGATCGACGTGTTGGTAGTCGGTGGTGAGCGAGTGCCAGTCGGCGACCATGTGGAGGTTCTCGCTCGTGTCCTGGAGCGCGACCCAGTTCTGGAGGGCGCCGAGATAGTTCCCGAGGTGGAGCTTCCCGGTCGGGCGCATGCCGCTCAGGATGCGCGGCTTCTTGCGGCTCAGAGCACCCCTCCCGTGAAGAGCCTTCCCAGGACGTAGATGACGGGATACACGACGTAGCTGAACAGGTTCAATCCGGTCGTCATGCCCAGCACCACGATTCCCAGGAGCACGAACGGACCCACCCGATCGAACTCGCGGTAGCGCTCGGCCCATTGCCGGCTCAGGAGCCCCGTGAGGATCCGGGAACCGTCGAGCGGGAAGATCGGGAGCAGGTTGAACGCGGCGAGCCCCAGATTGAAGATGACGCTCCCTTTGGCCATGAGCAGAAGGAGCTGCTGGACCGGGCCTGTCACCGGCACCGGCGCCGCGAACCGGACGATCGTCCCGAACAGGAACGCGAGGATGATATTCGAGGCCGGGCCCGCGACCGCGATCCACATCATGTCGCGACGCGGGTGCTTGAGATACCGCTCGTCGACCGGCACGGGCTTGGCCCAGCCGATCCGCTGGGTCATCACGAAGACGAGCGTTCCCATGACGTCCAGGTGCGCGATCGGATTGAGCGTGAGGCGCCCCAGAAGCCGCGCCGTCGGATCCCCGAGCCTCGTGGCGATGAGCGCGTGGCTGTATTCATGGAAGGTGAGGGCGAACAGGAGCGGCGGGATCATCAGGAGGATGCCCGTCACATCACCCACCGACCCTCCTCCCTCCCCGTCCTTACCTAACCGGCGAGGTTCGTTAGAGCTTTGACTCGCCCTTCACCGGCGTGATCTCGGCCTCGGAAGAGTGGGTGAACCAGCGCTCCGCGGCCGCCCGGACGGTCTCCGGATTGAGCTTCAGCAGGGACTCCTCGAACCGCTTCAGGTGGTCGTACCCGACGCCCGCGACCTCGAACTGCGACATGGAGCGCGCGCGCACCATCGGATCGTCCTGGCTCGCGAACGTTCCGTTCTGGACCCGCTTGAGCTGCTCCGCCCACTCCGTCTCCTCGAGCGGTTGCGTCTTGAGGCGGCCGAGGACGGCCGCCACCGTATCGCGCGCCTCCCCAAACTTGGACGGGACGGTCGCGAGATAGACCGCGATGCTGGAGCGCTTGGGATAGGGCGCGTAGAGGACGCCGACCGCCGTCGCGAGGCCGCCCTGCGGCATCCAGAAGGTGATCGGAGAGCGGTCCGGAGAAGCCAGGTAGGCCTCGATGATCTTGAACGCCGGGTAGTCGGCCTCGCCATAGCCGGGCGCGGGATATCCGAACGTCATCACCGTCGCTCCAATCTCTCGCTCGGCCGTAAGCGTGGTGTCTGCCTGGAGCGGAATCGGATCACCCCCGACGGGCTGCAGCGCCGCGCCCGAGGGTGCCGTGGCGAACACCTTCTCGAGCCGGGCCAGGACCTTCTTCCCGTCGAAGTTCCCCACGAAGCAGACGACCATATTCCCACCGACGAAGAACTTCCTGTGGAGCGCCACGACGTCCTTCCGGCGGACGTCGGCGATTCCGGAAACGGTGCCCGACACGGGACGGGCAAGCGGGCTTCCCCGGTACATCGGGCCGAGAAACATCAAGTAGGCCGCCTTGAGCGGGCTTTCGTCCTCGCCCGCCGCGGCGGTCAGCGCGCGCTGCCGCGCCGCGTCCACCGAGGTGTCCGGGAACGAAGGCTGCAGCACGACCTCGGCGAGGAGGTCGATCGCGGACTCCACCTGCTCGCGCTTGGTCGATATCGTGACCTGGCCCAGGTCGGGGCCGGCCCCCGACTCGATGCGCGCGTCGGCCGCCAGAAGCTGCAACGCGAGCTCGGCGGGCGAGCGCTTCTGGGTCCCTGACGTCATCGACTTGATGAGCACCTGGCAGCGGCCCGCGTCCTCCTCCAACTCGTACATCGAGCCCATCCTCACCGCGACCGCGCCGGCGGCACGCTCGCTCGTCCGCTGCTCCTGGACGAGCAGGGTCACCCCGTTTTTCAGCACTTTCTTCTGCACCGGGGCGCCGGCGTCGTAGATCGGGACTCGCGGCCTGGGTTTCACGTCGGGAAGCACCCGGGTGTCCTGGCACCACGCCGCGGCGGGCAAGAGGAGAGCCGGGGCGGCGATGGCGAGGACCAGCCAAAGTCCGCTAATCGAATGGAACTTGCGATGTTGAGTGGGCATGGGACAAGCCTATCAGAGGGGTTGGGCCGCGTCAATGCGCCGGGGTGGTGCGAAATGAACGAAAGCCTAAGTTTCGCGCCGTTTCGTCCGATATTTAACCAGGGACCGCTCGGGGCGGTTCCGTTCCGGAGAATGCAACATGCAGAATCCACGTCCGGCCGCGGCAACGCGGAAAGGCAGCGCTTTTCTTCCGGCACTTGCGCTCACGTTCGCACTGACCGCGACCACACCGGGAATCGGAAACGGTAGCGGCGGGCGCGGGGATAGCGCCCAATTGCAGGGGTTGATCCGCGAGTTCAACGCGGTCTGCTCGGAGCTGCAGAAGGCTCGCGGCGATCTGCAACTGCGGGTGCTCGACGAGGTCACCTTCGGGGACCGGATCTTGGAGCTCTTCGTCCGCGCGGACAGCATCACCGCCCTGCTCGATCTGAAGATCCCAGCGGCGCGGCGGATCGGACCGTCTCTCGCCCTCCACATGGGGCTGAAACATCTGAGAGCTTCGTTACGAGAGAACTACGAGGGGATTGTCGAGGGGAACGGATACCGCTTCGTCACGGCAGATCTCGCGTTCAAGGCCGCTGAAGCCTGGCGGGGATCGCTTGTCGTCGAGCCGTTTTCGGTGCCGCAAAGGTAAGTGGAGCTGGGGGGGATCGAACCCCCTACCTCTTGACTGCCAGTCAAGCGCTCTCCCAATTGAGCTACAGCCCCATCCTTCTGCCGTCGATCAATGGATCAAGCTAACGGCAGCGGCTCATCGCGTCAATCGGGTTTGGTCCCACTCCAGTCGGCACGGAGGCCGTCCTTGACCCCACGCTCGCGCAAAGAGAGACTCGCTACATGAATCCCCCGGCGAAGCGGTATCACTTCAGCGGTGTCGGCGGAAGCGGGATGGCGCCGCTCGCCCAGCTCACGGCACTCCTGGGCGCGCGTGTCACCGGATCCGACCGCAACCTGGACCGCGGGCTGCGGCTTCCCATCTTCGACGCGCTCGAGGAGGCGGGAGTCGGGCTGGTAGCGCAGGATGGCTCCGGGGTCGAACCCGGGCTCGACGCGCTCATCCACTCGAGCGCGGTGGAACAGACGAATCCCGATTTCCTTCGCGCGCGGACGCTTGGAATCTGGTGCATCCGCCGAGGCTCGTTCCTCGCGTCGCTCGCGGGCGAGCGGCGCGCGATCGCGATCGCGGGGACGAGCGGCAAGTCCACGGTCACCGCGATGGTCGCCCACATCCTGCTGGACTCGGGGTTCGATCCTTCGTTCCTCGGCGGGGGCGCGGCCATCGATCTCCCGGGCTCCTTCCCGCCGGGCAGCCTGCGGGTGGGAGGAGGCGACTGGTTCGTCGTGGAGACCGACGAGAGCGACGGCAGCGTCGCGGAGTTCTGCCCCGCGATCGCCACGCTCACGAACCTCACGCGGGATCACAAGGAGATCGAGGCTACCACCGCCCTCTTCGGCAACCTCATGAGCCAGACAAAAGAGCGGGGCGTGCTCAACGTCGGGGACCCCGCGCTCGCAAA
Source organism: Candidatus Eiseniibacteriota bacterium (assembly GCA_963724515.1). Taxonomy (GTDB): domain Bacteria; phylum Eisenbacteria; class RBG-16-71-46; order SZUA-252; family SZUA-252; genus WS-7. Next base: position 57,031 of record CAVRUU010000001.1, on the reverse strand, counting down.
CGTCCCACGCCCGGGACACCTCTCGTTCCTTACCGTCGCGCTCGAAGGGGCCCCGATCTGGATCACCGCGGACCTCGTGGCGGAGTCGATCCGGCTCGCCCCGAACGGCGTGCGGTTCAAGATCGGCGGCGCCGAGGCGCGCGTTCCCTTCCCGGGCATCCTCACGGTCCAGAACGCGGCGCTCGCGATCGCCACCGCCCACGCCGCGGGAATCTCCGTGGCGGCCGCGGCGCAATCGCTCGCGCGCTTCGCAGGAGTGCGCCGGCGGCTCGAGCGCATCGGGGACTCGGAGGGCGTCGACGTATTCGACGACTTCGCCCACAACCCTGTGAAGATCCACATGTCGATCGAGGCGCTCCGTCCCCAGGGCTCGCTCTGGGTGCTCTACCAGCCGCACGGCTACGGGCCGACCCGTTTCTTCCGGGACGAGCTGATCGAGACGTTTCGAGCGGCGCTTCGCCCCCGCGATCACCTGCTCTTGGCGCCGATCTATGACGCGGGGGGATCCGCCGATCGCACGATCTCTTCCGAGGACATCGCCGCGCCCCTGAGGAACTCGGGCATCGCGGCGAAAGTCACCCCCTCGCGCGAGGAGGCGCTGCAAGATGTGATCGAGAACGCGCAGCGCGGCGACCGGATCGTGGTCATGGGGGCCCGCGACGACACGCTCCCCTCGTACGCGCGGGAGATCCTCGCGGGTCTCCTGGCGAGGTCAGGCGAGCCCACGGCGGGACGCGCCCACAGGTAGGACCCCGCTACCCCACGTACTCCGCGATCGACTTGCCCTGGAGGAACAGCCCCAGGTAGTCCCGCCCGCCCGCCTTCGAGTCGGTCCCGCTCATGTTGAACCCGCCGAATGGGTGGATTCCGACGAGGGCGCCCGTGCACTTCCGGTTGATGTAGAGATTCCCCACGTGGAGCCGCTGCTTCGCCTCGAGGATCCGGGCGCGGTCGCGGCCGTAGTACGCGCCGGTCAGCCCGTAGATCGTCCCGTTCGCGATCTCGACTTCCTCGTCGAACGAGCGCGCTTTCATCACCGCGAGCACCGGACCGAAGATCTCCTCCTGCGCGATTCTCGCGTTCGGCGCCACGTCCGCGAAGACCGTGGGCTTCAGGAAGTACCCCGGATCCGAGTGCTTCCCCCCGCCGGTGAGCAGCCGCCCCTCGCGCTTCCCGATCTCCATGTACTCGAGGATCTTCTTCTCCGCCGAGGCGCTCACCACCGGGCCGAGGAAGTTCTCGCGTTTCTCGGTGGGTCCGATCGTGGTCATCTCGGTTCTAGCCTTGAGGCGATCCAGGAATTCGTCGTAGAGCTTCTCGTGCACGATGGCCCGGGAGCAGGCCGAGCACTTCTGCCCCTGGAACCCGAACGCTCCCGCATAGACCCCAGCCACCCCCGACTCGAGGTCCGCGTCCTCGTGCAGGATCGTGAAGTCCTTCCCGCCCATCTCGAGGATCGCGCGCTTGAGCCAGATCTGCCCCTTCTGCACCTTGGCCGCGCGCTCGTTGATCCCGGTCCCCACCTCCATGGAGCCCGTGAACGCGATGAAGCGCACGCGCGGATGCTCGACGAGCGCGTCCCCGATCGTTCCTCCCGGGCCCGGGAGGAAGTTGAGCGCTCCGGCCGGAGCGCCCGCCGCTTCGAGTATTTCGAACACCTTCCAGGCGGTGAGCGGCGCATCGCTGCTCGGCTTCAAGATCACGCTGTTGCCGGTCACGACCGCCGCCGCGGTCATGCCCATCGTGATCGCGCAGGCGAAATTCCACGGGGGGATCACGACGCCGACCCCGAGCGGGATGTAGAAGAGAGAGTTCATCTCTCCCGGGTTCGGCTCGAGCGGATGCGGGCCGCCCCAGCGGATCATCTCGCGCGCATAGAACTCGCAGAAATCGATGGCCTCCGCGGTGTCGCCGTCCGCTTCGCTCCAGCTCTTCCCCACCTCGAGCACCATCGTGGCGTTGATCTCGTGGCGCCGCTGGCGGAGGAGCCCGGCCGCGCGCAGAAGCACGGCGGCGCGCTCCTTCGACGGGATCCGGGACCAGGACGGGAACGCTTTCTCGGCGGCGGCGACCACATCGTTCACGTGCTCGACCGTGGCCTTCGAGAAGTTCCCCACGCACTCCGATGGGTTCGCCGGGTTCTTGCTCTGGAAGGTTTCCTTCGTCGTGATCCGCTTTCCGCCGATCACGAGGGGATACGTCGTGCCGAATTTGGAGCGGACCTGCTCGAGCGCCTGGCGCATCCCCGCCTCGTTTTCGGGGCGGGAGAAGTCGAGCATGGGCGCGCTGTGAAACTCCGAGGACATGGACTTCTCCTTCCGGGAACGGTGTCGCGCTGACTATACTGCGCCCGTCATGATACCCGCCCTGGCGGCCTGTGTCATCCCGGCCCTCCTGCTACCGCCCCTGCTCCTCAAGCTCGGGAACCCGATCCTGTTCGCGGCGCTCCCGGTGGTGCCGCTGGTGGTGGTCTTCACTCCCGCCATCGTGGCGCAGCGCACCCGCACGGCGGTCACGCTCGCGCTCGCGTGGGCGGTGGCGCTCACGGTCTCCACCGTCGCGACGGCCACCTATTCACCCGAAGCCGCGATGCGCGGGATCTGGCACGCGAGTGCCTACCGCGACGAGATGCTCCGGTGGATCGCGACCGGTACCGGAGCGGAGGGAGACATCGCCCGGTTCCTGCCGCGTGTGCTCGTGGAGTACGCGCTCGTCGTGGTGCTCGCGGCGCTGTCCGCGGGAATCGCGGCGCTTCTCCTCGGCTCGCTCCTGCTTGGATACATGAACGGCTACGTGGGTTGGGTGATCGCGCACGCCGATCCCAAGGCAGGGCCGCTCGCCGCCGCGTTCCTGGCGTGGCCGCCCTGGCCGATGGCGCGGGTGGTTTCGTTCATCCTGGCCGGGACGGCAGCCGCCGCGTGGGGGTATTCGCGGCTGTATCGCCGCGCGGGTCCGCGGCCCCGCGTGCGGCCGCTCTTCGTCGCGTCGTTAGCGTTTCTGGTTGTCGATATCGCGCTCAAGTGGTGGCTCGCGCCCGAGTGGCGGATCTTGCTGCGCGCGTTGCTCGGGACCGGAGCGGGAATCGAGGCGGGAGGAACCGGGTGAGTGTCAAGTTTGGGCTTTACTTCAGGTCCCTATCTGGGCGATACTTTGTACGAAACGTACAAAGGAGGCTTCGTGCCATCGACTACAGCACAACAGAACCGGACTCGCCGGAAGCGTACCCGCCGCCTTGTCAAGCGTGGCCAAGATCTCAAGACCTTTCAGAAGACCGTCGTCGTGACCGTGACCGCGAGCAATGCACGAGCGGAATTCTCGACGTGGATCAACACAGTGAGATATTCCCACAAGTGGCTCGTACTGAAACGACATGGGAAGGCCGCGGTCGCGATGGTTCCCATTGAGGATCTGAAGGTCCTCCGGGAACTAGAGGATACGATCGATCTCGAGGCCGCGCGTGAGGCGCTCAAGGAGCCTGGCGAAATCTCCTGGGAAGAAGTAAAAGCGAAGCTTGGGCTCTGAGCCGAAGCGATACGCGATCGCTTTCAAACCGGCCGCTCAGCAGGCGCTCTCGAGGCTCTCAGAAAGGAATCGCAGACTTATCGTTGGGAAGATCGACGACCTTGCGCTTACCCCAAGGCCGAGGGGGGTCGAGAAGCTTGAAGGACCCGACGGTCTCTATCGTATCCGCTCAGGAGATTACAGGGTCATCTACCAGATCGAAGACGAGAGGCTGGTGGTGCTCGTCGTGACGATCGGCCATCGTGGAGACGTGTACCGGGTCTTGAAGCGGTAACCATTCTGCGAGAGGAGTCCCGAACGCTCCTACGCGATCGTGAAGGCGGGCGATGAGACGTTTCGCGTTCGTGACCGGCATCATCGTCGTCTCGCTATTTGCGCTCCCGATTGTGGGCGGGGTCCTAGCGATGGTCTTCGGCAGCCCGTTGAACAACCTGCTTGCGATACTCCTCGTCACGGTGGCCTGGTACGCGGCTATCCTGGTCGTGATGCGCATAATCGCGCGAAGGGCGAAGAAGCTAGGGGCGATCAAGCGCCCGAGATCGTGAAAGTATGGCCGTTGCTCGGCACAGGCGCGGGAATCGAGGCGGGAGGGACGGGGTGAGAAACTTCAGGCTTCGGTCCTGGCGCAGCTGGATCGGAATGGTCGCGATTGCTCCCCTCGCCGTGGGCCAGGCCGGGGAATATTCCGACAGCTCCACCACCCGGTTCGGGATGGCGGCAGGCACGGGAGACTTCGCCGTCGTTACCCGGGGGTGCGACAACGCGGTGATCAGCAAGTATCACCGCTCCTTCCGGGACGCGTCCGCCGGCGTGGAGCACGAATTCCGCGGCCCGCTCGTGGTCGGCGTGCGCGCCCAACGCGTGTCCGGTGAGTATCTCCAGCGGGGAAAGGCGGATCAGCTGCTCTGGAATCCCCATGTGGCTCTGGAGTCGAGGCGTGTCGGGGTAGGCGTCGGTTGGGTGACGCCGAGCGGAGAACTCGACCGGTACGGAAATGCCAATTTCGACGTCCCGCCCGTGAGCGCGCACCTTCGTTTCGGCGACCCTAATCGCTTGGCCGTTGCCTTTCGCCTCATGGAAGGGGACCCCGCGTTCTCGAGCGGGGGTGCCCTCGACGTGCGGGTGAGCACGCGCATCGGCTCGAGGTTCCATCCCTGGATCGGAGCGGGAGGGGCCGAGCCGTTCGACGCGATCGGGTTCTTTGTGGGAACGGAAGCCTCGGTCGCTCCCGGCCTGCAGCTGAACGTGGGCGGAAGACTCGGCGGGTCCGAAGGGATCGACGAGAACGCGATCCGGGTCGGCCTGTCCTATTCCTGGACCCACCGGAGGTACGGGTTCCAACAGCAGAGTCCACCGCCGGATTCCTTCCTTCCGACGAGACTGACGCTCACCCTCGATGGCGGGAAGACCCTTACGGCCATATCCGTGCAGCCCTGGAGCATGGACTTCGTGAAGGTCGTCCTCACGAATGGACAGGAGACATTCATCAGCGCCGCGAAGGTGCAATCGATTGTGGATACGTCGGGGACGAATCTGAAAAAGAAGGTGCTCATCGAGCGGCGCAAGGTCCCCTGACGGAACGCCAGCCAGGGCGAGATTTGGTGCCGGAGGCGGGACTTGAACCCGCACGAGGTTTAAGCCTCACCGGATTTTGAGTCCGGCGCGTCTGCCAGTTCCACCACTCCGGCATCCCAATCATTCAATTTCTAATTGACAACCAGCCAACGTCTTTAGGTATAATACCTAATGTACCTTCAAGTCCCCAACGCCCCTTGGAACTTTTTACCATTCGCGGCGTCTAAAGGGTACGGCAAAACAGGGTTGGGGTTCCCTGTGATTCGCGTTTCATGATGGCTCGACCCGGCGTTCGCCGGTGGGTTGCCCAAGGCCTTATAACGGGCTGTCAGGTCACGGTTTCCGCGGGGAACCTTTTCCGCATATAGGGTGGCGGCAAAATCCGCCACCCTTTGTTTTTTCCCCGCGCCGCAACGATCACTGCCCCTTCACTACCACCAGGGTCAGGTCGTCGTCCGGCTCGCCCCCGCTGAAGGCGCTGACCGTCTCGCGGATGCCCCGCACGATCTCCGCGGCCGTGCCCGCCTTTCGCGACCGGACCACGTCCCTCAGCCGATCCTCTCCGAAGAGATCGAACGTCGCGTTCATCGATTCACTGATCCCGTCCGTGTAGAGCGTGAGCACGTCGCCCGGGCGGATCTCGGCCTGCCGCTCCTTGAACGTGGCGGTCTCGAACACCCCGAGCAGCGGTCCCGTGGAGTCCAGCTTCTCGAACGTGTCCGTCGCGGCGCGGTAGAGGATCCCGGGATTGTGACCCGCATTCACGTAGGTGAATTTCCTCCCGTGAATGTCCAGCACGCCGTAGATCGCCGTCACGAAGCGCTCGATCTCGGTGCTTTCCCAGAGGAGCTTGTTGACCTTGGTGAAGACGGTGCGTATCGCGTAGTTGTTCCTGACCTCCGCGATGAGCGAAGCGCGAAAGGCCGCCATGATGAGCGCGGCAGGAATCCCCTTCCCCGAGACGTCCGCGACCACGATGCCCAGGTGTCCGTCCGCGATCTTCACGTAATCGTAGTAGTCGCCCCCCACGATCCCGGAGGAGTAGTTGGCGCCCGCGATGTCGAAGTTCGGCACCTTGGGATCGCGCTCCGGAAGAAACGTGCGCTGGATCCGCTGGCCGATCGAGAGCTCCTCATCGAGCCTCCGTGTTTCGAGGACTTCCGCGTGAAGCCGCGTCCGCTCGATGGCGACCGCCGACTGGCTGGCGAACGCCATCAGCAGCTCCAGATCCTCGGGCTCGTAGGCGTCCGGCTCGTCCGATTCGAGATTGAACGCGCCGATCACCTCCGACCCGGCCCGAAGCGGCGCCACCATCTCGGAGCGGGTCTGGGCCCTGGCGTTCACGTATCGTTCGTCGCGAAGGACGTCCGGCACGATCACCGGACGCCCGGTCTTCGCGACCCATCCGATGAGGCCGCGACCCACCTTGAGGCGGACCGCCTCCTCGCGATTCGAATCGTATCCCCGGATCGCCTGCTGGTTGACCCACTGGGTCTTCCGGTCCACGAGGTAGATCCCGGCCGCGTCGTAGCGCACGACCTGGAAGACCAGATCCAGGATCTGCTCCAGGAGCTGGTTCGTGTCGAGGCTGACCGAGATCTTCGTCCCCAGCTCGAGCAGGAGATGGTTCTGCACCTTCTCGCGCGTGGCCTCGGCATAGATGCGCGCGTTCCCGATCGCGATCGAAAGCTGGATCGAAAGCTCGCCCAGGAAGGCGATATCCTCTTCGGGCGGCCGCGTGGAGTCGAGCTTCGTGAGCACGGCCACTCCGAGGGGCTCGCCGGCGCGTCGCAGGGGGAGCGTCAGCACGCCCTGGATCATCGCGCGCGGCCGCCCTCCCCACTCCTCGGGAACGTATTGCGACTCAGCGAGCGTCGGATAGAACGCCGGCTCCTCCTCGGCGGAAGCCGCGCCCGCCACGCCATGCCCCACGGCAAGGCGCGGGCGGCGGCCCATGACGGGCGTGTTGCAGAGCGTCCAGGGAAAGAGAACCTCGGTGCGCGGATCGAGCACCCACAGGGAGAACTCCGAGAAGACGCTCGTGCGGAGGAAGAGATCGCGCGCACGGCGCGCCAGCTCGTCCCGTTTCAGCAGGGCGAGCTCGCGCGAGGCGCGAACAAGGGACTGAAGCCGCTCTTCCTGGCTCGTGACGCGTCCGGCGAGCGTCGTGCGCTCGTTCATCGCGAGCGGCGCTTCACTCGCCTGGCCGCCTCCGGCGTGCTCTCGATCTCGGCGAGGAAGGCCCGAAGCTCTTTGGGCCCCAGATGGTCGGCGGTCCAGAGCGCCTTGAAGATGCGCTCGCCGCGCCGCGCGAAGCGCGGGTAGTGCGCGAGCGTCCGCACGAACACGCGGTGGCGCTCGCCGCGCGTCATCGCCGGCAGCCCGCGCCGGTAGAGGCGCCCGTCGATCCAGACGTTCCAGAGCTCGTTCAGCGCCTCTCGGTCCTCCTCGGGGTGGGCGGCGAGATCCACGCCCGCTTCGTGGTCATCCCGGAGGTGGAAGAGCTCGTGAAGGCACGCCTCGGCGAAGCACCTCCTCGAGAACTGCCGGGGCAGCACCGGGGGCGTCCCGGCGCGCCTTCCCCACGTCCGGGCCCAGGCGCGCCGGCGCTCCAGCGTGACGAAGTTGCCGAGCGCGAACGAGAGCCGGGCCGCGCGATGATCGTGGGTGTTCCACTCGATGTACGCGTGGTCGTCGCGGTTACGTAGATCAACGTGCACGTGGACATCGCGCACGACTTCGGTGAGTCCCAGCTCGCGGACCGATTCGCGCAGCACCGCCTCGGCGGCTTCACGCAGCGGAAAGTCGGGCGGATGCCAGCGCACGCGGAGACCCGTCCCTCCGTGGGCGTCGTGTAGCGGGCGTACGCGGGATCTCACTTGCCGGCGACCGTCACGATGAATATGTGAAACGCGACCAGACCGGCGAGCAGTGCGAGTGGATGGAGTCCCAGGACGCCGCGCCGCGGCTTCGCCCCCGGCACCCCCGCCGCGTGAGCCGTCTCGATCGCGGGAGCGGCCTCTCCGGGAAGGCTGTCGAGACCGATGATCTTGTCGGACTGGAACCAGGCCATGGAGTCGCTCCGCCCCCCTGTGTCGGGAATCGACGCGCCCCAAGCAGGGGGCACTTCCTGGGGTGGAGTTGGCTTGGTCTGCTGGCTGCCGGGCGGCGGCTCTTTGGGCTCGACCACCTTCTCCCCCGGGTCCCCGGCTTGATGGTCCTCATCGCCGGGAGGCTGCACCACGTAGTTGGAAAGGGTGAGCAACACGGGCGCCGAGAGGGTCCGCGACGGACGGGAATCAGCGCGCGCGGAAGCCGTGACCGGGAGCGACCCCGCCAGGCAAGCGAGAAGCGGAAGCGCCGAGCGGATCGCGCGCCATGTGGAACTTCCCGAGGAACCGGTCGTCTGGATCAATGCCGAAATATCCCCCTACCGGGCTGTCGCCGGAGATCGCGACCTCCGCGTGGCCGCGCACCATCGCCGCCGTGAACACAAGCATAGTGGATCGAACGATGGCTTTCCAGGCGAGGCGCTTCACGATTTCCGCTTCGCGCCCTCGTGCTGGAGCGTCTCCAGCGCCTGATCCAGATCCCGGATGAGGTCCGCCGCGTCCTCGATGCCCAGCGCGACCCGGACGAGCGAATCGGAGATCCCTTGCGCCGCCCGCTCCTCGGGGGAAAGGAAGTAGTGCGACGTCATGGACGGCTGGCTGACCAGGGTCTCGACACCGCCGAGGCTCGGCGCCAGATACGCCAGCTCCAGCGCCTCGACGAAGCGAATCGTCTCTTCCCTGCCTCCGTCCACCTCGAACGCGAGCACGCCTCCGAATCCCGACATCTGCCGCTTCGCGATCTCGTGCCCGGGGTGGCCCGGCAGGCCAGGGTAGTAGACGCGGCGGATCCGATCGTGCTCGGCCAAGTGGCGCGCTACTTGTACCCCGTTCTCGTTGTGCCGCTCCATCCGGAGGGCCAAGGTCTTCGTCCCGCGCTCGAGCAGGTACGCGGCGTTCGGGTCCAGGATGCCGCCCAGGAGCTTCCGGTGATGCCACACTTCATCCATGCGGTCCCGGGAGCCCACGACCACGCCGCCGACCAGATCGCAGTGTCCGCCGAGATACTTGGTCGCGGAGTGGATCACGAAATCGAAGCCGAACCCGATCGGGCGCTGGTTGATCGGCGAGGCGAAGGTGTTGTCGATCGCGCAGGGAATCCGGTTCTTGCGCGCGATCTCCGCGACAGCGCGGAGGTCCACCACCGTGAGCTTCGGGTTGGTCGGGGACTCCGTGTAGATCAGCCGCGTCATGGGCCCGACCGCGGCCTCGAGCTCTTTCAGGTCGGACGGGTTGACGAACGTGACCGAGATCCCCCACCGGGGCAGCATCCGCTCGAGGAGCTCGAACGTGCCGCCGTACAGCTCGCGCGTGGCGACGACGTTGTCTCCGTGCTGGAGCTGGGAGAGCAGGAGCGTGGAAATCGCGGCCATGCCGGATCCGAAGCAGAGCGCGCGCTCGCCACCCTCGAGGGCGGCAATCTTCTGCTCCGCGGCCTCGACGGTGGGATTCGAATACCTCGCGTAAAAATTCGCGGACCGGCGGCCTTCCATGTACTCGAGCAGGTCCTGCGTGTTGCGGGAGAAATAGGTCGTGCTGAGGTGGATCGGAGTGGCGACGTTTCCTAGATCGGGATCGCGGGCGCGGCCCGCGTGGACGGATCGAGTGGATGGACCCGCAGCGTCACGACTCGGCAAGAACCCCTCCCCGGTGAAGACCCCGTCGCAATCTACCATCCGGCGCCCGGCCGGACAAGGCGGATCGCCGGCTACTTGCCGAGCAGGTCCTCGAAACGGCCGGTGTCGATCAGCGTCCCGTCCCGAAAGCGGATCGGCGGATCGAGGGGGCCGTAGTACCACAACTCCTCGGTGTGGCCGACAGGAGTCAGGAGCACGCGGTTCAAGGGATAGCCGAGCCTGTCGAACACCATCCTCATGTCCGCGGGCAGATGCTTCCGCCAGTAGTTCATCCGAATGGAGTGGCGCAGCAGCTTTTCCTGATGCCGCGAGTTCGCTGAGAGCCACTCCTCCGAGACGAGCACCAGTATCGAATCCGCGTCCGCGAAGAGGATCGTGGTGGGGCCCACATACGTCTTCGTTTCCGCCGGGGCGACCGAGGGCGAAACCGCGAGGATGATGAGCAGCATGGCGCCCAGAAGCAGCGCGAGTTGTCGTGGCATGGCGCGAATGACCTCCGGATGGCGGCTCCCCCTGACGGCCGGGCGGCCGCAGCGGGGCCCGAATCACCTACTGATTATACCTCGAACGGGGGGAGGAGCGGAAGGGGCTGCGAGTTCTAGATTCGGTATAAGATTCGGCCGCAATTCTCGCAGTTTTCTACGGTTCTGGCTTCGACGTTTCGGCGCGAGGCGGTCGGGAGGCCCATGAAGCAGCCCAGACAGACCCTGCCTTCCACGGGGACCACCACCCGGGCGAAGCGGCGGCTCATGCGCTCGTAGAGCTGGAGCAGCGGCTCGTCGATCTGCTTCGCGAGCCGCTCCCGGGTTCGCTCGAGCTTGTCCATCCCGTTGAGCGGAAACCCAAGCTGCTCCTCATGGTTGGCGCGCTCCGGGTCCTTGGCCTCGCGGATCATAAGGTCCAGGTCTTGCAGCGCGACCAGGGCCAGGAGCTGGCTATTCATGGCTCAGCTGGGCCGCGATCAGGGAGCGGATCGTGCCGAAATCGGGCGCGTCCAGGATCCTCCGGCGAGCCGGCGCCAGCCTCACCGCTCTGACGATTTCCGCCAGCATCTGGAGGTAGATGGGGTCGCGCTCGGTGGGGGGCGCGACAATCATGAAGAGGAGGTGCACGGGGTTGCCGTCGACCGAGCCGAAATCGATTCCCTTCGAGGAGCGCGCCAGAAGCACCGCCCGCTCGGCGACCATCGTGGATCGCGCGTGGGGAATCGCGATGCCCTTCCCGACCCCCGTGCTCCCGAGAGCTTCCCTCTGCCGCAGCACCTCGAGAACCGCGTCCGCGTTGCGCGTCACTTTCTGCTCGGCGAGATGGGCGACCATCTCCTCGAGGACGGAGGATTTCTTTCGATTGTTCAGCTCGGGAATGAATAGCGACGGACGGAGATGCACTTCGAGATGGGTTTCGACTCTGGGTTCAGCTGAGGTTAACGTCGGCATCGCCTCCTGGTGACCTGCGTTCAGGTTGGAAGCATCGGGTCCTGGACCCGATGCGCTACTGTACACAACCTACTCGTTTCTCGCAAGTTTCTTGTGGCTGCGGGCGGATCGCACGAAGAAAACGCAACGTCCGCGGCAAGAGATTGGCCGTTCCACCGCTAAGTCCATGCCCTCCAGGCAGTAGTTCTACGCTGGCGCACCCTGAATTAGCACGATGCTAACGGCACGCCGTTTGCCCTGTTCCACCTCGGGACTGGAGGGTACGACGTGTCCACAGCCAGAGAGCGAAGGCAGCACCAGGTCGCCGTGGTCGGCGCCATGGGCCATGATCATTTCATGGCCGGCGTCCGCATGCTCTATGCCTGCCGGTACCGCGACGCCCTGAATCATTTCCAGGAGGCGGTCATGCTGGAGCCCGCGGCGAAGGGCTACCTGAGCTACCTGGGGCTGGCCACCGCGCACGCGGACCGGAAATTCAGCGACGCCGAGCATCTCTGCAGGCGGGCGATCGAGTCCGAGTACCACCGTCCCGAGCACTATCACAACCTGGGCGAGGTCTTCGTGCTCGCGAACCGCCGCGCCGACGCGGTCAAGGCGTTCAATCAGGCGCTCTCCTGGAACCCCAATTTCGAAGCCTCCGCCGACTGCTTGAGGAAGCTCGGGATCCGGAAGCCGCCGGTCGTCCCGGTGCTGCCCCGCAACCACCCGATCAACGTCATGTTGGGCAAGGCTCTTCGCCGCGGCGGGAACAAGCGCCGCAATTCCAGAGCTTGAGGCTTCACGCCCGCACGACGCCTCAGTAGTTCGTCTTCCAATCGATCAGCCCGCGCTCGCGGGCGAATCGCTCACACCACCGAAACCAGACCAGAGCCGCGAGGCAGAGCCCCACGGTCGCGAACGCCAGGATCCGCCACAGACCGGCGTCGCTCACCGCCTCGAGGCTCTTCGCGAATCCCTGCCCCGTGAGCATCCGGCGGAGGAGCTCGAGCCAGTAGGTGAACGGCAGGGCAAGCGAGATCGCCTGGGCCCAGCGAGGCAGAACGTCCAGCGGAAACACCGCGCCGCAGAGAACGAAGAAAAGCCCGCTCAAGCCTTCGTTGAGGTTCATGCTGTGCCGCGCCACCACGAGCGACGTTCCCGCCAGGATGATTCCCAGCCAGAGCACACCGACGAGGCCCAGCAGGACCGCGGCGGCGAGCAGAAACCAGTTGGTGCTCGGAGTTCCGAGCGAAATGCCGAGCACGAACTTGCCGAAGAGGAGCGCCGCGAACACTCCGACGCTGGCCGTGGCCACGCGGGTGAAGGCGCGGCCCATGAGGTATGGAAGAAGCCGAAGGGGCGCGACGTAGATGTACTTCAGGGTCTCGTAGTCCTCCCGGTCGCGGAACACCGTCCAGGAGATCCCGATCAACACCTCGGTGACGTACAAGAAGAACGTGTTCCCGATGAAGATGTAGCGGAAGGTCTCCGCCGTCGCATTCCCCTGCGAGACCACCTTCACCATGAAGAAGAGGATCAGCGTGGTGGCGAGCGGCTTCGCGACCGCGTAAACGAGGAAGAGCACCGGGTCCGCCCAGTTCGCCTCCACCTGCCAGCCGAGCCAGGCCGAGGAGCGGAGGATCTGCGCCAGCCGCCTCAATCGCCTCTCACCGTGAGCCGCCCCTCGTGCTTCCCGAGGTTCTCCATGTACCGGAGGGACAGCCTCGCGAGGTACAGGAAGACGAGGGTCAGCGCGATCTGGATCGGCGGGATCCACCGGAGCGGAAGAAGCCCGTGCGCCGCGGGACCGTAGAAGATCTGCCGGATTCCGTCGAGCCCGAGCGTCACCGGGAGGAGCGATCCCGCGACGGCGATTCCGATGCCCATCACACTCACCGGGAAATAGAACCCCGAGAAAAGGTAGATCGGCTCCTGTAGGATGGCCGCGGTGTGCCAGACCTCCCTTCCCCATAACAGAAATAGGCTGCTCAGGATCATCCCCAGGCTGTACGCCGCGCCGAGGGTGAGCACGAAGAGGCCGAACGCGGGAAGCGCCCGCGAGAGCGGCAGCTCCACGTGGAACAGGAGAACGCCGCCGATCAGGATCGCGGCGGCGCGGGTCGTGGTCATCGCGATTCCGCCGAGCGCCATCCCGAGGAGGATCGACATGCGCGAGACCGGCGTGATGAGGTAGAGCTGAAGCTGCCCCTGCTCGCGCTCCCAGAAGAACTGGCTCGCCATGCCCCAGATCACGTTGTTCCAGTAGGCGATCATCGCTCCCCCGAGCACCACGAAGCCTTCGTACTCGCGCGGGGCCTTCAGCCCGCGGTAGACCAGCACGAACGCGGACATGGACAGGAACGGGAACACGGTCTCCCCGATGACCCACGAGCTTTCGCGGAAGGAAGCCTTCACCCGAACGCTCGCGCGCGCGTAGACCGCGGCGGCGTTCATCCGGAGTCGCTGCGCCAGGATCGGGGTCCGGTCCTCGGGGCTAGGAGCCATCGCGATCCGCCGCGTCCTCGTCCGCGAGGCCGCGTCCGACGTGGTGGATGAATACCGTCTCGAGCGTGGGCTCCATCTTCGTGAGGTGAAGCACCGACCGTTCCAGCCCCTTGAGCCTCCCGAGCACCTCGCCGATCACGTCGTCCTCCTGGACCACGACGCGGAGCTCGACCGCTCCCGTGCCCGGATGCGCGTGGTGCGAGATGGAGCGGACGCCGGCGATCTCGCGCAGGGGATCCAGATCCTGCCCCGTCGCGCTGACCTGGAACTCGAACGCCGGCTCCGCGGGAAGGGTGCGCTTCAATGCGGTCGGCGTGTCGAGCGCCAGGATCCTTCCGTGATCGATGATCGCGACGCGGCCGCACAGCTCGTCCGCTTCCATCATGTAGTGCGTCGTGAGCAGCACGGTCCGCTCCGGCCGTTCGCGGACCCACCGGGCGATGAACGCGCGAACGTCGCGGGACGCCTCGACGTCGAGACCCAGGGTGGGCTCGTCCAGAAAAATGACCTCGGGGTCGCTCATGAACCCGCGCGCGAAGTTCAGCTTCTGGCGCATTCCGGTAGAGAGACCGGAGAGCTTCGTATCCGCCTTCTCCGAGAGACCGGTCACCTGCATGAGCTCGTCGGCGCGGCGCCGCGCGACCGGGCCCGGGACGCCGTAGAACTGCGAGAAGAGATGGAGCGTCTCGCGCACGGTGAGGACCCCGTATCCCGAGCTGTCCCCGCCCGAGACCAGATTGATCCTCCTCCTCACCTGGAAGGGCTCGGTCGCCACGTCGTAGCCGCCGACGAATGCCCGCCCGGAGGTGGGGAGAAGAAGGGTGGTCAGGATCTTGATGAGGGTGCTCTTTCCCGCCCCGTTCGGACCGAGAAGCCCGAAGCACTCGCCGCGGTGCACGGCGAGGTCCACGCCCTGGAGCGCTTTCACCTCCCCCGCCTTCCGCCGCGCCTTGAAGACGCGGGTCAGGCCGAGCGTGTCGATCGCGGCGAGGGTGCGGCTCAGAACGCCTCCCCGACCGAGACGACGGCCCGAGGCCTCCACGGCTTCTCGCCCGGCTCGGGAGGCGTGCGGTAGAAGGGCAAGTCGGTACGCAGGACCAAGTGGTTTCGGAACAGGGGCTTCGTACGGATGCCCACGCCGAAATCCCCGGCGAGATCTCGGAGCACCAGCGCCCCCTCGGTCACCTTGCCCACGTCCGCGAAGAGCGAGGCGCGCGGCTCGAGCACCGGGACGCGGAGCTTGCCGAGAAGAGGCACCCATGCCGGAATGAGCCGGCCCGAGCGCGACTCCACGTTCGCCGCGAGCAGCGTGCGGCCCGAGGGCCTCACGTCCGCGAACGCGCGCACGTTCCCGTCACCGCCGAGGGCCGCCGTCCACCGGGTGGGTATCGTGCCCCGCGAGCGGAACCACCGGCTGGCCCACTCGCCTCGCGGTCCCGCCCCTGCCAGGTAGAAGCGCTCCTCGGGCGGGATAGCGGTTCCCTGGACGTGCCCCGCGGCCACGCGGAGCAGGAGCGGGACCTTCCGGATCACGCTCACGTCGGCCGTGGTCGCGGCGTAGATCGAGCCATAGGAGACTCTCTCCGACAGGAGATCCGCGCGGAGCCGGACCGATCCCGTCCAGCGCACGCGGTGGAAATTTCGCAGCGAGGAGAGCGATCCCTCGAGATTCGCATAGGCCTCGTCCGACCATTCCGCCGGCCGCCGGGGGACGTCGCGGTCGTAGAGCTTGTCGGCATCGACTCCGGTGGTGAGCGTCGAGCGGAAACCCCGCTCGATCTTCGAGCCCAACGCCTTGCTGAGCGTGAGCCTGAATCCCCGGCGCCCGTCCATGTCGTAACCCCTCGCGCGCAGAATTCCCCGCGGGTCCGCGGCGAGCGAGCGGTAGCGGGCCTCGAGATCCGCGTGGGCCCGAGGCGTTCGCGCTCCGATGCCGGCAACGCCGTGCAGCCCGTGCTCCCATCGCACGGTGCTCGCGTCGAACGCCACGCCCGCCTGAACCCCATCCTCCGCCTGATACCACAAATCGGGTCTCCAGAGCAGCAGTGTCCGGCCGATCGGCTGCGGGGACGCGCGCCAGTTGTCGAGCATCGTCTGGAACCGGGGCCACCCGCTCGTGCGGTTGTCGCTCCAGTCGATGTCGGGAAGCGTGAAGCGCGGGTCCAGCTCGGCCGACGTCGGCTTGAATGGCAGCGAGGTGCGGTAGACGCCCTCGCCGGAAGCGCCCAGAAACACCTCGCGCGGGATGGTGCGCGTCACCTCGTGACCCTTTCCGTCGCGAAGCACGACCGGTACGGGAGGATCGATCCCGCCGCGGGAGCGAAGCCGAAGCTCCACGTCGTAGGAGTCCGTGGGCCGCGCGAGCTTCGGTTGCATCGATCGCATCCCCTCGAGCTTCACGTCCACGCAGTCCGTTCTCAGAAACCACCCGTTCCAGAACCAGTCGTAGGACGCCCCGAGCGCGTGATTCATGGTCGCGAAGAAATCCCCCGCATAGGGATGGCGGAACCGCCACGTCGCGAAGTACTCCCGCAGCGCGTCGTCGAACCGCTCCTCCCCGGCGATGGATCGGAGCGCCCAGAGACCGACGTTGGACTTGTGATAGACGGAGGGGTAGTAGGCGGCGGGGTTCTTGAACCGGTCCGAGTGCGTGACCACGGGCTCCTCGATTCCGCTCGCCTGAAACTCGAGGTAGCTGCGCCACGCGCGGCTCCGCGAGTCGTCGATCGGGTGGAGCCAGCGCGGGCGTCCGGGAATCGTGAGGTTGCCCTCCCGACCGTAGAGCGTCTCCATGATCGCGGTCTCGGCGTAGCTGGTGAGCCCCTCGTCCAGGAACGCCTGCTCCGTCTCGTTGCTCCCCACCATCCCGTAGAACCAGTTATGGGCGAGCTCGTGCGCGAAGAGATACTCCAGGCGCCGCAGATGCGCGTCGCGACCGCGCGGCGTGATCCACACGATGTTCGGGAACTCCACCCCGCCCGCGCCGATCGGTTCCTCCACGAAGGAGAACCGGGGATACGGGTACGGGCCGAAGCGGCGGTTCATGATCTCCATCATCCTGGCGCCCTCGTCGGCCATGTCGTTCCAGCGCTTCGCATCGGCTTTCCGATGAAACGTGTGAATCTCGATCCCGTTCCACCTCGCGCGTCTCCAGATCCAGCGCTCCTCGCAGGCCCAGGCGAAATCGTGCACCGAATCGGCGTGGATCACCCACGTGCGCGGCATCTCGAGCGCCTTTCTCGCGGTCGAGTCGGCCGGAGTCTTGAGGCTGCTGCGATCCCAGATCGTGACCGCGGTGTCCCCCGGCGCCTCGAGGCGGGCCAGGATCGAATCGGGCAGGACCTCGGCTGGGTTCACGAGGGTGCCCGTGTGCGCGACGAGGAAATTCCCGGGAAGCGAGATGCGGACGTCGTAGGCGCCGAAGTCGCCGTAGAACTCGGACCCCAGATGCTGCTCGTTGTGCCAGCCGAACCGATCGTACACGGCCACTTTGGGAAACCACTGCGCCGCGAAGATCCCCCGCCCGGAACGGCCCATGCGCTCGGGCACGTCGGGAATCACGGATCGGAAGCTGAGGCACACGATCACGCTCTCGCCGGGAGCGAGCGCCTCCCGCAGCGCGAGCCGCGCGATCGTGTCGTCGGTGGACACGTCCAGCGAGTCTCCCCCGAGCATCGTGGCCCCGTCGATCCATGCGCCGCCCCGGCGCTTGGGGGGAAGATTCTGGATGCGCCAGTTCTCCAGGGCCGCGTCGGAGCGCGCCATGTGCGAGCCCGGGCGGTAGGCGTTCAGGTAGAGGTGGAAGTAGAGCCTCCGAGAGCGTGTCCGGGGAGAGGTTCCAGTAGGCGAGCGTCTCCTGCCCCGCGATCTCGAACTTCTTGGGAGCATAGGATACGGAGATGCTGTAGTGCACGTCCTGCTGCCAGCCCGGCGTCCCGGGCGTGTGCTCCGCGCGCGCGGCCGGGCAGACGACGAGCGCGGCGGCGGCAAGGAAGAGCGCGAGCGCGGTTCGGTCGGAGGTCACCTTCCGAAGATACGCTTCAGAGCATCCCCGGCCTTCTTGACCGGGTCGGCCGCGGTCGAGTCAGCGGGAGGTTCGCGCGACTTCCCGACCGAATCGGCGGCCGTCAGGGAATCGACCTTCCGCGTCGTGTCGGGCTTCCGAGAAATCCCCTTGATGAGATCGTTCACGGCCTGCTGGCCCAGGTTGCGGCCGAGCTCCCTCCCCGCGGTCCGGAGGAGCATCTCCGTATCGATCTGAATCTTGGGCGCGCGGTCCAGGCCGGTGATCTTGAGCTTGACCGGGAGCCTCCCGTCCTCGTCGCGGGCGTACTGAGCGAACTTCGCCAGGAAGGTGCTCCCCTTCACCCGGTTCGGCGCCAGGCGAAGGATCACGTTCAGGTCGAGCAGATGATCGAGGCCCACCCAGCCGTTCATCTCAGCCTTGTCTTGGCCCAGATCGCCGCGCGCCTGGTCGATCAGCATCTTGTTTCCCAGGATGCGCACCGAGTGTGACTCCTGAGAAAACGGCACCTCCGACCCGGTCGAGATCCCCAGCGCGCGCGCGACCGCGATAACGGCCGGCGTCAGCTGGAGCTTCCCGTCGTCCAGCGTCCCCTTGAGGAGCCCCTTCAGCGTTTCATTCGGGCTCGCGCTGGGAAAACCCTCCCCGCTGAGGTCCAGGGCGCCGCTCAGGAATCCCGTCACGGCCGAGGAGAAGGGCATCGTTCCGGACGCGACCTGCTCCACCGGCGCGCGCTTCACGTCCATGTGGAGCGCGTAGCTGGGCTTCTCGAACGGGGATTGAACGTTGAAGGAGCCTTCGAACGTCCCCGTGCCGATGGCTCCCTTGATGGGCGAGGCCACGAGGTTCTTCCCGTCGAAGACGACGGGGGTCGAGATGTTCGTGGCGCGCATGCGG
Organism: Candidatus Eiseniibacteriota bacterium; assembly: GCA_963724515.1. Taxonomy (GTDB): domain Bacteria; phylum Eisenbacteria; class RBG-16-71-46; order SZUA-252; family SZUA-252; genus WS-7. Next base: position 38,346 of record CAVRUU010000001.1, on the reverse strand, counting down.
CCGGATCGCACTTCCCCGATCTCCACTGATCCCGTGAACGCGCCGATCGGCAGCGGAAGCGCCGCCGGAGCGGGAGCGGGCGCTGCCGCCTTCCCGGGCGCCTTCCCACCCGCGGGGGGAGCCCATTCTTCCGCGATGAACTTGTCGAGCGCGATGTGAAACGTCCCCGTTCCAAGCGGCTTCCCCTGCACCACGGTCCCGGTCACGTTCAGGTTGGAGGAGCCGACACCCGCGCGAAGCGAGCGGATGTTCGCCGATACGTCGTTCCCCTCGACGTCGAAGTGAAGCCCACGCACCGGATGCGCGAGCCCCTGCATCGTGCCGTTCAGTCCCGAGCCCACGAAGGTCCAGCGGATGACGGGCTTGGCCGGCGGCCTGAGCTCGAAGGAGGCACGGCACTCCACGTCCCCGGAGCTCCACGTGGGCGCATTCGGCACGAGCCCGTTCAGGCGCGTCGCGGGGGCGCGAACGTAGAGCCCGCCTGTGGTCGCTCCGCCGGGGGTGAGGAGGCCCTTCGCCTGAAACGAGAGCTCGACTCCCGACCCCGAGCCCGAGCCGCTGGCCGTGAACGTGCGGTCGACCTGCGTCTTCCACTCGGCTTTCACGTGGTCGATGAGGAAGGCGTTCTCCTGCGCGCGCACCGAGAGCCCGCTCAGGTCGAGCCTGCCCTCCGAGACGATGTCCGGAGCCCGCCCGCCCGCGTGGATGTCCCACGCGGCCGTTCCCTTCCACTTCGCGGGCGTGACGGCGGCGATTCCATGAAACGCGCGATCCCCCGAGTCGATCTTCTGAGGAGCACCGGTGAGCTTGAGATCGACCGCCGGTCCGCCGCTCTCCGCATCCGGCTTCGGGAGCCGCACCTTGCCCGCCAACGTGCTGTGGAGCGGCCCCAGGTCCACCGAGCCCCGCGTCACCTCGAGGACGCCCGGGTCGCCCTTCGCATCCAGCGCGGCATCGATCGTGAGCGGAGATGGAAGCGCCAGATCGGCCGCGGCGGCCGACGCCTTCCAGAAGAGACTTTCCGCCTTCGCGGAGACGCGGATCGAGGCGGGCGTGTCGATTGTTCCCTGGAACGCGACGCTTCCGCTCAGGGCTTTCAGCTCCATGCCGCTTCCGAGCGGATCGCGCGTGCGGACGTTCAGGTTCTCGAAGTCGACACGGGGAAGAAGGATCTGGAGCTGCGGCGGACGGGCCGCCCCCGCCCCCGGCTGTTGGGGCTGCTGGGGCTGTTCGGTCAGCGTCACCCACGCGCCGTCCAGCTTCGCGGAGGAGATCTCCACGCGGCGGAAGAGGAGCGGGAAGAGCTTCATGCGCACAAAAACTTCGTTCGCGCGCAGATCGGTGCTCGCGGGGCCGACGTCGGGAACGCGCACGGTGAGCCCCTCGAGCTTCACTCCGATGGAAAGCCACTCGATCGCGGGCGTCATGCGCGTCCACCGCACGGACGCGCCCTTCATCTGGGAGACCTGGCTGCGAGCCTGGGCGTCGATCCATCCACGCGGCATCGAAAACCACGCGACCGCGAACACGATCACCACGAGGACCGCCACGCCCAGGAGAGCCAAGATGACGGTGCGGAGCAGACGGCTCACGCGCCCCCCCCGTCTCCGCCCGCCGCCTCGTAGAACGCACGGATCTCACGCACGACCCGGTCGGCCTGCTCCGGCGCGAGCCCCGGATAGATCGGAAGAGAGAGCACCTCGCGCGTCAGACGCTCCGACACCGGGAACTCCCCCGCGTGATGCCCCAGGTGCGCGAAGCAAGGCTGCGCGGGCACGGTCATCGGGTAGTAGACGCGCGAGGCGATTCCGCGCTCGCGGAGGTGGGCTTGAAGCTGGTCTCGCTTCGGCGCGCGGATCGTGAACTGATGATACGTGTGATCCGCGCTCGCGGGATCCGGGGGAAGTCCGACCGGACCACCCGCGAGCCCCCGGCGATAGCGGGCGGCGAGCGCCCGGCGCTCCTCGGTCCACTCCGCGAGCCTGCGAAGCTTCGTTCTCAAGAAAGCCGCCTGGAGCGCGTCCAGCCTCGCGTTCGTCCCCAGAACGACGTGCGTGTAGTTTCCCTGGTCGCCATGGACGCGGAGGAGCCTGGCGCGCGAGGCAACCCCATCGTCCATCGTGAGGATCGCGCCCCCGTCTCCGAGCCCTCCGAGGTTCTTCGTCGGGAAGAAGCTGAGCGCGGCCGCGGCGCTCGTCGTGCCCACGGGCCGGCCTCGATCGATCGCGCCGATCGCCTGCGCGGCGTCCTCGAGCACGGGAACGGACCGGCGGGATCCGATCTCGAGGATCGGATCCAGATCGCAGGAGAGCCCGTAGAGATGGACCGCCATGATCGCGCGCGTGCGCGGAGTGACGGCAGCCTCCACGGACCTGGGATCGAGGCCCAGGCGCGCCGGCTCCACGTCCACGAACACGGGACGGGCCCCGAGCGAGGTCACCGCGCTGGCGCTCGCGAAATACGTGAACGCGGGCACGATCACCTCGTCCCCCGGCATGAGCCCAAGCGAGAGAAGCGCGATCGAGAGCGCGGCGGTTCCAGAGGCCACGCCGATCGCGTGGGTCACGCCGCACGCATGGGCCAGCTCCCGCTCGAATGCGTCGTGCTCCGGTCCGAGGATGAACTGACCGGAGCGGAGCACCCGCTCGAAGTCGCGCGTCAGCTCCTCCGCGAGCGGCCCGTGAACGGCTCCCAGGTCGAGAAGCGGGATCGGCGATTCCAGGGACGTCTTCATATCAGGGCACCTTCGCGACGGCGCGGGCCATCAGCACCGGACGGTGCGCGGTGAGGTCGACCTGGCGCTGCTTCAACGAGGGCAGGTAGGCGGGATCGATGAAGTGGTACACGAGCCTCGCCTCGGCGCGCTTCGCGCGGGCCGGGATGTCGCACCATTCGACCGCGCCGCCGGAGTAGGGGATCTCGGCGCGATGCTCGATTGTCTGCGCAAGCCACTTCGGAACCGGGCTCTTGCCCTTCGCGTCCGCGTAGCGGATCCCGTACGTCTGGACGTCGTCGGTGGAAAGCGACTCACCCGCCGCTCCGAAGAAGGTAACCGTGAGGTCGATCAGGCGCATGCCTCCGCCTCCGCCCGGAAGAGCGTGCCCCGCGCCGCGGTTCGCGACGCGGAGCTTGAGGCGCCCGTTCTCCACCGACGCGGTCAGCGACGCGACCGAGTCGAGCACGCCGGGTGTGTGCGCCGCGGCAAAGGTGTGGGCGTTGATCTTCTCGCGATTCATCTTCGATATCTTGGGCGCCGCCTGACCGGAGTAGGCCGGCATGTGGCAATCCTGGCACTGCCTCCCGCCCGCGGCCGCGCCGGCTTTCCAGTTGGTGTAGGTAGCCTCGATCGCGACGCCGGCCCCACCGTGCGACGAATGCTCATGGCATGCGGCGCAGAATTCGGATTTGGTGTGGATCTCGCTGTAGACGAACCCGTGGACCGCCCCGGGGTCGGAATCCCGGTAGGGTCCCCGCATCAGCAGCGGGTCGCTCGCCTCGAAGGTGTACGACCCCGGCTTCGGCGAGGGGTCCACCGCGCTCACGTTGTGACAGAAGTTGCACGCGACCCCTTCCCGGCTGACGTCGGCTTCGAACTTGTAGTCCGCGGTGACCGCCGCCGCGGGCGCGTGGCAGGTGATGCACCCCGGGAGCACGCTGTCTCCGAGCTGCGCCTTGGCGTCGGCCAGGAATGCCTGGAACACCGGGTTCTTCCAGGATTTCGCCATCGATGAAGACTCCCACTGGCGCCGGATATCCCCGTGGCAGGCCCCGCAGAAGCGCGCGGGGCGGAGGTCCTGCGCCACCGCCTGGCCCGCGACGCACGCGATCGCGCACGCCGCGACGAGCAAGGAGCGGGCGTTCGTCACGCGCGGTTCCCCTTCGCGGCGGCCGCCGTCGCGTCCAGGTGCGCCGCGCGGATCTCCTCGAGGAGCGCCTCCCGCTTGGTATAGAGCCGGCGCAGCGGGCGCGCGGAGCGCTTGCTCAGCGCGTACGCGGTCAGGATCGGAAGCGCGATGGTCGAATCCACGTACGCCACCACGGCGTCCGGCAGCCGGTTCGGGTCGATCTTTCCCCAGCTCACCGCCTCCCCGGGAGTCGCGCCGGAGAGTCCGCCCGTGTCCACGCGCGCGTCCGTGATCTGGAGGAAGTAGTCGTGCCCGGCCTCGGCGATTCCGAGCACTTCCTGGATCTGGGGCTCTGTCTGCAAGGCGAAGTTCTTCGGCGATCCGCCGCCGAGAATCAGGATCGCGCTCTTGCCTCCCGACTTCTTCGCGCCATGGACGATCGCCGCGGTCTCGTTGACGTCGCGAAAGACGTCCCAGTGGATCGGCTCGCCGGCCAGGGAGAGCGCCGCGGCGTTCATGCCGATCGAGCTGTCGCCGGGGGACGACGTGTACACGGGCACGTCGAGCGCGTGGGCCTGCGCCAGGAGCGACGTTTCGTGCTGTCCCAGGGCGCGCTCGCGCTCCAGCACGTAGCGGCCGGCCCGATGATGAAACTCGGCGGTGCCCATCGGCTTCCGGAATTCGGGCGCGCGAAGGACCTCGCGGAAGAAGGCGTCGGTCGAGAGAAGCACGTCGTAATCGAAGAAGATGTCGAAGATGCGCACGATCCCCTGCTCGCGCAGCTCGACGTCGTCCACGTTGCTCTGTCCCTGATGCATCGTGAGTCCGATGCCGAAATGGGTGTCGTGGTAGAGATTCGCCCCGGTCGAGACCATCCAGTCCACGAAGCCGTGCTTCAAGAGCGGGATCAGACAGGATCGGCCGAGCCCCGCGGGGGTGAGCGCGCCGCTCAGGGTCAGCCCCACGGTCACGTCCGGCTCGAGCATGCGCTCGACGAAAAGGCGGCAGCCCTCGCGGAGGCGCGCGGCGTTGTAGGCGAGGAATGCGGAGTCCACCATCTGCTCGACGGTCATGCCTTTGGTCACGGGATCCGGCGCGATCTTGGGACCCTTCGTCACGCGGCTCCTCTTCGCGCCCATCACGCCCTCCCATAGATTGGAACCAGCGCGCCCGAGGTGCTTCCTGCATCGCGCGAGGCCAGATACGCCAGGAGCCCGGCCACCGCGTCCGGACCCACCCACGCCGAGAAATCGGCGCCCGGCATGGCCGCCCGGTTCGCGGGCGTGTCGATGATGCTGGGCAGCACCGCGTTCGCGGTGACCCCGGTCCCCTTGAGCTCCTTGACCAGCGTTTGAACGAGCGCGTGGAGGCCCAGCTTGGCCGCCGCGTAGGCCGCCGCGCCCGGGTAACACTCGACGGCGCCCCGGGAGGAAATGAAGAGGAGCCTTCCCGCGCCCGTGCGCTTCACCCGAGGGATCGCGTGCTTCGCGGCCCAGAACGCCGAGATCAAATTCAGGTCGATCATGCCGCGAACCGTGCGCTCATCCAACGATTCGACCGGCTGGCCGCCGCGGTAACCGCCGGCGAGATGGAGGAGGACGCGGAGTCCGCCGAAGCGCTCCTCGGCGGCGCCCACGGCCCGACCCACCGGCTCCTCCTGGGTCACGTCGCAGGGAATCCCGAGGAGCGTGCCCTCGCGTGCCGCGCGATCGTGCTCCCCTCTCACCTCGTCCCACTCCTTCTCGGACCGATACGTCACGGCCACGCGATAGCCCTCCCGGAGGAAACGGCGGGTCACGGCCCGTCCGAGAGCCCCGGTCCCGCCGGTAACCAACGCCGCGTCACGCTCCATCGATTCTCCCAACGCCTCAGGGCTCATCGCGACCCAGAATTTTCAGTATACCGTGCGGCGTCGGCAACGCGCCAGATCCCCTCCCGCCGCACCCATCCGATGGTGTTCCCGCCCACCCGCACCGCGACGAGATCTCCGCGCGCATGGCCCAGCCGGACCTCTTCTCCTTCGGCGAGCAGGTAGGGCGCGAGCGGACGCTCGTCCGGCGCCGGCATGACGTCGAGAACGGGAGCCACCACCACCGCTTCGGGGTGTCTCCCCTCCTCCACCGCCCGGAGCGAGAGAGCCCCGAAGAGGACGACCCCCGCGGCGAACGCCGCGCTCCCAGCCAGGAAGAGTCCCCGTCCGCGCGGGCCCAGCGATCCCGTCCACGCGAGCAGTGCGCCCGCGAAGGCGAGGACCGCGGAGAGAATCCATCCCTCGCCCTGCGAGAACGCGAACGGGGCCGGCACCCGGATCCGTCCGGGTGTTTCCGCGCCTTGCGTTTCCTGCACGCGAGCCCGGGCGATCGCGAGGTTGGTCCGGATGTCGTGGGCGCGCGGATCGATCCGCTTCGCCGCGAGCAGGAATGCGATTGCCGGACCCGGCGTTCCCCGCGCGAGCGCGTGGGTCCCCGCGTTGTAAAGCGCTGCGGCATCCTTCGCCTCCGCCCGTGCCCCCGCGTGAAGGAGCGCTGCGGCGAGCGCCATCGTCGCGATCGCGCCGCGCCAAGTCATATCGACATCTCCGCGCGGTAACGCTCGAGCGTCTGACGCACCGCGCGTATGGCCTGTCTCGCGTCGGAGCCCCTGGTCTCCGGCGGCGCATACGCGATCGCGTCCAGGGAACCGAGCAGCGACTCGAGAGAAGAGACCTCGGCTTCGCTCGCCCCGTGCACCCGCAGGGCCTCCATCCGCTCCGCCCTCGCGAGCCCCGCCAGGTCGCCGTCATGCCTCAGTCCGGCACCCGTGAGAAGCGCCTGCTCCGCGAGCGCCGCGGCTCCAGCGGATCGCCATGGCTCGCCAGCAGCGCCCGGGCCAGATCGCGCGCGAGAAGGGCTTCCAGCACCGGAGGCACGCCTGGCGCGGGTCGCGGACCGGCGCCGCTTCTCCTTCCCACAACGACGGCCGCGGCGTACCCGAGAAGGGAGATTCCGAAAACCGCGACGCTCGCGACCGGCGGGTCGAGTGTGAGAGGTCCGAACGGACCTTTTCCGCTCCGGGGCGCCGCGATGGCCGGCCCCTGCCCGGCCTGGCCCGGCCTCGATTCGGAGAGCGTGCCTGGGAGAACCGTCACCCGGACGCTGTCCGATTTCTGCGAGCGGTAGCGGGCGGCCTCGGGATCGAACCAGGCGAAGGACACCGGCAGGATCGTGAGTATCCCGGGCTGGTCGGCGACGAATGCGACGTCGCTCTCGCGCTCTCCCCCGATCCGATCCCCGGTCCGGTCGATGCGGGTCGAGGATCCCGCGACGTATTGCCGGGCGGCGCCCCGCGCGCGAATCTCCGGATCGCGCACCGGGGCGATGTTGCCTTGGCCCTTGATCGTGGCGCGCGCCGTGACCGGCTCTCCCGCGCGCGCCGTCGCGCCGTCGACCCGCACCTCGAGATGGTAGTCCCCGACCGCGCCGTTGAATCCGCGCGGCGCGCCGCCCGGGAGCGGGGTCACGGCGACGGTGATGGGGTCGCTGGTGAGCGCGACGTCTTGTGCGACGACGTCCGGAATGGCGAGCATGCTCCACGGATCGGGAGGCTTGAGGACGCGGGCGACGCGGCAGCGCATCCGCGCGGCCCCGATCGTCAACGTTCCCGTCTTCGTCGGAAACAGCGCCATGGGAATCTCCATCACCGCGTACTCGACGCCGCCGACCTTCATGCGCCCCTGCCGCGGCGGGCCGAGCCCCTCGGTCCAGAAGCCCGGCGTGCCCGGCGGCTTCCAGTCCACGTCGCCGAGAAGCTCGACGCGCGAGTAGAGCCTGAGGCGCAAGGTGACCTGTTCGTTCCAGTAGGCGCGCGAGCGATCCACCGTCGCCTTCACGAAGAGCTCCGGCGTGCCGGAGGGAATGGCGCCCGGCGCTCCGAGCGTGGGCGCGGGTCCCGGCGTCTGCGACGCCGCGCTGTTGGTCACGGTGAGCGTGAGCGGGGAGGACTCGGCTTGATCCTTCCCTACCGTGACACGGAGCGGCGGGATCGTGACGATCCCTTCGGCGCGCGGGATCAGCCGGTAGACCGTCGTCGAGGAACGCTCGACGTTCTGGTTCACCACCGAGAAATTCTGCGACGTTCCCGCGCGCTCGATCGCGACGCCTGGAATCGGAGGCAGGGAGACGTCGGGGAGGTTCAGGCCGGCCGAGCGGACCTGCACCGTGAGGATCGCCGTCCCGCTTGGCGCGACCTGCTCCGCGTCGAGGGTCGCCTCGATCGAGAGCCGCCCGCTCGCCGACGCGCCACACGAGGCCGCGCGCGGAATCGCGATCCCGATCGAAAACGCGCATAGGGCTACCGCGAGAAATCTACCAGTCACGGTTCCCTGTCTCCTCCTGGCTCCTCGTCTTCCCCTCCTGCCTTCGGGCCCTGCGTTCCGACTCCAGCGCCTGGAGCCACCGCTCGGCCTCCTCCTTCGTGAACTCGCCCGGTCCGCCCCGCGGGCTTGGCGGCGCCGCTGTCTGATCTCCCGGCGCCTGCTGCGGCTGGGGCCGCTCCGACCCGCGAGGTGTCGGCGGACCGGACCCTCCCGATGGCGGCTGCCGTCGATTCTCGGGCCGCCCGCGCCGCAGCTGTCTCAACGCTTCCTCCAGATTGCGCTTGGCGTCGAGATCGCCGGGCCGGATGCGCAGGGCTTTTTTGTAGTACCCCGCGGCGCGCCCGTATTCCTTCGCGCGCATGGCCAGATTCCCGAGATTGTAGGCCGCGGCGTCGCGAGCCGGGTCTCCGCGGAGCCCCATCGCCTCCTGGTAGCGGGCCGCGGCCGAGTCGGGGTGACCCTTGCCGAGGTGCGCCAGCGCCTCGTCGTAGGGGACCGCCGCCTCCCGCGGCATTTCGGCCCGGCCGCTCCGGAGCTCCCGCAGCGCCTCGTCGTAGCGGCCGGCCTTGAGCTCGCGCACGCCCTTCCTCGCGGGACCTCCCCACTCGTAGATCGCGCCGCTCGCCGTGAGCGCGAGCAAAAGCAACGCCGCGATTCGCGGGGCCTTTGCGCGCATCACCGCCGCCTCCTGCGAGGGACGAGCCGCTCCGCGACGAGGAGGATGGCCGCCGCCGCGGCGAACCACGGATACCGCTCGTCGTAGGCGCGGATGGTCCTGCCCCGCGCCTCGTACGCGCCGCCCGAGCGGATGGGGTCCACCATTCGCATCCCTGCCCGCCCCGTTCCGTCGCCGCGCTCGTACCGGCCCCCCCCTGACCGCGCGAAGTCCCGGAGCGCCTTCTCATCCATCCGCGTGACGACCACGTTCCCCTCCGGATCTCGCTTCACGGCCCGCACCGTGCCGGTCGAGTCCACCACCGGAATCGTGCCTCCCTCCGGCGTTCCGAGCCCGATCACATAGAGCTTGGCGCCCGCGCGCTTCACCTCGTCGAGGCCCGCGCGCGGATTCCCCTCGAGGTTCTCTCCGTCCGAGAGGAGCACGACCGCGCGCGGCGTCTCGCCGGGACGCTTCAGGAGCCGGCCGGCAAGCTCGAGCGCCCGGCCGATGTCCGACCCGGGCCGGTCGAGATCGCGCGTGCTCGCCGTCTCCACGATCGATGCGAGCCCCTCGCGGTCCGTGGAAAGGGGGCTCACGGTCCGGGCCGACCCCGCGAACTCCACGAGCCCGATCCGCGAGCCCTCGAGGCCGTTGAGCAGTGAGAGCGCGTCCCGCTTGGCGGCCGCGAGCCGGCTCGGGCGCACGTCCCGGGCGTCCATGCTCCTGGATAGATCGAGCACGATCACGGCGTCCACGCCCTGCGACGTCGTGGTCACGAGCCGGAACCCTGCCTGCGGGCGCATGAGCCCCAGCACGGCGATCGCGATGGCCACGAGGGTCAGCGCGATCCGCGAGGCGCGTGCCCGCGGTCCGGCCTCCCCGCTCAGCTTGCGCAGCGCCTGAGGCTCTCCAAGGGCGAGCTCGGTGCGGCGGCGCGCGCGTTCCGCCACGAGCCAGAGGAGCGCCAGTGCCGGAACGCCCCAGAGCAGGTGGACGAGATGCGGTGACAACCAGCGCATGGCTACGGGTACCTTCGCAAGAGCGTGAATCCCAGGGCGAGCTCGAGTCCCAGGAGGGCCAGGCCAACGCCGATGAAGAGCGGTCCCATCTCAGCCCATTTGGTGTACGAGCGCGTCTCGACACGCGATGGCTCCAGGGTTCCGATCTCGCGGTAGATCTGACTCAGAAGCTCCGCGGTGGTCGCGCGAAAGTACCGCCCCCCGGTCTCTCTCGCGACCGCCTGGAGCGTCGCCTCGTCCACCTCCGACGCCACCCACACATAGTGGCGCCCGAGCACCGGATCATCCACGGGGAACGGAGCCGCGCCCTGCGTGCCGGCGCCGACGGCGTAGGTCCGGACGCCGACCGCCCTCGCGAGCTTCGCCGCCGTGACCGGGTCGATCGCCCCCGCGTTGCTGATCCCGTCCGTGAGGAGAATCAACACCTTGCTCTTCCCCGGCGCCTTGTGGAGGCGCTCGGTCGCCTGCGCGATCGCGGCGCCCACCGCCGTTCCATCGGGAAGCTGCCCGAAGTCGAGCCCGTCGATCAACGCGCTCAGCCCCTCGTAGTCGAGCGTGAGGGGCGAGATGAGCTCGCTCTGCCCGGCGAAGGCCACGAGGCCGATCCGATCCTGCTCTCTCCCGCGGACGAACTCCTTCGCCACCTGCTTCGCGACGAAGAGACGGTTCTTCGGCCTGAAATCCTCCGAGCGCATGCTTCCCGAGATGTCGATCGCGAGCATGATGTCGATTCCCTCGCTCACGACCTCGCGCACCTCGCGTCCGCCCTGCGGGCGTGCTGCCGCGAGCAGGATGAGCGCCACGGCGAACGGCCGGATTCCCGGCCAGACGCGCGACGCGCGAGCCCGGATCCCGGCGGTCGGTGGCAGCGCCGTGATGCTCGAGAAGCCCAGCTCGGGATCGCGCCAGAGAGGTCGCTGTCTCGCGAACCAGAGCGCGGCCAGGAACGGGATGAAGAGGAGGAGATACCAGGGCTCGGCGAAGCGCATGGGCTAGGCGCCCCCCGAGGGCGGCGCGACCAGCCTTCCAGAAACCGATCTCCCCTGACCCAGGATCGACTTCGCCTCCGATTCCTCGTCCTCGAACCGGCCGAACTTCGCGAGATCGGCACGCCGGAGCGCCGCGATCAAGGTGTCCCTGGCCCCGGGGATCACCCGCGGGTCACCGGCCAGATCACGCGATAGCTCCGACGTCGTGAGGTCGGGCGCGGGCACGCCGGTCGCGGCGGCCACATAGCTCCGCAGCGCGAGCGAGAGTTTCTCGTAGAAGACGTCGCGCGGAATCGTCGCCAGTTCGCGCTCGAGCCGGTCGAGCTCGCGATCCAGGATCGTCTCGGGCGGATCGGCGGGAGGAGACGCTGCCGAGCGCTCGCGGGCCCTGCGGCGCGCGCGAAGCCACCGGACGAGGAGGACGATCGCCGCGGCCAGGAGAATCACCGCGAACGCCAGGACGGCGTAGTCCAGCGGGCGGAGCGGCGGGTAGATCGGCCCCCGATCGGGGCGGATCGAGCCGGTCGCCGACTGACTCAGGGAATCGACGAACAGCGTGTCGCGCGGAAACTCGAGCGTGTCGGTCTTGCCGCCCGCCGAGACGACGAGCGCCACCCGTGGAAGCTCGATCGCCCCGAGGTCGAAGCCGCGCAGCACGTACTCGCGCGCCCAGCCGGGCCCGCCCGTCGCGGGCTTGCCGCCCGCGGCTTTCGACGAATCCAGCTCGAGGGTCGCCGGCGGCGGATCCACGAACGCCGCTCCCGGCGCGGCGCCCGGTCCCATCGAGGCCGTCAGGCGCCACGAGATCGGATCCCCGAGCGTTCCGCGCGCGGGGGAAAGCGTGCTCTTCAGGCGTACGGGCGCTCCCCCGACCGTCTCCTCGCGCTCGACGATGCGATGTCGTGCTCCCTCTTTGGTCCCGCCGCACCCGGCGAGCGCGCAGAGAAGGACGGCGAGGAGCGTGCTTCGAACGAGCGTCCGATCCGCGGGGAGCACGGACTCAGCGCCGGTAGGCGCGCTGCTCGAAATGGCGGACCAGCTCGGGGGCGACCGGGGCGTCGCACCTCACGCGGATTCGGTCCGCGCGCGCGTGCAGGAGGGACTCTTTCAATGCGCGGAGCCGGCGCGCCCTCGTGCTCCGCCATTCCGCGCGCGCCCTCGACACGCCCAGGTTCACCATGCGCGAGGCGCCGGTCTCCAGATCCCGCGCGTAGATCAGGCCCTTCTCCGGAATGCCCTCCTCCAGCGGGTCCTCGACTTCCACCGTCACGATCTCGTGGCGGGGCGCAAGGACCTTCAGGGGCTTCTCGAAGGATTCGCCGAGCCAGTCGGAGATGAGGAAGAGGACCGCTCGCTTGCGGAGGACGCGACCCAGGAAGGCGAATGCTCCGGCGAGGTCGGTTCCCGTCCCGCGCGGCTCGAATGCGACCAGCTCCCGCACGATCCGGAGCGACCGGGCGCGGCTCTTCGATGGAGGAAGGTAGAGCTCGATCCGATCGGTGAAGAGAAGTAGCCCCACGCGGTCCCGGTTCCGGCTCGCCGCCAGCGCGACCAGGGCGCCGGCTTCCGCCCCGGCTTCACGCTTCGTTCTGGCGCGGCTGCCGAACCGAAGCGATGCCGAGAGATCGAGCGCCACGACGACCGTAAGCTCGCGCTCCTCGTCGAACCGCTTCACGAAGGGGCGTCCGTGCCGCGCCGTCACGTTCCAGTCGATGGAGCGCACGTCGTCCCCCGGCACGTACTCGCGCACCTCGGAGAACTCCAGCCCCTTGCCGCGAAACGCGCTTCGATAGGCTCCCGCGAAGACCTCTTCCACCGCCCGGCGGCTCCGGATCGTCAGCCTCCGGACCTGCGCCAGCAGCTCGGGGGTGATCACGGAACCTCGACGCGGGCGAGGATCCGGCGCACGACTTCGTCCACCGGAACGCCTTCGGCTTCGGCCTCGTAGGTGAGGAGAACGCGGTGGCGGAACACATCCGGGGCGATCGACTTCACGTCGTCGGGCGTCACGTAGGCGCGCCCCTCGAGGAACGCCAGCGCCCGGGATCCGCGCGCGAGACCGAGCGTCGCGCGCGGCGATGCCCCGTACTGGATGAGCGGCCTCAAATCGAGGCCGAACCGCTCCGGTTCGCGCGTCGCGTGGACCAGATCCACGATGTAGTTCCGGATCCGGTCGTCGAGATAGATCGCGTTCACGGAGTGGCGGGATTTCAGGATCGCCGCGGCGTCCACAACCGGCTTGGGCGGCGGCGGCGGCTCGCCTCCCATGCGCTCGAGGATGATCGCCTCCTCCTGCGGGCTGGGATAGCCGACCCGGATCTTGAGGAGGAAACGGTCCATCTGCGCTTCGGGGAGCGGATAGGTCCCTTCCTGCTCGATCGGATTCTGCGTGGCGAGAACCCAGAAGAGATTTTCGAGCGGGTACGTCGTGTCGCCGATGGTCACCTGGCGCTCCTGCATCGCCTCGAGGAGCGCGCTCTGCACCTTCGCGGGGGCGCGGTTGATCTCGTCGGCGAGGAGGATCTGGGTGAAGACCGGCCCGAACTTGGGGGTGAACGTTCCCTTCGTCGGATCGAAGATCAAGGTGCCCGTGAGATCGGCGGGCAGAAGGTCGGGCGTGAATTGAATCCGGTGGAACGTGGCCTGGATCGCTTGCGCGACCGTCTTCACCGCCAGCGTCTTGGCGAGCCCGGGCACGCCCTCGAGGAGGAGGTGGCCGTCCGCCAGGAGCCCGACGAGGATCCTGCGCACCATCTCGACCTGCCCGACGATGATCGATTCCACCGATTTGATGAGCGGCTCCACGTACGCGCTCTCCTCGCGCACCTTGGCGTTCCGCTCTTCGATCGTGGGCTGGGTCATCGATTGCGCGAAGCCCTTCGTTACAGGGTCCGGTTTGCGTAGAGGGGAAACGCGCGGCACATCTCCTCGACCTGGGCGCGGATCCTCTTCAGGGCGGCCGGTTCTCCCCGCTGGCGCAGCGCCTCGTCGATCCAGCCCGCGAGCCGCTGGAACTCGCTCTCGCCCAGGCCGCGGGTGGTCACCGCGGCGGAGCCGATCCTGATCCCGCTCGTGACGGCCGGCGGGCGGGGATCGTTCGGGACGGCGTTCTTGTTCACCGTGATGCCGGCCTCCTGGAGCGCCGATTCCGCCTCGGCGCCCGAGAAGCCCGCGTCACGGAGGTCGACGAGGAGGAGATGGTTGTCGGTTCCCCCGGTGACGAGCCGGTAGCCGCGCCGGAGGAGCCCCTCGGCGAGCGTCTTCGCGTTCGCCACCACCTGCCGCGCGTAGACCTTGAATTCGGGCGACGCGGCTTCGCGGAAGCACACGGCCTTGGCCGCGATCATGTGCATCAGGGGCCCGCCCTGCATCCCCGGAAATACCGATTTATCAATCGCTTTCGCGAATTCATTCTTGCAAAGGATGAAACCACTGCGCGGTCCGCGCAGCGTCTTGTGCGCCGTGGACGTGACGACGTGGGCGTACGGGGTCGGGTTGGGGTGCGCGCCGCCGGCGACGAGCCCCGCGACGTGCGCCATATCGAACACGAAACGCGCGCCCACTTCGTCCGCGATCTCGCGCAGCTTCTGGAAGTCGAAGAAGCGAGGGTACGCGCTCGCCCCGGCCACGAGCACTTGCGGCTTGGACTCACGCGCGAGGCGCAGGATCTGCTCGTAGTCGAGGAGCCCGGTCTCGGGGGAAAGCCCGTACTGAACCGCCTGGAAGAGGATCCCCGAGAAGGAGACCTTGTGCCCATGCGTGAGGTGCCCGCCGTGCGCGAGCGCCATCCCGAGCAAGGTCGAGCCGGGAGGCATGAGCGCCAGATACGCGGCGAGATTGGCCTGGGCCCCCGCGTGGGGCTGCACGTTGGCGTGCTCGGCCCCGAAGAGCGCCTTCACGCGCTCGATCGCCAGGGACTCGGCCTGGTCGACGAACTCGCAGCCGCCGTAGTAGCGCTTCCCCGGATATCCTTCCGCGTACTTGTTGGTGAGCGGGGAGCCCATGGCCTCGAGCACCGCCTCGCTCACGAAATTCTCGGAGGCGATCAGCTCGAGCGTTTGCTGCTGGCGTCCCACTTCCGCGCGGATCGCGCGGTCGATCTCGGGATCGACGGACCGGAGCGAAGCCTCGCGCGGGTTCGCCGCGGCCGCGCCGAGTTTCGATGTCATCCGGGAGCCGCCTACCGTGCTTTCTTCGCGGCGCGCTGGACCTTCCCGCGCGTTTCCACCGGGAAGAGCCACCCATGGCGGTCGCGGGCGCGACCCTCGATGACGTCGAAGAACGCCTTCTGGAGCTTTCGCGTGACCGGCCCGACCGCGCCCGTTCCGATCGGAATCCGATCGACCTGGGTGATGGGCGTGATCTCTGCGGCGGTTCCCGTGAAGAAGAGCTCGTCGGAGATGTAGAGCATCTCGCGGGGGATCTGCTCCTCGCGAACTTCGAGGCCCATGTCGCGCGCGAGCGTGAGGACGCAGTCGCGCGTCACCCCAGGCAGGATCGCGTTTGCGATCGTCGGCGTGTAGAGCGTCTCGCCGCGCACGAGGAAGATGTTCTCGCCGCTCCCCTCCGCGACGTAACCCCAGACGTCGAGCGCGATTCCCTCCTCGTAGCCGTCCGCGACGGCCTCGAGCTTGATGAGCTGGCTGTTCAGGTAGTTCGCGCCGGTCTTCGCCATCGCCGGGAACGTGTTCGGAGCCTGGCGATGCCAGGAGGCAACCCGCACGGAGATGCCGCGGTCGAGCGCGTCCTTGCCCAGGTACTTGCCCCAGTTCAGGGCGGCGATGGCGACGTCGATCGGAACGCCCGTCGGATTCACCCCCAGCGTCTTGAAACCGCGGTAGACGACCGGGCGGATGTAGCAGGCGCCGCCTCCGTTCTGCCGGACCGTCTCGCGAATCGCCTCCATCAGCTCGTCGTATCCATATGGGCACCCGATGCGGGCGATCTTGCAGGAATCGAGCATGCGCTGCACGTGGCGGTCGAGGCGGAAGATCGCCGTGCCGGCCGGTGTGGCGTACGCCCGAATCCCTTCGAACACGCTGGAGCCGTAGTGCACCACGTGCGAGAGAACGTGGATTTTCGCATCTTCGTGCGGGACGAACTTCCCGTTCATCCAGATCACGCCGCCCGCTTCACGCGCCATGCTTTCCTCCTTTCGGCGTGGTTTCACGATTCGCTCGACCGCCGCACGCCCTCGCGCCGCTCGACCGCTTCCCGGATCACCGGGATCCACCCCAGGAGGTGGCTACGAATTCGATGAAAGGTGTCTCGGTACTGGTCCGCGGGTCCACCCATCGGGTCGAGCACTCCATCGGAGGCGGCGCCGGCCGCGGCACCCCGCTCCGTGATGAGGTGAATCCGATCCGCGGCTTCCGGAGCCAGCGCGCGCGCGTGCTCGACGTGGTGCGGCTCCATGCCCAGGATGAGGTCGGCTGCTCGGACCGCGGTGTAGGAAAGCGTCGTGGAGCGGTGCGCGGAAAGGTCGGCCTTGTGATCCGCGCAGACCTGAACCGCAAGCGCGCTCGCGGGAACCCCATTGACCGCGCCCGTGCCCGCCGAGGTCACGCGCACGAGACCCGCCAGCTCCGCGGGAAGAAGGGAGCGCAAGATCGCCTCGGCCATGGGGCTCCGGCAGGTGTTGCCGGTGCAGATCATGAGTATTTGATACATGGACCCCATCGAGCTGAGAGGGAGAACGAGACCCGTCGAGTGATCGAGTGTAGGAGCCGGGGCGTACCCCGGTCAAGTGCGCCTTCCGGACAGCCGGACCGCTCCTTCGCGGAGCACCCGTACCTGATCTCCCTCGACCGCGACGACCGTCGATGGAGCGCCGGAAAGCGGCCCCTGGTCGACCACGAGGTCCGCGCGCTCCGCGTAGGCGCCCTCGGGCCGGATCAACGGATCCTCCCCCGGCTCGTTGGCCGACGTGGAGAGCACAACCCCGCCCGCTCCCGCGACCACCGCGCGAAGGAACTCGTTCCCCGGGCAGCGCAGCGCGATCGTGCCGTCCTCGTGACGCATCGATTCCGGAATCGCCGCGGCCGCGGGAAGCACGATCGTGAGGGCGCCCGGCCAGTGCTCGCGAGCGAGTGCCAGGCCCAAAGCACCAGGCACGGCCCACCGCGTCACCTCGCCGGGCTCCGCGATCAGACCGATGAAGTGCTTCTCCGGAGAGCGCTGCTTGAGAAGCAGGAGCCGTTCGACCGCCGCCCGGTCCCGGGCAAGCGCGTGCAGCCCATAGACGCCTTCGGCCGGAAGCAGCGCCACGCCCCCGCCGCGCAGCACCTGAGCCGCGCGCTCCGCGGCGGCCTGCCACGGCGCGCCCTCACTCAAGATCAGGCGCTCCATGAGGAATCCCCGCGTGCCGTGGCCGGTCAGAGCCGCTCGCCGCGGGCGAGACGCGCCTTCAAGTCTTCGAGCTTCAACTTGAGGCCGCGGTCCGCGAGCGCCAGGATCTGTACGGCGAGCACCGCCGCGTTCTTGGCCCCCGCGGATCCGATCGCCACCGTGGCGACCGGAACGCCGGCCGGCATCTGCACCGTGGAGAGGAGCGAGTCTGCTCCCGACAGGGACGACCCGGCGAGAGGAACCCCGATCACCGGAAGGATCGTGTGCGCGGCCACCGCCCCCGCGAGGTGGTTCGCCATGCCCGCCCCCGCGATGAACACCTCGACTCCCTGAGCCGGAGCGTCCTTGACCAGGTCCCGAACGCGATCCGGGCTCCGGTGCGCGGACGCGGTCTCCATGCGCGAAGCCACGCCGAAGCTCTCGAGCACCTTGGCCGCCTCTTCCATCACGGCGCGATCCGAATCGCTTCCGAACAAGATCAACACGCGAGGCTTCCCGCTCATGTGCTCGTTCTCCCCGTTTGGAGCGACGCGGCGATGTCGCGCCTGTAGTGCATCCCGTCGAATCGGATCCAGGAAACCGCCTCGTAGGCCGCCTCTCGCGCGCGCCCGAGCGTCTCGGCCCGGGCGGTCACGCCGAGAACCCGCCCGCCGCTCGTCACGAAGCGGCCGGCGCGCCGGTCGACGCCCGCGCAATAGAACCGGATCCCGTGGGGGCGCGCGTGGCCCAGTCCTTCTATCAGCTGGCCCGTCCGCGGCTCCTTGGGATAACCGGGGGCGGCGAGCACCACGCACACCGCGGCCCCTCCGTGCCGGAGAAATGTTCCGTGCCGCTCGGGGGGCAATGCTCCCCGGGCGGCGGCCAGGAACAGAGGAAGCACGTCCTCATCGAGCAGGGGAAGGACGACCTGGGCCTCGGGATCTCCGAAGCGCGCGTTGATCTCGAGCACCATCGGACCCGACGCGGTCAGCATGAGCCCGAAGTAGAGAATGCCGCGGTACTGGATGCCGCGCGCGCGGAGCGCGATCAGGAGCGGATCCACGATGCGGCGCGCGATCGCCGCGGCTTCCTCCTCGCCCGGGACTCGCGCCGGGGCGCACGCGCCCATCCCGCCCGTGTTCGGCCCCTTGTCCCCGTCGTACGCGCGTTTGTGATCGCGTGCCGGGGGAAAGAGCATCCACCGCTCTCCGTCCGTGAGCACCAGGAGGGAGGCTTCCTCGCCGCGCAGGAAATCCTCGATGACGAGGATCTTCCCCGATTCCCCGAGCTCTCCCCGCTCCATCCACGCCGCGATGGTATCCAGCGCTTCGCGTTCATTCTCGGCCACCACGACCCCCTTGCCCGCCGCGAGACCGTCCGCCTTGAGCACGACCGGATACGTGGCGCTCGCGAGGATCCGCTTCGCCTCCGCGGCGCTGTGCGCGACGCGGTAGGGAGCGGTCGGGAGACCCAGCTCTTGAAGAAGCTGCTTCGCGAAGCTCTTGCTCGACTCCAGACGCCCCGCGGCGCGGACCGGTCCGAGCACCGGGATCGAGACCTTGGCGAGCGCGTCCGCGAGCCCCATCGCGACCGCCGAATCGGGTCCGATGACCACGAGGTCCGGCTTCTCGCGCACGGCCCACGCGGTCAGGGACTGGAGGTCGGTGGCGCGGATCGGCACGCAGGCGGCCTCGGGCTCCATGCCTGGATTGCCGGGCGCGACGAAGATCGCCGGGTGTTCCGGCGAATCGTGCAGCGCGCAGACGAGCGCGTGCTCTCGTCCCCCGCTCCCGACCACGAGCACCTTGGGGTGGACGACGGGATGCCCGATCACGAAGCCTCGAGCTCCTTCTTGAGCGCGTCCTGGATCTTCTCGGGGTGCGCGCGCCCCCTCGACTGTTTCATGGCCTGACCCACGAGGAAGGCGAACGTGCGCTCCTTTCCGGCGCGCACCTCGGCCGCGGGGCCCGGGTTTGCCGCGATGACCTCCTTCGCCAGGGCCCGGAGCGACGCCTCATCGTCGATCGGGAGAAGACCCTGGGCCTTCACCAGCTCCTCGGGTCCCTCCGGCCGCTTCAGCATCATCTCGAAGAGCTGCTTCCCGATCTTTCCCGAGATCCGTTCCTCCGCGATCATCTTCACGAGGTCGCCCAGCCGGTCCGGCCGGATCGGAAACTCCTCGATCGATTGACCCTGCTTGTTCCGGATGCCGTTCACCTCGGTCATGATCCAGTTCGAGGCGAGCTTCGCGTTTCCCGAGCGGCGGGCAACCTCCTCATAATAGGAGGCCAGGGCGCGGGTCTCGGTCAGCACCTCCGCGTCGTATTCGGGAATCCCGAGATCGCGCGTGAGCCGCTCGCGCACCTGGTGCGGCAGCTCGGGCAGCCCGGAGCGCACCGATTCGACGAACCCGGGCGTGAGATCGAGCGGCAGGAGATCGGGCTCCGGGAAATAGCGGTAGTCGTGCGCCTCTTCCTTGCTCCGCATCGGCTCGGCCTTGCCCTTGTCCGCGTTCCAGAGCAAGGTCTCCTGCACCACGCGGCCGCCGGACTCCACGAGGCCGATCTGCCGTCCGGTCTCGAACGCGATGGCGCGCTCGACGTTCCGGAACGAGTTCATGTTCTTGATCTCGGTCTTCGTGCCGAACGCGGCCTGCCCCCGCGGCCGAACCGATACGTTCGCGTCACAGCGGAGACTGCCCTCCTCCATGTTCCCGTCGCACACGTCCAGGTAAACCAGAATCTGCTTCAAGCGCGTGAGGTAGTCGTACGCTTCCGCCCCGCTCCGGATCTCCGGCTCGGAGACGATCTCGATGAGCGGCACGCCGCTTCGATTCAGGTCGACGAGCGTCGTGGTCACCCCCTCCCGGCCTTCGGGGTGGAGCGACTTCCCGGCGTCCTCCTCGAGGTGGATGCGAACGAGGCCGATCCGCTTCCAGGCGCCGTCCACGTGGATCTCGACACTGCCCCCGACGCAGAGCGGCCGGTCGTACTGCGAGATCTGGTAGCCCTTGGGAAGGTCCGGGTAGAAGTAGTTCTTCCGGGCGAACACGCTGCGCTCCGAGATCCTCGCCCCCACCGCGAGCCCGGTCATCACCGCGAACCGGACCGCCCGCTCGTTCAGAACCGGCAGCACGCCGGGAAGCCCGAGACACACCGGACAGACCTGTGTATTCGGACGCGCGCCGAACGTCGTGCTGCAGGCGCAGAAGATCTTGGACGCGGTCTTGAGCTGCGCGTGAACCTCGAGCCCGACCACCGTCTCGTAGCGGTCCGCGGCCGCGCCTGTCCTCGACGTTTCGGGGGCGGGACTCGTGGTGCTCATCCGCCCGGCGCCCCGGCAGCGATCGGCGGCACGCGAAGGGCGTCCGCGTTCTTGCGCTCCCACGTGCGCGCAATCCTCAAGAGCGTCCCCTCGTCGAAGGGACGGCCCACGAGCTGGAGCCCGATCGGGAGACCCGAGCGCGTCGCGCCGGCGGGAAAGGAGAGCGCCGGGGCGCCGGCCAGAGACGCGGGGATCGAGAAGATGTCGTTCAGGTACATCGCCAGCGGATCGTCCACCTTCTCGCCGAGCTTGAACGGCGGGGTCGGCGTGGTCGGGAGGAGGATTGCATCCGCGCGCGCGAGCGCCTGGTCGAAATCCCGCCGCACCAGCGTGCGCACCTTCATCGCGCGGAGGTAGTAGGCATCGTAATACCCGGCCGAGAGCGCGTACGTGCCGAGGAGGATCCGGCGTCTCACCTCGCGCCCGAAGCCCTTGCCGCGCGTGGCCGCGTACATCTGCTGCAAGTCCGATTCGCCCTCCGCGCGGTATCCGTATCGAACGCCGTCGTAGCGCGCGAGGTTGCTCGATGCCTCGGCGGGAGCGATCAGATAATAGGTCGCGATCGAGTAGCGGGCATGGGGGAGGGTCACGTCGAGAAGTTCCGCGCCCTCCGAGGCCAGCGTCTTCGCCACCCGGTCCAGCATCGCCGAGATCTCGGGATCCACGCCTTCTCCGATCAGATCGCGGGGGATCCCGATCTTCATTCCCGCAACACCCTGTTCCAGTTTCTCGAGCGGCACCCGGGCCGCGTCCGCCCGGCTCGTCATGTCCCGTTCGTCGGCGCCCTGGATCTCGTTGAAGAGGAGTGCGACGTCGCGCGCGGTCCGGGCAATGGGCCCGATCTGATCCAGCGAAGAGGCGAACGCCACGAGGCCGTAGCGCGACACCGCGCCGTACGTGGGCTTGAGCCCGAAGACTCCGCAGAAGGCCGCCGGCTGCCGCACCGAGCCGCCGGTGTCCGAGCCGAGCGCCAGGGCCGCCTCGAGCGCCGCGACCGTCGCCGCGGAGCCGCCGCTCGATCCGCCGGGAACGCGATCCAGATCCCAGGGGTTCCGGGTCGGGAAGTAAGCCGAGTTCTCCGTGGAGGAGCCCATCGCGAACTCGTCGCAGTTGGTCTTCCCCGTGAAGACGGCGCCCGCCTCGCGAAGCCGCTCGACCACGTGGGCGTCGTAGGGGGGAAGGTATCCCTCGAGGATGCGCGAGCCGCACGTGGTCGGAATGCCGCGGGTGCAGAGATTGTCCTTGAGCGCGATCGGAACGCCCGCGAGGGGCGAGAGCGCCTCCCCGGACCGGACCCGCTCATCCACCCGCCGCGCCATGGCGAGCGTCTGCTCCGCGTCGCGGTGGAGATAGGTGCCCAGACGCTTGGCACTCCGTTCCGCCCGCTCGAGGAACACGCGCGCCACCTCGACCGCGCTCCGCTCACCGCGC
The DNA here is from genome assembly GCA_963724515.1 of Candidatus Eiseniibacteriota bacterium. Taxonomy (GTDB): domain Bacteria; phylum Eisenbacteria; class RBG-16-71-46; order SZUA-252; family SZUA-252; genus WS-7. The sequence continues at coordinate 16,399 of CAVRUU010000001.1, read as the reverse complement.
TGCACGGATCGCCCGATCGATTCCGCGGTCTCGAGGGACTCGGCCTCTCGATTCATACGACCCGCGGCACCCGGAAGTAATCGCCGTCCCGATCGGGAGCCTGCGCCAGCGCCTCGTCCCGGACCTCGCACGGCTTCACGACGTCCTCGCGGAGCGGAGCCCCGGCACCCGCGCCCACCTGGCTCGTCGGCTCGATGCCGCTCACGTCGAGCGCCTGGAGCTGCTCCACATAGGAGAGAATGGAGGCAAGCTCGCTCACGAAGCGCGGCTCCTCGGAGGGATCCAATCGGAGACGCGACAGGGCCGCCACGTCGTGGACGACCTTCGCGTCAATCGGCATGGCTCAGCTCCGTGAACGCGGCGAGGATCTTCTTCGTTCCCGCCCGTCTGAATTCCACCGTGAGCTTCGCGCGCTCCCCCCGCCCTTCGCACGCGACGACGACCCCCTCGCCGAATTGCGGGTGGCTCACGCGCACGCCGATCGGGCTCTTTCCGCCGCGCGCGCCTCCTGTGTTCGCCGGCTCCTCCCGCTTCCTGCGCGATACGGATCTCGGGGCGGTCCAGGGCTCCGCTTCCGCCCAATCGATGCAGTCCTCCGGGATCTCGTGCAGGAATCGCGACCGGCCGCCGCCCGCTGCGTTCCACACGCGCCGGAACGACGCGTGAAACAGATGGACCTGGACCTTCGCCCGGGTGAGCGCCACGTAGAAGAGCCGGCGCTCCTCCTCGAGCTGGGCGGGATCATCCAGCGACGAGGCGTGCGGAAGAAGCCCCTCTTCCAACCCGGCGACGAACACGACCGGGAACTCGAGTCCCTTCGCCGAGTGGATCGTCATGAGATTCACCGTATCGTCCTCGTCGTTCCAGAAATCCACGTCGGTCAGGAGCGCCACCTCGGCGAGGAACCCGTCGACGGTCGGATCCTCCGCCCGCCTCAGATAGGCCTCAGCGCCGGCGATCAGCTCGTCCACGTTCTCGATCCGCTCCGTGGCCTCGGCCGGATTCTCCTCGAGCAGGTACTCGCGGTAGCGGATCCTCGCGATCAGCTCCGAGAGGAACGCGGGCGCGGAAAGCGTCACGAGAGGCTTGAGCGTCGCGAAGAGACGAGCCACATCGTGGAGCTTTCTCGCGGCGGGACCGACGGCGGCCGCGAGATCCGGATGCTCGAGCGCGTCCGGGACCGTGAGCCCCCGCTCTTCCGCGAACGCCCGGAGCCGGTCCAGCGTCGTGCGTCCGATTCCACGGGGAGGCACGTTCAGGATGCGGTACCAGGAAACGGAGTCCTTGGGCTGCACGAGCGCCCTCACGTAGGCGACGACGTCCTTCACCTCCCGCCGCTCGTAGAACGAGATTCCGCCGGTGAGCTGGTATGGAATCCCCGAACGGCGCAGGGCGTTTTCCACGGCCCGCGACTGCGCGTTGGTGCGGTACAGCACGACGAAATCCTTGTTCCGGAGAGACTGGCTTCGCCTTGTCTCGAGGAGCAGCGAGACCATCCGCTCCCCTTCCAGGTCCTCGTCCTCGGCCACGTGTACGCGGATCCGATCCCCGACGCCGTTCTCGGTCCACAGTTCCTTCTCTTTCCGGGCCGAGTTGTTGCGGACGACGCCGTTCGCGGCCCTCAGGATCGTCTGGGTGGAACGGTAGTTCTGGGTCAGCCGGAGCACCGTGGCCTCCGGAAACGACTTCTCGAAGGAGAGGATGTTTCCGACGTCGGCGCCCCGCCAGCCGTAGATCGACTGGTCGTCGTCCCCGACCACGGTCAGATTGCGGTGCGTCCGCGAGAGGCTCTCGATGAGGCGGAACTGGATCCCGTTCGTATCCTGGTACTCGTCCACGAGAACGTGGAGGAAGCGCGTGGCGTAGGCGCGGTGGATCTCCTCGTCCAGGTCGAACAGGCGGACCGTGTGGCCGATCAGATCGTCGAAGTCCAGAGCGCCCCGATCGCGGAGCGCCTTCTGATACCCCGCGTACACGTCGGCGAGCCGCCGGTCGATCGTGGTGAACGCGGTCTTCTGGAACTCCTCCGGCCCCACGGCTTCGTTCTTGAGCTTCGAGATGCGCGACCCCGCCGCCGCCGGGGTCAGCGTGCGATCCTCGGGACCGACTCCCTTCAGGAGATCGCGAAGAAGGGAGCGTTGATCGTCGGTGTCGTAGATCACGAAATTCTTGGGGTACCCCAGCAGCTCCGCGTGGCGGCGGAGAATCCGGACACACGTGGCGTGGAAGGTGCCGAGCCAGACGCCCAGGTCCTCCCGACCCAGGAGCTCCTGCGCCCGCGCCCTCATCTCTCGCGCCGCCTTGTTGGTGAATGTGAACGCGAGGATGGAGCCCTGCGGAATCCCGCGGTCGCGCACGAGGTGCGCGATCCGGCCGGTCAATACGCGCGTCTTCCCGCTTCCCGCCCCCGCCAGGATCAGGAGGGGCCCGCCGGGATGCTCGACCGCCTGACGCTGCACGGAGTTGAGGTCCACGCTTCTCCTAGTACTCGAGCCTCACCCTGAGATCGAGGTTGTACTGCTCCTTTTCCAGGTGTGTCGGGTTCAGCTGGCTTCCGGGACCCGGGCGGATCTGCTCGCCCCGGAGCAATAGATGCCGCGTCACGCGGTACTCCGCGCTGAGACTCTGGACCTGCTCGGCATTCCCGGAGAAGTTGCGAGAATACTTAACATAGAGTTCCGGGGTCACGTACTTTCCGAATCCCAGCGCGCCGATGGTCGTTCCAGCCGGACTGGTGCCGGTCGCCGTGCCCGACTTGAGATCGATCGTGTCGATGAACCCGACCTCCGCGAGCCATCGCTCCGCGTTCCGGAAGAGATAATTGCGCACGGGGATCGTGGCATCGGAGCTGGCGAGCGGACCGGACGTCTGCGTGCCCAGCGACGTGGGGGCCTGTCCGGCGCCCCCGGCCGCGAACTGCCCCACCGTGAGCACCTTCCACAAATAGCTCTCGTTCGAACCCGCGTCGTCGTGCAGGTGCACATGGAGCTGGCTCGCCCGTCCGGAGAGCGTCTGGTAGATCGGGTAAGCGCCCCCCTGTCCGGGCACCGTCGTCTGCGCCTCGATCGTGATGTCGGGATCGATGCCGTTCAACGTCGTGAAGTTGATCTGGCCGCTCAGGATGCGGAACTCGTTCGAGTAGATGTAATACTTCCCCTTCACGTCGAGCGATCCGAGGATCACGTCGCGATAGCCCTCGTTCTTGAGGGTGATCTGTCCGTTCGAGAGCTCCACCTCGGTGTCCAGGTTGCGATACCAGAGATTTCGCGGCACGTCGACGACGACCTCGTAGAGAAACGACACCTGCGACTCGGAGTCCTCACGGGGCTGGCTCAGATCCAGCGTGAGCTCTCCCCGGATCATGGTCGCCGGCGTCACCGTCGTGATCCGGTAGGTCTCCCTGCCTTCCGGATGCAGCGCGTCCTGGATGACGAAGTCACCGTTGAACCGGAACAAGTAGGTCTCGCGGTCCGTGGCGGTGAACTCGGTCGCGCGCAGGTGGAATTCGTAGTCGCCGTAACGCTTCCCTTCCGCCGTCTGCCACCAGCCCGAGCCCGCGAGCTTCCCGCGCTTTCCCTCTCGAGCGGCGATCCGTGTCAGGCTGACCCGGCGCTCGTCGAAGGAAGCGTCGACCTCGAGCCCCTCCAGCACCTCGTCGCGGCCCGCGACGCGCAGCACCCCGTCGTGAAGCTTCAGCGATCCGGTCACGACCGGGTGACGTGGCGTGCCCTTGAGCTCGGCGGAGGCGTTGACCTTCCCCGCGCTCGACGCGATCTCGGGAACGAACAGGGCCGCGGCGCCGAAATCCGCTTCGTTCATGCGCAGCTTGAGCGCGATCGGCTGATCGCGCAGGAGCCGGTGCTCGCCGTATAGCGAGAGATCGACGGGAAGGAAGCCCTCGACCTGAGTCGAGGCGCCGGCGCGCCCAACCTCCATACGCTCGAGCGTGAGCTTGCGCGCGGCATAGCTGCCCGCGAATTCCGCCGTGTCCGCCTGAACGCCTTGGAACGCGACTCTCGAGCCGTGCACTCTCATGGCCAGCACCGGCTCCGCCGCCGTCCCGGTCGCGCGCACCGTCCCCGTCGCGAGTCCGCGAAGCGACGTCAAGCTCGTGTCGATCGGGACCAGCGTGCCGAGATCGAACGATTCGGCGTCGAGCCGGAGCGCCAGATCGACGCGCGAAGACCACGACCGGTCTCCCCGGCTCAGGGCGCGCATCCACTCTTGGAGCCGGAGGTGCGGCCGCGCCGTGCCGGCGAGCCCGACCGACCCACCGCCGCGCACCCATCGTGCCTCGGTGACGGAGAGAAGGCCGGGCGCGTAGCTCAATGCGACCGCGAGGGAGTCCCCCTTCACCGACGCGATACGGGGATCGCTCACGCGCACGGTCGCCTGGATATCGGGATCCGCGAGCGGCCCGGCGACGATGAGATCTCCGTCGGCAATCCCACCCAGCGCTTCCGGAGATTCCACCCGGCCGATCGCCCGAGCCAGGTCGACGTGCTGCACCGACGCGCGCGCGTCGACGCGGTCCTCCTCGAGCCACACGCTTCCCACGACGTCGAGTCTGCCCGGATCCATCGCGAGGGAGAGGCGGGTGACCGTGATCCGGTCCCCTTCCAGCGTCGCCTCGACGGGCCCCGCGTTCTTCCAAGCTCGGTCGCCGACCGCGAGCGCGAGAGAGTCGAGGGTCAACGCCGCGACCTTCCCCCGAATGCGCACATCGCCGTGCAGGGTGAGCGTCGTGTCACCGCAGGACTCCCGGAAGCGCTCGATCGTGATCTTGTCGGTGATCGTGAGCGTGGAGACCACGTCCCCCAAGTGCCGCTCCCCGGCACGGAGACGCGTGACCGCCACCTCGGTGGCCGCCGAAAGAGGAGACCCGAGGCGGCCGCGCGACGTGACCCGGAGCGAGTCGAACGCCATGCCGTTCGTGAGGCGGCCCGCGGTGACGACCCCCTGCGCCTGGAATTCCGGCGCGGACGAACTGCCGCGGATGAAGCCCGTGATGCGTGCCTTGCCCGCGTCCATGGGGACCGGCTTCAGGAGGGCGTCCATGGCGCCCATGTCGCGCACCAACGCCTCGAAGGTGAACGCGAGGGTGGTGTCGGAATCGATCGTGCCCGACCCGTAGAGCCGCGCGCCGGGCGTGTCCACCCAAGCCGTGTCGATGGCCACGTCTCCCTGTTGCCCCAGGCGCGCGTGAACGGCTCCCCGCTCGATCGCGAGCCGGCCCAGCTCTCCGCGTTCCAGGTCCACGGCCACCTCGGCGACCGGGTAGGGCTTCGCCCGCACCGCCCGGATCCGCGCGGTGCCGTTCAGCCGCCCGTGCGGTGTGTTCGCCGGCAGCCGCCACCACGGGAGACGCGCCGGGTCCACGTCCTTGACGAAGGCTTCCGCCGTGAGGATGCCTCGCGTCTCGAGGACCGCGCGGCCCTGGACCTCGGACTGCCTCACGCGCGCTCGCGCGTCGTCGAAGTGGATCTCTCCGGGGACCAGCGCCGCGCGCACGAACAGCGTGTCGACAGGCTCCCCTTCCAGGGTTCCCGAGAGACGGACGATCGCGTTCCCGGAGCTGGGGTCCCCCGCAAAGGTGATCTCTCCCACGAGGGTTCCATGCGTGAGCGGGGTCAGGTCCATGAGCCGCATCACCTCTTCCACGTCGAGCGGTGAAAGGCCGGTCCGCGAGGAGACCACGCGCGCGTGCTCGAGATCCCAGTCGATGGCGGAGCTGATGCGGGACCGATCCAGGGCGACGAAGAGCGGATCGAAGCGAAGCCGGCCGCCGGTGACCGTGGCGACCCCCTCCGCCCGGAGGGACCCCGGCCGATCGGGCATGAGGCTCTTGCCGGAGATCCGGGTCACGCGAAGGGTGGCCTTGTCCGGCTCCAGGAGCGCCACCGCATTCCCGGCGATGTTCCCGAATCTCAGATCCCCGCGGTCCAGCGAGACCATCCCGTTGTGGAAGGAGACGTCGATTCTCGTGGCGGTCCGATCGAGCGGGTTTCGCCTCGACCCGCGGAACCGGGGCACGACGAGGTTCCCCCTCCGGTCGTGCACGAGCGGAACAACGGGAGAGTCGATGGTGATCCGGAGGGTCCGGCGCCGTGAAAAGAGCAACCCGTACGTGTCGTATTCCGCCCGCAGGCTTCGCGCGCGAAGCCACGTGACCGGCCCGTCGGGGGTGAGCACGACGAGCCGCGGATTCTCGAGCACGGCGCCGCCGAAGATCGATCCGCGAATGCGGTCCGATTCGAGGCGCGTCGAGTCGGAGCCGATCGACGTGCTGATGAACCTCACGATGCGTGTGGATACCATGGGGTCGCCCTTCGCGAAGAGGAGCGCGAAGACCAGGGCGCCGACGCAGACGATGAATAGGATCGCGGCCAGGCCGATCAGGGCCCGATACAGCCATGCGAGAGGCCGTCTGCCCCGGGGAGAGCCCGGAGCTACAGGAGGTTTTCCGGCGCGAAGCCTCTCGATCTCGTTGCCGAACATGTCAGAATGCCTGCCCCAGGCTGAAGTGGAATGTGCCCCGCGACGAGCTCAAGTCACGCTCTGTTGGTTTGGCCCGGCGCAGCTTCCATGCGTAGTCGAATCGGACCGGACCCACCGGGGTGGCGATCCGGACGCCCGCGCCCGCGGAATAGCGCATGTCGGAATAGCCGGCGTTGGGGCCACCCAGGGTGAAGATGCGCTCCAGGGTGATGTCCTCCGGCCTCTCCCAAACGTTGCCCGCATCCATGAATACCGCTCCACTCAGGAACCAGACCAGCGGGAATCGTGCCTCCACCGAGCCGAGCAGAAGGACTTCCCCACCTCTCAGCCCTGAATCGGGTGGCGCGATCCGATACCCGATTTCATTCTCGAAGTACCCTCGAACGGAGGAAGCCCCGCCGGTCACGAACCGATCTTCCAGAGGGATGAGGTCGAGCTCACGAAGCGTGTCGCTCCGAGCCTCGTAACGACCGAAGGGGTTCACGTACCCCGACCGAATTCTGAGCGCCAAAGTGTACTTGCGGAGCACGGGCAGGTAGGTGCTCGCGCCGACGCTGAATTTCGTGAACCGGGCGCTACCTTTGAGTACCCCTCCCGCGACGACCGTGTTCCCGATAACGTCGCTGCCCGCTTTGGGATCGAATGGGTTCAATCGCGTGTCGCGCTCCAGGGACAGCCCGACCCTCCTGGTCGAGTAGCTCTTCTGCTCTACCCCCGGCGAGAGCGGCAGGCTGGCGCTGTCCGAGATCACGTGGCGGTGCTCGAGCGACCAGGTTCCGTGGGTGACGAGATTCAGGTCCCGTCGAAACGAGAGGGCCGCGCCGTTCGCCCGCAGGGGTATCTCGAGAAACGTCCGTTCACCGGTCTGTGTCCTCACGACCTCTTCGGTGTATCCGCCCAGGGACGCCTGCGTGCGCGTTCCGAAGATCCAGGGATGGGCGAGCGAGGCGTCGGCGCGGCGATTTCCCAGCTTCCACTGGCTCCATTCGGACACGGGCAGCACCGGCTTCACGACGACACCCATCCTGCCCGACACGATGAAGCGGATTCCCTCGTGTCCGATGTTCCGGTGTCCCCACTCGGTGGTGAGGCGGAGTTGATCCAGCGTGCCGTAACCGAGCCCCGCGTCCACCCAGGCCATTCTTCGCTCGCGGACGGTGAGGTGAAGATCGGACAGATGCGTCACGGAGTCGATGTCCCCCCGCTCGAACACGACGTCGCTGTATAGCCCGGTGTCGTAGATGCGCTGCTGGCTGCCCGCGAGTTTCTTTCGAGCGAGGATCTCGCCCGGGTGCACCGACAGCTCGCGGGTCACGACACGCCGCCGCGTGCGCCGGATTCCCTCGACCCCCACGCTGCCCAGCCGTGCGACGGGGCCGGCCACGATCTTGTAGACGACGTGCACCCGAGTGCTTTCCGCCGCAAGACTGTCCCGCACCTGGACCGCGGCGTGCCCCAAGTCAGCGTACAGGTCCTCGATCGCCTGCCGGTCGGCTTCGACCCTCGTGATGTCGACCGGATCGTTCGGTCTCTGTTTCGAGACGTGCCGCACGTCCTCCTCCGGAAGCGGAGACGTCCCCAGCAGCACGACCGCTCCCACCCGATAGAGCGGCCCTTCGGAAAGAAAGAGGTTCACATCCACCCTGGATGCGGCCCCGGGTACGGGATCCGTTCGCACGCTGTCCACCTGGGCCTGCATGTATCCGCGGCGGCGGTAATAGGACTGGAGCGCGACGCGGTCGAAGCGGAGAAAGTCGGACCGGTAGGGCGTATGACGCCAAGGCTTCCAGAACGACTTCCCCCGGGTCCTCAGGAATCCTCGGAGCTTTCGATCCGAGAAGGCCTGGTTTCCGTGGATCTCGACGCGCCGCACCTCGATGGGTTTCTCGAACTCGGGTGCTCGGTCCTGCGCCGGCGATCGCCCCGCGGGAACGGAAAAGAGGAAAAGGTACGAGAGGAGGGCGACTCTCTTGACGACGGCGCCGCGCATGGGGCTGTCGCGCCGCGTCAACCCGGTCGGATCAACGCCCGTCCGGGGAAAGGATCGTGTCGGCGGGCGCGCTCCCGTTGATTCGCCTCGTGATGTCGGCTTCGGCGCGCTTTCGCTGAGTGACCCGGGTGAGGTCGTTGGCGAAGGAAAAGATCACGAGGCCTCCCAAGACGGCGAGACCCAATCGCTGGAACGCGGCCTGCGTCTTGAAAGACAAAGGCCGGCGCCGGACTCCCTCCAGGAGCGCGAACAGCACGTGACCCCCGTCCAGGATGGGGATGGGGAGCAGGTTCATCGCCATCAGCGCGACGCTGATGAAGGAAGCGAACGAGAGGAGTTGATCCAGGCCGCTTCGGGCCTGGTCGCGGGCCACCTGGGCGATCGCGATGGGCCCGGCGACGCTCGAGCTCAGCCGGATGGGATTCGTGACGAAACTCCAGAGACCCTGATAGATCTGCCCCGCCGCGTAGAGTGTCTGCCTCACGCCGAGCGACAGCGCTTCGGGCAGCGGAAAGCGTTCCAGGGTCGTGATCGTCTCGGGCAGGGAGATCCCGATCACGCTGTCCGGTGTGGTCTTCACCGTGACCTGGAACTGCTTCGTCCCCCGCCTGACTTGGAGATCAAGCGATGTATCGGGGCTCCGGCGGATCCGGTTCGAGAGATCGTTCCAGTTCGCCACGGCCACGCCGTCGACGCTCAGGATCTCGTCGCCTTCCCGGAGCCCCGCCTGATACGCCGGCAATCCGAGGAACACGCGTCCGATGACAGTCCCCGTGTTCCAATCCAGCTCTCGGGCGAACCGGGCGGCGTCGCGGCGCGCCACACGGAGATCCACGCGTCCCCCTTGACGCGAGACGGTCAGCGGCACTTCGCCGTCCCCCTTCTCACGGACGACGCGATCGACGGCCGTCGCGAGCTGCCGCATGGTGCGCGCGGGGCGCTCGTCCAGGGACTGGATCGAATCCCACTCCTTGAGACCGATGCTCTGGGCGATGGAGTGAGGCGCCACGCGGCCCACGGTGGCCGGAAAGTCCGGGGTCCGGACCCCGATCAGGTACACCGCGACGTTGATCAGGAAGGCGAGGAGGAGATTGGCCAAGGGTCCCGCCGCCGTGATCAGCGCGCGCGCCCACCACGGCTTCTCCAAGAACTCATCCGAATTGCCCTGGCGATCCTGCGCATCGGGACTGTCGCCGGCCATCCGCACGAACCCGCCGAGCGGCAAGAGCGAGAGCCGGTAGTCGGTCCCGCCCTTCCGGAATCCGAAGAGGCGGGGCCCCATCCCGATCGAGAAAGAGAGGACCCGGACACCCAGCCATTTGGCCACCAGGAAGTGCCCGAGCTCGTGCACGAATACGAGCACGCCCAGGACGAGGGCGCCGTACAGAGCGATCATCCAAAAATCATGCATCGAATCGGGATACCTTTCTGGAGGAGGCGCCTATCAGGTCGGACACGTGACTCTAACAGGTTGAATTTACACGGTCAACCGGCGCCGGCCCCGTTTGCGCGCTACCCCCGTCCCCGCCTGTCGCGGCGGGCCTCGAGCGCCCTCTGGTAGACCTGGTACGTGCCCTCAGCGGTCCGGTCCGCGCTGAAAGCGCGGGCGCGCACGGCGCCCGATTCCCCCATCGACCGTCTCAGGTCCGCGTCCGTCGCCATCCGGACCATCCAATCCGCGAGGGCCGCGACGTCATCGAGAGGAACGAGGGCTCCGGTCCGACCGTCCTCCACGACCTCGGGAACCCCTCCGACCCGCGACGCCACCACGGGGAGCCCGGCGGACATGGCCTCCAGAATCGAGGAGCCGAGTCCTTCCGAGCGCGTGGGAAGGCAGAAGAAATCCGCCGAGCGCAAGAGCGCCGGGACGTCGGTCCGGAAGCCGAGGAAGGCGACCGTCGCTTCCAGACCAAGCGCCCGCAGCTCCACCTTCAACCCCGCGGCCAGGGGCCCGTCTCCAGCGATCCAGAGCCTTAGATTCGGCGCCCGGGGAGCCGCGGACGCCATGGCTCGCAGGAGCTGTCCGTGACCCTTTCCGGGCGAGAGCGCCGAGACCACGATGCCCACCACCTCGCCGGCGCCGCATCCGAGCCGGCCGCGAACCTCGGCGCGCGGCAATGGATCCGCCTCGGGCGCGGGATCGATTCCGCTCGGCACGACGTCGATGAGGTTCGCCTCGACGCCGCTTCGCACGAGCGCCTCGCGCACCGCGTTCGAGATCGCCGCGACCCGGTCGATCGGAATCGAGTAGAGGAGCCTGCTGCCCAACGATCCGCGCACGGGAAACTCGACCCGTCGCGAGAGCACGCGCGCGGGGTCGGGTGCCAGCACCGACGCCATGGCGCCGATCGCGTGAGCCCGCGCCGCGTGCCAGTGCACGACCTCGGGCAAGAGCCCGCGCATGACGCCCGCGAGAGCGCGCACCGACGCGAGATCCCACGTGCCTCTCATGGCGACGGGATGTATCGGGAAGCCTTCGGCCGACGCGCGCGCGGAGAGTGCGGCCTCTCCCGGCGCGGCGAGATGGGGATCGTCCCCGCGGGCCCGCTGACGGCGCATCAGAAGGAGGACCTGGTTCTGGCCGCCTCGCCAGGGGCGCTCGGAGTCGACGTGCAGGATCCGGATCACCGGCGCGCGCCGGGAGCGGTCGCTTCGCGGGAACGCTGGATGGCCTCCACCAGCAGATCGCCGATCCGGGACGGCGAGGCCTGCGCCAAGGCAGCGGCGCGGCCCTGAGCGCCGATCCGCTCGCTTCGCTCCGGATTCCCCGCGAGCGATTCGATCGACCGCGCGAGCGACGGCCCGTCCCCGGGCGGGACCAGCACCAGGTGCTCCTCGTCCCGGAAGAACTCGGTGATCGCGGCGGAGCGCCTCGTGATCGTGGGCACGCCGAGCGCCATCGATTGGAATACCTTGTGCGGGACCACCCGCCCGGATTTCGCGCTCGTCCCGAAAATTCCGAGTCCGATATCGGCGCGGGCGAGTCGAGTCATCGCTTCCTCGTAAGGCATCCGCGGCACGAGCCGGACGCTCCGGAGCCCCCGCGCCGCGACGTCGCGCTCGACCCTGGGAAGGGCCATCCCATCGCCGATCAGGGTGAACGTGGCGAAGCGCTCCCCGCGCCTCGCTTCGAGCTCGCCGGCGGCATCGATGACCGCGGGGAGACCGTGCAGCGGCAGAAAACCCCCGAGGTACACGATGTCGAGCGGGCCGCTCCGGGGCAGCGCCACCCGCCGGCCGCCGAGCTCGAACGCAAAGCGATCGGCTCCCACCGGGACACGGCTCAACTTCCGGCGCGCGATCCCGAACTCGCTCGAATAGAAGTCCCCGTGCTCCCAGGTGTCGCAGAGCACCATGTCGGCCAGCGAGAGCGATACGCGGTCGCTCGCGCGGACTCGCGCGGCGCTGATGCTCCCGGACCGGAGCCTCGCCAGATCTCCCACCTGGGTGTCCCAGCGCGACACCAGCGGATCGAAGAGCACGGGCGAATCCACGACCCGTCCCAGTATCTCCGCCAGCGGGATGTCGCGATGACCGAAGGAAGGCACGAGAACCGCGTCGAGTCTTCGCGCGCTGCGCACCCAGGAGTAGAGAAGCCGCATCTCCCTCGCGATGGGGGGCGAATCGAGCGGAGCGTGGATCGAGAGCACCTCGGCGCCGCGGGACTCCAGCCCTTCGCGGAGCACCCGCGTGCGGGGGTACGCGGGATCGTACGCGCCGAAGAAGGCGACCCTCATCGGGACTTGCCGCGCATCTCGGCTTCCCAGCGGCGGGCGTATTTTGAAAAGACCGAGAACGCGGCGAGCCAGCAGAGGACGATCCCCCGGCGCCCTTCGCGAAAACCGCCCTCGAGGACGTACATGCGCAGGAACCGAAGCCACGGCCGGACGAGGAGGCGGAACGCCGACGCGCGGACGCCCTTCCGGCCGAGCTCCTCAGCCGACCACCGGGAGTACCGGTTCCATTTCTCGAAGTAACGATCGAGATCCGGGTAGGGTTCGTGGACGAGCTTCTCCCGAAGCGATCCCGCTCTTCCCTCGAGATGGATCTCCTCGTGCACGAGCACGGGCCGATAGGCGCCCTTGGTTCGGTCGAAGAGGCGCAGCACCCGGTCCCGCTGCCAGCCGGCCGAGCGAATCGGCCGGCCGAAGAAATGATTCTCCCTCCCGATCCAGTAACCATCCCGCCGCGCGGGATCCGCCAGCACGCGCTCGATCTCCTCCCGCAGCGCCGGGGTCACCCGTTCGTCCGCGTCCAGGATCAGGACCCACCGGTGCGCGAGCTGGGGCAGCGCCCAGTTCTTCTGCGCGGCGGGGTTTTCGTACTCGTGCTCGACCACGCGGTCGGCGATGGAGTGGGCGATCGCGAGCGTCCCGTCGGTGCTTCCGGAATCCACCACGACGATTTCCTCGGCCCAGCGAAGCGACTCGAGGCATTCACGGAGCGTGCGCTCCTCGTTCTTCGTGGTCACGAGCGCGCTGAGCGGCTCGCGCGTCACGCGGCGCTCCCGGCCTTCTCGACGAGACGGGCGCGGCAGGCCCCGACCACCATCGACACCGAGACGTCGCGCATGCAGCGCATGTACCGGTCTCCCGGAAGGGGGCAGCGGGTCTGGTTGCAATGGAGGCAGTCGAGGCCAGGCGCCTCGACCGCCGCGTGGGGTCCGGACCGCGGCTGCCACGCGACCGGATTCGTGGGACCGAAGATCGTCACCGTCGGCACCCCGAGCGCGACCGCGAGGTGCTTCGGTCCGGAATCGTTGCTGACGAGGAGGGCGCACCTCTGGAGGAGGGCCGCGAGGTCCTGCCACGGGGTCGCGGGCGGCAGCGTCGATGGGTTCGCCATGAGCCGGCGGCATCGTTCGGCGAGCGATTCCTCGCCGGGTCCCCAGAGCCAGAGCACGTCCCCTGCGTCGTGCAGTGCGTCCATGACCGCGGCGAAGCGCTCGGGGATCCAGGACTTCGTGGGCCAGGTGCCGGACGGAAGACAGGCGATGATGGGACGATTCCCGAGGCCGCATCCTCTGATCCAGGAGTCGATTCGCGCCCGGGCCTCGGGTGGCACGTGAATCGTGAGCTCGAGCCCGCGCGAGGGCATCCCCAGCGCGCGCACCAGGTCCAGCGAGGATTCCGGCGCGTATCGGCCGCGGGCGCCGTCCGGACCCGCCTGCTCCCGCGCGATCCGGATGGTGTAGGCGTAACGGCGCCCCCGCAGGTCGTACCCCACGCGGACCGGTGCGCGCGTCAGCGCGGTCATGAAGGCGCTCCTCGGATTCGAGACCATGTCGAGCACGAGATCGTAGCCGCCGCGGATCAACCGGACGTACCAGGAGGCTTGAGACCGGAGGGAACGCCGGTCGATTTCCAGTACGCGGTCGACGTCAGGGTTTCCGCGCAGGATCGCCCCCGTTCCCCGTGAGACGAGCACGTCGATTCTCGCGGAGGGCAATCCGGCACGGAGCGCGCGGAGCGCGGGCGTCGTGAGGAGGAGGTCCCCGGCCGCGCGATGGCGCAGCACCAGCACGCTCCGCACCCGGGAGAGATCGGCGGGGTGCCTCTCCTCAGGCGCTCGCACGCGTGCTTCCTCCGTGAGCCAGGGCGCGCCCGACCGCCGCGAGCGCGTCGTCGACCCCGATCCAGTCGAGACAGTCCATCCGCGCGCACTCGTGCCTGTGACATGGACGGCACCAGATCTCGCGCGAGAGGAGCTGGTGGCCGTCCTCGCGGCCGTACGGAAACCAGATCTCGGGCTCGGTGGGACCGAGGATGCCCACGGTCGGAGTGCCCACCGCCGGCCCCGCGTGGAGCGGGCTGCCGTCCACCGTGACGAGCGCGTCGAGCGCGCCGATCACGCTCCAGTACGCCCGAAGCGGGAGCGGGCCCAGGACCGGAGCGCCTTCGCGGCCGCCCGCTCCCGAGGCGACCCGGCCCGCGAGTCGTTCCTCGCCCGGTCCCGCGAGAACGACCGGGCGCGCGCCCATGCGTGAGATTGCCCGGGCGAGCGCCGCGAATCTCTGCTCGGGCCAGCGCTTCGCGGGCCACCGGTTGCCAGGGTGGAGCCCGACTCTCGGGGCGTCCGGCCGCGCGGCCTCGTCGAGCCGCGCGCGCCCCTCGGCGCGCTCTCTTTCCGTGAGCTCGATCCGCGGCGCCCGCTCGATAGAAGAGAGGCCCAGCGCCTCCAGGGAGCGAAGATGATGCGCGACGGCGGAGAGCGGCTTCACGGCGGGGGCGATCGCGTGGGTGTAGAGGCGGCGTCTCCCCCGCCGCGCCGGGCCCACGCGGACCTTGGCTCCGGTCCACGCCGCGAGCAGGGCGCTCCTCGGGTTCCCGTACAGATCGATGACCCAGTCGTAGCGCCGGGCGCGAAGCCGCCACAGCAAGGAAGGGGATGCCGGGAGGACGGAATGGAGCGCGCGGTCGAGCACGAGGACGCGATCCACGCCGGGGTGCCCGATCGCCGCCTGTGCCGGACCCTCTTCGGCGAGAAAATCGATGGAGCACTCTGGAAACGAATCGCGGAGCGCGTCGATCACCGGCAGCGAGAGGATCGCGTCCCCGATGCGCCGGATCCGCGTGACGAGCACGCGGCGCGGCGCCGCGGAAGGAGCCGGAGCCCGCGGCTCGTCATCCACTTCGTGTTTCCTCCGGGTCCACCGCCGTCCCCAGGAGCCCGATGCGCCGTACCAGGTCGCTCGTCGCGTGGCCCTTGGCGTCCCCGACGATGACCGTGCGGATTCCGAGGGATTGCGCCACCGCCCGCTCGGGAACGGTGGACACGGTGTAGTCGGTGCCCTTCGCGTGCACGGCGGGACGGATGCGGCGCAGCAGGCCCTCGACTGAATCTTCCTCGAAGGACGTCACCCAATCCACACAGGCGAGCGCGGCCACGATCTCCATGCGTTCCAGGAGCGGCATGAGCGGACGGCCGCTCCCCTTCAGGCGGCGCGACGAGGCGTCCGAGTTCAAGGCGACGAGGAGCGTCCTGCCTGCTTCCTTCGCGCCCAGGAGATAACGGACGTGCCCCACGTGGAGGAGGTCGAAGATGCCGTTCGCGAGCACGAGCCCTTCGCGCCCGCCCGGAGACTCCGCGAGCCTCGACTCCAACGCCGCGGGCGTCACGATCTTCGACGAGGATGCTTTCATCCGGAGATCTTCGGCGGCGATTGAACGCGGATCGCCTCCAGAAGCTCCTCCCGGCTCACGGTCGCCGTGCCGCGCTTCATGACCACCACCGAAGCGGCATACGTGGCCAGCATCGCCGCCTCGATCTGGGACGCTCCCGCCGCGAGCGCGAGCGCGGCCGTCGCGGATACCGCGTCCCCTGCTCCGGTCACGTCCGCGACGTCGGAGGATCCGACGATCGAGAGTCCGAGCGGTCGACTTCCACGTTCGAAGAGGAGCATGCCGTCGCTCCCCCGTGTGATCCAGACCGCGCGAGCGCCGCCCGCGGTCACGAGCGATTCGCCGGCGCGCCGGAGCGTCGCCGCGCGCAGCGAGGGAAGGTGCATCGCCTCCATCACCTCGTGCTCGTTCGGCGTGAGGAGCGTGGCCCCGCGATAGGAACCCAGGTCATAGCGGGAGTCGACCACGACCGGCACCTTCGAACGCTTCGCGTCCTCGATCGCGGCGCGCCTCATGCCCCGGCTCAGCACCCCGTACCCATAGTCGGAAAGGAGCACGGCTCCCGCGCGACGCACCGCCTGCCGCGCGGAGCGCATGAGCTTCCGCTCCGCCGCGCGCGACAGGGGCTCGGTGTGCCCCCTGTCGAGCCGCACGATCTGCTGGCGCGCGGCGTGGCTCGATCCTGCGAGGATGCGGGTCTTGACGATGGTGCCGCCCTTCCCGTCACGGTGAAGCCATGCCGTCGCGAGCCCGCTCGCGCGGAGTGCCCGTGCGAGCGCCAAACCCGCCG